>CAVTQD010000064.1:0-198188 GCA_963736745.1 uncultured Verrucomicrobiae bacterium | reverse complement strand
TCAGTTTACCCAGGCACAAGGATTAGTTCAGGTGGCAGGAATCCAGACGTTGGACTGTCCGCCCATTCGTTGGGAAGGCCATAAACCCGATCTCCTCAAGATTACTTCGGGCACAACCGGCGCGCCGAGAGCCGTGCGATTCCGCGAATCACAACTCCTCGCCGACTGCCGAAATATTTGTGAAACGATGGGCATTCGTCCGAATGACGTGAATTTCGGAGTCATCCCATTTTCCCATTCGTACGGGTTCAGTAATCTGATCGCTCCCCTCCTCTATCAGGGAACCGCCCTGGTTTGTTCCACCGATCGAATGCCGCGAGCCGTCTACAACCATCTGCAGAACTGTCGAGCTACAGTCTTTCCTGGAACGCCGGCGCTATTTCAAGCGCTTAGCTCCCTATCAGACGTCAGCAGCTCTGTCACATTCGTCTCTGCATTTCGGCAGGCGCACCGTTAGCGTCCGAGATTTCTCGGCAATTTCACCGCAGGTTCGGACTTAAGATCCACAGCTTTTATGGGTCCTCGGAGTGCGGCGGCATCGCCTACGATCGCAGCGAGGACCCCGAGAGGCCCAGCGGCTTTGTCGGCACTCCGGTGAACGGAGTGGAGGTGATCAAAATCGACGACGATCGCATCGCCGTTCGCGGCCCGAACGTCGCTGACGGCTATTTTCCTCGTTCAGACATCAACGTGCTTGACGGGATCGCAATTCGTTCCCGGAGACATCATCGAATGGTCAAATCTTGGATTGCGGCTGATCGGCCGGGTTTCAGATTTCGTCAACATTGCAGGAAAGAAGGTTCACCCAGCCGTCATCGAAGAACATCTTCGTAAACTGCCGGGTGTGATCGATGCCATCGTCTTTGGGATTCCGTCAGCGACTCGCAATGAAGAATTGGTCGCTTATGTCGTTGCTTCAAACGCGGTTTCCCGGCAGTTGCTGGAAAGCCATTGTCGTGACGGACTCAGCAGCTGGCAGGTCCCTCGAGAGTTCCAGATGGTGGCCGAGCTCCCCTTCAATCAACGCGGAAAAATCAATCGCTGTGAGCTATCCAGAATGCACCTCGAATCCGGCTCAGGAGGGCACAGAGATGAAAGACACAGGGAGGACGGAGGCAATGAAAATCCTAGATCCTAAAGCGTGGAACACACAGTTTTCATTTTAGTCCGGTATTTTTGAACCTCCGTGCTTTCTGTGTCTTTGAGGTAAATTACTCCCTCTGCCCCCGGCTACTTTTCGTTCACACGAAAATTGCTGAACGAGTAAGAAGCCGGATTCGCGGACAGGCTGGAGAGCGTTAAACTTCCTGGATTTGCCGTATCGGTCGTGTGGAAAACCACATGTGCAATCTGTCCATTGATCGGAAATCTGCAGGGTTGTGCCCTCCGCGACGGACGCCTGATTCCCGTCCATTTTTTCAGGAACGACATAGATGAATTGAGACGGCACACTTTTCGCCTGAAATTTGATTTCGTACGTTTTCCCCGGCTCGAAGTTGAGATCGGGAGCCCGCAACTCGACACTCCAGAACTCCATCCTGTTTTGGAGACCGACAGCCGTCACCGCCGGCTGGCCATCAGGCCCCTCGTTATTGACGGTTGCATGGGCTTCTGCGCCTTGAATCGCTTCCAAATGAAAGCGATCCACGTCGATCTTGGTTTCTTGGGCATGGACAAACTGCGCGGAGAGCAAAGATAGGATCAGCAAGCAATACCGCAAAAGATCTCATTGTGTTCGCATTCTCGCCGGTATTTGCTCTGGGTTCAACTCTCCAGCCAGATTGCCTGCCGACAGACCGGAAAACGGCGATGACCGGATGGATGCCAATCGGCTGCCGACGCCAGCCGACGCATTTCAGAAAACGAAAACGCGCGACGGAATGAAAGGCGAGCATCAAAGCGCGTCATCGGCTCCCGATAGACGCAGGAGGTCAAGAGATAGATGCCGGCGATCCCGAAATCACTTCGTTCCAAATCAGCGAACAGGACTCCACTCCGGGCCATGGATCGTGCCTGCCGCAGAAGCCGGATCGCCGCATCATCCGCAAAATGATGCAGCGCCAGCGAACAGAAAACGAAATCAACCGGACTTGCAGGCGCGAACTTGAATACGTCCGAGACAGCAAAGCTTATCTCGGGATACGAATGTGAACGCTCCATCGCCAATTCGAGAGTGGCCGGCTGAAAATCGACTGCGGTGATTCGCGCGCTGACATCATTGGCGCGGCACCAATCGATCATGAAGCGGGGAATATCGCCGAATCCGGTACACAAATCGATCGCGGTTATGGAACTGCCCGGTCGAAACCAGCGACGGAGAAAATACCCAAGCAGTCGATAGCTCCCGAAGTATCGATTGAGCTGTTGCAGATTCTCCAGGTCAACCAGCAACTCCGCTGATACGCGTTGCGGACGATCCATCATTTCAGTCGTCTCAACGTCGAATTTCCGCGCGGGAACGAGTAAATTCGTACACACAAAAAAGCTCTACGGCGAAACGCCGACACGCCGACACGCCGACACCGCCTGCTTCAATGCCAACAACGCGAGCATGCGGCCGGTCCGACCCTTCTCCATCCGGTACGAATAAAATTTCTTCAAATCCGCTGCGGTATTCTCACCGGAATCGAATACCTGTTTTACGCCGGCATTGTTTCAGCTGCTGAACGATCTCGCCAGCAAAATCGACTTCATAATGAGGCGGCCGGATGCACGGGACTAAGCTGGGCTACAATGCTGGCGAGGGTCGCTCCCAAACTCCGTTGACATCTTTCGCACGGCAGCTCCCGCGATATTTAGCGCGGTGCCCTTTCTTACCTGAATGAACGAGCCCGATGACTCGCTGTTCCGGCTCGACAAGGAAAACGGCACAACAATCAGCGACATAGATTCCAAGCGAGACCTCTGGATCACAAGTGATCAAAGCATCGACTCCTGCGCTCTTGGCGGAGAATCAACAGAGACAACCGCGACTGAGTTGCTATGGATTTGCTCGGCGAGACGAAGTTGGCGCGCGCCAAAGCTCCGTAGCGCCATTTCGTGAAATCCGTCCAGTCTCCGCAGGGCGGTTTCGCGATCGGTTCGAACATCGAGGTCCGGCACTCTGAGAATAAATCCATGCAAAACTTCTTCCAGCGCATCGAGGGCGGGAAAACGTTCGACAGGAGGGTTATCATGCACTAGTCATTCGTTGTTTCCACTTTCCCCTCCGGCGGATTCAGAGATATGCGTTTTGCCTTCTGGGTCGCGGGCATATTCCGGGTCGAGCGGCGAGTTATATCTGGCTCGCGCAGCTTTCGCAGCCTCGCCCGCGGTTAAAGTCGACGGACGCGCCTGGCCCATCATCAAAAATATCGTTGTATTTCGTCTCGGTCGCGGTCGCCTGCTGGTATGAAGCAACCGCCGATATGTAAGAAAACTCTAGCCGACACCAGGTTGGATCGAGCCGTGGTGAGCTGCTGCTGAGCGTTCAAAACGTCAAGCTGAGTGCCGGTGCCGGCGGCGAGCCGCTCATCGGCCAGACGAAGAGCCTCAAGGTTGACGTTCACACCCGTCTGGGCGCTATCGACGGTGAGGGCAGCTTGGCGCAGGTTGCTGACCGAGGTGGCAACTTCCAGTTCGACCTGCCGGACCGAATCATCGTATGTGACCTTCGACTGTTCCAATTGTGCTCGCGCCTGTTTCATTTTCCCATAAGTCAACAAACCGTCGAAAACATTCCACGAGCCTTGAAATCCCAAGAACCAGCCCTGCAATGTATTGCTCAGATCATTTGTTATCGGATTGTTCTTTTGCTCCCAACCGACATTCGCAGTAATCGTCGGTTTGTATCCGGATGCTTGAACAGTTATGTTCTCGACGTTGGCGAGAATAGAGGAGCGCTGAGCCTTGAGAAACGGGCGGTTGGCGCGAGCGGCAATCAGTGCAGAGCCGAGATCGTACTTGATCGGCTGATAATTAAGCTCCCCAAGGATTGGCAACGGATTCTCGGTCGTGTACTGGCGAGTCGCAGGAATACCGAGCGTGCGCGCAAGTGTCACTTGAGCGATGAAGTAGTTGTTCCTGGCGGCGATCAGCTGTGGAATTTGGTTCTCGAGTGTACCCTCGGCTTGGAGAACGTTAAATTGGGGGACGGTTCCCGCCTCGTAGCGGCTTTTCTGGTCTTCCAGTTGGCTTTGCAGGAGGTTCACCGACTCTTCCTGAACCTGCACCAAAGCCTTATTGAGCAGGATCTGATAGAATTGGGTACGAACGGTCTGGACAACCGTGTCAATCGTGTCACGAAGCGTGTAATAAGCTTGGTCTTCGTTGATCCGCGCCGCTCGGCGCGAAGCAATCGTAGCGCCACCGTCATAGACCAGCTGCGACACGGTCAAGGTGACCTGCCAGGTCTGATTCTGTGAGCCTGAGACCGGAACCAGCCCCTAGTCCGGTAACAGGAATAGGAATGGCATTGTTTGCGTGTGTCTGGTTCCCAAACGAGTTGACGACCACTGGCTGCCCATTGGGGACAGCTAGGAGGTCAAAATTCGGATGAGCGGAAGAAACCGACGGGCTGAAAGCGCATTACTGTTCTGCGAATAATTGGAAGCCATGGCCAACTGCGGCAACAGCCTGGATTGCGCCTGGAAAACAAGACCCCTCTGGACCTTGAGTTGCTGGATTTGCTCAAGGATGGAGGGATTCTGCTTGAGCGCGAGTTCAACAGCTTCATTGATCGTTAGCGGATGACCGCGTGAACCCGACGATTAGATTCGCCGCCGCGATTGATGTGCAGGACATCCCTGCGAAGGCTAAGGCTAACAGCGGAAGTCTCATTATTTTTTAGGTAATTTATCGGAATAATCTGCGATCTTGCGATAGATCTGAAGCCAGGCTCTCCCTTCCTCGGCAGTGAGATGTTCACGCAAAAGCTTCATTATCTTGTCCACCATGTCACGACGGATTTCAGCAACGAGCCCAGATCCCTTTTTGGGTGATTCTTACCATGACTTTGCGGCGATCATCCAGTGCATGTGAACGCTGAACATATCCAAGCTTTTCGAGCCGATCGACCAAACCGGTAGCCGCAGCGGTGGTGTGACCCATTTTCGAAGCGATACCGGACATCGTTATTACTTCCTGTTTTTCGAGATAGCCGAGCAAAAAATATTGCGGAAATGAAACACTTCCGTGCCTGAGTTCCTCTGACAGGCTGTAGAAGGAATTTTCGCTGCATTCGCATCACGATTTCGGCAAGTTCTTCCGCAGCGGCCTGCAGTTCGGAATCAGAGCGTTGCTCGGTCGAGCGTTGCCCGGTCGTATACATAGACGATCTAAAAGGTTAACAGAGTTAATTTTCCCTCGCCGATGATTTAAGCATAGCGCCTCTGGTTTGCAACTCGCTCGCGCCGGCTTCAATTTTGACTTAGAGCTTGATTCTTAGTTTCGATTTTCGGGTTCTGATTTTTGGGGTTTGCGGCTGGCATGTCGAGCTTTTACCTCGCCTCACCCATCGGTTCGCTCAAAACGCAAATCCCAAAACGCCATTTGCGCGATGTACTCTTTTTAGGTGACGAATGGCTGTTCACGTTAATTTCCAATTTCTAAACTCCGCTTTCTGAGCCCAGCACTATGGCATACCAAAATGTTCAGCCGCCTGCCGGAGACAAAATCACGACGCACAAGGCAAAATCCAGTGTCCGGACAATCCGATCATCCCTTTCATCCGTGGAGATGGCACCGGGCCGGATATCTGGGCGGCTAGCGAACGTGTGTTCAACGGGGCGGTCGAAAAGGCCTATAAGGGCTCGAGGAAAATTGCCTGGTTTGAAGTTTACGCGGGCGAGACGGCAAAGAACCGTTTCGATGAGTGGTTACCGGAGGACACTGTCACCGCTTTCAAAGAGTATCTGGTAGGGATCAAAGGCCCGTTAACGACACCGATCGGTGGCGGAATTCGGTCTCTGAATGTCGCCCTGCGACAACTCCTGGACTTGTACGTTTGTCTGCGACCGGTTCAGTATTTCCAGGGTGTACCATCGCCAGTCCGCAATCCGGAAAAAGTCGACATGGTGATTTTCCGCGAAAACACGGAGGACATTTACGCCGGGATCGAATTTCGCGCTGGAACTCCGGATTCGCAGCGTTTCTTGAAATTCTTCGAACAAGAGTTTCCTAAAGAATTTGCCAAGATCCGTTTCGGGACGGAGAACGCCGCGAAAGCATTTTTGGCCGGCGAAGCCGGCGCTCGGAACTCCGCAAATTGAAGTTGGAATCGGGATCAAGGCGGTGAGCCATCTCGGATCCAACCGGCTTGTCGCTGCTGCGATCCGATACGCGATCGCCAACAAGAGAAAATCTGTGACCTTCGTGCACAAGGGCAACATCATGAAGTTCACCGAAGGAAGCTTTAGGGATTGGGGTTACGATCTCGCCGACACCCTTTTTGGCAACGAGACATATTCCTGGGCAAAGTGGGAGCGGACGAAGAAAGAGCAAGGTGAAAAAAGCGCAAACGAGGAGATGAAAGCGGCCTTGGCCGGCGGGCAAGATCCTCGTCAAGGACGCTATTGCCGACATTACTCTGCAACAGGTTCTGACTCGGCCAGAAGATTTCGACGTAATCGCAACGCTGAATTTGAACGGCGATTATCTTTCCGACGCCTTGGCCGCTCAGGTCGGAGGCATTGGCATTGCACCCGGCGGTAACATCAATTACCATACCGGCCATGCCATCTTTGAGGCGACACATGGCACGGCGCCGAAATATGCAAATCTCGACAAGGTCAATCCGGGCTCGGTTGTACTGTCCGGAGAAATGATGTTGAGGCACCTTGGTTGGACCGAAGCCGCGGACCTGGTGATCAAGGGCATTAACGGCGCTATCGCGAGTAAGAAAGTCACCTACGATTTTGCGCGCTTGATGGATGGGGCAACCGAAATCAAATGCTCGGAGTTCGGGGACAACATCATCGCGCACATGGGATAGGTAACTTGGGGAAGCGCTTCGCGCGTTGCGACGTGGTCCGCGCGCAGCATGGATGCGCTCCTGCGCGTCCGGCCCTGCACGTCTGGAAGCCCTTCCAGCCCTTACTTATGATATTCCCGCCTTTTTGTGCGCTTATTTCACGTTTCATGGACGTGCAACGCCGGACGCGCGGGAGCGCATCTACCAGCGCAGGAGCGCTTCCGCTTAGGTCGCGATCTCGATCTCGTCCTTCGTTGAAATATCGTCCTGAAAGAAAATATTCCTTTGGCGATCCCACACGTATCGATGGAGGAGCACTTTGAGCGTCGCAGTTAACGGAATCGCCAGGACTGCTCCAAGCAAGCCCCCCAAGACGAGCGTCCACAGGAAGACAGAAATGATGACCGTCATTGGGTGGAGACCAACCGAGTTTCCGACGATGCGGGGGGTTGTCACCAATCCATCGATCTGAGCGACGATCAAAAAGAAGATAATCGTCACCCACAACGGATGTACCCAGTCGTTGAATTGCGCGAAGGCAATCAGGACCGCCGGGATGTAACAAATGATGTACCCGGCATAGGGCATGATTCCGAAAAAGGCGAACCCGAGTCCGATCAGGAAGCCGAACTGCAAACCCAGAATCGACAATCCAATCGCCAACAAGACGCCGTTTATGAGGGCCACGACCACTTGGCCACGGAAAAAATTGATCAGATAACCATTGATCTCCGTTAAAACGGAAACCACCTCATCCTTAAATTCGGAGCGACGAAGCGGTAAGTAGTTGCTCCAGGATTCCGCAATCCGCGGGCTCTCTTTCAAAAAGAAAAACAGATAAATAGGGACGATCAGCAGGCCAAACATGAAACCGAACACGCCAAAAACGCCGGTCAAACTCGTCTGGATGAATGCCCAGGAACGCTGAACCAATGATGGGAGCTGATCCTTCAGATATTGCAACGATTGTTGTACGTAAGGGTTGTTTTGATAGCGCGCGAGGCCGACATTGGGGTTCTGGCGCCTGATGAATCCGGCTGGGCTGGCTGCGGTACCGGTTCCGGTGTGGGAGACGGCTTGCCGCCAAGTTGAGGAAGTTTCTCCAAGTTTTGTTCGAGAAAACCGTCGAGCGCACCCCATCCTCGTTCCAGATAGCCGGGAAGGGCGGAGGAAAATTTCACGCTTTCAGTGTAGATCGAGGGAACGACTCCAACGACCAACAGTACAGCACCCAGTAAAAACGCTCCGAACACGATCACGACAGCCAGAAGCCGAGGCAGCTTTCTCCGGGCCAGCCAGCTGACCAACGGCTCCAGCAAATATGCAAACACTCCGGCAACGGCTACCGGCAAGAGCAGAGGCTGAAGAAACGCGAGAATTTGCGTGGTGACATACAAAGTGAAAATAACGATCCCGGCGATCACCAGCAAAGAAAGCGAAGTGATTGCGTTCCATAGCATCTTTTTCTGCCAGGGAGTTGGATACAAGATTAGGCAGAAACATGAGTACGACATTCGAAGGTTGCAACGAAAAAGCGCTGTGGAGAGGAGCTGCGATGCAACTCCCGGACGCTGGAAGCAACGGCGCTCGTTCAGAGGAAAATTGCGATTCGCATGGCGCAAGGCAAACTGGAGTGTGCCGGCTGCTTTCCCAGGTTAGTGGGCGATTGTCGGACCAGCACCTGTATTTAAACGGATACACGGGTAGAATGTCTGATCTGTAACATCGAATTATGACCATCTCGACTGAGGCGATAACGGAGGAGGTAAACAGTAACGGCCAATGGGTTCACGCGGTTCAGAATGAAATTTCCCGAGTGATCGTGGGCCAGAAATATCTTATCGACCGGCTGCTCATTGGGTTGCTCGCAAACGGCCACGTTCTCTTGGAGGGGTTCCCGGATTGGCGAAAACACTCGCAGTCAAAACGCTGGCGTCCTGCATCAGTACGAACTTTCGTCGTCTCCAATTCACACCGGACCTGTTGCCGGCGGATATCATTGGGACGATGATCTACAACCCGCGTGACGGTGAATTTCGACCAAAACTCGGACCCATATTTTCCAATCTGATTTTGGCGGATGAAATTAATCGCGCTCCCGCGAAGGTGCAGAGCGCCTTGCTCGAAGCGATGCAGGAACGCAGCATCACCATCAGCGAAAAGACCTATCCTCTTTCGGATCCGTTTTTGGTGCTGGCTACGCAGAATCCGCTCGAGCAGGAGGGCACCTATCAACTTCCGGAAGCTCAGTTGGATCGGTTCATGTTAAAGCTCAACATCGGTTATCCGTCAAAGGCAGAGGAGCGCAAGATCCTGGATCTTATGGGCACTTCAGCGCCGGATCTCTCGGTTGAAACTGTCGCATCATCGGAAGACATTATCCGCTCACGCGACATCGTAAATCGCATATTCATTGACGAGCGGGTGAAAGATTACATCGTTGATATTGTCTGGGCGACTCGGCGCCCGAAGGAATACAACCTCGGCATGGATGGTTTGATCAGGTACGGGGCGTCGCCACGCGCAACGATCAATCTTACTCTGGCCGCTCGAGCCCACGCCTTCCTTAACGGAAGGGGTTATGTCACCCCGCACGACATCAAATCCGTCGGTCCGGATGTCTTGCGCCACAGGGTAATCATCAGTTACGAAGCCGAGGCCGAAGAAGTCACAAGCGAGATAATTATTCAGAGAATTTTTTCCGGTCTTGCCGTCCCTTGATGTGAATCGATGCAGTCTGTACCTGAGATCCTGAAAAAGATCCGTAAGCTGGAACTCCGAGCCCGCCGTTTCGTGGAAACGGCTTTTGCCGGCCAGTACCACAGCGTATTTAAAGGACGCGGAATGAATTTCCATGAGTTCCGTCAATACGATTTCGGCGACGAAGTTCGCTCGATCGACTGGAACGTGACAGCCCGAATGGGTGAACCGTTATGTCCGGAAGTATATCGAGGAACGCGAACTGACAGTCATGCTCTTGATCGACGTGAGTGCGTCGGGAAGTTATGGCAGCGTGAACGCCAGCAAGAGGGAACTGGCCGCAGAAGTAGCTTGTCTGCTGGCATTTTGCGCAATCCGAAACAACGACAAAGTCGGATTGATACTTTTCACAGATCGTGTGGAACTCTACATTGCGCCGAGAAAAGGGCGGACTCATATCCTCCGACTGATCCGCGAAATTCTGTACTATGAGCCGGAGGGAAGAAAAACCGATCTGGCGCAGCCTCTGAATTTTCTGAATCGCGTGACCACCAGACGAGCCGTTGTATTTCTCCTCTCTGATTTTCAAGCCGTAGAATTATGAAAAGCCTTTGACAATCTGCAGCCGCCGCCATGACCTGATTGCGATTCCAATCGAAGATCGGGGCGAACATTCTTTGCCGGATATCGGCGTGGTGCGAGTCGAAGATCCTGAGAGCAGCTCGATTTACGAGATCGATTTTTCCGATCGGCGCGTACGATCCGAGTTCAGCAAACTCGCCGAGCAAGAACGAATCGAACGCGAAGCTTTGTTCCGCAGGAAAAGCATTGATTCAGTCTCGCTTCGCACCGATCAGGATTATTTTCCTGTGCTCCGGTCATTCTTCATCCGAAGAGCAAAAGCGGCTAAGACGTCAATGATTTGGTTCTTTACTAGCACAAGCCACATCGAAAGCTCCGGACGAAATTGAGGACATTCGGCCGCCGATCGCCGGATCCCCTTCTCTCTGGCTCGTGATCATTCTGGCAACCTTGCTACTGCTCGCGGTTGTTGCATATTTTCTTTGGCCCAATCCGAAACCTAAGACTGTCCAACCTCCTCTGCCGAGAGAAGTGGCTAAGCGACGCCTGAAAGAAGTGAAACCAAGAATTTTCACTGATAGCGGCTACGATTTCAGCATAGAAGTTTCCGACATTCTCAGAAGCTTTATAGAACAACAGTTCGGCATAAGAGCCGTTCGACAAACCACTATCGAGTTTCTGAGCGAGGCTTCACAAAACCCTCATTTTGACCTCGCGCATCAGGAAATATTGCGCCAATTTTTGGTTGCCTGCGATGCGATCAAATTCGCCCGGGTTGCCGCTGGTCCGGCGGACAGCGAGGTTTTGTTTGAGCAGGCTTCGGCTTTCGTGGAGGAAGCAAAGTGAATACGTCCTTCCGATTCGAACAACCCTGGTTTCTGCTATTGTTGGCTCTGCCGCCGTTGCTGTGGTTCGTCGGTAAGCGCTTGCAAAAGACCGCCTGTCATTCGATTCGCCGCCGCACGAATCTTCGCGAAGGCAACGACTTTTCATCGCTCCTGGACGAAGGCTCTTCCGAACGCGCTATATTACTTCGGCTGTTCTGCCTGATCGTCGGCCTTGCCCGGCCACAGTTTGGCTCGCACGAGCCGGATTCGAGCAAGCGGTATCGATATCATGCTTTTGCTTGACGTCTCGCTCTCAATGCTGTCGGAAGATTTTTCCATCGGATCCCAGCGAGCAAGCCGGCTCGAAGTTGTTAAACAGGTGACCGAAAAATTCATCAGCGGGTCGGCCCGATGACCGGATCGGCATTATTGCTTTTTCAGGTCGCGCTTACCTGGTCAGTCCGCTCACGCTCGATCACAAATGGTTAATTGAAAACCTCGCTCGCTTGAATATTCGCCGAGTTGGCGACCAGACTGCACTCGGCTCCAGTCTTGTCGAAGATGGCACCGCCATCGGATCCGCCTTGGCTACGGGAGCGAATCGGCTTCGCGACAAACGAGCCAAGAGCAGGGTCATCGTCCTGCTTGACCGACGGCGACAATAACGCCGGCAAGATCCCGCCTTTGACGGCGGCGGAAGCCGCCGCAGCCATCGGCATCAAAATTTATACCATCGGCGCGGGCACCAACGGATTAGTCCCTTTCCCGCACTCGGACGGTTTTGGAAACACCTATTACTCGCAAGAATATATGCCGTTCAAAGAAGACACCTGCCGGGAAATCGCTCGGATTGGCGGCGGAGTTTTCTTCCGAGCCGTCGATACCAAGACGATGAAAGAAATTTTCAATCAAATCGATCAGTTCGAGAAAACGGACCTGGAGGTGCAGAAGTATCAGAACTACCAGGATATTTTCGGCTGGCTGCTGGGAGCGGGCCTCTGCTTGCTGGGAGCCACTTTCGTCTTGGGAGAGACAATCTGGAGTAAGGTTCCATGACGTTTTGGTGAACCAACCTGGTTATGGGGTTTGCTGGCGTGCTGCCATTCCTGGCTGCACTCATCGTGTACAATGATCGGCGACGTCAAGACGCGACTCGGACAGCTTGTCGCAGTCCGACTGCTGCCTGAACTCACTGATCGCTGTTGCGCGATTGCGTCATGTTAGATCAAACGCATTCTCTTCCTTGGGGCGTTGTCTGCCATTCTAATTGCCCTCGCCCGACCGCAGTTCGGATTTGTCGAACAAAATTTCGCGCAACGCGGCCGCGACATTGTCCTGGCGATCGACACCTCAAAGAGCATGTTGTCGACAGACTTTGCTCCCAGACCGGTTGACGCGGGCAAAACTCGCCGCACAAGACATCATGGACGCCATGAAAGGCGATCGGATTGGTCTCGATCGCTTTTGCCGGAGCGGCACAGGTAGAAGCTCCGTTGACTGTCGACTATCAGACGGTACTCGACGCGATCAATCAACTCGACACCAAAACTGTTGAACGCGGCGGGACCGATATCACCTCCGCGATCCAATCCGCAGAACTGGCGTTAGGCAAATCCGAGGGACCCTATCGTGCACTGGTGTTGCTGACCGACGGAGAAGATCTTGAAGAAGATGCGGTCGCGGCTGCCAAGGATGCCGGCATCTTACGGGATTCGCATTTTCACGGTCGGGATCGGAACGAAAGAAGGCTCAACTATTCCGGTCGATCCTGATCATCATGAGGTATCTACGGGATCGTGAACGGACAAATCGTTCGATCCCGTCTGGACGAAGGACCGTCTCAGGGAGATTGCCGCAACAAACCGGCGGTTTTTACGTTCATCTGGAAAATGGATCGATTTCGCGATTGATCAGTGACGGCCTTCGCAAACTGGGTGAAGGAAAGATAGACGAACGTTCGGTACGCGCATACCAATCGAACGGTACCGCTGGCCGCTGACATTCGGGCTCTTGCTGCTCCTTCTCTCCGCCGCGCTGAGCGATCGGCGGAAAGAGACGCGCGCGCGAGTCGCACTTCTGGTCGAAGTGCCGTCCCGGCGGCAATGTTGGCGCTGATTCTGAACGCGCACGCCAACCCCGGGCTCGATCGCTATAATCAGGGAGATTTCGACGGCGCCCTTGAAAATTCCGCGAAGAACTAAAACATGATCCGGACTCTCCGAGCGATCAATTTCAATCTTGGGGACGCAGCCTTCCGGCTGCAAAAATATGACGAGGCCTTTGAAGCGTACTCCAAGGCCATGGTGAGCAGCGACCCGGCTCTTCAAGAAAAAGGCCTATTACAACGCCGGCAACGCTCTCTTTATGAAGGGAAACAATGCCCAGAATCTCGAACAGCAATTGTCGAACTATTACGATGCCCGTTACCAGTATCATCAGGCACTCGATCGTGAATCCCGGAGACGAACAGGCAAAAAAAAATCTGAGACTTCTCGAAGAGCGAATCAAGGAAGCCGAGAAGGAGAAGGAAGAACAACAGCAAAGGCAACGAACACAACAGCGCCAATCACAAGGGAAGCGCAAACAACGAAATCGGAATAAACAACAACAGCGCCAAATGGGTCAAACGCCCGGATCAACAATCTGAATCCGGCTCAGGAAAATCAGAGCCCGACGATCAGCAAGCACCCGGAGGCCAGCAACAGGGCCCTTCCGAGCCGGACGAAAGCGACAATGATGACCAACCGCAGGACGAGACCCACGCCAGGTCCCAAAAAAGGATGGTCAACTCCGAGAGATAACTCCGTCGGACGAACAGAAAAGGCAAATGCCTCTTCCTGAGGAATCAAGTCCGGGCTTAATGTCAGAGGACGAAGCCCTCGGACTGCTCGACTCATTGAAAGACGAGAGTGACAGGATCGATCTGATGCGCCGCAAAACCGAACGCGGTATTCTTCGCGACTGGTAACATGAAAAAATTAATCGGCTTACTAACTTTCTTGCTCTACTGGAATTGCGGCTCTCGAGGTAGCCGAACCTTCAATTTCCGCATCGCTTGTCCGAGTCGGTCACCGATGTCGATCATCCAGTCCAGTTGGAGATTAAAATCGAAAACGCAAGCATCACGCGCCCGCCGACTGTTGTCTGCGAGCGGATTGTCGATTAACTTTGCAGGCACTTCGAGCCGAACGCAGATTCTTAACTTTCAGGCCTCCAGCATCACCACTTTTACCTACATCGTGGCACCGACGAAGGAAGGCATCTTCGAGATCCCGGCAATCGAAGTGTCGGCCGGGGGTAAGGTCTACCGGACGTCGAGTCTAGTCCTCAAAGTCGTTCATGAAAACAGTAATAGTGCCGGACGGTTCGACGAATTCGGATAAGCCTTATTTTGGCGAACTCGTTGTTCCAAAAGAATCGGCATACGTAGGGGAACAAATCCCGATCGAATTACGCTTTTATTTCAATCAACGAATGCAGTATCAGCCCTACCCGCAAGGGCAGTATCCGCTCATCGACGGAGAAGGTTTCGTGATCAAGAAATACTCGGAACCGACCGAAAAGCAGTTTGAAACAAATGGCCGGGTGTATCACGTGGTGGTCTATAAAACGGGATTCACCGGTGTGAAGCCGGGGAAACTGGATCTGCAGTCGGCCACTCAAAGCTTTCTTATTTCCAGCCCGTCCAGAATGCGAAACGCACCCGGGTTCATCGATCCGACGGAAGCATTTCAGCAACAGGTCGTTGACGTGAAAACCAACGGAGCCTCCATTGATATCAAGCCGCTCCCGACCGCCGGTCGGCCGACAAGCTTTAACGGAGCGGTGGGCGATTTCACTCTCGCGACCTCGGCACAGCCGACTAAAGCGCGAACAGGAGACCCGATCAGCATGAAGATCGAAATCAAAGGACTCGGCAATTTCGATCGAATTGAGCAACCACCGCTGACCAATACCGAGGGATGGCGCTCCTACCAGCCATCCGAAGAAACCCAAGCGATGGATGATCTCGGTCTGAGCGCCGTCAAAATCTTTAACTTTCCGCTAGTCGCCGAAAAACCGGTAACCAGCCTGCCGACAGTCGAATTTTCCTATTTCGATCCGAACGCGGAGAAGTACGTCACCGTGAAATCTGCGCCCATCCACATCGAAATCGAAGGAGAACAACTGCCTGGTATGGCGGCGTCTCCTGTCACTGCCCAGGCGCATCATCGGCGCCGCAGAAACCAAACCGCCTCCGATGCTGGACGTGCTCGATATTCGGACGCGTTCGCCGGTTCCCGGCCTCATTTCTTCCTCTGGTGGCGCAACCTGTCTTTTGGATCGGTCAAACGATTCCCGCAAGCGTGCTTTTGCTGCTCGGCATTGGGCTCTGGGTCCGAAACGCCAGGATTGCCAGCAAAACGCAGCGGATCCAGAATCGTGAAAGGCGTCTATTGTGGAACAAAATTAACGCATCCAATGATCGTCCTGAAGTGTTGCAGGCTGCGTTTCGACTTCTGGAATTGAATGTTCGCGAAGCAAGTCCGCGGCAAGAGAGCTCGGCCTCAATCTCTCGACGAGGCGATCAGCGAAGAGACGCTCCCAGAGGACCTCCGAGGCGATGTGCGCGCGCTGCTCGATGTCAGAGAAGCAATAATTTACGGACATGTTGGTTCCGAATCGCTGACCGACGACGAAAGATCGAGAATCAAGACCATCCTGAATCGCTGGAAAACCACAGCATGAGGTGGATCAGGTATTTCCTTGTCGCCGTAGGCTGCTTCGCATTGGCCATGTCCCCGTTCTTTCGGCGAGACAAACTGGGAGGCGGCAAATGAGGCGTACCAGAACGCCAAGTACGAAGAAGCAAAAGTTGATTACCTCCAATTGGTCCATGCAGGTCAATACAGCGCCGACCTTTTTTATAATCTGGGCAACGTCTGGTTTAAATTGGGCGATCAAGGAAGGGCCATTCTCAATTACAAGCGCGCACTTCTCCTGAACCCAGCATTGGATGAGGCCGGATCCAACTTGCGTGCCGTTCTTAAAATCGTTGGAAACGACGATCAGCCCACTCTCCACGACCGGATTGGGGCGTATGCCGACTATTTTCCGCTCATCACATCGATCGCTTTTTGGATATTCGCTTTTTCTCTTTTTCCTGCTTGGCGCAGACATGGGCGATTCATCGTATTCTGGCGCCGCCTCTGCATCTTCGGCTTGTTCATTTTTTTATGCGGCGCAGCCGTTTCAATCTGGATCGGTTCAGGATCAAAAGATGCGAATCGAGCCTTGGTCATTGATTCTGCGGCTGATCTCAAGTATGGGCCGGCCGTTAGCGCGCGTTCTGTCGAAAGCCTGCCGATAGGAGAAGAAGTCCGGTTGATTTCCCAAAGAGGCGATTGGACGTTTTGCCGAGCCAGCACTGGCAATTTAGGATGGATACTTTCCCGAAAAACCGAGCGCGTCATTCCATAGTGTACCGTCTCGTATCTTATGGTGATGTCGCCCAAGTCAGTTGGCTTGGATTCTTGCCATCTTCCTTCTAGGGATCTGGCACGAGGTCTATGCGGAGGAGAGCCCGGACTGGGTCGGTCGCTGACGTCGGACAAGGGTCCGGGCAACTTCACCGCGCCTCCTTCAATGCGTCTGGCCTATCGATTCGGTTGGAGCGGCATCCAGGCCGCCACCGCCGATATCCACTTTTTCTCGCCAACCCGGAACACATTCGAAGTGGACGCATCCGGTGGGACTTCCGGATTTCCCCGCGACACTCTTTCAGACTCGATGTCTATCATCAGGCCACCGAGAATAAAACCACCCTGATGCCGATCCATTTCTCTCAAGAGGAGAAATATCGGCAGGAAACAGTAAAAACGAACGTCAATTTCGAGCCGGATTACGTGACCGGACTTCGGGAAAAAATCCCGAGCGATCATCCACCAAAGCCTAACGTTTTCAAGTTCAGTCCGGTCTTCGATATGACCACTGCGCTGCTTTGGGTCAGGAGCCAGCCGCTTGCGGACGGCGACACTGAGTCGATTGTCGTGTGGGCCTCTAACGCTCCTTACCTCGCTACGGTAAAGGTCACCGGTCGAGATACTCTCAAAATCGACGGGCAGAAACAAAACGCGATCAAACTGGATCTCAAGATCAAACGGAATCGACAAAAAGATGCAATTGAAAGAGCACAAATTGTTCAAGGGCGGCCGAGGCTGGCTATCTGATGACGACAAACGAATCCCTTTGCGGATCGAGGCTGATATTTTCATCGGTTACGTCTTTGCCGAACTCGAATCGATGCAATTGGAGTAAGGGGGAAACCTGAACGTCGTATTGGTCTATCGGCGATTTCGCCAAGCGGGGTGGCGGGATGCTAACTAAGTTTGATGATGAAAACGAAGCTCGGCACGTAATCGCTCAACCTCCTCTATCAGCTCCATTACCAGCTTGATACCGGCCAGATTCAAGCCGCATGCGGACCGCAAATATTCGATGCGGCGCACGATTCGAATCGCCTCGTCGTCAAAATACCAACCGCTGCCTGCGGGATCTGCGACTGGAGACACCAAACCATGTTTGTAATAAAGAACGATCAGCCGCCGCGGCACCTGGGCCAGTTGTGCGGCCACTTCAATGGAGTAAACGGTGTGGACATCAGGCTCGAAGAGCTGAAGCGCGTTCATAGAATTCTCATCACGTCTTTTCTTGGATTAAAATCCGAAATCTGACTGAGCTTTGTCCAGAGTTCGCGTTCTTCCTCCGAAATTTGTTGCGGGAGCTCGATGTTAACGACCACGTATAGGTCACCTTGCCGGCCAGTACGGCCAATGGGTAACCCGCGACCGCGCATCCGAAGCTGCCGGCCCTGGTTTGTTCCAGGCGGGATGCGAACTGACACGTGATCTTTGAGCGTCGGCACAGCCGCTCGTGTCCCCAGCACGGCTTCCCATGGCGCCAGATCGAGCCCGTAATACAGGTCAGAACCACGAACTCTGTACTCTGGGTGCGCGGCAAAGCGCACGCGAAGATACAAATCTCCAGAAGCCCCTCCCCCGATGCCATCCTCGCCCATCCCTGCAACCCGGATAACCTGACCTTCATGCACACCGGGCGGAATGCGAACTTTCAGGGTCTGGGTTCTGGTTTGTCCTGTACGCCGGTCGACGCGTTGCAATGAAATTGTGCGTTCCGATCCCGTCAGCGCCTCTTCAAGCGTTACCAAAATATCGCTTTCGAAGTCGCTCCCGCGATGCACAAAACCAGCTTCCTCAGTCGATCCAACGCCTGGACTCACGAATTCGTTGACACCATCGAATCTGCCGCCGCGGCCAAAAAACTGCTCAAAAAAGTCGCTGAAGCCGGTCCCGTCGAAATGGAACTCCACGCCCTCTTCGCCGCGGGGTCCACGCCCGCCTCTCCCACGCCGGCCCGGTGCGCCCTGGAAGCCCGCTGCTTGCCCTCCATCCGTCCCTAAATTATCATACTTGGTGCGATTCTCCGGATCGCCGAGTACCTCATACGCTTCATTGATCTCCTTGAATTTTTCTTCCGCACCCTTTTTGTCTTTGGCAACGTCCGGATGATATTGGCGCGCGAGTTTTCGGAAAGCCTTCTTGATATCCTCCTGGCTGGCACTCCGGGATACCCCCAGGACTTTGTAATAATCTTTGAACTCAATCGGCATGCTGATTTACTTCCTTGAGATTCAATTCGCCCTCAACCACTCCAGGATCGGTCACGCGGATGACAGGTTGTTCGCGGCCAATAAGCCTGTAAAACGTCTGGCCATCCATTGATTCGTGTTGAATGAGTTCGGCCGTCAGGCATTCCAGTTGATCGCGGTGCGCTGACAAAACATCCTTCGCTTCATCGTAAGCTTGACCGAGCAGTCTTCTCACTTCCTCATCAATTTCTCGAGCGGTCTCTTCGCTACAATCGCGCTGAATTTGAGACTCCGAACTGTTCAGAAACGCCGGCTGACGTTGCGCACAACTGGCCAGGCCGACGCGCTCGCTCATCCCGTACATGGCCACCATCTGACGCGCGAGAGCAGTGGCGCGCTCAAGATCGTTCTGTGCGCCGGTGCTGACCTCGCCAAATACGATCTCTTCAGCGGCGCGGCCCCCTAATAATCCACGGATGCGTTCGACCAGCTCGGTGCGAGTCAGCAGGAACTGGTCTTCCGTCGGAAGTTGCAGGGTATAACCAAGAGCGGTTCGTCCCCGCGGGACGATGCTAATTTTGTGGACCTGATCGGCGTTCGGAGTGTGGGCAGCAATAAGCGCATGACCAACCTCATGGTAAGCGACACGACGCTTTTCCGAGTCCTTCAAGCGACGGCTTTTCCGTTCCGGACCTGCAATGACCTTTTCAATTGCGTCCTCCAGGTCCTTCTGAGTGATTTGCACAGCCTGCCGCCGCGCCGCCAGCAGCGCCGCTTCGTTCAGAACGTTCGCAAGATCAGCGCCTGAAAAGCCGGCGGTTGCGGCAGCGATCCTGCGCAAGTCCACATCAGAAGCGAGACGTTTGTTCTTCGAATGCACCTTGAGTACTGCCTCCCGGCCGGAGAGATCCGGCGCATCCACGATCACTTGGCGGTCAAATCGGCCCGGGCGAAGCAGGGCGCGATCGAGAACTTCGGGACGATTCGTTGCCGCGAGCAGAAGCACACCGATATTGGGCTCGAATCCGTCCATTTCCACCAGCAACGCATTCAAAGTTTGTTCGCGTTCGTCATTGACAGCTCCGACATGCACGCCGCGCTGGCGGCCAATGGCGTCCAGTTCATCAATGAAGATGATGCAAGGTGCATGGACTTTAGCCTGTTGAAACAAGTCTCGTACGCGAGCAGCGCCGACGCCGACAAACATTTCAACGAAATCGCTTCCGCTGATCAGAAAGAATGGCACCTGGGCTTCCCCGGCGACGGCGCGGGCGAGCAATGTTTTACCTGTGCCTGGCGGCCCGACAAGAAGCACACCCTTCGGGATCCGAGCGCCCACTTCCTCATATTGTTTTGGGTTCTTGAGAAAACTCACGACCTCCTGCAGTTCAAATTTGGCTTCGTCGCAACCAGCCACGTCGTCAAAGGTAACGCCAGTGTCGGGGTCCGCAACGAGGCGAGTGCGACTCTTGCCAATCGCGAAAAGAGATTGCCCGGCACCGCCCATTCGGCGAGCAAGCAAGTTCCAAAAAAGAACCATGACTGCAATCGGCAGTACCCAGGCCAGGAAGAACTGCGAAATGACGCCGGGGCGCTCCGCACCATACTTCACCCCTGCAGCCTGGAGTTCATTCACAAGCCCAGGATCCTCGATCCGTTCGGTCCGAAAAAAGAAAGGCTTTGAGGGCGTTGGCGTTGCTCCCGGGGAGGGGCCGGGTGTCCGTTTCTCAGCCGGCTTACTTTTTGTCTCTTGCTCCTGTTTGGGAACAATCCGTCCGTCGATTTCGTTCTGTTTGACAACCGCCTCCGCCACTGCACGTTGCGCCAGATAGGTCTTAAATTCGCTATAGGAAATCGTGCTGATATTGCACTTGGTTGGCCAGTTCCTGCCAAACCCAGAGAACCAACAATGTCATCAAAAAATACCAGATCCAAAGCCGCCATTGCGGCTCAAGCTTGTCCACCTTGGCAGGCTTTTTTATCGGCAGCGTGATCCGAGGTTCTCGTTTCATTTTTCAGAAGTTCAGGTAGTTGCAGGAGTTCAGGAGTTGCAGAATAGGACGGTGGCTTTCTAGACTGTGAATGATGGTTCATCCGCTTCCCGCCTCGGCTGGCTGTCGATTTGGAGCCAGTATTGGTTCCTGGATATAGGTAGTTGGCTCCTGAACTTCTGCAACTCCTGGCTGCGTATGTTCCTTAAGATTGGCGGGCGGTCAATTTTGACGGACGTTGATGAATCAAAGCCGCCGTCCCCATTCTGCAACTCCTGAACTCCTGCAACTCCTGAACTTCTGGTTGCGTCATTCTTCGGGCCACCGGCTCACAATTTAGGAATGCTCGGATCCTTGAAGCCAAAGAGACCTCGCTCTTTGATAATCGCAGCAACATTTTCCGGTACCATGGTATCCCAGCCGGATTCGCCACGCTGGATTTTGGCCAGCACGTCCCGAGAAAAAATGTCCATCACCGTCGGATTGCTTCCAACGATCGGCACGAGACTGCCGGTTTCCAAAAGGTGAGCGTATAGATTGCGAAGATGCATTTCGACCTGGAGGTTAATGGCGTTGATCCAGACGTCGATCGCAAGGGGGTGTTCAGATTTTCCTAAACGCGGTTGTCGGAGATTCGGTCGGGTGCTGGGAACAATACCTGTCATAGGCATTGATCCGCATCGGATAGATGTAAAGCTTCACCAGATTGCGGAAAAGGCGTCCAAACGACTCCAGAATGCCTCCGTCGAGATTCTCGTAATATTTCTCATTGAAGACCTCCAGCAGATTATTGATGCCCATGACGACTCCGACCATTTCTTTGGTATAGCGCCGGAAGTAACCGATCAATCTGTAAAACTCCAGGTAATTGGAGATAAACACGTTGCTCCCGGTGGCCGCGAGCGTATCGATGCGAGCCAGAAAATCTTGGTAATCGATGTTCCCTGTGGCAAGCAGGTTATGCATGGTGATTTCCATGAGCACAACGATGCTTACCCCTTTCAAAACCGGCTCAGAGGTAAACTGAGCCAAGGCGCACCGCATCATGTCCTCGTTCACGAGCGTTACCGGTCGAAAACTTCCGCGTTCAACGATGATTGCCTTTTTATAAAGTATTTCCGAAGGCTGGATTACTTCACCTTTGGGGCTGAACAAGACCGCATTGGTGAGTTGGTGCTCCACCAGTTTCAGGCTCATTATCCGATTGTCCACGTCGGCAAAGAGCGGACCGGCGAAGTTAATCATGTCAACCTCAATGCGACCCTGAACCAAATTGTCCGCAAGGGAACGAATGAAACCATCCTGGTCGCGGGCCTGATAGAAAGCGCCATGGAGCAGGTTGACGCCTATTATTCCAAGGGCCTGCTGCTGAAGCACATTTTCCCTATCCAACATTCTGACGTGCAGGATGATGTCGCTGGTCGGTCCTTTTGCCTCGGACTGGAATCGAACTCCCATCCAGCCATGACATTCGTTTGTCCCTTTGAAACTTCTGGCAGCAACCGTGTCGGCAAATACGAAAAAGGTGGACCGGTCACCTCGCATCGCCTCCAGGCGATGAACGAGCAGATCGTATTCACGATTGAGCATGAGTTCCAACCGTTCTCTCGAAACATAGCGAGCCGACTTCCCATAGAACGCGTCGCTGAACTTCATGTCATAGGCGGAAATGGATTTCGCTACCGTTCCCGCGGCGCCGCCCGCCTGGAAGAAATAACGAGCCACTTCCTGGCCAGCACCGATCTCAGCGAATGTGCCGTACTTCGGCTCATCGAGATTAATCGTGAGAGCTTTTCGATTTGTCGTTACGAGTTCCGATTCCATGGTCCCCTGACCGAGCGTACCAGTTCTGCGTTTGGTATATCAGTCTTGGACAAGCTTGCAATAGCTTTCGCCGTTCCTTCTCTGCGGTTCGAGATCAAGCGGGAGAATCCTTGGAAGCGACGCGCGAGAGTGCCGTCCGAACTCGGGGAAAAGCGCTCGGATACCGATCCTGAAGGAATAAAAGAATCTTCTCGCGGATCTCGCAGCGAAGATCGAAAAGCGTCGGGGAGGTTTCGGCGCTGGCCAGGATACGAATCTCGACGCAATCGGATCTAAAATCGGTGATCTGGACCACGAAAACGCGCCCATCCCAAAGCTTGGACGCATGCACAACCCGCTGAGCTTCGGCGCGGATCTCTTCGATTGGAATGAGAAAGTCGGAGTAAAAAAAGACCGTTCCAATCAAATCGGAACTATTCCGTGTCCAGTTCTGAAACGGCTTCTCCAGAAAATAGGTAATGGGAACAATCAGGCGTCTCTGATCCCACACGCGGATTACCACGTAAGTCAACGTGATCTCTTCGATTGTGCCCCACTCGCCTTCGACGATGACAACGTCGTCAATCCTCATTGGCTGCGTAATCGCGATTTGAAGTCCCGCAATGATTGTCGAAAGCGATTTCTGCGCAGCGAGCCCCGCGATCACTCCGGCTACACCCGCAGACGCCAACAGCCCGGTTCCGATCTGACGAACTTCTTTGAAATTCATCAGGATAGAGGCAATTCCGAGAACCAGAATGACAAAAACGAGCAACCGCCGCATCATTTGGACGCGGGTTTCCACTCTCCGCTTCTTGTACGCGTCGTACTGCAACATTTCCGACCTGGAAGTCATCATCGCCTCGACGGCGAGGATTGTCCGAATGAGCAGGAGCGTGTTCGCAATGATGCTCGCGATTGAAACTACCTTCAAAAGCGCATCTTGAATTGGGCCCGGAAGTTCGAGAATGTAGATAGCCGTCGAACATGCGATGAGAATCAGGTTATAGTGGAGCGCTTGTCCAAGTACCGGAAAGGCGCTGTAATACCAGCGCACGGAAGGGCGATTGACAAAATCGTTGAGCCACTGCTGGACAAGCCGGACGATCCGCAAACAGAAACCGACGCCCGTCGCAAAAAGGCCGAGTTGAGCCACCTTTGCGGCAACCGCAAACGTCGGGAAGCCGCCAAATGCTAGTCCAATGTGCGGCAGAAGCGGCACCGAGGCGAAAAATGCACCGGTAAAGATGAATAGTCCGCTCAAGGCTCTACGCAAGGCAAACAGAAACCCATCCCGCCAAAACCGTCCGGTAGTCGGCTTGAAGCGGCTGAGCGAATAATTCTTGAGAATGACGACACGCGCGAGTCCGGCAAGAGCGAATCCGATCGTGAGGATGAGCAATAAAAGCAGGATTTTGGCGGGTGTAATCGCGAAAAGAAACGGTTGTCTGCTCCAGCCTCCGAGGATCGAGCTGAATTCGAGCGACAGGACGTCAATATCGTTGGAAAAACGTTCGGCAACATTTTGCAGCCAGGAAGTTTTGACCCACGGAAAGTGGGCGGGAACGTATGGCAAATAAGGGGTGGCTTCCGGTTCAATCTGCGGCCCGGCTGAGAGGGCGACTCCAGGAATCATGAACAGAACCCAAAACAATCTCGACAAAACGTTGCGCACAGGAAGCCTTACACGGTGAAGACGTAGAGAATGGGAGGATTATCGGGCAGACGAATTGGTGAGGCTACTATGGAACTTCAGCATGGGCGACAAGATTTTGCGGGGACAGAAATCAGGAGTCAGGAGTCAGGAGTTGCAGGAGTTCAGAATAGGCAGCGCAGCGCAATTGCAATTTCGAGAATGGCAGCGGGAAGTGGGCCAATCAAGGGGCAGTCGCATGGCCGCCCCATTCTAAACTCCTGCAACTCCTGACTCCTGACTCCCGACTTCTGATTTCTGAATCCTGACTACAGTTCACTTGTATGTTATATTAATTTTCGTCCTGACTATCTAAAATTACCCCGAACAGCGCGTCGTCTCGGCGTTCAACGAGTCCTAACGATTACCGCAACCGCCAATACCTGCCGTCGCAGATGACATCTGCTGCGATTTTTGTGTTGGCACTAGCAGTCGCGCCGCCCGAATCGATTGCCAGCGGACTCCGGCGGTTGCCTTCGGTCTAAAATGGGTGGGCGCGGATAGTGCCGTGTTACCCTTGGGCAAATTCTTTTCAACTCTCCTGACATAGGGCTGTCACGGGGCCGCTTATTGTGCCCGCAGCGTTCGATGGGATGGCCGTTTATCGTCCAATCGGTCGCTTTTGAAACGACCAAGAAAAGGAGTTACTATGACCGTCAATCGCAATTCCCCCGAACCAGCCGATCGCCATTACGATCTGGACGAGCTGCGAGCTAGCTCATCACCTCACGTTATCGAATTCTTCACGGCACGCGACCAGATACCCGGCGATAGCAATGACAGCATCGAACTCCTCGGACAATGGTATGAATCGAAAAGTATCCGGTCCAGGCAAGAGCTCTCACATCCGCTCTTCGATCCGATGGAGGAATGGCTCCACTCTCTGATTTCAGGCGCAGCACTCGTCTTGCTGCTGATCGGGATTCTGTGCTTGCCCAACGCCAACTCAACAAAGACGGAGCGCTTAAAACCTCCGCTGGTGTCCTGTCCTCGAAGTACGAGGTATTTTACCGGAGGTCAGTTGGCTGTTTTTCAAGGCGCAACGAGGCGCCCATATCTGAGTCATACGGGTCGAGCGGCAACGCGGAAAAACAGCCAACTGACCCCGGCCCAAAGGGTTGTGATAAAAATGGGCCGGCGGCCCATTTCGATCGCAACAAATTACCCTCGTATTTCGGGGACAGGACACTAGTCGCACACGCGGAATCTTCCCTCGTAACAGAAGCCAGGTTAAACTATGAGCCGTGAACCGCATCGATCGACTCGTCGCGATCCTCATTCATTTGCAGGGACGCAGAGTGACCCGCGCCGAGGATATTGCAGATGAATTCCAAACGAGTATCCGCACCGTCTATCGCGACATTGCCGCGCTCGCGGAGGCGGGTGTGCCAATCGTTGGCGAAGCCGGTCTCGGATACAGTATTGTAAAGGGATACCACCTCCCACCCGTGCACTTTACCACCGAGGAAGCAACCGCGCTGATCACTGCCAGCATGTTGATGGACCGTTTCACCGACAGTTCGCTCGCGTCATCCATGGATTCGGCGCTGGCAAAAATCCGGGCGGTTCTGCCCCCTGATCATCAGGACCACATTGCGCGTCTCGAGAGGCGGATGTCCGTCCCAAATGTGCTGCCGCAAAATCGATCGGCCAGTCTTTTCCTTATTCAGAAAGCCCTCGCGGATCGCACCTTGTTACGTATTTCTTATCGAGGTTCGGGTGCAGCTGAAGCGCGGCGCAGGGACATCGAACCCTTGGGATTGACCTATTACGGGGACAGATGGCATCTCATTGCCTGGTGTCGCTTCCGAAATGATTACCGAGACTTTCGAACTGATCGAATCGAGGCAGTCTTTTCTTTGTCTGAGCAGTTCAACCCACGTGAAGAATTTTCTCTGATCGACTTTCTTGGCCGCTGGGAAAATGAGCCCGCATCATTCACAGGATCGATCCGGGCAGATCCAATCGCCGCGGAGCGCATACGGAAAGAGGCGCCGTTCAAGATTCTCCAGGAAGAGCGCAATAGCGAGGGTATCATGTTCACCATCCAAGGCGGGAACTGGAACTGGTATATTGGCTGGTTTCTCTCGTTCGGAAATCGGATTGCCATTTTTGAGCCCGATGAACTCCGGTCGCTCATTTGCGAAGCGGCCCGGGCCACAGCAAACCATCATGAGTCAGGCGGAACCGGTCGATGAGTGGCCGCAGGACGGAGACACAGGGACAGAAAGTCGGGCACAAAAATCCGGGAACGGCAGTTCGTTGCGCCGATTCTTCATCCTGGTAAGGTACAAGCATCTTTTCTATGGGATCGCCTGAACGTTACCTGATGTGTCCGCCCGAGTTTTTCCAGGTCGACTATGTCATCAACCCTTGGATGGAAGGCAACATCGACCGGGCCAATGGGGCTCTGGCCGCCGAACAGTGGCACCGTCTCCATGTCATACTCAGCGGGCAGGGAAAAATTGACCTGATCACCCCGCTTTCGGGATCGCCAGATATGGTCTTTACCGCTAACGCGGGACTGGTCCTTGGCGATGATGCCGTTCTGAGCCGATTCTTACATCCGCGAGCGCCAATCCGAAGAACCACATTTTCGGGACTGGTTCCAACAAAATGGATTCCGCGTGCATGAACTGCCCAAGGACTTGCCGTTCGAAGGCGCGGGCGACGCCCTTTTCGACCGCGTGAGACCCCTGCTTTGGGCGGGGTACGGTTTCCGCACGGAACTCGATGCGCATGCGCTCATCGCCGAGTTGCTGGGTATCGAGGTCGTCAGTCTGAGGCTTATCGATAAGCGCTTCTACCATCTCGATACCTGTCTTTGCCCCCTCGAGAGAGGTTATTTGGTATATTACCCGCCGGCTTTCGACGCCCGATCCAACGCGCTGATCGAACACCGGGTCCCGGCCGAAAAGCGTCTTGTCCTCGACGAAGCCGACGCTGTTCATTTCGCCGCAAACGCAGTCAATATCGGCGAGGCTCTTATTCTCCATCGCGCGAGCGATGCGCTCAAGACCCAGCTTTCGGCTGCGGGTTTTCAAGTATTTGAAGCGCCCTTGACCGAGTTTATCAAATCCGGCGGCGCAGCTCGTTGTTTGACGCTGCGCCTCAACGAGTTGCCAAAGCCGGGTGGCCACGCGCACAGTGAAATTGCGAGCCGCGTCCTGCGTTTGGAAGGTCACCTGCTTGATTCAGGTCTTCTCGATCGCGCATTGGAATTAACCGTCCAGAATGGCGGTAGTTTCCAGATCTTGAACTTCCAGCTTGGCAAACAGCGTCAGAGCACCTCAAGATCGGAAATCCGCGTTTCAGCGCCCGATGCGGACGTGCTTGGAAACCTCGTCGGCCAGCTAATCGAACTCGGCAGCGTTCCTGCGGCCGCGGAACGCGCAAAAGACGCCCGGCTCGAGACCGTCTCGATGGACGGCGTTGCCCCCGACGATTTTTACGTCACAACGATTTACCCGACAGAAGTTCGTCTGAATGGCAGGTGGGTGCGCATCACAGGCCAGCGGATGGACGGATGCATCGTGATTGACGATTCCGACTCTGTCAAACCGACCGCGATCGTCCGTCTAATGCGTGATTTGCGGCGCAACGATCGCGTGGTCATAGGAATCGATGGAATCCAAACGGTGCACAAGAGCGAATCCCGCGAGGAGCGCGGAATCGGCGGTGCTCCAGCTGCGGAGTTCGCCTTCATGGGTGCCGGGGTTAGCAGCGAACGCAGAATCGAACTCGTGGTCCGCGAGATCGCGTGGGAACTTGAACGGATCCGCGAACGCAACGGCAAGGTGGTCGTCGTGGCTGGGCCGGTGGTCGTTCATACCGGCGCTTCGGAGCATTTGGCGGCGCTGATACGCGGCGGCTTCGTTCAGGTCGTGCTCGGCGGTAACGGCATGGCTGTGCACGACATCGAGCAGGCATTACTTGGCACCTCCCTGGGCGTGGACATGAGTCGCGGCACTCAGGTGCGGGGCGGCCACCGTCATCATCTCCGCGCCATCAATACGATTCGACGCTGCGGGAGCATCGCCGCTGCGGTCGAACAGGGAGTGCTCAAGAGCGGAATTTTCTACGAATGCGTCCGTGCAGGAGTTCCATTTTCGTTGGCCGCTTCCATCCGGGACGATGGTCCGTTGCCCGGTGTTTTCACCGACATGATCGAAGCCCAGCGCGATTATGCCCGCCTGATTTCCGGCGCAGATATGATTTTGCTGCTCAGCTCGATGCTCCATAGCATCGGTGTTGGCAACATGACTCCGGCTGGTGTGAAACTGGTGTGCGTTGACATCAACCCGGCTGTCGTCACCAAACTAGCCGACCGCGGCTCCGTCGAAAGTATCGGAGTCGTCACAGATGTCGGCCTGTTTCTGAGCCTTTTAGTCCAACATGTCCTTACAAAGCGTCCATCGCCAGCCGAGGAATTGAAAACCAGCCGTTGAGTTCTGCTCGAAGTAGCATAGGCTGAAATCAGCCTATGCTACTTTGCGCGGGCTACGAAGGGGCAAGAGTCATGCCCGTGATGATACGTTCAACGGCCTCGATGGTTGTTTTTTTTGGATCAATATCGTCGGCGACCTTCTTGCCGCGCCGCATGACGACGATTCGGTCAACGACTTGAAAGACGTGGTAAATGTTATGAGCAATAAAGATGCACGAATGGCCCGAGTCTCGCGCATTGCGGACAAAGCGCAGGACCCCCTGGGTCTCTTCTACGCCGAGATTATTGGTTGGTTCATCGAGAATGATCAGTTCACTTTCAAAATGCATCGCCCGGGCAATGGCGACCGCCTGGCGCTCGCCGCCAGACAACGCGCTGATTGGGGTTGTGGGCGGGATTTCTTTCGTGATGCCAACCTGCTTAAGTAGCCGGCGAGTCGTCTCATTCATCGCTTCCTGATCCATCAGGTCGAAAAGACGCGGCCCTTTCACCGGTTCGCGTCCAAGAAACAAATTCCGGGCAATCGAGAGCTGAACCACCAGCGCCGAGTCCTGGTAAATCGTTTCGATACCCCGGGCGATTGCGTCGGTCGTATTGCGCATCTTCACCTTGGCGCCGTGCATGTAGATTTCACCGCTATCCGGCCTGAGTGCTCCAGACAGGATCTTGATTAGCGTTGATTTTCCAGCGCCATTGTCGCCCAGCAACCCGACGATTTCATTCTTGCGAACAGACACCGTGACGTCATTCAGCGCCTGAACACGACCGAAGTACTTGTTGATGCGCTCCATGCGCACGAGTTCGTCTGCCATATTGATCAAGTCCCCGCGCGATGTCTCCGTTCAAGCCAGGAGTGGAGCGCCATCATACCGAGGATGATCGCGCCAATGAAAATATTGTAGGCCAGACCTGGAACGCCCACCAGGACAATGCCGTTCCGCATCATGCGCAAAATCAGCACCCCGATAATTGTCCCGATGATTGTACCTCGCCCACCGGTGAGTGCGGTGCCACCGATTACGACCATTGCGATCACCTCCAATTCGTATCCGGTACCGCTGTTCGGATTAGCGGCGGAGACCCGGATCGAGCTGGTGACACCGGCGTACGCGGAGATGACGGCCGTCAGGATGAAGAGTAATATCTTGGTTTGCGTGACGCGCACTCCACGCGCACGAGCCGCGTACTCGTTGCCGCCCGCAGCCTGAATCCAATTGCCTGCTTTGGACTCTGTCAATACATAACCCAGGATCACCGTGAACAGAATGAACCAGAGAAGCGACGCGTAGATACGAATGCCGCCCAAGGAAAACTCTCCGACGATGAGATTCATTAGCGCGGAGTTGGCAGTCCAGGTGTGCTGAGGAAACCCATCGGTGACGTACAGCGCGATACCTCGTACGACAAACTGCATCCCAAGCGTCACCAGGAAGGATGGAATTCTGAGACGGGTAACCATCCATCCATTGATGAAGCCAATCAGAGCGGAAATCGCCATCGCAATCCAAAAGCCAATTTCCAACGATCCGGCGTGGGTATTGTAGAACGTCCACATCATGATCGGCGCGAAGCCAAAGACTGAACCCACCGATAGGTCAAACTCGCCTGCGGTCATCAGCAACGTCATTCCCAGAGTGATCATGCCGAGCTCCGGCGTGAAGGCCAACAAATTACTGATGTTGCTCGTCGAAAGAAAGGCCGGCGATCGCACAGTGAAAACGAGAATTTCGGCGGCCAGCAAGACAAGCGGCCCGAACTCAGGTGCAGAGACAAGCCTTTGGAGCAACGCGGTCAATCGCATCTGGTGCACCGAAGATGGAGGAGAAGTCGAAATGCTGCCGGTGACGCGACCCGTTTTCAACGCTCAGGCGAAGAGGCGGATGCGCGAATTAGGAAGTTGAACACCGCGTCGTGAGCAGAACAGACGGGCACCGCTTCGGACCGCAGCGCGGCCCGAAACGATACCTGAGTGCTTATTTGTGAGAGGAGCCCTGCATGATTTTGAGGTAATTCGCGGCCTTGTCCTTTTCGTACAGAGTCCCGACGCTGACGTCGAAGCCGGGAGGAATACCGCTGGCTGCCATCGAAGCGATGGAGAGTGCGACATAGCTGGTTGCCTGAGGATCCTGCCACATTGCGGCATTCACATAGCCGTCCAGAACTTCCTGAGCCGTATCGGGCGAATTTCCCCAGCCGACGACCGGTATTTCACCGGCCTTGATGCCGACCTGGTCGAACACGCGCTTAATGCTTCCAGTGACAAGGTCACCAAGTCCGATGATTGCCTTGATCTTGCCACGATTGGCCGTCAGGTAATCGGACATACGCGAAATGATTTCAGCCTGATCGAGTTTGGTTTCGGTGATTTCGTGAGTGACACCGAGCGGTCCAAACACGCTGTCAATCCCCTGGGTCTCAAGTACTCCATAGGTCGCGCCGGGAACTTCGACCGGGGTCCAGACGGCATCACCCTTTTTCACGAAGCCGTGGTCGACCAGATACTGCGCCCAGCGGTGGCCGATCGCCACATTGTCACCCCCAACGTAAGCGTCCCGCCCACTTGTCTTGTCTTCGGTGTTCATGATGATCACCGGAATACCGGCAGCGTGCGCCTCGGCGATGACTTTCGTCAGACTGCCGGGATCAGGCGTGCTGGTGACGATCCCTCTTGCCTTGGCGGTGATAGCCGCACGCACCGCTTCCTGCTGCGAAGGAACATCGCCACTGTGAAAAGAAGTCCGAACTTCGTGCCCGGTGTCCTTGGCCCATTGCTCCGCTCCCTGCAGGAAGTAGGTCCAGACTGGGTCTGTTGGAGATCCGTGCGACACCCAATAATAAATCGGCTTCGCATCCTGAGCCGAGATCACGCCAGGAGCGTGTATTGCAACAACGGCGCTGAGAATCAGCGTAATAACACTTAATTTTTTGAACATGGGGGGTCTTCTTTCAAGGGAAGTATTCAGTACGACACTTGTTTATCCAAGTCTCGACCGTGCAGTCATATAACGGAACAAAGGTGAAATAGTAAAACACTATTTGGGGAGGAGTCAGGACTCAGGAGTTGCAGAATGTGTCGGCCGTGCGACTGCCGATTAATTGGCCCGTACGGCGGGCGCCGCCGCCCAATTTCGAAAATTGCAACGGGGCATCGCGGCCCCTCCGGAACTCCTGCAACTCCTGTAACTCCTGCCTTTTGAATCACCTTCCCGCTTTTTGCCCGCCTGCCGCAACAATCACTCCGATGATGACAAGCCCGGTGACCACAAATCGAATGCCCGCGCTCACCCCGAACGTATTGAGCATGGTGAGCAAGAGCACGAGGAAAAGCGCACCACCCCACAATCCTGGCACATTGGCCCTTCCACCGCTGACCGAGGTACCGCCAATTACTACGACCGCAATTGATGCAAGCAGATACTCGTCACCGATTTCCAGCGACGACCCTCGGAAATAGCCCGCCAGAAGCGATCCACAAATCCCGCCAAGTGCGCCGCTCAAAACGTAGGTTGCAAATCGAACCCGTTCCACGGCGATTCCCGCGAGCCAGGCGGCGCGAGTATTTTGGCCGATGGCAAGGACCGAGCGGCCGTAAATTGTCCGGTGCAATATCACCCCGACCCCAATCGTGAAGATCGCCGTCCCGATCGCCAGGAAAGGTATCCCGGCGATTCGACCGGAGGTGAACTCGGCATACCCGGGAGGTGGCTTGATCTGCAGACCGCGACCGTAGCTGATGCCGGCCGATTGGATGATGAAGCTGGCAGAAAGGGTGGAAATGATCGGAGGAATACGCAACAACCAGATAAGAAGATAATTGAAAATTCCGATGCAAATTCCTGACGCAAGCGCGGCGAGGAAGCCAACGGCAATCAATGAGTCGGACCCATTCATCATTTTCATGGCGACGGCGCTGGCCAATCCAATATTGGCGGGCAGCGACAGATCAACGTTGCCAGGCCCGAGCGTGATCACGAACATCTGCGCGACGCCCGCGATCACCGAAAAGACGGCAAGTGCAAGGGCAGCGGTAATCATCCCGCCGGCACCGTAGCCGTGGGTGAACACGATCGCCGCCAGCCAAACTAGCATCGCACCGAGGTAGGACCAGATCCATGGCTTGGCGAGAACTTCAATCTTCCGGCAGAGCTTCACGGCATTCTCCTGTCAGTGCGGTTGATCATCGCGCGCGCCGCGAGCACGAGGATGAGGATCCCACCCTGCGCTCCAACCTGCCAATCGGGCGAGATCCTCATAAAGTTGAGAAGTGAACCGGCAAGGGTCAGCGTCAAAGCGCCGATGACCGCCCCAATCGGCGAGACACGTCCGCCCACAAATTCCCCTCCGCCGAGGATAACTCCGGCGATCGAAAGCAGGGTGTAGCCTTTTCCGATATTGGCGTCGGCGGAAGTAGTTAACCCGATCAGGGCCAGCCCGGAAAAGACCCCGAATATGCCCGCGAGCGCGAACATGACGATTTTGGTCTTGAGCAACGACCATCCGGCCCTCCCGATAGCGCTCGGATTGCCACCGGAACCGCGCAAGATTGCACCGTAGGAAGTTCGCATCAACCCGAAGTGGACGAGCACCGCGATCACGATCGCGGCGACGATTGGAAATGGGGCGTAAGGAACATGGAAATTCATCAAATCATGTAACCACCCTGGCGGTTTCCCGCCCGGCTTGGGAAGGATCAGGATTGCCAATCCCTGCCAGACGAACAACATCCCAAGCGTCACCACAATTGACGGAATGTTACGCAGGTAAATAACTGCGCCCATGAGCGCATAGACAGCGACACCGCACAATAGTACGGCAAGACCCAGGAGAGGGGCATCTCGCAGCCATGTTGCTGCCACACATCCGACAAAGCTGACAAATGTGCCAATCGAGAGATCGAGATCGTTCACGGTGATGACAAACATCTGGGCAACCGTGGCGAGCGCGGTGGGAATTCCGAGATTGAGCATTAAATTGAGCCCCAAGTAGCTCATTGCCCGAGGATTCAGCCAAGCGATTCCGGCCATCACGAGCGCAAGCGATAAGGATGGGAGTGCAGCACGCAGAAATTGTCGGGAGGCTTGGGAAGCAGTCCTCGCAGTTTTCGTGACGTTTGCACTGGAGCCTGGATTCACGTTCAGCCGGCCTCCTGAAAGGAAGATTGGATGACTCGTTCTTCGCTGAGTTCACCGCGGCGCAGGTCGGCAACGATTCGGCTATTGCGGAACACATAAACATGATTGCAATTCTTGAGTTCTTCCATTTCGGTTGTGTACCAGAGGAAAGTGCGTCCTGAATTTGCCTCCAAGCGGATCAATTCATAGACTTCGAGCTTTGTGCTGACGTCAACGCCACGCATGGGGTCGTCCATCAAAACAATTTTTGCTTCAGAACCCAAAGCGCGTGCGAACAACGTCTTCTGCTGATTTCCGCCCGAGAGTGAGAGGATATTGTTGTGCAAATCCGACGTGCGGATATTGACGCGTTTTTGCCACCTCTCGGCTAACTGATCCTCCAGCTCAGAAGAAATCAGAGGCCCTTTGCGAAGCCGTGCGATCGAGCGGATACCGATATTTTCAGCGATCGACCAAAGAGGGAAAATCCCGTCACTCTGACGGTCCCCGGCGATCAACGCGACAGGGTCGGTCACCTCGAGCCCAGGAACGCGTCGCGTCGCTCCGCGAAAAACCGATAGCAAAAATTCCGTTTGTCCATGACCGGAGAGACCGGCCAGCCCAACGATTTCGCCCTGATGCGCAACGAATTCGATGCTGTCGCGTCGGGTCAGTGAACGCGCTCGAACGCGTATCGGAGTTGTACCGCGGGGCGCGGCCAGTTCCTGGACCGAGCGCATTTTGCTTGCTGCGGCGCCGCCCATCGCGGCCACTAGTTTGTCCCGGTCAAAGGCGGAAGCGCGATCAGTCGCCGCGACTGCGCCATCCCGCATTACCACGATGCGATCAGCATATTCGAGAATCTCGCCGAGGAGGTGAGAGATCAGGACGCAGGCTGCTCCGGTCGCTACGACCCGACGCACGTGGGATAACAATTGCGCCGCCGTGTGGCTGTCAAGAGACGAGGTGGGTTCGTCGAGAATCACCAGAAGAAGAGGAGCCTTCGTAATCGTGAAAGCGCGAGCCACTTCGATCATCTGGCGTTTGCCAATCGGGAGGTCTCCGACGACGGCATCGAGAGCAATGCCGTGATCGGGAAAAATTTCATCAAGTTTACTGCCGATCAGCGCGCCGGCGCGATTTCGCCAACCCCATCCGATGATCCCGGGGTGAAGGACGCGTGCATTTTCGGCTACCGTGAGATTAGGGCAAAGCGACAGTTCCTGGAAGACGCACCGAACGCCCAGCTTCTGCGCTATGAGCGCCGAATAAGTATGCCGCAGATTCCCGTCGACAATGACCTGCCCTTTGTCAGGGGTAAGCGTGCCGGCCAGCAAATGCATCAGCGTCGATTTGCCGGCGCCATTATGGCCGACGAGTCCAACGCACTCTCCGGCATCGACCGCAAAATCAACCCCTGCCAGCGCTCGGACGGCGCCGAAATACTTTTCGACGCCGGCCAACCTGACGACGTTCACGGACGGTTCGGACATGACTGGGGCAGCGGGTCGGCGTATGGGCCTATCGGCGCTTGGGGAAGACTACCTTTCGACACGGATATAGTGACCAGGAGGTCCTGATGACGCTTTTCAAACGCCCCACGCCGACTCGCCGACCCGCCAATACGTTTCCCCTTGATCGAGGCTACTTCTTTATGTTGGCCTCTATTGCCTTCTTCGCGTCGTCCTGGGTGTATTCATGGCTGGCCACGCCGCCTACTGGAATAGTTGGAAGCGCAGCCTCGAAATCGTCCTGCGTAAAGGCTAGATACGGCACAAGCAAATCGTGCGGTATGTCTTTGCGGCCGTCCAAAATCTGCTGTGCGACCCAGAACGCAAGCGTGGAAACACCCGGCGCAATTGATGCAGACCAAGTGGTGTAACCGTTCTTTGCCTTCTGCTCTTTCCACCAGGCGAGTTCGTCCTGGCGATTTCCCATAATGATGATCGGCTGCTTGCGTCCGGCACCGGCAAATGCTTGCGCAGCGCCGTATCCGTCGCCGCCCTGGTCAACCACACCGGCTATTTCCGGAAGCGAAGGGAGAACGGTCGCTACGGCTTTCTGCGCTGTCGGTTGGTCCCAGTCGCCCTCAACGCTGTTCACAATTTTAAATTCCGGATGCTTACTGACCCCCTGCAGGATCCCGGCATGAATTGCGTCATCGATCGAGGTTCCGGCAAGACCACGAATCTCAAGCAGGTTGCCGCCCTTCGGCAACCAACTCGCCAGATGGACGACTTCCTGCTCACCGTAATCCTTGAAATCGACGACGACACGCCAGGCGGAAGGTTCCGTGACTATTCCGTCGAACGAGACGACAACGATGCCGGCGTCGGTAGCCTGCTTGATGGCGCCGTTCAACGCATCCGGGGAGGATGCATTGATGACGATTGCATTATAGCCCTGAAGGATCAGGTTCTGAATCTGTGCTGCCTGGGTCGGCACCTCTTTGTCAGCCGTGGTGAAGACGTCTGCGGCGGCAACTACTCCGTCGGCAACAGCTTTCTTGGTGACAATATCATAACTTTTTAACATGGCCTGTCGCCATGAATTGCCCGCGTAGTTATTAGAAAACGCTATGCGCAAATTCTTTGTGTCTGCGTGGGCCACTCCGATCAACGCGATGCCCGCCAGGATGGGGAGCACAGCGGTACTGTAGGTAATTCTTTTCATGCCTTATCTCCAATCGGTACTCGAGCCATTGCTCGCTGGCGCAACCATTCTGAGCAGATGTGCCGGACAGGCTTACCCCTGCCGAGCGAGGCCAAATGCGCAAGCTTCGGGCTTTGGTAACAACAATAACAGACTTTGAAAACCGGGGGGAAACCAGCTCCGACCAGCACGAGTGCCTCGAGCGCTGCGCCAAGGCACTAGAGTATATGCAAAGATCCGTTAATCAAATCCTTTTGCAGGCGCGCGCACAGCATCGCGTGGCCCCTGTCTAACAATCGAAACGCCTGAAGAGATCCCTATTCAAATAGTTCGCAGCAAGCCATGGATGACGCGAAGATAAGCAGGGGTTGAGGCGTTTTTATGCCCCGGAGGGCTACAGGATTCAAGCCCAGTTTCAACCCTGGGAACCATCGAACCAAGACGAGTCGCCCTGCATGGGCGTGAGCTCACGCGGGCCAAACTAACGCATATTGCCCCCTGATGAAGGAATGAGTTGTCCGTACGGCAGAGCTCCAAACTCTTGTCCGAGAGGATATCATTAGACCAAGCAATGGGGAGCGAAGAGATTGCTACACTGAATATGTGTGTTATTACGACGCCCGAACTGGCGCCATTTCAGGACGAATCATCGCGGGAGGTACGGTTCCCAGGGTTGAAACCCTGGTTGAAACCTTGGCTGAGTCGCGTAGCCCCTGCGGGGCGTTAAACCATCCCAAACTCTGCTTATCTTCGCGCCATTCGCAGCAAGCCCTGAAAAGTGCGATAGGATAGGGGGTGAATGGCGACCTGTTAGATTACGACGGCACCGACGACGTTGAGAAAAGGTGACAACATATGGGTTCTTCTCTGAAAGTCGCTTCTGTTTTTGGAATCGAGGTGCGGATACACGTGAGCTTCCTGCTTTTTTTAGCGTGGATCTGGTTCAGTTATTACCAAGTGGGAGGGCTATCGGGCGCGGTCCAAGGCGTTCTATTCATCCTGATATTGTTCGCCTGCGTACTCCTGCACGAATTCGGTCACGCCTTCGCGGCACTTGCGTTTGGGATCAGGACGCCTGATATCACCTTACTTGCCATCGGCGGAGTCGCCCGGCTAAATCGCATTCCGGACAAGCCTTGGCAGGAACTCGTTGTCGCCGTCGCAGGGCCACTGGTGAACGTAGTGATAGCCGCGATTCTGATTTTCGTAATTCACGTAACCGCGGGTCTCCAGCAGATCGAGCATCTTGAAAGTCCAAGAGTCGAACTGCTGGCTAAAGTCGCCTCGGTCAATGTGATGTTGGTTTTGTTCAATTTAATTCCGGCGTTCCCGATGGACGGAGGTCGAGTTCTCCGAGCTCTTTTAGCGATGGCGTTGCCCTATGCCCGGGCGACCCAGATCGCCGCCTGGATCGGTCAGGGACTCGCCGTTGTCTTCGCCATCTTTGGATTTTTCGGAAATCCGCTTTTGATCTTCATCGCGTTTTTTATTTTCGTCGGCGCGCAGCAAGAGGCCGCTATGGCAAGAGGGAGTCGATCTTCGCCGCGATGATGAAGTCGTTGCGATGCAGCCCTCGAATTTTGTGGGTCCAGAGCGTGACCGTCACGCGGCCCCACTCCGTTAATATGGCTGGATGATGGCCTTCCTGCTCGGCCAGTGCACCAACGCGATTCGTAAAATTTAACGCTTCCGCAAAATTCGCAAAACGATATACCCTCTCAAGTCTCTCGATACCCTCTCGTTCCAACAGCGTCCATTCAGGAATCTGAGGTTTAAGCTCCCGGATTTCCGCCTCAGTCGCACGTGGGGAATCGCGACGGCAGGCCGTACATTTCTCATTGGTGAGCGCGTCCATAGTTACAGTTATAAACGTCTATGTGCCCCGCATGCGCAATGTCGAGTGATTGATCACTTCTTCAGATGAGATAATTATTTGTTCGTACTATTACTAAGCATGATCTCATTCGTCGGTACCTCCGGATTCCAATACGCAGAATGGAAAGGATCTTTCTATCCGGAAACAATGTCCAAAGCTCAGATGCTTCCTTTCTATGCAGAACGATTTGCGACCACCGAGATCAATTACACGTTCAGAAGAATTCCGAGTGAAAAAACAATTCAAGGCTGGCTGAGCTCGACGCCGGCTCATTTCAAGTTTGGTCTCAAGGCTCCACAACGCGTCACCCATTTTGCCAAGCTCCGGAATTGCACAGAGGTTTTGGCTCTTTTCAGCGCCGCTGTCTCCGGTCTCAATCCCAAACTCGGCCCGGTTCTTTTCCAGCTTCCGCCGAACTTTGTGAAGGACGCAACACTTCTCGGCGAATTTCTTGGCACTGTGCCGGCGAAAATACGTGTTGCGATGGAGTTTCGTCATTCCTCCTGGTTCGATGACGAGGTTTACGCGCTTCTCCGTGAAAATAGTGCGGCTCTATGCATCGCGGAGAGCAGCGAGTTTTCCACCCCGAGCGTTGCGACGGCTGGCTTCGGATATTTGCGGCTCCGACAAGAAGACTACACGAGACCCGATTTGGTCCGATGGGCGAAGTTTGTTCAGGAACAGCAGAGCGATTGGAACGAAGTGTTTATCTTTTTCAAACACGAAGACACGGGCGTAGGAACTCAGTTCGCCCAGCAGATGAAAGAAATCCTGGGGACATAAACCAGCTTTGCGGATCGATTCGCATCGACATGTCAATAAACGAAGTGGCTGTCTCACAACCCAGGACAGACCTGGGCTGTGATTTTGTGACCGCATTAACCGCAATCGAAGTCAAGCACCGAACAGTGTCAAAAACGCTCGACTCTTTTCTCGCCAACGACAAACGACACCGACGACAATTACAGGCACCGAACTAAATAAAGGGACGAAGCAACGAAAGGTCTGCGGCACTAAGCCGTTCTTTCGCCGTCTTCGCCTGGTGCCAATAAGGATATAGTAACCGAGGCAAACTCGCGGAATCGAGCCGCGCCCTTTCTTCGGCTAGAGAGTGTTACGTTGGCGGCGGCTAGATTGTCGGTCAACTGAGCTTCGGTACGAGCGCCGACCACCAGGGAAGTTATTCCCGGGCGTCCGAGCAGGTATACGCGAGGGCGATTTGAGCGGCCGAAACCTTCCGGGAATCAGCGATTTCGACCAGCACATCGATGATCTTGTAGAGCTGCTCTTCGTCATGGATAGGGGGTTCACCCCAGTCATTAAAGTGACGCGAGCCTTCCGGGGCTCTGCCGGCCACGGCGATATTTGCCGGATAAAAGCCCGCCCGCCAGACGGACTCCAGACAAGTATCCCGAGCCCTGATCAATCGTAACGGGAATCAGTTCATACTCCGCGTCGCGAGCCTGCAACGAATAATATATCTGCTGACTGACGAACCGCGATGTAATCATGGCGATCGGAGGTGGCAAGCGCTTTCATCAAATGCCATCCCGAGTAGTTTGAGGCGCCGATGTATCGAACTTTCCCTGAACGCACCAAGCATCCAACGCCTCAAGCGCTTCGTCAAGCGGCGTTTGCCCATCCCATTCATGAAGCTGATAAAGATCGATGTCGATCAGTCCGAAGCCGCCGCAGGCTCTTTTCGCATTCCCGGATCAGATGGTAACGCGATGCGCCGCCTTCGTTCGGTCCGGGGCCAACTACCATTCTTGCCTTGGTCGCGATGAGCAGATCATCTCGCCGACCTTCCAAAACCTCGCCGAGAATTTCCTCCGATACACCGTCAGAATAGCAGTTGGCCGTGTCAAAAAGATTAATCCCGGCTTCGATGCAGAGATCGACCTGGCGACGCGCGCCTTCGACATCCGTTGCTCCTACCTTGCTGAAAATGTTACGGCCGCCGAAGGTCATCGTACCTAAACTGAGCACCGAAACCATCAGTCCGGATTGTCCGAGTTGACGATATTCCATGATCCCCATACATCAAGAACCGAGAGCCTGCGAACACCTTTGAGCAGAGAGTTGGGGTCGTCGCCCGATTTTCATCGATTTCCTATTTAAAGTGTCGGAAGGCGCCGAAAGCCGGGTTATTCTTGATCGCTTGTACTCGATCCCAAAAATGGTTAAGCTCGCCTCGCAAAGGTCTTTAGCAAAGGAATCATGAGGTTCTGGATATTTATTTTAATGGTTAGTATCACAGGCAGCGCATTCGGCCGATTGGGAGACACCGAAAAGCAGTTGACGGCAAGATATGGGAAGCCAGTTTCAGTTCGTCCCGGGGGAAAGTATAATCCGTACTTTGACAAGTTGATGGATTTTCAAAAAGAGGGCATCGCGATTTCCTGCGGACTTCATGCCGGACGATGCGTCACAATTGAGTATACGCGGAGCACCGGCTTCAACGCTCTGGAGTTCGAAGGCTTCACGTTACTTAATAGCGTCGGTCCTCCGGTCTTCGTTGAACGAAGTGCGACTTCGTTAAAATATACGTTCAAGGAAGATTATCCGGAGATCGTGCAGGGGGCCCAGAAGGGTATTCAAAGGATGCGGAAGGATGTTGAATCGTTCCAGCAAAAGAACTAGCCGCTACACCAGTCACTGACTTGGTGCACTCGTTTTGCTTTCCGTTTCCAGGCGTATCAAGTGATCTGCCAACCTGTCCAGGAATTCTGCTTGAGACCGATTGATCTTTCTCCGGGCATCCGGCAGAGAGAAGAATTCACCCTTGTCTATCTCTGGGAAATCCCTTTTCACCCCGGAGCGCGGCGGCCATTCCAAGGTGAAATGATTGCTTTTCACGCCCGGGAGAACGCCGCTTCGCTGAAAGGCCCAGGCAAAGATCAGTTTCCCAGATTTCTGCCGAATCTCGCCGAGGCCGATATACGGTGCGGAGGAAGGAATTGAAGTCTCTTCCTCAAACTCGCGTTTTGCAGCTTCAAGGTTCTCCTCACCCGGATCTATAAGTCCCTTCGGGATCGACCACGACCCTTCATCTTTCCCAACCCAGAACGGGCCTCCGGGATGCACGAGAAAAACTTCGAGAACAGACCCCGCGTATCGGTACATCAGCAGCCCGGCGCTTACTTGCGGCACGGAACAAAATTTATCACGAACACACAGAGCCGCAACCAAAGGTGAAAGGCGAACACCACGTATGGTCAGATTTGAAACGGGCGATGGAAGGCGGTCATTCAACGCCGGAGACGTGCAAGTGGTTTTGCGTCTGAACGGGGCGGACCGCTACGTCTCATTTTCTCTCTCTTCTTGCGCAAACCGGTGCGCGATGCTCAATGTTACAAGGCATTAATTTCATTATGTTATTGAGACAACTAGTTTTTGAAGTCATTCCGCAGGAGGATGGAACTTGGGCAGCCGTCGGGATCGGTGACGAAATATTTACCCAGGGCAGCGATTTCGAAGAACTGAAAGTGAACGCCTTGGAAGCGGTGCGCGCACATTTTCACGATGAGGAATGCGACAAATTTGAAGTGCGCTTAGCTCAAGTTGTGTCTCAATTTGTGTTTGCTGCTTGAGAGCGCCAAATGACATATCCGGCAATGATTTCGTCACATGCCTCTGCCGGCATTGGGACTACCATTCGATTAAGCAAGTCGGTCGGCACGTTCGTCTCGAGACCTTACACCCCAGATTTCAACGAGTCACAATCCCTTTGCATTCCAAACTAAAAGAGGAACTGGCGACCTTGATTCTGAAAAGCGTTGCTGCCCATAAGCGGGTGGATGTTCATAACATACTCGATACGCTCTAGTGCACCATCAGTGACGGTCTTCAGAGAGTTGTCCGGGGGGGACGCCAGTCGAAGTTTGGACGGTTCCTCGCGGCAGCTACGCTGGGAGAGCATCTGATGCATCTTGATTGCGCGCTCCGAACCGATTTTTCGCTTGTTGCTCGCCTTGTCCCGAGAAATCCCTCAAATACGAGAGTTTGAACGGTATAAAGTCCGCCTCTGGAACGACAAGTGCATCGCGCTCTTCGCTGTTGTAAGCGACGCTTTTCAGCATGGCTGTCACCACGAAAATATGTTGATTCATAGTCGGTCTCCTCTAGTTAAGTCTGATGATGGTTCTAGGGCCTGTTTGACCCTGGAACGTTGCTGACACCAAGGGCGTTATTGCTTCCGGCGCATAGCCAGAAAGAGGCTTGCGATTCTCGGTGCCATGGTGATGACGATAAGACTCGCCACAAAAGCGAAGTCGCCCAAGGCTTTGACGATTTCCATATTTTCCTCCTCAAGTTAATGCTTTCACCTTGAGAGTTTCGAAAGGGGACGCCTTGCGGAGCCGACTTTCTTGTTTCTCTCAGCATCCCGGATCTATCGCCCCTTAGCGGAACGGCATTCCGAAATGCCCAGAGAATCTATCGAAATCTGATCACAACTTAAGGGATTTAACCGGCCAGTCAATCTATATTTTCAGGATGGCCTATGTAAGTCGTAATCTTCCTTTTATAAGCATCTTACATCATAACATGCCCAAGATACCTCACTTATCTACCCAGCCGCTTTCTATTCTTTGAGCCCTCGGTCTTACTCACCCTGCTCAACGTTCACCCCGACGCCCCATTGACCATCCGCCGCCCAACCAATTGTCCGCGCGAAATACAGAGACAAAATGCGAGACGAACCACTCCCGTTTTTGATAAGGCCAAATCTCTATGCATCGGGCTTCTACCACACTCTTCATGCCATTCTTCCGCCCCTGATCGCCGCCCTTTCTCTGGTTTGCTCCGGCTGCGCATCGCACACTCATGCCGCGAGACCGAGACAGAAACTCCTGATCGTCTCTGAACCCGCCGGTGCTAAAATCGAAATAAATGGCCAATACGTCGGCGACGCTCCCACGACCGTCGAGATTGAAGCTTCGAACGACGGCCGGTTCTGGAAAGACACTATCATCAAAGCCTATCCGGCAGACACGGGCTACACCCAAATCTATAGCCTTTAACGGCAAATCGCGCTGGGCGATCAGCGACATGGTTCCTCCCAGGATTTTTTTGACACTCGATCCGAACCTGGCGCCGAGATCCCTGAGCCATCATTAATACTTGACCGCGTCACAGCCGCAGCGAGATTCCAAAACCCGCATCGTTCGCTTCCCGAGTTCAGATCCTCCGGCTGAACGGTGACCGTCGAGATCTCACTTCTTGCGCTTCGCGGCTTCGGACATCGCGCGATCTATCAAAAGTGTCGCAAGATGCTGGGTTCCTTCGTCGAGCTCTGCATTTGCTTTTTTAAGGCGATGCGGATCGTGGCTTTTGAGCGGCGCTTCGACTTCGATAACCAAAACATCAATTTTCTTGCTGATCGTCTGAGCTCATCTGGTCACCGACCAGCGTCAATGCGCTCCGGACGGCTGGGAATAATTCGTTGCTCTTGAGAACCGCCTCAGTCCAGACGCGTTCGGACATGTCTTCAAAGGCATGATCCAAGGATTCGGCGATCATTTTTTCGACGGCATCGTCGGAAACATCCACTGCGCTACTCAGCTCAACTAACTTTTCTCGTCCGGTCCGGGTATCACGTGCCAGCACATGAAGGATACCGTCGGCATCGATCTCAAACTGAACACCAACCCTCGCGACGCCTTCAGCAACTGGCTCAAACTCGATATCAAAACGTCCAAGCTCCCAGTTATCCTTGGCGAGTTCGCGCTCACCCTGCAAAACGACAATCTGCATAGAGTTCTGATTGGCGACCGCATTTGTGAACATTTCGCCAGCTTTGCATGGGATTGTGGAATTCCGCGGAATGAGCACGTTCATCAATCCGCCGAATGTTTCAATGCCGAGCGACAATGGAGTAACGTCAAGCAATAAGATATTCTGAACCTCTCCGGAAAGAATACCGGCTTGGATCGTTGCCCCTACCGCTACGGCTTCGTCCGGATTTTGTGTGATGTTAGGGAGGCGTTGGAAGACCTCAGCACAAAACTGCCGAACAATCGGCATGCGGGTAACGCCGCCGACGAGGATCACTTCATCGAGTTTATGAGGATCCAGCTTCGCGTCGTCAAGTGAGCGGAGACAGTGCGAGCGAGTGCGGCGGATAATCGGTCGAGCAACCGCTTCCAGCTCCTGCCGTGTTAGCGTGTAAGAGAAACTGCGATTCCCGGACAGGAACGGAATTTCGACCTGCACAACATCTTCAGTTGACAACCGCAATTTTGCTGCGTGCGCTGATTTCACGAATTCTGGCAAAAAACATGCTTATCGTCGAGTTCCTGCCGAAGTTCAGGATAGCGGCCGATGATGCGTTCCTTCAGGAGGCGGACAAGCTCACGATCGATATCATCGCCGCCCAGCCGGGTGTTTCCGTTCGTGGACAAAACGCGGAAAATGCCCTCGTTCAGTTCGAGGATAGAGATGTCAAAAGTTCCGCCGCCGAGGTCGTAAACGGCGATTTCGCGAGCGATCACGGAGTCGGTCCAAGCCGTAGGCCAGGGCGGCGGCAGTCGGCTCATTGATCATTCTTTCGATCGTGAACCCCGCCAGTTCCCCGGCCCGCTTTGTCGCTTGGCGTTGCAAGTCGTTGAAGTAAGCGGGAACGGTGATCACTGCCCGATCTACCGGATTTCCCGAGGCTCGCTTCGGCATCGCGCTTTGAGCTTCTTCAGAACAAGGCTGGAAATCTCCTTCCGGGGTAAGCAATCGTTCGCCGATCTCCAAGCAGCATGCGGCCGTTCTGAGATCTCACCGCAAAGGGAAAATCTTCCTTCTCCGATTCTCCCGGCCGGCGTCCGATCAGACGTTTGACGGAATACAACGTCCGCTCCGGGAACAATGCGCGCATCCGATCCGCAGGAGCACCGACAACAGGATCACCCTTTCCGGGAAGTAAACCACGGAAGGAGTCAGTCTGCGACCCCTCGCGATCGGCAATCAGGATAGGAAAACCGGAATCCATGACACCTATCAACGAGTTCGTTGTTCCGAGGTCTATCCCAACGATATCACTCATAAATGGTAAAATTCGCTAGAATCATACAAATCGAGACCCTAAGCGAGTTCTTCCAAGCGGATTTTTCTTTCTCGCACCTGACTCAACCACTTCTGGACGAACGTCAGGCTCAGCGCGATTTGCGCGAGCGATTCGCGGCACTCAACCGGCCTTTCAGACCAGCTCTTGTCGAGTCGGCCGACCTCAGAGAGCAGACCGCACTCTCGCTGCGAAAGCTCTTTTTCTGCCTGACTCAATCTTTCGCGAAGCTCCGTCCATCCTCTGGAACGCCAGAGCGCGGAGAATGGGCTGAACTTCTGGCCGAGAGAGACCCGAACTCCTGGTCGGCGATTTGCAGTACTTCGACGACGTTCCGAATAATTCGCCCAGATCAGGCCTCAATTTGGCCCTCCGCGCGCCTCCCCGAACTCGAGCACTAACAGATGTTGAATTCGCGTTGCGGGATTCGACGATGGTCTGAAACGCCATATTGAGCGAAACTGCAGCTCGCGCATCGACCTGATCCAAATGGAGCGATTCACGTTTGCGAAAATAAGCTCTCTTCACGGTTTCTTCGGTGATTGCGGGCCGTCGCTCGATGATCAAGGAGGGCGAAGTAATCAATCATGCAGAGAAACTTTCGCCGCAAGAACAATGCGCCACGGCGTTTGGATTCGTCACCTTGAATCCTCCTTTCTGGAGGTCGTCGCTGTAGTCGAGCAATGACCCGCTGACAAACAGTGCACTTTTTGGATCAACAACGACACGAACGCTATTGGATTCCACCAGAATGTCGCGGTTAGCAGGGCCATCCACAAGATCCATCTTATACTGCAACCCGGAACAACCGCCGCCGATGACCGAAACTCTGAGTGCGCCATGCGGGCCGACCCTGCCGCTGCAGCAATTGCGAGAGCTTCGCCGCAGCGCTTCCGGTAACCTTCACCAAACGCTCATTCCCGATCTTGTATTTTACTTCACTCACTGGCGTCACGCGCGAATATCGGATCTGCGCCGCTCAAAAGCAAACGCCGGGGGTCTGCGGGGAAGAACGGGTCGGCGGTTCGGCGTTTCGGGGGGCGGCGTCCTGGGAACAGAAATTGCAACACGTCCATTTTGCCAGGAGGTCCCGACAAAGTTAATGAATCTTTGCAAACGCCGATACAGCCGCTCCCCCGGACACGTTCCCCATCGACGCCTACACGCCGATCCGCCGACCCTCCGGCACGTTCTTCTCCCCTCGACACGCCGATCCGCCGACCCATTCATTGTCACCGATGCACTTCCCCCCGACACGCCGATCCGCCATAGCTTCCGACACGTTCTTCTCCCCCGACATGCCGATTCGCCGACCCTCCGACACGTTCTTCTCCCCTCGACACGCCGATCCGCCGACCCTCCGACACGTTCTCTCCCCTCACCCCGACACCGCCGATCACGCCGATCCCTCCGACACGTTCTTCTCCCCGACACGCCGATCCGCCGACCCTCCGACACGTTCTTCTCCCCGACACGCCGATCCGCCGACCCTCCGACACGTTCTTCTCCCCCCGACACGCCGATCCGCCGAACCGCCGATACGTTCCCCTTGCCTGAGATCAAAATCTCGGTTTGGTGAACGGTCTATGCCGGACCCCCGACGCTTTAGGACAGAGCTTCCCGAAACGCTGGCGCTCGCTTGCCCGATTATGGCTGGGCAAGTCGGCCAGATGTTGATGGGCTTGGTCGATACGCTCATGGTGGGACACGTTGGAACGAGTTCGCTGGCCGCAGCCGCCTTCGCGAATTGCCTGATGAGTGTCGCATTTGTCTTCGGCATCGGGATACTCACTTCTGTGGGCGTTCTTGTCTCTCAGGCGCACGGCGCCGGAATGGATCAGCACAAGCGGGTCATCCTGCGCTCGTCTATCTGGCTTTCAGTAATGGTCGGAGTGATAGTTGCAACGGTCCTGACATTGGCTCAGCCCTGGCTCTCCGTATTTCAACAGCCGGAGACAGTTCTCGCTCAGGCGAAGCCATTTATCGCGATCTTGAGTTGGTCACTGGTACCGGCGCTTGTTTTCATCAGCTCGAAGACCTTTAGCGAGGCTTATCGAGGCCGCTTGTGCCCGCGCTGATGATGTATCTCGGGGTCGCTCTGAATGTGTTCCTGAACTGGGTGCTTATTTTCGGCAACCTTGGAGCGCCGGCACTAGGGTTGGTTGGTGCCGGCTGGGCAACGTTCATCTCGCGAATTGTCACAATGACGGGTACACTCCTTTTTTGCGTCCGCGTCACAGGAAGCGGGTTCTCGGTCCTGTTGCCGAGCTTGCTTAGTCTGTCGACGATTCACTCACTCCTCAGACTCGGATTGCCGGTTGGATTCCAGTACCTATCCGAAGTCGGGGCTTTCGCATTCGCCGCGATTCTGATGGGCTGGATCGGCACGGCGGCGCTCGCGGCCCACCAGATCGCGATCACCTGCGCTGCAACGACATTTATGTTCCCGCTCGGCATCGCGCAGGCGGTTGGCGTACGGATAGGTCAAGCAGTGGGTGCCGGGACCGAGCGAATTGGTACGGGTCATCGGTTTCGGCGGACTGTATCTCTCCGGTCTTATCATGCTGATTTTTGCGCTCGTCTATGCCATGCTGGGGCACTCGATTGCGAACGCCTTCAACAGCGATTCCGCGGTAGTCGGTCTGACCTCAAATTTGTTGCTCGTTGCCGGCCTGTTTCAAATCGCTGACGGTGTCCAAGTGACCGCCATGGGTGGATTGCGAGGATTGGCTGACGTCCGGGCGCCGATGATCTTGGCGTTTATCTATTATTGGCTATGCGCCATTCCGATCGGATACATCGCCGCCTTCGTGTTCGGAGCAGGGGCGGTTGGGATCTGGGCTGGCCTCGCGACCGGGCTTTTCATTGCGGCAATCACATTGACGATCAGATTCTGGCTGCTGACTCGTCCTGGGAACAATTTCGCCATTGTTTTTCCGACAAAGCAAAACGCATCTGCGTGAAGAAGTTGCGGGTGCCAGTTGTCAGTGTCAGTTGTGAATGGCGCGAAGATAAGGCGCATTTAGGATGATATTCTACTTTTTCTACGTGCGGGTCCTTCGACGGAGTTGAGGAGCACCTGCTGGCTAATAGCTCGCATCTGGTCGACGAGTTTTTCAAGCTTTCGATGGTCGTCGATGGCGCGACGAAAAAGTTCGGCCTGTTGGTCGGAAAGGGCGACTGTCACGGTCTTGGCTTTGACTTTTCGGGTCCAGCGCCAGTTGCCCTGTGGGCTTTGGCTCAGGCTACCTTGAGTCACCCAATCGAGGGCTAGGATCTGAGTTTTGCAGCGCTCGAAGCGTTTTCTGAGAGCCGCAATTTGGGTGGCAGAAAGTAAGTGGTTTTTCATCGAAAAAGCTTGTCTTTGTATAAGTATATATACTTATATTGGCATGCCCAACTCGACTCCGTTCTTTGCCGCTTTTGGTCCCCTGCTCTTTGGCCGTGCGCCTCGTTGTCGGCTCCAGGAATTGCTCGGCCAATGGCCACAGATGCCCTCTATCAACCAGTACATGGAGGCTTTTGGTGAGTTTATTCCCCAAACTCTGCTCGCTCGCTCCAAAGAGAAGGTTAATAGCCGGCAGCGCATCTTTAGTCCCTTAGTTACCTTCTGGGCCTTTCTGGCTCAAGTCTTAGAACGCGGCTCCTCCTGTCGTGACGCTTTGCAAAGAGTTAGCGCTTGGTGGCAAGTGCATTTTCCCGGTCAAGGCTCGCCTTCCTCTGATACCAGCGGCTACTGTCAGGCTCGCGCGCGGCTCGATGAGACAGTGCTCCAACAAATTGGCACCCAAGTGGCCGAGCAACTCGAACGCCAGGTTACCAACGAGCAGCTCTGGCTCGGCCGGCGGGTCAAAATTGTCGATGGCACTGGTCTATCGATGCCAGATACGGCTGCCAACCAGCTCCAGTGGCCACAAAATAGCGGCCAAAAGCCCGGCTGTGGTTTTCCCCAGCTCAAAGTCGTCGGCCTTTTCTGCCTGCATAGCGGAGCGCTTCTGCAGGTGGCCCACGATGACAAGCACCATCATGAGATCATCCTCGCACGCCGGCTTTGGCATTTACTGCAACCCAATGAGATTCTCTTAACGGATCGCGGATTTTGTTCCTATCTGGACATCGCCCAGCTGCTGGGCCGCGGCGTCGACTGCGTCATGCGGCTGCATCAGGGCCGTGGGAATCCGGACTTTCGCCGTGGCCGCAAGCTCGGTCAGAATGATCGGATAGTCGTCTGGCACAAACCACCCCAGCGTCTGCCTCACTGGAGCAAAGAAGAATATGATCAGCTGCCCAAAACTCTCACCCTGCGAATCTTACGATTTGAGATTACCGTTCCAGGTTTTCGCTCCAAAGAAGTCATTCTCGTCACCACGTTGCTCGATCCGAAGCTTTATCCGGCCCAGGAACTGGAAAAACTCTATTTCCGGCGCTGGAACGTCGAATTGCACTTCCGACAGATCAAAACCATGCTTGGCATGGATGTCTTGCGCTGCCTCACCCCCGAGATGGTTCTCAAAGAGCTGGCGATGCATCGGATCGCTTACAATCTCATTCGCGCCCTGATGCAGCGAGCCGCCTTGACCTACGATGTCGACTTGGAGCGAATTTCCTTCAAAGGCTCTCTGGACAGCCTCCATCATTACGCAGATGCCATCTATGCCACGCACCGCAAGCCTCGTAAACAGGCCCAGCTCTTCGATGCTCTGCTTCGCACGATCGCCTCCGATTTGGTCCCGCTGCGCCCCGAACGCAGCGAACCTCGCGCTCGAAAACGTCGCCCAAAAAACTATCAACTACTTACCAAACCTCGTAAAAAAATGTGCACCGCACCACACCGAAACCGGCCGAAGAATAAATCCTAAATGCGCCTTATGTTGTCAGTGCCTGTTGTCAGTGCCTGTTTGTCAGTGTCAGTTGCCAGTGAGGAATTTCGAATCGCGCCCCAACTGACACTGACAACTGGCACTGAGAACTTCTCCTAGCTGGTGACAACTGGCACTGGCAACTGAGAACTTCTCGAGTCTTCGGAATTCAACCACGCCAAATGACGCTCTGAGATCGCTTCCACTTGAGCCACCGAGGAGACTTGCTGAAGCTCTGCCTCGCAGGATACGGCCGCCGGGCATGCCCTTCGAGTAGGCCATCAATCGGCCACGCATAGCGGCCATTGCGTGTTTTGCAGAATCACTTTCGGCAACCGCCATGCGGCAGTGGCGAAGAATGTGGTTCCAACGTTCTTCCACCGAGGGATCCGGAACAATTTCGCCGGTCTCCAAAAAGTGTTTCGCCTGTCGAAAGAGCCACGGCGACGTCATCGCCGCTCGACCGACCATCACACCGCGCACCTTGGTCGATCGGAGCCGAAGAAGAATTTCTTCGACGCTTCGAAGATCCCCGTTCCCGATGACCGGGATTGAAATGCCTCCGCTACCCGGGCGATAGTCTGCCAATCGGCGACTCCGGAGTAGCCCTGCTCCTTGGTACGACCATGGACGGCTATCGCCCGTGATCCCGGTTTGTTCCAGGATGGTCGCCGTCGATCGTGGCGTTGATCGTCTCCTGGCTCCATCCCAGGCGAATCTTGGCGGTGACCGGGAACGGCTCAACCGCCTTAACCACCGCCAAAGCCACTCGTTCCAGGAGCGGGCAATCCCTTAGGAGCGCGGATCCGCCATGCTTGCAAACCACCTTGTTGACCGGACACCCGAAGTTCAGGTCGATGAAATCCGGCTCGACCCAGTCGAGAACCGCTTTTGCCGCGTCCGCCATACGTTGCGGGTCTGCGCCGAACAACTGGACGCCAACGGGACGCTCCTCCGCTCGAAAATTCAGCATCTCTCTCGTGTGCTGGTTGCGGTGCAATATGCCATCCGCAGAGACAAATTCGGTCACCAACACGTCCGCGCCCTGCTCCTTGCAAAGCCGGCGAAAGACAGAGTCCGTTACTCCCGCCATCGGCGCGAGGTAAAGAGGACACGTGTTGTTAAACCAGGGAAGCATCGGAGAGGTAGCACTTTCAGTGGCCAGTATTCGAAGCTCGGAGTCAGTACCGGAGCGGCAGGCGAAGGTCTCGATTTAGCCGCATTCGGACGCGAACTCGAGGGGTTTTTCGACAAGCAGTTCGCCGAGCAGTGCACCGATTCGAAGCTCCACAAGTCCCACTTATCAGAGCTGGCGCGTACCCCATTGCCTGGTGAGCCATCAACGAATAGACTTCCTGCTGCACCGAGTCGAGCTGATCCAACCTGAGTCGTGGATCCACGAATAATAAAGACCTCGCCAGTCTTGGCGTGTTCGTAAATAAGATATTCTCTCCTCTGGCGCTTTCCCGGATATCTACTTGCTTCAATGTTTTTTTTCGCTCGAGCATGATCGCCAAGACGTAGCGCGCATTCAGATGCTCCGGCAGATCCTCGTTGCAATAGCCTGCGCAAGCAGTTCCTCTACCGATTCCTTCGGCATGGGATCCGGAGCCGCGGCGGTGCGGCCTGGAATTTGGATTTCCAAAACGAAAAAGGCTCGACGCTATCCTTTATCTGCAGCCATGCCCTTTCCGAAATATCCTCACGCCTGAACCCACCCCGGTCACGAAACAAAAGGGTAAAAATCGTCGCGCCATCATCAAAGGCCTCCTGCGTTCGAGCACATTGGCGGCCCCGTGCCTTGATTTCCCATTCTGACAACATCGTTCCGATGAATAAGCACGAATAGATTGCCTGTTCAACGCAAGTCAGGAAGGCAGCAGCAGGAGTTCAGGAGCAAACAGTGACGTCAAATCCAATGCTCACCCCCTGGAAGAGGGTAAATCACAATCCACAGACCAGAATGCGGCCGCTCCATTCTGCCGTTCCTGACTTGAGCCTGCATCCCCCCAAATCTCTAAGGATTTGTCAGCGACGCAGGCTTTTTCGTTGTGCAACCGTCCTGCTTCTCTTCAGATTGAATGTATGGAAATGGTTATCCCGCCGGGCTCAACGATTGGCCTTCTGGGCGGTGGGCAATTGGGCCGGATGTTTGGGATCGCTGCACGTCGAATGGGATATCAGAGTCCATACGTTCGAGCCCTCACCCGACAGCCCTGCAGGCCAAATTTCGGATCGAGAATTTAATGGCTCCTACACAGACTGGGACTTGCTTGAAACATTCGTGCGGTCGGTGGATGTGGTTACTTTCGAGTTCGAAAACATTCCATCTGAAGTCGTGGACAGGATCTCGCGCTCGAAGCCGGTCCATCCAAGGTCGGAAGTCCTGCATATCTGCCAGAACCGTGAGCGTGAAAAAAACTTCCTTCGCGAGCATCACTATCCGCACGCACCGTTCGCCATCATTTCGGATCAGGCAGAATTCGACTCTGCCCTCGAATCGATCGGTACGCCAGCTGTTCTGAAGAGTGCAGACTTTGGATATGACGGCAAGGGACAGCAGAAAATCCGCCAGGGCGACCAATTCGAGTACTCACGTGTCACCGCCGGCCGCTCAGTCCTCGAAAAATGGATTTCTTTCGACCGTGAGCTCTCTGTCATCTGTGCGCGGGATGCCGACGGCAAACTCTGCGTATTCCCGGCCTCGGAGAATGTGCACAACCGCCATATTCTGGACTATTCCATCGTTCCGGCGCGCGTCGATCCCGCCGTCCAACGCATTGCTCAGTCCATGGCGAAAAATATTGCCGGCGACCTGGACGTCGTTGGCCTGATTGCAGTGGAATTTTTTCTGACCCGCGATAACGAGTTAATAGTGAATGAGCTAGCTCCACGTCCCCACAACTCTGGGCACTATACCCTTGACGCCTGTTTGACAAGCCAGTTTGAACAGCAATTGCGCGCCGTGTGCGGCTTGCCCTTTGGATCTACCGGACCTCCTCAGACCCGTTGTCATGGTCAACCTTCTCGGCGACCTCTGGAAAGGTGGCGTGCAGCCCGATTGGCGGCCGATTCTGAGCAACCCTTGCGCAAAACTACATTTATACGGGAAACTGGAAGGTCGTCCTGGACGCAAAATGGGACATTTCTGCGTGATCCGGGAAACGACTGAACAGGCACTTGCCGAGGCAATGCAAATCAAGCAGGAACTGATCGATGTCAACGTACGGCCTTAGTCGACGGGTAAATGCCCTTTCTGCATTTCCAGCGCGTCCGATGACGTTGATCCTGGCGCTTTCCTGGATTCTCCTTTTCGGGGGCTGTCAGCCAAAGGTTGCGGACACTCGGCATTTGGTCTGAGATTGCTGAATTAAAAGTCTCGAATGCTTCCTCTTACGGCGGAGATTGCAGACACCCCGCAAGCATCGGAAAACGGGCTGATGTTTCGTGATTCGTTGCCGGAGGATCGAGGAATGCTTTTCGTATTTGTAGCAGCCGAAGAAGGCCTCGTTTTGGATGAGAAATACGAAGATCCCGCTCTCGATCGCCTACGTCGACTCGGCTGGAAAAATTCTTGAGATCAAATCGATGAACCCGCTGGATGAAACTGTTGTTCCAAGCAGCTCGGACCAAGTGGCCTATGCGCTGGAGGTCAACCAGGGTTGGTTCGCTCAACACGGGATTTCTACCGGGCGCAAAAATCGACGGAATTCCACGAAAATAGGATGAAAACGAAGGAACAAACGATCGAACTCTTGGAAACCATTGCCAGGCTGCTGGAGCTGAAAGGGTGAGAATCCGTTTAAAATCCGGGCCTACACCAATGGCGCTCGAGCGCTTGAGACTTTTTCCGGAAACTTTCAGATCGCGGTTGCAGAAAATAAGCTCGGGGAACTGGACGGAATCGGTGACGCGATCACCAAGAAGATTTCCGAATACGTCCAGACCGGCAGGTTGGAGTATTTCGAGAAACTTCAGGCCGAGTTTCCGGAGACAATTTTTGAGCTGTTTGAAATCCGGGTCTCGGCGGGAAAAAGGTCAAAGCTTTGTATGAGCGGCTCGGAGTTAAAACAATCGCTGAATTGGAAATTGCCGCAAAAGACGGGCGAATTACCGAGTTCGCTGGTTTCGGAGAAAAACCGCGATGAATCTGCTTCAAGCGATCGAGCAGAGGCGCAAACATTCCGGCCGCTTCCTGCTGTCAGACGCGAAGCTCTGGTCAGATGAACTGCTCGAACATTTCCGAGGACACCCAGACGTCTCACAGATCAGCGCTGGAGGAAGCTTTCGGAGGGGAAGAGAAACGATTGGCGACTTGGACATTTTGATCGCGACAAAGCAACCCGAACGGATTATCGAGCATTTCCTCTCGCATGACGCGATCGATCGGGTGCTGGCCCGAGGTGAGACGAAGGCCAGCGTCCTTTTGAAAATGGGATCCAAGCCGATTTGCGAGTGGTTGCAAATCTCGAGTTTCCGTTTGCCCTTTGTTATTTCACGGGAAGCAAAGAACATAACGTGGCACTGCGCGGACGCGCTCTGCAAAATGGCTGGACCTTGAATGAATACCGTCTCGCTCCAGAGCCTGGCTCCAAGAGGATTCCCAAACTGATTCCTGAAATTCGGACGGAGGCGGATCTGTATCGGGCTCTGGGTCTTGTCTAGCATCCCTCCGGAACTACGAGAAAACCACGGAGAAATCGAGGCTGCCGAAAAGGGGGAATTGCCCAGTTTTGGTCGAATTGCAGAATCTGCGGGGAACGTTTCATAATCACACCAACGAGAGCGATGGGCACTGTACGGTTCGAAGAAATGGCGGACGCCGCCCATCACCTTGGTCTGGAATATCTAGGAATCGCCGACCACAGTAAAGTCTCCTTTCAAGCTCATGGTCTGGACGAAAAGCGGTTGCTGCAGCAGGTCGAACAAATCCGCGAATTGAATAAGAGTTTCGATCCAGACTTTCAAATTCTCTCGGTGTCGAATGCGACATTCTGAAGGACGGGCACCTGGATTTTCCAGATGACATTCTGGCCCAGCTGGATTACGTCGTTGCCAGCGTCCATGCTTCTTTCACGTTGTCGGAGAAAGAAATGACAATGCGGATTATTCGAGCGATTGAAAACCGATACGTAACGATGCTGGGCCATCCGACCGGACGCCTTTTGCTGTCGCGGGAGCCGTACCAAGTGGATCTTGGAGAAATTATCAATGCGGCGGCCCTACCGGGACGATCATCGAATTGAATGCAAATCCGAGGCCGATTGGATTTGGATTGGCGGCTCTGGAAACTCGCTAAGGAGCGAGGGGTCCGTTGCGCCATCAACCCGGATGCGCACACCGATCGTGGCTCTGCAGGATCTCTGGTTTGGAATTGAAATTGCGCGAAAAGGTTGGTTGACACGCGAGGATGTCATGAACTGTCTCCCATTGAACGAGATTTCTAAGAGAAACTGACCTGAAGCATAAACGCGCGAACCGGTAATAGTGGCACGTTCAGCGAGCTGACTCCACGGAACGCTGCAACAGTCAGGCACTTAGTGCGACACGAGTCAGTCCCCGGCAATTGCACAATCACGAGATTCCGTGTAACTCTTTCCGTCGCTCTCAGCAGAGATTCTCGCCCTTCATACGCGCCAAGTCGCCTCTCGCTTTGAAGAGTCCCAGACCAAATTGCTCCTCGGCCTACGCGTTGTGAAAAATGGATCAAAAACTCGTCGCATCACTGGAGTCTTCATACCGTGTCCGTCGTCCCGGAATCCTCAGCTCAACAAACACGGACTTAGCCTGCGCATTGACGACACGGTCTTTGCAGTCGCTTCAGCGGCGTTCCGCAAGATCTGCTCGAAGATCTCTTTTAATTTCCGGCGATCCGCTAGAACCTTCATGCGCTCATCGAACTGTTTCCTGGTCGATAAGCCGCGAGGACATTCCACCGACTCGAAGAGTTCAGAGAGCCCAACCAACTCCGGACGAAGCGGCACTGACTCTAGTTATGAACCGCGGCTTCGTTGATATACTGGGACAAAAGATGAGCTGCGCGAGACATCTGTTGAACAGGCTGTAAAATATCTGGTCTAAGATCCGGCTCGAGAAGCAATAAACCGCAATGCCCGGTAAGAACCGTAATCATGTTGTTCAGTTTGTGGATAAACCCTACAAGCAAAGAAGCATAGTAGTCTGCCGGGATAGCTTTCTCCCTTCACGTTAGCCGGTTGTATGTTCTCCTCCACGATACGAACTCCTAATTAATGATTAATAAACGTTCCAGCAGCTGGCTTTTGGCAAACTACGACTTCCCAAAGTTAAATCAAAGCGCGAAAACGCAGCGCTGACCACCGTTAAGAACAGGCCAGTCCTTCGAACGTGCGGCACCTCTCTCCGCGTCATTCGTGGTTGCAGCTCCGCCGCGTGGTGAATTCGGGGAATTTCATCCCGAAGGATTTCGAGGCTGCGGTTACCTCCTGTCTTCGACTTTTGGGTTTATACGACGCTCGAACGCCGAAGGTACTTCGGACATTGGCCTACGGAGGTACCAGTCTTCGAAGTGGTTCAGCAGTTCGGCCGCTAATGCGGCTCTGGACACCCGGCCTCGGGTAAATTGCTCGACTGCAGCAGTCGGATAGCCCGTCAATGACCGGCGCTGATCGCACATTGAGTCCGATCCCCAGAACTTGAAAATCCCAACGTTGGATGTTTCGAGCAGGAAGCCAGCCAGCTTGCCGCCGCCCTAGGATCAGATCGTTCGGCGGCTTGATCCGCACAGTTTGCTCGACCCATATTTCAACCGCTTCGGCGCAGGCGACAGCCGCCATCTGGAACAAGCAGTGGCCATTGACTTGCCGGAGAGATCGCGTGCGGAGGAGAATCGAAAACCAAAGACCGACCCCCGAAGATGACATCCATTTCCGGCCACGAGTTCCCCGGCCGCTGGTCTGGCTTTCGGCGAAGATACACAAGTCCTTCCCGAGCTCCGGCAACACCAGCTTGCCGCACCCGATCGTTCGTAGAGGACGTTTCTCGAAAAACCAAGACATCCCGACCGATTGTGTTCGTGCGAAGTCCTGCCAGGATCATCTCGGGAACCAGCGACTCCGGCTCTTTGACGATACAGATAGTTTTTTCAGTTTGCCGGAAAACGAACCCGCATTGCTGGAAGACATTCGATGAGAACCGGCAGCTCAGCGGATCCGATGCCTGTCCGCTCGAACAATTCCACCAGTTCGATCGCTCTGACCCAACCGGCAACAACCACCGAAGCAGTTCGATTTCTCTCGGATCATGCATTGAAAAGCTCCAGGGAGAAATCAATCGCCCTGGCGGAGTGCGTCAGTTGGCCGACCGAAATAAAATCGACACCGGTCTTGGCGATCTCGCGGACAGTCGCCAGATAGACTCCTCCGCTGGCTTCAAATTTGAGGCCAGGTCTTTTCAAGCGACACGCGCACGCAATTGATCCGGAGACATGTTGTCGAGCAGAATCACGTCGACCCCTTCCAGACGGACAAATTCGCGCACCTGATCAATGGAATCGGCTTCCACTTCTATTAAGACGTTGGGGTGAATGCTGGCGAATCGAACCGATTGCCTCTTGGAGCTCAGGTTTGGCCAGGAGATGATTATCTTTCACCATGACTCCGTCGTAGAGACCCATCCGATGATTCTGCCCTCCGCCGGCTTTACCGCGGCCTTTTCCAGGGCGCGAAGACCAGGGGTCGTCTTTCTCGTATCCAGAATCGTCGACTCCCGTGCCACGCACCGCCTCGACGAACTGAGCCGTCAGGTCGCGATACCCGAAGACGCTGAATGAAAGTTCAAGGCGACGCGCTCGCCAGTTAAAATACTGCTGGTAAGACCGGACAACTCGATTACTGTTTCGCCTGGTTTCACGACTGATCCATCTTGCTTTGAGATTAAAAGTTTCAGTCGTGGATCGATCTTCTGGTAGACCCTCCGAACCACCTCGACACCGGCGATTACGCAGGCTTCCTTGGCAAAAATTCGAGCTTTGGAAATGTGCGGCTCCGGAATGAAAAAAAGGGAAGTCAAGTCGCCGGAACCGACATCTTCAGCCAAAGCAATATCGACTGGATCCAGTAATGAAGTTTCCACTTCGAGATGCTACCCCGGTTCGGTCCCTGCGCAACGGCCAGCTGCGCAGATCTTTCCTCCACGCTCCTCGTGTGAACACCACGGCCCCCGTGCGAGACCCATCCCAAAAGCGGATTCTTTTATTCCACGGAGGCCACGGAGATCACGAAGCAGGCTTGGACAATAAAAGATCCTTCGTTAGCTCTGGCTGACCGGGAGGCTCATCACGAATGTTGCGCCTGCACCAGGCCTGCTTTGGACAGTGATCAGATCCACCGTGGGCTTGGACCGTGTGTTTGACTATCGATAAGCCGAGACCGGTGCCGCCCGCGTCTCGCGACCTGTCTTTGTGGACACGGTAAAAACGCTCGAAAATATGCGGTTGGTCGCTCAGGGGGATACCCACTCCATCGTCGTGATATGCTGACGATAACGGCAACGGCGTCGCTGCGAGCCTCAAGGGTGACTCTAACCCCCGACTTGGCGCTATGCTTCAGGCGCGTTGTCCACCAGGTTGTAAAGCGCCTGCTCGATTCGGAACGCGTCGGCCTCGATTCGTGGCAGATGCTTCGGAGTGTTGATCGTCACCGACGCACCGATCTCGCGAATACGCGAATCCAGTCGTTCGAGAACTCGGTTGAATCTTTCGACGCAAATCGACCGGCTCAAAATGGAGGCTGATTTTCCGGGACTCTAATTGTGAAATGGCCAGGAGATCTTCGATCAAGAGATTCAGGCGCTGTGCATGTTTGTGCATCGTCCGCAGGAAGCGGAGATTGGTCTCCTGATCTCCTCCTCCCTCGATGAGCGTTTCAAGATATCCAGTAATAATCGATAACGGGGTTCGCAGTTCATGGGAAACATTTGCCACAAACTCTTTCCGGACAGACTTCCAGGGACCGAATCTTGCTGACATCGTGAAAAATCACCAATGCTCCGAGTCAGCGAATCCGTGCTCGCGCGGACGAAGACTGACGGAGGTAACTTGGAAATGTTTCAGCTGGAATTGGTCTCCTTCCTTGATCTCGGCTTGCAACTCCGCCGATTGTGGTTCCCCTGTATCGAGAGTTTGCCGAATTACCTGATGCAAAAGGTGGTTGCGGAAGACTTCCATCACCGTTCGATCCATTGGGGGCTTTGGCAACGAGAACATCTGTTGGAGACGCTCATTCACGAGTCGGATCTGCATATTGTTGTCCGCGATCAGAACGCCCTCGACCATACTCGCCAGGATCGCCCGCAGACTGAAGTCTTCGTCGGCGATTTGTCGCTTGATCTCTCGCTGCCGCCGCGCCATCTCTTTCAGGTCCTCGTGAATTTCCCGCACGATCCGGGGACCTGGAATCTCATGGGAAAGCATTTCCGCCGCAACCAGACGCCGCACTTCGCGGCGCAAAACAAGTAGTCGACGCCAAAGAATGATCAAACAGGCTACGTATGCCCAAACAAACCAGCCAGACGATCAACCATCCGATTATCACACTCCCTGGCTAACGAGAAATCTGTAGCCTTCGCCTCGCATCGTCACGATCCGATCAGCCGCCGGACCGAACTTTTCACGAAGCCGTCTGACGTGCGTATCGACCGTGCGAGTATCAATTGCGTTTTTGTAACCCCAAACATCCTGCAAAAGAGTCTCTCTGGAGAGTGTCCGGCCCGCGATGCTCAACCAGTGCGGCGAGCAATTTAAATTCTGTGGTCGTCAGATCCAATCGCCTGCCGCGAACCGTGATTTCGTAATTCCCCTTGTCCACGCAGAACTCATCGACTATCAGGACAGACGAATTTCGGACGGCTCGTAATCGTCGAAGCAGGTTTTGCACGCGCAAAACCAACTCGCGGGGGCTGAAAGGTTTCGTGATGTAGTCGTCTACTCCCAACTCAAGTCCGGCAATCCGATCCGAAATCTCGGCCTTGGCGGTAAGAATCAGGATAGGAATATCTGCGGTTTCGTTGCTTTTGCGCAGAGCCTTACAGACTTCGATTCCAGTCATTTGAGGCAGCATGATATCAAGGACAATTGCGTCAGGTCGTGATTCAGTGGCAGCCGCAAGTCCGCCCGGACCATTCAAAGCAGTCAGCACGTCGAAGCCCGCCCGGCGAAGATGGTACCGGACCAGATCAACGACATCGGGTTCGTCTTCGACTACTAGAATTGTGTCCACCATTCGGTCCCGCAAGGTAGCGAACGGCACCCGGACCAGCAAGACCAGTCCAAAAAAAATGATCCGGGCTGCGCACGCCAAGGAGTAGAAGTCGAGAGATTCGTGCGCAAACCCGAATCGCCTTAACCGAAGAATTTAGACAGGCTAGGTGCTTCGCTGTTCAAAAGTTTATAACTTTCTATGTGATTTTATGTAGAGGGCAAACGCCTCCTCCGGAACGTTTGCAGCGACCAGCTCTGCAGCTTTTTATTTAACTAGTTCGCAGCGTGTGATTTAAAGTTCGAACACGACTCGCTATTCAGGCTGAGCGCAGCACCGCTTCTTCCCATTGCGCCGTTCCAAGGCGCGCAACGCAAAACTGGATGCAAGCTTTTCAGGCTGAACTTTTCACGTGAGACAAACGAGCAAATAAGCCTTTTCTGCCTGCCAGATGATCGGAATCACGTAGTTGCGGCATTCCTTAGGAAACTGAAAACGCACGTCCCCTCCGGTGGAAACAATCGGAACCGATATTAAAAAATCTCTCCCGAACTCCTCGCGGGCGTTTCCGCTTAGTGTGTTGGCAATTTCTCCCACCAGGTCACAAATCAGTTCGCCGTTGATCGGAGCTTCATTGAGGAATCGCAGGATATTTTCCAGCATCGGCCCATTGGCTGTAAAGCAAACAGCGCCGTGAGCTTTACCGGAAATACCGATGATCCCGGTGTATTCCAGAAATGGCTTTTCCTCCTCCTTGAGAAAAGGTGGCTCAATAACGACCTTGAGATCCTTCTTAAGGGATTCGAAATACCGCCGGATACCGGTGATAAATACCTGGATGTCCTGGTCGTTCATGGGACTTCAGTCCTCAATGAGCAACTCAAATGCCTCCTTCAGTTCCGATGGATTAATCGGCTTGCACAGAAACCCGCTGGCTCCCCTCTTGATCGCATCGATCGCCGTGGATTTATCGCGCAGAGCCGAAATAATCAGAACGCGCGCTTCCGGGTTGATTTCAATGATCTTGTCCAGACATGTCAGGCCATCCATGCCCGGCATCGTAATATCCAGCGTTACCACATCGTGCAATTTGGCCGCGTACAATCTCACCGCATCGTCTCCGGTCGCGGCTTGATCCACCTCTGTGATTTCGCCTGATTCCAGATCTCGTTCGATTGCTCTTCGACTACGCTCGAGTCATCAACGATAAGAAGTTTCATGCCACCGGGATTTCTAATCGGAATTCACAAAATTGACCTTGGTTGGAGGAAACGTTCACCAAGCCGCCCATTTTTGCGGTCAAATCTCTGACAGCATCCAATCCGACGCCGCGCCCCCCATCCGTCGTCGGTCGGTCCATCGTAGTGAAGCCAGTTTCGAACAACAGATTATTTAGCTGTTGTTGAGTCCAAGCATCGATGATGTTCACGCTCGCATAACCCAGTTGAACAGCACGGCGTCGCAATAAATGATAGTTAATCCCGCGCCCGTCGTCACGCACGGCCAAAATAATTTTTCTCTCATGCTCGTTGAGACGATAGGCGTAAATCTGTATTTCACCGACCGGATGTTTCCTTACCGCCAACCGTTCAGCGGGGGATTCAATGCCGTGGAGGACCGCATTTCTGACCAACTGGGTCATCATCATCTGAATCGGTTCACGCAACGGATTCGGCAAACGGGCGAGACCATCCTTGATCTGAAGATCGACTCGAACTTGTTTCCCATTTCGCTGCGCAATCTCTTCTGCAAGCTCGACCAGCGGCGCAAAATCGCTCTGGCCGCTCTCTCCGGCGTCCTTTCCGAAGACCTTTTGCATCGATAACAGCCGGGTGATCAAATCGTGAGTCATGTCAATCTGGTCCAGAAGCGAGGCCAAACTTGTCGTGATCGGCAAAAATTGCTCTCCAGCTGAGCGCCGAACCACCTCGCACCGTAGCAATCGTTCTCCTCGAGTCGGTTTGCCAGATCTTCAAAATAGGAAAGCCGAAGCATCGCAGCGTTCCCTTTGATCAGGTGAATCGATCGAGAAATTTTTTGCAAGCAACCGCAGGTATCGGTCAGAACGCTCAGTGCCAGACTCACCTGCGTGACTCCCAAATTGCTCTGCCTCCAAAAGATTGAACATCACGGCTATCTCGGATTTGGCGTGATTCAGGAACTCCGCAAGAATCGGCGGATCCAGGTGCATGATCCCAAAGAGCATTTCAATCTGCGATTTGGCCTTTGTTTCGTTCTCCGTGATTTGCCTGGTCAGGGCGATGCGAGAGGTCGAATCGAGCACCGTCACCATGATCTGTGTCGTCTTCCCCCCTTCGACAACTCGGTTAAATCTGAATTCCAAGAACTTGCTGTGCTGTTCCCCATTTGGCCGAAGCAGTTGATACTCGACTTCACCCAGCGGGTTTGTCTGCTGAATCAGTTTTTCCTTGATGCGAGGATTTAACAGCAGCTCCAGATAGTGCTGCGTCGCTAATAATGTTTCATCGCTGACGATCGGCTTAAGACCTGATTCCGGAGCCGGTCGAAGAAGATCGAGGAAGGAGATCCCGTCAATTTTGCGCTGAAATATCTCCTCTGTGAATTTGGAGTAGCCGGGCTGAATGATGAAATCGGGACCCATCAGGAACAGACCCTCATTGACGGTCTCGAGGATCTTATGAACATGGCGATTACGCTCTTCGACCTGATCGATCATGTAGTTGAACCGCTCCGCCAGAAATCCGATTTCATCCTTGCTCGAGATCGGCGCGCGGGCCGAAAGATCGCCGGACCCGATCCTCTCCGCCGTATTGACCAACTGAACGATCGGTCTGGAGAGCAGGTGCCCAAACGCTAGGGCAGCCAGAATCGCGACGATCAAGATGACGAATCCGCCGAACGCTATCAACCGGGTAAGGTGAACCGCCGGAGCAAACGCTTCATCGGTACTGATCGTAATGACTAACCCCCAATCGAGGCCCGCAGTCCCGAGTTGCTCGTACACTCCGAGCGATTCCCGGCCGATATCGTCAAAGAATGTGACTTCACCTTCGTTTGATAAGACCTGGTCCGAATAGATATTCTCCACAGCCTTGTTATGCAATGGACCGCCGAGAACCGTTGTGAGAGGTCCGGGTGAACCATCTGGCTCGAAAGACAATGACTTCATCTTAGGCGGCATTTCTTTCACGAATCGGGATTCTGTCCGCATCTTCAGGTCGGGTCCCACGATATAGGCCTCTCCGGTCTCGCCCAACCCTACCGCCGACCAGCGGCCTTGAAACGTAACCAGGTCAGTGAAGGTGTTGCTGGCAACCTTGTGAACGACAACTCCCAACCGGCCGCCCAACCGATTGTTGATTGGACAGCTCAAGAACAGCATCGGTGATCCGGATGCACCCGGATAACGCTCAAGATCAGTTATCACAACTTCGTCTCCGGAAGTACGGTCCCCGGAAGGAGAAGATCCGTACCATGCGCCCATAAAAACCTTCTTTAACTCTGAACGTGATCGCCAGCCTTTGAAAACGTTCGTTCCGAAGTCCCAGCTTTTTTCATAGGTGTAAACGACGTTGCCAAGATCATCGATCAGCATCAGATCGAAGTAGCTGTTTCGCCGGACTACGGTCTCGAACAACCCGTGATACCGATCCATCGCCCGCGCAAACATCGTCTTGGAAAAGGCGTTTCGAAAATCCAGGCGGAAGATTTTCGTTTTTCGATATATCCAACACCGAGTTCTCCTGGAATTTGAATCCCGGACTTGCGGGATTTTTCAGGATGTACACATATTGCAGAATCGCAGCGACCGGACTGAGATCGCTGAATTCATCAAAGCTGCCGACCGGCATCACCGAGACTCCGTAAATCGGCCATCGGCCCGTGCTCGTACGCAGCACGAAGACTTTGCCGGACCTGGCTAAGGAACGAAGGATCCACTTTGAAACCCGCCGCATCGAGGTCCTCAATTAAATGCTCGTAGCCCGGACGACAATTCGGTTACCGCGTACCGACCGTTTGCAATTCCGCTTGGGCAGTAATATCTCGACGCTGGTCAGCAAATAAGGTGTTGATTGCTTGGGAAAGAGAAGTCCTGAGCGACTGGAAGCCATCCAATCTCGCCTTTCGTAAATGCGATTGCCGATAGAAAAAAACGCGGTGATCGCGAGGGCCGCCAGGATCAGAAAGCCAATCCCTGTCGTAAAAAGCAGGAGCTTCGATCGGATAGTCAACCCACGCGAGGCCAATAATTCGTCGCTGTCATTGATTTGAACCTCAGTGTGCATTTCGGTTCGCGCCACGCTCATTTTGCGAAGTCGGCCGGATCCAATTTCTCGATCGGTTCAGCCCGCCCATGGTCGATCTTCGTAAGAAAACCTGATGAGTCCCTTGTCGGGTTTCCGGAGAAAAGTGAATCGAAAATGAGCGAAAATCGATCGTCAGATTCTCCAACGAATCAATCAACGCGTCTTCCGTTAAATTTTGGACCGGCCCTTCGCAGTGCGGTGACCATGACGAGACTGTTCATGTACCCCTCCAGACCCATGTAACTGAATTCCGTTTCTCCAATCGAGCGCATATCGGTCTGGTAATCCTGAACGAGCGGCAAGGACTCGATCAAAAGGAGAAGGAACGACCTGGGAAATGATCACTCCGTCCCCATCCTCGGCCAGATATTTGATCAGGGGTTCTGTTCCAACGATCGAAACATTGCAAAAAACCGTGTTTTTCAACCCCATTTGTTTCGCTCCTCGAATGAAATCCGCGCACGGCTTATAGGTGCCAAATAAGATGACCGCATCCGGTTTAGCTCTTTGCGATGTGATAAAGCGCGTCGGGAGCTCTCACTGAATTCCGGACGTAGTCCCCCTCGCCAATCCAGCCGAAGTCCGCGGCGGTGCAATGCTTCAACAACCGCTATCCTGCCCGCGTCCCCGAAGCTGTCATCCTGCCGGAAAAGTGCGATTCTTTTGCAACCCAGGTCTGAAATAAGGTGGGCGACCAACATCTCCGCCTCCTCCTCGTAACTCGCGCGGGTATTGAAAATCAGGGGCTGCATTGGTTGTCGTAAGAATAGCGGCGCCAGAAATTGGGCCAAGCAGGACGATATGCGCCTCGTTTAGCATCGGCAGAATAGAGCGACAAGTTGGCGTCCCGAGAAAGTTCAGCAGCGCAAAGACCTTGTCCCGATCAATAAGACGCTCAGTATTGCTCACCGCCTCTATCGGCTCGTATCGGTCGTCATAGTCCACTAACACCAGTCTGCGACCGGAAACTCCTCCTTCCTTGTTTGCTCGTGAAAGGTAGGCCAAACATCCTTGCCTGACCGGCAGTTCCCAAAAAGCCGAGGCGACCCGTCTGCGCATTTGACATTCCAAGCTTGATTTCGCCCGCTTCCAGCGGATGATCGTGGGACAAAAACTGCGCGTTGGACCGCTCTCCTGACAGTGTCACGACCGTCAAAATCCTAATCAACATCAGAGCGGCAAAACCAAGCGATTTCACCTGTCCGTCCACATGCCAAGTCCTCTCGAGCCGCTCTAAGGATCGCAGCTCTGAACATTGCTCTCTGTCCAGATCAACGTTCGAGCATAAATGATCAGGACGTTATTGCAATCATTCTCGAGTGGACCTCGCTTGCCAGCGAAAATCTCCTTGGCGGAATACGAACTTGAGCTAATTTCACTTTCCGCGTCGGTATGGTGGTCGTAGCTCAACGGTAGAGCCCCGGATTGTGGTTCCGGCTGTTGCGGGTTCAAATCCCGTCGGCCACCCCAAACCTGCGAAGCCCTTGCTTCACTCCTGAGCGGATTTGCGCACCATTTTCCTTCAGGTCACACTTAAATAGCCGAACCGGTCCACCGCGTGATTTATGGCTAACTGTGGCAAACCGGCACTATGACACCGAGGATGCAAAGAAGTAGATGAATGAATCGCCTCAAGCTTTTCAGCAATTCTTCGCTGATCTCTGGCACCGGTTTAACCCGGAATGGCCAGCACGGGAATGATAAAGACCGCTCTAGAAGAAACACCGCAGATCTCCTGAAAAAGAATAGCGATCTTCGCGGCATCTATCACTCGGGAAGCGAGAATGAGCCAATCGTTAGAGCGATCATCGAGACAGGTCGAAAAAACAAGTCGTTCTTGTCGGACATCAACTGACGGACGCCTCGCGGGTCATGCTTGCTGAGGGCTCCCTACGCGATTCTCAATCAATACACTTCGTTCATTGTTGGTAGACGTGATGCCATCGAACCGCTGGTTGTCGCCATGGCCGCTCCGTCCAGGGCGACGTCGAAAGAGGCTTACAGCCGCCTGGCATCGATCTTCACCGGTGTTTTCAGCCTTCCCTTTCGAAGGCGGGGACGGCCCGCTCTTGCCCAGCGAATGGTCCTGGACGCGCCTGCCGCCCGATGTAAAACATAACATTATACTCATAATGTTAATTAGCAGTCGTTTCTGCAGGGTTGGGCTCGCCCGGTCGCCCTATTTACCCGGTCTTTCCACGGCTCCGTAGAAATGGTATTAACGCGACACCGGAGGTGAAAAAAATTGGTTTGCTATAGGGATTGATTTTTTGGCGGAAAACTACGTTTTTTATATTCTTTGTCGCCGCATTAATTGTCTCCCCTAAATATGCTGCTCTAAAAAGGCGTATGATGGCCGTGCTATGGCGTATAGAACAATCGGGGTATTGGAGGCATGCAGGGGTGCGTTAACCGCTGCGATGAATGCAGTCCGGGACAAAACAACCGAAGACACAGAGAGCCAGCCCGAAAAAATCGCCGAGCCACGCGTTCCTAAACGCCGGGTTGGGTACGAGACCTTGAAAGGACAAATGAAAAAAGTACTTGGCGGACTGGCCGGGGTATTGGCAGCCATTGCGATTGGCGCCTCGGCGCCGGCCTACGCAGGCGACGGCTATGATCTCTGGCTGCGCTACGGGCCGACTTTCGCCCCTCAGGAGCAGGCGTGAAATATTTCTGTTTCAGGATTATCTGCGTTTCAGCTTATCTATTGCTAACCGGATCACTCGGCTTTGCGAAGACCTTAACCGTAATTCTTCTGGCCAACGCCAGCACGCAAGACGTAATCCAAAGATTTTTGAAGGAGTACAGCCGGAACTATCCAGGAATCGATTTTAGCGTTTCGATCGTTCAGTATAGCGCGCTCACGGCGAAGATAAACACTCTGGTCACGGCGGGCGAACCTCCGGATATTTTGGAGGTCAACGGCTTATATCCAGACATATCGCGGAGCAAGCCCTGGATTTGGCGCAGTACACGAACAGGCCGGATCTATTGAATCGATATCTTCCGAGTGTACCAGGCGTTCATCAGGTCAGGGGAATAAAGTGATCGGAATCCCGATCGAAGCCACCGTCAATGGCCTTTTCTATAACAAGGACCTTTTCAGAAAGAGGCAGGAGTAAGTGTCCCAGCCGATCCCGATCATGTTTGGACTTGGTCAGCAGTTCAAGGATGTTGTTAAAAAAGTAACTAAACTCCCATCTTGCCGGATCGGGGTCGCGTTCGATTGCAGTGTGCAGCGGTGGTCCAACCTGCTCTATCAGGCAAACGGTCGTTGGATTTCGGCAGATGGCAAAACGATTTTGCCGGACCGAGAGGCTGCCAAAGAAGCGCTTACTTATTTTCGAAGCCTGGTGGAGGCCAAATTGGTACCTACTTCTTCCTGGCCTGGAAAGACCGATGGCGGCCCGCTTTTCAAGACGGGTGTTACAGCGATGATGTGGGCCGGCAACTGGGAATTGAAGACGCTGGTGGAGGGTGGAACACGGTTTCCGTTTGGAACCACCTATTTTCCTCGGAACGTCATACGTGCGCCATGTCCAGGAGGGGGAGTTTTTCATCGGTTTCGGGAAGTCGCAGAACCTCGATGATGCTGTTGCTCTGGTGGGAACCGGCGACGACGAAGCGCTATCTCGAAAGTCTCGGCGGTTCGCTGTTGAGTCCGATAAAAGATTTGCCTGTGAACTACGGAAAGTACACGGATTACCTGAAGCCGATGCTTGCCGATCTGGCTGTAACACCGCAATGGGTTGCTGAAGATCTTGCAAGGCCTGAGCTGAACCTTTTGCAGAACGATTTGCTTGATCAGTTGATCCTGTTTTCCACCGGGCGAACGCGGCTGGACGACACGATCTCTGAGATAGAAAAGTTTGGTTCGCAGGTCCTCGCGCAAAGACCTCCACACAACAAATAGCGAATAGCGGAACCGCGATATGCAAGAAAACAGCCTATGAAGACCGATTCTTCCCGCGCTCAATCGACGTTCCAGTGGGCGCCTTACCTGTTTGCGCTTCCGACGTAAGTCTGATTGGCCTCTTCAGCCTCGCACCGATGGCGTATGGCGTCTGGATGTCGCTGCAAAAGGTGGACGTCATCAGCGGTACGTCCAGTTTTATTGGGATCAGATAATTACACTCGTCTGTTTCAGGATTCCCAGTTTGGTCTGAGCGTGTTCAATACCGCCTGGTATACGCTGACGGTGGTTCCGCTGATTACCGCTGGAAGCATCGCTATCGCGGTTTTCCTGCGTCAAAGCAGGCCAGCACTTTTGATGGCGCGTGTCGGTTTTTATATTCCATTTGTTTTGTCGCCGGTGGTGGTCGCCACCTCCTGGAAATGGCTTTTGAATGAAGACCTGGGCGTCCTCAACGGCTTTCTTAAGTGGGCTGGAATGTCCGCGGTCCCGTGGTTGTCGTCGGATTTTTCTGCGCGGGTGAGTGTCGTTCTGGCTTCCGTTTGGAATCTGGTCGGATTTTACATGCTGATGATTTTGGCTGGTCTGAGCCAAATCAGCCCGGATCTTTACAAAGCGGCGAGAATCGAGGGCGCAAACGCCTGGCAGCGATTTTGGCGCATTACGTTGCCTATGCTGAGGCCGACGATTCTGCTGGTGGTTATCCTGGCAACGGTACACGCCACGCAGGCTTTCGAGACGATTCTGTTGCTCACAGACGGTGGACCGGGCGGCGCGACGCGGCTTGTGGTGCAGAACATGTATCTGGCTGCATTTGGTCGACTACAATCTGGTTACGGTGTGGCACAGGCGGTTATCCTGTTTCCTGTTATCATGTTTGTCGCCTGGTTACAGATGCGGCTGTTCAAGCAGGAGGGAGTCATCTAGTGCACCATCTCGATGTCGGGATAATCATCCCTCCGGCAGCTACGGCAACGGGAACTTTCATGATGCGCCAATACATGATTGGAATTCCAGACGCGGTGCTGGAGTCCGCCCGGATCGATGGTGCGTCCGACTGGAAAATCTATCGTCACATCATTCTGCCATTGTCTGCTCCTGTCCTGGGATCCGTAGGGATCCTAAGTTTTACTTGGCGTTGGAACGATTACTTTTGGCCGTTGATCGTGATTAACAACCAACAGAAATATACGCTGCAGCTATCACTTGCGAACCTGGTAGGAACTAACACCGTTGAGTGGGGCACATTGCTCGCGTACGCGACTCTGGCGCTGATTCCAGTCTTGGTGGTCTTCCTCTGTTTCCAGCGTTATTTCCTCAAGGGATCGATGAGCGGGGGGGTTAAGGGCTAGATCTATGGAATGTGTAAAGCTCGGAATCATCGGTATCGGCACAATGGGCAGCGTGCATGCGCAAAGCATCATGGAAGGCAATATCGCACGCTGCAAACTTACCGCCGTTTGTGACCCGAAGCCCGAACGCCTGAAGCGCTTTTCATCCGCCGACGCTTTTCATTCGGTCGAAGATTTGCTGCGCTCATCTGAGACAGACGCAGTCCTCATTGCCACTCCGCACTACTCGCACACCACCATCGGGATTCAGGTTCTTGAATCGGGCCGGCATCTGCTGGTCGAAAAGCCGATATCCGTCCACAAAGCCGATGCCGAACGCCTGATTGTGGCCCACCGGCGGTCGGATCAAGTCTTTGCCGGCATGTTCAACCAGCGGACGGACCCATTCTTTCTGAAGCTCCGTCAGACTGGTTAAGTCTGGCGAACTTGGGGCGATCCGACGGGTAGGCTGGACCATTACAAACTGGTTCCGAACGGAAGCCTATTATCAGTCCAGCGATTGGAGAGCTACCTGGGCAGGCGAGGGAGGCGGGGTGTTGCTGAACCAATGCCCCCACAATCTTGATTTGTTCCAGTGGATCTTCGGAATGCCTGCGAGGGTGCGCGCATTCTGCCATTTTGGGCGGTATCATGATATCGAAGTCGAAGACGACGTGACCGCATATCTCGAGTATCCCGACGGCATGACGGCCGTATTCACCGCTTCAACCGGGGAGGCACCCGGTACCAACCGACTCGAAGTGGCTGCCGAACGTGGCAAGGTCGTTATCGAGAATGATCAATTCTCATTCAGCCGAAATGAGGTGCCGATGAGTGAATTTTCGCGAACAGATCCGGGCCGTTTCTCTTCCCCTCCTGTTTGGGAAATCATGATTCCGATTGAGGGCCATGGACCCCAGCACAACGGAATTCTTGCGAATTTCGTGTCCGCAATACTGGATGGAACTCCATTGATTGCGCCTGCTCAGGAGGGAATTTATTCCCTGGAACTGGCGAACGCGTTTCTGCTCTCGACTTTGGAAAATCGATCGATCGAGCTCCCAATCGACGCGAAATTGTTCGAAGAACATCTAAAAAAGCTGATTGGCTCCTCTACCCGAAAGAAGCCAAAAATCGTTAAGGAGGTCTCTGATGACATGAGCCGCTCCTTCCGCTGATGGTCAGAGGTGTCTCGTCTCCGAGCTGATCGGATTCTTAGCCGACCCCGGTAACCATTTGCTACTGCGAGAAGCGAAAAAATGGGACGGGACAGAATTGATTTCTGCAGCCTACCGAACAAAAACAAAATTCCATCGTCCGGCGCATAATGGACTAAACAACTATGAGTCAAACAGGTTTCGACTACGCTCCGAAAGGTAAACCCGAACCAGTTTGCCGGCCGGGTGACTTCAAGTTTGCCGCTGTCGCACTCGATCACGGCCATATCTACGGCCAGTGCAATGGTCTGATTGAAGCCGGCGGGGAACTATGCTGGGTTTTTGATCCCGATTCCCATAAGGTGGACCGCTTCCGAAAGGCTTTTCCGCAAACGGAAGTGGCTCAGTCGCTTGATCAGGTCCTCGACGACCCGGGAATTCATCTTATCGCAGCAGCCGCCGTTCCTTCTGAGCGAGGGCCTCTTGGGACAAGAGTCATGCAGGCCGGCAAGCATTATTTTACGGATAAACCACCGTTTACCGAGTTGAGCCAACTGGAGGAAGCCCGGCGGCTTGCTGCCGAGACCGGCAAGAAATATATGGTTTATTACAGCGAACGTCTGCACGTTGAATGTGCGGTTTTTGCTGGTGAGTTGATCGATCAGGGGACGATCGGTCGGGTGATCCAGGTCCTGGGATTGGGACCGCATCGCCTTAGCGCTGAAGAACGACCTGCCTGGTTCTTCGAAAGGGCAAGGTATGGCGGAATCTTGTGTGACATCGGCAGCCATCAGATCGAACAGTTCCTTTTCTATTCGGGAGCCTCCGACGCAACCGTCACTTCCGCCCGGGTTGCGAATTTTGGGCATAAACAGTACCCGGAACTTGAAGACTTCGGTGACGCCACGCTGGTTGCGGACAATGGAGCGGTTTCCTATTTCCGGGTGGATTGGTTCACCCCCGATGGGCTGCGCACGTGGGGAGACGGTCGCGCCTTCATTCTCGGCACCGACGGTTATATCGAAATGCGAAAATATATCGATGTCGGTCGGCAGGTCGAGGGTGACCATCTATTTTTGGTCAACAAACAAGGCGAGCAACACTTCGACCTCCACGGAAAAGTTGGCTTTCCCTTCTTTGGCCGGCTGATTCAGGATTGCCTCAACGCAACGGAAACGGCTATGACCCAGGCCCACGCATTCAAGGCGGCAGAGCTTTGTCTCAAAGCTCAGTCTGTCGCTCAACGCATCGAGTAGCAACGCCAATCGAAATTTTCCCTCCCATGGGTTTTCCTCCACTCCTCGTGGTCTTATCAAAAGGTTGAGATAACCTCCAGGCCAGCCAATGAGCAAAAGCTTCCTCCACGAGAATTTCCTTCTATCGACTCCCACCAGCGAAAAGCTGTACTTTGAGTTCGCTAAGGATTTACCCATTTTCGATTACCATTGCCACATTCCGCCTGCCGAGATCGCATGCAATAAACGGTTCGAAAACCTGACCCAGATCTGGCTGGCCGGAGACCATTATAAGTGGCGCGTGATGCGTGCCAACGGCGTGACCGAGCGTTTCATCACCGGCGATGCCAGTGACTACGACAAATTCCTGGCTTACGCAATGACAGTCCCGGCCACGGTCCGTAACCCACTCTACCACTGGACGCATCTCGAACTACGGCGCTATTTTGGCATCACGGAACTGCTAAACGCGGAATCCGCGCCGCGCATTTGGGCGCAGGCTAAGGAGCAACTCCAGGAACTTACGGTGCACCGGATACTCGAAAAGATGCGCGTCTCAGTGGTTTGCACTACGGATGATCCGACCGACGACCTCGCGCATCACCAACAGATTCGAGCCAGCGCCCTGGCCACGCGCGTCTACCCCGCCTTGCGGCCCGATAAGGTGCTTGCGATCGACCAACGAGATGCTTTCTCGAGCTGGATTGGACACTTGGAGAAGGTTAGCGGTGTGAGTTGCTTGGAGCTGTCGGACTTACTTGAAGCTCTGAGAAGGCGGCACGGCTTTTTTGACTCATTGGGAGCAAAGCTCTCGGATCACGGAATCCCCTATACGTATTCGGAGCCGTGCGACCAACCTGCGGCGAGCGCGATTTACACGCGTGCTCGGTCTGGGGATCAACTCAGCGAAAAGGAAGTGCTTCAATTTCGCAGCTTCATGCTGCGCTTTGTTGGCGAGTTGGACGCGGAAGCTGGTTGGACCCAGCAATTGCACCTGGGTGCGTTGCGCAATACCAACCTTCGCCGGCTGGCCGAGTGTGGCCCTGACACCGGATATGACTCCATAGGCGACTGGCCGCAAGCCGAATCGTTAATGCGCTATCTGGATCAATTGGAAATGGCCGGAAAATTACCCAAGATGGTGCTTTATAACCTCAATCCCGCCGCTAACTATGCCTTGGCAACGATGGTCGGCAATTTTCAGGACGGCTCGATTCCCGGGAAACTGCAGTTCGGGAGCGGGTGGTGGTACCTGGACCAGAAAGAGGGCATGGAATGGCAAATGAACGCACTCTCGAACGTCGGTTTGCTCAGCCGGTTTGTCGGCATGTTAACCGACTCGCGCAGCTTCATGTCCTATCCTCGTCATGAATATTTCCGCCGATTGTTTTGCAATCTGGTCGGCACGGACGTGGAACGAGGCGAGATCCCGAATGATCAGGGGGTTCTTGGCAATCTCGTCCGCGGCGTCTGTTTTGAAAATGCCAAGGTTTACTTCGGCCTGGAAGCCGGTGCCGTGTGAGCCGTTTAAGAAGGGCATTGTCCTGGTCCCGCATTGATGTCGAGTCCCCTTGTTCAAAGGCATCGAAGACCTTCGGCAAAATCTCCGGTTCGATTCCAATCCCAATAACGGCGCATAAACCATTTGACATGAGGAAATTTAAAGTATTCCCTCGGCCCAAGAGAAATATTATACGTGTATGAATATGTATTCGCTCTGTGTGCAATCAAATGTTTGAAAGGAAAGGTGCAACCGGGATTACCCAAAAAAAACCAGGCTGACCGAACGCGACCTTCAGCGGAAGTCCCTCCAATACCGCAAAGCCCTGCTGTGGCCGATTAAGGGCTGCGGCGCCGGCCATACGGGAAGCAAGGAGGGAATCTTCGCCATTACGGCATCGAAGGTCCTGGGCTCGCGACGACTGTTCGACAATTGTTGGCAAACCACTAGGCGAACCTCCATTATACCCCCGTTTAACTATCAAACCCGTTTTCCAACTAAACCCCCAAAGAGGCCTCAGCCTCTCGTCACAAACCATCAACCGCAGAAGATAAATTAACATGAATCGATTACCTCGTTTCCTCTCTTCGGCAGCACTACTTGCCGGTATAGCGTTGTCCGTTCCCGCTGGGACGGCGCAAGAAGCAGCCAAACCGCCGGTGCCTTCCGGTAATATCACCTTCACGTTATGGGGCATCGCCACCCAGCCGTGGCAGATAATGATTGATGATTTCCAGAAGACCTACCCAAATCTTAAAGTCAAATGGACCAAGTACAGTACCGACGAGATGAAACAGGCGGTCCGCGTCGCCTCTGCGGCCGGCAAAATGTCAGACACCTGGTTTAACTGGGGAGGCAGCCTGGCTTCTCCTTACGATGAGGGAGGCCACGCGCTCGAAATGACCCCGCAGCTAATGGCAGAGTACGGCGTGGATAAAAACATCGTACCTGCGGCGCTCGACCTGGCTCGCAATAAGGGCAAGCTTTACGGGATTCCCGTCTGGGTGCGTCCGATGACGATATTTTATAAAAAGAGCCTCTTCGATAAGTACGGTCTGACCGCACCAAAAACATTCGACGAACTGGAGAAAGTTTGCGAAACACTCAAATCCAAAGGAATCATACCCGTCGCGTGCGGAGGAAAGTTCAGTTGGATGACGATGCGAACTACGGACTTCTTCGTTGAACACTTCGCAGGCCCGGCCATGCACGACAAGCTTTTTGCCCTTGAGGCATCATACAATTCGCCCGAAGTCATTAAAGCATTTACCAAGCTGAAGGAATGGGTAAGCAAAGGCTACTTTAATGATGGTTTCATTTCCCTTGATCCTAACCAGGCGTTGCCGCTGCTCCAACAGGACAAGGCAGCAATGATCTTCCAGGGGCCTTGGATTGAAGACCAGAACATCATCGCATCGCATGAAGACCCCAACAACTACGTGCCTATCATCGCCCCAGCCGACCAGAAGCCGGTAAGGGTCTCCGGTTTCCAGGAGCAGCTGCAGTTTTGGACCAAGTCAAAACCCGACCAACAAAAGGCTGCGCTTCTGTTTGCATCGTTCCTGACGACGCCGGAAGTAGCGAAGCGACACGTAGGAGAGTTCGGTGCGCCGAGCGCTGTCGTTGGTGTTCTGCCGCCCGAGGGCCACCCGATCACAACGCAAATTGCGAATTGGCTCCAAGGAGAGGTGCAGCTCTATCTCCCAACCGACCAGGCGTTGCCGCAGGAGCTCGTGAATGCGTTTTTCCAGGCGCAGGATTCGCTCGTGCTTGGCACCCTCACACCGGAAGCAGCATGCGCGCAGATCCAAAAAGCTGTCGACCAGTATAAGGCTCAGCATAAGTAAGAGCGGAGCGTACGCGCTTCCTGCCTCCTGGGACCGACCTTCAGCGGTCGGTCCTGGACAGGAAGTCCCGAGCCAAGGTGTTAATTCCCTTCTATCATCTTAACCTCCTGGTGTTTACAAATGGCTGCATCATCGCCATCTGAGAAATCAGCGCCTTTTGCGTCGAAGAATTCGAAGTCGGCGGAAGCAAGTGACGACTATCTGCGATTCCTACCCTGGCTATTTCTCGCGCCTGCCCTCGCCATCTATAGCGTGGTCGTTGTTTATCCGATGGTCTACTCGGCGTATTTGAGTCTTTTTCGATGGGATGGGGTCTCACCCACTAAGGTCTTTGTTGGGCTTGAGAACTACGGCATCTTGCTCACGCAGAATGAGGTGTTTTGGATTGCCCTTAAGAACAACGCTATCTGGCTTGTTGCCGCTTTGCTTTTACCAACAAGCATTGGTCTTGGGTTAGCCATCCTGTTGAATTCAAGGTTCCGTGGGAGCAACATTTTCCGAAGCGTCTTCTACTTTCCCTCGGTCTTATCCTTGGCGGTCGTCGGACTGATTTGGACCTGGATCTATCACCCTAATCTTGGGCTGCTGAATCAGGTGCTTAGCGCGGCGGGCCTAAATGCGTTGACGCGCAATTGGCTATCGGATCCGAACATTGCCCTTTACCCTGTTATCATTGCCGCTACCTGGAACGCCGTGGGCCTGCCCATGCTCCTTTTTTTAGCCGGTCTTCAAACCATCCCAGAGGAGTTGCACGAAGCCGCAAAAGTCGAAGGCGCCAGTCCGATCCAAAGTTTCCTTTATGTTACTTTTCCGCTGCTGCGTGAAACCACGTTAATCGTGCTGGCGATAACGGCTATCAACGCGCTCAAAGCTTATGACATCATTTACGCGATGACTAACGGCGGACCGGCCAACCGGACGCAACTGCTCAGCACTTGGATGTATTTCTTGACCTACAATTATAATCAGGTGGGGTTGGGCACGGCAATCGCCGTCGTTCTGTTTTCGCTGACGCTGATTTTCGCGATCCCTTATATCCGCTTCATGACACGAAAAACATGAGTAAATCGCTTTCGCAAAACGCTTTTCGTTCACGCAAAGGGACCAAGGTAGGCTTATTTTATGTAGCGCTGATTTTGGCGGCCCTGCTTTGGTTCACTCCGGTCATCACTCTCGTTCTTACCGCCCTGAAAGACGCGGGTGATTTTGCCGTCAATGGGGCCTTTTCGCTCCCGAAGTCGATCCGGTGGGCGAATTTCAGCGAAGCCTGGGACACCGGCGTTAAAAACTATTTCTGGAACAGCGTTATTGTCACCGGCTTTAAGGTTCCTGTAGGGATCGTCATCGAGTCCTTGGCGGCATTTGCTTTGACCCACTTGCATTTCAAGTGGGCGGATCGGGTTTTTACTTATATTCTCATTGGCCTGATCGTCCCCATGCAGATGACGCTCGTGCCACTGACGCTGTTAATGAACGCGCTAAATCTTATCGATACGCTAACGGGTTTAACAATTCTCTATATCGGTTTTGGGGTCCCGTTCGGGGTGTTAGTAATGAGAGGCTTCTTCCGCACTGTCCCCGTGGCTATCATTGAGGCGGCACGGCTAGACGGCTGTTCCTGGTTTCGCATTTTCTACCGCATTGCTTTGCCTCTGGCGCTGCCGGCGGTGGTTTCCCTTTGCATCCTCGATGGCGTCGCCACCTGGAACGAGTTTATCTTGGCCCAGATCTTTCTGCGCTCGGACGAGTTACGGACTTTACCCCTTGGACTTGTTCAATTCAGCACCCAATTTTCTACGCAGTACGATCAACTTGCCGCGGCAGTCCTGATCGCCGTGGTGCCGATCGTTTTAGTTTTCCTCTTCTTCCAACGTTATTTCGTCGCCGGAATGGGGGGGGCGGTGAAGTAAATAACCCTAATGTTTGATATCAACAAAACTATGGATCCACTCTTTGTCCCTGAACCCACACACAGGGTCCGAGTAATTCTTAACACTGACGCCAAGAACGAGGCTGACGATCAATACGCTATCGTTCACGCGATATTGACGCCGTTATTTGAACTTCATGGCATTATCCCCGCCCATTTCGGTGACAGGAGGGGGCCAGGGAGTTTGCAGGCCAGCCGCGACGAGGTCTTGAAGTTGCTTGACCTGATGGACCTCAAGGCTCGCATCCCGGTCCATTCCGGCGCCCCCACGATGCTTCCGGATGAAAAAACCCCCGTTCCCTCAGAGGGATCGGCCCTCATCATTGAGGAGGCTTTGAAGGACGATCCACGGCCGCTCCATGTTGCATTCCTTGGCCCTCTGACAGACATGGCTTCAGCTTTGCTGGAAAAGCCATCAATCGCCGAGCGGAACGTCCGGGTCGTTTGGATCGGCGGCGAGGACTGGCCGGTAGGCGGTTGGGAGTACAACCTCTGGAATGACGTAACTGCGGCTAACGTTGTATTTCGCTCAAAGGTCGAATTGTGGCAGATCCCCAGCACAATCTATAAAAGAATGGCGGTCAGCTATGCCGAACTGGTCGAGAAGGTTTATGATAAGGGACCCCTGGGCAAGTACCTGGTCGAACAGCTTGTCGAGTGGAACAATCTTTATCCCCACGGAGGGCATATAGAGCATCGGTCACTTGGAGATTCCCCGGCGATAGGCGTGATGATGTACCCGGAATGCGGTTGGTCTGAGTGGCGTCCCGCGCCCGAGTTCAACGCGGAAATGAATTACGTGCACACCGGGCGCAACCGCCCAATACGCGTTTACAAAGCCGTCGATCAAAGGTTCATCCTAGAGGATTTCTTCGCCAAACTGGCGAGGTGGTACCGCAAGACTTCGTGAATATTCGCCCTTAGCGGCGGCACGGGAACATTCGTTGAGCCGCCTTCTCCCCTCGTGTCCTGTCCCCGAAATACGAGGTATTTTGCCGGAGGTCAATTGGCTGTTTTTCAAGGCGGTCCGAGCCGGACTGGCGATAAAGCGATAAAGCGCCCATATCTGAGTCATACGGGTCGAGCGAGCAACGCGGAAAAACAGCCAACTGGCCTCGGCCCAGAGGGTTGCGATGAAAATGGGTCGGCGGCCGCGTTGCTCGTCGGTCACGTATCGGTTCAGATATGCTCCCTCCTATCGCCAGTCCGGCTCGGACCGCCTAGCCGGCGGCCCATTTTGATCGCAACAAAATACCTCGTATTTCGAGGACAGGACACCAGGTTAATCTTACTCGTGGATTCGCAGAGTTAGGTTAATATTTCGTGAGCCGAATTCGCCTCCGCCAAGCCCGCCTGCTTGCCCATGCCAACTGCCATATCGTCCCTTCTCACCTCAAAGGATCCGAGTGCCTGCCGGTTGAGGGTCAGCGAAAACCAACGCTTCTTGGTCCGCCAGGACGGTTCGCCGTTTTCCTGGTTTGCAGACACCGCCTGGGAACTGTTCCACCGACTTACCCGCGAAGAAGCCGCTTACTACTTGGAAAAAAGAACCGAACAGGGATTTACCCTCATCCAGACCGTCGTCCTGGCGGAATTTGAAGGCATCCGTCAACCTAACGCATACGGCGAATGCGCCCTAGTCGAGGAAGATCCAACCCGACCGAACGAGGCTTACTTCCGCCACGTCGATTGGATCGTCGAGAAAGCAAACTGCCTCGGGCTTGTCGTCGGGATGCTGCCCACTTGGGGCGATAAAGTGGGGAGAACGCACGGCGATGGGCCCCAGATCTTTACGACCAACAACGCCCGGGTTTACGGCGAGGTGCTCGGACGCCGGTATCGTCACGCCGATCTAGTCTGGATTATCGGTGGGGACCGACTGGCGGACGACAACGAGAAGCGCCAAATCTGGCGATCTCTGGCCGAAGGTTTGCGCGCAGGAGACTCTGGAACGCATCTTGTCACCTTCCACCCCCGTGGCGGCGACGACGTGGTGTCCACCTCCGCACATCCATTTCCCAACGCCGATCCGCTTTTGGACTTCAACATGCGGCAGAACGGGCACGGCGACCACACGAAAATCTGGCAAAGGATCGCGGACGATTACGCGCGAGAGCCGGTCAAACCAGTCATCGATGGAGAGCCCCTTTATGAGGATCATCCGATCGGGTTCGATGCTCCCAACAAGGGTTATTCCAACGCCCACGACATACGGCGATTTTTGTACCTGGACCTTTTTGCGGGCGCTTTCGGTCACACTTACGGACACCACAGCGTGTGGCAGTTCCACAACTCCGGACGCGGCGAAGGGGTTAACCGGCCACTGCAGTATTGGCGGGAGGCACTGGAAAGCCCGGGCGCGTGGCAAATTCGACACGCGCGCGCCCTGTTGGAGAGCCGCCCGTTTCTCAGCCGGATCCCTGACCAGGATTTGGTGACTTCTTCCTCGGTGCCGGACGCTGTTCCGGGCGCGGGCGCCAGGCGCATCCAGGCCACCCGAGAAGCGGGCGGACGTTACGGGATGGTTTATAGTGCGAGTTCCCGAAAGTATGTTGTCTCTACGCACGCGTTGAGTGGCCGGAAGCTGCATTTCTGGTGGTTCAATCCCAGGGACGGAAGTCACGTGGACCTTGGTTCTTTCGAGAAGCGTCGCTATGTCGAAGTCAGCCCCCCATCGCTGGGCGAAGACATTGATTTTGTCTTTGTAGTTGACGACGTCCGCCAATGCTTCCCGCCGCCAGGATCAGGGAAGGCCGTCCGGCTGGAGAGCACCAGCACTATCCGTTTGGGTAACGGTACCGAAAATCAAGACCGGGGAATTGCTGTCTAGTTGTTTCATCGTTTCATCGACCTTTTTTGCCGTTTTCTCCGAGAATCTCAAATTCCCGCTCAACCGTACGAATGCGCAATCGATGGACACTCGCACTCCACGTCTGAACAAAGGCGTTATCGGTGTTGTAATTTCGACGCACGAGCGAATGACTTCCGCTTTGGCTGCCAATCTTGAGTTCCAGCGCTCGCCGGGAACCCGCGGACACCTAACGACGAATATCTTAACTCTCTCTCGCCGTCTGCATGACGGTGAAACCGTGCGATCCGGGGGATGTTTGGCAGAATCCTTAAAAATTGACGGCGGCAATCGGCCATCGAGCGCGACTCGTGACCACAAACGCGCGGTGAATATTGGATGTTCGACCGAAAGCACGAATGCGCCACCGGATGCGAGGCAACTATGCGCGGACTTCCACCATCGCCCTTCAGTCGAGTTTCAGGCGACCGGACGGCCCTCAGCAAGCGATTGATATGAAAATGAATTTTTCCTTTTCCCGCAATGCATTTTTTGCAGCCACGGTGCTGCTGCTGGCCTGCTCGACGATTTGGGCAGGACCTGCCGATGAACTTGTCAAAAAAGGTGATGATTTCGATCTAAAATTACAGGCCTCTGAGGCGCTTGATTTTTATTTGGCGGCCGAAAAGCTGGAGCCCAAGAGCGCAAGTCTCCTCTTGCGCATCGCACGGCAGTATCGCCACTTAATGTCCGATGCCACGACGCGCCAAGAGAAACTCAGGCTCGGGGGGATCGGGTTGGATTATGCGCTGCGGGCGGTGGCGCTCGCGCCAAATGACTCCGAGGCGCAACTCTCTCCCGCGATCAGCTACGGAAAAATGGTGCCGCTCCAAGGACTCAAGGAGCAGATCGAGTCCGCGCGCCGCATCAAGAAGGCGGTAGATAAGGCGATTGAACTCAATCCGCACAATGACCTAGCCTGGAACGTGTTGGGCCGATGGAACAAAGTGCTTGCCGATGTTAATGGACTCAAGCGAGCGGTTGGGTCTCTCCTATACGGCGAACTGCCAACGGGATCGAACGCTGAGGCGGTGTTGTGCTTTCAAAAAGCCATCGAAATCAATCCGAACCGCCTCATGCATTACATCGAACTGGGACAAACCTACGCCCAGATGGGGAAAGCCGTCGACGCGCGCCAATTGATCGCCAAGGGGTTGGCGATGCCGGATGTAGAGAAAGATGATCCCGAGATCAAGCGGCGCGGACGCGAGACCCTCGCGAAACTGCCCTGAGCTAGCCTTTCTGGCTCTCCCTCCTGTTCTGCGTCAGATTTCACTGCTGTGCTGGAGTTCGAGAGTGGCTAAACTTCAAATTGGACCGCGAGACATTGAGAACCTCAGGTGTGCGAGCCCCCGCATTGAAGATCCGGGGTGGGCAGATATAACGAACTCCTAAGTGTTAGCCCAACTTCCGCATTTTGGATTTTTTTAGCGCCCTTTTTGAGGAGATAATCGCCCGCGAAGCCTCTATTTTAGAGGATTGTTAGCTTAAAAATGCCAATTATAGTCACTAATTTTATGTGGCTATTTTCTTGCCTGATCTGAGTTGAATCGGATATATAGGCACCATTGTTCATCAAGCGCACGAAACGAACTCTGCGGGGTAAGGTTTACACCAATCATCTGCTGGTTGAGTCGGTGGCCACTGAGCGTGGTCCGCGCCATCGGGTGGTCTGTTCGCTGGGTTCACTTTCTCCGGGCCCAAAAGCGCAGTGGCTTAAACTTGCGCACCATCTCCAGCAATCTTTGAGCGGCCAGGAAAGCCTTTTGGACGATTCCCCGCAGGAACAAGTCGCGCTCCAGAAGCCGGAGGTGGCTGCCGGGGGTCCAAAGAAGCACCAGAGCGGCAGCGACCTAAATTGGGATGAGGTTGAGGTCGAAGAGGCCCGGCAAGCGGGGGCCGTCCACGTTGGCCACCAGATTTGGCAGCGGCTGGGATTGGACGAGATTCTCGCTGGCGCCGGCTTCGGGCTCAAGACGCGGATCCTGACCCAGGTCATGACACTCAATCGCCTGATCGAACCCTGCTCCGAACTGGCGATGAGCGACTGGGTCCGGCGCAGCGCGCTGGAGGACATTTTGAAAGAGAATTTTAGCCGACTCAACGAGGATCGGCTCTATCGGAATATGGATCGGCTCTACGGCAAGCGGGTGCCGATCGAAGCCGCCCTGCGCGAGAAGGAAAGGACGCTCTTCTCGCTCAAGGAGAGCATCCTGCTTTACGATCTGACCTCGACCTATTTCGAAGGTCTCTGCTTGTCCAATGCCAAGGCCCAGCGCGGTTATTCGCGCGATTCCCGACCCGATTGCAAACAAGTAGTCGTCGGGCTGGTGCTCGACGGAGACGGTTTTCCCAAAGCCCATGAGATCTTCGCCGGCAATCGCAGTGATTCGACCACCGTGGCTGACATGCTCGGGGTATTGGAAAAGCGCCTGGGTAAAAAGAAGGATGCCACCGTTATCGTGGACCGGGGCATGGCAAACGAGGAGAACCTCTCAGCCATCCGCAAGGCTGGTTATCACTGGCTGGTGGCCGCCCGGCAACCCGAGCGAGTCTGCTATTTTGAGCAATTTGAAGATCAAGCAGGTTGGCAGGAAATTGTCCGGGAGCCTTCGCCGCGCAACGAAGGCCAACACAAAATGCGCGTGCTGCTCAAGCCGGCGCACAGCCCCGATGGCTCCCAAAGCGTTGCCTTATGCTGGAGCCAAGGGCGTACGGAGAAAGACCGCGCGATCCGTCAGCAGCAGGAGATCCGATTTTTGGCCGACACTGAGAAGCTGCGCAAGCGCATCGTCGCAGGCCGCCTGCGGACATCTGCCAAGATTTACGAAGCCATCGGCCGGCTCAAAGAGCGTTACCCCCGGGTTGCTCGCTACTATCTTATTGCCTATGACGAGCAACAATCCGAGCTCTCCTGGCGCGAAGACCAGCAGCGCAAACATAAAGCCGAATCCCTCGACGGCAGTTACCTGCTCAAAAGCAGCCGCAACGACCTAAGTGCCGAAGACATCTGGCGCAACTATATCCTGCTGACACGAGTTGAGGCTGCCTTCCGCAGTCTCAAAAGCCCGCTCTGCGAGCGGCCCATCTTTCATCATCTGGAGCGCCGAGTCGAAACCCACATCTTTTTATGTGTGCTGGCCTATCATCTCTTGGTCTGTATTGAGCGCGCTTTTCTTGACCAAGGCATCCATACCTCCTGGGAGACCTTGCGCCGGCAGCTGTCCACTCACCAAGTCGTGACCGTGCGCTTGCCCACCGTTGACGGTCGAGTCCTTACCATCCGGCGCGATACGCGGCCCGAGAAGATCCATTCCGAGATTTACAGCGCCCTGCGTGTGCCCGAACGGATCCTGTCGCCAATCAATCGATGGTCCCAAAGTAGTCACTAAACCCGCCCGCGAACCCGCATGAAATCAGCATCTAATTTTGAAAACGCGGAAGTCAGGTTTCTTACGAGCGGTTCAAGTGTGGATGGAGGACATTTGTAGCGGGTACCTCTCGCTCCGTTCTCTCGACTTTCACCGCATGCTTTTTCGGTTGGACGAGTGTGCCATAGGTATTCGCGTAAACTTGGGTGAACTCTGCCCCGAAGAGTCAGATCTGCGCGGTGTAGTAGATCCACAGCAGGAGAGTGATCAGCGAACTAGCCGCCCCGTACGCTGAACCTGCAGCACCGCTTCCCAAGTAGAGGGCCAGAATGAATTTACCGAAGATGAAAAGAACTGCCGTCAACGTCGCGCCAACCCAGACGTCTCGCCATGCGACCTTCGCATCTGGCAAGTAGCGAAAAATCAATGCAAAAAGTAGAATAATTACCAGAAGATCGAAAACTAGGAAGAGTGCCAGTGCCAGCACGTGACCCCCAGGCATCATAGCTTTCAGATAATCGCTTAAACCTCTGAGAATGCTTTCCACTGTCAGAGATACCAAGAGCAGGAAGCACACACCACCTACCATCGCAAAGGACAGAAAACGTGCTCGCACAAAACCCCATAATCCGTTGCCAGGCTTAGGCTTAACATCCCAGATCGTATTCAACGCATCCTGGAGTTGACCAAACACTCCGCTCGCACCGAATAGTCCAACGATGACCCCGATGGTAGTGGCAATAAACCCCGCTTTTGGCTCTGAGGCGTTGGCAGCTATATCTTGGATGACTTTGATCCCGCTGGGATCGATAAAATATTGTAACTGTTCAGTGATCTTGTCTCGCGCATGTTCGTTGCCACCGAAGATAAGTCCAAAAACCGCTAAGAGCACTAGCACCAAAGGCGCCAAGGAGAATACGGTGAAGTAGGCGAATGCCGCGCCCAATTGGGGGCATTTATCTTCTATCCACTCGCGTGCCGTATTTTTGAATAGTGCCATGACGCCCTTTGCATAAGATTCCTTCTCCGCTGGCTTTTCCGGATGTCGTCTCAGATTCGGTCGGCAGCTCAGGGATTGTGCTCGGACCAGTCTTGGTGGAAGCTTAAGGCTTTCGACCTATAGGGCGAATTTGTAATCTGCACCACGAGGGCGGATCTCCAGGATTTGACATAGCGTTGTGCTAAGCTGATTGCCACCGCTGCAAGAAGCTCGATTGCCAAAGTCAGGATTCCGCCTCCACTTTTCGCGTGCTTTGTCGCGGGCACTGAGATAATCCGCTGCGAAGGGTGTCGCTCAGCTTGCTCGGTCAAAGGCAAGAAAGTCTTTCTTCGTCTACGGAAGAACCGGGAAAGTAGCCATCCAACGACTCCCAGCCCAAGCCAAAGAGATTTTCCAAAGCGAGTCGGATACGGCCTGACCGTCCGAGCATGACAGTTGCTCTTCAATCTTTCTATAAACTGACGCGCATAGCGCCCAAGGCGAATGCTTACGGTAACCGCTCTAGTGAAGTCAGCGATGGTGAACTCCATTTCGTTAACCAGCTTTTGGTTGAAAACTTTTATCCAAGCTAGGATTTGAGCACAACTTTGATGCAGTCGTCCTCTTTGTCCCGGAACTTCTTATAGGCTCCCGGAGCCTCATCCACTGACACGGTGCGTGTGATGACATAGGATGGATTGATTTCGCCCACTTCGATTTTCTGCGAGCGGAGTGCGGTGCGGTGCTGTACATGTGGCTGGCTAATTTTGAAGGGGAGGACCTGTTCGATGATTGACTCACTCGCCTGAAATTCGTAATGGATCTCCCGTGTGGTTGCATCAATCGCTACCTAAATAACGGTTAAGATAGCCCGTTAGCGCTGGAACTGGTGTTTCCGTCGTCGATCGGTCGGTGGCAGAAGCAGACGCGAATGACTGAAGATTTTCCGCGCATGCCGCTTCCACTAACAGGGATGCAACCATCAGCAGGAGAAGATTCAATGAGCTTCCACAAACAATCCATACATTGAGTGAAGCTTCCCTTTGAAATTTAAGAATCGAAGAAAATATCTCCTTGATCCTCCAATCCAGACGGTGCGGCCCAGACGAACCGGAAACGGCAGGCCTGCAGCAGGGCACGCTATGTCCGACTCCACAGACGCAGCCACTCTCCCAGAATCTTGGAAAGGTTTAGCGATAAACTCACCCGCTGAAACACCAATGAGCACTAATCTTAACCTACTTCGAGGAAACTACTGCCGGCCTGCAGTCATAATGGAAAAAACTGATCGGTGCCTCTTTCCATTGGAGAAAAGCACTCAGGAGGGAAAAACCATGGTGGCAAAGTCACCTTGGAAAACTCTTCACTATCTTAGATTCGATCCGTCGGGATTAAGGCAAAGCTACCGCGACCAAACGACAGGCGCGGAACTCCCGGTCTTTGCCGTCTTCAACCTGGAAGGCAGCAACGAACTACACGCCGACATTGGAATGGACCGCAGGCCCCCTTGTATGGGCGGCCTTCATTAATGGCGTAACAGCGGTTCCGGTGATGTGTTTTATGATGCTATTGGCCAGCCGGGGTAAGGTAATGGGCAAGTCAACCTTACCTCTCTATCTCAAAATACTGGGATGGCTCGCGACTGCTATTATGGCGGTGGCGGCGGCCGGCATGCTCTTTACTTCTGGAAAATAGAGTGATGTAGGCCCAGAATACCCGCAGGGCATCCCGGGATCAGGAGATATGGCGGAAAAGTTTCAGCAAAGACATCCCACCGCCGAGAAAGCTAAATAAACGGTTGTCTCGCTCGACATTTTAGGAATTAAAAGCGAGAAGAAACCGAACGGGAAGTATGAAAGTACATCTTGCAACGTTATTAGTTTTGGCGGTCTTGGTCGTAGGTTCCTTGGCGGAACAGATTCGAGAGGGGGCTAAAATGGAGGTGAAGCCGGATTCCATCTGGTTCTTGGAGGTCGGAGATCTAAGCAATTGGCAAAAGTTGAAAAAGGCGGGCAATCCGGCAGAATTCGAATCTTATCAATCCAGGGAGCTTGGTGCCCGACATGCTTGGCAATTTACGAAGCCACTGACAGTCAAAATCATCAGCTTTGAGCCTCAGAAAAACCAGGCCAAGGTGCAACTGCTGACTCCGGGCCGGTATCTGGGAACTACATGGTGGATCGACGGAAATGCTTTTTCAATATAGAGCCACGGATTGAGCGGGATAGTTCGAGAGACTCACGGTTCCAGAAACCATGAAGCTTCTTTTGACGTCCGAACTCCAGCACCGCATTCATTGGTTTGGTTGTCGGGCCAACGCCCCCTTAATGGAAATGGTGGGATTGCGCATGGCCTTTCTTTTTCCCGCCCGCTTACGACCGCACGTTGGTTACGGGTATTTCTATCAAATGGGATTTTCCGGAGGTTAAGGCCGCTTCCACCATGCCGCTGATCTGAGCTTTCGAGGTCACCTTTTGCGCAGCGACCCCCATCGACCTGGCCAGAAACTGGAAGTTGACCTGCGGATCACAAATATCCATCGCCAAAAAACCATGTTCTTGGGCGTTATATTGCGGTTGATTCAACATGAATTCTTTTAGAATTCCGTATTCAGCGTTGTTTAAGACGATGAACACAACCGGCGTCTCCTCGTGCACTGCGCTCCAGAGCGCTTGCGGTGAATAGAGCGCAGACCCGTCTCCGACAATGCACAGGACCGGCGCTTTGTCATGAGCTAACGAGACCCCGACCGCCGCCGGCATGCCCCACCCCAGAGCTCCACCGCGATTGTGAAAATACTGCTTGGCGGCTGTCGATCGATGCATCGGCTGCGTGAATGCGTTGGCGCAGGGCGCCTCATCGACAAGCAATGTTCCGTCCGCCAACGGGCGAACTATCTCTTGCACCGCAATGATTGGTTGAATGCGCGGATCTCTGTCAGCTTTCTCCGCTTGCTCTCTCAGCGCACGCTGCTGAGCTTCCTTCGCTTCTAGGGCGATATTCACGTTTCTCTCGACGGTATGCGGAGAAATCTTGCCTTCGAGTTTCTCCGCCAGAACTTCCAAGGTGGCCTTGACATTTCCCACGATGCCCAGCCTCGGAGCATCGTTGTGGCAGAGATCGTTGCCATCTTCCGAGATGTGATAGAACGTGAGGTTTTCCGGAATCGGATCCCTCTCGGTGTAGACTATCGCGACCAGCGTCTTTCCGCCCAGCCCGAGCATGCAATCGTACTGACCGAGAATTTCGGAAATTCCCCTGGCTGTCGTTGGTAACGAACCGCGCCAGAATGGATCGACTGAAGCAAAGTTGTTGACTGACGGCCAGGAAGATCCGTAGACCGGCGCTCCTAACAACCGGGCCACTCTCGCGATAGATCCATCCACGCCAGACTCGGCGATATCGTTTCCGGCGACGATCACGGTCCGACCGGGCCTGAACTGCAAAAGTTCCGCGGCCAAATCTGCAACCCCTGAGCCGACGTTCGCCCGCTCGATACGGCTTGCTGGAAGCATTGGAGGCGAGCCTGATTCGTCCAGGATATTCATCGGAAGAGAAAGAAAAACCGGACCGCGCGGCGGAGACATTGAATTGTGGAAAGCTCGGCGGAGAATCAACGGCAGATCATCGAGCGAATTCGGTTCGAAACACCATTTGGCAACCGGTGCTGCCATCCCTACGAGATCGGCGGCCAGCAATGGGTCGGCTAGAAAATGACGAAGATCCTGCTGCCCGGCTGTGATTATCATCGGCACCCGGGCGATTTTCGCATTCATAATGGCACCCATACCGTGCCCAAGACCGCCCGCCGTATGGAGATTGACGAAGGCGGGCTTACCGGATGCCTGTGCGAAGCCATCCGCCATGGAAACCGCGGTAGCTTCCTGTAGCCCCCAGACGTATCGGATGTCTGGCTTGGTCACCAGTGCATCGATCAACGGCAGCTCTGTCGTGCCAGGGTTGCCAAATATGTAGCGCGTCCCCTCCGAGCGCAGCACATCCAGAAGGATGTCCGCCCCTCTAATGCCCGATTTCCCCGCTCCCGACCTGCCGATAGTTTCGACGTTTGCTTCCATAGGAGAGAATCTCAACCAGCTTTTTTGGCGCGCCACTCTTCTTCTTTGAGCGCTTTTATCCGATCAACCCCCACGAGACTTCCTCCGATGGGGGGAGATGGACTCGCCCTGCCGGTCGTATTTCCACACCCCGATCCGGCGCATTTCCTTGCACGCAATCTTTGGCAAACACTTAGCTGTTCTGGCAATTCGCTCGAATCCTTCTAACATATGCGAATCATTCCCGATGAGCGAAGACCTGCAAAACGACTTGAAACCTGAGATTCGTCAATTGCCGAGGGCGATGAACCTTTTTCTGAGGCGTGCGATGCCAAGGTTCACCGTGGAGACTTGCGCGGAAGCATTCATTACGACGCTGGCAAAGCTTATTCCAGCCGGGTGTACCCTTGGCTTTCTTTGGAAACCGGGCCGCCAGACAAATCTTCGAGTTCGACTCACTCTCAAGGGCGGCCAAGTCCTGCAAGAGCAAGAAGCAGCTCCCCCGGCGGGAGTTCTTCAGCGCGAAACATCGGCTGGGTCACAGGATGATCTGAAATTGGTCCTGCATCCCTCGCTGAAAACGCTTCAGTTCGACCCGGCGGAACGCAAGACCCTTGAAGACCAAGGGTGCCGGGCTGCGGTCGAAATTCATTTCGCTTATTACAGCAGACCGATTTTAAGGGTCATTCTGGGAATATCCAATGCCAAATTGCTGCCGACAATTGATGCCCAGGACTTCTTGCTGGTGTTCTGCAGATGCTGTTTCGTCTCATTGAACGGTGCCTATCTGGCCGAGCTCGATGAGCGAGAAGGACGACGCGAAAAACCTGAGCTGAACGAGCGCTTTAACCTGACCCTGCAGTGGTTTCATTCGCTGGTGCGCCACTTGAGCATCGCTATCGCTGAGCTCCAGAACGGTCAAAGCGCCGAAGCAGAGGACGCGCTGCAGCGAGCGTCGATTGTGGCCAGCATCTGTCTGGCCGAAATGCTAGCACTTATGGGCAAGATCCAACCTCCGTCAACCCTCGAAACAGGCTAGTTCACCAAGTCAGTGACTGGTGCACTAGTGCACCGTCTCCTAAATCTCTTGGGCTTCGTTGCGTTCAAAATGGGTCGTCTGCGAGGCGGGAGGAAGGAGCATATCTTGATCGATACGTGACGGACGACCTACGAAGCAGCCGCCCCGTTTTCAAGGCAACCCAATGGGCCGCGGCCAGTTGACTGTTTTTCCGCGTTGCTCGCTCGACCGCTATGATCCAGATAGCAGCGTTTTAGAGCCAGTCCGGCTCAGACCGCCTTGAAAAACAGCCAACTGATCTGCGGCGAAGCCCAAGGGATTTAGGAGACGGCGTACTATGCACCCAAGCAAATGAGGCTCGACTTCCTTTTCTAATTCGACTTTAACTATTGTTCAATGCGCAAAATCTTCAAAACCGACCAAGGCCCATTCGAGATAAAGCCGCAGGAAAAATCCGTCTGGATCTGTATGTGCGGCCTAACAAAGAATCCACCATTTTGCGATGGTTCGCATAAGCAGACCAGGGACGAAGAAAGCGGCAAAATCTACGAGTACGACGAGGAAGGCCATCGGCGGGAAATTGTTTAGGTCGAGAACTCAGGTGTTTCAGGAGTTGCAGAATGCGTTTGCTGCTTTCCGGTCGGTGAATGGTGATTCTTCGGCTTCCACGCGATAAAGAATTCGACTCGGCTGGCATTCGTACTCGACGCCAACATTTGTCCCCCGGCCGTAGAATTTGCCTTCTGCAACTCCTGAACTCCTGAGTTCTTAAGTCCATCTGTCGTATTGCAAATTTTTGCCCCCGAGGGCACGATTCCGACCTCATGTCAGAATCGGGTTTTTCGGCGCAGGTTTCAGCGAACGACACCGGTGCACGAAGGTCAACCTATCGCACCGTACCGGACAGTAATTCTTCCGGTATGCCTCCTGGAATTCCTTACATCATCGGGAATGAAGCTGCGGAAAGATTCAGCTTTTACGGGATGCGGTCCATTCTGATTGTCTTCATGACGACTTATCTGATGAGCGCAGCCGGCACACTCGCTGCGATGAGTGATAGTGAGGCGACCGGATGGTTTCATGAATTCGTTTTCGGGGTTTACTTTCTGCCGATTCTGGGAGCGATTATTTCGGATGGGTTTCTAGGAAAATACCGTACGATTCTTTCGTTATCGATCGTTTACTGCCTTGGCCATCTCGCATTGGCGATAAACGATACCCGGCTGGGACTCTTCATTGGGTTGCTCCTCATCGCAATCGGCTCGGGCGGAATCAAGCCGTGCGTGTCTGCGCATGTCGGCGATCAATTCGGGGCAGGCAACCAACATCTGCTTTCACGAGCGTTCGGCTGGTTTTATCTCTCAATTAATCTGGGATCTTCGATTTCAACTTACCTCTGCCCTATCCTCCTTAACAATAAGAGCCTTGGTCCGCATTATGCCTTCGGATTGCCCGGACTGCTGATGCTCATTGCCACGATTGTCTTCTGGATGGGAAGAAAGAAATTTGTTCACATTCCCAGAGGCGGTCTCGGTTTCGTTCGCGAGTTTTTCAGTCGAGAAGGATTCAGTGCGATTGGGCGTCTATTCATAGTCTACCTTTTCGTCGCTGTCTTCTGGTCGCTTTGGGACCAAAGTTCCGGTGGAGAATGGACGCTGCAAGCCCGGAATCTGAATCTTCATTTTTTAGGACTAAAGCTTTTGCCAGAACAGGTCCAGGTGGCAAATCCGCTCCTGATTCTGGCACTCATCCCGCTTTTTAACTATTTCATCTATCCAGCCATCCATCGTGTTTTTCCCCTCACTCCATTGCGAAAAATAGGGATGGGCCTGTTCCTGATTTCGGCCTCGTTCTTGGTGATATGGTGGATACAAGCCCGGATCGACGGAGGCGCGAGGCCGAGTGTAGCCTGGCAGCTCCTGGCATACGTCTTGTTGACTTCGAGTGAGGTGATGGTTTCCATCACCGGTTTGGAATTTTCGTACACTCAAGCACCCAAAAAGATGAAAAGCATCGTCATGGCGACCTGGCTTTTCACGGTCGCCTTAGGCAATCAATTTACGGCCATCCTGAACTTCCTGATTCCGAGTCTCAGCAATCTCGGGATCGATCTCAAACATGCGGCCTACTTTCGATTTTTCACTCTGCTCATGTTCTGCACCGCGATTCTTTTCGTTTTTGTTGCACGCTTCTATCGGGGCAAGATCTACATCCAGGGGGCACCCTGAGGCAGGATGGAGTGCACGGCGCGACCAGTTATCACAGAGACACGGAGAACGCGGAGCAGAGATGTGCTCAGTTAATGTACCAATCCTCCGCAGCCTCTGCAGTCTTTCCGTTACCCGGACACGGCGTGCGGCCAGAAAGGCCGGAATTATACCTAGGGAGAATGATCGAGTACCGCACTTTTACCGCACTTTCGCCATTATCCCTTAGGGGTTGAACGACGAGGGGTCTGCCGCTGTCTAAATCACTGGTTAAGGCGATTCGGGCGCGCGTGCGAAAGTCTCGCTAACCTTCCCAGCTGCACGCGGCCCGGATCACTTTTTATCCGTGATCAGAGCCGGCACTTCCGCTACCGACTGGCCCGCCGCAACCGCCGAACCGTCTTCGCCAGTTCCCGCCGTAGCCGGGCTATGGAGTACAGATATCGGTTGTAAACAAGCGACTCATTCATGACGCCGGCGATGTAATCTTCCTGATTCAGTCGCATTATAATCACAAGCAACGAACTTAGTCGCCGCTAAATCCTTTACCAGAGCCGTTCTCCTAGGGAAAACGGCCTTCTTGGCCTTCGATCGCGTGCGGCCAGAAAGGCCAAAGAGAATAGACGGTGAGAAATGAACGCCGTTCCAGATTGTGCTGGGCGGCATGAAAGCATTTGTTGCCGATCCGTTCAGCCCCACGAGCGAGAGTCTCTGCCTTCATCAATTCGACAAAGGTCTTCAAGTTACTTTTCGCGGTGGCGACGTCCTCCGGCGCAATGCGGCTTTCGTCATACATCCGATCAACACCATTGGTGATCCAAGCCTGCAGAAACAATTGACACGACGGATCTATTTTGAGAGGGGCGGCAGATTCAAGAACGGTTACCCAAAGTTGTTGGTTCAAAGTTGCGGTGGACATACTCAATTACCTTTCTTTCGCAATGACCATGCGCCAACCTGAAATCTGGCGTATCCCAACCCGCTGACGAAAGAAGCTACCACTTTTCATTTCAAGCGTCGATATGCATTTTGGCGCACCGCTATGGATCAGCTAATGCATCTTCTGAAAGGCAACATGAAATCAGACCGTTTAATAAATAGAGTCGCCATCGTAACCGGGGCCAGCCGGGGGATTGGCAGCGCCATCGCGACTAACCTGGCGAGAAATGGGGCGAAGGTAGTCCTTGCCGCACGTGATGCCCAGAAGTTAGGCGAGGTCGTCACTATCATTCAGGAATCCGGCAATGAATGCATGGCCTACCCCGCGGATCTGCGACAGCTCGACGCGCCCCAATGCCTGGTTGACGCGGCAGTCGCGAAATTCGGTGGAATCGATATCGTAGTTAATAACGCAGGAGCCACCAGGCGCGGCGCGTTTTTAAACCTCAGCGAAGAAGATTGGCAGGATAGTTTCGCTCTCAAGTTTTTCGGCAGCATTCGGCTAGTCCGAGCGGCGTGGCCACATCTGAAGGTTCGATCCGGCTCGATCGTCAACATCGCCGGTGTCGGCGGCCGCACCCCTGGGGCGGAATTCGCAATTGGCGGCTCGGTGAACGCGGCATTGTTGTCCTTTACCAAGGCGATCGCTGAACTCGGCATAGAAGATCGAATTCAAATTAACGCCATCAACCCCGGCTTTGTCCGGACTGACCGCTTAAGAAAACGACTCGAAGCTTCTGCTGCAGCTCTGAACATCACTGTCATCGAGGCTGAACGGGCCATGGTCATAGACTCAAACGTCTCGCGCCTGGGAGAACCCGAGGATATTGCTCATCTTGTCACATTTGTCGTTTCACAGGAGGGGCGATTTCTACACGGTTCATTAATTGACATGGACGGAGGTCAAACAAAGACGATTTAAATCGGATTGCTCCGGCTTAGCGTACCGTCTTCGCAAATATGCCGACATGCCCAAACACCGAACAGGCTCATCACCGGGCGTAGACACGGCCTTTCCACTCCGATCGTTTCCCGCGCAAATATCGTAAAGCGGACGACCAGGTCATGAGAAGATACAAGCCACCGACGAACGGGAGCATCAGAGCCCACAGCACCGATCTCCGGTAGTAGCGCAGGGTCGGCAGGTAGGAGGATATCATGGCACAAACGCCAGCGAAGGCGAAACACCTGACAGCAAGCGAGGAAGAAAAAAAACCGGTCCAAGGAAACCAAAAGACGAGCAGCATTGTGAACGTAGTCGCTAGAAGCAGCCAAAATGAATACCGCAGCTGGGTATATGCGGTGCGTTCGACCATCCCAAAAAAATTTGACAAGCGCGGATACTCGCGATGACTACGCACTGAATGGCTCAGGCCTGTCCAAGTGCGCCCTCCGCATTTCTTAAGTTTGCCGGCAAGAGCACAGTCGTCAATGATCGCGTTCCGGATTGCAAGGAAACCGCCTATTCTACGGAGGGCATCCGACCGAACGAGAATGCAACCGCCGGCTGCCACTCCCAGACTGGAATCAGCGTTATTGCCGACAGAAAAAGGATAAAGCAGCTTGAAAAAATAAATGAAGGCAGGTGCGAGCAGCTTTTCCCAGAAGTTTTCCATGCGCAACTGGGCCATGATCGAGACGAGTTCGAGCTGTTCGTCGATCAATTTTTGCTTCAGCGTTCCGATCATCCGAGCTTCGAGCTCAATGTCGGCGTCCAGAAGCAGAACTAGTTGGGTATCGGTGTTCCGCCAACCTTGCTCGAGAGCCCAAAGTTTACCTGTCCAGTCGGGTGGAAGCGACTTTCCTTTGATGACTCGCAACTCGGTTCCAAACGAAGAGAGCGCGAGAGAAGCGGTCTTGTCCGATGATTGATCATCCACAAGAACCACGTGCAGACCTGCACCCTGGTGACCGAGGGCCGATAGTGTGCGCTCAATGACCGCCGCCTCGTTCCGCGCAGGAACTAGCACAGTGACATCGGAAAGGTCCCGCTCAGCCTGTTCGTCATCCGGTTCGAGGCGTTCCCTGGTGCTCCAGGGCCGCCATGGAACGAGAATCAATGCGATCCAAAGCAAAGAACCGGCGACCACCAGGATATCCATTCATGCAATAGCCAACGCTTGCTATTCGTTTGGCTTTGCGTCGTCTGGTTCGCTGTGCTCGGAATTGAGGTCTCCGCAAAGGACAAAGACGCCGCCGAGCGACACCAGAAAGAAAGCAAGGCAAAATCCCAGCCAGATGTTCCGCCAGAAAATGGTCAAATCGAGCATCGTCGTAAACATGGCGGTAACGAAGAAGAGCAATCCGGAGAGCGCGCAGACTGCCATTTTTTTCATCACGGTACGATCTTGCATATTCGAATGATTCTGGGCTGGAAAACGGACCTTCCTGAACTGCTACCAAGACACAACACAATAGCCGTTTTGGAATTCGCGTTAAATCAAAAAAACGAGCTTTTCCGGGCCCGGCAATTGAAAAGCTTTGGAAACCGCGGGACGCCGGAATAAATAGAGAGCGCAGTAACGCCGGAGGGTGAACAGATTCGCAGTTCAATTATGAAACGCATTGGTATCCTGACAGCGGGGGGTGATACGCCGACAATGAATGCCACGATCCATGGGGCGGTCGTTCGTGCAAATCAGCTGAAGATCGAAATCGTCGGGCTGATAAAGGGGTTCAACAGTCTCTTTAATCCGCGCGTCCCGCATGTTCATTTAAATCCGCTCTACCAAGAGATACCGGAGATGGATCCGACCAAGGGTGGCACGATGATCGGTTCTTCCCGGGATTACGTTGACCCAAACAAAACAGAGGAACTCGATCTTATTGCCAGCCGCTTGGAACGACTCCGGATTGAAGGCCTGATCTGTGTGGGCGGAGACGGCACGCTGAACGGTTTGCAACCCCTCGCGGAACGCCTCCCGACAGTATTGGCTCCGAAGACGATTGATAACGACCTCGGCCTCAACTACCCAGAAGAGCCAAACGAGTGGGTTCGTGTCCACGAAGCAAGTTCCAAGAACGGATACCATTATGAGCACAGAGAATCGAAAGCGATTTTTGACCTGGACTATATCGTCAACTATGTCACGCCTGGCTACGCAACCGCGGTATACGTCTCAGCGAGCGGCGTAGAACGGATTCGGACAACCGCGGAGAGCCACCGTCGCATCGCCATCATCGAGGTCATGGGCCGGCATTCCGGGTATCTCGCACTCGGGTCGGCCTACGGACGCCCCGATATCATTCTGGTGCCTGAACATCCGCTGAATATCGAGCACTTGGTCGAACGCGTTAAACAGCTCTACGATTTGCAAAAGAACGTTGTCATTGTCTGCGGTGAAGGCATCGTCGACGAGCAAGGAAATGAACTGGGGGCGGAAACCAGGACAAGCGATCCGGCCGGAAACATCGCCCTGAGCGGTGCGGCCGAAGCACTGCGACACAAGTTGATAACGATGATCGGGGATCGCTATTTCCAACTTTACCGCCGCGGGGACTCAGCTCGTGAAGCGATTTTCACTAGGAAAGTCGGTCACACTCAGCGAGGCGGAAGGCCGATCGTGTTTGATCGCTTCTACGCCGCCCAACTGGGTGCAAAAGCGGTTGAACTTTTGCTCGAGGGTCGCAACAATGCCGTCTCGATCCTGCAGTACACCGCGGCCAAAGGGTTCCAGGTGAGCGGTTACGACGCGAACCGGTTCCGAGACCGGTGGGGGCATATTCATGCAAGACGCATGTTCTCGCAGTTTTACGATCCAATTCAAATGAAGCCGTCTCGGCTCGGTATCGATTATCTGCTTCCAATTTTTACGGATGCAGTCGGCGACGACGACATGGAATATATTCGCCGAACCCTTTTTGCGCCGGGCAACCTTGCCCAGCCGTATCATTCGATCAATACCGATATCAACAAGCGTATCCGCTACCTGGAAACGGAAAAACGGTGAATAAGAATTCAGAAGTTCAGAAGCTGCCGGAATTCAAGAGAGGATATCGACGTTGGAAAACGAGTATTTGCGAGGGAGCAACGACGAACCAACTTAAAATCCCGCCAGGTGCAGACAGCGAATCACTGTGTCCAAAACGGTGAACCGCCTTGCTATTCTGCAACTCCTGACTTTGCCTCGACCCGCTCACCACCGCTGATGGACGAGCGGACGAATCTTTTCATCGTAAAGATTCGCCAAAACAGCCACCTGATTCGCACTCAGCGGCGGTAGATCAGAAGCGGCGGCGTTTTGGATAACCTGCTGCTCGTTTCGAGCCCCTGGGATCACACAGCTGACCGCCGGATGATCGAGAATCCATCGCAGAGCAAATTTAGCCATGCTCACCCCTTCGGGAACCACTCGCCGTATTTCATCGACGGCCTCAAGAGCAATGTCGAAATCGACCCCCGAGAACGTCTCCCCGCGATCGAATTGCTCACCGTGCCGATTGAAATTCCGGTGATCATCCGCGGCAAACGTGGTGTTGCGATTGATCTTCCCGGAAAGCAGACCGCTGGAGAGCGGCAACCGAACGAGGATGCCAACGTCGCGCTGCTGTGCGAGCGGGAAAAACAGGTCTTTAGCGCGCTGGCGGAAAATGTTGAAGATGATCTGCACCGTAGCGATGCCTGGGAATTCGATCGCTTTCAGCGCTTCCTCCACCTTTTCCACACTAACGCCGTAGTGAAGGATTTTGCCTGTTTGCTTCAACTCGTCGAGCACGGCAAATACTTCCGGGCGGTAATAAACTTCGGTCGGTGGACAATGCAATTGCACCAGATCGAGTCTATCGCGTTTTAGATTTTGCAGGCTTCGTTCAACGAAAGCCGTCAAATTTTGTCGATTGTACCCGTCAGCGGTGTGTGGTTGCAGGCGACGGCCCGCCTTTGTTGCGACAAAGACTGTTGTTTTCGTTTCGCTCAAGACCTTGGCGATAAAGCGCTCGCTGCGGCCGTCACCGTAGACATCCGCGGTGTCGATGAAATTGATCCCGTTTTCAATCGCGGCGTGCAGCACCCGCTCCGCGTCTTTATCCGATACATCGCCCCACGCTCCGCCAATCTGCCAGGCGCCAAGGCTGACTTCGGAGACATTGAAGTTTGTTTTTCCTAACTTGCGGTAGTGCATTTGAAACAGATTTATTCAGAAAACTCGCCTCTGCCACACGAGATTGCACAAAGCCACTTATTGCCTGGCGTAACGATCGTAGATGATCAGGCCGCGAAGCGCATCGACTGCCCGATCGAGCTGAGTGTCTGGTGTCTCTCGTACCAGCTTTTGCTCTTCGGCGGTCAACAGACCGCCTCGCTGCCGCAAAAGCAACGCTCGTTCTCGGTCGGTATCGATCGTCGATTCGATATCGGGAGCAATCCCTTTCTCCTGAATCACCTGTTTGCCCGGCGTGTAATACTTGGCGGTCGTCAGCCAGAGCGCGGAGCCATCGGGCAGAGGCATCGGTGTCTGCACAACACCTTTCCCGAAAGTTGTCTCGCCGACGATGACTGCCCGTTTCAAATCCTTCAGTGCGCCGGTGACAATTTCAGCGCCACTGGCGCTCAAGCCATTGGCCAGCACTGCCATAGGAAAATCCACCCGTTGCCTGTCGCCATTGTCGGTGAAATATTCACGGCGTTGAGCAGCGTCTCGGCCTTCAGTATAGGCAACTAACGTCCTCGGCGGCAGAAAAAGTCCGCAAACATCTACCGCGCTCGTTAAAAGTCCACCTGGGTTGAACCGAAGATCCATGATGAGCGCCTGCATCCCATCGCTCCGCAGGGAATCAAGTTTCTCAGATAGCTCACGCGCTGTCGGTTCCGTGAATTCGGTGATTCGAAGATAGCCAATCTTGATGCCGCCAGTCTCTTTCGGATTCAGAATTTTGGCGTCCACCACGCTCGCGACTTTGATCATCTCGCGCCGCATTTCGTAATCCTTCGTTTCTTTGGTCGAAGGCCGGTAAATCGTCAGCGCAAGCCGCTGATTAGGTTGACCGCGCAGCAATTGGTTCAAATCCTCAATCGGCATGTTGAGGGTGGATTTTCCCGCAACAGCTACGATTTGGTCCCCAGGCAGAATGCCCGCACGAGCGCTGGGGCTATTTTCCATCGTCGACAAGACTGTAACTGTTTGATCCTTGCGCGAAATTGTAAAACCGAACCCGCCGAATTCACCTCGGGTTTCATCTTCTCTGTCTTTGAGATCTTCCGGCTCCAGGAACTGGCTGTGCGGATCAAGGTGCGGCAGCATCGCGTGCAGTGCCGCGTAGGTCAGCTTTTTATAAGAAACAGCGTTTATATCCACATAATCCTGCCTGATCACCTGGATCGCCCTGGTGAATCCGGCGATTGCTGCATAGTCGATGCCGTGATCATCCGTTGCGGCACTCGAGTTCAATATCTTGAAACCGATCAACAAATTCAGAAAAACGCATACGACCAGAAAGCCGCAAAGAACCTTCCGCTTCATTCAAGTGCAACCGTAGCACAGCTCCGCTGTTGCGCGAGAGGCGGCCGTATTGGATTTAAAGTTTTCCAGAAAAGCAGGATCCGCATCCAATGGCCAATTTTCGCCTTGACGGTGACGGCAAAGGTGCGGATCTTCCGGGCTCTTCACCAAGAGGACTCAATATGGCTAGAGAATGCAGTATCACAGGCGCCAAACCTGCGAAGGGTCACGTGATCCACAGGCGCGGAATGGCCAAGAAAAAAGGGGGCGTCGGTCAACACGTTACCGCTAACACGCCCAGATTGTTCACCCCGAACCTGAAGACGAAACGGATCTGGGTACCGGAACTTAGTCGCTTTGTCACCGTGAAACTCAGTGCCCGTGCTTTGAAAACAATCACCAAGAATGGCGCCTTTAGGACGTTGAAAAAGGCCGGCTTGGTGTAAATCGATTTTTGCGCTACTTATAAGAGCGATCCGGTTGCCGCTGGATCGCTCTTTTTCTTTTTTTATGACGCCGAGAAAAGTAATCCCTGTCAGCGTCCTCACCGGGTTCCTCGGTGCAGGCAAAACCACCTTGCTCAATTACATTCTAAAAGAACAAACCGATTATCGGTTCGGAGTCATTATTAACGAGATCGGCGAAGTTGGGATAGACGGAAAACTTGTAGAGACACAAACCGAAGATGTCGTGGAGCTAAGCAACGGCTGCGTCTGCTGCACCGTGCGGAAAGACTTGGTCAAAGGTGTTCAGAAACTGCTCAAGAAGGACCAACTCGACTACATCCTGATTGAAACAACGGGAGTGGCGGATCCCGGGCCGGTTGCACAGACGTTCTTGAATATTCCTCAACTTCAGCAGTATGCTCGACTTGATTCGATCATCACGGTCGTCGACGCTGAGCACGTTTTAGCTCAACTTAAGGAAACCGAAGTTGCCCGCGAGCAGATCGCATTAGCCGACTTTATCTTGATCAACAAAGTTGACCTGGTGACTGCAGAGGATCTCGCGGCTCTTGAAAAGCAGATTCTAGGGCTGAACCCGCACGCACGAATTTTTCACACCGAGCGGTCGCGGGTGAATCTAAAGCAACTCCTGGATCTGAGCGTCTTCGATCTGGATCGGAAACTCTCCGTGGCTCCAGCCTTTCTGGACGAGCTGAAGCAAGGCAATCATTCGGACATCGCTTCGTTTTCTTTTAGCTTCGATCAAGCATTCGCGATGGAGCGACTGGAGGCTGAGCTGCAGGAACTCTCCGAGAAGGCGAAAGTGTACCGTTCAAAGGGCATCCTCTGGATCCAAGGGACACCGCGGCGCGCGGTTTTTCACGGAGTCAACAATCGATTCACTATTTACTGGGATCGCCTGTGGGAGAAAGAGGAATCACGGTTGAGCCAGCTGGTATTTATCGGCAAGGATCTGGATCGGTCGGCGATCGCAAAGCTATTGAGTCGTTGCCTAGCGTGAGACTCTTAGAAGAGGAGTTCAGGAGTTGCAGAATGGGACGGCCGAATTTCGGTCTGGATTCCTGACTCCTGACTCCTGCAACTCCTGCATCCATGCACATCAGCGAACTTGAGACACCTGTGCCGGTCGTTGCTCTGGATATCGTCCGCCAAAATATTCGTCGTCTCCAGCACTATTGCGATGCGCACGAACTCAAGCTGCGACCCCATATCAAAACGCATAAATTACCGCTGTTCGCGCATGAGCAATGCAAAGCCGGCGCCACGGGAATCACAGTGCAAAAGATTGGTGAAGCAGAGATCATGGCACAGACCGGCATCACGGACATCTTGCTTACCTATAATGTGCTCGGACAGGCAAAGGCAGAACGCGTGGCGCATCTCACGCATTTTGCACGTGTTAGTGTGGCGATCGACAATGCAAAAGCAATGGAATCTGTCGCCTGGGCGGCGAGCCGAGCCTGCAGTCCGATCGGCGTCTTGGTTGAGTTCGAATCCGGCGGAAATCGGCAGGGAGTACAAACGCCTGAGCAGGCGATCGCCCTCGCCATGACAGCAGTGAAGCAGCCGATGATTGAATTCAAAGGATTGATGACCTATCCCACCACTTCAAAAACCGCCGAGTTCCTCCGTGGAGTATTGCCGCTATTCCGCGACGCAGGAATCGAAGTCCCGGTAATCTCGGGCGGTGGAACACCGAGTGCCTATCATTCTCACCAACTTGCCCCGATCAATGAAATTCGGGCCGGGACTTATATCTATAACGATCGAATGATGATAGCCGCCAAAGCCGCGAGCCTTGAGCGGTGCGCATTGACGATTCTGGCCACGGTTGTTAGTCGACCCGCCGACGACCGCGCAGTGATCGACGCCGGAAGCAAAACACTTTCGAGCGATTTGTTGCCTCCGGGACAGGGAGATGGGTACGGCCTCCTTCCAGACTATCCTGACGCAACAATCACCAGGCTCAACGAAGAGCATGGCATCGTCGACCTCGCAAGCTCACCGCGCAAACCCGAAATTGGAGAACGCGTGCGGATTATACCGAATCACGTCTGCGTGGTCACAAATCTTCATGACCAGATCTACTTGCACCAGGACGGAACCGTACTCGCGAATTTGCCTGTCTATCTGCGCGGCAAAACAGTTTAGCCGTTGGAAAAGGGCGCAGAGGAAGGATCAGGAGGACACAGAGCACTGGTTTTACCACAGAGACACAGAGAACACGGAGATTTCGAAAAATCCAAACGTACCAATGGGAAACCTAACCGGTTGCTTAACTCGGTGTTCTCTGTGTCTCTGTGTAATATTTTCTTCCCTGGGTGCTCTTCTCCCCTTCTCCGCGGGCTTCTTCGGTCAGAAATCGGGAAAGTCGACGACAGAGGTTCGCAATAAGTCCCGCTGGCTTGCGATCAATTGCTGGATACCCGCTTCTCCGAGTGCGATCATCTTGTCCAGTTCACCTCTAGAAAAGGTCGCTTCCTCCCCCGCCCCTTGCACTTCGACAAAAGCACCGTTGCTGGTCATGACCAGGTTCATATCGACGGCAGCGTTCCTGTCCTCTTCGTAGTTTAAATCCAGGAGTAGCCGTTCATCAACCGCGCCGACACTTACAGCGGCTACGAGACAACGCAGCGGCCACTGCGTAATCTGCCCGCGGGCTCGCAAGGCGGCGCAGGCCAGCGCAACTGCCACCGAAGCGCCGGTAATAGACGCGGTTCTGGTTCCCCCATCTGCCTGCAGAACGTCGCAATCGACCCAGAGTGTCCGCTCTCCAAGGGCATCGAGGTCCACCGCGGCCCGTAGGGCCCGTCCGATCAAGCGCTGAATTTCTATACTTCGACCATCCATCCTCCCTTTTGCGACGTCGCGAGGGCGTCGCGTTAAGGTTGAATAAGGAAGCATGGAGTACTCCGCCGTGATCCAGCCACCAGCGACGCCTTGCTCCTTCATCCATCTCGGCACCGACGGCTCCAAGGTCGCCGCACAAACGACTTGAGTATCCCCGGTAGCGATCAAAACAGATCCGTGCGCGTTTGGGGCAATTCCGACAGTGAAACGGAGAGGTCGCAGTTGATCATTCGAACGACCGTCAGGCCTCAGCGCGAGCGATTGTGGGGCGGATTGGTTTGCCATGCGATAAACGACCGCACATCAGAGACTCTGAAGATTCGGCTGTCAAATGATAAACAGGAGTTACAGGAGTTCAGGAGTTGCAGAATGGGACGGCTGATTTTTCGGTCTCCGGATTGATTTATCCGCTTCCATGCAATGAAGATCCATGGGTATTTGACTCCTGAACTCCTGCAACTCCTGCCCCTTTAACTCCGGTGTTGATCGTTCACTCGCTGTGGTCCAATTTGGCGGTCCTGCTTTTTATGGCGGTTTCTGTTCAAATTCCGGCTTCGACGACAAACCTGGGCCCTGGCTTTGATTGTCTGGGGATTGCTCTGCAGCTATGGAATCGAGTAACCATCGAGGACGATCGGAGCGATCGCCCGGTTCCAGGAATGGTTTCCCAGGCAACAGAGCTGTTTTTTAATCGTACCGGCAAGACACGGTTCCCCTTCGGCTGCTCAATTGAGGGCGATGTCCCTCAAGCAAGAGGGCTCGGCAGCAGTGTCACAATTCGGCTGGGAATCCTGATGGCGCTGAACCGAATCACCCAAAGCGGCCTTTCGAAGGAAGAGATCTGCAATCTTTGCGCGGAATTGGAGGGTCATCCAGACAACGCCGCAGCGGCTCTCTTCGGCGGGTTCACGATCGTTACAAAAACAACCAACCGGGTGGCGCGATTTAATGTCGATCCGGAAGTAAAATTTGTGTTGTTCATCCCGAATTTTGAAGTGAAGACCAGCGATGCGAGAATGGTAGTGCCAGCTAGTTTCTCACGACAGGACGTGGTCGAAAACCTGGGGAACGCCAGCCTGGTCGCAGCCGCATTCGCTTCCGGGAAGTACCGACATTTGCGTGGTGCGTTTGTGGACCGGCTCCATCAGCCCTTTCGCGAAAAGTTTGTGCCGTTTCTTCCCAAATTACTCCGGGCCGCAGCTGACGCCGGTGCATTGGGAGGTTTCCTCAGCGGATCTGGGTCCACGGTAGCCTGTATTACGCTCTCGGATGGCAAAGAGGTTGCCTCCGCACTCCAAGCGGCAGCACCCGAGGAAATCGCCAAAATCCTGATCGTCAGCGCTGACAATGATGGCGCACGGATCATTTAAAAGCATGTGGTGGCGCCTCGATGAGCTTGAACAATATGCGATCGAAGTCATACTCGATAAGAGGCACGGTTTTCGAGCAAGACTATTGCGGATAGCGCTTAGACTTCTTTCATTCCTATATCTCGCGATCGTTCAGGCCCGTCTTTACCTGTATCGAAAAAGAATTCTGAAAGAACGGCAACTCGGGTGCCTCGTCATCAGTATCGGCAATCTGACCGTCGGCGGAACAGGAAAGACCCCCGTGGTCGAAAAATTTGCCAGAGCCCTCCAGAAAGGGGGCCGTCGAGTCGCGATTCTAAGCCGCGGGTACAAAAGCATCGATCAACGTCGCAAAAAAAATCTGTGGGAGAAGATTTCTGACGCAGAGGTCGGAAATTCCACCCAGAGTCGTTTCAGACGGTAAGAGCGTGTTGCTGGACTCGGCGACGGCCGGTGATGAACCGTATATGCTCGCTTCGAATCTAAAGGGCGTGGCGGTTGTCGTGGACAAGGATCGAGTGAAGGCCGGATTGCATGCCCTCAAAAGACTCGACGTGGACACCCTGTTGCTCGATGACGGTTTGCAATATCTTCACCTTAAACACCGTCTGGATATCGTCCTGATTGATCGTCAGGCACCTTTCGGCAACGAGCATCTCTTGCCGCGCGGAACTTTGCGCGAGCCACCGCGGAACCTGCGAAGGGCAAGCTACATTTTCATCACAAAGTGTGACGGGGAAACCAACGACGACCTCATTCAGAGAATTCGGCGATACAATCGTACAGCGGAAATCATCGAGTGCCGTCATACCCCGCTCTATCTCAGACACGTCTATAAGGATGAACGATTGCCGCTCGATTATCTCAAAGAGCTCTATATCGGCTCGCTGTGCGGGATTGCGGCACCCGAGAGCTTCGAAGAGGGCCTCCAGAATCTGGGAGCGAAGATCGAATTGTCGCGCCATTTTGCAGATCATCATCGTTACACGGAAAAAGAGTTAAACCAGTTCCTGCAACGATGCGTTCGCCGGGACGTCAGCGCGGTGATCACAACTGAGAAAGACGCGGTTCGCTTTCCAGTGATCGATCCGCTCGAAGTTCCGATTTATTATCTGCGGGTGGAAATTGAGATCCTCAACGGCCAGGAGACTTGGGAGCACTGTGTGCAGCGGATCTGTACGCCTCCCATCATGATCCTGCCCAAAGATTATTTTCAATAACCGCCGATATTCATGGCACCTGATTCCGAAAAACGGGCGTCTCGTTCGAAATTTCTTCGTTTTAAACGAATAGACATTCAGATTGTCTGACTGAGGAACTTCGCCATGGCATCGCGGCAAACCAAATTGAAAATCGGGATTGTCGGCGCCGGGACTGTCGTCAAGAACCGCCATCTGCCGGCGCTCAAGAAAATTCCGGATGTGGAGATCGTCGCCGTTTGCAACTCCTCCTACGAAAGCTCAGAAGAGTGTTGCAAAGAATACCTCCCTGAAGCGACGCCCTACGGAAACTGGGCCGAACTGGTCGCGGACCCGGATATCGATATCGTCTGGATAGGAACCCCGCCCTATCTGCACTCAACGATCGCGATCTCCGCGCTTGAAGCAGGCAAACATGTTTTCACGCAGGCGCGCATGGCCATGAATCTCTCTGAAGCAGAGGAGATGTTTGCGGCCGCTCAACGGAATCCGCATCTGGTCACGATGGTTTGCCCGCCTCCGCACGGGATGCGCGGCAGCCTTTTCATGCAAAAGTTGCTCGCAGAGGATTATCTCGGGGAACCACACCATTTCGACTGCAGAGCCTCTCGGGGACATATATCAATCCGGACGCTCCACCTCATTGGAGACAGCGCGATGAATTATCGGGATTAAACGTCCTGACGCTCGGAATCTATGCAGAGGTGGTTCAACGATGGTTTGGCCCTATTACCCACGTTTTTGCCCGTCAAAAGACGATTAACCCGGTTCGTCAAGGGTACGAAATCCGCATTCCGGACATGGTCGTTGTTCTTTGCAAGTTCGAAAACGGAATGGAAGGGGTGATGGAGTTCAGTGGCGTTGCCCTGTTTGAGAACTCGGATCGGCTCCAGGTTTTTGGAAGTCAGGGGATGCTCACTTACGACTTCAGTTCGGACCGAATCAGTGGAGGGCGACTTGGAGAAAAAAGCGCCGCTGACATCGAGATCCCGTCCGAGTTGGAGCAACGTTGGCGTGTCGAGGAAGACTTCATCGCCGCGGTACGATCCCCGGCCAGCATCCAACCTCAACCCAGTTTCGCGCAGGGCCTGCAGTACATGCGGGTCGTCCAGGCTGTTGCGGACTCAGTCGCACTGGGAAGCGAAGTGGAGATTGCGACTTAGCCGCAAGAACCGAAGAGCAGAGACAACCACAGATTTCATAGAGTCAGGAAGAGGTCAGACGGCTTCGTGCAAAGGATCACGCCGACCTCCTGCTTCAATATCTGTGGTTCATCTCTATCTTGGGTATTTTGGCGGGCCATTCGCTGCCCGGCAATTCCACTGCGGTCGGAACCATAATGGCGTCGCGCATCCCATGAACGATTTTTTTGTCCGCCGGCACAATCGTGGCCAGTGCTCCGCCGAGACGCACTTCCTTGCTCGACAAAACAAAATAATAGGGACACAAACGAACCCGCCCGACCAGCGTCTCTATCGATTCGGTTGCCGGATTGTAGTATGGCTGTTCGACGAGGCGACCTTTAAAGAACTTCTGCAGAATAAAAGGACCGCTGCTGAACGAAGCAATCGCTTGTTCGATGCAATCTGACCATTCCCTTTGGGGAAGGTCCTGGCCGACGAAAACTCCGCGACTGCCCCATGCCAACTCCGAAAATCCGCTCACTTTCAAGACAAACTCTCGCTGCCTTTGACTGAACTTCTTCAACTCGCGCCAGTCCTGAATTTCCAATCCCGGGAATCACGGCGTGATGCGGTACCGGAGCCGGATCGATCACCCAAGTTTGAGGAATCAGAGATTTTAACTTCGCCCAATGACTCGCCCGCAGTTCGCGTCGCCAGAATTTCTGCAGGGGCCTCGACCAGAAAAGGCCGAACCAAAGTTTCTCTTCCAGATAGGGCTTGAGCGGCGGAGTGATCGCGGAGATCCGCCTGATTCGGCCGCCTCAATCAACGAGTCTCTGGAGGGAAGATTGGGAAGATCAAACATTTCAAAGAACCGATAGACCGGGTCCATAGATCGAAAATCCCACGTCTCCGCCTCCGCCACTCTCCATCGTGCCCCGTGCTTTGGCGGTCAATTGGTCGCATAACCATTCCATCTCCGGCCGATAGGTTTCGGACTCTTTCGATACCGCGATCACCCCTGTCGGAAGGATGGAACGAAATCCGTTCGATCATTCCATCTCCACCTCCCAGATACATCGAAACCGAGTTCGCGATACGTTTGATTCAACCAACCGGTCAGCCCAATCCCGCCAGGCACCGAATCGAGCTCTGAAATCGCGTACCCGCCATCGGTGAGAATGATATCGGGTCGAATGACTCGCGGAATTTCGTACCGATACTTTCTGGAAATGCTCCACTAGTTCGGCCGGTTTTCCTGCATCCAGATAGGCGGCAATCCACGGCGGCTGTTTGCCTTTTACGCTGAGGTGATAGAGCAGATTGGAAGCCCTGACAAATTTGAGCAACCAATGGCCCGAGCCGTTCGAGTTCGTCCGCAAACTCGCGCGCTGATCAAAAAAGGTTGAGGCGAGATCAGCCACTCCTTCTGAGCAAACAATCCTTTTTCGGGGAACCGTTCGCGAATCCGCTGGATACGCTCTAGGGCGACGGAATAATCCATTTGTTTGTCCTACGCCAACAGCTTGAGCGCGCGGCGAACAAGTTCTTCGGTATCTGATCTCTTCAGTTTTCGCCTCGGAAAGGATTTCGCGCACGGCCTTTTGCGCTTCAACTTGCTTAAAGCCCAAAGAGAGAAGTGCAAGCACCGCATCGTTCACTTTGGCTTGTTGATCGTTTCGACCGGAAGCAGCCAATCTCCCAGGCGGCAGCTACTCCGACCTTGTCCTTCAACTCCAAAATAATTCTTTCGGCGGTTTTTTTGCCGAGTCCGCTGACTTTCGCCAAAGCGCTGGTATCCCCGTTGACGACCGCAGCCTTAAATTGGCCGACACTCATTCCGCTCAACACGGCTAACGCTATCTTCGGTCCCACCCCGGTGACATGTTGAACAAGAAGACGAAAAAGATCCCGCTCGGCCCCAGTGACAAAACCAAACAACAAGTGCGCATCCTCTCGCACGACGAAATGAGTCAATAATTTTAAGCGCGCTCCAAGCGCCGGCAAATGCTCAAAGCTTGAGAGTGGGATCTGAACGAGGTATCCAACGCCCTGGACGGAGATGACTACCTGAGTAGGCAACGCCTCAACAAGTTCGCCATCGAGAAAGGATATCATGATGCTGAATAGAAGTACGCGAGAGGCAATAAACTGCAAATTCAACCGCCGAATAGTATTGCTCTTCTTTATTGACGGTCACAGCGGTGTACAGGACGAACGCCGATCAATTTGTTCTGATCCTGGATCCTTATTTTTACCGGTCGCCCATCACAATACCCGTTGAAGGAACGAAGCAAACCCTTCTGGCCTACTATCGGGTAGTCGACGCCGAGACCCTTGCACCCGCCAAACTACAGGAACTATCGGAAAGGGACCGATCCGTGGCGAAGCAACAGACTCTTGATCATGCGCGGCGCCTTCTCGGAATAATCAGACCGGAAGTCATCAGGGACTCCAATGGAGTGATCACCGCACTCCGGGTCCAGAGTTCTGATCCCACGTTCTCTTCAATCCTGCTCTTGCCGGATCTTGGCAATCGGTACGTGGATTTGCTCGGACCGGACTGCTATATTGCGGCTCCGAATCGGCGGACGATCTTCTTTTTCCCGCGCTTGGCGACCAGATATCCAATCCTTCGCCCCGGTGGTGCATAGTCTGTACCACAACGATCCCTGGCCGATCTCCACGGAGATTTTTGAAATTGCGGATGAGCACCTCCGCGTCTGCGGGCATTTTAACGATGACTTCTGAACCTGAAAACCGAGGCATCCATCCATCAAATAAAATCTATGTATTCTGTGGTTAAAAAATTCGGTCGCAGGCCGCTCTCTCCATTACAGTTCGCTGACAAGATCCCAGTTCTTTGCGAAATACGAAATTCCGGACCAGAGAGTTAAACCGACGGTCAGTAAAATCAGAGTTAAACCCGCCACGTTGAGCGATGTGACGGTCAGTGCGTTCAGCAGGCGGCCGAACTGGTCGATGATTGCGACCACGATCAGGCAATAGAGGATCGTTACGATCTGCCAGACCGTTTTTAGTTTTCCCAACCGCTCGGCAGGGAGCACCTTTCCGCGAACCGCGGCCATCAGACGCAGCCCGGTGATCAGAAATTCGCGACTCACAATAATGATCACTGCCCAGGCCGGGACGCTTCCGAGAGCTACCAGGCAAATGAAGGCAGACATCGTCATGATCTTGTCGACGAGCGGATCCATCAATTTTCCGAAATCTGTGATCAGCTTAAACTTTCGAGCGATATATCCGTCGGCATAATCGGTCAGGCTGCTGGCGATGAATAAACAAAGTGCCAACCATTTTGCGCCCGGAAATTGAATACTGAGCGCAACCACGAACGGCAACGTCAAAAACAGGCGAAGAACCGTAAGTCGATTGGGAAGATTCATGCGATCTGAACGTTCGCGTAGACAGGGTGTTTCCAGATTGGAACAGTCTGTTTAAGCCGATCGATAATCTGACTGCTTCCCTCGAATGCGGCACGACGGTGGCGCGCTGTCACACGCACAAACAAAGAGGCTTCTCCTGTTCGCACAAATCCGATGCGATGATGAATGATCACCGATATAAGTCCATAACTGCTCCTGGCCTCGTCGGCAATCAACCACAGCTGACGCTTCGCCATCGGCTCAAATGCTTCGTATTCAATGCCATCGATGGTGCGCTGGTTCTCGACTATTCGGACCACGCCGAAAAAATCGACCACGGCACCTTCGGTCCGCGAAAATCGAAGGGTGGCCGTATCCAGAGGTTCTCTAGTTATTCTGATGTCACAAAACTGCATTGCCAAGCTTCCTGGATGTTAGATACTTCGAAACAGTTACATTCAATTTCAACCTTCGATCCCCAACTCATGAATCCTTCAGATATCGGACTAATCGGCCTGGCTGTCATGGGCGAAAATCTCGTCCTCAACATGGAGAGCAAAGGGTTCTCCGTTTCGGTTTATAACCGCACGACGGAGGTAACGGAGAAGTTTGCTGCGAACCGCGGCGCCGGGAAAAAGATTTTGGCGACCAGGTCCATTGAAGAGTTTGTCGGAAGTCTGGCGAAGCCACGCAAGATGATGATCATGGTCAAGGCTGGCGCACCGGTCGACGCGGTCATCGATCAATTGTTACCCCATCTGGATAAGGGCGACGTCGTCATCGACGGCGGAAATTCTTTGTACACTGATACCGAGCGCCGAGAGGCGGCCTTGTCCGCGAAGGGACTGAACTTCATGGGTATCGGGGTTTCGGGCGGCGAAGAGGGAGCGTTGAAGGGCCCTTCCCTGATGCCTGGAGGAACAAAGGCAGCCTGGGAAATCGTGGCCCCAATCTACCGAAAAATCGCCGCGCAAGTGGATGGAGAGCCGTGCTGCAGGTACATGGGGCCCGGGGGGGCAGGTCATTATGTTAAGATGGTTCATAACGGCATCGAGTACGGCGATATGCAACTGATCTGCGAGGCCTACGCCATCCTGCGCGACGTGCTCGGGATGAACGCCGAAGAAATGCATGAGGTCTTCGATAACTGGAACAAGGGGGATCTGGACAGTTTTCTCATCGAGATCACAGCGAACATCTTTCGTAGAAAAGATCCCGAGACGGGCAAACCTTTGGTCGACGTCGATCCTGGACAGGGCGCAACAAAAAGGGACCGGCAAGTGGACGCTGCAGTCCGCCATCGAACTAGGCGTGGTGATATCGACCATTAATGCCGCTGTGGAGGCGCGTATCCTCTCCTCAATGAAAGAGCAGCGCGTCCGGGCCTCGAAGATACTCACCCGCACCGCCTCCATTTAAATACGACGGGGATCGCCAAAAACTTGTCGATGCAGTTCGCGATGCTCTTTATGCCTCGAAGATCATGTCCTACGCGCAGGGTTTCACTTTGTTCGCAGCGGCTGGCAAGCACCACAACTGGACCCTGAACTTCGGAGACATTGCAACCATTTGGCGAGGAGGCTGCATTATTCGCGCGAAATTCCTGAATCGGATCAAAGAAGCATTCGATCGAAACCCGCAACTGGAGAATCTGATGCTTGACTCGTTCTTCAGTTCAATCTTGGAGGGCGCCCAGGCAAATTGGCGCCACGCGGTCTCGATCGCAATTCAAGCAGGGGTCGCCGTTCCTGCATTCGGCGCATCGCTGGCCTATTTCGACAGCTATCGCCAGGAACGCTTGCCGGCAAACTTGCTTCAGGCGCAACGCGACTATTTCGGCGCTCATACGTACGAACGAATCGACAAGCCGGGAACGTTCCATACCGAGTGGCTGCAGTAAGCAGAGCCAAGGTTAATGTCTCGATTCCGGATCTTGATTTTGCCGAGAGACCGATCGACGTCCTCGTCTGCTCGGCCACTCAAACAGAAAATACGAAAACCGGTACCGAATGAATTTGATCGATGGCAAAACCATTGCGGAGCGCATAAACGAACAGACTCGGGAAAAGGTCGAGCGTTTAAAAGAACGCGGAATCACGCCCGGACTAGCGGTCGTGCTGGTAGGCGACAATCCGGCATCGATCGCCTATGTCCGGAACAAAGACCGGACTTCCCAGAAGCTCGGGTTTTTCTCCCGAAAGATTGAATTGCCGACAGACGCGTCGCAGTCCGATCTATTGAAAATCGTCGACGACTTGAACGCTGATGCGGCGATTCATGGCATCCTTGGTGCAGTCCCCTCCGCCGCCGCACATCAACGAAGGAAAAATCGTGCTGGCGATCGACCCGGCGAAAGATGTCGACGGATTTCATCCGATGAATGTCGGGAAACTTGCAATGGGTGATCCGACCGCACTTGTCCCCTGCACGCCCTTGGGATGCCAACGTCTCCTTCTGGAATGCGGCATCGAAACAATCGGCGCGCACGTTGTGATTATCGGGCGCAGCATGCTGGTGGGGAAACCGCTTGGACTTCTGCTGATGCGGAAAGGAAAAGGAGGTGACGCCACCGTTACGGTCGCGCACTCGCGCAGTCGAAATCTGGCGGAAATCTCTCGAACCGCAGACATTCTCGTCGCTGCCATCGGCAAGCCGGAATTTGTGCGCAGCGAATACGTGAAGGAAGGCGCTGTGGTAATCGATGTCGGCATCAATCGCGTGGAAGATCAAGCATCGGCAAAAGGATATCGAATCACCGGAGATGTCGCGTTTGAGGAAATCGCGGCAAAGACGAGGGCCATTACGCCGGTACCCGGAGGGGTGGGTCCGATGACGGTCGCGATGTTGATGGCCAACACAGTGTCTGCCTGCGAAAATCAGACGAGACTTCGCCGCTTAACCATGCACTCATTTCACTATCAGCGGGGCAAACTGAACTGCGAATCGTATCCTCTCGACAAGGCCGCCGAGCGGTTTGGCACACCGCTTTACGTCTACAGCTCGCAAACCATTGTGGATCACTATGAGCGGCTCGATCAGGCATTGCATGAGCTGCATCACGAAATCTGCTACGCTGTCAAAGCAAATTCGAATCTCTCCGTCATTCGGCTCCTGGCCGACCAGGGCGCCGGTTTTGACATCGTTTCCGGAGGCGAACTTTATCGGGTGATTAAGGCCGGAGGAAATCCGGCAAAGTGTACCTTTGCGGGTGTCGGCAAAAGTCGTGAAGAGATCGAGTACGCTTTGCGCTGTGAAGTACTCAGCTTCAATATCGAATCCGAACAGGAATTGAGCGCGATTGACGAGATCTCCAAATCATTAAACAAGCGCGCTCCGATTGCTATCCGGGTGAACCCCGACGTTTCGGCGAACACGCACAAATACATCAGCACCGGTAAAACGGAGAGTAAATTCGGCATCGCCATCGATCGCGTAGCGGAGGTCTACGCCCGCGCACAAAAGATGAGCAACATCAAGATCCGCGGAGTGCAAATGCACATCGGATCGCAGATCACCGAGATCAAGCCCTTCGTGCAGGCGATTGAAAAAATGATGCCATTGGTCAAGCAGTTAAAGTCCGAGTGCGGGATCGAGTTTTTCAGCATTGGTGGAGGGATCGGCATTGTTTACCGGGGTTCACTCGAGAGCGGAGACAAGGTCTGGTGGAAAGAAGACGAACCCAAGCATCCATTAACGATCCAGGAATACGCGCGTGCGACCGTCCCCCTGCTGAAGAGCCTCTCGGTGCGTGTATTGCTTGAGCCAGGCAGATTTCTCGTCGGAAACGCAGGCGTGCTTTTGACTCGCGTTCTGTATGTCAAAAAAACGCCGGCGAAAACCTTTGTCATCGTTGATGCCGGCATGAACGATCTGATCCGCCCCGCGCTGTACCAGGGATATCACGAAATCGTACCAGTCCGGGAATCCAAGGATCGAGCCGCTGAGCAAAGCGGATGTGGTTGGTCCAGTGTGCGAAAGCGGCGATTTCTTCGCGCTGGATCGAGAGCTTGACAGAAGTGGAAGCCGGTGATGTTCTCGCCCTGATGAGCGCTGGCGCTTACGGGTTCACCATGGCATCGAACTATAACTCGAGGCCTTTGCCCGCGGAGGTGCTGGTTTCCGGTGCAGAAGCGAAGATAGTCCGGCGGAGACAGAGCTATGCCGATTTAATCGATCACGAAATTACAGAAGGATAGAAGAGGGTTTGAACAGAAGGAAGCAAAGGAAGCGAAGAGGGATTAATATTGGGCTCCAGGCAACATCATTCGGTAGATTCCATCCTTTAGGTCACGGCACGAAAATTGATGCTGGACCGAGAGCTTGCACAAGTGGAAGCCGGTGATGTTCTCGCTCTGATGAGCGCTGGCGCTTACGGGTTCACGAAATCACAGAAGGATTGAAGAGGATTTGAACAGAAGGAAGCAAAGGAAGCGAAGAGGGATTAATATTGGGCTCCAGGCAACATCATTCGGTAAATTCCGTCCTTTAAGGTCACGGCATGAAAATTGATTAATAATCCGAGCGGTGCCGCAAGGATTTTCATATAACTGAAGAGCTGCGCTTTGTGGATCGGGAGAATTGCTTCGACAGCCTTCAGCTCAACCAGAAGACACTCGTCGACGTAGAGATCGAGTTTAAGCGGCTCTAAAAATTTGAAGCCTTTGTAATCGATTTCGACATTCATCTGGCCGACGGCCGGCACCTCGCGCAACTGCAACTCACGGCAAAGGCACTTCTCGTAGATACTCTCCAGTAACCCGGATCCTTTGAGCCGATGCACTTCGATGGCCGCTCCGATTACAACATTGGACCAGGAATTCGCCCGCTCATACTTTGAATTCATTCATTCGGTTCCTTCGCTGTCCCCCTGCACATAATTTCTCTTTGACCCGCTTGCGTAAGATTCTCGATCAACAAATATTATAACACAAATCTTTAGTGTATCAATTCTTACGGCAGCCTTCCAGATTTCTTCAATTGTCGCGTCAGAAACCAAGCTGTCGAACGTCAGGCGCGCAAAGCGGCATTTATTGAATGACCGAGGACCGCCTCGAAAGCCCAACCCTTATCCCCTTTGCTTCCTTTGCTTCCTTCTGTTCAAATCTCTCTTTGTTTGGCTTCTTCATTGTCGCGTCAGAAACCAAGCTGTCGAACGTCAGGCGCGCAAAGCGGCATTTATTGAATGACCGAGGACCGCCCCGAAAGCCCAACCCCTTATCCCCTTTGCTTCCTTTGCTTCCTTCTGTTCAAATCTCTCTTTGTTTGGCTTCTTCATTGTCGCGTCAGAAACCAAGCTGTCGAACGTCAGGGGCGCAAAGCGGCATTTATTGAATGACCGAGGACCGCCCCGAAAGCCCAACCCTTATCCCCTTTGCTTCCTTTGCTTCCTTCTGTTCAAATCCTCTTTGTTTGCCGCTCTCAACGTACCAACACTGTTCGAACCGGCTCGTAGTTCAGGTATGGCCCAAGCCAGCGTTCGACTTCTTCGAGCGGCATTCCTTTCCGCTGCTGATAGTCCAGCTACCTGGTCCTTTTCGATTTTTCCCACCCCGAAATACTTGGCATCCGGATGGCCAAAATAAAGTCCGCTCACCGATGCCCCGGGCCACATCGCGAAGCTCTCCGTCAATTGGATCTTTGCATTTTCTTCTGCCGCGAGCAGGTCAAATAGAATCTGTTTTTCGGTATGGTCCGGACACGCAGGGTAACCGGCGGCCGGTCGGATACCTCGATAGGCTTCCCGGAGCAAATCTTCTTTCGAGAGATGCTCCTGTTTCCCGTATCCCCATTCCAAGCGTGCGCGTTCATGAAGGAATTCGGCAAACGCTTCCGCGAGTCGGTCTGCCAACGCCTTTGCCATGATGCTGTTATAGTCGTCAAGATCGACTTCGAATTGTTTCGCCAGCTCGTCTGCGCCATGTCCGGCGGTCACCGCAAACGCTCCCAGATAATCCGCACGCCCTGATTCGCGCGGGGCGATGTAATCGGCGAGTGAATGGTTATACTGATTAGCCGGTTTGGCCATTTGCTGGCGCAGCATATGAAAAGTTGTCAGCACCTCCGAACGCGATTCGTCGGTATATAATTCAATATCGTCGCCAATGCTGTTAGCCGGCCAAAATCCGTAAACGCCCCGAGCGGTGAACAACTTCCCTTTCACGATATCCTGGAGCAGCTTCTGCGCGTCCTCAAACAATTGCCGGGCTTGTTCTCCAACTTCCGGATCATCAAAAATATTTGGGAAGCGTCCTCGTAGTTCCCAGGTATGAAAGAACGGTGACCAATCGATATAAGGGACCAATTCATCAAGCGACTGCGTCGAGATCACTCGGCGTCCAAGAAATTCGGGGGCATCAATTCGGGTCGTCGCCCAATCGATAGGAGTCCTGCGTTGGCGCGCCTCTCCGATCGAGATCATTTTTTTACTCCGCGTTTCGGTTGGCGTAATCTTCGCGCAAACCCTGCTGATCATGACTGTTTTTTCCGACGAACTCGGGCTCTCTGATCGTCGCTGATCAATGCACTGACGACGCCAACTGCGCGCGAAGCATCCAGCACATGCACAGTAGGCCCGGAGTAATGAGGCGCGATCTTTACCGCCGTATGTGCCCGGCTCGTAGTGGCTCCCCCGATCAACAACGGGAGATCAAAACCGAGCCGCTCCATTTCCTGAGCCATATGAGCCATCTCATCGAGTGAGGGGGTGATCAGCCCGCTGAGCCCGATCACATCGACGGCCTCAGCCTTGGCGGCTTCCAATATCTTTTCGGCCGGAACCATCACGCCTAAATCAATCACCTCGTAATTGTTACATGCGAGAACAACCCCTACGATGTTCTTGCCGATATCGTGGACATCGCCTTTGACCGTTGCCATGAGGATCTTGCCCTGCGCCCGCGGATTTACCTGGGAAGCGCGCTCCTTCTCCATGAAAGGGGTGAGATACGCAACAGACTTCTTCATCACGCGGGCGCTCTTGACAACTTGGGGCAAAAACATTTTACCAGCCCCAAACAAATCACCGACGATACTCATCCCGGACATGAGAGGCCCTTCAATTACAGCCAACGGTCTGCCGTACTTGAGGCGGGCCTCTTCGGTGTCCTGATCGATGAAATCGACGATCCCTTTAACGAGCGCATGCGACAACCGTTCCTCGACTGGAGCTGCTCGCCAAACTTCGTCTTTCGCTTGGATCTTAGCTGAAGATTTGACTCTCTCCGCAAAATCTACAAGGCGTTCAGTGGCGTCCGGCCGCCGGTTGAGAAGGACATCCTCCACCAATTCGAGCAGATCCTTTGGAATCTCCTCGTAGACAGCCAACTGACCGGCATTGACGATTCCCATATCCAGTCCTGCGTTGATCGCATGGTAGAGAAACGCAGCATGCATCGCTTCTCGCACAACGTTGTTGCCGCGAAATGAGAATGAAATATTGCTCACCCCGCCGCTGACGCGCGACAATGGCAGGGTTTCCTTAATCCAGCGCACAGCCGCAATGAAGTCCACCGCATAGTTGTTGTGTTCTTCCATCCCCGTCGCGACGGTCAGGATATTTGGATCGAAGATGATATCCTCGGGAGGAAACCCCACCTCTTCCGTTAGAATTCGATAAGCTCGGGAACAAATCTCTTTTCGTCGGGCAAGATTGTCCGCCTGGCCTTGCTCGTCGAAGGCCATTACGACAGCTGCCGCACCGTAGCGACGGACCAACCGGGCATGACGCTTGAATATTTCTTCTCCCTCTTTGAGACTGATCGAATTCACGATGCCTTTTCCCTGCACACATTGGAGGCCGGCCTCCAACACGCTCCAACGGGAGCTATCGATCATGATAGGGACCCGTGAGATGTCAGGTTCCGCAGCGATCAGGTTAAGGAACTTCACCATCGCTGCCTCGGAGTCGATCATCCCCTCGTCCATGTTGATGTCGATCAGATTCGCTCCCCCTTCCACCTGTTGACGGGCCACCGCTAATGCACCGTCGAAATCTCCGGCCATAATCAATTTAGAGAATCTAGGTGATCCTGTAATGTTTGTCCGTTCGCCAATCACGGTGAAACCCAGACCGAGTTTGTAAGGCTCAAGTCCGCTAAACTGGGTCGTCCGAGGGAGATCTGGCACCCTGCGTGGAGGCAAATCCTTCACGATCTCTGCAATCGCCGCAATGTGTGCCGGCGTCGTCCCGCAACAACCGCCGACGATATTTAACCAACCAAGTTCCGCCCATTCCCCAAGTTGAGGCGCAAGCGTTTCCGGCGTCTCGGGAAAGCCGGTCGCGGACAAAGGATCAGGCAAACCCGCGTTTGGATAGCAGGAAACGTAGATTGGCGCGATGTGCGCCAGTTCCTCGATATAGGGGCGCAGTTCTTTTGGGCCAAGAGCGCAGTTCAGACCAACGCTGAGCAGTGGCGCATGAGAAATCGAGATCCAGAAAGCCTCTGTGGTCTGGCCGGTCAACGTTCGTCCGCTGGCGTCCGTGATCGTCCCTGAGGCCATCACCGGCAGGCAATATCCCAACTTCTCGAAATGTTCCTCAATTGCGTACAACGCCGCTTTGAGATTCAAGGTATCGAATGTCGTCTCGACGAGCAGCAAATCGACACCGCCTTCCATGAGAGCCGCTACTTGTTCCAGGTAGGCATTCTTGACTTGTTCCCAAGTGACCTCCCGTTTACCGGGATCATTCACATCGCGCGAAATCGACAGAGTTCGACTCAAAGGACCGATCGCCCCGGCAACATAACGTTTTCGGGACGGGTCGCGTGCCATCACGTGTGCTACCGCTTCCCTGGCCAAGCGCGCAGCGGCGCGGTTCATCTCGGGGACATATTCTTTGAGCCCGAAATCCTCCTGAGAAATCGAGGTCGCGTTGAAAGTGTTGGTCTCAATGATATCGGCGCCTGCTTCGAGATATTCGAGGTGAATCTGTCCGACAATCTCGGGTCGGGTGAGGCAGAGAACGTCGTTGTTATTTTTCAGAAGCGTGGGATGACTCGCGAACAAGGTGCCCCGATAGTCGTCTTCCTGGAGCTTGAACTGCTGGACCATGGTTCCCATGGCTCCGTCCAGGATGAGAATCCGCTGGTTGAGAGCCTCAACGATATCAAAAGAAGCGGCTTTTTGGAGATGGCTGGCCATAGAGAATCGAGCGGTGAACCTAGCATCAGGGGGAGGAGGCCGCAAATAATAGATTGATCTATCTCGATGTATCGATGGGTGAATGACACAAACCCGGCGTCGCATGCTGAAGATTTTCGGCCGCCCTTGTCCTTCCACTGCGCGTACTACGCATACACATCGGCAGCAACGGCCAGGACAAAAACCAGGCTGACGAAGGCGTTGCTCTGAAAGAATGCCTTGTTGATGCCCGCAATGTCCAACTGTGCCGCCGCGCGATGTTCGTAAATCAAGGCGCCCAAAACCAGGACCAGCGCCGCATCGTAAATCGCGCCCAGACCACTCACCAAACCGAATAATATCAGGCAAATGAACAAGACTCCGTGCATGACCTGCGCCAATCGCAGACTGGCCGGAATCCCAAACTTCACCACCATCGAACCTAACCCTTTGCGCTTATCGAATTCGTAATCCTGGATCGCATAGATCAGGTCAAATCCGACCAACCAGAATACGACTCCAAGGGCCAGTACAATCGGTGGAAAAGCGAATTGACCTTTGACCGCCAGCCACGCTCCGACTGGCGAAACCGCGAGAGCCAGCCCAAGAAAAAATTGGGTAAATGACGTAAAACGTTTAGTCAGTGAGTAAAAGAATATGATCGCCAGCGCTACTGGGGAGAGTGCGAAACAAAGCGGGTTAATCAGCCAGCTGACAACGACAAATGCGATAGAAGGCACCAATACGAGGGACCATCCCACCTGCTTTGAAACAAGTTTGTGCCGGCCCGCGGTGCGCGGGTTTTCCTTGTCAATTTCCCAGTCTGCTACCCGGTTGAATGCCATGGCCGCTGTTCGGGCAAAGACCATCGCCAAAAGAATGAGCAGAACGACCCTAACGCTCGGAAACCCGTGAGCCGCAACAATCATTGATCCCGCGGCAAATGGCAGCGCAAAAATGGTGTGGGAAAAGCGAATGAATCTAAGAATGCGCCGGATGTAGTCGAACACGTTGGCAAAGATTGATAGTCACCAATTGGTCAGAGTAAAACAGCTTTGGCTGCCGTCCTGGGGAGGCCGGTCACACGCTAGAGTGTCATCTCCCGGTGTCCTCTCCCCACTCCAGTTGGTCGCTCAACATTTTTTCTCCATCGAATAAGAAGAAACCTCGAAAAAACTTTCCGGCCAGCGCCTGGCGAAGCCAGAGTTCATCGTCCTCCCACATCTCGTTGAACGGAAGCTGCCGGATGTCAAACCAGAGCGGAACAGCCTCTTCGGTTTCGATCGGCATTCCCTCAAAACGGGTCGCGACAAACACGGTGCAAAAAAGACTGTAGCCGTCCATAAATTGGAAATGCAGCTCGCCCTGCCGTCTGACGTCCAGGGGCGTGATCCCGAGTTCCTCCCGAGCTTCCCGGACGACCCCGATTTCTGGTGTTTCCCCATCTTCGAGCCTTCCCCCACTCCGTTAATTTTTCCCGCACCTAAACCGCGCTTTTTCCTGATCATCAAGACTCGAAATCCCTGGCGGACGAAACACAGAGTTGCCAGCTCTTTCGGTTTCCAAGCAGACCAATCGATCGCCATCATTTCGCTTACCCCGTGGTTCCCGTGTTGGTGGAAACCGATGCCTGAGGTTGGGCAGCAGGCCGGAACGGGCCATAGATCAGCCGAGAACCCCTTGAGTAGGTGAAATAGGCCCAAGTCCATTGAAAGAAAACCAGCATTTGGTTTCGGAGCCCGACAAGAAACAGCAGATGCACAAAGAGCCAGCTTAGCCAGGCCAACCGGCCGCCGAATCGGATCACCTTCAGGTCCGCGACCGCCTTATTGCGCCCGATAGTCGCCATGCTGCCCTTGTCCCGATACTTAAATCGATTTGATTTTCTGCCTTGGGCGAGCTCCAGGATGTTCCGGGCGGCGTGTGTTCCCATCTGCATGGCAACGGGCGCAACCCCTGGGAGCGGATTCCCCGTTTGATGCGAGAAATTGGCAATGTCTCCAATTGCAAATATTTCAGGGTGCCGCGGGACGCGCAGGTCTTCCGCGACTACCACCCGCCCTTGCCGGTCGGTTTCGGCATCCAACTGCTTAGCCAACGGCGAAGCTGCGTTTCCCGCAGCCCAGACCACGGTTCGAGCCCGAAGAAACTCGTTCTCCAGTTGGACACCTTCTTCGGTGACGTTTAGCACTTTGGTGCCAACGTGAACTTCGACATCCATTTGTTTGAGTTGTTTCTCCGCCGATTTCGAAAGCGTGGCGTTAAAGCCGGGGAGGACTCTCGGCGCCGCGTCCAACAGATAGATGCGCGCATGTTTGGTGCGGATCTTACGGAAATCATCGACGAGCGTACGTTTCGCCAATTCCGAAATTGCGCCTGCCATCTCGACTCCAGTCGGGCCGGCCCCGATAACGACGAAGGTTAAAGCAGCTTCGCGCAATGTTTCGTCTGTGGTCGTTTCGGCGAACTCGAAAGCGTTCAGGATACGGCGGCGCAGTTCGATCGCATCTGACAGACTTTTAAGTCCCGGAGCAAATGTCTCCCACTGGTCATTGCCGAAATAGGAATGCCGAGCGCCGGTCGCAACAATCAGAAAATCGTACGGGTAATCTTTCGCCGCCGGCCCGAACGACTTTTGCGGCAGCATCGATGCGTTCGACAGCTTTCCATCAGAACAGTGATATTCTGCGCCTCCTTTAGAATATGTCGAATCGGCTGAGCGATGTCGCCCGGGGAAAGGCCGGCGGTAGCGACCTGATAGAGCAAGGGCTGAAAGAGATGATGATTTGTTCGATCAATCAACGTCACCTCGACAGGTTTGTCAGCCAGGCCCTTGGCGGCATACAATCCGCCAAAGCCGCCTCCCACGATGACCACTTTGTGCCTCGCGGCCACCAGTCTGAGCGTCAGTCTCCATGTATTTCCTTGAGTCTTATACGCAACAATGACTCCTCTATGCACTCATCAATCGCTTGTGAATTATTTCACAAATTACGCTTGCGAGCTTAAATGAGAAAAACCTATGTTCACGTTGCCGCTGTTTTTTCGCTATGGCAACCACCACTCGCGACATCGAAACACCTGATACGCTAGCCCGTGCTTCCAGATCGCTGGAGGCCATCAGTGATTCCGAATTGCTGGGTGAAAAGTTAACGCTCAACATGGGGCCTTCTCATCCGGCTACCCATGGCGTACTGCGTATTGTGCTTGAGCTGGATGGAGAAATCATAACGTCCGCCGACCCCGACGTCGGTTACCTGCACCGCGGCGATGAAAAAATCGCGGAGAACATGCAGTATAACCAGTTCGTTCCTTATACGGATCGTCTGGATTATCTTGCTCCGTTGGCGAACAACGTTGCTTACACTCTCGCAGTTGAAAAACTGATGGGATGGGAATTGCCTCCGCGCGGAAAAGCGATTCGAGTTATCTGCTGCGAAGTAGCGCGAATCTCAGCTCACCTTCTGGGCATTGGTGCGTTTGCGATGGATGTCGGGGCGATGACAGTTTTTCTTTACACGTTTACCGAGCGCGAAAAGCTTTACAATTTGATTGAATTGCTGACCGGCGCCAGGTTCACAACTTCTTACACGCGAGTCGGCGGTATGACACGCGATCTGCCCGACCGATTTATTCCGGAACTGATTGCCTTTCTGGATGAATTTGTCCCGCAATTGGACGAGCTCGATAATCTTCTTACCCGCAACCGCATCTGGTTAGATCGCACCAGAGATCTCGGCGTCATCTCACGGACGACGCTATTGCTTACGGCCTGACCGGTCCGAACATTCGCGGGAGCGGAATTGACTACGACGTTCGAAAAGCCAAGCCTTATCTTGACTATGAGAAGTACGATTTCGATATCCCGGTCGGCTCTGTGGGCGATGCCTACGATCGCTATCTGGTACGATGTCGAAGAAATGCGTCAAAGCGTCAATATCTTGCGTCAGGTCATTGAGAAATTGCCTGCAGGACCGATCACGGTTCAAGACCCAAAAAATCTACCTCCGGATAAACCGAGGTCCTGATGAAAATGGAAGCAATTGATTCACCATTTCATCATTCACACCGAAGGGGTAAACGCGCCGCCCGGCGAAGTATATTTCGGCGCGGAGAACCCGAAGGGCGAGCTTGGGTTTTACATCAATAGCCGGGGAGGCGGTGTGCCTCATCGGTTAAAGATTCGGGCCCCATCGTTCGTGAATCTGAGCATTCTGCCGAAAATTCTTCCCGGCCATATGATGAGTGATGTGGTCGCGATCCTCGGCAGCTTGGATTTCGTGATGGGCGAGTCCGACCGATAGAGATGCAATGGCCCGAGGTTTTTTTGGTTGTCGTCGCAATTCTCATGATCGACCGGCTGCCAAAGAGAATTCGGGAACCGAAATCTGGAGCAACTGAAGACCAACATGTCCCAGAAGGAGGTCGAGTCGATCCTGGGAAATCCGGATAGAACAGAAAAAGTGGACCTGGAACTGGAAACGCAGAAGAAGACGATGGCCATCACCCGCTATTACTACATCCACGATGGTGAAACCGTTGTCCTCCATTTCCAGAACGGGCATCTGATCAACGAGCCTGAAAAACTGAAGGAGAAATGATGATGGAACTACCGGCCGAACTTGAAGCCAGAATTGATGAAGAGATCACTCATTACCCGGCTTCCAAAACGCAGCGCCACATTGCCGTTACTTCATCTGATACAGGAACAGCTGGCTATATCGAAGATGAAGCGATAACCTGGATTGCCAAGAAGCTGGGTCTCGAACCGATCAACGTTCTGGAGCTGGTGACTTTCTATCCAATGTTTCGCCGGGAACCGGCAGGAAAACATCACATCCGCGTTTGCCGCACGCTTTCGTGTGCCATGGCGGGCAGCTACGAACTGCTGGACACGTTCTGTAAATATGCCGGTATCAAGCGGCACGAAAACAACCATGGCTCTCATCTCCTTAAGAGCGAGGATGGTAAATACAGCATTGAATTCGTGGAGTGCCTGGCTAGTTGCGGCTTTGGACCGGTGTGCATGATCAATGATGATTTTTACGAAGCGGTGGCCCAAGAGGAAGTTCCACAATTACTCGAAAAATATCAGTAACCATGGCCTCGACAACTCGCACCCCGCATCCGCGCGAAAAGCGGATCATTTTTAAAAATATCGATCGCCCGGGTTGGACGAATGACATTGACTGCTATCTCGGGGACGGTGGCTATGAAGAATTGAAAAAAGCGTTCACAATGAAGCCCGAACAAATTGTGAATGAGGTCAAGGCTTCCGGTTTACGAGGACGAGGCGGCGCAGGGTTTCCCTGTGGGGTCAAATGGGGTTTTATCAAGCCGGGTGGATCAAAACCGGTCTATCTGATTTGCAACGCGGACGAATCGGAGCCGGGCACATTCAAAGACCGGTACATCATTCATCAGGACCCCCATCAGTTGCTGGAGGGAATGATTATTTCCTGTTATGCGGTCAATGCGCGCCTCGCTTATATCTACATTCGCGGCGAGTTTCCTGAAGGCGCAAAAATCCTCGAGCGAGCTCTCACCGAGGCGAGAGAACACGGATTTCTAGGGAAGAGTATTCTGGGATCGGCATTCGACCTGGAAATCTATGTGGTGCGTGGTGCTGGAGCCTATATTTGCGGAGAGGAAACCGGCCTGATTGAATCGATGGAAGGGAAACGCCCGTATCCACGCATCAAGCCGCCTTACTTCCCCGCGGTTCTCGGTTTGTATTTGTGCCCGACGATCGTCAACAATGTGGAAACACTCTGCAACGTAAAGTACATCGTGCGAATCGGCGGCGCAGAGTACGCCAAGATCGGAAAACCGAATAATACCGGTACCCGCCTGCTCTGCGTGAGCGGAGATGTCCAGAAACCCGGCTACTATGAGTTCGAGGTTGGCGGGATCACGATGGGTGAATTGATCTACGATATATGTGGCGGTCTAAAACCCGGACGAACACTGAAGGCGGTTATTCCGGGGGGTAGTTCCGCGAAAGTGCTGAGCGCCAAGGATCGCTATAAGATCAAAACCAAACAACCGGACGGCGCGATGGTCGAAAGCGAAATCGGTCTCGAGGATGTACCGATCGATTTCGATACCTTGGCGGCAGTCGGCTCGATGGCAGGTTCTGGTGGTGTCATCGTGATGGATGACACTCGGGATATGGTTTGGGCACTGAACAACATCAACGAATTTTACGCGCATGAGAGCTGCGGCCAATGCACGCCCTGCCGCGAAGGTTCGCTCTGGATGAAGAAGATCACAGAGCGAATGCTCCATGGAGGCGGGGTCGATCAAGATGCCGATACGCTGAAGAATGTCGCCGACAACATCGCCGGACGCACGATCTGTGCATTTGGGGAAGCCTGCGCGTGGCCGACGCAGAGCTTTGTAGCCAAATTCCGGGACGAGTTCGTTGGGACTGCAGGTACGAAGGGAAATGGGAACGGATCCACTATCACTGACGATTCACAATGAGCGCACCAACCGAACTCTTCAACGTTCAGATCGACGGAGTCTGGTATCAGTTCCCGAAGGGCACGCGCGTCATTGAAGCATGCGCTCAAGCGGGAAAATTTGTCCCTCACTACTGCTATCATCCAAAGCTCAGCTCACCGGGGAATTGTCGCATGTGCCTCATCGAAATGGGCATGCCCAGGGTCGGTCCTGACCGAAAACTGATAGTCGGGCGCAGATGGCAAACCGGCGATCAATTGGATCCCTCGACCGCAGATTTCTTGTGCTCAAGATATTGCGGAAGGCATGGGGATTCGAACCGATTCACCGATGGTCAAGGAATGTCGGAATGGAGTGATGGAGTTTCTCTTAATCAATCATCCACTCGATTGCCCGATTTGCGACCAGGCAGGTGAATGTCATCTCCAGGAGTACAGCGTCGAGTTTGGAACGGCCGGATCCCGTTTTCTCGAAGAAAAAGTCAAAAAACCGAAACGTGTGGAGATCGGTCCCCGCGTCACGCTCGATGATGAGCGGTGCATTCTCTGTTCTCGCTGCATCCGGTTCATGAAAGAGATTGCTACAGGACGACGTGCTAGGATTCGTCAGCCGCGGAAGCCATACCTATCTTACCGCGCACCCTAGACAAGTTGCTCGATAGCAATTATTCCTTGAACACGGTGACATTTGCCCTGTCGGAGCTTTGACCAGCAGTGATTTTCGATTCAAAATGCGAGTCTGGTTCCTGAAAGAAACCAAAAGCATCTGTACGAGCTGCGCGACCGGTTGCAACACCATCATCGGCACCCGGGAGAACGTGATCTATCCGACAAACACCCAGGGAAAATGACGCGGTGAATTCCGCCTGGATGTGCGACTACGGCCGCTTGAATTTTCACTACGTCAATTCCGCCGATCGGCTCAAAACCCCGCAGATTCGGGAAAGTCAGGGTCTGGTCAACGCATCCTGGAACGGCGCACTTGCGAAAGCCGGGGAAGAGCTGAAGCAATTTCAGAAGGACGAAGTCGCCGTGTTGCTTCCGCGAGGATGACAAACGAAGAACTTTGGCTGACAAAAAAATTGATCGATTCGATCGGCACGACCCATCACGACGTCGTTCCTCAGAACCGGGGAAGCCGATCAGATCTTGATGACTGCCGATCGTAATCCAAACACGCTGGGCGCCAGCTTTTTGGAGTAACGGGCGAACATCGCTGGCGCCAAGCTCAAGAAATTGCTGACAAAATCAGATCTGGCGAGATCAAAGCAGTGGTCGCTCTCGGTGAAAATTTAACGCAACTCGGGCTCACGGCTGGACGAGCTTAAGAAATTGTCGACGTTGATCGTCGTTGACATTCTGCCGAACGAAACAACACGCAGTGCGACTGTCTTGCTTCCGTCCTGCGCTTTCCCTGAAAAGCGCGGCACGATGATCAATATCAAAGGTCGATTGCAACGTTTGAACCGTGCCTTGCAGGCGCCGGGAGAGGCGCAGGGACGATTGGGAAATTATTCGTGACCTGATCCAACAGTTGACCGGATCGAACGGGATCTATCTGATTGAGGATGTTTTCAAACAAATTGCAGACTGCGATTCCCGAAATGAATGGCGCTATCCTTCAGCAGGATTGGTGACAAGGGCGTGCAGCTCGTGGAAGAGACGGAGGAGGCCCGGCGGCGGCCGTGACAGTATGACCGAGATTCTGATATCATCCTGGTCTCGTTAGCCAAGACCATCGGACTGATCTTCGTGATCATCCTCCCGATGGTTTCGTATACGGTTTATGCCGAGCGACGTGTTAGCGCGATGATCCAGGATCGGCTAGGCCCGAACCGGGTCGGAATCCCCTCACTTTGTTCGGATTCAGCAAAGACATTCCATTCTTCGGCCTCGTCCAACCGATCGCAGACGCCGTGAAGCTATTGTTGAAGGAAGATTTTACGCCAGCTCACGTAAACAAGTTCTATTACTGGCTGGCGCCGGCTTGCGCCATGGCGCCATCGATGATGGCACTCGCCGTGATTCCATTTGGGAGCCAGCTGTGGGGCGAGCCGATGGTGGTCGCGAATGTTGAACGTCGGCGTTCTGTGGGTCTTTGCCGTTTCTTCCCTGGGCGTCTACGGCATTGTTTTGGCCGGACTGGTCCTCTAACTCGAAGTATCCCGTTCCTCGGCGGAATCCGCTCCACCTCACAGATGATTTCTTACGAGCTTTCCCTGGCCTTGTCCGTCATCCCGATTTTCATGATCTGCCGGACTCTGAACCTTCCGAGCATCGTCCAATACCAGATCGACCATGGCTGGTTTATTTCTCCCATCTGGATCAAAGGGTATCAGCCTGTTCCCTCTCAGCATCAATTTTCAGCGAGATCCTGCAATCAATCGATATCCTGAAAATCATTCTCTGGATTCCGCTGTTTGTTTCATTTATTGTTTTCACGATCTCGATGTTCGCCGAGACCAACCGTTTGCCGTTTGACCTGCCGGAAGCCGAGACCGAACTGGTCGGCGGATATCACACCGAGTATTCATCGATGAAGTTCGCGCTCTTCTTCCTCGGAGAGTACGCTGCAATGATTACCGGCTCAGCGGTGATAGTGACCCTTTTCTTTGGTGCATGGCACGTTCCATTCCTGCCGACTACGCTCGCTAATCCCTATTCGATTTGGGGCGTCATCCTCGGGCTCATCCACATCACGGCTTTCTTTGTCAAGGTCGCTCTCCTCCTCTTCTTTTTTATCTGGGTTCGCTGGACGCTGCCGCGCTTCCGGTACGATCAATTGATGAGGCTTGGCTGGTATTTCTTCATCGAGATCGCTTTGGTGAACGTGTTTATCGTCGCAATCATTCTGCCTTTCATGCGAAAATAAGGAGCTAGTGTTATGGCGTACACCGTTAGCCCGTCCAAAACTGACCTTTGCAGAAAAGGCCTATCTGCCCGCCATTTGACGGGCCTGGGGATTACCATCCGTCACTTCGTCAATATTCTTTCCGGGCAGAAAGAAGGTCACCATGCAATACCCGGAGGAAAAATGGGACCAGCAATTACCACCCTCACTACCGCGGTGCGCCGACCCTTGTGAAGGATGAACATGGCCGGGAGCGCTGCGTTGCTTGTCAGCTTTGCGAGTTTATTTGTCCGCCGCGCGCGATCACCATTCATCCCGGGGAAATCCCGGAAGAAAACCGGTGGCGCAAGGTCGAGAAATTTCCGCAGGAATTCGAGATCGACATGATACGCTGCATCTATTGCGGTCTGTGCGAAGAGGTTTGCCCGGAACAAGCCATCTTCCTGCGAAAAGATTACGCAATCACCGGCCTGACAAGGCAGGAGATGGTTCACAACAAGCAGAAGCTTTATGAACTCGGCGGTGTAATGACGGGCCTGGTTAACAAGTGGAACGAGAAAAAATAGCCGCATGTCACCGTTACTTTTCTGGATTTTTGTTGCGATCATGCTTTTCTTCGGCGGGATGGTGGTGCTTAACCGCAATCCCGGTCGCCAGCGCGCTGAGTCTGGTCGTTTCCTTTCTCGCATTAGCTGCTCTTTATGTATCGCTCGATGCATATTTTATCGGAGTGATCCAGATCCTGGTGTACGCGGGAGCGGTCATGGTGCTATTCCTGTTCATCATCATGCTGCTGGACCTTAAGGCGGAAGTCCGCCGCCGAGTGAATTTTCCGGCATTGTGCGGCGGGTTTGTCGTGATCATCCTTTTTATCAAAGTCCTATCCGATGTTTGTTACGGCTTCGAGGGAGGGAATGCCAAGTTTCCGCCGATCTCGCAGGGTCCCCAAGGTGATGTCTGGCACGTCGGAATGGTCCTTTTCCAGCAGTACAATGTTGCGCTTCAGGTGGTGGGAACACTGATCCTGGTGGCGTCTATCGGCGTCGTGATACTTAGCAAACGGGAGCTGAAATAACCATGGTTACGCTCAATGATTATCTGATTGCCAGTGGCCTCTTATTCGCCATTGGGTTTGCCGGAGTCCTTCTCCGCCGGAACGTCATCATCATTTTCATGGCGTTGGAGTTGATGCTCAATGCAGCAAATCTCTCGCTGATCGGATTTTCAAGATATAACGTGCACGACGGCCTGCCGGACTATAATGGGCAAGTGCTGGTGTTTTTCATCATTACTGTCGCTGCCGCGGAAGTCACCGTCGGACTGGCCATCATCGTAGCGCTGTTCCGGGCCAGACAAACCACCCATGTCGAGGACATCAACACCTTGAAATTCTACGAATGAACTTGAGTCCCATGGATCATTCTCTTTGCACCGTTTGTATCCGCTGTTGTCATCGCTCTGATCACTGAGAGGTCCAAGAAGCTGAGCTCATATATCTCGGTTGCGGCGGTCGCGATCTCGTTTGTTTTCAGCTTAGGGTCTTTTTCGGTGCAGATGGAACCGGCGAGCCTCAACTGGATCGATTTGGGGATCTTCCAGGTCAAAATCGGTTATCTCATCAATGATCTGACCAAACTGATGCTTCTGGTGGTCACCGGTGTCGGACTCCTGATTCATATCTACTCGATCGGATACATGGCGGATGACAAGGGGCGTTCACGTTATTTCTGCGGGTTGTCCCTGTTCATGTTCTCGATGCTTGGGATTGTTCTCGCGAACAACTTCATCATGATGTTCATCTTCTGGGAGTTGGTCGGCTTTAGTTCGTACCTCTTGATCGGTCACTGGTTCTATCGCCCTGCCCCTCCCGCATGCCGCCAATAAGGCGTTCTCGCCAACCGCATCGGCGATTTCGGATTCATGCTCGGCATCCTTTGGTCTGGTCGGCTTCTGGAACGGTCACTTTCGATGAACTGAGCAGCACTGGTCCACTCTCGGGCTTAAGTCCGGGGTTCATGACAGCCGCAGCGCTGCTAATCTTTTGCGGAGCGATCGGAAAATCGGCACAGTTTCCACTGCACGTCTGGCTACCGGACGCCATGGAGGGTCCGACTCCTGTCTCTGCATTGATCCACGCGGCGACAATGGTTGCAGCCGGGGTTTTCATGCTCGTCCGCACGCTACTTTCTGTTCCAGCCTTCCCCAACAGCTCTCGGTGTCGTGCTTTGGATCGGTTTGATCACCTCCCTGCTCGCGGCACTCATGGCGACGCAACAGGACGACATCAAACGCGTGCTTGCCTATTCAACCCTGTCCCAGCTCGGTTTGATGATTGCCGCCGTCGGTCTTGGGGCTCCGCAGGCGGGCATGTTCCATCTCTTCACCCATGCCTCGTTTAAAGCACTTTTGTTCCTCGGTGCAGGCTCAGTTATCCATAGCCTGCATCATGAGCAAAATATCTGGCAGATGGGCGGCCTGCAGAAAAAAATGCCTGTGACTTTCTGGACTTTTCTGATCGGTACCCTGGCTTTGATTGCTTGCCCGCCTTTTGCCGGATTCTGGAGCAAAGACGACGATCCTGGCCTCGGCGGATCCAGGATATTCCTGCCTTTCTCGCCATAGCGGCCGTCACGTTCCTGACCGCTTTTTACATGTCCCGACTTTTCGTTGTGGCGTTTCTTGGGGAACCTCGATCGGATCACGCCAGCTCACGCCCATGAATCGCCCAGAGTGATGACCATTCCGCTGATCCTTCTCTCGATTCCGGCTTGTATTGCCGGATTCCCATTTATCGCCTCGATTTTCATCAAAGTGCCGGAACACGAGGGCTCGCCCATTGGCTCGATCGCGGTTTCGCTGATCGCTTTCGCGGCAGGAGCGGCTTCCGGTTTCTACCTCTACAAAGATAAAGACCAAGGACGCCATCGATATCCCTCTGTTCGAACACAAGTTCTACATCGATGAGATTTACGGCAGCCTGATAAAATGGACCCAGGACCTGCTCGCAAATATTTCGGGTTTTGTAGACCGCTGGGTGATTGACGGCAGTCTGGTCCGCGGCCTTGGCGGAATCACCTGGGGCGCCGGCTTCGCCCTGCGTTTCCTGCAAATCGGCAATCTGCAGGCGTACGCATTTCTCTTCGGGGCAGGGGTAGTCTTGCTGCTTTACTTCATCCTGTTCGGCACAAAATGAATTTTCTCGTTCACCTTATCTATCTATCACCGCTCGTGGCGGGAGTGGGTATTCTTCTCGGACTTCCGGCGCGGAGGACGGCCGTAATCGCCGCCTCGTCGCGATGCATCTCGGCCTTAATCGTATTTCTCGGCTATGACCGCGTACATGCGGGGGATACCAATTCGCAAGCTTCCTTCCTCTTGTGGCCGACTGGGACCTGAATTTTTCGGCCGGCGTGGACGGCCTGAGCGCGACGCTGTTACTTCTGACCTCCATTGTAGCGCTCGCTGCCGTTTGGTTGCGCCCAAGGTGGACGAAGGAGAAAACCGATATTACGCCTGTATCCTATTGATCGCGGCGGGGGCTGCCGGCGCATTTGCTTCTCTCGATCTGTTCTTCTTTTATGCGTTTCACGAATTGGCGCTTATTCCGACCTTCCTGATGATCGGGATCTGGGGATCGGGCAATCGCCAGGGCGCCGCCTGGAAAATCACTATCTACCTGTCGATCGGCAGCATTATCCTTCTAGTCGGCTTAATTGGCCTCTACCTATTGCCTGCGCCGGAACAACGGACGTTTAACATCGTGAAACTCCAACAACTCGCATCGAGCGGGGCTTTCTCCGGTCCGGGATCCAGATCTGTCTATTTCCTGTTATTGTTGGGATTTGGGATCCTGGTATCGCTCTTTCCATTTCACACCTGGGCGCCGCAAGCCTATGCATCCGCGCCGGTGCCGGTGACGATGCTTCATGCGGGCGTCTTGAAAAAATTTGGACTTTACGGTCTTCTGCAGAGTGGCTCTGCCGCTGATGCCGGAAGCAGCGCGGCATTGGGCCTGGCTGCTCTTGATCCTGCTGGCCGGCAACATCCTGTACGTCGGACTGGCCACGATTTCCCAAAAGCAGCTCGATCTCACCCTCGCTTATTCGAGCGTCATGCACATGGGATATGTATTCCTTGGAATCGCGAGCTATAACGTGATCGGCCTGAACGGCGCAGCTCTACTTATGTTTGCTCATGGCCTGTCGATCGCGGCGCTTTTCGCGATGTGTGGCGAACTCCGAAAACAAACCGGGTACACTCAATTATCTCGATCTGGGCGGCTTGGCGACAAATATGCCGCGCTCTAGCTTCGTCTTTGGACTGGCGACTTTCGCCTCCATCGGACTTCCGGGATTTGCCAATTTCGCTTCTGAACTTCTGGTTTTCTTTGGCGCGTTCAAAAATTCTACGCCTGGCGCCGGGTTTAACGAGTTCCAAATCGTCGGCACGATCGCCTTATGGGGCGTCGTGATATCCGCCGTCTATATGTTGCGCGCTTATCGGGCAATCTTCATGGGAGAACGTCAGGCCCGCTGGCAAACCGTAAAAGACATGCCGCTAAACCTCGGATGGGCAGTGATTCTGCTCGTCGCCGCGCTTCTCGTTGTTGGTATTGCGCCCAGAACTGTTTTGGATGCTGTTGAACCAGGAATTCGGCTTTTCGTTAAATGACATTCCCTCCAATTTTTCTTCGAATTGTTCGTGCTCGCGTTGGGAATCTTGATTCTGTTACTTGGAATCATTCGCCGAGAAAGGAGGACCGCAAAATATTTGCGGTCATTGGAATCGTCGGATTGGCGATTGTATTCGTGTTTCTCCAGGCGAGCGGCCCTGGACCGAGCGGAATGGCTTCTTATGTGGTCGATTCCGCGGCGATTTTCTTCAAAAAGATCGTGGTCTCACGACGATCGTCGTGCTGATCATGTCGATCGACTACGCCGATACGATCAAACGATTTTTGCCCGGCGGTTCTCCTCAATCCGGTCTGGCCGAATTCTTCGCGATACCGATACTGACTTGCGCCGGAATGATGTGGATGTCGTCGGCCATCGACTTTATCCTGATTTTCGTATCCCTGGAGCTGGTGACGATTTCCTTTTATGTCCTTGTGGCTTACACGCGCAGGAACGCCGCTTCATTGGAAGCCGGCGTCAAATACCTGATCTTGAGCGCCCTCGCCACGGGCTTCACTGTTTACGGCATCACCTGGATATATGGTGTCACGCGGCAGACGAATCTCATTCAGATCGAGCGGGTGCTTCCTTCGATTCCGCTGGACAATCAGCCGGGCCTTCTTTTTGGCGCGCTGCTTGTCCTTATCGGTCTCGGGTTCAAAATAGCTGCCGCCCCTTTCCAGTTCTGGGTTCCCGATGTCTATCAGGGTGCTCCCACGCCGATCACCGCATTTCTCTCGGTGGGTTCGAAGTCGGTTGGTTTCATCGTTCTTCTACGGGTCGTCGAATCGTTTCAGAGTCTTCCCGCTGTCGGAGATAGACTGATCACTGCGATCATCCTTCTGGCAGCCGCCACCTTGCTTTACGGCAATCTCGCGGCGTTGCCCCAGACGAACTTTAAGCGTCTTCTGGCCTATTCCAGCATCGGCCATGCCGGTTACCTGCTCATCGCGGTGGCGGCGATCGGGGCCAGGATTCCGGGTAAGCCGTGGTCGTTTATCTTGCCGCTTACCTATTGATGACGCTGCTTTCGTTCCTGGTGCTGGTCATCGTGTAGCGCACATGGCGAAGGCGACGACATCGTCCACTTCAATGGTCTCGGCTAAGCGTTCGCCGTTTCTGGCGTTCGGTCTCCTGGTCGCCATGATGTCCCTCGCCGGTGTCCCGCTCACAGCCGGATTTCTGGGAAAATTTCTCGTATTCAAGGTGGCTTTTGAGACTCAGCAATTTTTCCTGATCGCGCTCGGTATCATTAACAGTCGGCTGCGGATTCTACTTCTACCTAAAAGTGGTGAAAGCAATGTATTGGCAGCCTGCGGCGGCAAACGCGGCAGCGATTCCAGTCAGTAGAGTGTCGCTGGTTGCCATGTGGATCATGGTGGTTCTTATCTTTGTCTTGGGCATTTTCCCGCAAATCGCGGTTGGCTTGATGCCCTCCGCGTCACACTAGTGCAGAGAAAATATTGGGGACTCATGCGGATGGGCTCTAACATCGTCAACGACTTCCGCGCTGCTTGGACGGCCCCCACTAAATGCGCGCAAATTACAGGCTGGAAGCCTACGCTACTTTTCGCCCTGGTTCGGTCGCTGTGGGCACACGGACCTGCTTGCAGAGCGCTTTCGCTCCTTGGCCCAACTGTCCGGAGAGTAATACAAAATAGGCTTCCAGCCTGTATCGGACGTTCACTGGAGATGGACTGCGACAGCGTCAACGACTTCCGCGCTGCTTCGACGGCCCCGCTCAACGCGAGCAAGATACAGGCTGGAAGCCTATGCTACTTTGCGCCCGGGTTCGGTCGCTGTGGGTGCACGGACCTGCTTGCAGAGCGCTTTCGCTCCTTGGCTCAACTGTCCGGAGAGTAATATAGCATAGGCTTCCAGCCTGTATCGGACGTTCACTGGAGATGGACTGCGACAGCGTCAACGACTTCCACGCTGCTTCGACGGCCCCACTAAACGCGCGCAAATTACAGGCTGGAAGCCTATGCTACTTTGCGCCTTGATTCGGTCGCTGTGGGCACACGGACCTGCTTGCAGAACGACTTCCGCGCTGCTTCGAAGGCCCCGCTCAACGCGAGCAAGATACAGGCTGGAAGCCTATGCTACTTTGCGCCTTGATTCGGTCGCTGTGGGCACACGGACCTGCTTGCAGAGCGCTTTCGCTCCTTGGCCCAACTGTCCGGAGAGTAATACAAAATAGGCTTCCAGCCTGTATCGGACGTTCACTGGAGATGGACTGCGACAGCGTCAACGACTTCCGCGCTGCTTCGAAGGCCCCGCTCAACGCGAGCAAGATACAGGCTGGAAGCCTATGCTACTTTGCGCCCGGGTTCAGTCGCTGTGGGTGCACGGACCTGCTTGCAGAGCGCTTTCGCTCCTTGGCTCAACTGTCCGGAGAGTAATGTAGCATAGGCTTCCAGCCTGTATCGGACGTTCACTGGAGATGGACTGCGACAGCGTCAACGACTTCCACGCTGCTTCGACGGCCCCACTAAACGCGCGCAAATTACAGGCTGGAAGCCTATGCTACTTTGCGCCTTGATTCGGTCTGTGGGCACACGGACCTGCTTGCAGAGCGCTTTGATGGCTCGCTGCACACCACGTCTCTTCTTTCTAATTGAAAAACCAGTTGGGAGCATCCACCTTTGTCCTCCCTATGTTGGAATCGATTCGCAAGAGACAGCGGACATTGCTCACGATTGTTACCATCGTTGTTATTGTCGCTTTTGCCTGGTTCTACAACCCGTCCACGATGCGCCGGGGTGCCGGTCCGGGTGGAGCCATCGGCAAACTGGACGGCCGGACCATTACCGTCGGTGACATTCAGAAAATCGAAAGAACCATCCCGATGATTTTCTCTCTGGGGATGCATGACCTCGTAGAAGATTTGACCACAGAAGGCCGGACACGGGACGATCAATCTCTGAGCTTCGCGTGGAATTTGCTTTTGCTTCGCGACGAAGCAAAACGGCTCCAGGTCGTACCAACTGCCGATCAGATTCGGAGTAGCGAAAAGGCTTTGTCGCAGTTCCAGACGAACAACCAGTTTGACCCGGCCAAGTATCAACAGTTTATCGATGCGATGTTGAAGCCGAACGGATTGACTGCGGCCGATCTTGATGACGTTGTCGCGGACAATTTGCGATATGCCGAAGTCAGCCAATTGGTAAAAGGCAGTTCCCCGCTTCCGGAAGCGATGCTCAAGCAGCAGTACGAACAACTGAACCAAAAAATGTCCCTGGCTGTCATTCGATTTAAACGCGCTGATTTTGAATCTTCGATTCAAATCTCCGACGCCGAATTGCAGAAATACTACGATCAGCACAAAGATTCCATTTTGTCGCCGGAAAAAAGAAAGATTGAGCTGGTCTCGTTTTTATTGACTGACGATCAGAAGAAATTGACTGATGAACAGAAAATTGCGGCAAAGAAACCTCTCGCGGAGCAGGCGGATTCATTTGCCCAAGCCGCACTCCAGAATCCGTCGACCTTCGAACAAACCGCCAAGCAGAAAGGGTTACAGATGATCCAGACGGATCCGTTCACGCTGGAACAACCGGATAAGGCGCTTCCCCTAGATCCCCCTTTGGCTCACCAAGCATTCAATCTCGCCAAAGACAATCCAATTAGCGACGTCGTCGAAGGGACGGACGGATTTTACGTCATGAAATTGACGGATATTGAAGGGAGCCGGCCACTCACGCTGGCGGAAGCGAAGGATCAGATCATTGCAGCAATCAAAGAGGAGAAAGCTCAAGCAGCGATTCAGGCGAAAGCGAAGGAAGTAAAAGAGAAGATCGAGGCTGACATGAAAAAAGGGATCAGTTTTGTTCAAGCGGCCGAGAACGCTGGCTACAAACCTGAGACGCCGGAGCCGTTTGCTCTCATCAATCCCGGAAATAACGTCGAACTCGCTCGATTCATCGCGATGAACGGTGTCGAACTCAACACCAACGAAACCTCGAAACTCTTGCAGGACCAAAGCTCGGCGTTGATCATTCACATGATCGGCATAGAAGCTGTCGATGAGCAAAAATACCAGGAGTTCAAGAAAGCCGAATACGCCCAGCAAAATAGTCACTACCAGAAGCTTGCGATCCGCGAGTGGCTGAGAGTGGAACTGCAGCGGGCTGGGCGCCCACCCATCTACGGCCAAGGCGCGACAGGGTAGGCGCAACTTGAGTTTTGAGCTGTCGGCGGGCGCGGATTGAATACGTCAGCCTCAAAGGAACCCATGGAAGAGATCCCGTCGGAAATTGAAGAGCTATTTGACGATGCTAACGGCGACCTGGCGATTGGCGAACTGCCGGCTGCGATCGAGAAATACCGACATTGCGTCGAGCAGCTTCCTGCCTTTTTCGACGGATGGCACGCGCTCGGGATGACGCTGATGAAAAACGGGAACTATCCGGAAGCGATCGAGGCGGGGAAAAAGGCGGTCGAACTTCGGCCGAACGATCAGCTCGCCTGGTCAAGCCTTTCGCTCTTCTACGTTCGGAATAGTCAGATCAAGGAAGCAGAGGCTGCCGGTGCAAAGGCTCGCATATTATCCTGGGGCGGCAAAATCGTGCGCGACTAACCGAGTGAAATACTTCATTACCACGGCAATCGATTATACGAACGGCGAGCCGCACATCGGGCACGCATACGAGAAGATTCTAGCCGACGTCATCGCCAGGTATCACCGGACTTTTGACGGACCGACCTTTTTTTTGACCGGGGTCGATCAGCATGGCCAAAAAGTGCAACAGGCTGCTCAGAAGTCAGGGATCCAGCCAATGCAGTTTGCGCAAGAGATCACCGAGAAGTTTCTCGCCTTGTGGGACAAGCTCGGTATCCAGAAGGACGGCTGGGCAGCAACAACTGATCCAAGACATAAACGGACCGTTCAGAAAGTTCTGCAATCACTCTTCGAGAAGGGCGAGCTAACAAAGGCAAAATACTTAGGATATTATAGTGTGCGCCAGGAACAATTTCTTACCGACAAGGAAAGAAATGAGGCGGGAGTATTCGGACCAGAATGGGGTGAGGTTATTCTTCTTGAGGAAGAGAACTGGTATTTCCCTCTCGTGAAGCACAAAGAATGGCTCAAAAACTTCGTTGAAACACACCCCGATTTCGTAATCCCGAGTTTGCGCCGGAACGAATTGCTTAACGCCATCGAGCGCCTCTCCGGCGATCTTTGCGTTTCTCGTCCAAAGGAGCGGTTATCCTGGGGCATCGAATTTCCGTTCGACCCGAATTATGTCACTTTCGTGTGGTTCGACGCGCTGTTGAACTATGTTTCCTTCGCCGGTTACCTCTCCGATAACGACCCGAGCTTGCCTGACTTTGATGAACTCTGGCCCTGCAAGGCACATATCATAGGCAAAGATATCCTCATTCCGGCCCACGGTGTTTATTGGCCAATCATGCTCCACGCGATGGGTTTCTCTGATGAACAGATGCCGAGATTAGTCGTCCACGGATGGTGGAATATAGCGGGCGCAAAGATGAGCAAGAGCCTCGGAAACACCATTGATCCGGATATTTTAGCGGACAAATACGGAGCCGCTGCCCTTCGCTACTATTTGATGAGGGATAACATCGTCGGTCAGGATTCGGATTTTAGCGAAGAGAACCTCGTTAAGCGCAACAACAGTGATCTCGCCAACGATCTAGGGAATCTCGTCAATCGAACGGTCAGCATGAGCCAGCGGTATCGCAACGGGCGTATCGATTCAGGCGAACTGAACGATCCGGAACTGCATGCGATTCGCGATTTCGCGAATTCCGTGATCGGTCGTTACCATGCCGCTTTCGAGCGATTCGAAGTGCACAACGCGATGGAAGCTGCGTGGGAGCTTGTCGCCAAAGCGAACGCGTTGGTGGAACAAAAGGCGCCGTGGAAACTGGCGAAGGAGCCGGCGCAATCCGAGTTGTTGAACGCGGTGCTCTACACACTCGCTGAAATCGTCAGGCTGCTGGCGCTAATGGTCAGCCCTGTGATTCCGGCGCCGAGTGAACAAATCCTGGAACAATTGCGGGCCGAAGATGTACGGACATTGGAGTGGGGCGGCTTATCAGCAGGACATGAATTGGGCAAACCAACCCCGATCTTCCCGAGGTTCGAAACTTCCCGACTCTAAGCCCAGGACCGGCATTTTACTTGAGCCGTCCGCTTTGCTTCATGGACAAATCATAGCCGGCATCGAGCTCTCGACTTCGGTCATCCGTGAAATTTATGGAATCTGCGGTTACCTTCTATTTTCAGTTTTCGGTTGAAGAGTTTCGATGCCGCGATCCGCTCGACAGTGCACAGACCACACCGTTACCGATCCCTATGGGAGAGCGACGGGCGCTCCGGGGACGGCATGTCTTGCGGCCGACCAGATTGGCGGCGAATAGAGTACCTTTTGCTACTTAGGCTTCGGAACTGGCTTCGCGCTGGGGGCGATGTTTTTCTTCTTTGCGGCGTTAGCTTTTGCCTGTTTCTGCGCCGCCTGCTTGTGCGTGGCTTTCGGAGATTTGTCACCCATGATCCGAATGTTAAGATCCATAACAAACGGAGTCAATACGGACAGGCATGGCGCAGATGATTTCCGACAGGGACTTTAACCCCTGGTACGTAAAAATTCCCGGCAGACGCCTAACAGTAAACCTGTTCACAGCTCCGTTTAATGCATAGCCTGGGACCCCAAAATAGGAAGGTAAACGGCAGATTGAACCTATTCCTCAGATCATTGCAGCCAAGATAGGCAGCGCGCCGTAAATCAAGTCTCGCGGACCCAGCAAAAGCTGCATGAAAATCTTGATCTACCCGCAAGATTTTAACATTTTCTGAGATTCCTGAGGATGGCTTCCTTTTGTACAACGCATTTTATATTTTATAGCCTGCCTCGTTGCCCGAAGTGCCTCGCTGCGGAAGCTTCCTTACAAGGTTATGCTGGGTTACCGGCCCTTCATGGGCGATGGAATCAGCTCCGAGCGAATCCTGAAACTCTGAATCAGGATCAATTTGGCGTCTGCGGGACGACATCCATCGTCTATCTTCTTTTGTGGTACCAATTCGCTCGCGCCCGCGAGCTGTATAAAGCTGCGTTGGCCGATATTGATCCGAACTTTACTGGATCAGTGTTTACTTCTTCCGGCCATCAGATCATCGCGGTCAAATTCAAATATCTGTCGGGTCGTTACAGGCTCAGGGAACAGTACGCTCCCCCAGTGCCAAACCCTGCCGGTCCAGGTCTGGTCCCAGCGACGGTAATAACCACTCCCCTCTTTCTGGATTACCTGTTATCGCGAGCATTAGGCTACGCGTTCAAGAAGGTGGCCAAGAACAGGTATGATGGTGAAAAGATGGACTTTAACATGGAGTTTGACCCACAGAATCTTGGTGACTACCGGAATTTCACCCATTACGGCAACTTCGCGCTCAGGACCAACAACCTGGCGTTTATCTTGAAAGAAATCGTCGGGGCACAGCATGTCCATATCGTTCACAAACAGGCGGGTCCAGCGCGTCCGGTACCGTTGGCTCCGGCGGTAGCCGGAGTCGCTACCACGAATATAACGACAGTGGCCCAATTACAGAATGAATTTAATAATCGGTTAGCTGCCCCGCACTCCTTCGCGATAGCAGGTATTTACGCCGACATCGTGGCGAACGGTCATATCGCTCTCTCATCTCCGACAGCCGCCGCAGGGGCAACTCGCGTGCCTTACAACCATTGGATCGTGATCAACCATTTCACTCCCGCGGCCTGCGGGGTTGGTGGCGCTGGCGGTTGCCTCGGAGATGTCAACCTGGACATTTGGACCTGGGGGAACGACTGGAACACCACAATCTGTCAAAACCATCTCTTATCGTATATCGAAGATGTAGTTTTCGGAGACTTTTGACCCCCCGCAAATGAGAGAGACGAGCATGTTCGCTTTAAACCTGCAAACCTGAGAAGATATCAACCACAGATTCCACAGCTTTCGCAGATCAGAAAAGGCAGAGGATCTCAGCCAGCCACATTTTTTTACAGATGCATGCTCGCGGTGGATAATGCCAAATTGCTTGATCTCAGCAATCTGTGAAATTTTTGATTCAAAATTCGCCCGTACGCTGCTACATGACGGCTCCAAGCATCCACGGCACGAACTCTTCTGCGCCGAAGCCGTGAGCCTCCGAACGGGATTTTCGACCCGAAGCGGTCTCAAGAATCAACTGAAAGATGCGCTCTCCCAATTCCTGCGATCGACGCGCCCCCGTCCAGAATCTCACCGCAATTAATATCCATATCGTCTGTCATTTGCCGGTATAGACGCGAGTTTGTCGCCAATTTCAGCGAGGGCGCCGGTTTGCAGCCGTAAACCGACCCGCGTCCAGTCGTAAAACAGATCATATTAGCGCCGCCGGCCACCTGGCCGGTGGCAGAAACAGGGTCGTAGCCAGGAGTATCCATAAAAACCAATCCCTTGGCCGGAACCGGCTCAGCATATTCAAAAACATCCACTAAATTTGTTGTTCCGCCTTTCGCAACTGCGCCTAACGATTTTTCAAGAATTGTTGTGAGTCCACCGGCTTTATTGCCAGGCGAAGGGTTATTATTCATTTCGCCTCGCTCCCGCGCAGTGTACTCTTCCCACCAGCGAATTCGCGAAATCGAGCTTTTCGCCGATTTCCGGCGAAACCGCCCGCCGAGTAAGCAAATGTTCTGCACCGTAAATCTCAGGGGTTTCAGACAAAATCGCCGTACCGCCATGGCTGACCAGCAGATCGACCGCAGCGCCTAGCGCCGGATTCGCCGTGATCCCGGAATAGCTATCCGAGCCGCCGCATTGCAAGACCAACGATCAAGTTCCCGGCAGAGACTGTCTCGACGCGTGACTCTGTTTGCAATCGTCAACATTTCCCGGATCCGCTCCGACGCCGATGCCGTATCGCGCCAACGGTGCCTCCTGATTCCTGGATAGTCATGGAGGACAAAAGCGGACCCCTCGGAAGCCTTTGAGTGGAAAAAAGATCCTCCGCCTGGTTGACCTCGCAACCTAGTCCGATCATGAGAATACCGCAAAAATTGACGTGCCTGCGCATACCCCGATAGCGTTCGGCGCAACACCTCCATCCCCTCCCCGTTTATATCCATCCCACAGCCTGTGGTGTGAGTGATCGCCACGACACCATCGACATTTGGATACTCCCTTAATGCGTCGCCTGTGAATGCCTCCGAGATTTTCTTGGCAACCGTAGCCGAACAATTCACCGTGGTCAGATACTCCAAGGTAATTTCGAGTCGCTACGCGCCCGTCAGGCCGGACTATTCCGCGGAAAGTTGCGGCAGGATGAACATAGGTGGTCGGCTTGGCATCCACGCAGAAGGCGTAATCACGTTCGAAAGGAATGAACTTTCAAATTTTGCACATGCACATGTTCGCCGGGCAGAGATCGGTTTCGTCGCGAACCCGATGATCTGATTGTAGCGCCGCACCGGATTGACCGGTAGCAATATCTTCGAACAGCGATCTTGTGCCCGGCCGGAATCAGCATCCCTTACCGTTAGACGCTCTTCGACCGAGAGGCGTTCCGGCAGGGATCTCCTGGCATGCGATCACTACGTCATCAGATGGATTCAGCCGAATCACGAGCGTCTGGTCGGTCATCATTTCTTGATTTCATCACAAGTCTCGACAGTCAAGCGAAGCGTCCCGCTTTGCATTCTTCGAATTCTGACTTCGCGTGCGGCTGTTTTTTCACGTCTTTAAGTCGATCGTATCTGCGATATTGGCGTTAGGGCCGCTGAGCTCCGGTTGCTGCGACATACACAGCGTACAATGAAGTGGTCGCAGTGATGAAAAGCCGGTTTCTCTTTGGACCACCAAAGGTCAAGATTGGAGACCGGTTCCGGGCACACGTGATCTTACCCAGGCAAACCCCGTCCGGTGCATAACAGTGGACGCCGTCGCCGGCGCTCGTCCAGATGTTACCGTGAAGATCCACGCGCAGGCCGTCCGGAATGCCGGGCGATACCTCTGCAAACACCTCTCCTCCGCTTAACCTTCCCTGTTTGTCCACCGAGAATACACGAATATGATGTTCGCCGCATCATGGCGAATGCGAACGGCCGGTGTCGACAACGTACAACTTCGATTCATCCGGAGAAAATGCTATCCCGTTCGGCTTATTGAAATCCTTCGACGACCGCGTCCAAGACGCCAGTCGACAGGATCAAAACGGAAAACATAACAACCACCATATTCGCTCTCGGCAACATGCCCTTCGTAGTCTGACAAAATCCCATAAGGCGGATCCGTAAACCACACCGTGCCGTCTGATTTGACGACAACATCGTTCGGGGAGTTCAATTTCTTTCCTTGGAACTGATCAACCAAAACCGTGATAGAGCCGTCCGGTTCAGTCCGAGTCACCCGGCGTGCTCCATGTTCGCACGTGATCAACCGGCCTTGGCGGTCCCGCGTGTTGCCGTTGCTGTTATTGGAAAAATCCCGAAAAACGCTCACCTGCCCGCCGGCCCAACGTAACATTCGATTGTTCGGAATATCGCTCCAGACCAGATAATTACCGTCGGCAAAATAGACCGGGCCCTCGGCCCAAAGCGTCCCGGTGTAAAGCTTTTCTACCCAGGCGTTTCCAAGAGTCAGATAGAGGAACCGTTCATCGTAAATCTCAATTTCGTTTCGTATTCCAGATGTTTTAGTCATTCATTTGCACCGACTACAAATTCGTCGGATCATCATTAAGATCGACGGGCGGCGGCGTCGGCAAATCGACCGGCGGCGGTTGCTGCTGGCGATCGAGAGGACCCACCGGCTCGGCGCGGCGAACCTCGGCTGGCGGTTTTTCGACAGGAAGGGCACGAGGAGCGGGAGTCCAATCCGCTTTGCGGATTGGGCGAGCTGCGGCGGTTCCTTTGGGCGCGGCTTTACGGACTGGTATGGATCATCGCCAAGCAACGTCGGCGCACGCATCAACACCGGCAGCCGCCTGGGCCTGGTCGGTCGCGGATTGTCGCACGTGGCGCGTCCTGAGAGCGCAAAGTCCGCACGAACGAACGAGTATCGTCCCCATGCAACCAACAAGTCTCTTTTGGCAGCTGTTTGGCGGTCGAAAACTCGAAGAAGGTTCCTTTCCGCGGCGGCGACCACGGATCCGCGACGGACGTCAGCATACACTTCGGCGAAGCGGGCAGACCGGTATCCAAGACAGACTTCCACGCGCTTGAGATCGATCGGCCGCCCCAGCTCTCTGGGAGGCTGTTTTGCAAGCGACGCATTCATGATGTCGGTCCAGACCGGCAGCGCGATCTGATTAGAAAACGCCCCGCGAAAAATCGTTTGCGGTTTGTCAAAACCCGCCCAGACACCGCATGTTATCTCGCTGTCATATCCAAGGAACCAAACATCCGTAAAGTTGTACGCCGTACCGGTCTTACCAGCAGCCGGAAACTGCTTCAGGCCGAATTGCTGGCGAGCATTCGAAGCGGTGCCGGTCTCCATGACCTCCGTCAAAAACGAATGCATCTCAAATGCGATTCCCGGGTCGATCACCTTAACCCGTTTCGGTTCCGAACGATAAATCTCCCGACCGTCCTGCGTTTCGATCTTTGTCACGAGCATCAACCGCTCCGGGCGCGAACCGTTTCCCGGAAACATCGTGTAGGAAGTGACAAGATCCGCCAGCGTGACATCACTGCTCCCAAGAAAGGTTGCGGGATAAGGTCGAAGATCATCTTGAATTCCAGCTCGCTTTGCCAGTTTGAGGACGGCATCCAGACCAGCCTCAACGCCGATTCGGACTGTCGCAGCATTCTTCGATAGTGCGAAAATCCGGCGCATCGGGAGCGGTCCTTCGTATCGATTGTCCGCGCGTTCAACTCCCCATTCACCCAGAATCCCAGTCATACCGCCGATCATCACCTGGCGATTATCGAGCGGCGCGTCCTCGAACAAAGAGCCCGGGAAAGACCCCTTTTTCCAGAGCGGCAGTGAAAACCAGCGGCGTGAATGCGGTGCCCGCCGGACGCTTTGCCTGAAGCGCGCGGTCGTATTCGCTCTGGGCGAAATCACGTCCTCCGACGAGAGCCAGAATTCCCCCGGTCCGATTGTCCACCGCGACCACTGCCCCTTGCAGATACTCCGGCACCGGCGGCGATCCCGGAGCCGTATGCGTGCTTTTCCAAGACTTTAAGAAATTCGTGTATTCGGCGTATCGCTGATGCTGGTAGTCCGGTTTCTCCTCGACATTGTTCAACTCCCGTCGAAGTGATTCCTCCGCGGTCCGTTGCAGAACCGGATCCAGAGTCGTGTAGATCCGGTATCCCTGGCTCTCGATTGATTCCAGACCGATCTGCCCCTGCGCTTGCTGCCGGATCAAATCGATCGCGTACGACTGCGACACGACGTTGGACTTCGGCGATACCGCCAGCGGCTGTTGTTTAGCCTCCTCGGCAATTTGCGGCGTGATTTTGTGTTCCTCGACCATCCGGGTCAGGACGAAATTTCGCTCCTGAGTAGCAGCCTCCAAATTATGCCATGGTGAAAGATTATTCGGGCTCTTCAAGAGCGCCGCCAGCATCGCTGCCTCCCCAACCGAAAGATCCTTGGCCGGCTTTCCGAAATATCCCTTGGAAGCCGCCTCCGCTCCGTAGAGTCCGCCTCCGAGATACACCCGGTTCAGGTATAACTCCATGATCTTGTTCTTCGATAGAGACCGTTCAATCCGCATCGCGAGAAAGACTTCAAGTATTTTCCGATCATACGTGCGATCCCGCAGATCGAATACGTTTCTGGCCAACTGCTGCGTGACCGTGCTGGCCCCCTGCCGAATACGACCGGCCTGGGTATTCTTCAAGCAGCGCGCGAAACATCCCGAAAAAATCGACTCCGCTGTGTTCGTAGAAACGATTATCCTCGGCCGCGATGACAGCGTCGACCAGGTAGGGAGAGATCTGATCCAGGCCCACTTGTTCGCGATTTTGAATGAATATTTTCCCGAATACCTGCCCGTATCGGTCGTAAACCACGCTCGCCGATTCGACCGCGTCCAATTTCGCCGAGATCAAATTCCGCAGCCTTCTTTTCGTATTTTCTGATAAATTCCAGCCCGAACCAGGCTCCGACCCCGATCAAAACAAACAGGATCAAAACCGTGATATAGTGAACCACGGTCGTAAGAAAAATGGAGGGCGACGTTTCAGGTTCACTCATATTGACAGACTGGACATCCAACCCCTTTCACGAGCTTCCGCCCGGATCAAATGGAAAGTTTAGGCGCCCAGTCACCGTCCACGATCCAGCGGATTTCACGTTGACTATCGAGCTTCGAATTTTCCATTGTTCGAAGCATTCCGTCTCGCTCACGATGCCAGGATCTTCGCCGCTCGTCGCCTTTATCCGAGAACACATCCGGCGCCACGGTCCGGTCCCTTTTCCCTGGTTCATGGAGCAGGCGCTTTACCACCCTGAATTCGGGTACTATACCTCGACGCGCCGCCGAATCGGCCGGGAAGGCGACTTACTACACCAACGTCAGCGTCAGCCGCTCTCTACGGCCAGTTGCTGGCCTCTCAGCTCATCGAAATGTGGAAGCTTCTTGGAATGCCCTCGTCATTTCACGATCGTGGAAGAAGGAGCGGAGGATGGCCAACTGGCACTGGATATCCTTTCGGCGATCAGGGAAGAATCCATCGAAGCCGCTGAGTGCATTCGCTACACGATCGTTGAACCGATATCCGGAAAACAGCTGCAACAACGCGCACGGCTTGAGCCTGCCATTTCTCGGAAAGTTACGATGGCTGACCAGGTTAGCCGACCTGGAGGCCGTCACCGGCGCGTTTATCTCAAATGAACTCGTCGACGCAATGCCTGTTCACCTCGTCGAATCATCGCGACGGTGGTTGGTCCGAACTGCTGGTCGAGATATTTGCGGGCAAGAATTTCTGTTTCGTTCCTTCGCGAGTCGATTCGCCTGAACTGGCCAGGCACTGGATAAACTGCCTGTGCCTATCGCGTCGCTCGTACAGAACCGAAGTGAATCTGGCAGCCAAGCGCTGGATCCAGGCAGTCAGCGCCAAGCTCGAAAATGGGTTCGTGCTGATTGTCGACTACGGATATTCCGCGCGACGAGTATTACAGGCCCGAACGCACTCGAAGGCACATTATCGTGCTATTCGCGGCATCGACGGACCTACAATCCGTTCGAACGACCGGGAGAAATAGACATTACTGCGCACGTCGATTTTACATCTCTGGCTGAAGCTGCCGACCAAGGCGAATCTCCACCTGGCCGGATACACGGATCAACATCATTTCATGGTCGGCGCCGCCGAATCCCGCCTTCGGGCACTTGAGAAAGCAGTCGAGTACCAGGAGGATTGACGCGAGCTCACTCAGCATTTCTCGGCGCGTACCGAACACTGATGCATCCAGGAAACATGGGCATGGCTTTTAAATTTCTGCTCCTGACGAAAGGGCTCGAGTGAGCATGCCCAATTGAGCGGATTCAGATACGCATCCAGCCTTGGAGCTCGCTCTGAATTCCTCGCTAGCAGGCTGCTCCGCGTCGGCTTCCGCCTCCAAATCCTGATAGATTTGCAAACCTCGGCTGCCGTGATCAAAACTGACGCCAATCGACATAGGCAGAATGTGCGCGCGGCTTGTATCCGGCCGGTTTTAGGATTAGCCATAGCCTATGAATGATCGGATCAGGGAATCTATTGAAAGCCAAAGACTGGCACCCGTTTACGATCCACCGCATGGTGGCGATTCGATCCAGGTTCTGAGCCGCGAACAGGCGTGGGTCAGCCCGTACAGCCGAGTGGTCGTTGAGACAGCTCCCGGCCGCATTGAGGTTTTAAGTCCGGATCAAACGACAGGCGTTGAGGTTGAGTCTGTTACCTTTACAGAAATCCAGAATCAAACCGGGTAGCCCTGAAATTCCGAGCTGAAGCGTTCCCCCACCTCCAAGAATTGAAGCAACCTGGCTCTTGCTGCTCAATCAAATGCCTCTCCTGCTTCAAATCGCAAACCTCTGGTCTTTACGAGACTATCCTAGTGCGAGCGAACCCTGGGAACCCGAAGCTCAATTAGACGCCATCCGCTCGGCAGGATTTGACGGTCTAACAGGCCAGATCGGAGAGCAACATGGAAAACTGGCCAAAGAGCGTAACTTGATCGTTGTCGGTTTCGTTTCTTCAGGGGACGACAGTGAATTCGCACGGCTTCTGGAGACTCAGCGAAAGGCAGGAGCCAGGCACGTTAACGTCCAACTGGCGGACCACGACACCACCACACGAGCAGCACTGCGGCTTACGCACCGATTGTTTGAGGAGGCAAGGCGTATTGGCGAACTGGAAATATCAATCGAAGTCCATCGTGACACCTGTACGGAAACTCCCGAAAAGACGTATGCCCTGGCAGATGCTTACTTCGCGGACACCGGTCAGCTGCTGCCGATCACCTGGGACTTTTCCCACTGCGCCATCGTGAAGCACCTGCAGCCCAAAGATTTTTCAGCCCGGCTTCTTGAACGACCAGAACTTGTAACCAGCTCCTCCCAATTTCACTTTCGCCCATTTAACGGGCATCATTGCCAGGTTCCAGTGACTGGCGGAGACGGCTCTTTGACTCGAGAATTGCGAGAGTGGCTACCGTTTGTCGCGGATACATTTTCGCTCTGGCTCAATGCAAACCGCCAGACCGAACGGGAGATTATCGTCGTACCGGAAATGGGTCCGGCGAGCAGCGGCTATAATCTTGACGGGCTGCCGAACAGTTGGGAGGAAGCCGTCAAGCTGCGTCCCATCCTGGAAAATCTCTGGCAGCTCGGGCAGCAAAATCATCCGGCAAAGTAAGCGAAGCGTCCCGCTTTGCCTTTCCCTCTAAGAACCGGGCAAACCGAGACGGTTTGCTTACCTGTAAGTAAAGCGTCCCGCTTTGCCTGGCGATCCGCTTGCCTGGGGCTCGAATTCGCTCCAACTCGGCAACGCCGTCTATGTCGGTAAAGCAAATTCCAGGCAGTCTCGTCCAAGTTCGCCGCAAACAGCCTCCACGACGAGTTCATGGTCTGCCCGCTGCGGTAGTCCGGACACTGTCACAGAACCGATCACTCCGGCTCCTTTGACTATTAGAGGAAAAGAACCACCATGCGACGCGTAATCCGCTGTGGAGAGCTCATATTTTTCAGTAAAGGTCGAGTTGGCTTCTTTCAGTCCCAGGCCAATCGCGTAAGAACTGCGGTGAAACCGCGCCACTACATTTCCTTTGCGCCTTACCCACTCTGCGTTGTCCGGAGTGCTGCCGTTCAACGCGCAGTAGAAAAGCGGTTGGCCAAAGCGTCTAACCTCGATCGCCACCGGCAGGCGCCGGGTCGAAGCGAGTTCGCGCAATCGCGATCCCAGTTTCCACGCAATATCTTCATCGAATTCCGGAAACACCAGTTCCCGCTCCTGTTTGGCAATCGCCTCAAGATCTCGGATCAGGTTCATCGGAAAAATTCTAACCTGATTTTTAAAATAAAACCCGTAGATTTCGCGGATTAATTGGCAGTTGATCGCCGAGGGGACTTGGGCTCAGTTTTGTGATATTAGACCTTTTAAGTGACGATCCTATGGAAGCAGTAAAACCAATCTTTTGCAGGCGCTCTATCGGCCTGAGCCTTTCCTCATTCCGTTGCTCTCATTCCCGCCCGCCAAAACCCTCCTTTTGGGCCTTTGGTCTGGCGGCAGCGGGATATTTCGCTTGTTCTTCGCTTTCTCTGGCGCATAGCGGAGGCCATTCGTCCGGCCAAAATAACCGTAACTCGGGACCGTCTATGCACCACGAGTGGCATTACAGGGACCCGTTCTGGGGAGATTGGTACCCCGGATATGCCGGGAATTACGATTCCAATTATTCCTACACTCCGACCCCGGAGCAGGCGACGACGGCACAAAAGCGGGTAAAAGATTACCTGGTTGCAGTTCAGAAAGGCAGGCGGCACGCCGCCACTCACCGTTATATCGCGGTCGAAACGCTCAGGCCGACGAAGAAGCAGCTCGAAGACTACCAAAAAAAGCAGGCGGACGCGAAATCAGCGGCAGCCTCCGGAGGGACCCAAATGTCAAATCGCTGGGTGCCTCCAAGCCAACTCCGTTGCGTCATGGTATTTGATACGCAGTCAAAGCAATTTGTCGGTTCCCGCTGTTACGTAATCGGCAGTCCCCCTCCGATCGGGACAGTTGCGAAATTCGACACCTACAGCGCGGAATTTGTCGGGACGCAAACGCTTTGAAATGAGACCGATCGAGTCTCGCGGCCTTTTCAACCATTGAAGGTTTTCCTCCTTTTCTTGCAGACAGTTCAGCAAGTAACGACTCCGAACGGAAGATAATGCGAGAGCCAAAAATCTGATTGTTGAAATTGCGAACTCAGTGTATGCGTTGTGAACGTTCACAAAAACCCCCCGGAAAAAGGCAAAAAATCTCCGACAGTTTTTCCGTTGTGCAAACCAGGTCCCCCACCGAGTCAAATTATGATTATGCCTCTCAGCGTTCTCCCCTCCCCGTTTCGCTCGGGCGATCCGACTGCGACCCCTCGCGGCCGATCCAATCTCTCCCTCGCCGTCGCGGCGTCTCTAACCCTGCTGACAGCGTCACTGACTCATGCTTCCGCCGAGTCAGCGACCCAATTCAAAGAACCAGACTATAGCAAATTCAAAGTCGAGGATGGCCAGATCACCCTTGAGTTCTGGTCCTGGGTCGGCGGGTTGGATAATACGGTCAAAGACTTCGAGAAAGCCTATCCAAACATCAAAGTCCATGTGAATAACGTCGGAGGTGGCCCGGCGGAATATCAGAAATTGCAGACCGCGTTGAAAGCAGGTTCAGGTGCACCCGACGTCGCACAGATCGAGTACGATTTTCTGCCGTCCTTTATCGTCACGGACGGCCTCGCTGACATGGCACAGTACGGAGCAAACGAAGCAAAGCAGTATTTTGTTCCTTGGACCTGGGGTCAGGTATCACCGGACGGGAAAGACGGTGTTTGGCATTCCGCAGGATAGCGGGCCTTTGGCGTTGAACTACAACAAAAAGATCTTTGATCAGTATGGCCTGTCAGTTCCGACGACATGGGATGAATATGCCGAAGAGGCGGCGAAGCTTGCCAAGGCCAGCGACGGCAAAGTGAAAATGGGTCACTTTTACCCAACGCAGGCACCTTGGCTGATAGGCTTGGCGTGGGCAAGCGGTGGTGTATTTTTCAAAGCTGAAGGTGACACCTGGATTCAGACGCTAAATAACGCAGCAGCAGAAAAAACACTGACCTACTGGAACGACCTTGTAAAGAAAGGGTATGTTTCGACTATCCCGGGATTTACGGCGGAATATTACACCGCCCTCGGGGCGGGTCAGATTGCTTCATCGGTCGAGGCAGCATGGGGTCCAGGCGTTACAGCAGCTTCATTAATCGATAAGACAGTCCGGCGATTGGAGGGCTGCCCCTCTACCTCAATGGAGCAAAGGTGAACCGCTTCGCAGCGGAAACTGGGGCGGGAGTTGTGACGCCGTCACAAAACAATCGAAGCATCCGAAGGCAGCCACCCTCTTCGCCATTTGGCTCAATGCATCAAAAACCCGGTAATCGCCAACTGGATCCAGTTCGGGATCTTCCCGGTTGCCATCTCCGGATTGGCGGATCCAGATCTGAATGCGCCGGATAAGAATCCATCCAAATTCTTCGGCGGCCAGAACCTTGTGCAAGTCTACTCCGATGCTTCGAAAGCGGTCAGTGTTGATTTCGCATGGGCACCCTGGTTTGCGTTCGCGAACGATAACTTTAATAAACAAATCGACGCTCTATTTACAGGCAAGATGACGCCCAAACAAGCTCTCGACGCCTGGCAGAACGAATGTCTCAAAAACGCCAAAGACGACGGCTACAACGTCAAAGGCCAATAGCAAACTAATCCGCGCGAAAGCGACCTCAGTTCTATTTGCGAGGCGATGCGTTACCGTAAGACCGCCCTGCTTTTCCTGGCGCCATTTTTGATCGCGTTTGTCGCGTTTTATCTGGCTCCGGTGGTTTACGCGATCTATCTAAGCGTCTTCATAAAAAAACGAATTGGCCTCGGTCCAGCAAAAGAGATCTTTGGCGGTCTGGCAAATTATGCCCGGGCCGTTCAGGACGCAGACTTCCTGAACGGCCTGAAAAACATGTTCTTGTTTGGGATCGTCCAGATCCCGGTGATGCTGGGATTGGCGATTCTGGTCGCTCTGCTCCTCGACCAGTCTCGCGGCATCTTTGTTCGAATTTGTCGCACCGTGTATTTTATGCCGTATGGGATTCCCACGGCTATTGGTGCGCTGATCTGGGGTTACATGTATGCGCCGAATCTATCTCCTTTTAATCAGATTTTGCGCGCGTTGCATCAATCAACGATCGATTTCCTCTCCCCAGACCTCGTGCTATTCTCGATCGGCAACATCGTGACTTGGACCTGGACCGGCTACAACATGATCACGCTTTTCGCCGCCTTGCACAATATCCCGAAAGAACTCTTTGAAGCCGCCCGAGTCGACGGTGCATCCCGGTGGGACATTGTTCGCTACATCAAGATTCCTCTCGTTGTTCCGACCATTCGGTTGCTCTTCATTTTCTCCGTGATCGGCACCTCGCAGCTTTTCACCGAAGCGCTTGTCCTGCGCCCGCTTGGGTATGTGGCAGATAATATCACACCAAATCTCTACCTTTACTTGACGGCGGCTCGGGATGCTAACTACTCCTATGCAGGGGCGCTGGCGATCCTGCTCGCGGTTCTTATCTTCGCCATCAGCGGCGCATTCCTGCGTCGCGTTGGATCACGATAAACGAGCGGAGCATTCATGAACCTTCTACGACTTTCTCCGATGTCTTCTTCCAGCAATGATTTGGTTCGTAGCGGATTTCGTTATGCCGTATTCGCCGTATTCTTTCTCTATTGCATCCTGCCGGCGACCTGGATTCTGGCTGCCATGACGAAGGATAATAGCCAGATCTTTACAACTTTCGGCCTCTGGTTCGCTTATCCCATCCATTTGTTTGAGAACATCGTAGGCCTGTTTGAATATCGCGACGGAATTTTTGTCCAGTGGTTTGGGAACTCCCTGGTTTACGCTGCATCAATATCGATCGGTACGACCTTGATTTGTGCTCTCGGCGGATATGCGTTTGCAAAATATGAGTTCCCCGCAAAGAAACTTCTCTTCAATTTGATTATCGCGACGGTCACCGTTCCTTCCACTGCCCTGGTTCTCCCGCTGTTTCTGATGCTCAACAAGCTCGGTTTGCTCAATACGATGTGGGGCGTCATTTTGCCAAGTTTGGTCAATCCGTTCGGCCTCTATCTGATGCGTATTTTCTGGGAGGCCTCCTTTCCGACGGAACTGCTCGAAGCGGCACGCCTGGATGGGGCCGGGGAAATACGAATCTTTTGGGGTATTGGAATGCCTCTGATGCTGTCCGGACTTGTTACAGTCGCTCTGCTAAGCTTTGTGGGAGCTTGGAACAATTTTTTCCTGCCCCTGGTTGTCTTAAGCGACGATCATCTTTTTCCTCTGACGCTCGGATTGAACGTCTGGAACAGCGTTAGTCACGCCGCAGGAGGCGGAAAGCCGGTTTACAATCTGATTGCCTTGGGATCGCTGGTCAGCGTTCTGCCGCTGCTCGCCGCGTTTATTCTGCTCGGGAGATACTGGCGTAGAGGGCTAACCGCAGGCGCAACCACCGGTTAGTTCAAATAACAATTTCATGGAAAAACAGTTTCTTTACGGAACATTCTTATATGGTGTTGTTTATTATCCGGAACAATGGCCGGAAGCAAAATGGGACGTCGATCTTTCACGCATCGCGGCGATCGGGATGAATGTTGTGCGGATGGGTGAAGGCGCGTGGAGTGTCTGGGAGCCCGAAGAGCACACCTATGACTTTTCCCTTTTTGATCGTGCATTAGAGCTCTGCAGTAAGCATGGCCTGAAGGCGATTCTGGGGACGCCCACTTACACACCTCCGGCATGGCTCACCGAAGGGTACCCTGAGGTGCTGCGCGCAAGCTATAGCGGAAAGCGGCTGACGCACGGTTCCCGACGCCACTACAATTACACATCCCCGACCTATTGGAAAAAAACGCAAGAAATAGTCACGGCACTGGCAGGTCACTATCGCGATCATCCCGGAGTTATCGGCTGGCAGATTGACAATGAATTGAACTGTCACGTCGATGACAGTTTCGCGGATAGCGATCATCTGGCATTCCGATCCTGGTGCAAGGATCGCTACGGTACACTTCAGAAATTAAACGAGGCCTGGGGTACCGCATTCTGGTCCCAAACCTATACGGATTGGAACCAGATCTGGCTGCCGCGCCCAACAGCGACTTACCAAAATCCAACTCTCCTGTTGGACTTTTATCGATTCAATTCAGACAGCACGATTCGTTTCGCGGCGATGCAGTATCAACTCCTCAAGTCGATCGCACCCAGCCAATTCGTTACCCACAATGCCTTTCAGAGCATGACAAACGTCGACATTCACAAACTTGCGGAGGAGACTGTCGATTTTCTTTCCTATGATTCCTACCCGGAATTCAAAGTTTGTAACACCAAGCTTTCAAGAGACTTTCGCGAACGTTCCGAGGGCAGACAACTCTGCAAAATACGAGGCGTGTCACGCAAGTTTGTTGTCTTGGAACAACAAGCTGGCCCGAGCGGTCAAATAGGCGGCATCCTCAACGGTAATCCAGACTATCTCCATCCAACACCCAAGCCCGGACAGATGCGTCTCTGGTGCTGGAACTCGATCGCTCATGGAGCAGATGGCCTGCTTTTTTTTCGCTGGCGTTCTCTCCCGTATGGTTCTGAGTCGCACTGGAACGGCTTCTCCCACATGACGAAAGGATTACCTGGCGACTGCAGGAAGCAGAGCTGCTCGGGAAAGAAATAAGTCGAGTAGCTCCCGCGTTGCTCGGGACGCATTGCGCCTCGCAGGCGGCAATCCTCTACAATTTCGAAAACGAATCGCATAGCAAGATCGAACATTTCACAGGGCAAAACCGGGACGCTAGCGAACTTGGGGTCTATCAGGCTCTCTCTGACAAACATTTGCTGCCGGATCTTCGGGTTCTTTCGAGTATTCGCGAGGTTCCCGAACTTGCCGCGTATAAAATCGTATTTTTTCCGCACGCACACATTCTTACCCCAGCCGATATCAATGCCTTGGAAGTATACGTCGAAGAGGGGGGCACTCTTGTTTTCGGCTGCTGGAGCGGCTATCGAGACAAGAACCATTGGTGTTACGACGCAGACGGACGCGCATTTTATGAGTCATTCGCTGGCATTCACGTCTCTGATTTTACTGTCGTGCCACCCGATGAAAAATCAGAGATTCGTTTTGACAATTCAACTGCCTGCGTTGAAGCCCCAATTTTCAACGAGGTGCTCGCCGCGGAAGGGGCAGGCGTCAGCGTCCTGGCATCATACACCTCAAGCTACTATGCGGGAAACGCGGCCGTAACCTTATTCAAGAAAGGTAAAGGCAGAGTGGTTCATTTCGGAAGTTTCTTCACGCGCCAGAATGTTTCCGCCTTGCTGGACGCTCTTGAGATTCATGATCCAATTCAGGTTTGGGCGGAAGTCCCCGCTGCGGTCGAAGTAATCGCCCGTTCAAATGGAATAGACCGATTCTGTTTTTTTCTGAATTTCACCGACGAACCGCAACGACTGAATTTCAAGCAACCGGGATTCGATCTTGTGGCTGACCGAAAGCTACAAGGTCCTGAAGTGATCCCAGCATATGGCGTGTTCTTCGTTCGCGTGGAATCCGGAATGACCGAATGAACATGCAATCAAACTCATCAGGCAACGCGAACCCTTCTCTGGGTGTTTGCTACTACCCCGAACAGTGGGCACCGGAAAGATGGACGACGGACCTCGATGCGATGCGCGATATTGGGTATTCGCTTTGTTCGAATCGGCGAATTTGCCTGGAGCCGTCTCGAACCCAATCCTGGGGAATATCGATTTGAGTGGATGCAAAAGATCCTGGACCTTGCCGCTGAACGACAGCTCTCCATCGTCCTCTGCACGCCGACGGCCGCTCCGCCAAAATGGCTCGTAGACCAGATGCCGGATATGGTGGCGATCGATTCAAACGGTTTACCACGCAAATTCGGTTCGCGGCGTCATTATTGCTTCTCACACAGACCTTATCGAAATGAGTGTGCACGAATCGTCACGGAATTGGGTCGGAGTTTTGGAGCGCACCCGGCAGTTGCAGCGTGGCAAACCGACAACGAATACGGTTGCCACAATACGGTCGTTAGCTATTCGTCTTCGGCTCTCCAGGGATTTCGCGAATGGCTGAAATCCAAATATGCATCGATCGATCAGCTTAACCGGGCATGGGGAAACGCGTTTTGGAGCATGGAGTATCGCGATTTCGATGAGATCGAACTACCAAACCTCACAGTCACGCAGCCTAATCCATCGCACCAACTCGATTTCATGCGGTTTTCTTCGGATCAGGTCAGACTATTCAATCACCTTCAAGTCGAGATCATCCGCCAGCACTCTCCCGGCAGGACGATTCTTCACAATTTCATGGGAAGGTTTTTGGATTTTGATCATTTCACCTTGTCTCAAGATTTAGATGCCGCCGGTTGGGATTCGTATCCGCTCGGATTCTTGAGCGAAATGATGGCCCCGGACTCGCACAAAATGCGGTACCTTCGTTCCGGTGACCCGGATTTTGTCGGGTTTCATCACGATCTTTATCGAACCTGCGGCAGGGGCCGTTGGTGGGTCCTCGAACAACAACCCGGTCCGGTGAACTGGGCCGCCTATAACCCCTCCCCTTATCCGGGAATGATTCGATTCTGGACCCACGAAGCCTTCGCACACGGCGCTGAAGTCGTTAGTTATTTTCGCTGGCGTCAGGCTCCTTTTGCACAAGAGCAAATGCATGCGGGATTAAATCTGCCAAACTACGAACCCGATCAGGCTTTCTTTGAAGCAGCTCAAGTGATCGAGGAACTCTCCCGACTTAGTCTCGGCGCTGTTGCGCATGCAAAAGTTGCGATCGTCTATGATTACGAGGCCGCATGGGCCCTTGGAATCCAGCCGCAAGGGAAAGACTTCGATTACATGGATATTGTGCTCCGATTTTATCGCGCGTTCAGGCGCCTGGGGCTGAACATAGACATCATTCCTCAGAACGCGCCGCTCGATTCATACCGCGTCGTGGCAATCCCCTCGCTTCCGATTGTCCGGGCTGAATTCGTAGATTCGCTGAAAAGCTTCGGCGGCCAGGTTTTGATCGCGCCGCGGACGGGATCGAAGACCGCTGATTTTCAAATCCCACCGGAATTGCCGCCGGGCCGCTTACAGGACTTGATGCCGATATCGGTGCTGAGGGTGGAGTCGCTGCCGAAGTTCGCAGCCGATTTCGGTCCAATGGCATTCAGTTCAATACGAATGTCACAGTTGGTTGGAGCATGTCCGGACCAACCTGCCGCCATTCATACGGCTACAGAACGGTCAAGGTGTTGCCTTTCGGCATGCTAAGTTCAACTACCTGGCAACCTTGCCGGATCAATCTCTGCTCAACGGTATCGTCGAAGAACTCGCGCGTACGGAGGGGTTGAAAGCAGAAATTCTGCCGAACGACATTCGCTCGCGCGACAGAGGGGGGCTCAGGTACTTCTTTAACTACGGTCCCGAGCCGGTAACTCTGCAATTTCCGCCAGGGACAATATTTCGGATGGGCGGACCTGAATTACCGGTGGCCGGCCTGACAGTCATCGAGCGTGAAGTGGAGTAACAGCACGTTCACTTAAATGGCGCTGTTGTCGCGTTAAAAATGGTCGTAAGCAAAGCGTCCTCGCTTTGCACGGTTTTGAAGAAGCAAAGCGAGGACGCTTTGCTTACAATGCGACCCCTGGCGCAGCGTCCTCGCTTTGCACGGTTTTGAAGAAGCAAAGCGAGGACGCTTTGCTTACAATGCGACCCCTGGCGCAGCGTCCTCGCTTTGCACGGTTTTGAAGAAGCAAAGCGAGGACGCTTTGCTTACAATGCGATCCCTGGCGCGGCGTCCTCGCTTTTCACGGTTTTGAAGAAGCAAAGCGGGACGCTTTGCTTACAATGCGACCCCTGGCGCGACTGGACCCAATCCCGTCCAAGAAACGCTCTCACGATTCTATTTCGGTCGGAACCACAGTCAGATGTTTCACCTCGCCCGACTTGGAAACCAACGCGGTAAATGTGAACCCATCACCTCCATCATCGTTAATGATCACTGGGGATCCGCCTTTGATTTCTACTTCCTACCCAGAAATCCAGCTAGCTAAAGCCTGTTGCGAAATGGTTGTTATTTTTTCGCCTTGGCCGGAATGAGGCGCTCCTTATTTAAGGCGGCAAGTTCGCGCAAACGATCCTGGAGTTGAGACCAAGCCTCGACTCCCTGGCGGATCTGAGCCTCTGCATGACTGCGGAACATAGTAGCCGGTGGTTTTTCCGTTTTTCCTCGGTAACTGATATATAAATGTGGACCGTGCTTTGGGCCACCATGGTGGCAGCGGCAGTCTGGATTTCCACACCGGCGATAAGTCTCAGATAAGGATCCGTAAATGGCCGCCTGCGCCAGTTGCCTGATCTGCCTGAGCAGTTCTCAGCCGGGGACTGAGGCTTGGTTTTTGGTCGTTGGCATCGCTTCACCCACTACGACAGCGCCGAGCGCCGCTCTTGCAGACCGGCTCGACTCATCGCCACAAGATTATGAGCGATGATGCACCAGCCAACGTGTCTTTCAAATCCAATCTCACCCTTATAAAGGGCTCGCTGCATGCCAAAGCAGTGTTTGAGCGTGCTCAGGCGCGCCTCAATGCCTGCTCTCCAGCCTTGGCCACGCCGAAACCAGCGCTGTTTCTGTCGCGCCGCCCGGCTAGGGCTTAAACGGCCGCGGCCCGGCAGAACCACTTGCTTTACTCCCAAGCTGGGCCGCAGCCTTTTCGTTGGCGCTGTTCCAGAAGCCCCGGTCAGCAGCAGCCAATCGGGGTGCTCGACCGAATAGCTCCACATGGGCTTGCAGCGCCGGCACCCACTGTTGCTGATCGCAGAGGTTGCCCGGGGCCACCGCATAATTGCTGACCAAGCCGTTTTCGACTTCGTCGATACGGACCAAGCGTCCAAATTCATTGGGCTTGTGAGCTTTGCCCTTGCGAATGACCACACTGTGGGGTTCAAAGAGGCTCAAGATCTTGTCCGGATGCCGTGTCTGTGCCTGGAAAATTCGCGCCTGACTCTGGGTGATGACCTTCTCAACCAGGGGCAGGTAGTGTTTCAGAGCAGCTTCTGCTGCGACGACCTTCAAGAAAGCTTCGCTGCGGGCCACTAATTGGCCATCGTTGAGCGCCTTGAGCACGGCGGCGGCCTGCACCCTTACTCCTTGGGTCAGTCCAATGAGCTTTTTATAGCTTTGCTTTAACTGCTCTTGGCCTGCCTGAGTAAAAGTCCGGGCCGCCCGGCCAATCTCCAAGACTCGATATTTGGCCGCTCGGGCGTGATTGACAATGCGAAGTTCCGACTCGTGGCAACCCTCGGCGATGCGCTGCAAATAGCGGTCATGACTCGCAGCGAATCAGCCAGCAGCGAACTGTCGGTTGGATGGTGAATGTTAGTTTCTACGGCGGTGGTATCGGTGCGCAGCTTGTTTCCGGCAATGATGGCCGCCTCTTTGGCCTGCTGCACGATCCGCTGATGGATCTGCTCAGTGCCTTCCTTGCCAAAGAGAGCAAAGGCCCGACACAGATTGCTAAAATCTGGAATCGGGTCTTCATAAAAGCGGGTGAAGCGTCGATACAGAAGGCTGGCTCGCAGTTCGCGGTGAAGTTGGCGATACGACCAACCTTTGATGTGCTTGAGTACCACACAACGCAGCAACCGATCCGGAGCAATCCCTTCGCGGCCGGCTTTGTTGGAGCCTGGCGAGCGGTTGGCTAAAGCCTGAGTGCTCAAGGCAACTAAATGCCGGATCCTCAAGCAGCCGATCCAGTGGATCGAGGATCGGATCGGCGATGGCGGCTGCTTCCTTAAAGAAGGCGAAAGCAAAAAGGGAGGCTGGGCGAACCGTCTTACCGATCATTACCTAATCGATATACTCGATTAGGTAATCTGAGTGCAACAATAAAATTAAAATTCTTTCAGACAACTACTCGTTAGCCCTGCGCCGCCGGCGCCCTCCAACGGAAAACCATTTCGCAACAGCCTTTAGCTAGCACTGGTAAACGTCGGAAGCACAATTCCGAGGCAGATCCAGCCGGCGCGCAGCCGGTAGCTTCGAACGCGCCGGCCGGTTTTTGGCTCCCCCAAAACAAATTCGCCACTGCCCAGGGACCTGGATGCACCGAAAGAAATAATCATAGCTCTGATCAAGCTTGAGCACCGGCTGTTGACATCTGCTATCATTGACTCATGGAACCCACCAAAGAACAATTCACCGCGCTTGGCAACTATAGGGATATAATCATTCAACAAGCCTCCAAAGTAGCCGAGGCCATCGGAGTTTCGCAGCAGACGCTCGCGGGGTGGATGGAAGGCAAGGGAGAACCTACGAGCAAACAAGCAGAGGCAATCTTGGAGTTCTTACAGCAGAGCGCCAAGAGAGGGTAACGTCCTGGACACTCTCCGGGACGCCAGATCCGTCCGTGCTATGAAGTAACCCGATGGGATAGTACCCATTGATTTGGTGTGTCCAAACAAAGCAGCATCGCTTCGCCGCCAGGTTCACCGTTCGCAGTTGCCATAATGTTTTTTGGGAACGGCTTGGTGCTGGCATCCTCGTTCTCTCGGATGCCAAAGATTCGAGATCAGGTGGGTGCCGTCCCGACGCAACTGGCATTCGCCCTGGTTTGTGTGGGAATCGGGTCACTCCTCGGGATGCCCTTCACAGGACGGCTCGTTGACCGATTCTCTTCAAAGGCGGTCAGCCGGGTGGCAACCGCAATCTGCCTCGGAGGCTGGGCAACAGTCCCGCTCGCTCATTCGGTGCCGGTTCTGGCTCTGATGTTGCTGATAGCCGGTGTCGGCACTGGAGTCGGTGACGTCGCCATGAACGTGCAGGGACATCTCGTCGAGCAGCGCCGTCGCAAGGTGTTGATGCCGTACTGGCATGGACTCTTTTCCCTCGGCGCATTGGCTGGTGCGCTGGCGGGTGCCCTCGCCGCCTCACTCGCTCTGCCACTCGCGTGGCAACTGCCAGGTGTGTCGGCGGCGTTGATGGTCGCGATGTGGCTCGCAACCGCACGCTACATCTCTGACGCCGGTCTACACCCTGGCGCCATCCAGGAACAACTCGACGAGCCGATCTTCGACGAGCCGCAAGTGTTCGCTGCGGATCGGCCACCGGTTGCGGAAATGCAAGGGTCTGCAATCACCCGCGTTGAGATCCTGCTCGGCATCATTGTGTTTGCGACAGCCGTCGGTGAGGGCGCGGCAAACGACTGGCTTGCCCTTATGCTGGTGGACAACCGCAGTGCACCTGCGGCGTTTGGTGCACTGACCTATGGCGGTTTCAACGCGACGATGGCAATAGGCCGGTTCGTCGGCGGGGTCATCATCCAGCGCTATGGGAGAGCGCCAGTGTTGCGGGTGGCTGGCACGCTGGCCAGCACCGGAGTAGCAGTGCTGTGTCTGGCGCCTTTCACTTTGACCGCACTCGCAGGCGCCCTCGCCTGGGGTCTTGGGCTGTCAGTGGTATTCCCGTCGGCGATGTCCGCGGCGGGCGAGGTGCCAGGACGGGGTTCTCGAGCCATCGCTGTGGTAGCGACAATCGGCTATGGCGGCTTCCTGGTTGGAGCTCCGCTGATCGGGTCTCTTGCTCACATTATGCCCCTCGACCGGGCGCTTCTTGCGGTGGCAGCACTAGTGCTCCTCATAGCGATCCTTGCTCCAGTCTCTCGCGAGGGCGCCTCGGAATTGGCGAAAGAGAAGGATGATGCTTAAAAGTAGAGGCATTCTCAAGGAGCAGGAGTCAGGAGTTACAGAATTATGAGCGACATCTCTCCGACTGCCGTAACTCCCCGAATTCCTACGCTCCACTAACACTGACTACTGACTACTGACCACTGACCACTGACTACTGACCACTACACTAGAATGATTTACCTCGAGATCGCTTACGCTCAGAAGGAAGAGGCAAAACCTTTCGGTGTCCGCTGGGATCCGAAAGAAAAGCTCTGGTATTTCCCGGGAGAAATTCTTCCAAAAGAGTTGGAACGCTTCCGGCCTGCCAGGGGAAGCCAGGGGGCCGTAGAGAAAATCATTCTTGATATTCCGTTCAGCTACCGTGAAACCGCTGCAAAGTCTGGTGCCCGGTGGGACTCCGAAAATAAGACCTATTTCTTCGAGAAACGGCCCGGTCAGGCGTTGCCGCTCGAACTGCATGGATTTGAGCCGAAGCAGTTCAGCTGGGAAGAGAAGATCCAGAGGGAGCTGGATGGCGAAACGTTCACAAGCGTTCCAGCGCAGAAAACGATTACGCTCAAACCACACCAGATTGCGGCTGTCGACGAGATCTTTAGCGCCTATAAGAACGGGTATCCAGGCTTTCTATTGGCCGACGACGTCGGGCTGGGAAAGACATTTGCAGCATGGGCCAGCATCCTCAAGATGCTCGAAAACTCGAAAGAGAAATGGAAGATACTGATCGTCTGCCCACTTGGCGTCGTCGCCAACTGGCGGTCCAGCATTCAATGGATGGGTACCAATCGATGGGTCCAGGAAGTGGTCATATTGAACTATGAACGCCTCGACAAAATCTTTGAAGGCAGACCGCGCAAAGGCACTAAAAAGATGAGCAAGAGAGACCTCTCTCGCCGAGGGGCGGCGAATGAAAATTTTGATATCGTTCTCTTTGACGAATCTCATGCCCTCAAAAACTTGACCTCCCTGAGAGCGAAATTTTCCGTTAAGCTATACGGAAGCGCAAAAATGATCTTCTGGCTCTCGGCTACCGCCGGCCAAAACCCGCTCGAGCTCGGGTACCTGGCTCCAATCCTTGCAAAGAAAACTGGGAACAGGGCTCTAACCACGAAAGACTTTGAGCAATGGTGTGTTGAGAACCTGCCAGGCGTTTCGAGGAGCAGATTTGGAGCCTGGACGTGGGCAGGTGGCAAGGAGGAAGAGGAAAAGGTTCGCCAGCTTTTATTTGATCCTGACCGTAAGGGCGTGAAACCCGCCTTGCGCCGGCGCGCTTCCGATCTATCCGGATGGCCCGAAGTGAATCGCATCGTTCATTCGGTCGAACTCGATGGAGAAGCACAGCAGCTCTACAGGCTTGCCTGGCAAGAGTTTAAAAAGGCTCTCGACGGGATCGGAACCCTGGGTAAACAACAGGCCGCGCTCGTTAAAAATGAAGCTGTCATCCGGCTGCGCCAAAAGTCATCACTGCTCAAAGTGGAGGACTCGATCGAACTTTGCCTGGAACTATTGGACAACGGTCGCCAAGTCGCTATTTCCTGCGAATTTCTCGCGACGATGGATTCGATGGAAGAGCTGTTGCGAAAGAAGAAAATCAGCTATGCCCGTGTCGACGGACAGCGCACCAATAGCCCTCAGCTAAAAGAAGCCGAACGCCTGCGCTATCAGCGTGGTGAGGCCCAAGTCATCCTCTTTAACGTCGTCGAAGGAATCTCATTGCACGAGGGTGAATTAAACAACGGCGGAAACAATGTACCTCGGTGCCAAATCGACCATGATTTGCGTTGGTCCGCAATTCAGGCTCACCAAATCGACGGACGCAGCCACCGCGACGGGAAATTCGCCCAGGTATACTGGGTGGTCGCGAAAGAGACGGTCGACGGCCATGTCGCGGAAGTGCTCCTTGGAAAGTTGGAATCAATGGGCAATCTCCAGGGAGATGGTACTAAAGATTTCGAGGAAATACTTTCTGCCATTCAAAACGCGAGGTGCTTTTCTTAATGGGGAATACTCACTTACCGCCTCCCAACGCAACCCCTTCGATGAAAAAGCGCTGAAAAAATAAAAATACCACTATCACCGGTACGACAACTAAACAGGAGGCCGCCATTAGCAGATTGAACTGAATCCCGTGCATGGTCTTAAAAAATGTCAGTCCGAGTGACAAGGTATACAATTTGTCATTGTGCAGGTAAATCAACGGGCCGAGGAAATCATTCCACGCGCCCACGCCGGCTAATAGCGCGACGACGACCAACGCTGGGCGCGCAAGCGGCAAGACAATACGATACATAATTTGAAATTCATGAGCTCCGTCGATCCTCGCAGCCTCAGAGATGTCAGCCGGAATCTGCAGCATAAATTGTCGCAACAGAAAGACAAAAAACGGGTTTCCAAAAAAGGTCGGAACCACTAACGGCAGATAAGAATTCACCATCCCGAGTTTAGCGAATAGCGTAAACAGCGGGACCATCGTGATGGGATTTACCGGGAACTGAATAAAAATGAAGATGGAGGCAATTACCGGATAAAATACTAAGTCACGGCCGGGCCATTTAATTCGGGAGAAGCCGTAGGCAATTACAAAGTTCGATAATACGCTCCCTACCATAACAAGTGCCGCATAGAACATCGTATTTCCAAGGTAAGTGAGAAATGGAAATGTCTTAGTCGCTTGATCAAAATTCTTCCAGACCACCTCATTGGGCCAGAGGGTCGGTGGAAATTGAGAGAGTTCATGGTCCGATTTAAACGCGGTCACCGCCATCCAATAGATCGGCGAAATATAAAACATGCTCAATGTGATAAGAAATACTCGCGAGAGGATCTGGCGAGAGAATTCCCGTCGAGTTGTCGCCGAACTATACGTCGGTTTGGAACCGTTCATTTAAGTTCATTCGAGATCGTAGTTGACCCAATATCTCGAGGACCAAAAGGTGATAACCGCAAACGTCGCATTGATAAGGAAGAGAAGACCTGAGACAGCGGCCGCAAAGCCTACTCGGCTGTATTCAAAAGCATTCTTGTAAATGTATAGCGCAGTGAACATTGTCGAATTCAGCGGCCCACCGTCCGTCATAATGTAGGCCGGCACGAAAACCTGAAGACCCAACCCGATTCCGATTATTATATCGTAGAGGATCGCCGGTGTTAACAACGGCAAGGTGACGTGCCAGAATTTTCTCCAGGGCCCGGCCCCGTCTAGCGAGGCAGCATCATAAAGATGTGCCGGAATCGCTCTCAACGCCGCCAGAAATATGAGTGCGATCTGTCCGGCTCCGAATTGTGCCACCAGGACAATCGCAAGCTTCGAAAAGTGAGTATCGCCGAGCCAGTTGATGGCTGGAATATGGAAAAGGCCGAGGATGTAATTGAAGAGACCAAATCGCGGATTCAGGATCCAAATCAGCATCATCGAAAGAGCAAAAATCGGGGCGATGCTTGGGATATATAGGAGAGCTCGGTAAATATTAATTTCCCGGACGCCTGTGTTCATGGCGAGAGCGAGAACAATCGCCACCGCGACACCCAGCGGAACAGCTAATATTACGTAGTAAAAGGTATTGTAAAGTGAGGTCCAGAACAGGGAGTCGTGAAAGAGTTCCTGATAATTCTTCAGCCCAATCCATTCAGGTTCCCCGAACCCGGAGTACTCGGTCATGCCTAGATGAAAATTGGAGAAGACCGGGTAGACCAGGAACAGGAAAAAGCCGACTATCCAGGGACTTATAAAAAGTAAACCAACCAGCAAACTTCGGCAATCTTTCCACCTGCCTCTGTGCCGGCGTTCTTTCATCCTGATCAATATTGCGGGAGAAACTTCCCGGCACAGCACACAATTGTGGTCTTCGACAATGAGTACTGGCTACTTGCAAAATCGGTCCATTTGGGGCTGAACCGCGTCCAGGACCATTTTAAGCGCCTGTTCAGGCGCCTGGTTGTTGGAGATAACAGCTTCCTCAGCTTCCTTCAACTTGTCCCAGTATAGCGCTCCAACTGGAAGCGGAGGCCGCGATTTCGATACCGGCAATAAGCTCAAAAAGAAGCTATACTCGGGTGCAAACAGATCTTTGTTCTGCAGTAATATTTTGAGCGTCGGTAACGAGGCCGCGTTTTTAACCAGGAGCGTTTGTCCTTCTTCTCCGGCGGCGAAACGAAGAAACTCATACGCGCCTTCGACGTTCTTGGCGCCCTGGAGAATCGCCACGGACCATCCTCCTGACCAGGTTGATTTTAGACCATTCGGCGCCGGAATATAGGTCACGCCGTAATCGAGATTCGGAGCAACCTCTTTCATTGTGGCAAAGATCCAGTTGCCCGTAATGACAAATGCGACCCGGCCGGTAAAGAATGGCATCTGCGCGTCGGGCAGTGTGCCCACCGATGGCCATTGCCAATACGTATCGACAAAAGTTCGAGCCTTTTGTGGATCCAATGCTTTGGCCCAATCATACAAAAATTGGTAGCCATTGACGACGCCGGGATCGGTAGCGGTTACTTTACAAGTTGCGAAGTCGAAAAAACTACCCCCGAATGCGTAGCCCCAAGTATAACCCCAGCCTTGCTCGAGCCAGGGAATAAATCCAATCCGGGTGTAAGCTCCGGACGAATCGCTTTGGTTGAGTTTGAATGCAATCTCCTGGAACCGCTTCGGGTCCATCGGGCCTTTTGCAGGATCGAATTCGTTCACGTCAATTCCAGCCTCTTTAAGGAGCTGTTTATTATAGAAAAGTACCCGAGCGTCGGTGTTGGTAGGTAGCGCGTATACCTTGTTCTGATAGAGTACTTCTCGCCAAGGGCCCTCAGAATACTCCTGGCTGAGGTCTTTTCCCTCCTTCTTGATCAGGGGCGTCAAGTCGACCAACAAGCCGGTTGCCGCTCGTTGCGCAATGGTAAAGCGATCGATAACGGCAATGTCTGGACCCGCGCCGCTTCGAACCGCCGTCATGAGTTTAGTAACGTCGGTTTCAGAACCAGGGACGACCTCAACGTTGACCTTGAATTTCGGATTTTTCTGACCGAACTCTTCTGCAGCCTTTTGATAGGCATTCTTTTCAGTGGCACCGAGCGATGAGTTGATCCAGAACTTGATTTGGGTTTGTCCGTGAACTCCTCCCGTGAACCAGAGGAAGGAGCCAATAGCTAGGAGTGTCTTGAATTGACTTTTCATTTGGAGGGAATAGGTGTCAAAAGTAGTGGCAAGCGAAGATCGCGCCGCTGAATACCACGGCATTGCAGACACGCTTTTTGGTAATACACCCCCCTGAATTACTCGGTCAAGACCTATGTCTGCGGAAATGCTTCGTGATCCTCTCCAACAGGCATTGGTCCGACTTTCCAACCGGCTTTTCGAACTAAGTGCTTGGCGCGATCGCGAACAGATTTCCTTTTCTCAAGGCGAAATCCGCGTGAGACCGAATGCTCCTTGGACACCAATCAAGCAGGGTGACTATTGGTCGGCCCAAGCCGCCCAGGTGGAAATCCGGTTTGCCGGCTCGGTGCCAAGGACCTGGGCAGAACTTCCGGTTCATTGCCGTTTCCGCCTGGGTGGAGAAGCACTGCTGTTTATAAATGAACAACCTGTTGCCGGCCTGAATCCGTTTCAGGACGAGCACCCGGTTCTCGCGAATGCCAGAGGAGAGGAAGCGCTGCACATTCGCGCAGAGGTCGTCCCTCACGGGTTGTTTGGCACGCCGACGAGGCAGCCGCAAATTGAATCGGCCTGCATGCTGGTCCCCGATACCGATCTCCGTCCGCTTTACGAAGACCTCGCTGCGGCGCTGGAGGCAGCGCGGTATCATCGATTGGCCGAACGCCATTCCATAGCGGAGCGCCTTGTCGAGGCGCTGCAAAACGCGTTTTCCAAAATACTGCTGCCTCGAGGCGACACCGACGAGTACCTCGCAAGAATCGCCGCGATCTCCAGTAGTCGCGCGCTAGAGAATTTTTATGGGAATCAAGAGAGTTTGGCATCGCTTTGGGAAAATTGGGAGTTTCGTCTTCCGATCGGCTCTTTCACTCCCGAACAGCGTGAGGTTCTGCGCCAGGTAAGAGGGCAATTTGCCCGTGAACTCGAATCAATCCGGACAAAGCACCCACCCGAAGGGGGTGTCTGGCTAACCGGTCACGCACACATCGACCTGGCATGGCTGTGGCCCCTGGAGGAGACACGGAGAAAGATTCAGAGAACCTTTCACAATGTTGTCAGCCTTATGGAAAGGTATCCGGAGCTGCGCTTCAACCAGTCGAGCGCGCAGCTTTATGCTTGGATTGAGCAGAGCGATCCCGTCCTCTTCGAAAAGGTCCGCGCTCGAGTCCGCGAAGGCTCTTGGGAAATTGTAGGAGGGATGTGGGTTGAACCAGACGGGAATCTGCTGGCAGGTGAATCCTGGGTTCGTCAGCTTCTTCTTGGGCAAAGCTACTTCGGAAATCGATTTGCCAAACGCGCAAAGGTGGCGTGGCTTCCGGACTCCTTCGGATTCGCCGGTAACCTTCCTCAACTCCTGAGGTCCGCGGGGATATCCTTCTTTTTCACCCACAAGCTGACGTGGAACGAGCGAAATCGATTCCCTTACGACATCTACTGGTGGGAAGGAATCGACGGTAGCCGCGTTCTGGCCCACAGTTTCAATAATCCGGAGAACGGCTACAATTCGCGGCTGACAGCTCAAGAGGTCGCCGAGACCTGGCACAATTTCGGTGCGAAACAGAAGCATGATTTTACCCTTCTTGCCTTCGGTTACGGCGACGGAGGCGGCGGCCCTAGCGGTGATATGTTGGAGCGATTCGACCGCTTACGAGAATTTCCGGGGCTGCCCCATTTGCGTTTGGGCGGCGTTGAGGAGTTCTACGAGAGGATTTCGACGGACTCGTTGCCGGTTTGGGTCGGCGAGCAATACCTGGAATACCATCGAGCCACCTACACGACGCAAGGCAGAATGAAATCCCTGCACCGACAGCTGGAACACGCATTGGTCGAGTCAGAAGCGGCAGCCACTCTGGCGTTCATCCGGGGACAACAGCCTTATCCAAAGGAAGAGTTTGATCGCCTCTGGCAAATACTGCTTCTTAATCAATTCCATGATATCCTGCCAGGATCGAGCATTCATTCCGTCTACGAAACAGCGCACCTTCAGTTGGCGAATGCCCTGACGGAATCTGTTCAGCTGCGCACGGCCGCGCTTGCGGCAGCCAATATTAACGAAGGTTGCCGAGACACCGAAAGTCCGGCAGGGTTAATCTGGAATCTGAAGATTTACGATCGACCCCTCGTGGCCGAACTTGCGATAGGCAGGAGCTCGGAAATCCAATTGCTAAATTCCGATGGACGCGCAATTCCGACGCAACGGCTCGATGATGATCGAATCCTCGCGATCGCTGAAGATATTATCGTGCCGGCTTTTGGGGCCGTCGCGGTGAGCGCTACTGAGGGAACCGCAGGTAAGATAATTTCACCGGTTCGAGCCGGCTCTGGCGAAATGGAAAATGAGTACCTCCGAATACAATTGCAGGAGGATGGCACTCTCGGGTCGATTTACGACAAGGAATGCGAGAGAGAAGTCCTGGCCGGCCGCGGCAATCAGCTTTGGTTGTTCACGGATGTTCCTCGTCAATTCGACGCCTGGGACATCGATGCATCCTTTGCTGACGAAGGCACGGAACTCCTTGCTGGCAATGCGCCTGAGTTGGTCGAGAAAGGGCCGTTGCGCGCTGCTTTGCGAGTCTCACGTCGGCACGATGGCATCGAGATCGTCCAGACTTACCGTCTCAAACGACATTCCCGAATCCTGGAAATTCATAACAGAGTCCATTGGAGCGGGCGGAGAAGGCTTCTCCGCGCACTCTTTCCGCTCGCGATCCAAACGCACGAAATGTGGGCGGAGACTGCTTTCGGAGCCATTGCTCGCTCCAACAATCGGAACACTCCATGGGACCTGGCAAAATTCGAAGTGCCGGCTCACCGATGGGTCGATCTCAGTGAGCCGAGTTACGGAGTCAGCCTGCTGAACAATGGCAAATATGGTCACAGCGCAGATGGCAATCTCCTAGGCATCAGCCTTCTTCGTTCTCCAATCTATCCGGATCCGTATGCTGACGAAGGCGACCACGAGTTTATCTATGCGATATATCCTCATCGTGGCAACTGGAGGAATGGCACTGTTCGCGCAGCACAGGAGCTGCACAGCCCGCTGATATATAGTCGTGGGAGTTCTGCTGCTCTCCATTCCTCCCTCTTTCGGCTACGTGGGGATCCACTCGAGCTTGCCTGTTTGAAACGGGCCGAAGATTCTGACGATGTTCTTCTGCGACTCTACGAACCTAATGGAGATCGGGGTCAGTCGGTCCTCGAATCCAGGCTCGGCATTGAGCGGGCCGCCATCGTCAATATACTCGAAGAACAACTGCAGGAGCTTCCAATCGAAGATGCCAGGAGCTTGAAAGTTTCGTTCACTCCTTTTCAGGTAATCTCGCTCAGGCTGTCTTTTAATCTCAGCGGATAGAGCGATTCCCGCCTGATTCGTTGAGGATCTCGAAACCTGCGTGTCTCGAAGGAAGAGGAGGACTGTTGCTCCGTGCTCGGTCGCCGTGGGCAGGTGGACGTGCTTGCAGACCCCTTTCGCTCCCTGGCCCAGCATTGTCCAGAGGGTAGTGTAGAATAGGCTTCCCAGCCTGTATCGATCGTTCACTGCGGATGGGCTTTGACATCGCCAACAACATCCACGCTGCTTTCACGGCCCCGCTCAAGGCGACCAAAAACAGGCTGGAAGCCTATGCTACCTTGCGCCGCGACTCCGGAGAGCAATGTAGAACAGGCTTCCCAGCCTGTATTTTGTTTTCACCCAGCGAGCCTTCGAGAGGATCAAAACTTGTCGCCGGTTGAATTCCGTTAGCCCGCTTCGGAGCAAATTACAATCTCACAGGAGCTGCTTGCAGTTTTCTAAGTTAGTCAGCAGAGATTCATAGACTGGTGCGCTCGCAACGAAGATAGTTCTCAACCTTCATGCAGACCAGCGGGCACATCCAGTCCATGGTTTGATCTATACCAAGGAAAGCCTAATATTGTCTCTTTGGCAGTTCCGCGGCTGCCTGCGATTGCTCGTAAACACCCTCTTGGCTAACGACACGCTTCGGGATTTCCTGTTTATTCGCCACTTTTTCGATCAGGTCGAATAGCTGAGGTCCCAGGAGCGGATTACACTCGACCGTGACATTGAGCTTTCCATCCTTCATCGCTTCGAAGGCCCCGCGGACACCGTCGATGGAAACGATTTTAATATCCTGACCAGGCTTGATACCAGCTTCTTCCATGGCCTGAATGGCTCCTAAGGCCATGTCGTCATTGTGAGCAAACAGCACGTTAATGTCTTTGGCATTCGGAGCCTTCAAGAAAGCCTCCATCACTTCTTTGCCTTTCGCCCGAGTGAAATCGCCACTCTGAGACATAATGATTTTCATGTCGGGATACTTGGTCAAAACTTCCTCGAAGCCTTTCTTCCGATCAATCGCCGGCGCAGAACCAACGGTGCCGACTAACTCGGCAATGTTAGCTTTACCTCCCGTCAGTTTCGCCACCGCTTCGGCTGCCCGCCGGCCTTCTTCCACGAAATCGGAACCCAGGAAAGTAACGTACAGGCTAGGGTCGGAAACTTTGACGGCGCGATCAGACAGGACGACCGGAATCCCGGCCTTTTTCGCTTCTTGTAAGACCGGCTCGAAACCGGTTTCGACGACCGGCGAAAATGCGATCACATCCACTCCTTCAGCAATAAAAGATCGGATTGCCTTGATTTGATTTTCCTCTTTCTGCTGGGCGTCGGAAAAACGGAGGTCAACTCCCCGCTTTTGCGCTTCGGATTTGATTGACTCGGTATTGGCGGTGCGCCAACCACTTTCTGCGCCAACCTGAGAAAAGCCGACAACTAACTTTTTCTTAGCGGCGTCATCAGCTAGAGCCTGAAGCTGGGTTAGGGCAAATACCGCTGGAAATGCCAGCAGTGCAAAACTTGTTCGATAAAGGGTGGCCATTTTCATAAACTGGGGGATGCATTTGGTAGTTTCCGGATGCGCATCTGACTTCATTAGCAATCAGCTGAACGAGCGAAAACCGTGATCGATCATAAAAAAAGCTCCTCCTTGCACAGGTGCAGAAAAAAGAGCGTATTTTCGTGACCGTTCACAATAATTAGTTCTTTACCCTCGCCGTTTGCAAGAAAAAAGTGCGCAACCTTTGATGCGGCTTTACTTTACTAACCGATCATCTATTCACCTCTTGCCATGCGGCTTTCCCCCAAGAAAAAGAACCTTACTATCCATGATGTCGCAGCTTTGACGGGAGTCTCTTATCAAACCGTCTCCCGTGTCATCAATCGGATGCCCGGAGTAGCAGCCGCAACCCGTGCCCGGGTCCAGCAAGTGCTCGCTGGAAGTGGGTTTCCGGCCCAACATGACCGCTCGGCAACTGGCCAGCAACCGTTCCACGACCGTCGGACTAGTTACCTTTGCTACCAGTTTTTATGGTCCCTCCCAGATTATGGTGAACAGCGAGCAGGCTTCCAAGGAACTCGGGTTGAGTTTCATGTTCAGCGGCATTGTCGAACAGAGCACTCAATTTATCCGCCGTGCAGTGGAGGAACTTTGCGCCCATCAGGTGTGTGGCATCCTCATCCATTTGCCTTGGGAAGTGGACTTGCGTGATCTCCAGGATGTCTGCCGAAACATGCCGTTAGTTGCCGTTGATTCTGATTTCGGATTCAAGTGTCCCTCTGTCTTTGTTAACCAGGAGCTCGGCTCAAGAGAGGCAACTCGTCATTTACTTCAGCTTGGTCACAAGAAAATCGCTCATCTTCGCGGGCCTGTTCCATGGCGAGCAGCTAGACTTCGTTACGTTGGCTGGCAAAAAGAACTGAGGGCAGCGCGTCTCCTTCCCGGACCGGTTGTCAATGGCGATTGGACCGCTGAGTCTGGCTTTGAGGCAACCAAGCGACTTATCTCCGATCATTGGGGGAAGTTCACGGCAGTGGTCGTCGCTAATGACCAAATGGCGCTAGGTGCAATCCGCGCTTTTGAGAAGAACTCCATCCCTATTCCGGAGAAGATATCGCTGGTCGGCTTCGATGACATTCCGGAAGCAGGGTTTTTCAGCCCGCCTCTTTCGACAATCAAGCAGGATTTCGCCGCTCTTGGCCGCCTGAGTATCCAATGCCTGATGGCACAGGTGGATCCGATTCGGGCCACCTCGGCGACTCGCACGATTCAACCGTTCTTTATTGAACGAGAAAGCACCGCTCAGCTTGCCAGAGCGTCGACTCCTAAATCCCTCAGGCTTCGTTGAATTCAAAACGGATCGTCTGCGAGGCAGAAGGAAGGAGCATATCTGGATCGATACGTGACCGACGAGCAACGAAACAGACGACCCATCTCGTTTCGGATCGGGAGCTAATTTCGATGTGAATAAGTTGTGGATATCTTCAAAATTGAGATTTTCGGAATGCTCTAGGACTGTCGGTATGCGCATAAGATACCGTTCAATTCATCAAGAAGGAGACAGTCAGGCCAATCGATTGGTCGCGGGAGAGCAAAAACGGTCCTTGAGTCTCAAAATCTGGAACACCCTATGCTGAATGTGAATAACTTTTTGGAATTCGTCGCAGCAATCCGCATTGAAGAGTATCAATCCGAGACAGAAAGGGACCTCGCTGCACCAAACACGCGTCGTCAGCAGTCTCTTCGCGGCCTGTAACCGGCCTAACGGAATAAAAATCGGTCGGGAGCGCGTTCCCGTCAGGTTTGATCCCAAGCAGACCTGCGCTTCCATCGCGGTATTGGATCACATTTCTGCGGTACTGGAATGAGCGGCCACGATTTTCCAGCCATCCGCAAACTTTTGAAGGTTCATCGTGGTATTGCCGACGACTTTTTGATGAGAGCCTGGGAACGAGATTGACCACCAGGTGAGGGCAAGAGCAAGGTCTGGCCTGAGGAGTTTGACCTGGATACGCGTCGGATTGATGGAGCCCATCGAATTACGGTCCGGGTAGCCATTGATATAGGAATCGTGGAGTTGCTGCCAGCCGTTATACTGCTCGGAGTCAACAACCACCAATAGCTCAGGCGACCTCCAGTAAACATCCAGATGGCCTTCAATATCGTGATCATTCCAGCGATCGAGCATTTTCAGCAGGACGTCGTAGACCTGCTGGCTGTCGGATTTGGTAACGCTTGAATTCGCACGGAGCGAGTCAAATTGCCACCCGCTCCGCTCCTGCGCCATCGCTGGCAGGCAAAGAGACATGGCCGAGATCGCCCAAATTTTGACATGCACATCTATAGTAGACATGACAAATATTGTAATTACAATAAATATATATCATTTTATAGGCTGTTTCGGCTGCCGGACCACGGAGGTGCGCGGGCCGCGGTATTGCCAGGCCGCCCACTCTTTCCCAAAGGGCGCGAAAGCTGGGCTGTATCGGAGTGCTCAGTGCATCCGGAAAACTGACTTGATTCTACCCTCGCGGGCCGCTAATACCTTCAAACCATTGCCGGGGCTCTACGAATCGAGGTTGCGGGATTGGCTGCTTTGGCATCGCCTGCACAGAAGACAGCCTCATGGGGAATGCCCAAAATATTGAGATGAATCGCTGGGACAGCATCACCGAGATTGGTAGCGGGCTGTGTTGGGCGAGGGCGTCGGCTTGCAGCCGATCTGGCGGCGCACGCAAGAAGGGGGCGGATTTCATGGCTGACGGATATGCGCGCATCAGCGGACGCTCTAGCGCTTGTCTGGGTATAGCGAACGAGGTATGAGCGATCAGTCCTCTGAACTGCCGCCTAAGCGCCTGCGCGATGTACTGCTCGGCCGCCGCGAGCCATTGCCGTCCAGCTTCATCGCTCGACAAGCATACTACCCATGGTTAGTCGTGGGCATTACTTGCATTGGAGCCTTTATCGGCCAGCTCGATGCCAGTATCGTGCAGCTTACGCTGCCAACCCTAGAGCGTGAATTCGACGCGACGTTGGGCTCCGTGAGTTGGGTCGCCATCGCCTACTTGGTCGCCTTCGCTTCGATTCTACCAATCTTTGGCCGCCTTGCAGAGATCGTTGGCCGGAAGTTGCTTTACGTGGCCGGCTACCTGCTTTTCACAGTCGCTTCCCTGTTGTGCGGCCTTGCGTCGGACCTGAGATTGCTGATTGTGTTTCGCGCGCTTCAGGGTATCGGCGGGGCGCTGCTCGGCGCAAACAGTATCGCCATTCTTGTAAAGGCCGCAGGTCCGAGCAGGCGTGGTCGCGCCATGGGTATATTTGCGGCCGCTCAGGCCATTGGTGTCAGCGCCGGCCCCGCGGTCGGCGGTTTGTTGCTCGGCACGCTCGGGTGGCGATGGGTTTTCTGGGTGAATGTCCCGTTCGGAGTTGTCGCAGCGATTATGGGCTTGGTTGTTTTGCCACAGACCACCGATCTGGACGACGATAAAAGGCTTGATTGGCAAGGTGCGCTATTACTCACGCCCGCGCTGATCGCGGCGGCTATCGCGCTGAGTGAAGTCCAGGCATGGGGCTTGACCTCCCCCGCCCTGATCGCCTGCACGATTGTAACCCTGGCCCTCTTGCCGATCTTCATCCGGCGGGAACGCAAAGCCCAGGCGCCGCTGATCGACCCTGATCTCTTCCGTTACTCTGCGTTCACCTACGGCACTATTGCGGTCCTTCTTTCATACGCCATGCTATATGGCATGTTTTTGCTAATGTCCTTTATGTTGGTCCGTGGATATGCCGAGTCGGCGATCGCGGCAGGTCTCCGGCTGGCCATCATACCGGTCGCTCTCGGCGCTGTAGCGCTCTTCAGCGGCGCGGCCTGCGAGCGGGTCGGGTCGCGGCTCCTGACGTCAGCAGGGATGGTTGTCTGCATCGCCTCCTTGATTTTGCTTGATGTTGTCCTGACCGGAAAGGCGAACGGTCTCGCAGTCGAAATGGTGTTGTTAGCCTTGTTTGGCGCGGGTTTAGGTTTGTTTATCGCCCCTAACAACGACTCAACCATTCATGCTGTTCCTGCCGCCCGGTCCGGCGAGGCCGGTGCGATGATCAATCTTATGCGTATTCTGGGGACCGCCCTTGGTGTGTCAGCCAGCTCCTCGGTTCTTACGTGGCGACTGGAGGTCCTCGCGCACGCGGGCGGCCGCACGAGGACTGTACCGGCTTCAGCATTGATCGCTACTGTCAGCGATGCGCTGATGCTACTGGTCGCCTTTGCGGCAATTGCCGGTATCGCGTCGCTGGTCCGGTCGCACGACCGAGCGACATAGCCCTGTTATCTCCCCAAACAACCCTTATCTTCGACATTCAGGGCGGTCGACGTTCGCTGGTCGAGATTTTAAGGTTGAGTAGCCGGCGTAGGAGTGCGACGAGAGTTGGATGCGGTAAAGGAAATCTCATTCGACGGTGGACTCACTTTACCCGAGTTGTTGTAGGCTGTGACAACGAAGTAATATTTCTTCCCTGGGATCAAATTCGTAAGAGTGTAAGTGGTTACCTTTCCGACATCGACAATTCTCGAGTAGTGGCGCCCGGAGGTTGTGCCGTAATGCAAACGGTAGCCCTTGACAGTCCGATCGGGTGACTTGTCCCAGCTTAGTGTTGCGGTAGCCGTCACGCTAGGAGAGTTCCCAGCATGGACGAACCTAGGGAGAAATAAAACCGCTACTAAAAAGACTACGAGGAAAGCAGTTTTCACGAGGGATTAACTAGTGGCTTTTGTCGCACCGCGCAAATTCTTGACCCAGACGAAATCCGGAACTGACTGGTACGCCAGAATAGACGGAATTAAGCGGAGTTACGTCCATATCGCTTTCAGTAGCCGAACGACTATTGGAATGCTCTTGATGAGCTTCCCAGTGGTCAGTTCTTGCACAGGCTGGCCACTGCCTCCCTGGTGCGGCCGCCGGTGGTGTCCAGCTCACCTTCCAGCGTAGGAGTGCGAGAAATCGGTCCAGCCCATCAGATCGGTCACGGTATTCGGCCATCGACGCGCAAGGCGACCCCGTTGTTTTCGAGGTGGAGATTCATTTTGCGACGATCTCGTAGAGAAACCAGGTCCGTTGCTCGGTTTCGTCGATCCAGTTTTCGAGAACGCTGGCGGTCGCAACGTCGCTGTGCCGGTCGCAGATTTCGTGCGTGGAACGCAGATACTTGGTGAGCTCTTGGTTATCCAGGAGGAGCTGCTTGAGCATCGCTTCGGCCGAGAGATTGGGCTCGTCGTTGTCCTGCAGGCGTTGGTTGCGCGAGATATCCCCAATCGAATGAAGGGACGTGCCGCCGAGCTTGCGGGTGCGCTCGGCCACCGGATCGATCATCGCAAAGAGCTGATCGGATTGATCATCGAGCATGAGGTGGAAGTCCCGAAAATGCCGGCCATTCATGTGCCAGTGAAAGTTCTTCGTCTTCACGTAGAGCGCGAAGACATCGGCTAGCAGCTCGCGCAGGGCGCTCGAGATTTCCTCTGCGCCTGCCGGGGCGAGATCGGTGACGCGGAGAATGGGTTCGTTTGTGGTCATGGGATGCATCGTTTCAATGGTGATTGATCGCTATTTCAGATGTTTTTTGAGTTCTTCGGCTGCCTGGTGCAGCGCAGTCCGGACGGCCGGAATTTGGCTGAGGGCGTTCAGCAGGCCGTAGTCGTGGATGAGCCCTTCATAGCGCACGGCGGTGACGTCCACACCCGCCGCGTCGAGCTTGCGAGCGTAGGCTTCCCCTTCGTCGCGCAGGACGTCGTTACCGGCGGTTTGGACCAGCGCAGGCGGCAGGCCCGCCAGCTCCTCTGTCGAGGCCAGAAGCGGAGAGCAGGTGATTTCCTTCCGCTTCCTCGGGTCCGTGGTGTAGGCATCCCAGAACCACTTCATCATCCCCTTGGTAAGGAAGTAGCCGTCCGTGTATTCATTGTAGGATCCGGTCTCCAAGTCGGCATTTGTCACCGGCCAGAAGAGGATCTGGCATTTGAGTTTTCGGGCCGCCCTTGCCTTTGGCCATCAAGGCCACCACGGCCGCCATGTTGCCGCCGACACTGTTGCCCACGATAGCGAGCGTCTTGCCGTCCACGTTGATTTCGTCGCCGTTCTCCGCGACCCACTTGGTGGCGGCGTAGGCTTGGTTGATTGCGGTCGGATACTGCGCCTCGGGCGAGGGAGTGTAGTTCACGAAGACGGCGGTAAAGCCGGAGTCGGCGACGAGGTCGCGGACAAACCGCTGGTGTGTTGGAAAATCGCCGAGGATCCAGCCTCCGCCGTGGAAAAACATAAAGACGGGGCCCCTTTCCTTCAGCCCGGCCGGGCGGACGATGGTGATCGGCACGTCGAGGCCGTCCTGGGTGATCGTGCGGTCTTCGATCTCGCAGGGCGCAAGCTCTAGCTTGACGGACGCCTGGGCGCTAACCAGGACCTGCCGGGCGTCGGCGGGTGACATGGTCTCAAGCGGCTTTCCACCGCTGGAATTCAGGGCTCTGAGAAAGGCGCGGACGTTGTGTTCGACCTTCGGGTTTTCGGCAGGATCTACTTTGGTGCTCATTTTTTTGGATGGAGTGCTGATTTGTTTAAGAACTCCCGCTTCGGTCTCTTTCAGCCATCAGCGTTTGTCTTCTCCACCCGTCAGACGCAGGCGTCGTGCCAGCTCTTTTCTGATGCGCAACTTATTGAAAATTAACGACTTGCGATTTTCAAAAACGGTGGCTTGGCGGTCGAAATTTCGACCGTCCAATGATTCGTTCCGCAGAGGTCCGTGATATCCGCTGTTTTCGCACGCTGCTCGAAGTCGAACTTTGCCCTATTCCAATGCGATCTGCGGGTGATTTCGGCCGCCCTTCCGCGCAACGCTTTCTCAGGTTGTCGGAATCGTTCTGCCATCGATTTGCGTCGCATCGCCAATGGAAAGTAGCGGAGCGATTTTCCGAACGTTCGAGAATTCGCTCGGCATTGAAGCGAAACCCGGTCCGAGGCAAAGTCGTAGTCGTAACCAGCGGAACATTGGCAAACAATGACTCTGGGCAAAGCGAGACCCTTTGCTTACTGGTAAGCAAACCGTCTCGGTTTGCCCGGTTCTCAAAGGGAAAGGTAAAGCGAGGACGCTTTACTTACGCAGGAGGCAAAGAGGGACGCTGTCAGTTCTCTTTAGACGCTTCTTGGACAGGAATGCCCTCCCCGTCCGCGTAGGGCCGGTCTCGGTACCCTTTGTTACCTTTGCTTCCTTCTGTTCAAATTCTTGTGCTTCCTTCTGTGATTCGGTGATCGCTCGAATGGACGAGGCGCTCCTAGCCGTCCCCTCCGCGGGGGGAGGCCGACGGAGCAACGCGGTCGTTAATTCGGCCTGCGATGACGCCCGCGATGAACCCAAGACCCACCGGCCACATCCATCGCGGAATGCGCGAGAGGAAAATAATATCGCGGATCGAAATCGGGATAGCGGCAAAAGCCATTGAAATGGGATAAGCGAGCCCCGCGCGATTGAGCGAGTCGAGCGCGCGAATGAACCCTCCAGTTGTGCCGTCATAAACGACGACTTGCCCTGTGTAGATGACTCTCGGGCCGAATCGGATGAGCGGCTTCGTCGTGCCCACGTAAAGATTGCCGTCCAGGCCGAACGCAATCGCCATTGGCTGGCCGAGCTGGCCCCCGGGCGAAACGAACTCGCCCATCGAAGCTCCCGTGGCACCGTTATAGCGCAGGATTCGGTTTGGTGACGTGTAGCCTGGCGCGGCGGCTGGCTGCGGCGCCGGAGCGGCAAGAGCGTAGAGATTTCCATCCGAGCCGAAAGCCAGACCGCGCGGACTGATCTCGTTGGCGTAAGGATGGGCAGCGACAAACACGTCCATGAACGCTCCGGTCAAGCCATTAAAGCGCAAGATGCCGGTAATCTCGTCCCCGGCGACGTAGAGATTCCCGTCCGGGCCGAAGGCGATGCTGGCGACGCCTTGAAAACCGCCGCTTCCAGCCGGCACAAACACGCCGAGCGGAGCGCCCGTTTTGCCGTCAAAGCGCCGGATCTCGCTTCCGCTCCCTGGAACACCGCCCTGGGTGCTCAGGTAGAGATTCTTGTCCGGCCCAAAGGCCATCCCGTACGCCTGCCGGTAGTCGGCGGAATTTTCGAGGTTCGGCACAAAGACGCTTGCAAACTTGCCGGCGGGACTGTAACGCCACACCTCGCGCGGATTGAGAATGAGCACATACACCCCGCCGTCCGGGCCGATCTGCACGTCAAAGGGCGACGAGTCTCTGCTGCCAAACTGCGGATCAGGCCTGTCCACAACAACGAAGGAATCGATAAAGTTACCGCTCGCCGGATCATAGCGGAGCACCGGGCCTTTTCGGGCCAGGTTCGCAACCAGCAGGTATGGCCGGGGAAAGAGGAGGGAGAAGGAGGATGGCATTGGTTCAGATAAGATAACCTGCGTCGAACGCTCTCATTAAGAGAGCTGGAAAAGTGGCGCCTGTCGAGACGGGATAAATGGGGTCGCCAAATGCGAGCAGGAAACGCGGCGATGAGAGGAAATGAACGAAAGGGCGCAAACCTCGGAAAGCGTATCCGGCCAGAGAATCCAAGAAGATTGTGTCCCATTTCGAGCGTCCGAGACTTCGCTTTCGGATGCGCTCTCGCCTCTGAGGCTGGTGCATCACAGTAGTTTGCCGGCGCTTCTGCTAAAAGACCGCGGCGGTATCCTGCTGGCACGACTTCCCGCTGTTAGTCATCGCGCCGAAAACGCTGGCGCGCAACGCGGTGTTCTCATTCTTCTCCGGGGGGACGAGCCGCGAATTGAAGCGGAAGCAATCAGCGGTCGCGATGCAGTTACGGTCAATTTCCGCCACGCGTTTCCGACGCAGAAACTCTACTGCGGTCGTATCGAGGTGAATCTCGACAACCTTGGCGCGTATCCGGTCGTGCAGCCCGGCGGTATTCAGAATTTTAGGAGTGGTAGGAGCTGGCGAAGTGAGCGAAGTGTTAAAGAAGAAACACAGTTTCTAAATCAGGAGCCATATGAGCTGGTTAGAGAAATCGATTATGCATACTCGTGGTATCTCCGGCGGAAAAGTTGGGAAGACGCACGAGTTAACTGAAAAACTTCAAGGGAAATTCCAGTATACTATGGGACCGTACTCCGATCCCGTTTTGAATATCGATCCGGGTGATCGAGTGGTCGTGGAGACGGTGGATGCCTTTGAGGGTGTCATCAAAACTGAGAAAGATTTGCCGTCGGAGAAGTTAACTATGCCGTTTGTCAATCCGCAATGTGGACCAATTATGGTCGAACATGCGGAGAAAGGCGATGTGGTGGCCGTGTATATCGAATCAATCCTCCCTCGAGGGAAAAACCCGCGCGGCACAGTATGTCTAATGCCGCGATTTGGGGGTCTCACTAGCACCGATTACACGGCGACGCTGAATGAACCACTGCCGGAAATCGTACGGAAAGTCGATTTGGATGAGAAGGGCATCTACTGGAGCAAAAATATAACTTTACCTTATCGTCCACATATAGGCACGCTAAGTTGTTCGCCGGAGATTGAGGCGATTAACTCGCTAACTCCCGACAACCATGGTGGAAATATGGATATTCCGGATATTGCGCCTGGGAGTATCACCTATCTTCCCGTGCGTTCACCCGGCGCCCGAATTTTCATCGGTGATGCTCATGCCTCTCAGGGCGATGGCGAATTGTGTGGGACAGGTATTGAGTTTGCTACTCAAACGACGATACGCGTGGATCTAATCAAAGGCTGGAAGATGAGCTGGCCACGGCTCGAAAACGAGCGCGTCATCATGGCGATCGGGAGCGCCCGTCCGCTCGAGGATGCGGTGCGCATCGCCTATCTCGAATTAGTATTATGGATGGAAAAGGAATATGGCTTTGACCGCTGGGACGCCTACATGCTGTTGACTGAGTGTGGAATTGTCCGATTGGGGAACTTCGTTGATCCCAAATATTCCGTGGGCGCTGCGATTAGTAAGGAGTATCTCGGCATGGCGTAGCCTCTGGGTGTTAGCTCCCTTTGCCGATGGATGTGCCTGACCGGAAGGTTAGAAATAATTATGCTGGAACTCGTAGATGGCCCCATAAAGGCCCGCCTGCGCTGCCGCTTCGTAGCAAAAGCGAAAAAGCTCGAACAACCGACCGTAGATGTCGGCGGTTGCAGGGTCCGGTTCCACCGTTCGACTGACTGCCACCATAGCCTGGACAGCCTCATCGATGCTTGCGAAACATCCACAGCCGACTGCACCCAAGATGGCAGCGCCAAGCACCGTGCACTCGCGATTGCGCAGCAGGACTAGGGGACGACGCAGGATATCGGCGTGGATCTGCATAAACTGATCCGAACGACTAGCGCCTCCTGTCACACGCAACTCCGAAATGCCGCCCTTCAGGTCACGTGCCACCCCGTCAACCATGAAACGCACCTCACACGCGCAGCCCTCAAGCACGGCTCTCAATAGGCAAGCCCGATCATGATTTAGGCCCAGACCGAGGAACGCACCGCGTGCAGTGGCGTCGTAATACGGTGTTACCTGTCCAGCGAAAAACGGTTGAAAAATGATCCCCCGACTCCCGGCGGGCACCGCCCCGGCAGAGGCGATGAGTATGTCGTAGACGTTCGTACCTTCCTGCTCGGCTTGGGTACGCTCGATTTGGCCGAAATTGTCGCGCCACCATTTTAAGCAGCTTCCGATTGAGAAGGCGCCTCCTTCGGCGTCCCATTTGCCCGGCACCGCATGTCCACCGATGTATGGTGCGGCGCCTATCACGAGCCCAGGATCTTCCAAATGGGCGACCATCATTGCCGCGGTTCCGATTGTAACTTCAGCTAAGCCCTGTCTGATTACACCCGCGCCAACTGCTGCGCACTGTTGGTCTCCGCCCCCACGGCACAGGACGATGCCCGCGGGTAACATAGTCTCCTCAGCCGCAGCCTTCGACAAGCGCCCGACCATTTTGCCCGGTTTACCCACCTTTGGAAGACGCGTCAGATCGATGCCCGCTGCCTGACAGACTTCCTCACTCCAGTCCAATTTACGGATGTCGAGCATTCCGTTTAGGGTGAGCGCGGACGGGTCGGACTCCAGAACCTCCGCACCCAAACGGCGAAGAAAGTATTCCTGCCCGTTACAGATGTACCGAGCACGCTCCATCAGTTCGTGGCGATTTCGAAGCAGCCACGCCAGTTTCGCAATCGCCCAGCTTCCCGAAACCGGCATACCTGTAATTTGTCGGTACCGCTCCGGCGCGATCCGCTGCGTGAGCACGCGCTCCATCTCTTTCGCCCGGCTGTCGTTCCAGACCACAGCTGGGGCGAGCGGATGCTCTCGCTCATCAAGAAGAATGAAGGAGCCGCGCTGACTCGAAAATCCGATCGAACGGATAGCGTCATCCGCAACGTCGGCAGCCGCACGAGCAGCACGGCTTGCCCGGCAGATCCCCCTCCAGACCTCCTCGACGTCCTGCTCTACCCAACCGGGATGCGGATAGATGCAGGGATATTCGCAGTAGCCAGTGCCAACTTCGTTGCCGTGGGCGTCGAACAGGGCAACCTTGCCGCCTGTTGTTCCTGCGTCGATTCCTACGAAGATGTCCTTCGCCGTCGCGTACCATGCAACTCTCCGTTAGAGCGTCATCATCCACTCGGTCAATCGCGTAAAAAACTTCGACCGGAATTCACGCTCTTCGGGCGTGAGCTGTGTCAACAACTGCTCCTTCCAGGCGACGAGATCCTCCACTGCGGGATACTCCCTTATGGGCATTGCCGCTAGAACGGTGTCGCTATGCCCCTCCCAGTCTCGGTTGACTGGAAAGCCATAGGAGATTAAGGCATCGTGCCAGGTCGCATCGAGCTTGTGCCAACCCTCTCGAGTGCGGACGCGGACGTAATGATGAAAATCGCACACATCCTCGCCGTCGATCATCGCACGCAGATCTGCAGGCATGGCGGGATGCGAAGGAACGCCTCGATTGAAATGCGTGAACATAGTAATGATCCCGGCCTCCCAACCGACCTCTCGCAACAAATCGCGAAGAAGGATGTGTTTGCCCGAGCAAGAACCGAGATTGTTTGCGATGACCTTTACGGGATCGCGTTCCCCGGTTGAACCATAGGGAATCTTTCGCACCGCATGGTAGATATCGAGCACGCTCGTCGAGCCGGTATTCACGCGCTCCTTGAGAAAGATTCTGTACGGCTCTTTCGACATTGGTTTCCCTAGTTTCGCATCCACGTGAAGCCCAGCAGAGGATTGCGGATCTCTTCTCTGGTTAGCCGAGCGATCGATCGCCCATTGTTGGCCAGGTATCCGCGTGCAGCCGGAGTCGAGGTGATGCCGAGTTTTTGTTCGACTACTATGATAGTCAGATCATTCCCATTGTTCACGTTTATTCACCTATATCCGATGGACCAGGAATGGTGCTTGGCAAAGTTCCTTTGCATCCTCCTACACGGCCAGATACTCCGCCAGCGTCTCCCGGTCCTTGAGCATCTCAAGCGTCAGGCTGGCAATTATGCGGCCTTTATCCATCGCGTAGGCGCGGACCGCCACGTGTTCAATCAGGCGCATATTCTGCTCAACGAGCAAGATCGTGAGCCCTTCCTCGCGGTTCAGCTTTACCAGGGCCTGGCCGATCTCCTGAATAATGTTGGGTTGAATCCCCAACGACGGTTCGTCGAGAAGGAGCAGAGTGGGACGTCCCACAAGCGCGCGACCAATCGCCAACATTTGCTGTTGGCCTCCGCTGAACGTTCCGGCCACTTGTCGTCGCCGTTCCCACAAAATCGGAAAATACTCATAGACCAAGTCGTAACGGAGGGACTGTCTCGCACAGTTAATAGTCTCACCCATCATCAGGTTTTCCTCGACCGAAAGTTCTGGAAAGATCTGCCGCCCTTGAGGAATATAGCCAATGCCAAGCGCAGCCCGCTGGTCGGCGCGCAGGTGCGTGATGGATTCGCCTCTCAGATGGATCGAGCCTTTGCGGGTTGAAAGCAATCCGATGATCGTTTTCATCAGCGTCGACTTACCAACACCATTTCGTCCGACCGTCGCGACCATTTCGCCGGGCCAAATCTCAAGGGTTACGCCCTGAAGGATATCTCCACTTCCATATCCGGCTGCCAAATTTTGCACGTCAAGCAATGCGCGGCCCATGGTTCAATGCTCTCCCAGATAGATGCGCCGTACTTCCTGGTTCGACTCGATCTCGTCGAGGCTCCCCTCAGTAAAGACTCGTCCATAGTGTAAAACCGTAACCGATTGAGCGATATGACGCACGAATGCCATGTCGTGCTCCACCACGAGCACGGTTAGCCCCTGGCGATTCAGATCGACGACGAACTGGGCAGTCAATTCTGTCTCTTCGGGGGTCATCCCGGCGGTCGGCTCGTCCAAGAGAAGCAGGTCAGGTTCCGTGGCGAGCGCGAGACAAATCTCTAGCCACTGTTGGTGACTGTGAGACAGCTCCCCCGCTAACAATTCGCCCTCCGAGTCGAGTCCCAAGGTGCTAAGGGCCCAGCTTAGCCTCCCATTCTTCTTCCTGCTCGAGGTAGGTGTCCCGCCAGCAATCAGGAGGTTTTGCGCAACATTCAATGAACGGTAGACTCGGGTGGTCTGGAACTTCTGGCAAAGACCTTTTCGAACGCGTAGAAATGGCTGCAGGTTAGTAATGTCCTCACCCTTGAACACTATGCGACCTGTATCGGGGTGATGCAGACCCGAAAGCAAGCCGAACAGGGTCGACTTGCCCGCGCCGTTCGGTCCGATGAGGCAGCGGAGTTCACTGCGCGCCAGCGTGAGATTCAAGTGATCGACCGCGCGAATTCCTCCGAAAGACTTGGTCAGATTCTCAGCATGCAATACGACTACGCCTTCGGTCTCAGAAGGAGTGGGCGTTGTCATGGGGCTTCGTTCTGTTTTAGGTCGCGGTGCGCCGGTTTCCGCTGCGGCCAGCGCCGCGCCAGCGTGACAACGATGCCCGCCGGGAAAAATAGCATCGTGACGAGGAGCAGAATACCCATGATCAGAAAGGCATATTCGCCGCCTCTTACAGCGAGAGAGTCCGCAAGCCAGCGCAAGGTCACCGTCGACAAGAGAACGGCAAGCAGGCTGCTTCGCCCTCCGACGGCAGTCCAAATTACCGGTAGAGTCGCAGGCAGGAGGCCCATGCTGGACGGGTTGATGTAATTGCCCCATGAGACATATAGAATCCCGCTTAAGCCAGCCAATGCAGCCGCCACAACAAACACCTGAATCTGAATAAGGTTGACATTGTATCCCAGCATTCGCGTCCGCTCCGAATCGTCTCTTATCCCCGCCACCACGTGACCATAGTGAGAATTCACTAACAGCCTGAGACCCAGGTACGTTATGAGCATCGCAGAGACCACCAGATAATAGAATGCGATAGAAGCGCCTCCAAAAATCGTCGACCCAATTTGAAGAGAGGGGACACTGGTCATTCCGTTGTACCCCCCGAGCAGAACGCTTCCCACGCGCCATTGGTACCCCGCCGTTTGCGCCATAAATGTCTCCAGAATCAGCGACAGGACGAGCAACAGCAACGGAATGATCCACCCGCTCACTTGCCCGTAAAATACAAAGTATCCGAATGCCGCGGCTATTGCCGCGGAGGCGGCGATTGCGCCGGCTGCGGCCAACAATGTCCCGCCGGGCGTGTCGAGCAAATTCCCACCGATGATGCCGTACACATATCCCGCAATAGCAAAGAACGCGCTTTGTCCAAAGCTCAATACGCCGCTGTATCCCCATAAGAGCGCGAGTCCAAGCCCCATCGGAACGTAAAGACAGAAGTTAGCCAGATTCGACAAAGCAAACACTGAACCGAAAAACGGGTACGCGAGAAGGCCCAGCGCCACAAAGGCGAATAAACACCAAAAGACCGGCCCCCTTCCGAGCTCCTGAGGCCCGTTCAGGACTCGCCAAAACCCTTTGTACTCGCGCGTCATTACGAGGCAGCTCTCGCCATATGTTGGTAACGGATGTCCTGAAAATATCCCGAGATTCCTCGAGGTAGAAATCTGATCACGACCAGAGCTGCAATCAACAGCCCGATGCGCCCGCTGAATGTGCCGAGGGCACTGGACAAAGGGGTAGCAATTAACGACAGAAACGCTGCACTCGCCAGCGCTCCACCGATTGGATTAGCGCCGCCTCCGACAACCACAGTTATAAAGGCCACGTCGACGAACTGGCTGCCCATCAGCGGGACGATAGTTGTTGTCGGCGCGTAAAGCGCCCCGGTTAGCCCCGCCAGAGCGGAACCGGCTCCAAAAGTAAGGAGGTAGATGTGCCGTGTGTCCACGCCGAGAGCCCGGGCCATGTCGGCGTTCTGCATGGTCGCTCGCGTGCGCACGCCAATTCGAGTATGATAAAAGATCCACCATGCGATAATGACCGCGAGTATAGCAATGGCAAATAGAAGCACCCGATAGCCGCCAAACGAATATTTACCATACGAGAAAGTCCATGCCGCCAACGGCACCGACTGCATAGAAGGGCCGAAGACAAGCAGCGTACCTTGGCTCAAGATTAGGCTTACCCCCCAGGTGGCGACAAGTGCTCCGAGCTTGTCGTCGTAAAACCTGCGAATTACAAAGCGCTCCAGTAACATCCCAAATAAACCCGACCCCGATCGTGCTGAGCACCATGCATGCTACGAGCGGGAGATGAGCGCGGTTATACGTAAGGGTGGTGATATACGCCCCCATCATGATCAGCTCACCGTGGGCGAGGTTTATTACGTTAACCACACCCAGGATTATCATCAGGCCCAGGGCTGCGAGCAGCAGGAACGCCATGGTGTCAGCGTACTGATAAAGCAAGCTTACGACATAGCCCAAGCTCATGAATAGACTCTATTCAACACGTTCAACTCCAAAAAGTTGTGTCAACTGCGACTATACCGCCTGCGCGTTGAGCAACCAAACGTCAGTTCCTTGCACAAGTCACGAATTCAAAGTTAGTTGTAATCGCTGGCTAGAGCAAGAAGCGCCTTTCTCAAGAGCGAAGTGCAGTCACGCGTTCCCTTTCTTGCCGAACATCTTGAAGAATGGATCCTCGTCGGGGATGTATTGCTTAGATTCCGGATGACGCACTAGATTCACTCCCAGCCGGCGAGTCCACCACGGTTCAATATAGGGCCACTCGGTGGCAAAGGTTATGTCGTGTTTTTCGTCGCAGCTGGCAAGACGAATGTACTGACTCAGGTGATGCGTGGCAGGGTCCATAAAGACCCAGCCCGACGGAGCTTCCACGCCGATGCCCGACTCAAGCGCTTTAATAACTGTCTCTTTGTCCGTGGTTCCAGCTAGCCGCACTGCCTTCGCGTACAAGTGGGTCGCCACATAGGCGCTGTGTCCTTCCATAGCCATATAAGGTTCGTCGGGGAACATTTTCCGCCATCGCTCAACAAACTTCCGGTTGCGGGGTGTTGGGATCTCTTCCATATAGCTGGCCGTAACATGGAACCGCGCCAGCGCTGGGGGTTTGAAGCGCCGATGTTCATATCCTTGCGCGATGTTGATACTCGATCCCATGGGGATCTTGACCCCCGCCGCGTCGGCCTGAGGATAGTAATTCGAGTGGTTTTGCCCAGTGATATACATCATCAGCCAATCTGGCTTCTTTTCCTGTATACGCGCGATGCTCGAGGCGAACTGGGATACGCTCAATGGAATAAACTCCTCGCCGATCACTTCCGCGTTCAGAATAGGCGCCATGGCGCGCGTCCACGCGGCACTCAGTTGCCCGAAGTTGTAGTCGGCGGCAAGCGTGTAAATCTTCGTCCCGAAGTTCTTAATCATATACTGCATGACCGGCACGATCTGTTGCTCAGGGATCGCGCCTGTGCAGAACGTGTATTTGTCGGCCACCCCGCCTTCATACTGATTGTTGTAGAAATAAAGCATTTTATTCTGGTTCATGATCGGACGAATCGCTTCGCGCTCGGCACTGGCGAATCCGGCCATGACCACGTCGACCTTGTCCTCTAAAATGAGCCTTCGCGAGAGTGACTGAAATTGGGTGTTGTCCGATTGCGGATCAGGTGCAATGAGCTCAATCTGTCGGCCCAGAATACCGTTTTCGCCCGACTTGGTGAGATACTCAGCCTGCTCGTTCCAAATCGTATCCTCTCCTGCTTCGTCACCACCTCGATCGACTATTTCCTTGATGTTCTCAGTAGGAGGCTTCGGTGCAACCTTGGCAAACACGCCCGGACCGCCCGGCCCTTGCACACCGCCCTCAAGCGTCCAACCCTCGTTAATCTCTTTGATCGCAAGCTGGGTTCCGTGCCACTTATTGATGCCGAAGATCGCAAAATTTCCTGATCGATCTTCCAGTAATCCGAATTTAATAGGCGGGTTACTAGGCAGGTTCTCGGCGGCTCGCGCGCGGATGGACGGGAAACCTGTGACGGCGGTGGCGGCGCCCGCCGCCATCATTGTCGTGAGGAAGCTTCGTCGCGACAGGGTAATGTCGCCCTCGGTTTCACGATGTTCGACTTCCAATTCAGGGTTGTTGCTGAACTGGCCAGTAGACCCGGCCGGATAATCGCATTGTTTCGAATTCATGTTTGGCTCCGTGTAATAATCAAAATAACTTGCACCCGCTTTCCCAGGCGGCCCTTTGACAGGCCTTGTATCACCCGCCCCGCGCAGAGACTCTCGCTGCTATATTCCGATCCTCTCCAATGTGACCCAGCTCGGCTTGAGCGGAATATTGTGACAGCAACGCTTGCGCGAGGAGGCTATCAACGATCAGCGTGTTGACAAAGCCGCCGCGTATTGCCGCCGCAACGGCCCGCGATTTTTCCGCCCCTGTGGCAATCCCTACTGTGGTGGGAATCTTGCGAATGTGCCCGACGTCAATAGTGATTGAGCGATCGTAAATCTCCGTGTGGACGATTTCACCCTTATCGTTGATGAAATAGGAGAAAACGTCGCCTACCGCCCCAGCCCGTCGCAGGGATTTCAGTTCGGCGCCAGAGACGTAGCCGCTACCGATGAGCATTGAGTTAACCGCTGGCACGATCGCGCCGATGCCGACAATGACAATGTCGAGCTTATCGAAGTATCTGAAGGTCTCGGCGATCGTGCTCTCCCGCATGAGTAGTTCGTGTGTCTCCTTCTTGTCGACGACCCCCGGAGCATGCAGGAGCACTGCGTCGACGCCCAACTTCTGGGCCAAGCGACGCGTCACCTCGTGGCAATCGAATTGAACCGAGAGTCGCTTGTTCCCGCCCGTGATCTGAACGACTGTAGCGCCTCTCATCTGCAAAGGCTCGAGCTGATTAATAAGCTCGAACGTAGTGGTGCCCCAACCGACCCCAATTGTGTGATGGGCCTTTATCAGGTCTCGAAGAAACTCAGCGCCCGCTTTGCACGTCGCGAGCTTGATGTCACAGGCCGGGAGGTCTGGATCGACCTCTACGACCAGTGAAGCCTTCAGGCCGAAGGCGTTTTCCAAAGCCTGCTCGGTTTCCATGCTCTCGTTGAAGGGAGATTGGATTTCAATCTTCACCACGCCCGTTTCGATAGCCTCCCGCAACAGGCGCCCTACCCGATGCCGGGAAATGCCCAAACGGTCGCCGATTTGAGACATCGTCAGCGGATCCTTGCTGTAATAGTATCGGCACACTTTTGACATTAGGGAGGAAAGTCGAGCTGAAGCAACCACTTGAGCAGATCCTGCTCAAATGGTAGGCAGCCGCATCGCGACTGTCAATCGCTATCGAAAAGGAAAAGCTTGGGCGGATCCTCAGCTTTCCGAATCTCTCGACACATTTGGATGCGAACCTCGTGCCGAAAGAGGAAATCCTGGCGAAGACGCAGCCGGTGGAGAGCAAAGCAGGTCGTTATCGACCCGATGCCTCAAATTCTTCTAATCCAGCCGGCCTCTATCTCCCCACCGACCTGGCCGCTTCCGCCAGCGCAGCGTCGAAGGTCACCAGCGCCAAATGACGCCGCACGGCCAGTTCCAGGTAAGCGGCCTCGTAGATTGTCAGCCTGTGCGCCCGGGCCAGCTGCAAGGTTGTGTCGCTATCGGCCTGACCGTCGAGGCGGAGCGGCAATTCCTTAACGAGGTTCAGCGCCGCCGCCGTCTGCACCGGCGTGATCCGTTGACGGCGCTCGTTCGCGAGCAGCAGATTCCGCAGCTCGAACCAGAGCAATGACGGAGCGAAGGCTTCGTCATCCTTCAGCCGCTCAAGCGCCGCGAGAGCCTCTGGATGATTTTCATCCGGCAGCACCCACGCGGAGTATTACTTCTCGTAATCGAATGGTCATTCATCACCGCCTTCAATAGCAATCTTGCTTTTTTGCCGTGTCCACCAATGAATAAGCATTTCGACAAAGGGCAAGATTGGGCGGATTGCGAATCACATATCGACCATACTGGTATGAGAGTCCACGATCTTCCAACCGTCATCAAATTTTTGGAGGTTCATGGTGGTGTTCCCCACCACCGTCTGCTTGGAATTCGGAAAAGAGACCGACCACCAGGTGAGGGCTAGTGCGAGATCCGGTTTCAAGAGCTTGACTTGGATCCGTTTGGGTTCGATGAACCCCATCGCCTCACGATCCGGATACCCGTTAACGTAGGAATCATGCAGTTGCTGCCATCCGTTAAACTCCTCAGAATCGATGACAACCAATAATTCGGGAGATTTCCAGTATACCTCCAAGTGGCCCTCGATGTCGTGCGCATTCCAGCGATCGAGCATTTTGAGTAAGACCTCATAAACCTGCTGGGCATCGGACTTGGAAACGCTTGAATTCACACGCAGCGAATCGAATTGCCACCCGTTGTGCTCCTGCGCCATCACAGGCAGGCAGAAAGACAGCGCTGATATTGCGACCATTTTGGCGTAAGGCTCGACCATCGCAATAGATCCGGGTCAGCCGATTCGCCGGCTGTGAGGTTACTCAAAATCAAAACACCCAGACGAGCTTCAACGAAGGCTCCCCGTTTAACGAGGCTCCCCGCGATCTCCTGCATCGCTGAGCGCCTGTTCAAAAAAGTCGAGGCGGTGCTGCCGCGCGAGATTCGCCAGGCAAACGTACACCGAACTCCGAATCACAGAGGGCTTGCTTTCGAACAGCGCCACCAGAGCGCACTCGTGATTTGCTGTTTGCGCCAGTCGCTCATCGAGCATCGCACGGATTTTAGCTGGAAGCTTTCTGTCACCCCGGAGAGAGATTATGAGCAGATCAGCCTCGGCGAGCGCGAGAGCCGCCGTTTCGTTGAGTTTCGGCTCCTGCAGGACGTCCAACCGCCACATCGAGAGCCTGAACTCCAAGTCATTCCCGAGTTCCTCGGCGACGTAGTCGAGACCTTTCTTTGCCCGCGTCCCAGTTTCAAAATCCTCGTACATGATCACGACATTGAATCGGGAAGGCGGACTCTGGCGGCGAGAGAGCATTTCTGCGGGCAGGTGCATAGGAACGCAATTCTTGCCTCTAGCTTCCAGCTCTGGCAATTGGGTCTCTTCCGAATTCGCACCTCAGGAAATTTCCGATGGCCATCGGGGCCAGGAGTTCTTCCGTCACCGCGCATCCTGCGTCTCGACCCAGCGGGAGGCAAACGAGACCAATTCGGTCATGGTCCTTAGATCGAGCTTCTCTTTGACATGCGCGCGATGGGCTTCGACGGTCTTGGGGCTCAAATGGAGTTCCTCCGCGATTTGGACGGTGCCTCTGCCTCGGCCGATTAGCTCAAAGACTTCCCATTCGCGGTCGCTCAGGCGCTTGATGGGCGAAGCTTCGGTGCGCTTGCCGACGACGTGCTCGAGGATTCGGGCCGACATTTTGTCGCTCAGGTAAATGCGCTTGGCCAACACCTGCCGAATTGCCTGCATCATCGTCGGACCGCTTTCCTGCTTCATGATATAGCCGCGGGCGCCCGCACGCAGGACCCGCTCAGCGTAAAGCGATTCGTCGTGCATCGAGATAACGAGAATCAACATACCCTGCTGCAGCGCGCAGATGTCTTTGATGAGCTCGATCCCGTTAGGTCCAGGTAAAGTGATGTCGGCCAGAACGAGATCGGGCTTAAGCTTCGCGACAGCATCCAGCGCCTGGCCGGCTGTCTCTGCCTCGCCACAGACGATTAAGTCGCGCTCACGGCTGATCAACGTGCGCAGACCCTCCCGCATCATCGGGTGGTCATCGACGATCAGGATGCGATGACGGCTTTGAGAGGGCATCTCTTTACGAGTCCTTTGGTCCAGGCTGCTTGGAGAAAGTACAGCTCACGCACATGCCTCGTCTGCCGGCGCGGCCGATTTCCAACGACGCGCCGATTGTAGCCGCCCGGTATTTCATTATCTGCAAGCCTGTACCCTTATTCTTCAAAAAGGTCTCAGTGAGACCGAGACCGTCGTCGGTGATCGCCAGGATGCATTTGTCCTTCAACTCCGCGAGGCGGATTACGATTTTCTTCGCGCCGCCATGTTTGACGGCGTTGGTGACTGCCTCTTGAGCAATACGATATAGATGCGTTGCAACGGTGTTGTCATCGACGGCGACACACCCGTCGAAACGAAATTTACAGCTAATCTGGAAAAGTTTCGCGGAATTGTCCGCTAGCTCCTGCAACGCCACCATCAGACCGTTTGACCCAAGTGCGACCGGGGAAAGACCGCGCGCAATATTCCTCGTGTTCGCAATCGCGTCGCGGATGCGCGCGGCAATCATGCCCGCCTGTTTGGCTTCGGGTTTCGCTTTGCGCAAAAGATCGCGTTGCAACACGTCACCCATTAATTGGATCCCTGCGAGGCGCTGGCACAGATCGTCATGCAGGTCTTGGCCGATGCGACGCTGTTCGCGCTCGCTCACGGCGAGGATCTCCCGCTCAAGCCGCTTGCGTTCAGTGATGTCGATGCCAACGCCACCCACCAGGACAACCGCCCCTGCGGGGTCGAGCATGGGGAATTTGCTCACCAGCGTGGACCGTTTATCGCCGTCTATCAGGTAAGTCTCAATGGTTTGCAATGCTCCTCTACCGGCAATGACCTGCTGATCGCTGGCTTGGTAAAGCGCGGCGAGTTCGGAGGGCCAAAGCTCTGCATCGGTTTTTCCCAGCCAATCGCCCTGAAAGGGCGGCAATCGCGCCATCTCTCTATTCAGATAAGTGTAGCGTCCACGGACGTCCTTCATCCAGGCAAAGCCCGGGAGGTTATCCATGAAGGCCGCAAAGCGTTGTTCGCTTTGCCGGAGCGCTCCGTCGATTCGCTTACGCCGAGTGATGTCCCGCGCTACGGCCGAGGCGCCAACTATTCTGCCCTCCCAGTTTCGGATGGGACAGATCGTCAATGATACATGAATATTTTCCCCATCTTTGCGCCGACGCACGGTTTCATAATTGTTGATGGCCTCTCCCAGCGCGAGCCGATCAAGGTTCTGCGACACTTCGTGCTGGCGGTCGGTTGGAACCAGAATGGAGATGGGTTGGCCGATGACCTCGCTCTCGGCGTAACCGTAAATCTTTTCGGCTCCTTTGTTCCAGCTCGTGATGGTTCCGTCCAGAGTTGTCCCGAAAATTGCGTCGTCGGAAGATTCCACGATGGCTCCCAGTTCTCGAATTCGTTCCTCAGCTCGCTTGCGCTCCGTGATGTCCACGATGCAGCCGACCATTCCCGCCGCGCCGCCAGATTCGGTGGTCCGCGGAACAGCCCAGCAATCAAACCATCGCCATTCACCATCCCCACGGCGGCCGCGGGCCTCGGAGCGAAACGATCGCCTGGCAATAGAGGCGGCAAGGAATTGCTGGCTGTATGATTCATAGTCATCGGGGTGAACGAACTCCCTCCACCTCTGCCCAGCCACGTCCGCGAGCGCTACTTCGAAGTACTCGAGGTAAGTTCTGTTTGCGAACTCGACGTTACCCTGATCGTCCGTGATCCAAATCATCACCGGAGCGTTGTCTGCCAATTCCCGAAAACGCTTCTCACTCTCCTGCAGTGCCGTAGCCGCCGCCCGTCGCAGCCGGGCCATCTCCACATGCGTCCCGACGCGCGCGAGGAGTTCTCGGGCGCTGAAAGGTTTGGTGAGATAATCATCGGCTCCCGCACTGAGACCCTCAACGCGCGCTTCTTCACCCGCGCGTGCCGAAAGCATAATGAATGGAATAGTCCGCGTGCGCTCATCCCCGCGGAGTCGCTGAAGCAAACCAAAGCCATCCAGGCGCGGCATCATCACGTCCGCCAAAACCAGGTCCGGCGGATTGGCCAGGATGCGTTCCAGAGCGGCTTGGCCGTCGCCGACGGTTTCGACTTCGTACTGCTCCGCGAGCAGACGCCGGATGTATTCGCGCATGTCAGCGTTGTCATCGGCAAAAAGGATGCGGGTCGGTTGCGCCCGGACCCGGGAACTCATAGACGAATTTGGCAAGCCAAGCTCCCCGGAACGGTGGGAGGCGGACGAAGAGGTGCTATCCGGCAACCAACGCAGCGCTTCTTCGACAAAGGGTGCCACGCCAAGACTGGTGGACATGAGCGAGCGCCTTCCGCCGAGACGTTCCTTCGGCAGGTGCGCATGTCCTGTCGGGATGCTAACGGTGAAAGTGGCTCCCTGACCTTCCACGCTGTGCACTTGAACTCCGCCGCCATGAATTTTCACCAACTCTTGCACCAGTGACAGACCTATCCCGGTGCCTTCATGCGTGCGCGAGTGTGTTCCTCGAACGCGATGAAAACGTTCGAAGATGTGGGACTGTTCGGCAGCCGGAATGCCGGCGCCTGTGTCGCTGACCGATAGTTCGATACGCCCACGGCGCACGCACAAAGAGACTTTGATTTCACCCTCAAAGGTGAACTTGAAAGCGTTGCTCAGGAGATTGAGCACGATCTTCTCCCACATCTCCCGATCCACGTACACCGCCTCGGGCAGCGGCGGACAATCAACAACCAGCCGGAGCCCCGCCTTTTCGATGGCCGAGCGGAACACGCTCGCCAGTTCCGCCGTTGCGGCAGCCAGATCGATCGGTTCATAGACGGCCTCGATCCGCCCGGCCTCGATCCGCGCAAAGTCCAACAGTGTGTTGACCAGTTTGAGCAGACGGAGGCTATTGCGGTGCGCGATCTCGAGGTGCTCGCGCCCGCTCGAATTCTCTCGCAGTTCCTCTTCGAGCGGACCAAGCATCAGCGTTAGAGGGGTGCGGAACTCGTGGCTGACATTGCTGAAGAACACGGTCTTGGCGCGATCAATCTCCGCAAGTGCCTCGGCTCGTTTGCGCTCTTCCTCGTGGGCACGGGCGTTTGCAATCGCCGTGGCCACCTGGCTGGCGACCAGTTCGCAGAAGTCGCGATAACGGTCGTCGAACTGCAGGCGTGAACTCAACCCCAGCACCACGAGCCCTGCGAGTTGGTGCGCTATGTTGGAACGAATCGGCCACACCACCGCTGAACGTGGCGGGTCCGACCACGGCCCAGGTGGCACGCTCGACAGCTTGCCTTGCAGGCCTTCGACGATCTGCATGGCCTCTGAACGGACTGTCTGGGCGAGAGGCCATATTGCCTCGCGCGAGCGCTCCCCGCTTAGAGTGATCTCGAGCGGACTCTCAGCCCTTCCCATCTCGATACCGGCAGCACCGGCCAGATGCGCCTGCTTTCGGTCGCCGTTAAGCAAATAGAAGAGAGCGAACGGCACGTCTTCCGGGTGCTCGGCCAGCGTTCTGGCCGCGATGACGCAGGCATCTTCCGCGGTTTTCGCTTCCCCGGACCGGGAGCCGAGGTCACGTAGCGCTGATAACCGGCGCTCCCCGACGACCTGCTCGGTGATCTCGTGCACGGTTGCAAGAACGCCTCCGATCCCGCTTGGTACGGTTTCATCGGGCACAGGACTGTACGCAACGGTGAAGTGGGCCTCCTCAAGGCGGTCGTAGCGAACGTACTCTAGCTGGAGGTCGTCCATCCACGTGGCGGAGCCACCATTAAAAGGGGTATTGATCAGCGGTCCGATGACATCCCAGATCTCTGGGAAGCATTCCCTCGCCGGTTGGCCCATGGACGCAGGATGCTTATCCCCGAGCACCGGCCGATACGGATCGTTATAGAGTTGGCAATAGCGGGGACCCCACCAGAGCAAGAGAGGAAATCGGTTGGCCAGAAGAAGCCGCACCATCATCCGGAGGACAGGCGACCATGACTCAACCGCTCCGATCGGCGTCTTCGACCAATCCATGGAGCGCATGAGCGCTCCCATTTCGCCTCCGCCAGCGAGGCAATCGTTGGCAAAGGGCAACGCCGGTTCAGACTGACTGTTCATCGTACCCGATTAAGGCGACTCGGGCTCGCCTCCGAATCTATCTTTAGGAATAGCTCTCGCGAAGAATAAAAACGACATACATCGTTGCCGGAGAACTAACGGCGAGCTTGTTTGGCCGTATTTTTGACCGCTTCGCGGGCTTCCGCGCGCCGTGTGAGTACGGCCACCATTGTCTGCAGCCCGTATCCGCTCCTCCAACATTGCTAAAAACTCCGAACTTTCTTGATCTGCGTTGTCACTCAGCTCATGGCTAAGCATATTGAAGAGTTGGCGCTTCTCATTCTCCGTCTACTTCGGCAGCTCGGCGATGATTTCGTTGAAGCCCATGATCTACTTCAGTTGACTGGGGCTTTGTCGAAAAGAATTTTTGCTTCGACGCTCGTCAGAAGTAAAAAGGCTGCAAATGTTGAACAGTGGAACGTGTTCGCTAATGAGGAAGAAATTACCTTCGAAGACGCCACACAAGAGGAACAAATAGCTAGCGCTTTTAAAATCTTGGCAGGATCTCACCGTAAATGCAGCAACTACGTACTTTACCGACGCGAGGAGTGAAATCTCCAAAACCAACTTACCTTTTTTTTCCTTCCGATAAGCTAAGCATTTAGGGAAAGTGCCCGAGTATCGGGATTGGAACCGAATGACCAGAACCGTCTGCGCAAGTATATTGGAGCCGGCCCGTAAGTGGCCGTGCGAGAGGTGTGGAATGTACGGAAACTCCACTGAACACAAAAGCGACCGGTGCTGTACGGGTCAAAGTATAAGGAATTGATGGCGGTGCCTGAGGTCTCACCACCCAATCCCATGTTGCAGCGATGTGCACTCGCCTCACGATACTTTCCTTTCTTGTATTGCTCTTGACCCACCGACGACTGTTGTCGCCCGCTATTTAAATCGACACCTGGGGTCAGGATTTGGATTTGCAGCCAGATCTATTCATACTTGAGTTGCCTG
>CAVTQD010000063.1:0-9680 GCA_963736745.1 uncultured Verrucomicrobiae bacterium | reverse complement strand
CAATAAATCCAGGGGGTCGATCGCCGTCGTCTGGAGGTTGGTATTCAGAAATCGGTAGTAGAACAGAAAGTGGTCCCTATCCCGCATCGGCGTGACCCGGCAATCCGGAAAAAGCCGCGACAGCGCGCCCATGCTGAACTCGCACAGCGCGAGGCTCTCCTTCCGCGAGAGCGCGTCAAAGTACTCGGCAACCGCAGGGTAACCGGCGACCGGCACCTTGGTATCGATGATCCGGGTGAAAAAGAGAGTCAGCCGTTCCCGGCGCAAACGTCCTTCTTCCATCGCGGCCTTGTATCGCTCATAGCGCTCGGCGCGGATCAAGACGCCGAATTGCCCATGGACAGGGTCCTGGCGGCGTAAATTCAAGGTCTCCCGATGATAGGTCTCCAGTTCGTGGCGATAGTCGCTATCGATGCTCCATTGCACCTGGAGCGCGAATTCTTCTCCCAGAATCCCCAGAAGTATCCGTAGACGCTCGTGAAGATCGTTTAACTGCTTCACGCTGAACGCACTGATTTCACCCGGCTCAACCATGAACCCGCGCGATATCGCCGTCTTTTTTGAGGCGCCATCTCCGAACCAGAGAAGGTCGTTTAGAAAGAATCCGTTCGGCATTCCAATACGAGAGATCCGCGAAGTTGGACAACCTTTTCCGGAAACAATGCTCAGAAGCGTTTCGCAGGCACCTATGAAAGAATCAATCATCGGTTTGGAATGAATGGGTGGCGTGGTTGAATGCGAACAGGCTGAAACGATCGGCCGTTGACCCAGGAGGCAAAGAGATCCAGATCAAATCGAGGCGGTTTGCGGCTGCGCAAGGCGACGATATAGACGATTGTCAGTGACGTTGGCAGCGAAGCCAGGAGGAACTTCGCGAATAGCGGCATCCCGCAGTCGCCGTTTAACAACAGGGTCAATATGAAGACCGATAGCATCCCGGAAATGATCACCGGCATCCCCAGGTTGCCTTCAAACCCAAAGGCGTGTCCGGTCGACCTGGCTCTCGGACGCGTATCCGTATAAATCAGTGTCTCGTTCATGTCAGGAAGTGAACTGAAGAACTAAATCCCGTGTGGCGGGTTAGAAGCCCATGACCGCGCTGCCCGCAGCACCGCCGAACATGGCAAACAAGGCTTTCATCAGAGCCACTGCACCAGCCACGCCGATCCCGTAGATGACTGTCATTTTCCAATTTTCGTCTCGTTTGGCGTTCAAAAACCCGGACATCACCATCACGCATCCGGCAATAAATCCGAAGATCATGATCAGGTTGAGGCCATTTTTAAGCGGGCCGATGAAACTCTCCAAAGATCCCGTTCCGTCAGCAAAAGCAACCCTCGCGTTTGAGCAGATCAGCAGAGCAACGACCAAAGCGTTTCGCCACTTGCCGCCGACACACCATTGCCTGGAAGGAAGTCTCTGATTCATGACGCAACATTCTTACAATGTGTTTTTATTAATGACAATACAAAATTACTTTTATTTTATTTGTTATATTATTTCGCTCTGTGTTGGAGATCGTCTCGGCCTCCGGGGAAGTGAGACTGCTTTTCGAGACGTTCGATTGACCAGGAGATCTGGACGAAGTTCTTTGCAAACGCCGGCACATTTCCCCTCAGGAGCGCTTCAAATTGCGGACGACATGCACGTGCTGCAGCGCAACCTGTCATTTTGGAGAAAAATCAGAGAGATCAGAACTGCCTTGACACCAAGGGCCAAACCGGGAAATCGATATAGGCAAATGATCTGCAGAGTATGTTGAAATTCTTCTCATCTTCCCTCCAACCGGACGAATTCGTGACAAAATTGAAGAACCTTGTGGATAAGGAGGAAATCGACCCCGACAGTCCAACGCAATTTTCCGGTGAACGTCCGGTGATTGGCCGGTTCGACACGCGGCGGTTCACGCTCCACCGTCGGGTTGGAACTCACTGGGTTCTCTGGTGGCTGACGCCCGGCCAATGGTTCAAGCCCTACCTCAATGGCAACGTGACCGGCAAAAACTCGGGGAGCCAGATCGAACTTACGGGGGGAACTCCCATTCCGGTCAAGATCCTCTGGGTCGTGATCCTGCTCGGAGTCCCCAGTTTGATCGCTCTGTGGACAATGTTCAGCTATCCGTACAACATCAGCCACGACCCGGCTCATTCAGGCAGTAATATGCTGGCCGGAATCGTCCTCTTAAGTCTGCTGGCCGGAATTCTCGTGCTCTTGCCGATCGTCGGCTGGCTACAGACGCGGTCTCATCTCCCCGATATTCTCAACGAACTGCAGCGGCACCTGGATTTGAGACAGATCGAGTAGGGTCACCGTTCGGCGTAAACCGTCTACCCTTTCACCGACCCTGCCAGCAATCCGCGGACAAAGAATCTTCCGAGCAGGATGTAGATCAGCGCGGTCGGCAATGCGACAATTACGGCTCCCGCCATAACGACGTTCCAGTCGACCGAAAACGAGCCGGAAAGGTTGTTCAAGGCTACCGTTACCGGCTGCGCATTCGGATTCGGCAGGATAGTCACGCCAAACAGGAAGTCGTTCCAGATGTTGGTGAATTGGAAGATACCGACCACGACAAAGGCAGGCAAAGCCAGCGGCAACATTACAAGTAAAAAGATCCGGACGACGCCCGCTCCGTCAAGTCGTGCCGCTTCGACGAGTTCGTCTGGAATGTTCGCGAAAAAATTTCGGAAGATCAGAGAACAGATGGGCAACCCATACACGACGTGCACCAGAATAAGACCTCCGACTGTGCCGTACAGCTTGATCTGTTCAAGAAACTGTATCAGAGGAATCAAGATGCTCTGGTACGGGATGAACATGCCGAAAACCAATACCGCGAACAACGTATTAGCTCCCCGGAATTTCCATTTCGCGAAAATGTACCCGTTGATAGCTCCCAGGATGGAAGAAATAATTGTCGCCGGAATCGTTAGCTGAAGGCTGTTTCCGAGATTCGGATAGAGACGGCGCCACGCTTCATAAAAGCCTCCTCCAGAAAGATGGATCGGCAGCTGCCACATCGTCGAAAGACTAACATTCTGAGCCTGCTTAAGCCCGGTCACGACCATCACATAGATCGGCATCAGAAAAAACAGCGCACACAGCAGGAGAAAGATCAGCATAAGCCAATCCCAGATGGTCCGCGGCAAAGACTGGCGAAAATTAACAAGAGAGACTTGCATAGTCAGTTCTTTCTCAAATTCCGCCAGAGATAAGGCACGATGACAATTGCGACGAGGAGCAGCATCACAATGGAGGCAGCGGCCCCCAGGTTATATCTGGTGGCTTTGAATGTCATATCGAACACAAAAATCCCCGGCACATCGGTCGCGAAGCCGGGACCAACCCCGGTCATTGCGAAGATCAGATCGAAAATCTTCAAAGAAACATGACCAAGAATAATGGCCGTGCTCACCGTGACGGGGCGGAGTAATGGGAGAACCACCTTGGTGTAAACCTGGAACTCAGTCGCGCCGTCGATCCGCGCGGCTTCCCGGAGTTCGTTCGGAACGGTAGCCAGCCCGGCGATATACATTGACATTGCAAACCCGGTCAATTGCCAAGAGGCGGCGACAACCACTGGGATGAGCGCAATCGGAATGCCCAGATGAACGCTCAAATTCCGCACGACGGGAAAGACGTGCCCAAGAGCATCGTTGACTGACAGCAGCACGGCCGGATCAGTCGTCCACCCTGGCTTGAACGGTGCTCCCCCGATTGAGACGAGCCATTTGTTAATGCCCAATCCGTCAAACAGAAGATTTATCCCGGTCTCCGGGTTGAAGATCCAACGCCAGGCGATCCCTGTCACGATGAAGGACAACGCGTAAGGAAACAGGAAAATGTTTCGGAAGAGGGTGTATCCGAGTAAGCGACGATCCAGTAGGAGAGCGAGCAAAAGGCCGAATCCAATTGAAACCGACAGAAATAGCACGGTGAACACCAAGACATTTCGTAAATCGGCATGCCAGCGAGGCATAGCGAACATCTGCGCATAAGCCTCGTAGAGCGGCTCACGCGGACGCCAATCGATTCGCAGCGTTCCCCATCTGGACAGAGAGACCCAGATCGTAATCAGGATAAAGACGTAAACAAAGGTGATGATGGCGGCCATGGACGGCACCAATATCAACGGAGGCAGGATACGCTCGCTGGAAATCCTTTTCCGCTTTGATTGAGCCTGCGTCCGACGGGAGCGGGGAGCCTGCAGGTTTGCCGTAGGCATGAACGAGTATGACGTCAACGAACTTTTAACGTTCGTTGTTTTTTGCTTAGAGGTGTGGCAGGCGGAGAACTAGCTTCCGCCTGCCTCTCCTGGGCTATTTATTTGTTGCCTCCGACTCTTTCGCGGCTTGCACGAGCGCATTGGCGAAATTGTCGACATTTTTATCCACGATAAATGCGGTAACCGCATCGTTAAGCGCTTGCTGAAACGCTGCCGGAGCGGCTTCGCCATGGACGCAACTGGGAACCAGTGTGCCGGTGGCAAACGATTGCATGGACCATTGGTGGTAGCCGTCAAACTTTGACTTGTCCACGTCGGTACGCGCTGGAATCGAGCCTTTCAAGGGATTGAAGGCCTCCTGCGCCTCCTTGCTTCCGATACTCTTCAGCCACGCGATCGTTGCGTCTTTGTGGGGAGCCCCTTTCGCCAGAGTAAACCCATCCGCAACAATGATGAAAGATCCATCGGTACCGGGATGGCTGACCCAGCCAAAGTCTACATTCTCCTTTTTGCTGGCTTTGATGAATTCACCGTCAGCCCAATCTCCCATCGAGCTAAACGCAACTTTGCCCTCAATCAAGGCCCCGATGGCTTGGTCCCAACTCAACGCAGAGTGATCCGGGTTTAAATAATCCTGCATTTTGGCGAAGTATTTCATCGCTTCCTTCACCTTCGGATCATCCCACTTCATCTTGCCGCTGAACAAATCGATCCATCCCTGGCCACCGACAACTCCCAGGAGTGTGTTTTCAAAGAGTTGAGCCGAAGCCCAGATCCCCGAATCTCCAACTCCAAGAGCCGGAATGCCGGCCGCCTTGAGTTTGTCGCAAGCTGCGAAAAACTCGTCAAAGCTCATCTTGTCACCAACTGTGATACCGTTCTTTTCGAGAACCTTCTTGTTGAACCAGAGATCGTTGCCGCGATGCACGCCAGCAAGGACGCCATAGGTCTTTCCATCCTTGGTCATCAGATCGACTAGACCTTTCGGAAAGGCCTTATCCCATCCATCACTCTTATAGAGTTCCGTGACCGGTTCGCAGTAACCTGGCTCCACGTACTGGCCAAGCATTTCCCAACCAGGATGACTTTGCCAGGTGTCTGGCGGATTGCCGCCTGCAAGACGGGTTTGAAGCACCGGGCGGGCCGCGGAACCGCCACCGCCGGCCACCGTCGCGTTGATGATTTCAACGCCGGGATACTGTTTTTTATAGGTTGAGAACAGCGCGTCGAGCGCTGCCGCTTCTCCACCAGAAGTCCACCAGGAAAAAACTTCCAGTTTCTTTTCGCCTGCTGCCTGAGAGGGGAGAGGCGCTTGCGCCAAGGCGAAGAATGATGCGAACGCGACAACGGGGGAACAAAAACGCATTTTGAGATGCATGACTTTCTTTATTATCTTTTTTAAATCGATCTGTTGTTTGAGTGCTAAGCAGAATTACAGCTTTTTAAAGCAATCCATTGAGCGCTGTAGCCTGGGCGCCTGAAACCTTCCAGAAAATTAATCCATATGAAGGGCTATTAATCGCCAGCAGGTATAACTTCTATGAGTGTATTGGCATTTATTAGTGTGCGACTTACCTCCTTCTAATTTGCGACTGATTTCTAATCAATCTGTTCGGCTAGCAATCGCGTTAGCGGCCTCAATACCGGACCGCGACTCGTTGCCCGGTTTTCGCAGATTCGAGGACCGCTGTCGCGACGGCGAGGGAGCGAATCCCATCTTCGCCAGTGGCAAATGGCGTCCCCTGCCCGTTCACTGCGGCATTAAAATGGCGGACCTGATGAGTATAAAGATTTTCGCGCTCGCCCAGCTCGACTTCTTCCCTTTTATCCTCTCTCTGAAGATAAAGTCGTCCTCGCGGCTCCTGCGTCATGACATCCTCGGCGATGAGAGATCCCTCGCTCCCATGCACCTCAAAGCCTGTGTGCGTATGCTTGATTGTGAACGCATCATGAAATTGCGCCAGAAGACCACTCCGGAAACGGATAACACCCATGACGGCGTCCTCAAGACCGCTCTTGGCAAGCCCCTGCCGGCCCGATAAAGCGACGACCTCCTCCGCATCATCGTCCAACGCAAAATGGAGCGTGTCAGCGTCGTGCACCGTGATGTCCAAGATAACACCTCCTCCAGCTTCCGGATTGTCGAGCCGCCATCCTTGTAATCTGGGAGGTAGATAGACCGCGTGGAACACACGAGCTGCCAGCGGCTTCCCAATCGCCCCCTCCTTAATCAATCTGCGCACGGTACGGTGGGTCACCGCGTTCCGCAGATGATGGTTAGTGCCCAGCACGACGTGAGCCTGTTGGCAGGATTCGAGCATCTGACGGGCATCTGCCATGGTCAGCGCCAACGGTTTTTCGCAGAGCACATGCTTTCCCGATTTGGCAGCCAGCATTGCCTCATGTTTATGCCGCTCGTTTGTCGTACTGATGTACACCACATCGATTTCAGGATCGGCGAGTAACGCCTCGACCGAAGCATAGTAATGCGAAATTCCGGCGTCGGCGGCATAACGCTTTGCCCGCTCCTCACTGGTGCTCATGACCGCCACGACTGCACTGTCCGGCTGTCCGTTAATCGCATCAATCATCCTGGTTTTTGCGATATCACTCGCGCCGATCAGTCCCCAACCTAGTTTTTTTCTATTTGCCATTTGTTCGAGCTTACTTTTGCAGATTCGGAAAAATGGAGCGTCCGCAGGATTCACGGACAATCAATTTCGGTCGTAGAATCAGTCTACGGCACGGTTGATCCGAACGAGCGATTCTGTCGACCAGAAGGTCCGCGGCAATCTCCCCGATTTTGCCGGGCGTCGTCGCCACAGTTGTTAGTCGGGGACGGCAGAGTGTCGACTCGGACACGTCATCGAAGCCGACGAGAGCAAAATCTTCGCCTGGTTTGTGACCTGCGGCGGTCAATGCCTGCATTGCGCCGATGGCCACCATGTCATTGAAACAGAGTGCAGCAGTTGGTGCCGTCGGCAGCCGCAACAGATTTTGTATCGATTGATAACCTCCTTCACGATTGGGAGGGCTCGTCAGCACCCACGCTGGATCCATTGGCCGCCGGTATTTTCGAAGCGCATTCTTGTACCCGGTGATGCGCTCTTTGCGGGAGGAAACCTCTTCCGCCCCGCCAATAAAGGCGATTCTCTGGTGACCAAGATTCAAGAGATGCTCGACGGCGGCTTGAGCCCCATACACGTTGTCCACTCCGACGTAGTCGGAGTCGACTTCAGCCAGGCTGCGAGCGAAAAGTACGATTGGTATGCGGCTGTTCTGGATCTGCACGGTGAGTTCGACAGACCGATCGGTGGCTGGGCAAAGAAGAACTCCGTCTGCCGGATACTCCTGCATGGTCGCAATCAGCCGTTGCTGTTTGCTGCAAGTTTCCGAGGTGTTCCCCAGCAAAATGACATAACCGGCACTCCCAAGTTTGCGTTCGATTGCGACGATGATCTCCGCGAAAAAGGGATTGGTGATGTCCGTGACAATCAGCCCGATTGCCTGGGTTCGATGGGTCCGAAGACTTGCGGCCCCGCGATGGTAGACATAACCGAGCCGGCTCATGGAGCGAAGGACTTTCTCCCGCGTCTTCTTTGCGACGACGGGAACATCGCGCAGGACCAGAGAGACCGTCGCGCGAGAAACGGCGGCATCATTGGCTATATCCCTTAGCGTGACGCGAGGTTTTGATTCCCGCGCTGGTTCATTCGTCGAAACGCTGGCGGCAACATCCCGGGAGGGAATCCCAGCGTGGGATACGGCCATATCGCCTGAGTGTCGAACGGACGGGGGAAGCATCAGAACTCTTATTTTGGGGGAAAGGTTGGCTAACTTAGATCGATCTAAGTCCGCGGGCAACTTCCTTTTTTTATCGATCTGTTTGGCAAACAGTTCAGGCCGATGCGCGTGCCGCCTTGCGCGGACGCATCCGGACACTCATACGTCCGCTTCCATAAGAAGTTCTCGGAGCTCCTCGAACGACGACTGCCTCTCGTCGTTCCATTCCATGACACAACAGGCCTTGTCGGACTTGCTCAGCCGTCCGATTCCTTTTTCGGAAACGCTGAGTGCACGAAGGAGCCGATCCATCGCCTCCTCCCATTGCAATGCAGGGTACACCTTTTGAATGGCGCCGAGTGCGCACCATTTCACCGCCTCCGGATGAAAGGCAGGAACCTTGTTGCCATGCGCGTCAACAGCGGGCGACTCCTGGCACCAGGTGTCAGGAGAGCTGAGCAGTTCATGCGCTTTCATTTTGTCATCTTGTTGTCGAAAACCATCTCCCGCATGAAAGGCGTTTTTTGAACGAAGCGGTTGGCGCGACCCGAACCTCATCTTAAGAAAAGCAAGCTCGATGTCAACCACTCTACTCTTGGAGGCTGCCAAAGGACGTCGACACTTGGCTCCGACAAAGTTCTTTTTATCAATGGCACGCCACGCCTGCCGATCCCAATCTTGCGATTTCGATACGCAATCTCAGTCCTCTCCAGGCTGCTGATCAAACGCTTTCATTACCCGCGGATCGGCGCCGGGTCGAAAAACATGAACCGCCCGACAATAACCGGCAGCGGTCGGATCCGCAGACGCACCGTTGCGAAACTCGAAGGCGATTCCGCGCTTCTGATCAACAAACATCTCGATCTCTTTTTCGTTCCGCTCTCCGCTCAATGCATAGGTGAGCTCTTCGTCTGCTCGGAGATTTGGGAAATTGCCGATAATTTCTGAAAAGCTGCTACGGATCGAAATTCCGGTAAGGGTCCGGAAAAAAGGAGAAGTTACCCGAATCTGTCGGACAACTGATGGCCCGCCAAGATCTGTTTGCTCTCGTGTGAAATAGATTTCCAGCTCTTCAAAACCGTTCTGCCGTTTGCCTTCGAACACGGGACCGGATCGCCAGATTTCCCAAAGCTTTCCACCCATTCCGGCATCGGACAGCTTGGGTACTCCGATACTCGCGTGAACCTCGTCGAGTTTTTGCCCGAGGAGAACTCGTCCTATCCCTTCGCCGGGAATGATAGTTGCAGGGCTACCCGCTTCCTGGCCGAGTGCACTGGCAATTCCCACGGACCAGAGGAGGAGCACCAGCGCGCTTTTGAAGAACCTAGCTTTGGTGTTCGACATACCTCAAATGCAACGCGTTTTGTGCGGATTTCCAAGCACGAAGTCGTTCCGGTTCGTGCAAGGCGACATGAACCCAAAGAGGTAGGCTGCGGGACGAACCTCGCAAGGAATTGATCAAAAAAGAACATCTCGGAAATAAATGTAAAAAAAGACACAGGAAAACGGAGAGTGGGGTTTGAACGGAAGGTAGCAAAGGAAGGAAAGATTTGAGTTTTTGCCGGGCGCCTAAGTTTGATCCTGATTGCCGATTTGGGCACGGTTGCGACCGGGTAGTCTCAATAGAGTCGGACCAGCGGAATTTCATACTCACAGAAGGGCTCTAAGCCCC
>CAVTQD010000062.1:0-63810 GCA_963736745.1 uncultured Verrucomicrobiae bacterium | reverse complement strand
AGATTGCTGAAGGAATCCCTTTCCGTAATCCTCAAATATGATTCCGTCGATTTCCGGAAGGAGAGCGCGAATTCTCTTGATGGACAAGCTTTGAAGCTTTTCTGAAGGAGGTTGTGGTCGCTCCCGGTCAACGCGAACTACCTGCTGCTGGCGTGCAATGATTCGCGTCTTTACAATGGTTTGGTACGACGGATCACTCTGGATGGAGTCGAGATTAATGCCGCTCTCGGCGAGAATCCTTCGTAACTGGTCTGCGTATTGATCCTCCCCGACCAGGCCCATCAACAGAACGGAAGAAGAAAATTCTTTTATATTTCTCGCCACATTGGCCGCACCGCCAGGGAACGAGGATTCACGAATGACGTCCACGACGGGCACGGGTGCCTCGGGAGAAATGCGTGACTCGACCCCACACGAACTCATCGAGCATTACGTCGCCAATCACTAAGATGCGCTTGCTCGGAAAATTACGCAGGATCTCTTCAGCGCGCTCGACCTTCATAATCTCTCGAAAAATGTTATAATTTTTTGATTCAATCGTTATGCCAGATCGAAGACAATTAAAATCAAATGAAATTCAAACCGACAACTGACGCCGCGAACGAGACGATCCGCCTGATGCAGAATCTGCGCGAAAGCGAATCTACGCTCGCGCAAATCGAAAATATTGCGGATTTAATAACGAATTGTTTCGAACGTGAAGGCAAAGTTCTCATTTGCGGAAATGGTGGGAGCGGCTGCGATGCCGAGCACTTTGCGGAAGAGTTTACCGGCCGATTCAGGAAGGACCGGAGAGCATTACCGGTAATCGCTATGATGGATGCAGCGCATATTACCTGCGTCGCTAACGATTTTGGCTATCACGCGATATTCTCCAGGTCGGTAGCCGCATTCGGAAAGAAAGGAGATATTCTGATCGCTCTGTCGACCAGTGGGAATTCGGCGAACGTGAGAGAAGCTATCACCAAAGCGAATGAAATCGAGATGACTACCATTGCGTTATTGGGCCGTGATGGAGGTGATACCAAGGGTCTGTCTCACTACGAGATTCTTATTCCCGGTCTCTTTTCGGACCGCATACAAGAAGTTCACATGTTTATCTTGCACATCGTGACGGAACTCGTCGAGCGTCGCTTGTTTCCACAATTGTATTGAAAATATCCGAAACATCGCTTGTCGGAAGTATCATTCTCGAGCCAGTCTCTTCCAATCGTTCTCGTTGTCTTTGTCGTTATCGAATTCTTCAGATGAGGGCAAATTCGGGTGCTCGGTTCCGTTGACCTCTTTTTTTTCCGGCTGAAATGCGCTTTGAACTTTGAACAACTGACTGGCGATCAAAGAGCGACGAGAACGATCGCGGACGCGATACAAGGCAGGATCCTTACTAGTGCATCGACTCATATGTAGCTGGCATATGGCCGCAGGTCAGTTGGCTGTTTTTCAAGGCGCGAGCGACGAGAACGATAGCGGAAGCGATACTAAGGCAAGATCATCGTCAGCCATCGACTCATATCTAGCTTGCATATGGCCGCAGGTCAGTTGGCTGTTTTTCAAGGCGCGAGCGACGAGCATATCAAGTAAGGAGCGAGCAACGCGGAAAAACAGCCAACCGGTCGCGGCCCGGAGGGTTGCGTTGAAAATGGGCCGGCGGCTACGTTGCTCGTCGGTTACGTATCGATTCAGATATGCGCCCTCCTCACGCCTTGCCGGCGGCCCATTTTGAACGCAACCATATGCCAGCTACATATGAGACGATGGACTAGTGCACCAGTCACTGACTTGGTGCACTAATAACGGTGCCTAGAAATCCACATGCACGCTGCAAATCACCGAATTTGAGTCATAGTTGCTCCTGCCGACCGCCCCGATGTATCCGAAGTAGGTTCCGATCGTTGGCGTCCACTGCACGTCGATTCCGGCATCGATTAGCGCATTGTCATGGCCCTCGGCGGGCCCATTTACCGTAAAGACGCTCCCGGCTCCCGAGCCAAACTGAGCATCAATCGGTAGTGCGCTATAGAAATATTCATGCTGCCAGCTCGCCCGCAGACTTGGCCTTAGCTGCACCTTGCCGGCTTTCCAAGCGTACGACACGCTCAGACCTACGTTTGTTCGCAGCGAGTCCTCGCTCTGTGAGACTATCCTCAGCGGCGCAAGCGAACCACTCTCATTGTACCCGCTGAAATTCAAGTAGGTGTACTCCAACGACGCGATCGGACCGAAGGTGAAGCCCCCGAAATGAAATTCGTAGCCAGCGCCTGCGTACCCATCAAACTCTCCGCCGTTGGTGTTCCCGCTCGCGCCTCCTCCCAAGGCACTCCTTCGCGCATCGTATGAATTGTAAGCGCCCCCTGCATACCCGTTTAGATAAAAACCACCTTGAGAGTAGCTCGCATAGAGTCCGCCCCTGCCGGTGTTGACATCGATGTTTCCGTTCCCGGTTAGGTCGGTCCAGGTATGCGCATATCCCACAGCGATCCCGAGGGCAAAATTCTTTGTCAGCCGATAGTCAAGCCCGAGGCTAACTCCTCCGGTGGAGAAGTCGTAACCTTTTCCATTGCCATCACCGCTCACGTTCACAAATTGGCCACTGCCACTGATCCAAACGCCCCATTTGTTCTCCGGCGAAGGTGTCAGCACATTCTTGCCAGGCTCAATCACTGCTTTGCCGTCTTTGCCCTCGACCATTGTGCCGGGAGTATTGGAAATATTAAGTGATGAGGTAAATCCTGTCGAACCGTTGCGTATCTCAGCGAACCGGTTCTCCAGATTTGACGCCTGGACGTTCGCAGCAGAGAAGCTGATCTCATATATTGCGCTAAGGCTGTCCGGTGAGATTTTCTCAAAATCTGCCCCTAGATCACTGATCGGCTCATTTTGCAGAAAAGAAAGCAACTGCGCTTCGCGAGGATCGAATGCCACCGCTGTCGAGTTGTGCCGCCACGGCCAACTGGTTGGGAGTCTGTGCAAATGCTGTAAAGTTGGAGGGAAACTCCAGCACAACCGAATTCGGCAGGTAAAGGATATCCAGGGAAATTGACGAGCTAAACGGATCAAGGACGCTAGCGAATTGGCCGGAGACTCCGCCGGCGGCGAGTACAAGGGTTAACTTATTACCGATTCTTGGCTGGAAACCATTGATGGAGAGTAGTTGCAGGGTGCCATCCAAAGCGGCATGCCCGGCCACATTTAAGAAATCGTATTGGCCGGGTGCGCTGCCTCCCAACCTTAGTTGCAAGGTACCACCCGCGTTTTGGGTATAGTTGCCTTGCACATTGATTGGCTGCGGGTCAGCTCTCAGAACTCCTCCATTGACGACTACATTGCCGAGCCCCAACGCCTGTGCGCTGTTCACCACAAGCGTGCCTGCACTCAACAGCGTTCCTCCGGAATAGGTGTTGTTGCCCCCGAGTATTAAAATGCCTGGCCCGGTTTTGGCTAACCTGCCGGCACCGGCGATTGTGCCGGATTCGGTGAACGTCGTATCTGCGGCCGGCTCAAAGGTGCCGCCCGCCGCATTAAGCGTAATCGCCCGTCCGGTGCGAAACTCGCCAGTCCGCAAAGTCCCGCCGTTGAAGGTCAGTGGCAAGTTACTATCGCTGCTGACACTAATCCGCATGTTCGTCCGCCGGTAAGCAGTTGCCAGGAGCGTCTGCGTGCCGGCGCCGGTCTTTGTCAGTGAACCGGTGCCCTGGATGGTCCCTGAATAGACATCGATACCAGCGTTGTCGATGGTCAGCGCCGCGGAGCCGAGGTTGACCACGCCCCCGGCGCCGTTCAACGAGGACATCGTAAGATTGAAATTGTTCAGATCGAGCGTGCCCCCAGAAACTGTGTAGGCAGTATTGTTGACAAAACCACCTGCGGACCCCGCCTGCAATGTGCCCGCCAGGACCGTCGTTCCGCCGTATAGCTATTGTTGCCCGAGAGCGTCTGCCTGCCGGCGCCGTCTTTGTCAGTGAACCGGTGCCTGAATGGTCCCTGAATAGACATCGATACCAGCGTTGTCGATGGTCAGCGCCGCGGAGCCGAGGTTCACCACGCCCCCGGCGCCGTTCAACGACGACATCGTAAGATTGAATTGTTCAGATCGAGTGTGCCCCCAGAAACTGTGTAGGCAGTATTGTTGACAAAACCACCTGCGGACCCCGCCTGCAATGTACCCGCCAGGACCGTCGTTCCGCCGTATAGCTATTGTTGCCAGAGAGCGTCTGCCTGCCGGCGCCGGTCTTTGTCAGTGAACCGGTGCCCTGGATGGTCCCTGAATAGACATCGATCCCAGCGTTGTGGATGGTCAGCGCCGCGGAGCCGAGGTTCACCACGCCCCCGGCGCCGTTCAACGAGGACATCGTAAGATTGAAATTGTTCAGATCGAGCGTGCCCCCAGAAACTGTGTAGGCAGTATTATTGACAAAACCACCTGCGGACCCCGCCTGCAATGTGCCCGCAAGGACCGTCGTTCCACCGGTATAGCTGCTGTTGCCCGCCAGTATCACGACGCCTGACCCGGTTTTGGCTAACCCGCCGGCACCGGTGATGCTGCCGGATTCAGTGAACGTCGTCCCTGCACTCGGCTCAAAAGTGCCGCCCGCCGCATCCAGTGTAATCGCCCGAACGCTTGTGAAACTCGCCAGCGTCTGCAAAGTCCCGCCGTTGAAGGTCAGTGCGCCGGAAGTGAGTCCCAGGGCACTATCGGTGCCGATTTCCAATATTCCACGGTTGATCGTAGTCCCGCCGCTGTAAGTGTTTGGAGCGCTGAGGAATATCGTTCCTTGGTTGATTCCGTCGCCGATACTTAAGGGGCCGGTTCCGCTGATCAGTCCTGTGTAGGTCGCCACCGCGCCGTTCGCGCTGGCCAGACGTCCCGCCTCCAATGACTAAGGTGATCGATTTGCCGGAGCTGAAAATCGCCGCGGTTGTCAGTAACTCTGCGTTGTTTCCGATGCTTATACTGCCGGTGCCTAGATTGGTATCGCTGCTTACACTTAACACTCCGCCAAGTATGTTCGTCCCGCCGGTGTAGGTGTTGCTGCCCGAGAGCGTCAGCGTGCCGGCGCCGATCTTCGTCAGTGAACCTGAGTTGATGATGTTGCCCGAGAAGATGGAACTAAAGCCGTTGGTGTCGATGGTCCCGCCCAAGGTCAGAAGCGATATTGTACGCGAGGTGATCAGGCTTCCAGTGGTTCGCAAGGTTCCTCCGTTGAAATCCACAAATGTCCCGAAGCCTAGAGGCGTAAGGGCGGCATCATTGGCTATTGGCAACGGTCCCCCTGGAGCTACGATAATGTTCGGTCCAATAAAGGAACCTAGCGACCTCGGGTTGATTCCAACGTTAATGGTGTTGAGCAGCGCATTCGTCGCGATGTCAATTTCTGAAACAGTAGAGCTATTAAAATTTGTCACAAAGGCAAACTCACCGTTTGGAGTGACAGAAACTCCCGCAGGCTGACTGCCAAGTGGTAATTGAATAGTATCGATCACGGTATTCGTCGCAGTGGCAATCACCGAGACCGAGTTGGTGGGTCCGCTCGTGACGTAGACAAAGCTGCCGTCAGGTGTCACGGCCACATCGAGAGGCTGACCGGTTGCGCCAATCGATGGCAAAAGGGAAATGGAGCTCACCGTGTTGTTCGTGGTATCAATCACCGAGACGGAATTGCTCAACGTGTTCGCAACATAAACAAATTTTCCATCCGGAGTGATAGCAACCCCGGTCGGTTGAGATCCTACCGGAATCGGTGGGAGAACCAAAGTGTTGTTCGCCGTGTTGATTACCGAGACACTATTCCCCCCGATGCCGTTCGCGACGTACGCAACCGTACCATCAGGAGATATCGCAACACCCTGCATTCCTACTACCGCCGGAATGGTATCGGTCACCGTATTGGCGACGGTGTCAATGACCGAGATCGTGCCGCTGTCGCGGTTCGCAACATAGGCAAATTGAGCGTCGGGCGTTACGGCAACTCCGGCAGGAGAAGTTCCGACCTGAAGGGCTTTGATAACCGTTTTGGTCGCCACGTCAATTACCGAAACAGCGTTACTGCCCGGCGTGGCGCCGCCTCCGTCCGTAATGTAAGCAAACCTCCCGTCAGGAGTTACAGCAACGCCAATCGGCCCAAATTCTGGAGCGAGCGAGATGGTGTTAACCACCGGCGGCATGCTGCCCGATGTATTGAAAATCGAAACACTGTTTGACCCCAAGTTAGTGATGAAAGCGTCCGTCTCGATTTGCGCATCGCATGTGCAGGCGGCCCAAAAACAACCGAAGATTCCCGCCGCCAATAACAATGCATTGTTCATTCCATGCCCGCACAGTCTGCCGCCTTTCACCGATCTGTGGGTCATTAAGGAGAGAGATACATTGCGTCCATTCATGGTTTTAGTGTCTGTATTAGAAAGGCGGTGTTTGGATGAAATCGGATTATTCTAGGTGAGCGGTCTTACGCAAGTGTCGAAAAGATCTCCAATATGCGCAAGACGGCTTCTTTGAGTTGCTTAGGTAAATCTGAGCATTATCGAATTTCTGAGACGCCCGTCAAAACATAATATTCAGCGATGGAGTGAGCCCGCTCAAAAAACGTGGAGAGCTCGAATTGGGCGAGTCTTCCGGTCCAGATTGCACCGTTCTAATCCATCAGCAGCGGCGCTCAGCCAAGAGAGAGTCTTGAATCCGAGGGCATCTCGATAAGCGAACCGTTTCGGTTTGCACGGACGTGAAGAGAATGCAAACGAAAAGCTGCGATTATCAAGGTCAACTATGGAATCTGAACTTAAGAACTGGTCATACCATCCGATCAAGAAAAAATAAATAAGGTCAGCGGCACATGAAGAAGGTTCTAGCCATCAAAACTCCGGTTGGCGGGGTCGTCCAAATCATCCCTCGCGACGACAGTGACACAGCCGTCGGTCTCTCGTGGCGGGAACTTGTCCTGAGTGACGCTGAAAAAGAGGCGTCACGCCTCTACCTGTTTGACGAGGGATTTATCGAGCATGCGGTCGGCAGCCTTGAACCGGACCTCGACATCCAGCGTTTCTTACGAGATATCATCGATACCAATTGAAAGATTGGATTCTCCACCGTTGGCAGAGACGCACTCCGATCGCGGCGGGATTGGTGTACCAGAGCAGCCGGCTCAAAATTATTGAGCAATACAGATCTAGCTCGTGTACTGTAAGTTGTTTCAAAACCTGAACGGTTTTTCCGCCCTCCATGAACCTGTTGTTGTGGATATTGTCGGTCCTCTGTTTGGTCCCGATAAATCTATTGGCCTGGACCAACGGTGAGCTCTTAATCTGGATGGATAACGAGCGTGGACGGGCTCTCCAACCAATCGTCAATAAATTCGAGGCCGACCTGGGCCTCAAAATCACGATCGAGACGCCTGAAAAGATCACAGACAGTTTTCCGATTGCCGCTCAAGCGGGCAAAGGACCAGATTTTGTGATTTGGGCGCACGACAAAGTTGGAGAATGGGCCGACGGTGGATTGATTGCACCGTTGGACATCCCCGCACCGTTCGGCGAGAAGTTTTTTCCGAAATCCTGGCAGGGGGTGACGCACCAGGGCCGGGTCTGGGGATACCCGATCGCCCTGGAGACGGTTACGCTGATTTATAATAAAGCGCTTCTCGACGGTCCACCGCCGATGGAGCTTTCACAGCTGGCAGCGATAGATCAGGCGATGAAACGGAGACATCCCGGAGTGACTACGATCCTTTGGGATCCGCGAAGTGCCTATTACACCTGGCCCATCCTGGCGAGCGGAGGAGGCTTCGTATTTGGAGCAAATGGTAGCGACTACGATTTGAGAAATGTCGGCGTCGCGACTCCGGGCGCCGTTGACGCGCTTTCTAAAATTCTTGGTTTGATGCGAGCCGGAATACTACCGAAGATCTGTCCGTACAGCGAGACGGAAGAGTTGATGGGCCAGGGCAAGCTCGCGATGATGATCTCCGGGCCATGGGCGTGGGCGAATCTGACCAAGAAGGGAATCGATTTCGGTTTGGGCCAAATTCCAGGGGTTAATGGAAAGGTCGGGCGTCCCTTTGTGGGAGTCTCCGTGGCCTATCTCAATCGATCGAGTCCAAACCAGGATCTCGCTAAGGAGTTCATCGAACGTTACTTGCTCACGGATGTGGGGCTCGCGGCCATGGATAACGCTAAACCTATCGGTGTCCCGGCATTAATTTCTTTCTATGACAAGTTGTCGGAAAACGACCCGCATCTGCGCCAACTGAAAGCCTCTGTGGATATCGGTCAGATTATGCCGAACGTCCCGCAAATGGGTCGGTTCTTCACCTCAATGGGCGCTGCACTTCAACTTGCTGCCGACGGCAGGCTCTCTGCCGGCGCCGCTTTGCGGCAAGCCGAAGCAAACATCCGGCACGAGTAAGCAGAGGACCTAGAGGGGGAGAAGATCGCGGAGCGTCGATTGCGCCTCAGAGACACGGAGAACACAGAGTTTGGGAATGGGATGAAACGCAATAGGATTTTTTTGGTCCTCCTTCGCGGACTCTGTGCCTCTGTGATGAATTAATTTCTCTATCCACTCCTCCATCTCCGCGTCCTCCATGTTTCTTTTATTGATTATGCGTGCGGGGCCGTTAAGAATTTCTTCGTGCAAGACAGCACTGCCATTGGCTCCCGTGCGCATGCCGTGCGCCAGGGTTTCCTGGAAGCTATCCCGATCTTTGCCGGGCTTTCCCCCGCCGCGCTAAGTGAGATTGCGAGCGCCGTCGAAGAAGCGGTGTTTCGCAGGGGCGACATCATTGTCAATGAAGGCGAACCTGGCAATCGGATGTTTATTATCGAGTCCGGATCTGTGGAAATCGTAAAAAATCTGGCCCAAAACAAAGAGACTGTGCTTGCGGTTCTCCGGCACAGAGATTTTCTAGGCGAGATGTCCATCATCGATTGCGTTGCTCGCTCCGCCTCAGTTCGGGCTGTTGAAGATACCTCCCTCCTGGCATTGAAAGCCATCGATCTCTACCGACTTTTTCAGCGTCATCCGGACCAGTACGCGATTGTGATCTTGAACATTGCGCGCGACATTTCGAGACGGCTCCGAGCGATCGACGAAAAATACGCCGCGATTTCACATTAGATCCGGAGTCAGGAATTGCAGGAGTTGCAGGATGGGATGGCAGTTTCCGACCCGCCTTTCAGTTGGCAGTTTTCACGGTCGGCAGATGCACCGGCGAAGTGAGGCGCGAAATCACTTCGCGGGTTGCCAGCGTCAGATCGACTGCGTTCTTGAGGTGATAGAAGAGAGAGGCACCAGTCAGATTATTTTGCGATGTTCCAGCGGAGGTTGCGGACGCATTCTGCGCGGTGTTGGAAGCCAGCGAGAAATTTTCGTCAAGTTGCTCCAGGAGTCTCGCGAGATCCGACAGCCGCCTTGGTTCGGTTCTGTCCACCAAACTGTTCGCAAGATCGTCCAGAGCTTGAGCCAGAGCTTCGAAAAATTTGATCACGTCGTTCGACTTCAGCTGGATTGATTTCCGGGTTGGATAATCTGAGAGCGCGGCCAGGGCATGCAATATTCGCCTGCAGTTGTTCACTGCTGCGAGCGAAGCTTCGACGTCTCCACGTCGATCCGGCGGTTCGCTCAGGAGACGTTGCCCAGCCGTGGATGCGTTCGATACCGCTATCGCTGCGTCTCGACGGAATTCGGAGATCGGCCGCTCCTTTTTCCCGAGCATCGCATCGCGAAGTGCACGCAGAAAGGTTGCTTCGGCTCGGAGGGCCTGGGCAATATGAAGCGGCAGACGGCTGCTCTCCCAAGTCGGAAAAAGAAGATAGCCGCTCAACAAAGCAAGAACACTTCCAATGATTGTGTGCAGTACGCGCAAGAAGCTGTCCGTGACAGTGATCGGGTGCGCTATATCAAGCATCAACAAAACAGTTGGAGTGAGCGCGAGCGAAAACAGTGTGTAGTTGGTGTTCCTCAGAGCGAATGTGGCAAAAACGAGGACGGGCAGAACTGCCCATAACAGCCATGGTTCTGGTAAGGCCAGCATAAGCAGCGCTGCCAGCAGCGCACCTAAAACAGTTCCGGTGATTCGTTGGACGGAACGCTGCAGCGTCCCTCCGAAATTTGGTTTCAGCACAATCACGACGGTCATCGGAATCCAGTATCCTCTGACCAGGTGTTCACCGGCGGCAAGCACACCACCGAGGGCTGACGCCACGCCAAGACGAAGAGCATGACGAAAACTGCTGGAACGAAAAGATAGATTGCTCCGGATTTCGACGAGTGGATCAAACGTTTTGGGTCTTGGCCCGAACCGCACCTCGGGAGGTTCTCGAAACATCTGACGCCCTGAATTGAGCCCCGAGACAGTTTCCGCAAGAGAAGAAGCCTGCTCAGCCAGGTGTTTGCTTGTTCGATAGATTTCTTTTAGTTGGAATGGGGCCTCCTTTTGCGATTTTGCCATAATGGCGTTCTCGAGACTTTGAAAAGCGTCCTGAAGATGAGTCGGATCAACATCTCGTCCGGCCGCGGCAACTGATGCGGCGATGTCCCGGCTCAGGTGCGAGAGCGACTCTGTCAGCCGAAGGAAGCCTTCACGAAATTCACTGAACCATTTTTCCCGCCCGACAAGGTTAAGTTCTTCACGAAGCGTCACCAGGGTTCTCGCGACATCATCGAGCTGTTCGATCAGTGCGAGTAATCCCATGCTTCGCACGGTCGGCCCGGCCCGGCGGGCGCGGAATGCGCCCCAGATGCTGCGGGAAAGTTCCAAACTGGTCATTACTCTGTCGTATGCGATGGCGAAGGCCAGGTTGTTTGGCGAACGCCCGGGCGTTGCGGCTCCCGACCAGAAGTTGGTGCCCAGATCTGCCAGCCTCGTGAAACTTGCGGAAAGCGCTTGGAGAATCGGCGCATAAGGCGCCAATGGCCAGAGCGCCAGGGAAAGCAGAAGGGCCCAGCCGAAGCCGATCGTGCAAAGCAGCAGGCGAATCCAGAACTCGCTGGGTACAAAAAGCACCACTGAAGTGACTACGATCGTAGAACTTACCATTCCGGCCTGTGCAGCGGCGTTTCCAGCGATGCCGATCAGCGCCGCCGCAGATACCCAGAGGAACATTCCTAGGATGTAGTGGGCTACGGATTGGATCATCCAGCCCCCGAAAATATAGGCGCAAAGGATCACCATACCAGACGCAACCAGGTTGATGGCCTTTTGCCGGTATGCACCCCCGACGTCGCACATCAGGACCCAGAAAGTGGCGAAAGAGCAGAGAATTCCCCAGACCAGGTGGTTTGTTAACAGGCCGATGCCAGCGGGAAGCGCGATCCCAAACGCCGCCCGAAGACCTTCTACCCATCCAATTTCTTTTGTCACAGTCTCTGACTGTAAGGCGAGGAACGAGTGCCAAAGGTGTTGCCATCTGGATCGTGAGATCACGCCAGTGCTTTCCTTGTTTGAAGATTTCGCTTTCACGTGGGCGAAGCGTCCTCGCTTTGCTCCGTTCTGAAGCGGCAAAGCCGGGACGCTTCGCTCACTTGCTGAAGGCGCATTTTGGTCGCCACGAAAGGAGGGTTATTTCGGGGACAATGTGTTATTTCGGGAAAAGGACAACGCGCGCGGCAAACTACGCCTTGCGCACGGCTTGGACCAGAAGAGTGATTGAATCCTTCGCATCACCGTACAGCATTTCGCAGTTTTCCTTGTAGAAGAGCGGGTTCTCAAGTCCGGAGAAGCCTTTCCCGCGTCCCCGCTTCAGAACGACGACCGATTTCGCTTTATCCACCTCCAGAATCGGCATCCCGGCGATCGGACTCTTTGCGTTGTCGCGGGCATCCGGGTTAACGACATCGTTCGCTCCCACTACCACCGCCACGTCCGTCGACGGGAATTCAGGATTGATATGATCGAGTTCGTAAAGCTGAGAGTACGGCACATTCGCTTCAGCCAGGAGGACGTTCATGTGGCCGGGCATGCGTCCCGCAACTGGATGGATGGCATATTTTACTGTCACTCCACGGTCTTCAAGCGCACTGGCCAACTCGCGTAGCGCATGTTGAGCCTGAGCCGTGGCCATTCCATAGCCTGGAACGAAGACCGCCTGCCGCGAGTAAGCCAGTTGGACCGCAACATCTTCGACATTCGCTTCGCGCATATCGCCTGTGCCCTTGGCGACCGCGGTTTCCGAGGCGCTCCCAAATGCTCCGAAGAGAACGTTAGTGATGGAACGGTTCATAGCCTTGCACATAACGATCGACAGAATGAACCCCGAACCGCCGTCCAGCGTTCCTGCAATGATGAGCACATTGTTCGAGATCGCAAAGCCGGTCGCGGCTGATGCAAGTCCGGCATACGAATTAAGCAGCGAAATAACAACTGGCATATCCGCAGCGCCAATAGGCAGCACCAGCAGAATCCCGAAGATGAAGGCAAGTCCGAGCATCAAGTAAAAGAATGCGGCCAATCCCGGATTGATAAGGAGAATAACAAAGCAGCCGATGGTCACTGCGAGCAGCGAAAGGTTGAAAATATTCTGCCCTCTGTAGATTAACGGTGTGCCTGGCACTAGACCCTGCAGTTTCGCAAATGCCACCAGGCTTCCTGTCGTGGTCAGTGAGCCGAGAAGCACTTCGAATCCCAACGCGCCCATCCTGAATTCACCTAGCTTCGCGCCATGAAGATAGTACTCGGAAACGCCGACCAGCGACGCCGCCAAAGCGCCAAATGCGTGAGAGAGAGCGGTTCGTTGCGGCATCGCCGTCATGGGTACCCAGACGCCCATCGCCAGGCCAATTGTCGAACCCAATAGCAGTCCGGCGATTATCCATTCGTAACTGATGATCTCCCGTTGCAACAACGTGCCAACTACAGCCGTCGCCATCCCGAATTCCGCCAGATGCATTCCGCGCCGGGCTGTTTCCGGATGACTCATTCCTCGTAACCCGAGGATGAACAGGATTGATGCGAGCAGGTAGCTGAACTCGATGAAATAGGTTTTCATCGGTGCCCTAATCTTTGTTCTTCTTCGTCACAGGGGTTGCCTTGCGCTTGAACATCTTGAGCATTCGATCGGTGATAACGAAGCCGCCGACCACATTGGTTGTCGAACATACGACGGCGACAAAGCCCAGCACCGCGCTCACTGTTGTCTGATGCGCGCCCGCCGTCACCAGGGAGCCAACAAGCGAGATGCCGGAGATCGCATTTGTCGCCGACATGAGCGGCGTATGAAGGAGCGGAGGGACCCGCGAGATCACCTGGTAGCCCAGGAAAGCCGCCAGAATGAAAACGTAAAACGTAGCGATCAATGTTTCAGAGGACATTTTTTAGGGAGGAATTCAGGAGTTCAGGAGTTATAACAGGAGGCAAATTCTGGCGTCGAATCGGCTGCTAGCCCAGTTAATTCTCCAGCGTATGAAAGCAGATGTATCACCATCCCAGACCCAAAAGCCGCGGGCCCATTCTCCAACTCCTGAACTCTTACCTTGATGCAGTCTCTGCATAGGCGGTTCGAATTATTTCGCTGCAGATTTTGCCCGCATGGGTAATCATGCACCCTTTCAAGATAGTGTCCGTCAGATCCAGGCGGAATGCGTTTGTGCCTTTATCCCAGAAGTGTGCGACAAACGCGGACATATTGTTTGAGTACATCTCGCTGGCGTTTGCAGCCACGCGACCCGGCAGGTTGGCAAATCCGATAATCCGCACACCGCTGACCTCTACCTCCTCGTCGTACTTCGAGCATTCCACGTTGCCGCCGGTTTCAATTGCAGTATCGACGATCATGCTTCCCGGTCTCATCTGCTTGACCATCTCGGTCGTGACGATGACCGGAGCTTTTCTCCCAAAAACCTGGGCAGCAGTAATAACCACGTCTGCCTGCGCAACGTGTTGCGCCATGACCGTTCGTTGCTTTTGAAGCTGTTCCGGTGTGAGCGGTTTAGCGTATCCGCCAATCGTTTCGCCGGTTTCTCCCAGGTCCGCCTTGACGAATTTTGCGCCGAGCGATTTGACCTGCTCCTCGACGACCGGCCTTGTATCAAAAGCTTCCACGGCCGCCCCAAGCCGGCGCGCTGTCGCGATTGCCTGTAGCCCCGCAACCCCAACACCGATGACGAATACCCGGAGCGGCTTAATCGTTCCGCCAGGCGTGATCAGCATGGGAAAAATCGCGCTGGCACGTGCGGCCGCAATGATCACTGCGACATAACCGCTCAGGTTTGCCTGCGAACTGAGCACGTCCATCTTCTGCGCCACCGCCGTTCGAGGGATCATTTCCATGCTGATCGCGGTCACCTCCGCGGATGCCAGCCTGAGCACCAGTTCCCTTTCGTTGAACGGATCCAGAAAACTTGCGTGGATACACCCCTTCTTTAATAGGTCAATTTCGTCGGAAGGTGGCTTCCGAAGTCGAAGCAGCATATCTGCTCCGGCCAGCGATCGAACCCGGTCAATACTGATTTTCGCTCCAGCGCTCTCATACTCCGAGTCGCCGCATTTGAGCGCTGCTCCAAGCCCCTGTTCAATCTCAATCTCGGCTCCAAGTTTTACTAATTTTGCCGCGCCACTCGGTAGCAGTGACACACGTGTTTCAGTCGGATGGAGTTCTTTGGGGACAAAGATTCGCATGATTTTTCGGCGGGGAAGAACCTTAACCGATGTCAGCCATGGGCTTCAACAGGTGTTTGCCTGCATCGCTCACAAAAGTGATTGGGAATAAATTCAGGAATTGCAAGAGTGACAGAAGTCGGGGACGCCTGGCCAATAAAATCAGTACGGGTACGTTGAATCGCCTGCGAGAGACGAAGAATACTTCACAGTTCGAGTCGTGAACCTCCGAACCATCCGTAACGAAGGAATCCGCTTTTCCATTCTGTAACTCCTGGACTCCTGCGACTCCTGAATTCTTCCCAATAACTTTTTAAGCGATGCAGGCTGCTCATTGACAAACGTCGTCGTGTCCCGATACTTGCATGAAATAGCTTTGTGAGTACTCCCTCCGCTTTCCCTGAATTGGCTTCCGCACGCACCGCAGTTGCTGGAAGGGCCGACCTCCGGCCGCAAAACATCAATGACGCGGTCATCCGCCTGGCTGGAGATTCGCAAGATGGCATCCAGACTGCCGGGGCAATGCTTGCCCGGTTGGCAGGTCGAAGCGACCAGGAAGTAATGACGTACATGACCATCCCGTCCACGATCTCGGGCGGGCCCTCCATCTTCCAGGTCCGAATCGGGTCGGGAGAAGTTCTCTCGGCTGGCGACGAGGCCGATTTCCTGGTGGCGTTTTATCAGCACAGTTACGAAGACCACGTCGGTTTTTTGAAAGAAGGGGGGATCCTGCTGTACGATTCGGACCAGGTGCAACCCGACATGACCGACAAACGCTTCGTTTATGTCGGGGTCGCAATTACTGGGCTCACCGTTGAGGCACTCGGCGGAACGGCAAAGGACAAGGGCAAGAACATTTTTGTCCTTGGACTCGTTGCAGCTATTTTCCATCTCGACGCCGAGAAACTAATGGGCCTGATCCGGGAGCGATTCGGTGGCAAAAACGAGAGCATCGTCAACACGGCGCTGATGGCTTTTCAGGCCGGGTACAGCTATCCGGTCCGGAGCTTGCTGTCGAAGCGCTACGAGTTCGAAGTCCGGCCAAAGACCACCGGCCGGGGTCAAGTGACCATGGACGGCAACCAGGCGCTCGCCTACGGACTGATCGCGGCGGGCGTGCGTTACGGCGCAGGCTACCCAATCACTCCCTGGTCGACCATTATGGAGATTTTGCGCTCCGAGCTGCCTAAATATGGAGGCCTATTCGTCCAGGCAGAAGATGAATTGGCCGCTGTATCGCTGGCGCTCGGTTTTTCCTATTCAGGCTACCTCTCCGTAACGGGCAGCGCCGGCCCGGGCATTTCGCTTAAAACAGAGGCGATCGGTTGGGCTTCGATGGCCGAAATACCGCTCCTGGTCGTGAACGTGCAACGGGGAGGCCCGAGCACAGGTCTGCCGACGAACGTGGAACAAAGCGATCTCTACCAGGCGATCTTTGGCAGTCACGGGGATAGCCCTCGCGTTGTTCTGGCTGCGGCCAACGTTGAGGATTGCTTTTACGTCACTCTGGAGGCTGCTCGAATCGCTCGCAAGTACAGCACGCCGGTTTTTATTCTGAGCGACAGTTCCCTGGCTACGCGCATCGAAGCCTTCGACGAGCCTGATCTCAAATCGCTCATGCAGGACCCGAAACCGGACCTCACACCGAGGTCGGAAGATTACAAACCGTATCCTATTGAGGGCATCACAAAACACGCGCCTCCAGGAACTCGGATGATGGGAGGGAAATACCCTGTAGTTACGGGTCTCGAGCACGATGAAATGGGACACCCAACCGGTCGTCCGGCGCTGCATATGGCGATGACTGCGAAGCGTCGGCGTAAACTCAAGCAGCTGGCCGAGGAAATTCCTCTGCCCGAAGTTTACGGTGGTCCGGAGGGTGATACCCTGATCGTCGGCTGGGGCTCAACTTTTGGCCCCATCCGCGAAGCTGTCGATCGCGCCCAAGAGCGCGGCAAAAGCGTTTCTTCGTTGCACTTGCGGCATTTGCATCCTCTTCCAAATGGCCTCGCCGAAGTCTTTGCCCGGTTCAATCGAATCATCGTTGCCGAAATGAACGATGAGGGTCTTTACGGATTCGGGCAGCTTGCCACTCTGCTGCGAGCCCGATTTTGCAACCCGAAAATCCAAAGCCTGACGAAGACCGATGGCCTTACCTTCAGGGTCAAAGAAATACTTCAAGAAATTTTGTCATGAGCGTCAACGATACCACCGCTGCAACAATTGCCCCCGTGCCGGAAAAGCTGACCAAGAAAGCTCTCACCGCCGATCATCCGACCTGGTGCCCGGGCTGCGGCGATTTCGCCGTTCTCGCGGCCTTTTACAAGGTTCTGGAGAGACGTCAGCTCCCGCATGAGAGCATCGTGACGCTGGCAGGGATCGGCTGTTCATCTCGCTTTCCCTATTTCGTTAATTCTCATGGCGCGCACTTCATCCACGGGCGCGCTGTTCCGCTCGCTTCCGGTGTCAGCCTGGCTCGTCCGGATCTTCACGTCTTTCTGTTCGGCGGCGACGGCGACGGGTTCTCGATCGGCGGCAATCATCTTGAGCACGGTGCCCGCAAAAACATTCGAATGACTTATGTCATCATGGACAATTTTGTCTATGGCTTGACGAAAAAGCAGACGTCGCCAACCTCTCCAGTCGGCTATAAATCCAAGACAGATCCAACTGGAGCGATCGACCAACCGGTTAATCCGATCAAAAAGCTGCTGGCGGCCGGGGCAACGTTCATAGCGCGCACGCACGCCACCCAGATCAATCATATGATTCAAATGATCGAACGCGCCATGGATCACGACGGTTTTTCAGTGATCGAGTGCCTTTCAGAATGCGTTGAGTTTTACCCGGGAGCCTTCGACCCGGCCAATCCTCGCAAGGGGGGTGAGTTCAAATTGATTGAGGAGAAGAAATGGGATGGAGCTCCTGAGGACGAGGCCCGCCACGACGTCACTGACGAGATTGCGGCGTATCGGTTGGCGAACCTGCCGTTCCCGGGACGCTTTGGTGTTTTCTTTGAAAGCGATCGGCCTACCAAAAACGCTTTCGAGCGCAAGTGGATCGAGACCACGCGTGCAAAGCTGGGTTCACCGACCGATCTGGAGGTGCTCCAAAGGACCTTTGACCTTATGAAGTGAGGCTGGCCCGCCGCGACGAGTCATGCGAATTTACTACGTCACGGTTAACACCTCCGATGAGGCGCAGCAGATCAGTCGGGTCCTCCTTGAAAAGCAATTGGCGGTTTGCACTAACTGGTTTCCGATTACGTGCGCGTATCGCTGGGAAGAGCGGATTGTAGAAGAGGCTGAAACGGTCCTCCTCGTCAAAACCCAGGCAGGCTATCGGAGCGCGGTCGAAGAGGTGATACGCCAGCACATTTCGTACACAAATTTTATCGGAGAGATCGCGCCGGAATCCGTCAACAAAGATTTCCTGAGTTGGCTGAACAGCGTAGTCCCCTTCACGCCGGTGGCCGGTTCCGGCAAGAAGAGTTAAACCCAAACTCCGAAATTGAGGACTCGTCTTCGTGCTCGTCGTGGTCCTTCGTCCTCGAGAATCCCGATGTTTGACACTCAGACTAACTGGACAAAATAATTGCGGGACAATCGGACTCTCTTCGCTGCAGAAAACGCCGACTGATCGAGGTCGACCACGACGACGAGACATCTGAGTTGGTCCGTCAACATTTTTTTCGATTTTATTCACACGTTTATTCACAGTTTCGGGTGTGTGTGTCAGGCGGCAGTTTTGGCGTAGTCTGAACCGCGAGTTTGGAGAGCTTGGAAGTAGCGCTGGGGATCGTACGGGGTGCGCTGTTTCCAACAAGCGAAGAGGATCCGGATCCATTTAAAGGTCACCGCGCGGACAGCGGCATGGTGACCTTTGCCGCGGCCGCGTTGGGCTTGGTAACAGGCTTGGGCCCAAGGGCAACAACGGATGGAGCACTCACCGAACTCATGGAAGCTTTGGCGCAGGAACTTTGGGCAGGCACGGCGGCAGTGGACGCTGGCATTCTTGCCGGTCTTTTTTCCGCTGGCGATGCGCACGGGGCCAATGCCGCTCAAATTCAACAAGTCGCCCGCAACTTCGAACCGGTCGCGGTCGGTGCCGAAGGCCGTCAACAATCGTGGGGCCAGGGCAGGGCCGGCTCCGGGCAAATTGTCAAAGAGGAAGCGATCGGGATGAGAGCCGAAAAGTTCAGCGATCCGCCTTTCGTACTCAGCGATGAAAGGCAAAAGACTCTTGAGTTGCCGGGCCAGCAATTTAACTCTCAGGGCGTCGGGTCTGATGATGGCCACGTCAGTGGTCAAGGGCTTGGCTTCCTTGATCAGTGCCAGGCGCTCGAGGATTTTCTTTTCCTGGCGGCTGTTATGGCCATAGAAGAACTTGCGCAGCTTGCCTGGAGAGACTTTCTGGAGCTCTGCTAAAGTCTGCCATTGCACTAGCAGATCGGCCGCCAGAGCGGTGGTGATGTCATTTTCGAGAATTTGGAGCGCCACAGGGAAGTAGAGCTTGAGCTGACTCTTGATTTCATTGGCCAGCTCGGTCCGCCTATCGACCGCGTTACGTCGACCTTCATTGAGAGAAGCCAGTTCGCGGGTCAACTGATCATCAGGCTTCCAGGCTTTGAGCCGATCACGATGGCACATTACCAGTTCACTGAGCAGATCTGCGTCGGGCCGATCATCTTTGGCGCCGCTACTGAAGAAGGTTTTACGATAATTAGCCAATTGGCTTGGATTGATCGGATAGAGCTCGAAGAGCTCATAGGCCATCAACTGATAAATGAGCGCTCCACGACTTTGTTCCAGGCAGACAAGCACTCTACCTTTTCCACCGAAGCGCTCGTGCATCTGAGCGATCCAACCGGCCAAGGCGTTGATTTCACTTTTAATAACTTGATGTTCGGGCTTGGCCGGATCGCCAGCCGAGCGTAGAACCACATCATGTTTCTGATCGGCCCAATCGATGCCGACATAGGCAGCCACTTTGGGGCTAAGCGGTTGCTCGGAGACAGATTCGTTCATATTCGAGAGGGGGTAGTGGTCGTTCGCGCGGCCCGAGCCGGATGCGAATTCCTTATAGCCAGACGTAATCGTCTCACGAGACGATTCGTCCTCATCTGAGTATTCGTTGCCCGACCCAAGCACAACCGCCAGGTTCGAAAGTCTCGTCGAATTCATCTTCTCTGAAATGGACGAGAATTCGTAACCTGACGATGCGCTTGCCGGGAAGTTATTCACAATCCGGGGCCGCTCACGCTCAAAAGCCGGAAAAAAGCTTTCGTCCCCGGCTCGATGAATAACTTCGGACCGACTATAAGGACGAGGATCCAAACTTCGGAATTTAGGTTAACTAAAGATTCCACAGATTTGAAGAGGAGTTCAGGAGTTACAGAATGGGACCACGGCTTTTCGGTCTGAGATGGGTGATTCATCCGGTTTTATACGCTGGAGAATTGACTGGGATAGCAGCCAATTCGACGCCAGTATTTGCCTCCTGTAACTCCTGAACTCCTCCCAAATCTCTGGTTTAGCCCATCTTTTCTCAGATGTGCTCGAGGGCGACGGCAAGGTCTTCGCGCAGGTCGTCCAGATCCTCAACGCCAACCGAGAGCCGCACAAGTGTGTCGTCGATCCCTAGAGCAGTGCGTTGCTCGGCTGGAATCGAGCCATGGGTCATGAGGGCGGGATGTTCAATCAGGCTCTCCACACCGCCAAGACTTTCTGCGAGGGAAAAAAGCTTTGTATGTTCAAGGAATCTCCGAGTACCCGCTAGATCGGAATCGAGGTGCGCCGTGATCATGCCGCCAAATCCATGCATTTGGCGAACGGCAAGTTCGTGTTGCGGATGAGAGGGGAGCCCTGGGTAACGAACTAACCGTATTCTAGAATGTTGTTCAAGCCAGGAAGCAAGGGAAAGTGCGTTTGCACAATGGCGTTCCATCCGCAGCGCCAAAGTTTTGAGGCCGCGCATGGCCAGGAAACTGTCGAATGGTCCGGCAACAGCACCCACCGCGTTCTGCAAAAAAGCCAGCTTTTCGATGACCGGCGCCAAATCGGGCCGATCGCTCACCACGGCTACGCCGCCAACGATATCAGAGTGCCCGTTGAGATACTTCGTCGCCGAATGCACAACGAGGTCGAACCCGAGTTCCAATGGGCGCTGGATCCAGGGACTGGCAAAAGTATTGTCGCAAATTGACAGCAACTTATTCTCCGAGGCAAATTGTGCGACAGCTTCCAGGTCAATCAGCTTCAGGAGTGGATTCGACGGGGTTTCGACCCAGATCATTCTCGTGTTTTCTTTGATCACTTGTTTGAGCCTGGAGACATCGGTCAGATCAACGAAAGCGAAATCCAGGTTAGCGGATCTCCTTCGGACTCGTTCAAACAGCCGGAATGTGCCGCCGTACAGGTCATCGCTGGCGACGACGTGCGATCCTGAGTCCAGCAATTCAAGGGCGGTTGCCATCGCCGCGAGTCCGGAGGCAAAAGCGAAACCGCGGGCGCCCTGCTCCAAGTCGGCAATGCATCGTTCGTAGGCGAGCCGCGTTGGATTGATGCTTCGTGCGTAATCAAATCCTTTGTGCACGCCAGGACTCTGTTGGACATAAGTCGACGTTTGATAGATGGGCGTCATGATTGCCCCGGTAGCCGGATCCGGGGGTTGTCCAGCGTGGATGGCTCTGGTCGCGAACCCGTGTGCTTTCTCCTTCGACATCCGGCTATACCTTTCGTCTTAGATAGTTCAGGAGATCAACGCGAGTGATGAGTCCGACAAACTCCGTTCCATCCATTACGATTGTCACCTTGCCGCTATCAAGAATTTTTCGCACGGCGTCAAGAGACGCGGATGGCTGCAATGTTTCGAGGCGATCCGTCATCGCGGTGCGGACAGGTTCCCGAAATGAACCGACGCCGTCCTGGACCCGGACAAGAACGTCTGATTCGTCGAGCAGCCCGACAAGTTTGCCATGGTCCACTACCGGCACCTGGGAGACATCGGCAATACGCATCCGGTTATACGCTGTCAGCAATGTGTCCGAAGGACCGACGATGACCACACTGCCGTCCTGGTATCGCCGGGAGACGAGGTCGCGCAAGTCTCCATATTCTGTGCGTGCGATAAATCCCTGCTCAGCCATCCAGATGTCGTTATACATTTTCGAGAGATATTTGTTTCCGCTATCACACGCGAAGGTCACAACGCGTTTAGCGCTGCTCTGATCACGACAATAATGAAGCGCCGCGGCAAACAACGTCCCTGAGGAAGATCCGCCGAAGATCCCTTCCTTGCGTAGAAATTCGCGAGCCGCCGCAAAACTTTCGTTGTCCGGGATCGAAAATGCCTTTTTGACACGAGTCAGATCGGCGATTTCAGGAACAAAATCTTCTCCTATCCCTTCGACTAACCAGGAACCGGCAGTGCCAATATGTTTTTCCCGGATATAACCGGTCAGCACCGAACCCTCCGGATCTGCAAGGACAATTTCACACTCTGGTTGAACTCTGGCAAAGAAACGGCTCAGTCCGGTCAACGTACCGCTGGATCCCACTCCCACTACAATCGCGTCGACGCGGTGTTGCATTTGTTCCCAGATCTCGGGACCCGTGGATGTTTCGTGCGCGAGAGGATTTGCCGGGTTGCCGAATTGATTTACAAAAAATGCATTGGGAGTTTCCGCGGCAATCTTTGCCGCCAGGTCCTGGTAATACTCGGAGTGACCTTTTGTCACGTCAGAGCGGGTAACAACTGTTTTCGCCCCAAGAGCACGGAGATGCAGAATTTTCTCCTGAGACATCTTGTCAGGAATTACCAGAATCAATTGATAACCTTTGGCCGCAGCGACGAGCGCCAATCCCAAACCGGTATTTCCTGCGGTTGCTTCCACGATGGTACCTCCGGCTTTCAAATGGCCGTCCCGTTCAGCGGCTTCCACCATCGCCAGAGCCATCCGATCCTTGATCGAGCCGGTTGGATTCTGGTTTTCCAACTTCACAAACAGTTGACAGAAGCCTGTGTCGAATCGGGTAATCTCCACCAGAGGTGTGTTCCCAATCAGACCGAGAATCGCAGGATCTCGCAGAGCAGGAGATTGATCGTGGGGCAAAGTCATAAGACGTTGTCAGTGGGTCCGTCCCTCTTCAAGCCTTCTCGTCGTCGTTCTCGGTCTTTGCTCGTTGCTGGATAAGAAGGGGTTGCGACGGAAGAGAATGCGGCGACCAGGGAATTCAACCGGGTGTGTTTGTTCAATCGCGAAGGCTTCGACGACGAGGACGATAGCGGAGGGACGTTGTAGATGCGGTTTTAGACTGCAGGCCTGTCAGATTTCGTAGTTTAGAAGAGGTTCGATTTCCGCTGGGGCGTGTGAGACGCTTTGAGTCCGAATCTTTTTCGACACAATATTGGTGAAGGATCGTTCGTTTCTTACCAGCGAACCCGGTGGAACGCTCTCCATCAGGAAAACATTCGCGCCGATCGTCGTTCCGGAACCGATCGTCGTCTCTCCCCCAAGAATCGTTGCATTGGGATAGATCGTCACCCAGTCTCCGACATCCGGGTGCCGTTTTCCGCCCTTTTTAATTTTCCCTGCTTCGTCCTTCTGAAAGCTGCGCGCGCCTAGTGTAACCCCGTGGTAAAGCTTCACGTGAGAGCCAATACGGCAAGTTTCGCCGATCACTACGCCAGTCCCGTGATCGATAAAAAAATGGCTGCCGATCTCTGCCCCCGGATGAATGTCGATCCCCGTCCTGCCATGAGCCCACTCGGTCATTATTCGGGGTATGAGGGGCAATCGATCGCGGTAAAGGATATGGGAAAGACGCTGGATTGCGATCGCTTCGACGCAGGGATAACTGACGATGATCTCATTATAACTTGTGCTCGCCGGGTCTCCCTCATAGGCGGCTTCGACGTCGGTCTGCAAAAGCTCTCGGACAGGTTGGAGTTCTCCGATCAGGTGCAAAACGATTTGGTCCGCTCTCCGGCTGGGGCACTGCGGTTCGTTCAGGCGCAAGCTTTTGAATGCCTCGACGCGAAGCCTCTCGACAATACTCAGAATCCTGCCGGAAGTGATTTGCGGGAGCCTCTCGGTCGCAATCGGCTTTTCGTCATGAAATCCAGGAAACAAAATCTGAAGAAGATCTTCACAGATCTGGGTGATCGCCCTTTTGGAGGGCAGATTCGTGCCATCGATATTGTTAATGCCACCGATCTCCTGGTAGGACGCAAGGATCTTCGAGATAAGCGGCGCAATGGGGTTCTGCATAGTAAACGGCTAGTAGACTAAATCAGAACCGAGCCGCGTGCGAGTTCGTAAATCAGGAGGCACGCCTCTCACCCTTAAAAGAGGCCGCGGACAAGCCTTTTCGGGGTGATCACTTGGCATCGCAGGCAAGAATCACGCTGTTCGCGCCGGGCAGAAGTACTTCGATCTGAGATGGGTTTTCGACGGGCCGCTTCTACACAGAATCAGAGATCACGACAATCCAGGCAATTCTTAAATCGGCTGGGCCGGAAAATTCCGAACGTTATATTCAAGGTCGATGAGCCAGTTGGTGAGACGCTTCTTTGGCCCTTCAGGTTCGACGAATCGCAAAACAAGATCTATCGCATGAGCAATTTCCCGTTCAGCTCCGCGAGATAAACGTGGCCGATCATCGCCCACAATAATCCAGCTCCCCGTTCCGATGTGGACACGAGCAGCGACTATCTTTGTGCCAAGTCGAAAGAATATCTGTCTCAAAGCGCGCTCCAGGATTGCGACCTGCCCGGGTAAGCCCCCAGTTGCGAAAAGCAGGATCGGCTTCCTTTGAAAGGCATTGTCGGGAAGGAGGTCAAGAAGCGATCTAAGCAGCGTCGGCGAGCTTTCCTTCGTGGCGGGTGTTACAATGACGATAGCCGAAGCATGTTTAATCTGCTCGATCGCGTCGGCGACGAACTGGGTCGCGATACGACGAGTGGAAAGTTCGTTCGGAGGCAAATCCGACGCGTGGACGGCATGAAATTCAATGGCTCTTTGTTCAAGAATCGATCCGATGCTTCGAAGCAAAAAGCCGGATTTAGAGAATTTGATTGGACTTCCGGTGAGTGCGAGAAAATAAGACATAGCAAATATTGGATTGTTTGTGCGCTGTTGGTTGAATGTTCTCGGGTTTCCGTGGGAATCATTCGGCTGCCGAAGGGCAGCGGTCATGCGAACGGCAGAGAGGATTATTTAGTTATCACGACAACAACATCCCGCACAAAACAATGCGTCGAATAGGCAATCCATCATCATGGCGCGAACCGTCTGAAGCTTCTCCGATGTGGACCTGTCTAGAGCGCGAACCTGCATAGAGTTATCTTGAGACTACTAATTAGATAGAGAAAAGCAACAGCTTTTTCGGTCCGCTCCCGCTTCTGCGAACATTGTGGCCTCTCTGCGAGGCCCGACCGCAAGCAGACTTTTTCTCGCACGGAGGGCGTTCCGAAGAATTTGTGGCTGCGGTTCGCTTCTCAGCCTCGGTTCTTATTTTAGTTCAGGTGAGCGGCGCAAAGAAAAGGATGATGGCTGCGCCAAGAAGAGTAAAACACCAGATCATATCAAGATTGATCCATGAACGGCGCAGGATCGTCAATCCGATGAAGTCGTAGACAATCCAGGCAATAAATCCTGAGACAACTAAATGCGAAATCGTGTGAACGGCGACCGCGGCGGTTGCAATGAGCGGTTGAATCGAGAAAAATGAGGTTACGTTGGGAGCAGCGGTTCCGCAAAAAAGTGATTTCGCACCAAGAAGCACCGGAACGACCATGAGCCCGGCACCGTGGGCGCTCGCCATGAGCCATGACCAAAGCGTAAGGTCCCAGAAATTGACGCACATTCCAACCCAGGCAGGATGTCGCAATGCGGTAAAGCTTCCAGAATGCGATCCCCAAGAGCGTCGCTGCGCATCCCGTCTGGAGCCATCGGAACGGAACAACCGCACCGACGACGTAGACAACAAAAACAACCAAAGCGATGGCCAGCGCATGGCCCAGGGCAATCGGCGCAAGCGCCGAGAACACAGCGGCTCTCGACCGTTGCTGAAGCCCGAGCGCCACTGCGAACAGCCAGCCCATGCCTGGGTTCAAACCGTGCCAGGCGCCCAGCAGAATCAATGCCAGCCAGGGCCACATAATTCAGGAGTTCAGGAGTCAGGAGTCAGGGCGAACGGTGAACGCTGAAAGACACCGTCCCATTCTGCAACTCCTGCAACTTCTCTGAATTAAGAAGGATAACAAAACGAATCCGATGATGTGTCTCCGCCTTCCAGTCGCACCTGGTGTAATCGATGTTCTGGCGATCTCACAAGAAAGTTTGGATCGAGTGTCAGTGATCCATCCGACCCTGCTTCTGCCTGAACGAACCAGGTACGAAGACCGTCCGGATAAAATTGCTCGTCCCAGGATGCATAGAGCGAGTTGGTGAAATAAACGCGTTTGCCATCTCTGCTGACTTCGACCATCTGCGGTCCCCCGTTGAGATCGACACTCGGCTCTTTCGGATGGGGCGCTCTGCGGACGATCCCGCCGATCTGAATGACCGATGCGAGCTTCGGACGATCAGGTACAGAGACATCGTAACGGCGAAGTTCTCCGGTGCCCCAGCACGAGACGTATAACCACTTGTCATCCAGAGAAAGATTGATGTCTGTGACCAGCGGCGGAACGGCTTTGAATCCTTTCAAGAGCGGTGGCAGCAGATCCGGGTCCGCCGGTTCGGCAGGAATTTCAATTACCTTCGTCGTGCTCCAACTGCCGTTGTCTCGCTTCCACAACCAGATCGATGCCGAGAGATCCTTGAGCGAGACGACCACGCCGGCAAAGCCAAACGTTCGAGTTGGATCATGAGAAGGGCGCAATTCCAGCACCATCTGCTGTTCCTTTCCAAGGTCAATCGTTTGTCGATGTTTTCGCTGACGAAGATCCCAGATATGCATCTGATGGCCGTAACCGCTTGAGAGAAGAGTTTCAGGATCGAGCCCATTCTCAATTTTGTTGGGAGTTCCCCATTCGCTGGAGATCAGTGTGTCATGTCCCAGGTGCCACCAGAAATCGTAGGCCAATTCCTGGGGCCCGCGATCGACTTCCCAGCGTCCCAAGACGTTAAAGTCGAAATGATCGAGAATAAAAATTCCGCCCGGGCCGCTCCCGTCTGGGGCACCCAGGGCGCTGACGTAAATGCCCTCCGGACCACAATGGACTGTGTGCGGGACGTGAATATCCGGTTCGGGCAAAAACGTCTTCCGGCTCAATTATCTTTACGATCTCAAGCTTTTTAGGATCCGGTTTAGTGTCAATGATATGGATGCGCGAAGAACGCAGCCCCGGGACGACCAGGTAGCGCCTTTCAAGGTGGGGATGGGGAGCGTAAGGGCACAAGGCGGCACTGCACGCGTTCCAGCCGAAGTGATGCAATTCATCGCCGACATTCGGGAGATCCAGCCGGTTGACAATGCTGCCGTACGATTGGGAGGTTGGATCGACATCGATGACCAGCAAGGCGTCGCTGCGCGATTTGCGGTCCGGCGCCAATCCGGCAACATACGCGAAACGCTCGCGCGGCGCTTCCATGGCGAGCCGAGCAGTTGGATAGAACGTCGGGTCCGTCGTCCATCGGAAGCGCGATTGACGAAAAGATGGGGATTGAGGGGTTTGCTGGGACTGGGGCATAGGAATAATTGGGGTCTGGAATCTGGGTATGGAGATTGTGGAACAGAAAAAGGGATTCGTCGCGAAAAAAAGAGCGACACCAGGTGATCGCTTGTGAACGATTTATTCTACTAAGTCAATCAAGCTATCAGAGATTCGCGGCTTTTTGCAGGCCGCCGCTTGGGTTTGCGCAATTTGATTTGCACAGGCGAATTTGGGATAAAGGGCCCGCTGCAGGCGGCTGCTTGACAATTGGTGAAATAATACCAAGATAATCGGAATTACCGTGATCCCTCTGCTAAGTCTCTTTCGTGAACTGGTCCCGTTGCTCACCGGACGGCATCGAATCGAAAAGATCCCGATGCCTGGCGATGATGGCCTTGTCGATCAAGTGCGTAGTCGAATCCGCGAGATTTCACCCGGCGAACTGGCAAAATTCAGGGAGTTGCCACTGATCGTTGATGTCCGCGACGAGGAGGAATTCTTCAGTGGGCACATCAAAGGCGCCAAGAATGTCAATCGAGATTCACTCGAGGAAACGGTTGGCCAGATAGCTCCGGACCGGTCCAGCGCAATCCTGGTCTATTGTGCGGCAGGGAATCGAGGCGCCTTGGCTGCCGATAGTCTCCAAAAGATGGGATATCTGAACGTGTTTTCCCTAAAGGGCGGGCTTTCAGGCTGGTTGGAGGCAGGTGGTTTGGTGGAAACACGTGGGGAAGCGGATCGCCGGGTCGGCCTGTCGGCGTATCGGCGTCCTGGGGAGGTAAGACTGCTTTTCGGCGGCGCATAGTTATCAGGAGGTCTCGACGAATTCGATGACGGTTTGCTAAAGCCGACGCGTTTCCCCCTGACCGCGCCGGTGGCTGTGCTGCGGGGCTCCGGCTATTTTGCCGACTGCTGTAAAAGCTCCGGACGATATTCAAAATGCATCGTGTCGTAGTGATACCACTTGCCGCCCCAGATAAAGCCGTGGCTCTCGAAAATCTCGACGATCCGATGCGGAATCCGGTTCTTGTAGGGAATTTGTTTTTCCTGATCCCCGTTGATGTTCCATCGCCAGTAGTCAGAGTAGTCAGGATTGATATCAATAGCGATGCCAAAAGAATGCGCGCTCAGTTGGTCGGATCCGGCAATCGGCCGCCAGTTGAATGTCCCGCCGGTCTTGAGTACGTACTTCTTATCTTCGGGTGGCAATTGATCAAGCTCGGCCGATACGGCCTCGAGCTGGCGGTCTACGCCATTGACTCGAGTGATGCGAACGATGGTGTGAGTGGAATGAGGCAGCCACGGAATCGAGGTAAGGTTGGACTCAACCTCTTTCGCGTTCTCACCGTACATTTTCTTGAACAATGCGGCGCAGCGGTAACGTCCCGGTTCAAAGTTGAGCGCCGGCGCTGAATAGGATTGAGAACCTGTGGGGTAAACTTGGCTTAGTTCGTCCTTCGGATCCGGATTGGAAAGCAGCTGCGCGTAAGTCCTTGACCGACCATCATCAAATTGGATGCCGCCGCCGTCGTGGAAGAGAAGTGTATTGTCCCTGTAGCCCGAGAAGAAATTGGGATACGCTCGAAGGAAAGCATCCACTTTGGAAGAGACATCGCTGGCCATGGCAGATTGAGCGCCAGGTTCCAGACAGAGAATGGCCAGTAAACAACAAAGTAGAAAACCTCTTTTCATCGATTCACAGCGGGTGTGCTGTCACCATTAAATGCGAGACAGGTTCTAATCCGAGACGATCGTCACGCTGATGCCAATCGCATAGATGTCCACTCGGATCAGTGGCGTTCCATTGACGACCCGGTAGATGGCATCCGGCGTCGTCCGACCATTGTCCAGGAGTTCCTCGAGCCGAGCCCGGTTTCTTTTGATGCTGAAATAGGAGTCGGGTTCGTCCTCGCTATCCCGAAGTCCGTAAACATAGTAATTCGCGCGATCCTGGCGAATAATCGCGGCCGCGCTCCGAAGCCGTTCTCCGCTGCTGTTGTAGTGGTCGCGAGGGCTCAGGCGGGCAGTGTAAGATTCGATATATTGACCGAGAATCTGGGCGTGCGCGTCGTGGGTCGGACCTGTCGAAAGAACTGCGGTGATCAGAACGAGAAAGAAAGTTGTCGCTCTCAGATAAACTGGGCGGAAACGTCCCGCGCTGCTTCTGATAGGTTTCTGGCGGTCGCCGACCATTGTTCTTATTTTCATTTACAGCGGAGAGTTTGCGGCTATTGGACAGATTAGGCGATATAAGAACGCGCACGGATGTCAAATCTTCCAGTATGCCACTTTTTGCCATCGGAAAGCCTCGAACGCGAGGCGCACCGGCGGGGAGACAGCGAATGGCTTCGCCATCAGCTATTGGATTCCGCGCAGTTCATTTTTGTCTGGAGGGGATGCAGCTTGTTCAGTGTCGGTCAGGATAAACGGCCACTGTCAATGGAGGTCCCTGAACCGGAGAAAGTGGGCAATTCGATTTTTCTGGGCGTCCGTAGGCTAGGCGGGTCACTGTTCGCCGCAGATCTGAGTGCACAACAATCGGAAGTGGATGCGCTTGCCTATCTGAATCTTAATACGGAGCTCGCTCGGTTTATCCAATTGCGGCAATTTGACGGATTGCTGTCATCGGAGGAGCGTTCGCTGCTCTTTTACGCCCGCGCGTTGACGCACTGGCACGAGCAGCAGAAAGTGTGTCATCGTTGTGGGCATCCGACTCTACCGGAAGAGGCGGGGCATGTCATGGCTTGCACCAATCCAGCTTGTGCGACCAAGCATTTTCCTCGCACAGATCCAGCGACTATCATGTTGGTTCACTCCGAGGATCATTGTCTTCTCGGACGGCAGGCGGCCTGGCCGGAGGGAATGTACTCGACCTTGGCCGGCTTTGTAGAGCCCGGTGAAAGACTCGAAGAGGCTGTCTTTCGTGAAGTCAAGGAGGAGAGTGGCATCGAAGTGAAAAATGTCCGTTACTTTGGTTCACAACCCTGGCCGTTTCCGCAGTCATTGATGCTCGGATTTTTCGCCGAGGCAGAGACAAAAGAGATTACGCTGGGTGCCGAACTCGAGGACGTTCGCTGGTTTGATGTCCTTGAGGCAAAAGACATCCTCGCGAAACTCGAAGGCAGATTTCCGCATCTGGACACGATTGCCCGGCGGTTGATCCGGCATTGGCTGGAACAATCAAGTTAGTGGTCAGTGTCAGTGCCAGTGCCAGTTGTCAGTGGTCCGTCGGTGGGAAAGGCGCGCAGTGTCAGAGCAAGTTGGCAGTCTTTGTCGAAAGTCTGCTCAATTGTCCGCAAACGGATAAGTTGTCGATCAACACTCTGCACTGACCACTGACAACTGGCACTGGCAACTGACCATGCAACTGACAACTCCTCAGACGCGCTTCTGAACCAATCGGCTTGCACATATTGCGTCGCTCAGCTTTGCCATAACAGGTGTCATTGCCATCGAAATTGAAATGGTCAACGCCGCCAGATTAAATCCTTCTGCGCTCATGATACCGGCTGCTTGTGCGGCGCCAAACAACACAAATCCGAACTCGCCGGCATTCGAGAGCAGTGCTCCGATCCGAATCGCGTTGGCGCGATCGAACCCGAACCAGCGCGCCAGAAGATACAATAGGATGGCCTTAATCAAGATAATGAATATTACCCGCAGGATCATGATCCAGCCCGCTTGCGCAAGAATCCCCAGGTCCATGGACATTCCGACCGCGATGAAAAAGAGATCGAGCAGCGCAAGTTTCAAAGGATTTACAATTTCCTCAACCCGATGCTTAAACTCAGCGCGGGAAAGCAGCATCCCGAGCAGAAAAGCCCCGAGAGCCATCGAGAGACCCGCCCATTCCATGACAAGAGCCGCGCCAAAGATGCAGAAAAAGACCGCGGCCACGAATCCATGCGAGTTCTTCAAGTTATGCACAAGGCGCAGGACAAATGGCAGCAGGTAGCGCCCGGTGATAAACACAATGAAAAGGGCGAGAGCGACCTGGAATAATTGCATTGGCCATGGCTGGCCTGGTGCACCCGCAGAATTTCGGGCCAGCAATGGAATCAATGCAAGGAGCGGGACAATCGCGAGGTCTTGCGCTAGCAAAATAGCGAAAGAAGCTTCGCCGTACGGAACCGTCGTTTCGTTGCGCTCCTGAAGAATCTGCATACCAAAAGCAGTGGACGAAAGTGCGAGGCCGAGTCCGCCCAGTATGCTCCCGCGCCACGGAAATTCTTTTGTCAACAATAGCAGAGTCAGAAATGCACCCGTGACAACCACTTGCAATGTCCCTAATCCAAAAACGAGTCTGCGGATCGTCCAAAGCTTCTCTGGAGCCATCTCAAGTCCGATGGTGAACATCAACAGCACGACGCCGAGTTCCGTAAAATTAAGTAACCGGTCAACGTGCGGCGCGATGTGAAGACCCCATGGCCCAAGGGCGATTCCGGCGACGATCAGCCCGATCACCGATCCAAGACGGAGTTTCTGGAAAACGCTCGTTGCGACGATGAGCACTCCCAGCAAGAGAATAAGTGCGACCAGAAAGGAGTGCAGGCTCACGGTTGGAGTCTAACTCTCCGATTGCCCGCTGGTTGTCGAGCCTATTTCGTCGCAATTCCCCATGTTCCCTGCGACGCCCCACTGACGACTGGCAACTTCTTTATTCAACTCGCCGACGCCCCGCTGACAACTGGCAACTGACACTGACAACTTCTTTATTCAACGCCGCCTGCGCACCCGCTGACGACTGGCAACTGACACTGACAACTTCTTTCTTCAACGCGCCGAGGCCCCGCTGACAACTGGCAACTGACACTGACAACTTCTTTCTTCAACGCCGTCTGCGCCCCCGCTGACAACTGGCAACTGACACTGACAACTTCTTTCTTCAACGCCGTCTGCGCCTCCGCTGACAACTGGCAACTGACACTGACAACTTCTTTCTTCAACGCCGCCTGCGCCCCCCCGCTGACAACTGGCAACTGACACTGGCAACTTCTTTCTTCAACGCGCCTGCGCCCCCGTTGACGACTGACAACTGGCAACTGACACTGACAACTTCTTTATTCAACGCCGCCTGCGCCCCCGCTGACGACTGACAACTGACACTGACAACTTCCTTATTGCGGCTGGAATCGGGTACGCTAGTATCAATTTCCGCCGTTGCCTACGCGGCTTTTCAGCCCCTTAGCCCCCTATGAGATCTTACCGCTCGCTCCTTTTCACCCTATTGACGACCTTCGCCTTGTTTCCAACGATCCAATATGGATTTTCGGCGAGCAAACACGACGTTCCAAACACGCCTCAATCAAAGGCGCGGGATCCTGGTTGGCCGCGCGAAATCACGAGCAACGGGGTGCGCCTGGTCTATTATCAACCGCAGATTGACGAATGGAGAGACCTGCGCGAATTGCGGGCGCGGTTTGCTTTCATCTTGACCCCGACCAATGGTAAGCCCGTTGTTGGGATCGAAGAGGTTCGCGGGGTTACCCATGCGGATCTCCAGAGCCGTACGGTTGTTATTGATAACATCGAAATCGTTAGCATCCGTTTTCCGTCGTTGTCCGGAGCTGAGGAAACGAAACTGCAGGACTTGTTAAAGGCGACCTTTCCTGGGAAGCCGATCACTGTCTCGCTCGACCGCCTGATCGCGGGTGTCCAAGCAGGGCACGAAGATACCAAAACAGTGGCGGTCAAGACGAATCCTCCGCCAATATTCGTCAGTACTGAACCTGCCATATTACTCACGGTTCAAGGGGTTCCCGTCCTGGCGCCCATCAAAGGCTTGCAGCTCAAGTTTGTGATGAACTCAAATTGGGATCTGTTCTTAGAGCCCGCGGAATCGCGCTATTATCTGCTTGCGGGTGAAACCTGGCTCGTGGCGGAATCATTATCCGGCTCGTGGACGGTTCCCGGAAAGCTTCCCTCGGAGCTGAACAAACTTCCAAGTGGCGAAAACTGGGATCATGTGCGTAAAGCGGCTGCTGCAGGAGTTAGCAAGAGTGCAAAGGCGCCCAAAGTATTTTACGCGGATCAACCGGCTGAATTAATCGTGTTTGCCGGTACGCCGCTCTACAAACAAATCTCCGACACCCAACTGCAGTACGCGACCAATACGGATAGCTGGGTCTTTACCGATTCGGCAGACAGTCAGATTTACTACCTCGTCGCGGGGCGCTGGTTTCGCGCTCCGCAATTGCAAGGGCCATGGACTTATGCGGGGAATGAATTGCCGAACGACTTCCAAAAGATCCCTCAGGAGGGCGACTTGAGGGAAGTCGTTGCGTCGGTTCCCGGTACACCCGAGGCTGAAGATGCGGTCCTGCTTGCCCAGGTCCCAACCACCGCTGTCGTCAAGCGGGCCGGCGCACAGGCGCAGGCAAAAGTGCAATACAATGGTGCTCCCCAATTTGCCCCGATCGAAGGAACCACCTTGAGTTACGCGACGAATGCCGATGCGGATGTGATTCGTGTGGATGAAACATATTATCTCTGTCTAAATGCTATCTGGTTTTCATCCTCCTCGCCCACGGGACCGTGGACGGTGGTATCGGCAGTGCCGGAGATCATTTATACTATCCCGCCAAGCAGTCCGGTCTACCATGTTACTTACGTAAAAGTTGAAGCATCGACCCCGGAGGAAGTGACGTGTAGTTACACAGCCGGCTACTCCGGAGCGTATATCGCCGGTGCTGCCGCCGGTGTCGCTCTGGTTTGGGGCACCGGGTATTACTATCCCCCTTATATTTACCCGGGACAGGTGCCTATTTATCGTCCCTACTTTGCGACTTATGGCGTTGCCGCCGGTTACTATCCGTACAGCGGCGCCTATGCGGTGGGAGGATACGCTTATGGACCATATGCGAGCGCCGGACGCGCCGCGTGGTACAATCCTCAGACTGGTGGATACGGGCGGGCTTACACTACCCAATCTCCTTATGGCGGGCGAACCTCGGCGTGGGGCTACAACCCCAGCACAGACACCGCGTGGAACACCCAACAAGGCCATGGATACTATTCCCAGTGGGGCACTTCAACGGTGACGCGAGGAGGCGAAACCTATCAGGCTGGACACGTGGTCACTAACTATGGGAGTACAGCGGTCGCCAAAGGGCCCGATAATGTATACGCCGGGCATGACGGAAATGTTTATAAAAAGGATGACAATGGTGATTGGTCCAAGTGGGACAATGGCGGTTGGCAGCCTGTTAATACGCAGGGCACGCTTTCCTCGCAAAATAAAGAGGCGGGGCGCCAGAATTCCAAAAGCGCAACTACCGACCAGGGTAGCCTGGGAGCAACTAATCAGCAATCTGCAAAGGGCCAGGCTGACAACCGGGAGGCTCAAGGAAACAGAGCACGAACCAATCAGTCTCAAGCGGCAACGGACAACCAGAAATCCGGGCAGACGACCCGGCAACAAAATAACGAGCCCGCGGGAACGAAGCGGACTAGTGCGAGTGGCGCGAAAGGGGAAGGATCGAACGACTTAACCAGCGGTCTCGATCGAGAGGCGTCGGCTCGTCAGCGGGGTTCGCAAAATTTGAACCTTCAGCAAAACTATCAACAGAGGGGAGCCAGAGGAGCACAACACTCCCAAGACTGGTCCGGAGAACGCCAGTCGCGAGGGTCTAGAGAAAGAGCTCATCGTCGGGACTAGTGCACCGTCTCTTAAATCGGTTAGAATGGCGAGTTAGTCTTGCACTTCGACGTCGGTGCGCCAAGATCGAATGAACGAATGAAAGCTAACAACATATTCAGACTCTCCACCCTATTCGGACTGCTTTTCGGCATTGTTTTCCCTGCACTCGCACAGATCGGTCCGGAATTGCAGATGGCCGAACTTAGCAAAAAGCTGCAACTGACTGATCAGCAAAAGAAGGATTTAACGCCCCTTGTTGAGCAACGGGACAAACAGATCAATGCTCTCAAATCGGATACATCGACAGGTAAGCTCCAGAAACTTCGTAGGGCTTCAGAGATACAGGAAAATTTTCGGAACCAGTCAGCGAAAGTCCTCAATCCCGAGCAAATGAAGAAACTTGAAGCGCTCCAAGCCGAACGCCGCGCAAAGATGACAGGGCAATGAGGAGATTTGTTCGTGCAAGTGAGGAAGTATCAAAAGACGAGTACGAGCCCGAGTGCGATTTGAGGAATCCTCGAACTGTATTATTACTTGCTGACACAGACGCTCTGCCCTTTTGACAAATTGGGCGAGTATCATAGCATTCGAAAGGGGGAGAATAAATTTAACAACCTGAGAGGTACCCAAGATGGATGATCCAAGAAACAAACATGGTCGGTTCAGCTGGAACGAACTTTTAACTACCGATCCGGAAGGAGCCAAGGAGTTCTATAGCCAACTGTTCGGCTGGACGACGCAAGAGTGGCCGATGAGCGACTTCAATTACTCGATTGTCAAGGCTGGTGACGCCGACGTCGGCGGTATTATGCCAATTCCTTCGCATGCCAAAGGCATGCCGCCTGCCTGGGGAGCTTATGTCACGGTCGACGATGTGGATTCGACTGCCGCACTGGCGGAGAAGCTGGGCGGGAAAATTTGTATTCCGCCAACCGATATCCCGACGGTCGGCCGGTTTACCGTGATTCAGGACCCGCAGGGCGCAATGCTCTCAGCGATTACTTACGAGAAAAAATAATCGTTGTTTCCTGGGGCGTCCGTCTGGGCGCCCTATTGTGATCGTCGATCAAAGCAGCGCACGCATTCTTCTTTCCGAGGGATCGAGTCTCTCCGGACGACAAGCGATCACAGCGCTCGGGCTCGCCGGTTATCGTGTCGACGTATGTGATCCCGACCCCTTATGCCTCGGTACCGCGAGCCGTGGCGTGACGTTCGCAATGCGACTTGTCAGACAGGTTACCTGCCGTCTGTGAATATCTGACTTGATGCGCCGATCTCATTATAAGCCACTGCGGCCGCTTAATCGCCTTTCCCGTTTGGTTACTTTCAGTTATCCTTTCAATGATGTCTGACAAGAGCCCTTCCGCCAAACGGGCGCGCCGTTTACCCGATACGATTGCCGAGTATCTGATGGCCACCGCTCGAGAACTGGCTCCTGGCTCAAAGCTTCCTTCCGAAAATCAGCTGGCGAAGCAGTTCGGGGTCAGTCGATCGGCAGTCCGCGAAGCGATTTCGGGTGTGGAGTCGCTTGGTCTCCTGCAGATACGAAAAGGTGCAGGGATGTTCGTCCGCGCTCCAATCGTTGGTAATCTCGAGTTCCGAGGGCTCGATTCCAGCAATCTCGCCAGTGCTGCGAAATTGTTGGAAATTCGCACCGGCCTCGACGCAGCCGCCGCACGGATTGCGGCGATTCGTCGGACGGCTGAGGAGGTCAAGTTCCTTCATGAAATGAACGCGGCCGCTTCTCGGCCGGACCTTACCATTCCAGAAGCCGTAGAGGCGGATCTTGCGTTTCATCTGGCGATCGTCCGGGCAACGCGGAATGAATACTTCGTTTCTATCCAGACTTTTCTACTGGAGCATTTGCGTGCCGGAATTCTCTTCACCCGGACGCTTGAATCCTATTCCAAGGAGATGATGGATGAGGTCCAGCGTGAACACAGCGAGATCTTCCAAGCCATAGAAGCTCGAAACGGCGATCTCGCTTCAAGACTGGCCGAACAACACGTCCTGAATGCCCGACGTCGCATGAAGAGCGCCTTTGCGTCTCACGTTATGCCGGACATCGAATGAGATTAGAGACAGAATGTTTTAAACAGACAGATTACACAGATTCTCAGAGCTAACAGTCGTAGCGATCGCTTGCGACAGTTAACGTTAAGCATTGCACTGCCATTCTCTCCTTTACCAAATCTGTGTAATCTGTGAAATCTGTGGTTAATGACCTCCGTTTTCCCCCGGCCCCGTTCTCAGCGAAATCTCCCTCGCGCCACCGCATACGGGGGCAGCAAGACCGTCTGCTCCTGAGAATGCACGTTCCAACGAGTCCATTACGGAAAAATCCTGGGTCGCTCGCTCGAACTCCGATGCTGATAGAACGGACAGTTGACCGACTAAATTCGGCACTAACTCTACGGTCTCGGTTTGGTCTGTTAGATTGGCGATCCAAACCTCGACGTCACCATCTCGTTCGGCTGCGATGGCCTGAATGTCCCGAGGCTTGGAAATCACCAAATCTACGAGCGGCCGCCCTCGCAACTCGGCCAAACCTTTGATCGCATGATAAACCGGGTAAACTCCTCCGTTTTCATCGAACCAGGGTTGCTGGTAGTCCGTCTTCGCATAGGCGATCCCGAATTCCCCAACCCTCGCCGCCAAGCGTGATCGCGGACGCGCCGCCTTTTGCAAAACGCGCGACAAATCCCAACGACCAGGCCACGGCGAACAGTCCACGTTGGCGAGGATCCATTCCGTTCATTGCCTGACGGATATTGTGCAGGGTTCGCCATGGGAGCCTCCCCGTACGGATTCATTCGTAATCCGATCGAGCTTGGACCCGACGTGATACGGTTTACCGCCGACAAAAGCTTGGACGCTTTCGGCCAGATATGGGAGCGATTCCAGATCCTTCCATCGCCGAACGATCATCGCCCGCATGAAAAATCGCTACCGTCGTAAATGTCACGAAATCGAGCAGGTCAACGGGCGGCCGCTTTCGGTTCAATTCTGTGAAAGAAGCTAAACATACCTCCGCCAAGTCGGACATCCGGAAGAGCCTGCGCGCGCCGCCCGGTAACAATCGTCTAGCGGCTGGGCAGGGAGGCCAGGGACTGCCCGGCAAAGTGCATTTCAAGATCCGGAGCAGGCGAGATCATGACAGCTGCAAAAGGATTGCCCAGCTCGTCAATTCGCGACCGAGCTCCTGGAGATCTTGCTCAAAATTGTCAACGCTCGGAATGACGAACTCCAACCACAGTTCGGCTCCCAGCGCTTTGCCCAAAGCAGCCATTCGCTTCAGATCGATCTTCGCCATGGCCGAGACCGTGGATCGTAATAACAAACGATATGGGACGGCGCGGCTTGTCTCAACGACATTCAAGCTTTGTTCGGTCGCGTCAGATGTCTTTCGGATCGAGTCCGAACTCCGAGCGGCGGCATGGCGCTGCCGTACTTGCTCGTGCCAATCGCCAACGCAGGAGCGGCTCGTCGACCGACTCGATCTCTGCGACGGCGCCGGACACCGTCAAAACGACCGTCTGGTCAACTCGTTTTGCCTTTGGCGATCAGGTATGGCCAAGGCAAGGCCAGCGGGCGAACATAGGTCTTGTAAGAAGCGTCCGTCCAGTTGCGCTGATCCTCCATTTCAAAAGTGTCGCCTTCCATTCTGCAGTTGACTTTCAAGCCCTGGGAAAAATTCGTGCGTGATTGCTCGCAACGCGATCATCGGCTGGACGGGATCGATTAAAAGCGGAAACCGCGTCTCTTCGATCGTGCCATCGACGTGCTCGATGGCGCATGCAGCGCCGGCAACGCCCTCGATCGGATGAAGCACAACAAAGCCAGTCCGATTTGTGAGAAAATCCGATATCGCGGTGCCCTTGCCGGAAAAGCTGAGCGAACCGTCGGATTGACCTGCGATCGCCGCTGAATAGCGAAATGCCTGCTCTTCTCCTCCGACAGTCGCCTCGTACGAAATGCGAAACGAGTCAGGCTCTTCGTGAAAATCCAGATGCGTTATTTGCGGCGCGTAAGTGCCCCAGTTTTTGTCGCGCACGACAAATGAAACTGCGCGAATCATTTCGTGGCCGTGATAACGGATATAACGGAGATTGCCGGCTTCGAACTCCACCGTGAGCGGACCAGCCTGCAGGATTCGCGGCGGCTCGACCGGTTCATCGGTTCCGTACAGCCGAATCGAATCGGAGATAGCGTATGGCATAAGGACGCACGGTATAGATTCAGCGAGAGAAAGGCTCGGGAGGAAAGGAGCCGCTCAATCAGAACAGCGGTGATGATAACGGCGCCGATCGCCGACCCCTGCCAGAACGGCGATACGTTCAGGAGGTTTAAACCGTTCCGGATCATGACCATAATAAGGACGCCTATCAATGTTCCAATAATTGACCCGCGTCCGCCGTACAAGCTTGCTCCACCGATCACTACCGCCGCGATTGCGTCGAGTTCGAGCCCAGTTCCTGCCATGGATCGATCGACATGACCTGCGCCGAGGCGAAGGTGATCGCCACGGCCGATAATCCGCCGGAGATCACGTAAGGAAGAATGCTAAAGACCAAGTACGTTCAGCCCCGCGGTTCGTGCAGCTTCTCGGTTAGAGCCGATCGCGTAAACTGTCCGTCCGCCTTTTGTGAAGTTCAGGTAAGCCCAGGCCATCCCATAAAGCATGAGCAACGTTAAAACATGGGCGGGCACGCCCAGGACGCTTGTATAGACGATATTGCCGAAATTCTCCGGCAAATCAGCGATCGCAGTCGCTCCCGGAAAATATGTAGGCCAGGCTGCGCCCGATGGCCATCACGCCGAGAGTGACGACGAACGCGGGAAGGCCGAAATCGGGCGATCAGAAAGCCCGAAAAAAGGCCGATCGTCATGCCTGCGAGAACAGCCAGAACGATCGCCACTGGTATAGGAAAATGCTCAAGGCCGCGCCCTAGCAATAACTCCAGTCAAGCCGGCCACGGAACCAACGGAAAGGTCAATACCACCGATCAAGATCACAAACGTCATTCCGATCGCGACGATGCCGACCACGACCGATTGGTCGAGGACATTCCACAGGTTGTTGGATGTCAGAAAATGCGGGGAGAGAATTGAAAGGACCGCGCCAAGGACCAACGCCAGCGCGAGCATCCGGATTTCGAGCCGCGCAACCAGGTTGCTCACGAGAGAACGTTCAGCGGTGGTGGAATTCATCCGTCACTCTTCACTGAGATTTGATGATCCGGTCCAGGAACGTCTCGATCTGGTCCCGAAGTCGCTGTGCCGAGGGAAGGGAAGAACGGCTGTCAAGCGTGACCCCAATCCAACCCATGTCATGTCCGCGCCGCTCCGGACCGAAAGCAAAAGTGTGGCGAGCTGATTATCCGGTTCGAGCACGAAGTCTTCCGACTTGGCACTGAGGGCCGCTAGGGATACGGGTGTCGCAGATCATTGGCGTATCCGCAGCGCGAAAACCTGGATCCGCCTGGCTTCATTGGTGACGGCGATGTACAGGCAAAATAACCGGCCCTGATCAATTAAAGTCCAGAATGCCGCGCCGTTCAGATCGCGGGCGATGTCTCGCAGGAACGCACTGTTCTTTTCCATCGAGGTACGGGGCGCAGCGAAAAGAGTAAGCTTTTCTTCGTTTAACATTCCACTCGGCACATCGGCGATGGATAGGCCGTCGCTCATCACTACGATGCGTTCACAAAGGCTCAAGAGTTCCTCGAAATCGGAGGAAATCACGACGACGCCGACGCCCGTCCAGCAACTTGACGCAGCATGGCGTATATCGATGTGCGGGTCCCGATATCCACCCCTTTGGTTGGCTCATCGAGGAGAAGAAGTGAGGGTTCCAGCAAAAGCCATCGCGCAATGATGATCTTTTGCTGCATTCCGCCGGAGAAGTTGAGCATGTTCGTATCAAGACGTTGGGCCGGAAGTCCCAGATTTTGAATCAGTTCGTCTACTTTCGGCTTTCGATGAGAATAACCGTAGTCCGAATTTGCGGGACGCTGCCATATGCCCCATTAGAGATTCTCACGAACAGAAAAATCCGGCATAATTCCCTGAACGCGACGATCCTCCGCCACGAATCCGATCCCGGCACGAATCGCATCCGCGGCACGCCTGGGGGCATACCGTTTCCCATTCAGGGTGAGCTCTCCCGACTGCCGAGGGCGTAGCCCAAATATCGCCTCGACCGTTTCGGAGCGGCCAGCTCCGACGAGTCCTCCCAATCCAAGTATTTCTCCCTCTGTGCACCTTGAATGAAACATCGCGAACACCGGGTGCCGAACTGAGGTTCTTTACTTCAAACACGACCGGGCGGGGAGAGAGGCTGGCAGAACGCTTTATTTCGTCAGGGCATTATCGTTCTTCATTTCCTGACCGACCATCAGGTGGATCAAATCCGCCTGGCGCAGAGTCCCTGTCTCAAGCGACTTCGCTACCGTCCGGCCCTCTCGCATCACTGTTACCCGGTCGGTAATAGCAAATACTTCCTCGAGCCGATGCGATACGAACACCAGTGTGTGACCGGCCGCTTCAGGGTGGTCATTACTTGAAACAGACGCTCCACCTCAGGCGGACTTAAAGACGCCGTTGGTTCATCGAAAATGATCAGGGTGGAATTCAGTGCCAGCGCTTTTGCGATCTCGACTAGTTGGCGTTGGGCCGCGGAGAGAAGGCGAACCTCTCGATCCAAAGGTAACGTTTCTTTTTGACCAAGCCGGTCCAGAATTTCTTCCGCCTGCCGCTTCAGCCGGCGGTACGAAAGTATTCCCGGCCGGCCGAGCTCCGCTAGAAATACGATTTTCCAGGACGGACAGGTCCGGCGCGAGCGAGGTCTCTTGCATGACCATCGTGATCCCATATTCGATGGCCTCGCGCGCAGCTCGCAGGTTCAGCGGTCGGCCTTGCAGCGTGATCGAGCCCGCATCCCGGGCGACATGGCCGGAAATAACCTTAGAGAGCGTCGACTTGCCGGCCCCGTTCGCTCCCAGCAAGCCCATCACTTCCCCGGGGTAGACGTCTAGCTCTGCTCCTGCCAACGCACGCGTACGATCGAAGGCTTTCTCGATCCCGATCGCAATAAGCAGAGGCGCAGAATCAGTCCGAGGCTGAACCGCGGCTTCGGAATCTTCAGCCTTCATGGGCCTCGATCTTCTGAGGGTATCAAGCCGGATTTATTTCATTTCATTCGCAAACACTGTTTCCTTAATTGTCGGAAGCAACTCGTCGATGTTTTTGCTGGTGACGATTAAGATTGGGACGAGGATCTGTTTTTCTACCTGTTCTCCCTTGATATGTTTAAAAGGGCTTCGGCCGGAGCGAACTCCCATTAAATAGGGTTGCTGCATCCCGGAGGCAACGATTTCGCCCTTGTTCAAAAGGTCGACAAACTCCGGAATTCCGTCGAAGCCCAGCGACCAGAACGGATCCTTCTCTGCGAGCCGCCTTTATCGCACGTAAGGCACCCATGGTTGGCTGATCGGTCTCGATGAACATTCCCTTCATGTTTGGGTTCGCAGTAAGCATGTCCTGAGTGTACTTGAACGTTTCGTTTGCCGTATAATTCTGCATCTGCTCGAGTGCACACTCCTTGATTCCTCCCTCTTGCAATGCGGCGCGGAAACCCGCGGTTCGCAGCTTCCCGTTGTTCCTGGTGAGCGAGATCGTCACCAGTCCGACCGTCCCGTCCGACATTCCTTTTTCCTTCATCGCCGCAACGAGCGCTTTGCCTGTCCCATAAGCGCCTTCGCGATTGTCGGAGATGATGAAAGAGACATACTCGCCCTCGTTCGTCCCAATGTCGCCGATCACGACCGGGATATTTGCTTTCTGGGCGAGCGCCAAGCACGCTTGGGCAAGTAGAGCTATCCGTCGGTGAGATAACGATCCCGGCAACACCACGGGCAATCGCGTCTTGCGCGTTTTTCAGCTGTGTCTGCGCATCGTTGTGACTGTCGAACGCCTGGAACCCGTAACCCTCCTTCTTAGCGACGCTCTCAACACCTTCTGAAAGATATCGCCAGAACGGCAGATCCAATCCCGGAGTCAAATAAACAATGTCCTTTGCCGACGCGGTCAGCTGCGAGCAAAGGGCCAATGCGATCGCGGCACAGAATAGGCCGCGAAAAGAATTTTTCACGGGGGGATGCATGCAGGCGAACTTGTCAGACAAGTTTCTGCTTGTCGAGAAGTTTTTCCGGGCCCGTCGGCACCATTTGCCCTCAAACCGTTCGGATTTCGGTGACTTCCTTAGACAGCCGACTCCACCTCTTCGGTGATGACCTTGAAGTGCTCAAGGAGATTCCGACCGAACGCCATGGTAATGGGAACGTCTCCCGCGTCGCGGCCCCGGCCGATCAGTACCCGACCGATACGGCGCCGATTGTGTCGCGCGTCGAAAGTATGCCAGTGCGAGCCCAGATAAACCTCGATCCAGGCGCTGAAATCCATTGGTTCAATGTCAGGAGGAACGCCGATGTCACCCAGATACCCTGTCGCGTAACGCGCAGGAATATTCATGCACCGGCATAGGGTCACTGCGAGATGCGTAAAATCGCGGCAGACGCCGACCCTTTCGCGAAAGGCTTCCAGAGCGGTGCGATTGGCTCGAGCCTGCAAATAATCGAACCGGAGATGGCTGTGGACGAAATCGCAAATAGCTTGCACGCGCGGCCATCCCAGAGGTGTACCGCCAAACCTTTGCCAGGCGAAATCCAGCAATTCGCTGTCGACTTCACAGTAGCGGCTCGGCAATACGAACGAGAGCGTTTCGACCGGTAAGTCACGAACATCATGCTGAGCCGCGTCGGGTACGTACGCATCCAGTTGCCCCGGATCGCGCACGACCGCGTCATTTAAAAAACGAATGACGCCGGGTGGGCAGTTGACGCGGCCACAATGGTTTCCGAATTCGTCCACATATTCCTCGACGGGCAGTTCAGGTTCGATTCGGAATTTTTCCGCTTTGACGAGGTCGCCCTTACGCGAAGGATGAACGTGTAAAACGTAAACCACCGTAGTCGGAGCGGATAAACGTAGCGCGATATCGTAGCCGATCCTGATTAGCATGTGAGAAGATTTCGCATAAAGATCTACGGACGGATTGGTGCGTAACTGACCCGATGCCGTCGTGACAAGTCATATAACCCCGAATTCCAAATTTGAAACCGCAGATTTGAAGCAGTTGTCAGTTAAAGCAGTTGTCGGTTGCCAGTGTCAGTGGTCAGCGTCGGTTGAATAAAAACTGCGGTCGTGTATTTCGATAACGGGTCAATCGAAACGTAGAAGTCTGAATGCGCGGCTTGAGTCACTGCTCTTTCCCAACTGACCACTGACACTGGCAACTGACACTGGCAACTGGCAACTCCCTAATGTAAGCCGTTCCGGAAAATGTTCTCGCCGGGGTAGGGGATGGACGGCGGCAGCGGCGTGTAGATTTGTGCGAAGCCGATCAGCTTGAAAGCATCGATAAAGAACGGAGCCACAATGGGTAAACGCCACTGCTGCATGGTGGTGGAAACGGCCAAGCAGTGCGTGACGATAGAATCGACTGAATCCCGGCAAATAAGCAGTGCCGGTGCAACCGAAGGTCTTCGGATCGAGGTCGAGAAAGTGTCCCTCTGCGATATAGGCCTGCATGCTATCGCCGATGCCATGCACCTGAACGACGGTAATCGGTGAGGCGGCGAATTGCCCTTCAATGGTTCCTCGAGTGATATCCGCGGGCGTGTCCGGCTCCATCATGCGTTTCATGATCACCTGGTACTTCATTTCAGGATTCTTCAGCAGTTTGGTGGAAGCATTGCCACAATGGAACATGCCGACCATGTCTCTGAGCGGGTAGTCCGCCAGGCTTTCGTGGAGGTCTTTTGGAATACTGTGATTGATGTCCAGAATGCCTACGGTCGCGTCCGACGCGTATTGACCGAGCAGCTCGGCGATAAGTGAGTAGCAGTCATTCTCGCAAGCAATTGGAAATCCGTTCTGAGCCATGCGACCGTTGATGAAACAAGGCACGTGCCTCAGGCTGAATTCCTGTTCAGACCAGCACTGAGTTGCCGCCCCGGAAAGCTTAAGGCTATCCCGAAAATTTTTGATCGCTTTTTCGTAGACCGAGAGCCGGGAGGCGAATTCGTCGTCCGGAATGCTCGGCATTTCCCGCTTCATATCGGACTTAATTTCGGCAGTATCCTCTCCCCGTTCCTTGATCCGCCTGACTTCGTTCTGAAGATCAAACAACCCAATTCTTCCACTTCGATTCCGATTGAATTGACCGATGCAAGATTGTAATTGCAGGTCTCGAAATCGCGCGGACGCGGACCGAAAAGGCCGAGAGTCGCGTTGCGAGTGCCTTTGACGACTTTTATCACTTTGATGAAGTGCGCAATTTCCTTGACGCCCTCTTCCGCGCTGACCACCGGCAGTTCCGGAATATGCACTCGGTGAGCGAAACCGCGTTTGCTGACCGCGAGGGCTGCCGACAGCAAGCCGCACAGGGCGTCGCCGCGCTTTTGAAGCAGAGTCGCGCCCGATTCTTCGGCCGCAGCGAGTAACATGACTGGGCCATCGTACAGTTTTACAAAAAATGCGTCCTCGATTTCCGGGGAAAAGTTACCGAGATAATACACAACGGCATCGCACCCGGCCTCCTTGAACTGTCTCGCGGCCTCAGCTGGCGTGATCTTTAGTTTCGATGATACGGCATTCGCCTTGCGGGACAAACGGGCTGATGCCGGCCGCGCGGCAGCCTTCAATTAGCCGCATCGGTGCGCTCCTCCGAGAGAGAGCGCGGGAAACAGTTTCGTGAGGCCGAAACCAGGCCGAGTTTGATCTCAGGTGAGTAGGTTCCGAGCGGGAGATACATAGTATGTTCAGGGGTTGCAGAATTCAGGAGTCAGGAGTTCAGAATGGGGATTTCGGCCTTATCGATCGTTGCAAGTTCTTACTGCGCGCCTTCACCTTCCGCAAATCCTGAACTCCTGCAACTCCTGAGTCCTGAATTCTCTAAGACTGTTCCTCCCTGATGCGGATAAGTTCTTTCGTCAGGTCAGAGAGATCGGCACACTCCCGTAGTCGAATCCAATGGTGAATGCCATCGACTGCAGTTATTTCTTGGTCTCTCGGTGTAAATATTTATCAGGTGCCGAAAGAAATACCCGGCAGCAGCTTGTGAGCGGCGCGTGAGCCGCTAAGATGTGGCAGTCAGAGGATTGGCAAGCGGCGCAATTCGGCGTCCGCGACAGTCGGTCTTCAGTCAGATTCAATACCCCCAACCAACGCGATGAAGAAAGATCTCTTGCTCGCAATCGACGTAGGCACCGGAAGTGTTCGCGCCGCTCTGATAACCGTGACAGGGGAGACAGCGGCGTTTTCGGCTCGAGAGCACGACCAAATAGTCCCTCATTTTGGATGGTCAGAGCAGCGCCCCGAATCCTGGTGGGAAGGCGCTGCGGCAAGCGTCCGAACCGTGCTCGGCAGCATTGATCAAGGGCCCCATCGCGTTGCTGGTGTGGCAGCCTGCGGCCAGATGCATGGTACGGTTCTAATCGACGACGACGGGCGACTGGTGCTGGATCGGGTCCCTCTTTGGAACGACAAACGAACCAGGGAAATCGTGGACGAGTTTCAGCGAACTCATGATACGATAAGCATTCTGCAGATCGTTGGGAACCCACCAACGGTGGCGTTTGCGGCCTTCAAGTTAATGTGGATCAAGCGTCATGAGCAGAAGGCCTACGCAGCAGCGCGAACGCTTCTCATGCCGAAGGACTATATTAACTTCCGATTAACCGGAGCGCGAGCGATCGATATTCCGGAGGCCTCCTGCAATTATTTGTTCGATATACGCAGCCGGACCTGGAGCGCGGAGATTGTCGAAATGACAGGACTCGACCTTAAAATGTTGCCTCCTTTGAAAAATGCGTCGGACGTCCTGGGAACGGTCAACAAGGAGGCCGCGCGCGAGACCGGTTTGTTGGAAGGAACGCCTGTTGTTGTCGGGGCGGGGGATTACCCTGTCACATTACTCGGATCGGGCGTGACCCGGCCGGGAATGGGATCGGATGTGACCGGCACCTCGACCCTGATTACCCTTATGACTGAGGAACCCGTTCTCGATCCGGCCATTACGAATGTTAAAGGCGTTGCCGGCGGCTGGGGAGCTTTCACCATCCTGGATGCGGGCGGTGACGCCATGCGCTGGGCGCGCCGCGCCTTTCACGATAACCAATATACCTATGAGCGTATCGTGGAGTTGGCAGGGAAGGTGTCGGCAGGGGCAGATCGTCTGATTTTTCTTCCCTACCTCAATGGCGAGCGGCTCGCGAAGCAAAGCAACTCAAGGGCGCAGTTCGTAGGGCTGACGAGCGGACACAATGCCGGCCATTTACACCGAGCTGTCATGGAGGGCGTTGCCTTTGCTTCCCGTCGAAATATTGAAATAATGAAAGCGCGTGGCAATAAACTCGAACGGCTGGTGGCGGCCGGCGGGGGCGCGAAGACCAGGCTCTGGCTCGAGATCAAGGCCAGCGTTTACGGCTGCCCAATACTAACGCCGGTCGATCCGGAATGCGGCGTACTCGGTTGTGCGATGCTCGCCGGCGTCGGTGCCGGAGTGTTCGACAACATCGACGACGCGGTCCGGCGATTGGTTCGGTACGAGGCAGAAATAGAGCCGGACCCCTCTTGGTCGGAGCGATACGAAAGGATGGCGGCGTTCTTCAACAGGGTGTACTCGCAAAGTGAAACGTACTGGAACGAGATGGAGACTCTTTGATCCCTTACCATTCAACTCTGATGAACGGGTATCTTCTCTCCCACTGTCATTGAACGGCTGCCCGTTGACATGAGAGAAATTCTAAATTGCACGTGATTAAATAGAATAGTTGGAATATCTATTCTTCCACTATGCCCCTGTTTCAGCCCAACGCCTGCTCTTGGAGATCGGGTGTCCAAGTGCAGTTTCAGCATCGAGCGCCCTTTACCGGATCACATTCAATCTTGGTTGGCAAACGCAGCTCTTCGGGGTCAGGTCTGGCAAGCAAACAACCGAATTACGGCGGCGCCCGTGTGACTCCGACAGCTTGACGGTTTCCGAATAGGTACCGAAAAAAATGGCAAATTCTCCCGAGATACGTCTGATCACCAAGGTCGCAAGGCTTTATCACGAACAAAAGCTGACTCAGACGGACATTGCGATGCGACTTGGTATTTCACAGGTCACTGTCTCTCGTCTGCTAAAGCGGGCAGAGGAATATAACATTGTGAAAACAACGGTGACTAGCCCTCCGGGGGCGTTCGTGGATCTCGAAGAGCAGATGGAAAAAAGGTTTGATCTTTCCCAGGTCATTATCGGAGAAGCCGGCCGGGATTCCGAAGAGCAGGTTTTGACAGCGATCGGGTCCGCTGCCGCCCATTTTCTCGAGACCACCGTAACCTCGGGTGATGTGATCGGAGTTTCCTCCTGGAGCGCTTCTCTGCTCTCGATGGTCGAACAGATGCACCCGATTCGGAAATTGGAGAACTGCAAGGTTGTACAGATTTTAGGTGGATTGGGAAATCCATCGGCAGAGACGCACGCCAACCACCTTATCACGCGACTCGCTCGTTTAGTGCATGGCGAGGCTCTGTTTTTGCCCGCGCCCGGAATCCTTGGCGCCGCGAATTCGGTCAAGGTACTTTTAAAAGATCCCTATATTAAGGGGATCTATGACATGTTCAGCACAATTACGGTCGCGCTAGTGGGCATCGGATCCGTCGAGCCTTCGTCACTCGTAGCGAGCAGTGGCAATGTGTTTGGTGCGAATGAATTGACGGAGATTCGTCGGCGGGGTGCGGTCGGAGATATTTGTCTGCGCTTCTTCGGCGAGGATGGCCTCGAAATTCCGGATCCGGCAGGGAACCGCGTGATTGGACTGGACCTGGAAACCTTAAAAAAAGTGCCACGTGCCATCGGCATAGCCGGTGGGAAGCGAAAAGCGCCGGCTATCCTGGGTGCGCTCCGCGGTAAGCACGTCAACTTGCTGGTGACGGATCAGTACACGGCGGAACGACTGATGAAACTCGCCTAAGAGAAAAACCGCAGCCGCCGCAAAGCAGCATCGTACGGATGTATCTTTGTCCCCTGCCTTGTCAGAAGTCGACAGGGGACCTCCGGTGTTGAAAAGTTAGATTGGACTCCGGATAAGAAATCATTCGGTTCAAGGAGCGCTCAAATATCCGTTTGCATAGAGCTATACTTGATTCGGCTTAGGGCGCACTTCTCCTGCTCGCGGACAATTTCGCGTTGTGCAAAAACGCTAGAATCGCGGCGCGGAACTTGCTGATAATGAGCCGCATAGAGTGCCCTAATGGCGGAAGTTATGAATGATCAAGTGAAAAAGACCGAGGAGACGCTCGAAGCTCTCCGTCGAGCAGAACAGAAATATCGGAGCATTTTTGAGCATTGTCTGGAAGGGATCTTCCAAACCACCCCCGAGGGTAAATATATCAGTGCAAATCCCGCCTTGGCGCGGATGTATGGATACAATTCCGCGGACGAGCTGATCGCCGCTTTAACAGACATTACCCGCCAGCTCTACGTTCAGCCTGGCCGCCGCGCCGAATTCATCCAGCTCGTCCGGGAAAATGGAAAGGTGCTCGATTTCGAGTCGCAAATTTATCGCCGGGACCGAAGCGTGATCTGGATTTCGGAAAGCGCGCGCGTTGTGCGCGATGAGGTCAGCGAGGAAGTTCTCTATTATGAAGGGATGGTGCAGGATATCACCAGGCGAAAAGCCGCAGAGGAAGAGCGCGATCAAGCCAACGCTCGTTTATCGGTGCAGTACGCGGTTGCCCGTACTTTGGCTGAAGTGCGGCATCTGGGCGAAGCGTCGAAAAAGATCGTCCAATCGATTTGCGAAAGTGTCGGTTGGGATTTTGGCGATATGTGGCGGGTAGACGCGGAGGCCAACATGCTGCGGTGCGTGGATATCTGGCACACCCCGGAGTTTCATGCCCATGAGTTCATAGAATCGACGCAAAAGACCACTTTCGAAGCTGGGGCCGGACTGCCTGGACGCGTCTGGTCGAGTCGCAAGGCCTTCTGGATTCCCGACGTAAGCGTTGACAGTAACTTTGCGCGCGGCATGCTGGCGGCCAAAGGAGGGCTCCACGGCGCGTTCGCGTTTCCGATCATGCTTGGGAACGACGTGATCGGCGTGATGGAATTTTTCAGCCGCGGCATTCACCCGCCGGATGACGATCTCCTCTCAATGCTTTCCGCATTGGGAACCCAGATCGGCAGCTTTGTCCAGCGCGAGCAGTTGGCAAATCGGCTTGACCGGTACGCAGACAGCATCTGCGAGTGAAGGGAATTCGGCATTCAGGTTTAGCCTTCGGCGTGCAGTCGGTGCAGTCAGGACAAAGGTAACAATTCTGTTCAGGACGTTAGTTAATACCGTTGGAGTTTAATATGGACTGTCTTTGTGCTGATTTCATACTCTCGGCACAGCGACTCCCGAATGCTCCAAAACAGGTTGCTCAGAAAAAAGGCCTTGCAACCTGAGGCGGAATTCATTACGGACTCCACTGGATGTCTGTATATAAATTAGACAAAACCCCCGGAACGGGACATGCCGCCCCCCTTTACCTGGATAGAATCCTCCCAATTTGCGGCTTTTTTGATAGCGAGATAACCCCCATGAAACTCTTTAGTTCATTCTCAAACCGGCGCCTTTTTATCGGTTTGTTCGCAGCAATCTCCACCGCCGGTATGGTTCAAATAGCTCCCGGCTGCGGATGAGAAACCCACCATTCCGATCATCGTCAAGGACACAACGTCCTTCTTCTGGCAGATCGTGCTCGCAGGCGCCCGCAAGGCCGGCAAGGAGCTCGACGTCAACGTGCCGGAGCTTGGCGCTCAGTCCGAATCCGACATCAATGGCCAGATCTCGATCCTCGAGAACGCCGTCTCCGGAAAGCCGGCCGCCATCGTCATTTCGCCGACCCAATTCGCCGCGCTCGGCAAGCCGATCGACGAGGCCGCCAAGAAGACCATCATTATCGGGATTGACTCTGCCGCCGACTCGAAGGCCTTCACCTCCTTTCTACAGACCGATAACGTGCAGGGCGGCCGCGTTGCCGCCGATGGTCTCGCCGCCGCGATCACGGCGAAATATGGCAAAGCCGAAGGCGACGTGGCGCTGATTACCTCGATTCCCGGCGTCGGTTCTCTGGACCAGCGCGCCAAGGGCTTCAAGGAGCAGATCGCGGCCAAGTATCCAGGCTTGAAACTCGTCGCCGACAAGGTTGCCGACGGCATGGCAACGACCGCGTTGAATATCATGACCGATCTGATCACCGCCAACCCTAATCTGCGCGGTGTTTTCGCCTCGAACCTGATCATGGCGCAGGGCGCAGGACAGGCGATCGCCGAGAACAAGGTCGCCGACAAAATCAAACTCGTTGGCTTCGACTCGGACGACAAGCTCGTCAAACTTTTGTCCGACGGCAACATCGCGGCGCTGGTCGTGCAGGATCCGTACAACATGGGCTACGAGGGCGTCAAGACCGCGCTCGCCGCGTCTAAGGGCGAGAAGGTGCCGGCAACTGTTGACACGGGGGTGAACCTCATTACCAAGGAGAACATGAACAGTCCCCGTTCGCAGGAGCTCTTGAACCCGAAGGTGAAGTAAATCGGGGCCTCCAGAAACTCTCCACACTCCAGTTCGTACTAGCAAGCCGTCATGGACCAGGCACAGCAGGATGGCAGCGGCAAAGATCTGGCGCGGCTGAGTCCGCCGCGCCTCTTCTCGTCCTCAAAGGGCTCGACAAGCGGTTCGGCGCCACCCATGCGCTAAAGGCCGTCGATCTTATCTTCGAGGCGGGCGAAATCCACGCGATTGTCGGCGAAAACGGCGCCGGTAAATCGACGCTTATCAAGCTGCTCACCGGCGTCTATTTGCGCTCAGGCGGCGAAGTGTATTGGGAAGGCAAACCGGTCGCGCTCGCCACACCGCATGAGGCGATCGGATACGGCATCAACGCGGTGCATCAGGAAGTAGTGCTGTGCCCGCATCTCACCGTCGCCGCCAATCTCTTTCTCGGCGACGAAAAAGTGCGCCTTGGGCTGCTGCAGCATGGGGAGATGGTGCGGGAAGCCCAGAAGATCCTCGACGAGATCGGCTTCAAGATAGCGGCCGGGGCGATACTCTCCAGCCTTACCATCGGCCAGCAGCAATTGGTTGCGACGGCGCGCGCCACTACGCGCGGCACACGCTTCCTCATTTTCGACGAACCGACGGCCTATCTAACCCGTCAGGAGGCCGCGCAGCTCTTCGCACTGATCGGTCGTCTCAAGGCCAAGGGCGTCACCATTGTCTATATTTCGCATCGGTTGGAAGAAGTGTTCCAGCTCGCGGACCGCGTCTCGATCCTTCGCGATGGCCAGTTGGTGTCGACCCAGCGCGTCGCCGAAACCAACGAGCAGGCGCTCATCACCGGCATGATCAACCGCTCGATCGAGCAGATCCACTATAAGGAGACGATCCCCTTCGGCGACCGAGATCCTTCGCACGGAACATCTCACCGGCAAGGGATTCGAGGACGTTTCCTTGCGGGTCCGGACGGGCGAGGTCATAGGGCTTTACGGATTGATCGGCGCGGGGCGCAGTGAGTTCGTGCATGAGTCTGTTCGGCCGTTTCCCTAAGACCGGAGGGCAGATTTTCTGGAAGGGCCAGCCGGTCGACGTCCGCAAGGAAAAGGATGCGATCTCACGGGGCATCGCGCTGGTGCCCGAAAGCCGGCGCGATCAAGGTCTTTGCCTGAACCTTGGGGTGGGACTCAACATCAATCTGCCAATCTACAAGCGCCTGACGAAAGGCCTCGTCATCAACCCGTTCGCCGAGAGCCGCCGCCGCCGATCGGCAAATCAAAGATGTGCAAATCAAGACGGCCTCGCGCGACGCTCTCGCATCGAGCCTCTCCGGCGGCAACCAGCAGAAGATCGTCGTCGGCAAATGGCTGAACCATGGCGCCCAGCTCTTCATCTTCGATGAGCCAACGGTAGGCGTCGACGTCGGCACCAAGGCCGAAATCTACAAGCTTTTCGCCAAACTGCTGAAGGCCGGGAGCGGGGATCATCCTGATCTCCTCCTATCTGCCGGAGGTTTACGATCTCTCCGACACGCTGCACGTCTTTCGCCGCGGGCGGCTCGTCGCGAGCCATGACAGCTCCCACACCAGCGAGAAAGCGTTGCACGAGACCATTTTAACGGAAGCGCTCGGCGTCTGATGCCGAACCACCACAAACAAGAAACAGCGTTGCGGAGAAAGGCAATATGAGCGTTGAAGGCAAGATTGAATTGTCAGAGGCAGGTGCAGCTAGCCGCGACAAAAAGAAGGGCGCAGCATCGGCACGCTGCTGAGCCTGACCCTGGTAGCCCTCCTCGCGCTCATGTGGGTGGTGCTGGCGTTCAGCACGACCAGCTTCTGGACACCACAACAACATCGCCAACCTGCTGCGGCAAGGCGCCATGATCGCAATCCTCGCCTTAGGCGAGACGTTCGTCATTATTACCGCAGGCATCGATCTGTCGGTCGGCGCGGTCGTCGGCTTCACCAGCGTCATTATTGCCTTGCTGCTGACAAATGGTTTTCCAATTTGGGCAGCGGTCATCATCACGCTCTTAGTCGGCGTCGCCATTGGCACTTTCCACGCCTTCGGCATCAGCCGCCTTGGTTTGCCGCCGTTCATCATGACGCTGGCAACGCTGACGGCGCTGCGCGGCTTTGGCCTGCTCATCACCAATGGCGCCACGATCTCTATTACCAACGATGCATTCACCGGCTTCTCGCGCGGCGACTTTCTCGGCGTGCCGAATCTTTTCTGGATGGTCGTCGTGGTTGCGGTTCCCGGCTATATATTTCTGCATCAGAGCCGGTTCGGTCGCTACCTCTTCGCTATTGGCTCCAATACGGAGGCGGCCCGGCTTTCCGGCGTCAACACAACTCGGATGCTCTACATCGCCTATACTCTCTCGGCGTTCTGTGCCGCCTTCGTCGGCATTCTGCTCGCCGCGCGCATCGGCATCGGCAATGCGACCCAGGCGGAAGGATGGGAATTGCAGGCGATCGCCTCCTCCGTCATCGGTGGCACCAGCCTTTTCGGCGCCGTCGGCTCGGTGCACGGGCCGCTGCTCGGTTCCTTCATCCTGACGACGATCAACAACGGCGCTAACCTGCTGAACGTAAATTCATTCTGGCAGCGTATCATCACCGGCGTCCTGATCATTGTGATCGTTTATTTTGACGGATTGCGACGTAAAAAGCGCTAAGCATGCCGGCGAACCAGCGTGTGCGCGATCGGGGAACGGGTCGCCCGCTCCTTCCTCTTCCTCGTGCTCAATCTTTGATCAACGCCGGTCCGCCGATACGTCGACCCGCTTCTTCCGATCCGTTTCTGCCGACTTCGCCTTGACACGGAGGATCGGACCGTCAAATGCTGCAAGAGAACATCCATTATGATGAAGGTGCTGGTTGTCGATGTAGGCGGGACGAACGTTAAGATTCTCGCGACCGGGCAAGAGTTGGCCCGCAAATTTCCGTCCGGTACGACATTGACGCCGGAACGAATGGTTGTCGGCGTCCAGCAATTGGCTGCCGAATGGCAATATGAGGCCGTATCCATTGGTTACCCCGGTCCCGTGCTCAAAGGCCGTCTTGCGGCGGAGCCCCATAATCTCGGGGTTGGATGGATGGGATTCGACTTTGATGCTGCATTTAGATGCCCCGTAAAACTCATCAACGACGCTGCCATGCAAGCCCTCGGAAGCTACGAGGGCGGAAGAATGCTTTTTCTGGGCCTGGGAACTGGTCTTGGCTCTGCTCTGATTGTCGAAGGAATCGTTCAACCGTTGGAACTTGCTCACCTTCCTTACAAGAAAGGAACATTCGAGGATTATATTGGGCTCCGAGGTTTGGAGCGCCAGGGCAGAAAGAAATGGCGAAGTTATGTCGAAGATATTGTAGCTCGCTTGATTGCCGCCCTCGAACCCGATGACGTGGTCCTTGGGGGAGGCAATGTGAAAAAATTGAAGGAGTTACCCCCAGGTTGTCGAGCGGGGAGCAACGCAAGCGCGTTTCGCGGAGGATTTCGACTATGGGAGCCACCCATTGGATCGAGCCGTTGAAGCAGTTGTCAAGGCAGTTGCCAGTGTCAGTGGTCAGTTGCCAGTAAGAGAGGATGAACCCGCTGCTCCTCTCCTGCTGACAACTGGCAACTGTTCTGGAATCTTTCAGTGATAGCATCCATGAGCAAAAGGAAAGGAATACGAAAATGACGGCAGGAATCCAATCACTTACCGGGCTCCCCGGATGGAAGGCCCTCGAAGCTCACCATCAGAAGATCCGGGAAATTCATCTTCGACAGCTCTTTGCTGATGACCCTAAACGTGGCGAGCGCTTCACCACCGAGGCAGTGGGTCTCTACCTGGATTACTCGAAGAATCGCGTGACCGATGAAACGCTCAAGCTCCTGTTACAACTGGCCGAAGAGTGCGGTCTGCGAGCGCGAATCGATGCCATGTTTCGAGGCGAGAAAATCAATATCACGGAAAATCGAGCCGTCCTGCACGTGGCGCTTCGGGCACCGAAAGGTACATCCATCGTCGTAGACGGAGAGGATGTCGTTCCCCAGGTCCATGCGGTGATCGACAAGATGGCTGACTTCTCCGACCGAGTGCGCAGCGGAGCATGGAAGGGTCACACCGGCAAAAGGATCCGCAATGTTATCAATATCGGGATCGGGGGTTCTGACCTCGGGCCCGTGATGGCTTACGAAGCACTCAAGCATTACAGTGAGCGTTCGCTGGACTTCCGGTTCGTCTCCAACATCGATGGAACCGATTTCGCTGAAGCTGTCCATGATCTCGACCCATCAGAAACCCTTTTTATCGTCGCCTCAAAGACTTTTACGACTTTGGAGACAATGACCAACGCGCACACGGCGCGTGACTGGTCGCTCAAAGGACTCGGCGGCGATGTCAACGCCGTCGCCAAACATTTCGTCGCAGTCTCGACCAATGCTGCGAAGGTATCCGAATTCGGTATCGACACGGCCAACATGTTCGGATTCTGGGATTGGGTCGGGGGCCGCTATTCCATGGACTCAGCGATCGGGCTTTCGACGATGCTGGCCATTGGTCCGGATAACTTCCGGGCCATGCTTGATGGCTTTCATGAAATGGATGAACATTTCCGCACCGCACCATTCGAAAGGAACCTGCCGGTACTCCTGGGGCTTCTCGCCGTTTGGTACACTGATTTCTTCGGCAGCGAAACCGTTGCAGTTCTGCCGTACGAGCAGTATCTGAAACGGTTCCCGGCGTATCTGCAGCAATTGACGATGGAGAGCAACGGTAAACACGTCACACTCGAAGGAGTTCAGGTCAATTATCCGACCGGGCAAATTTACTGGGGCGAACCTGGAACAAACGGCCAGCACTCCTTCTACCAGCTGATTCATCAGGGAACACGGCTGATCCCCTGTGACTTCATTGCGTTTGTCAAGACCCTCAATCCTCTGGGCCGGCACCACGATATGCTCCTGGCGAATGTTTTTGCCCAGGCTGAAGCGCTGGCATTCGGCAAGACGCCCGAGGAGGTCAAGGCCGAGGGCACGCCGGATTGGCTCGTGCCCCACCGCGCATTCGAGGGCAATCGTCCGTCGAACACGATTCTCGCTGATCGGCTCAGCCCGCAAATTCTGGGCAAACTCGTTGCACTTTATGAGCACAGCGTTTTTACCCAGGGCACGATCTGGAATATCGGCTCCTTTGACCAGTGGGGTGTGGAATTGGGCAAGGTGCTGGCCCAGCGCATTGTGCCGGAACTGGAATCTAAAACTGAACCCGATCTTCGGCATGACAGCTCCACCAACTGTCTCATCCGCCGCTATCGAAAACTAAAGGAAAAAACGTTATGATTGTCGAGGAACTTCAAGCGAAAGGGAACCTCTGATGCAACTCGGTATGATCGGACTTGGCAGAATGGGCGCCAATATGGTGCGACGCCTTCTAAAGGCTGGCCATGAGGGCGTGGTTTTCGACGTGTCGCCGAAATCGGTCGAGGAATTGGTCCACGAGAAAGCTGTTGGCGCCTCCTCACTGGCTGATCTTGTCAAGAAACTCGATAAGCCGCGGGCGCTCTGGTTAATGGTACCGGCGGCAATCGTGGACAAAACCATCGCAGAGTTGGGCCTATTATTGGAGCCCGGCGACATACTCATTGATGGTGGCAATTCCTATTACGTGGATGATATCCGTCGAGCCAAAGAACTCGCGATGAAAAACATTCATTATGTCGATGTCGGAACGAGCGGCGGTATCTGGGGCCTGGAACGTGGCTATTGCATGATGATTGGCGGCGAACCAGCGGTGGTGAGCCATCTGGATCCGATCTTCGCCGCATTGGCGCCGGGCATCGGTGACATTTCGCGTACGCCAGGACGCGAGAAACTCGGCACCACATCCGAGCTAGGCTATTTGCACTGCGGCCCCAACGGCGCAGGCCACTTTGTCAAAATGGTCCACAACGGTATTGAGTATGGAATTATGGCCGCGTATGCCGAGGGTCTGGGTGTCTTACGCTCCGCCAACATTGGCAAACAGGAGAGCGCAATTGACGCTGAGACGACTCCGTTACGCGACCCCGAAGACTATCAGTATGACCTTGATCTTGGGAACATCGCTGAGGTGTGGCGCCGCGGCAGTGTTATCGCCTCGTGGTTGCTGGATCTGACTGCGATTTCTCTGGCAAAGGACCCGGCGCTCTCAGGATTCGTTGGCAAAGTCTCGGACTCGGGCGAGGGGCGGTGGACCATCAAGGCCGCCATCGACGAAGGCGTTCCGGTGCCAGTACTTACCACGGCTCTGTACGAACGATTCAGCTCGCGCGGCGACGCGGATTTCCAGGACAGACTTCTATCAGCCATGCGGTTCCAATTCGGCGGACACGTGGAAAAATCCGCAAAAAAATAGGGAATCAGATGAACAAGCACTCTGACATCGTGTGATCAGCCCGACACAGGCTGCCTATGCCACGCTGAATGCGGCAACGCGGTTGGATGTGCGATTGGAGATGTCCTCATGAAAATTGAGATCTTTGCAGATGCCGATTCAGTAGCTCGAGAGGCCGCGGCAATCATCGCCGCAGAGGCTCGAGCGGCAGTTGCTGAACGCGGCCGATTTATCATGGCCGTCAGCGGAGGGCACACCCCATGGGCCATGCTTACTGCTTTGGCCGAAGAGGAGGTCCCTTGGGAGAATGTGCATTTGGCGCAGGTCGACGAACGGGTCGCTCCGACGGGAGACCCGGACCGAAACCTGACGCACTTGCGCGAAAGTCTGCTCGAGCATGCCCGGCTGCCGCAAGAACAAATCTACGCCATGCCGGTGGAATCGACTGACCTGGAAGCGGCCGCAAAGCAGTACGCCGCGGTACTCGCGAAGATCGCCGGTTCGCCGCCGGTGCTGGATCTTATCCACTTGGGACTTGGGCCCGATGGCCACACTGCTTCGTTGGTGCCTGGTGACCCGGTGCTCCAGACAATCGATACGGACGTTGCTGTGAGCGGGGTTTATCAGGGGAGGCGCCGACTTACGCTGACCTATCCGATTCTCAATCGTGCCCGCCGCGTCCTTTGGCTGGTCACGGGGAGTGATAAAACCGCAATGTTTGTCCGCCTGCGGCAAGGTGACCCATCCATTCCAGCAGGGCGGGTAAATCAAGAAAGGGCTTTGGTTCTCGCCGATCGTGCGGCGGCAGGATGAAGCAGTGGAGCCGTTGTCACGGTCATCGCATTTGCACCGAGGAGCCCGAGCTTTTACTCGCCCAAAATACACTTGCACACCGGATTCTCGGGCTCTATATACGTTGCCTCCAGCAGCGGCAACTGGGTAGCAAGGTTGGAAGGCAAGAACTACGAACCGGAAGCTCAGTACGCCAAACTGGAAACAATTCCGGGTAGGTACCGAAGTGGCCAAACGGGGCAGACTGTAAATCTGCTGGCTTACGCCTTCAGTGGTTCGAATCCACTCCTGCCCAGACCCCTGAACGAGAACAACTTACACACCGTAAATAACACAACTAAGTGAAGGTTGTTTGAGATCAGTTGCATAAGAGTTGCACTAAAATTTGGAGGATTTGTTCCGCTTCCCGCACCTCCGCACTCCAGCCATTTCTTAGACGTCTCAAGAATTCTGGCTAGGTTCCCCTGATGACCGATCACTCCGTCCGTTTTCTTACGCCCGACCCTCTTGGTACGCTCGAAGTTCCTCTTCGGTAGGCTCGGCATCAAGATCAGGGTCATGAACCGTGCCGAAATCTTCGTCTTTGAACAGGCGTCGCTCGGTCCAATACTCGTCATATGTTTTTCTGTCGATCGTGCCGTTCTTACGCCCTTCATTCACGAACAGATCGAGTCCGTGTCGAAACATCTTCGAATAGTCCAGGTCAAGCATCGATTTCAGTTTTTTGACGGTTCTAGACAACTCTATTGGCATCGAAATTGAGTACCGTTGCAGATTAGGTCGGTCATTGGTTTTGATTTTCTTCTTCCCAGAAAGTTTCACCCCAGGTCTGCGCCCTCTTGAAAAACGCTTTTTTTTATTCACAAATCCGACGAGTACACCCCCAAAACGGAGCGAGCAAACGGTTGTTTAGTTTCGTACCTGACGCATCAAAATATTTTTGCGTTCCCTCAAAAACCCGCTGCCCAAATGAGCTGGTGGTTTCGGGCATGACTGCATCTTTAAAGCTCGACAAGAGCTTGGACGCTTGGGATAAAATCAAATTCATGGATAAGACTCGCAAAGACACGATGAACCACCTCTCGAACACCAAGGTTTATCGCAGTGGCATATCACAGAAATACATGCGGCGCATTCGAACCATAGGAGGTTGCCACATTTCACCAGACCTGAACAATCGGTCAGTCAACCTGCATTTCATGACGGGGAATGAGAACACGTCTACGTTTATCGTACAGATCGAGTTCCAAGACCTGTCCTTGGTAGCCAAAACCTGCCTCGATGTTCTCGGAGCACAAAAACCTGAACCACAGCCACTTCAACCGTTCGCATGAGCAAGTTTGTTGGTCCTGGCAAATTGTTTGAGACTGAGGAAGAGGAATTTGACGAGTACATCGAACTGATGGAATGGAAGACTCAAACACCCGATGAGGAAGTAGAGCGGTTTTACGCAGCTGTGAAAGCAGTTCTCGATTCCTAGTGCCGCAACTTTGGAGGATTGATTGCGAGCATCCTCCTACAGTCTGCAGAATCTTCCAGTGTAATCCCGGTCACAATCCGGCTCACAGGGCGCATGTACATAAGCATTAGGTTTGGGGCTGGTCCGATGACTGTGCGTCTTTTGTCGATCTTGACGATTTTGTTGATGCTCGTGGCTCCAGCGTTCTCCGTCGAGCTATTCCGCTACCATGGCGCGGCGAAGGATGGCGGGACCCTGGAATACGTCTTCGAAGCGGGAGAGCAAAATTCTCCCAACGCTGTCAATAAAGAGAAGGCGGCAGAGATCGCTGCTGACTTTATGACCACCTTTTACCACGTCCAGGTCGGCGCACTGGAAACGCAGGAGTTTCGGAGCACGCCCGTACCGTTCTGGCTCGTTTGTTTCTCGGACACGGTGAAAGGACCGCTCAAGAATTTGTTCTTCGTCGTTCTGTTGCCTGACGGGACGGTGGTTGAGCCGAGGGTGGCGAGCGGATGTAGCGTACAGGCAAAGGGACGGAAATCAGAGATCAAAGTGACCGAGTGGTTTTACTGAAGGTGAGCCTGGGCCTTTATGTATTCGACCGCGATCTTTGTGGCAATTTCCTTGACGACTGCAAGGGCAGCGCCACCACCGACCTTTTCCAGCGTCGTTTTGGTCCTCTTCCAGACTTCGGGACTGCGTACGGTGTCAAGGTACTCGTGTCCAGCCATTTTCATACGAATTATGAAAGCATCCGAGTACCCTATTCCTACATGATCCTTTATTATACGCACGTCGATGTATCCGGCATCTGCCAACAGTTCAAGCTGATATCCTATTTCCTGTTTTGTCTTTCCTTCATACTGCAAGCCGCTGAGCGTCAAGGGTTGCGCATTTCCAGTTCTCCACATCCAGAAGTATGTCTCGTATGAGATCTAACTCTCTTTTCATGATGCTTTGTCCCCAGCCGTTGATGGGTTGACCGCTGTGGCGGATTGTTCTCTCTTTTTTCTATTAGACTTTATTTCGAATATTTCGTTTAAATTGAATATTTCGAATATTCAGCCGATCTCTATATATACATCTCTATATCCATTATATGACACGCACCGAGACCGTCGTTCGAACAGACGACGAGCAGGAAGTCGCACGCACCTCTTCTCGCATTCTGAGTCGTGGAGGCGACCTCAAGCTCCTTGTAAGCGCCGAATTTACGGAAGCCGGAAAGGAGGATCACGTTCTGGTTCCCGCCAGAATCGCACAAATGTTTCGCCATATTTTGATTCATTTGGCTCGAGGCAAGGCGATTACGATCATACCAAGTAGCGCCATGCTTACGACCCAGGATGCCGCCGACGTGTTAAACGTCTCCCGCCCCTTTCTCATCAAATTGCTCGAAAAGGAAAAGGTTCTTGTCCACAAAGTCGGAAATCGGCGCAAAATCCCAATTGAGAGGTCGAAACTCAAAGACCTCTTCAATCCACTTCAAAGAAGGCATTAGGCGAGTTGGCTGAACTCGATCAGAAACTCGGAATTCCAGACTAAATGAGCGCGAATTTCACGGTCATTTATGACGCCAATATCTTCTTTGGAGCTTTTCGCCGGTCGCTCATGCTGCACTTGGCCGAAGCCGGGATATTTCGTGCCAGGTGGACCGACGATATTCACGAAGAATGGATCACCAATCTCAAGGAGCGATTTCCTAAAATCCCTATTGAAGAACTTCAAAGAACTCGAGGATTGATTGATGCCACCGTTCCAGACTGCTTGGTTCGCTCATATCGCTCAATTGCAAAAGCTCTCCAATTGCCGGATCCAAATGACGCTCACGTTCTGGCCGCTGCGATCAAAGCTGGAGCGCAAGTAATCGTCACATTTAATAAGCGTGATTTTCCTCCCGAGACGCTCGATGAATACGACATCGAAGCACAGCACCCAGACGATTTCATTCTCTATCAGAAGGAAGAGAATTTAGGGCTGGTTATCGAGAAATTGCGAGAGTGTCGGTTGGGGTGAAAACCCTCCCTGTTCTGTCGACGAATTTATTGAAAAACTACGAGCGGGGAGGTTTCCCGCTCACCGCGAGTTGGGTCGAGGAAAACAATTTGCTTTAAGAAGGACAACCAGCATGCCAGCCGAAACGGGCAGGACCTTGGAGTTGTCTTAAAGCGGTTTGATCATTACCCGGTTATGATCGTGATGCAAATGGCTAAGAGGGTCTGACCGATGCTTTACGACTCAAGAGTCTTTGCCTTGGCTGTGTAGGCGCTCGGAAACTGCGGCCCGTGACCCCTCTTTCCCGCCGCGACCTGCTGCTTGGGCTTCTTCGATTTTCGAGCTCCCGTTTTTGAGCATCATCCCCATCTAGCGTTTCGATCGAAGATTACGTCCGTAAGCGGGTTCACATGCTGTTTTTCTGGATCTCGTGTCGGACTTCAGCACCCTGTAATGCCCTGACTTCTTCTTGGCTCGGTTCGCAGCATCCCAGGTGCGATGATTGGATATCACAGGTCCAGAAGTCGTCGGCAGTGCCCTGGATGAGTTTACGACCACGAAGAACTTCTTAGGCGAGGTGTCCCTGACTGGATCCAAGAGTCGTCCTTGTGCGTCGGTCCTGCCATGATTTTGTCTGGGTCCGCTGCTTGGTAAACCTCAGACGGCGATTGGTTGCTGGTTAGCTTCCACATGTCTTCAATCTCGTTGTTGCGTCTAATTATGGCAACGGCGAGAATTATACACGGAGTCCAACCCTCTGAACGAACTTCCCAAGCATGGCGATGCGCCCACTGTCGTAACTAATCCTCTCGGCAAAGACCAGAGCGCAGACTTTAATTCCAGGGCTGAAGAGATCTGGAGTCAGATCGACGCCGATGCTGCAAAGGTGCCCAGTGCTCCAGTAGCCACTGAGAAGGATGCGGATAAACCGGTGGAAAAGTCCGAGCCTGAATCCAAGCAGGAGCCTGAGCCGCAGGAACCTGCAAAGAAGTTTGAGCGCGAAGTAAAATCTCCTCCTTCGATCGAGGAGCCAGTTGCCGAAAAAGAGATTGCAGAAAAACCAGTATCCCGTCGTCTGACCGAACAAGAACTCGACGCCCTTGAACCGCATCCGCGAGCGTCTGAAGCGCAAAAATCCCAATGGAAAGAGTTGAAAGCGGCGGCTAAAGAATTTTTGCTAGAACAAAACGATCCGCGCAAAGTTGGCTCCCCTGGCTCAAGAACTAGGCGTCCAGTTGGGCGATGATCTGGACCACCGATCTGGACGGATTAGCCGAGAAGGTACGAGCCGTAAAGTCTGGAGCGATCGATCCCCGTACAGCCGAAGAAAATACGTATCTTCGGAAGTTGGCGATGGAAACAAGAATCTCGAATGGATTCACATATAATCGAGAGTTCGGAATTCCACTGCAGCAGGGTCTGCACGATTGGCTGACAGATCTCGCCCAATATCTTCCAGCTAGCCAACAGCAGGTTCAGGACTGGCAAAAACAGGTTCTGCAGATGGGAGCTGACGCAGTCTTGGCGTCTCCATCGTGGTTCAATGAAAACATTGGAAAGATCCAGGGAATTGCGGATCAGACCGCTATCGATCGCCTCCGTATGAAAGCCGCGCAATTTATGGAAGCAAGACCGAACCGAACCAGTAAAGATGCAAAAAAAAAAAAAAA
>CAVTQD010000061.1:0-108313 GCA_963736745.1 uncultured Verrucomicrobiae bacterium | reverse complement strand
CTGTAATTTGTTTGTCGCGCCGGCCAGAGATTTCCTCCTCCGCGATGTTTGCGCCGCACAAATTTCGACCACTAAAATGCGTTAGAAATCAATTCAATTAAGGGCATCGCGACACAGCGAGCCAAGTCCCAGCGCCGCTTTGCCACTCGTTGTGACAAAATTCTCCACTGTTTCCTCGCTACTGTCACTCTTTTCTCAGTCCTGGACTGGCTGGCTTTGAAGATATGCCCTAGCTAAAGGCTGTTGCGAAATGGGTTATTTTTTCACCTTAGCCGGAATGAGGCGCTCTTTGTTTAAGACGGCAAGTTCGCGCAAACAATCCTGAAGTTGAGACCAAGCATCGACTCCCTGGCGGATCTGAGCTTCTAGAGCCTGCGGAACATAGTAGCCGGTAGTTTTTCCAGTTGTTCCTCGGTAACGGATATATAAGTGTGGACCGTGCTTGGGGCCACCATGGTGGCAGCGGCAGTCCGGATTTCCACACCGGCGATAAGTCTCAGATAAGGATCCGTAAATGGCCCCCTGGGGGATGCCAGTTCGTCTGTCACCTCGCCGCCGGGCAGTATAATCTTGTCCTTGCCAAAAAAGAGCAGCGCTGCCAGCACGAGGATGGCGGCATTCACAAAAACGCAAACCCCAGCGCGATAATGGAATCGAGTGTATTAAACTTGATCGCGCGGCGCACCGATGCATCGTCGGGTTGCAGTTTTCTCGATTGAACGAGTGCGGAATGCAGATACAAATTATCAGGCATCACCGTAGCTCCTATGATGCCGATGGCGATAAAGACCATACCTTTCTTGAAACATTATTTTCAATAGTCCACCCTTATTCCTGACACGTTTGATTCTCCAGTTTGTGGAATCGCACTAGGGCACTTTAAATAATTGTTTTCTTTTCCTTCTTTATAGAGGACGCCCATCGTACGGCACAAAAGGAGGAGTTTCCGTACTGGGAGTAAGCTTTGCACATTTCGCATCCCATAGCTCGAACGTTGGCGTCAGGGGCTATTCGAATTGGAAAGGCCAGTACCCAGGTCGCACAAGCGGCCCGTGCTCGCGCTGGTCGCGGCGTCGCTGCCGATGAGTCTTGATCCTTTGTTCCTCTCCTTTAATCCGCGAAATCGGCGTAATCTGCGGTTTCAATTTCGGAATTTAGATTCAACCAATGCATTTTACTTTCGGCAACGGCGCGCTTTTGGTTATCGCAGGGTTTCTGGCAGGGATCATGAATGCGGTTGCCGGGGGTGGCACATTTTTGACCTTTCCCGCCCTTGTTTTCACCGGAATACCCTCGGTTGCGGCAAATCAGACAAGCACTGTTGCCGTGTTTCCCGGCCAGGTGGCGAGTTTCTGGGCTTACAGGAACATTCTAGCGGCGGAAAAGCGAATCGTTGCGGTGTTGGGATTGACGAGCCTCTTCAGTGGCTCGCTTGGTGCAATCATTTTGCTTAACACTTCAAGCGCGGCGTTTGACCACTTGGTCCCATGGTTACTCCTGTTTGCGACTATCATGTTTGGTTACGGCAACACCATTCGCAAACGTCTCGGCTGGCGAAAGGTTGATAAGTTTGACCGTGGGATCGGATGGAAGCCATTGCTTAAGGCGGCCGCCATTCAAGTGGTTATCGGGATCTACGGTGGGTTTTATGGTGCGGGTGCCGGCATCCTGGAACTGGCCGTACTGGATATGCTCGGGTTCGAAAATATCCATCTAGCGAATGCGCTCAAAGTAATCCTGACCACCGCTTTCAATACGCTTGCCCTCGTTATCTTTGTCGCTGCTGGTAAAATCTTCTGGCCCGAGGCTTTGCTCATGGGCCTGGCCACGATCAGTGGCGGCTACGGTGGTGCATGGGTCTCACAGAGACTTCCTCAATCATGGGTCCGGATTTTCGTAATCGTCGTCGGCATAACGATGACGGTGTATTTCTTCGTTCGGCTGTACTGAAGGCTTGTTAGTAACTTGTAAGCAGTAAACGGTAATGGATTCCACTTTTTGGGGCAATCCAAGTCTGATTTCCAAAAACCCTCCCATCCAGGCGCAGCTCCTTTTCGTCGAGTTGAACGCTGTACTCCTTAGCGTCGAGGAGCACGACTACAGGGCGGCGCTGCTGCTTCAAAACGCCATTCTCACTCAGGCCGATGGGTGCGCCACAACCGGGGCGCCGGACAAGAGTGATTTGATTACAAATTGCCTGGACCAGAGTGAGTTCTAACCCGCCCTTTTCAATATTACAGCTAAGCAGGCGGTGGGCGGACGTCCTCGCTTCCTCGGAGATCGATAGGACATATCCAGAAAAGCCTTTGATTGTCAGGATGTTTTCCTATTTCAAGCTCTTATTAGGATAGTAAGTAACTGGAAACATTCCTCCAGGCCGCCATCCTTTCTCTATGCGATCTTGAGGCGTTTGAACACGGGGACTTTGGCAAAGTCCAAGATTAATGCAAAGACCGCTGCCGCGACGAGTGTTCCTCCCACAACGAATATAGGCAGTGGCGCCATGGCGATTCCGCAAGTTGCCAGCGTTGAGGCGATCAGCAGATCAACTACAGACGATCCGATGAGCCACAGGCTTGGACGAGGGGACCCCAGGCGCTGGCGTTCACGATTCGGATAGGTCGTTGCTTGATTGCCAAACACTATGACCACGAAGGCTAGAGTTCTTAGCGTCTCGATTCCAAGACCCAAACGGAATTTGCCGATGGCCAGGACGGCTGTGCAAAAAACCAGTTCGGAGACTCCCATGAAGACACCGGCGATCGTCAATTGCCGATCCGCCAGGCATTGGGCATCGGTGACGGTCGCACGTTGTCGGTCGTCAAGGACATGCCGAGGAAATCGCCGGTGATCATTAGGATGACCATCAGCATCGGAGTCAGGATCGCGTGCCCGGTCATGACCAGACCCACCGCCAGGAAGAGCACCTGCACGATCTTCTTGGTAACCGAGTTCAGCGTATAGGTCAGGATGCGCTGGAACGTCACGCGGCCTTCCTTTACGGAAGCGACGATGCCGCCGAGCCCGGGTTCGGTCAGCACGATGCCGGCCGCCGACTTGGCGACGTCGGTCGCGGTCGACACCGCGATTCCCATCTGTGCCTGGCGCAGCGCCGGCGCGTCGTTGGCGCCGTCGCCGCACATGCCAACGGTGTGGCCGCTCTTCTGGAACGCCTTGACGAGGTTGTACTTTCCCTCCGGGAGGACGCCGGCGAAGACCGCGAAATCCTCGGGTCGTACACCGTCGGGGATCGGCCCGGGTGGACAGACGGCTCCATCGAGCCCTACCGCACGAGCCACGATCGCAGCCGTCGCCGGCGCATCGCCCGTCACCATGACGGTGCGGACGCCCAACGTGCGCAACTCCGTGATGAGCGCCGCCGAATCCGTTCGCGGCGGATCGCTGAGGGCGATGATTCCCGCGAGCTTCACCGCCTCCGGCGGACCCACCGCGACGGCCAGCACCCGGAAGCCCTGCGCCTCCAGTTGGTTCGCCGTCGTGGACGCATCGGGCGATGGTTGGCGTGAGGCCCATGACTGCGGCAAAGGCTCCCTTCACGATACGCATCGTGGCACCGCTCGGATCCACCGCCGTGGCCTCGGACATCTTCGTGGCGGGATCGAACGGCACGAACTTAGTCAGCTTCGGCAGATCGGAGGCGACGGCTTGCGAGGCAGCGGAGCGAATGGCCGCGTCGACGGGATCCTGCCCGCCATCCGAGCTGGCCAGGGCGGCCAATCCCAGAACGTGTGCCTCGTCGAAGCCGGGCATAGGGCGGACGGCGGTCACCTTCAATTCGTTGCGCGTCAGCGTGCCTGTCTTATCCGCGCACAGGACATCGATGCTCGCCGCTTCGTCCACGGCCGAGAGCCGCGTCGGAAGGACGCCCAGATGCGCCAGAGCCCGCGCGCCGAGCGCGGCCGCAAGGGTAAAGGTGGCAGGCAGCGCCACCGGGATCGACGCCAGAACCGCCGTGAGCACCAGGGGAATGATCTCACCAATCGGCAGCTTGAGAGCGTAGGCATACGCCACCAGCATCACGATGATGACGCCGTTGAACATGGCGAGATTGCGCACGACGCGCAGAACGGCCTTCTGCTGGGAACTGTCGACGTGCGCGGTACGAACCAGTTCCGCGGTGCGTCCGAACTTTGTGCGCGCGCCGGTCGCCGTGACCTCCGCGACGGCTTCGCCGCGCCGCACCAGCGCCCCTGCATATGTTTGCAGGCCTGGCCCAGCTTCGATGGGCATCGATTCGCCGGTGAGCATGGACTGGTCGAGCAGGATCTCGCCTTCGATCAGACGCACGTCGGCGGCGACCACCGCGCCGAGCGATAGCTTCACGATATCGCCAGGCACCAGTCCGGCAGCGGGCACGGTCGCCCAGGCATTGTCGCGCCGGACCGACGCGTTCAGCGCGAGCCGCGACTTCAGCGCGGCAAGAGTCGCCTGGGCGCGCCCTTCCTGGAAAAACCCGAGCGCGGCGTTGAAGGCCAGGAGACCAGCGATGATCGCAGCCTCGACGTACTTGCCGAGCGCCAAGCTCGAGTACGATCGCAGCCTCGAGCATCCATGGAACCGGCGCCCAGAACTTGGTCAGCGCCCTGCGTAATGGATGCAGAGCCGTGTCGGGCATGGCGTTTGGACCGAACTTCTCGAGCCGACGGCGGGCTTCCTCGCTGGTGAGTCCGGTCGGGAGCGGGACATCATTATCAGAAGATTGCGGAGTGATTGGGTGATCCATATGGTGTGCGGGAGTTTCGAGTCCGCCTTAGTCCCAATTAATCACAAAAATCCATTCCTAACGCACAGCTTGAAAAAGGTTAGTTCATAGGCAAGCGGTAAAGGTGTCATTTTCCACGATACCTGAGGTGAAGTTTTCCACGGTATTTGATGTTATGGCCACAGCGAGAAGGGTGTTTCTGAAACGGTGAACTCGGTGCTCGCACTGATCGAATAGACCCGAAAGCCCCTAATGATCGGTTCCACGCCACCTCATTTAAAGTGGAAAAGTCCACCTCAAATAGTTTGGAAAATTACACCCAAAAATCACGCAATATAATTTCCAAATTCACAACAAGGCGCGTCAATTTGCGGGATATCTGGCGCGAAAGGTTTGCACGGTATTTGGCGTATGTTCCATCTACCTGAGGAAGGAAAGTGCGCTGTCCAGCGTTCATCCCGCGACGATTTCATCGCAACTGCTGGCGTCAGGGGCACATACTCAACCCGACGAATCACGCCAAATAGCGTGCAAAAAAGGACGCCAGATAATTTGCAAACTTACACAAAAATCACATCCACCGGTCGCATTTACCGGGAGAGCTATGACGCCCTCGTTCTTTCACCGAGAAGCCGCTGTCGTACGTCCACCATTGCCTGGCGTGGATTTGCCAGGGATCTTCGTTCTGCGGTCAATTCCGGATAGCCGCCGGATTCGCGCCTGGATCAGTGAAAAGAACGCAAAAAGCGCGGTAATCGTCGGCGCGGGCTTCATCGGACTGGAGATGGCGGAGAACCTTGTGAACCGCGGGTTGTCCGTAACGGTGGTGGAGATGTTGGATCAGATCATGCCACCATTCGATCCCGAGATGGCACGGCCAGTGCAGGAGCATCTGGAAAAGCATGGCGTTAGCATTGCGCTTGGCGATGGCGTTGCGTGCTTTGAGTCGGATGCCGGCCAAATCGTCGTGAACACGAAATCCGGCGCGCGGCATGTCGGCGATCTCGTCATTCTCGCTATCGGGGTACGGCCAGAAACCGGTCTGGCAAAATCCGCTGGCCTTCAAATTGGCGAACGCGGCGGAATTCACGTCGATGCCCAAATGCGCACGAGCGATCCGCACATTTGGGCTGCCGGCGATGCCGTTGAAGTAAAAGACGTCATTACTGACCAATGGACCATGATTCCACTCGCCGGGCCGGCAAACCGCCAAGGTCGCGTCGCGGCGGATGTAATCTGCAGGAGGGACACGAAATTTCGCGGCGTCCAGGCAACCGCAATCTGCGGCCTGTTCGGGCTGGAGGTAGCAAGTACGGGAGCCAGCGAGAAAAGCCTGCGGCGTGCAGGGATCACCGATTACGAAAAGATTTACCTGCATCCCGGAAACCACGTCAGCTATTTCCCGGGGGCCAAACCCATCAACATCAAACTCATCTTCCGCAAGTCCGACGGGCGCATTCTTGGAGCACAGGCTCTAGGGGAGGCGGATGTTGACAAGCGCATCGATGTTATCGCGACAGCGATCCAGTTTGGGGGCACAGTATTTGACCTCGAGGAATTGGAACTCTGCTACGCGCCGCAGTTCGGCGGGGCCAAGGATCCGGCGAATTATGCGGGCATGATCGCGGGAAACCATTTGCGCGGCGATTTGCCGCTCGCCGACTGGCAACAATTGGCAGCAGACCCCGCGCTTCTCGTGGACGTACGCGATGCGGATGAATTTGAAACCGGACACGTACCCGGCGCTATCAATCTTCCGCTCAGCCAAATTCGCCACCGGCTTGGCGAACTGCCCAGAGATCGTGAAGTCTGGCTGTACTGCGGCGTCGGTCAGCGCGCTTATTACGCCACACGCGTCCTAATGCAGAACGGTTTCCGTGTGAAGAATCTTTCCGGCGGGTTCCGCACATATAACCTTATCACGTCCTCGTGCAATGGACACTGACTCACCGGGCGTGATATGCAACAGATTTCGGTTCTGTAGTAGCCCTCAGCCGCACAGTGGAGCACATAAGACCGACCCTTCTTGCGCCGTGACCGGTTGAATTAGGTTCCTGCAGATGATTTGATACCTCTATCGCCGGATGACCCAGTTTTTCGGCAAGCTCTTTGTGATCCTGTTCACACTCGGGGTAGTAACTGGAATCGTGCAAGAGTTTCAGTTCGGAATGAACTGGTCCGAGTACAGCCGCTTCGTAGGCGATATTTTCGGTATTCCCCTGGCAATCGAAGCGTTACTGGCGTTCTTCCTCGAGAGCACGTTTCTCGGTCTCTGGCTATTCGGCGCCGATCGACTGCCCCAGTGGCTTCACCTGTTTTGCATCTGGTGCGTTTCTATTGGCACGTTGATCTCAGCTTATTGGATTCTTGTCGCCAACGCCTGGATGCAGGTGCCAGTCGGTTACCATCTGCTGAACGGGCGAGCGGAACTAACTGATTTCGTCGCGGTGTTCCTGAACGAAAGGGTCCTGGCCCAGTATCAGCACGTAGTGACCGGATCCCTGATTACCGGCGGTTTTTTTGTCCTTGGGATCAGTGCCTGGCACCTCATCGCGGGCAGAAATGTCGAGCTGTTTTCGCGTGCGACGCGAATTGCTTTGGTCGTGACTGGAGTCTCCGCAATGGCAGCGGCAACCACAGGCCATGCCCAGGCGCAGTTCACGGCCAAAGCGCAGCCGATGAAAATCGCAGCGATGGAAGGACTATGGGAGACTGAAGGACCTGCGAGCTTTTCGCTGTTTGCGATTCAGGACGAGGCTAAGCGGATAGGCAAAAGGGAATTACGGCTTCCGTATCTATTGAGCGTCCTGGCGCACAACAATGTCACAGCGCCAGTCGAGGGCATGAAAGAACTGCAAGCGCAGTACGAACAGCAATACGGACCGGGCGATTACATCCCGCCGGTAACGGTTGTGTACTGGGCGTTCCGAATCATGGTGGGGTTGGGCATGCTGTTCATCGCAGTCAGCTTGCTAGGATTCGCGCTCTGGTGGCGCGGCACATTAGACCAGGCGACCTCGTTTCTTCGGTTCCTCGTCGTGGTCATGTTCCTGCCGTTCGTTGCCAATACGGCGGGATGGATTGTGACCGAGATGGGACGACAGCCCTGGATTGTTTATGGATTGTTGAAGACAGTAAACGGCGTGTCCCTTTCGGTCGGCGGGATCTCGATCTGGATTTCGCTAACTGTGTTTAGCGTTATATACGGAGTGCTTGCTTCTGTAGGCGGCATCCTCATTTATCGATTCGCACGGCCCAAAGCGGACACTGAAGCAGTGGTCGAAGAAAGTGCGGCCCATGCTTACTAACCCCCTTATCCCATGGACCTACAAACGATCTGGTACATCCTGATAGCCGTTCTATTCATCGGTTACTTTTTCCTCGAAGGATTCGATTTTGGTGTTGGGATCCTGATGCCGTTCGTCAGTCGCGATGATCTAGACCGTCGCGTCGTGATCAACGCCATCGGGCCGTTCTGGGATGCAAATGAGGTGTGGCTGATCACTGCGGGTGGAGCGATGTTCGCGGCGTTTCCGGAATGGTACGCAACCATGTTCAGCGGATTCTATCTGCCGCTGTTGCTAATCTTAGTGGGTTTAATCGTGAGAGCAGTCGGACTTGAGTTCCGAGCAAAAGTTGACGATGTACGCTGGCGTCGCGTGGCCGATGCGGGGATATTCTGGGGTAGCCTGGTTCCCGCTTTGATCTGGGGTGTAGGAATTACGAATCTAGTGCGGGGCGTACCGATTGGCGCGGACAAGAACTTCGAAGGAAATCTCTTCACGCTATTGAATCCCTTCGCGCTACTGGGCGGATTGCTGGCAATTATTATATTCTCCTGGCACGGGGCAGTTTTTCTCACACTGCGCACGACCGGAGAATTGCATGACCGAGCGCAAAACGTGGCGCGATCCCTCTGGTTGCCCGGTGCAGTTGTCATGCTTCTCTTTGCTGTCTGGGGCCGCTTTGAAACCTCTCTGTTCGCAGGATTTGGTGTTGTCCCGGGCACGTTACCATTTATCACCGCCGCGGCATTCGTTGCCGCTTACGTCTTGATGAAATTAAAGAAGGATGGATGGGCCTTCACCGCCACTAGCTTCACGATTATAATGGCGACCATCGTCGAGCCGACCGGCGGTGCCGTCACAGTGAACAACATATCGCTGCGTGAAATACCGGCTGAGCGTTGGCGAAGCCAGGTGGCGTTTGTCTCTCAACATCCGCACTTTTTTGAAGGCAGCGTGCTGGACAATCTGCGCGCCGCATGTGGGGGCGCCATACTCGAGAAGGTTAGAGCCGCTGCGCGACTGGCTGAAGCAGACGAGTTCGTGATGGCTCTTCCGCAACGGTATGACACGCCTATGAGCGAAGCAGCGGCGAACGCCAGCGCCTGGCGATAACTCGCGCTTTCCTCTGTTCGATGAGCCGACCTCACACCTCGATGCGGCGACTGCGACAAAGCTGCAGCGCGCGTTTCTGCGCCTCGCCGCTCACCGGACGATATTGGTGATCGCGCATCATGACTTTTCTCTCTCCGAAGCGGACGTCGTCTTTATGCTCTCGCGCGGGCGCCTGGTCGGATCAATCGAGCGATCGTCTTTGGGGCAGTCCATCGGCGCGCAACATGCAGTCGAACCGGCCGGTTTAGGGGTGCAAACCAGATGACGATCCGTTGGGCGCTGTTGCAGTTGAGGTACCACAAGCTGCTGATGGCAGCTGCGATCATACTTGGAACGTTGACTATCCTTGCGTCGGTCGGTCTGATGAGTACGTCTGGGTATCTTATTTCGTGGGCGGCACTACGGCCAGCAATTCTTGAGCTGATGCTGGTCATTGTTGCTGTCCGGTTCTTTGGGATTGCGCGAGCCGGGGTACGTTATGCGGAACGAATCGTCTCACATGATTTAACATTCCGACTTTTAGCGCGGTTGCGTTGTTGGCTGTACGAACGCCTGGAATCGATTATCCCAAGTGCCCGCGTCACCAATCATTCCGGGGACCTGCTGTCGCGCCTGGTATCAGACGTAGAGACATTACAGAATCTGTATCTGCGGGTTGGTTCGCCTGTGGTCGTCGCTGCGCTGGTCGTTTGTGCGTCAACTTGTATTCTCTCGTTCTTGGATGCGCCCGCCGCGCTAGCCCTGTTCGCGGGACTCGCGCTTTGTGGTGTGGCGTTACCCCTTACCGCACTTCGAGCGGCGCGAAGGACCGCGCGCCGGCAGATCGCGGTTCGAGCGGCGTTGCAGCGGCACCTGGTTGAGAGCGTCGGTGGCATGGAGGAGGTTTTGGCACTTGGAATCGAGCGAGCACGACTAAAGGAGTATGAACGGATGACGAGCTAACTGGCTCAAATGCAGCTGCGACAGGCACAAATCAGCGCGCTGCATAGTTCCGCCGGCAGTTTGCTGACGTGGGCAACCGTCCTGTCCGTATTGCTCCTCACTATTCCGAAAATCCAAGCCGGAGAGTTTTCGGGAATACTTCTCGCTGCCGTTGCATTTGGTGTCCTTGCCAGCTTCGAAGCGGTTCAACCGCTGCCTGCGGCGTACCAATATCTCGAACAAGCTGGTGAAGCGTCGCGTCGAATTTACGAAATCATTGAGGAACGACCGCCGGTCCGGGATCCAGTCGATCCTCTGCGGATGCCGGGAACGCCGTCCTATGCATTTCGGAAGGTATCGTTCACGTATTCCGGCACGTTTGCTCCGGCGATTCGTGACGTCTCGTTTGATTTGCCGTTTCGCAGCCGGATTGCGATCATTGGGCCTAGCGGTGCGGGGAAGAGCACGATCGTGAATCTGCTCTGCCGCTTCTTCGATCCGCAGGAGGGCGCGGTACTCGTGGGAGAGCACGCGCTTACCGAGTATTCGATTCGCGATGTGCGCGCTCAGTTGGCCGTGATGTTACAGCATCCGCACATCTTCAACACGAGTATTCGAGAGAATCTGCTGTTGGCTCGACCTGGAGCAACGGACTCAGAGCTGATCTCCGCGTTGGATGCGTCAGGTCTGGCGTCGTTCGTTCGAAGCTTACCTCAAGGCCTTCACACTGTGACTGGTTCCGAAGGACTCAGATTGTCTGGAGGCCAGCGGCAGCGGCTAGTCCTGGCTCAGGCCCTCCTGAAAGATGCGCCGGTCCTGGTCTTGGACGAGGCCACACGGCACATCTCGACCAGGGACCGGATCACGATCTGTTCGATCGATTGTTTCGATTGACCACTGATCGCACGCTTGTCGTTATTACGCATCGACCGCAGATGCTTTGCCGTATGGATGCGGTTTTCACGTTCTGCGAGGGCCGCCTTGCGTCGTCAGAAGTCGCTTAAGGCCGATGTCAAGATTTGGTAAGAGCGATAACCGACCTTGGTGCGCAGGTAAAAAAGGTCGAAATCCGCGTCGATTTGGCGGGCGATGTGCTCTTTGATTTTTTGATTTTGACAGACCGACACCAAGCTAAGCTCGCTGCCGAGGAGACGCCGAAATATGATCAGGGCCGTCAAAGCAGCCGAAACAACCGCCAGGTTAAATCTCCGCATTCGGCGCCCGTACGCCTGCACCCAGCCAGCCTTTCTGGCTGAACTGGGTTCCGTCCCGTCGCACCAAGCATTCCGTTGCCTTTCACATCGCGACTTGGAATCAGACCGGGGCGGTGGTGACGAGCGACAAGGAATCCTCGAGCCTACAACGCTTTGGCCGGCACGCTCTATCGCTCTATTTTATGGGCGATTTCGGGTCAGCGCACCAATACGCGACGCGTGGCGCTTGGAGAGTGTACAGTCTCACAAACGCGCCGCCAAGCTTTTGCCTGTCTTGACCGACGCAGTAGAGCTGCACGTTCATGTAGACAGGTGACGCGAGCCATTATTTCTCAAACAGCACCTTGCCGAATCGTACGCTAAGCTTTGATCGCCCAGAAGGACGGCAACAGCTTCAATGTCCTGGTAAAAGTGTCTGGATTTCACTTTCGATGATGTTGAGATCGGTCACGCCCTGATGCTTGAAGCGGATTTTACCATTCCTGTCTATCAGGAAGGTGATGGGGAGACCAAGAATGCCGCCGTAGATTTCTCCCAGCTTCTCGTCGCCCATCACGACAGGGAAATTCAATCTGTATTTCTGAAAGGCAGCTCGTACTGGTGGTGCCTCATCATCCATAGAGATACCGATGACCTGCAGCCCCCGTGCGCCATACTCCTGCTGCCACTCAACAAAGCGCGGCATCTCGGTAAGACATGGTGCACACCAGGTAGCCCAGAAATCGAGCACAACAACTTTGCCGCGATAGGTCGTCAGATCCACGTTCCTCTGGTCCAGATCCACACGGGAAAAATTCGGTGCGAAACTGTAGACAGCCGGGGTTGGATTTCCCGCATTTGCGGTAGGAGGGCTGTCCAAACTGGACAGAAACAGTCATCAGCAGAAAAAGAAGAATCTGTTGCCGCTTTGAGGGGTAGAGGGTGATTCGTCCCATTTCTTTGTTCCTATTGGCCTTTCGCGACTGGGTACCCCTTAGCCACCCAATTCGTTCCGAAGTTATCGGCGAAGTACAGCACTTTGACGCGGGTGAAGCCCAGAGAGCTCAACTGCTGATTCGCGGGGCGAATATTGGGACATTTCTTCCAGGGGCAGCACCCGCAATAGATGACGAGAAAGCGACTGCGCTCTAAGCCCCTGACGCGCTTTCGGAGTGCCTGAAGTCCTGAATCCTGTCCTGCGGCACCGACATACTCCGATCCGGGAATGTGTGCTTCGGCGTAGAAGACATGGGAGCCGACCTGCAGGATCAGGGGCTTCTCGCCGTTGGAAGCGTGCAAAATCTGCATGAGTTGAGCAGGCTGCAATAACTGCGCCGTCGCGATCGCCGCATCTGCTGAAGACGTTAACGCAGCTTGGATCGCTGGGTTTGTCCGCTGGGCGTGTGTCTTGGCACAAAATACGCAGAACAGAGCCAGCAGACATGTCGTTAACCTATATCGAAGAGAATAGTTCTTCATGACGGCAACATCTTCTCTTCTGTGCTGGGAAGCAATGCGACGATTGGGTGTGGATGGTGTGACGCTTACGAAGATCTCAGCAGGACGGAAATCTGCACTTGGCCCTAGAGTTTTGCGACGGCGGTTCATTAGAAGCTCGTTACAAAGCTGGTCCGCTTAAGCTTAGCGAAACCCGAAAAATCGCCACCGACGTTTGCCTTGGCCTAGACGCAATACATTCTCGGGGAATGCTCCATCGCGATATCAAACCAGGAAACATCATGCCCCTCGGGCTCGCGATGGAAAATAGGGGATTTTGGCTTGGTAACTGACTGCATCATATTGGGGTATGCTTCGGCGGCAGGGTATATGGATCATCTCGCGCCTGAGGTTCATACCGATCAGGTTACAAGCGTCAAGACTGATGTCTGGGCATTGGGGATGACGATTTACCGGCATTTACACGGCGACGCGTTCTATATCCAGAGGCTCGCTGGGCTAGGCGTTGCGGACCTAGTGAAGGCTGGCGGATTCCCGGCAAACTGTGCTGGTTGCCCCATATCCCGAAGGAATGGCGAAAGATAATCCGCAAGGCCCTTCACGACGAATCATCCCTTCGATTCAATTCGGTTTTGGACCTCAGTCAGGCCCTCGGCAGGCTTCCGATCACTCCTGACTGGCGATGCCAAGTGAGCCCCAATCTCGTTCAAGGAAAAGGCGCTTTATCAGCTTGAAAATTTCTTGCTGTCCCACTAAGAAACCCGTCGTACTCTCAGAAGGTACCCGCCCACGATTTTTGAGATCTTTTGTTGAGCGACATGATGCCTCTGCGCGATTCTTGGGCGCTCTTTGCTACAGCGGCTGCAATATTGGACATTTTGCCGGTCCCGATTTTCATGGCGGTTCAATGACATTGTGCCGCAGAACTGACGACCTTCGCGGATATCTTCATTTCGCATGCTTCGCGGGGTTACACTAAGGCACACGACGTTAGCAAATATTATTCATTTTCAACCAAGTGTTCATATGAACATTTTCCTCGATTTGTCAAACTTTACCAAAAACACAATCTACGCGAAGCTAGCTCATGAACATGCCGAAACGCCGACTCGCGCCATGAAAGGCGGCTCTGTCTCCTCCGCCCTAATGCTCGCCTTCGCGGATCCGATGAAGGCGAAGCTGGTCGATTCGATTCCTGTCGCACCGGCTGCGCGATATTGCCAGACCGCAGACAAGAAGCCGGAAATAGCCATAGCGCTTAGCCGCAACTAGTATCGACACTAGCGACCTCTAACGAGCTTGGAGGGCGAACATCGAAACGCCGCCGGTTCCTTGACGTCGTCTGGTTGACCGCCCGGCCCCTACGGCGTCGGTTGCTTTCGGATGCGAGCCCCTCATGATGCAATCTGCGCTCCTTTCTTTTGCGGCAAGGTCTTGACTGGCTTGAACGCATGGCGGGTCGCCATGACTTGTTCAGCACGGAACACGTCAATCATGATCAAGCCTTGAATTTTCACCGCGGGAATCGCTCCCGAATAAATCCAGCGCCGCGCGAGCGTCTCGCTGACGTTGCAAAATTGGGCGAATTCTCGTACTCGCATGTAGCGCGCACTAATCACCGGAAACGTTGCGTCGTCTTTCCCGGCAGAATTAGCGCGTGCCGGTCGCGTTTGTTTTGTCGCCATAAAAGTTGATTTGAATTTCCTAATATGGCGATTCAATTTTTCGCTCTTTAGGACGCTCGGCTAATCGGAGGCGAAAATTGCTCGTTGCTTTGTTTAAGCGCCTCGGCGGCGATCGCCCGCCGAATTTCGGGCTCGTCAACTGGCCCATATTGCCAACGTGGCCCATATGACCCGATTTTGGCGTCAAGCGAAAATCTTGTCATTCCTTATCGATTCTTAAACGCGACAATGTTGGCCGTGGTATTCGGGGGATTGATAGCCCAAAATTTTTCGGCCTCGGCTTGGCTCATTCCGCGGTGGTAGTTTTCCCAGGTTACCGTCGCGGAGTGACCAGCCATCAAAATTAGCCGATTGATGTCGTGATGCTTCGCCAACCACGCGGAACAAAAGGTGTGTCTCATTCCTTGCTGAATCCAACGCTCGATTCCCGCAGCCACCTGCGCTGCCCGCCGATGATTGCGCAAGTTTTCCGTCCCGTAGCACGTAACTCGGCCATCCATAACTCCGCCACGGAGTCGGTAGGCTTCTAGCCACGCGAGTGCGTTCTCGCTTAGGTCAACAAAGCGGCGACGTTTGGTCTTGGAGACACTCGCTGGAATTTCCACCTCAGGTTTGCCGGTAAGGTGAACACTCGCCCAAGTGAGTTTTTCCAATTCGCCCGCTGGGCGGACTCCGCAAAAGAGTGCGAGGACAAGAAACGGTAAAAGCGTGAGGTCATGGTCCAGCGCATAATTGAGCATCTTCTCGACTTGCTTTGGCGTGAATACCTCTACTTCGGCGTTGGCGAGTTCCCGAAAATCTAGACGTGCAATTGGATTCTCTTGAAGATAACCGCGCTTGATACCCAGGTTAAAGGCGGCGCGCAAATACCGCATATTGGCGTTGCGCGATGCGGGAGGCATACGGTCGAGAACTTTGCTCAACGCTTTTGGTTGAACATCGGCGGCCAGAATCTTGTCGAAGGCGCGGAAGCGCTCGCGCGCAAGCTTGAGTTCTTTGAGATATTTCGAATTGCACAACGCCTTAGCCGCAAGGAATTCATCGAACAAATTCCCGAACGGAACGCTGGCGGCTTTGGCTTTTTCATGCGCCAAGCCAGCCCGGACGACTTCCAAGAGCACCACGTCGTCGCGATCGCCGAGGAGTTCGAAAGCCTCACCAGCAATGGCCATGCGTGCCGGAGTGAGCTGGGACAGGTTGCGCCCGAAATGTTTCTGACGACGCTCAAAGAGCTCTGCCGCAGTCTCGGCGGCTCTCTTGGTCTGGTAAAAGAGCCTTTGAGGTTTGCCGGTCGAGGAAAGTGTCGGCGAAATGTAAAGCTGCCAGCGATTGAGCGCTGCGATGTATTTCGGTTCGAGGGTCAGGTTTCGCGGCATCCGCAGTGCAGTTATTGCAGTTATTTTTTGCGAAAAAATTGACCATTGTCGATAAGTATTGAAACATTTCTCCCAAGGAAAGGCACTTTACCCTAGGGCATTTAGGCTGACTCGAAATCAGGCGTACGGGTAACCGTACCGTGGGTTCGAATCCCACCCATTCCGTATAATGCTCAGCCCCAGTGAGTTACAAAAGAATCAGTGGTCAGAAAAGGCTGCATCATAACCGATTCTCATGACTCGCACCGATTTTCTGGATGGCTTGGAGCCGCGCCAGCGCTCTAGAGATTCGAAGTAGCAAACTCAATATCAGTCTCGCTGAGGCCCATTGGTTCGCGGAGATAAGGTCCCGAACCGAATGTCCTGTAGACGCGAGGATGGCTGCACGTTTCGATCATTTGGACTTTACCTTCGGCAAAGTGAACGCAGTGACCTTCGAAAACAACGATATTGTTCACGAGAACCGTAGCGTCAGCTTCGCCATATAAAGTATCCCACCAGAACCGGATATGCTGTCGGGTGTCGCCCACTTCCCAAGTGTGCTCAAAATCCTCAGTATCGGGTCTGATTTCGCCGGTAGATTGTGTACACATTTGATCGGAAACGACCGTCCATTTAATAAAGTAAGGAGTCGTGATGTTTCGCAAAATCAGCGTCACCTGCGTTACGTTTCGTGTGGATACTGCCTCCGGACCGATTCCATATTTAGCTAAATCTCGCTTCAACGAACAACAAGACGAAGCTCCTATTGCAGCTGCGATGGCGATAAGGGCAATTCCAAGGAGGCGTGCTATTTTCATTTCGCGTTTTGGGTATTAAAGGACTGTTCTCCGCCTAAAAGCGATACAGTTCTTAAGACGATTCCTTAAAGGACTCCACCTTACCCAGCAGGTCAAAACCCCGCGGCCGCCGCACAACCAAGCAGGAGAGAAGCACCTCGGCTACATCCTCGGGAACCGCCGTCGCCCTCCCCTCTCCGTACGGATCTACCACTGAGCTGCTCGACTAACGAATTGGGCCAATTTGAGCCGGTGCGGATCCCGGGTTAGCGAGGGCCTACTCATGAAGGTGAAGGCGCCTCAAATTTTGGATCGCCGCCTGTCCCTGGAGATCAAAAACGACTATCAATGACGGTTGAAAAAGATGTTGGCTGGGAAGGACACCTGCCCTGATATAATATGTCGCACCGGCCTGAAGTTTTATATTTTGGGTCGAAGTTGTATCCGTGGTAGCAGCGAGGACGTGTTGGCCAGGGTTTGCGTGGTAAACGAAGTAGGTACCATCCTGCAGAGTACCGATGTCTATGCCGTTGTCTTTGATATCAACACCCACAACTGCACCAGGCGAGCTATGCGTGCGATAGAAGTAGACAGTCGCCAGGTTTGGGCTGGAGCCGGAAACAGCGGAGGGCTGCTGGTTCGTTTGCACGGAGCTGCAAGCGGTTGTGAGGACCAACAGGAATAGCGTGAGAGGCCTAAACTTACAGAGGAGCTTGACCATTGCCGAATAAGATTAAAAGTTGGGTTTCGTCGTCGATCATCGTTGCGCCGGTATCCTGTCACCGACAGGTGCGATAATGGACACCAATGCGCTGAACGTAAATTACCGTATCAGTTTTCACCGGACATTCACGTTGGATCTTAGTCCACCCTCACCTCGCCCATTCTTGCAGTGTTTGCGCCACCAAGAATTCTTACCATACCGTGGGCGGGTTGGTTCATTGCAGCGGGCCGGGGAGCGCTTTGGTCGTGACGTTCACGCCGCGCGCGGCGAGGGCCTGGGCGGTCATGGGTGAAACGACGCCGGTCAGGATTACGCTGTAGCCGGAAACCGGGGTGGTGAATTTCTGGGCCTTGAGAGCGGTGATGAAACGCTCGGTCATCGGCGTCCACGCTGCGTAATCCCACTGGATTGGGACGACCACGGTGCCATCATTGGTCTGGCAAACGGTGAGCCCGTTGAGATGGGTGATGCGGGCGACCGGCGCGCTGTTGTTCAGATTGGCCATCAATTGGACGCTCTGCTGGAAGGCGATGGCGTCGTGTTCGTCCTGGCTGGTCGCGGCCTGACGGATGAATTCCGCCTGACCGGGGATGTTGCCGAGCTGCGCGAGGGCGGCCACGAGGATCGTCTGGGTGGTGGGCGAAATGGCGTTGTTGTTCAGGAAGGCGTCCGCATCCCAGCGGGCGACGCCCATATTATTCGTGAGCAGGCCGAGATTCATCAGGCGCAGCTCAGTCGGGCTCTTGTCGCGCAACGCATCGGTCAGCGTGCTGGTCCAATTGACGGCAGAGAGCGCCGCGCCGCCGACCGCAGCCATCCCGAGGTCCACCGTGAATTTTCCCAGAAACGCCGGCCATGCGACCTTGTTTAACTCTTTCTGAAAGACTTCGTTCGTAGTGTAGGGATCGACCCCGAGCTTTGATGGCGATATCGCGTTTGGTTTTGGAGAATCCGGTCATGTTCTCCACGGCGTTGCCTTCCGCCGCAGTGGCTTGCTGGCCTTCGGTGGCTTCCTTCACGGCCTCTCCCGCTTGATTGAGGAAGCCCCAAATGCCTCTCGGAACGCTGGAGATCGTGGACACTGGATTCGTGACCAAATCCTGGGCGACATGGAGCGGGGCTGACGCCGCCTGCGCCGCGGCCTGCGTGAACTCCTTGGTCTGCGACATCGCCTGCAGTTTGGCTATCGCGTTGATTTCCGCGACGCGACGCATAAGCATCTGGTTGCCGTCGGCTTCAAAAACCCCGTAGTCGGAGTCGATCGTGTAGCGATTCGAGCCGGAGTAAGTCGGGACGGGATCCCGCACGGTAAAGTTCGGCCCCTGGAAATACTGCGGCTGCAGAATCACGCTGGCTTTGAGTGTCGGCAACGGCTCGTAGGCGACAGGCGCCGCGGTGGCGGCTGGCGACGGTGTCGGCGACTCAACCTGAGCCTGTAGCGGAACCGTGGTGGCGAAGATAGTGGCAGTCAGTAGGAGGATGGAGGCTGGTTTCATGGGTGGAGGTGGAGTTGATAAGCAGTTCTTTTCGAGATCGGGTTTTTGAGGGCTGTGGTTTGCCTGGCTGGGGTTGTAAAAGAGTGGCTCTCCTCTTAGAAGCAGACAGGGCGAGCTCGGCGCTTGCCTTTGATCCTCAGATCCCAGAACAGTCGTAATGGTCGCGGGCATAGTGGACTTTCTGCTGATCCGAAGCACGGCAATCCCTGCCTCAACTCACTGTGTTGGCAGGGAATTCCAAACCGGGAACAATATGCCTCGAATCAAAGCGTCTCAGCGGATCCCTCGAGTCTCGATGTAAAGTTGTAGAGTGCTTCGTATGTATCCTCGGTATTTGTGATAATCTTCAACAGGGTCGACGAAAGGCACCAAATTCCTTATCTGAAGCGAAAGTGTATCAATCCTGATTAGCCGCCGATATTGTACCTTGGTACCACGCAGAGAATCGCATCCCCGGCGCTAACCCAATTTCCTGCAAAGGCATGCCTGGTAGTCTCTATCTCCTGATCCTGGAACTCTGGGACAGGCGACGCGATGCGCGAACGATTTGAACGCGGAAGCCCTGGAAATCGTGCGCAACAACCAACAATCATTGTTCAGCAGGACTTGTTGAGGATCGTCGCACTTCGAGCTTTCATCTCGCCGTTTACCGGTGGTCGAAGCGTGAGAGCCGAACCTTTAAAAATCGACGATAGCCGCGACAGAGGGCACGCCGTTGATATCAACGATGAATAGCATGTAGTTGCCCGGAGGCGCGAGGTTCGAATTCGCCGGGGCTGTGACGGTTAGCGAGCCGCTTCCGGCCGTAAACGACAACGGGAGAAAGCGCTGGCCCATATTGATATCGTGTGTCACGCTGCCAAAGCGAATCAGTGAGACTTTGGCGATTCGCCCGGCGTTCGGCGTTTGCACGGTGAAATTCTGTCCGTACGACAGCTGCGGAGGAGCAGAAGTGATAGTCGGTCTTGATCCTTTGAAGAGGTATGGTGGCGCGAAGAATTCGAGCGCTTAACTGATCAGTGGGCTCATCGTGATCGTCGTTGAAGCGCCCGCCGCCAGAGATCATGACGCGCCCATCGGGCAGAAGCAGTGCTTCGGAGTGATACAGACGAGGCGCGCTCATCGACGCGAGCGTCGTCCAAGTCTGGGTGGCCGGCGACCACAATTCTGCCGGAAGGACAGCGTGAGCGATATCGGCCGGCATCGGTATTCGAGCCGCCGCCCGTGACCAGGACGGTGCCATCCGGAAGAAGAGTCGAGTTGTGATAAGTTCGCGCGAAAGCCATCGAAGCCACTTGGCGCCACGCGGGAGATGGTCTGCGTCATATCGAGGACATAAGCAGTAGCAGCCGAGGCTCAAAGTGTCGATCCGGATCATCGCACTGGCCCATCTTCAAGATCTTATTGGGAAGGTACATCGCCGAACTCCCGCCATCTACGGCGGTTGTCCCCCGACGGAAGTCCACGCAGACGCATTGAGATCCAGCACCTCGCTGACGATGGGATCTTCCGTGGTTGCGGCAACCAAAATCCGGCCGTCCGGCAAGAGGTAAACGTGCGGATAGTACGCGGAAGGAACGGCGCACTGCTGAGCTGACTCCAGGAATTCGTCGATGGATTGTAGATTTCCTGAACCGTGCATCGCATCCCAGCGCAATTTGTTTCACCAGAAGTCACGATGAAACTTCCGTCTCGGAGAATGGTCGCTGTGGGGTACCAGCGCGCGATAAGACATATTTGGCAGCACCGTCCACGTTTCGGTGCTCGGATCAAAGATATTTGCAGCGGGAAGGCCTATGTGGACCGCGAGAGTGCCCTCCGACAACCAGGATCCGACCGTCCGCCATCTGTTCCATTGCGTTACAGAAAATATTCGCCGGCGCCGGCACGGAATCGACAATATTGGTCGTGGGATTCCAGACGATGGCATTTGCTCCGAAAGTCTGACCATCCGACATCAAGATCTTGCCGTTGGGCAGGAGCGCCGAGTGGACAGATCACAATCGGCAAGGGAACCGTGCCGGACAACAATCCGGATTTGGCTGGGTTCCCCGGGGTGGAATTGAGAAAGTGACCGAGACGGGGCTCGAGTTGCCGGTATTGTTTGCGGAGTCCCAGGCCGTCGCCGTGAGGGAATGAGTGCCATTCGCAAATTTCGCAGTATTCAAAGAGAAAGTGTAGGACTTGTGGTAGCGGCCGTCCCAAAGGGGATGCCATCGATCTGGAGCTGGACGCCAGCTACACCCGTGCCCGCGTCCGATGCGCTCACGGTTACAGTGACCGTGCCGGTCGTTGCGCCCGCGGGAGGCGTAATGCTGACCGTCGGCGGGGTCGTATCTGGCGGTTGGCTGGCGGCCCCACGGAAGGCTACCATTTGCATCACCCACGCTCCGAGTAGTTGACGGGCCGCTGCTGGCGCTGTAGAAACCAGGCACCGTACCACGCGGTCTTCCGCTATGTCGCCGTCCGGGGTGGTGAGCAGCCGCTGGGTAAAATTCGCGCCCGGGCCGGTTGTGAGCCTGCCACGGTGTTGGCTGCCACCAAAAGATCCGGCGCATGCGTGGTTATCACAGTACCGGTGAATGAGGGAAGGGTACTCGCAAATGCCGTTTGCAGACGAATAGGCTGCGGTCACATCAATTGGATTGAGCGGATCAATCCCAGCTGTATTCCAGAATCCGAATGTCCGGATAGGTCGCCGCCGACGGTGAATTTGACCGTGACGACGTTTGCGCCAGGCCTTGATGTTGTTCGCGTAATAAATAGCCTGCGAAAATGCGCTCGGCACGACCGTTGGTCCCACCGCCAACTGATAGACATTTCCATTCGAGTCAGTTACCGAACTAACTTGCGCGGTCGATCGCTCCATCCCACGATCACAACGTTCAGGTCCCCGCCATTGCGCCGCCTTATACTGAACCGACACCGTATCTGCGACTGGCGGGTCCGCTAGTTGCCCTGGGTAGCGTGGCGTGGCGTGGCGTTGGCGTTGGCGTTGGCGTTGGCGTGGGCGTTGGCGTGGGCGTGGGCGTGGGCGTCGGCGTTGGGCGTGGGCGTCGGCGTCGGCGTCGGCGTCGGCGTTGGCGTCGGCGTGGCGTCGGCGTCGGCGTCGGCGTGGGCGTTGGCGTCGGCGTGTGGCGTCGGCGTGGGCGTCGGCGTCGGCGTCGGCGTCGGCGTTGGCGTCGGCGTGGGCGTCGGCGTGGGCGTGGGCGTCGGCGTCGGCGTCGGCGTCGGCGTGGGCGTCGGCGTGGGCGTCGGCGTCGGCGTCGGCGTTGGCGTCGGCGTCGGCGTTGGCGTCGGCGTCGGCGTGGGCGTCGGCGTCGGCGTCGGCGTTGGCGTCGGCGTCGGCGTTGGCGTCGGCGTCGGCGTTGGCGTCGGCGTCGGCGTCGGCGTCGGCGAGCGCCCGCTGCGCGGAAAGCCGCGATTTGCATTATCCAACTGCCAGAACTAAGTGGTGCGGTCGCAGTGTAGGAGCCTGTCGAAGTCACTATTCTGTCCTCAGCGATATCTCCATCCGGGCTGGTCAGTATTCGCTTGGTAAACCCAGTCCCGGCGCCAGTCGTGACGGTCGTTACCATATTACCGGCAACCAACACTTCCGAAGCGCTTGCTGGTGGTGATTGCTCCCGAAGAACTCGACGTGCCAATTCCACTTGCGCCTATGGCAACATCTAAGGGGTTGGATGGCATCGAGTCCGCTGTATTCGAGAATCCGGATGTCTGGGTAGGCGGTCGCTCCGCTGAACGTTACTGTCACCGTATTCGGTCCACCAGCAATGTTCTTGGCATAGTAGATTGATTGACTCAGATGTGGATTGCTTGGTTGGGCCCACCGCCAGCAGGTATGTGTTATATTGCGAATCCGTGACCGAACTCACGACATTGGTCGTGTCGTTCCATCCCACAATCACAACGTTCAGATTCCAGCCGTCTGCGAGCTGGTGTACGGCACCGGTACAACCGTTGGCGGCGACTGGGGCACCGCGGAGTTGACCTGGACAAAGGCCGGCGCAGCGGAAAGACTTTGCGGCAAGAGGCCACCAAAGGCCGCAACAATGAAAAAGGAAAAGCAGAGATTGAGAGGCGTTCGGCAGTGCGTTGTAGTACCACGACTAACAGCCTTCCGCTGGCAACGTTTCAGTCGAATTGACGGAACTGACTGATAAGAGACTCTATCAGATTTATTCACACTGTTCGAAGGGCGGCGGCAATTTTCGGACCGGTTCCGGCACTATTTACATCCATGTTGATTGCGATTCGATGCCGATGCCCAAAGGAATATTGCTAGGGGGAATATGGGCGGCGACGCGGCATACAAGAAAATCAGCAGAGGCTGGAAAAGGCAATAGCAAAAGATGGAGTGTCGGTGAAAACCCCTGGTGAGTTCTCCATCGCTTCCACCCTCAGAACCGCCACGAATCCGCTGAAGGCGAGCCCTGCAAATGTTTTGCTTACAGCGATCTTCTAAAGCGCGACAAGCTCAACCTTGACTTCCTCTGGCTTAAGACCGAGACGCTGCGAGACAGCGCAAACCTTCCGGATCTGATTGCCTCCCAATCGGGACGGCGCCTTCCAACCCGCAAACGGCGCGATGAGATTGCCGGTGCCGCTGCTGTTTTCCGGTATCAGGAAAGATAGGGTGGCACGTCGACGCACCATCTGCGATTCTTCCTGGTGATGGATTTATAAGCCCTGTGAAACGGTACCTTCTTTTTATCGTGCTGATCAGCTGTGCTTGCGGATCCTGCACACTCAGTCCCAGTACCCCCGGTACACCGTTTGGTCCGGACGACTATGCGTTTATGAGGGCTCAGCCCTATCCGCAGGAAACGTTGCTTGCCCAAAAGCGATTCACGAATTTCCTCCGGCGAGCCAATGCCAGAGGACGATTGATCCTCTCCGAAACTCCCTATGTCGCCGTTCGCGCCTACCAGCTCAAGGCAGACGATGTTCCCGGCCTGGCCTGGAGAATGGCGCTGGGCAGGATTCCAATGAAAGCTTTTTACGGCGCTGATTTGCTGGAAAACTCGGGCAGCGTCCCGGTCGAATTTTTACTGATCTTTGACCAGCGGACAGGCCGCCTTGCAGCGCCTGACGGTGTTTTGATCATCGGTTCCCCAGTCAGAGGGACAGTTGGTCGATTCGGCGGGGTACGGGCAGTCTATGCCGACGGCGGGTGGTGGTAGTTCCTAAACCTGTTCGCCCTTTTGGCGGGTCTTTTCACAATCTTCAAACAACCCGAGAACCAATTGTTTTTTTCAATCATTCGATAGAAACGGCGAACAGTGCATCCAAAGATCATTTTAAAACGTACCTCGCGTTGAACTACTGATTTCGATCTGATGAACTGCTCCTTCTTGCTTCCTTTTGTCTTTGCCACGCTTCTTTCGGCATGTGGCACTTTCAATTCCGTCGAAACTGATAAACGCGATTTTGCTGTCGATACCTACTACCCGGCTTCGAACGAAATTCGATTGGCCGAACGGCACGCAAGACAATATTGGCAAAAAAATGCGAGCCGACTCGGCACCGAGCCACGGTACCTTATGGTGACGGCCTCCTCTATTCTTGCCGCGGAATTAAATGCAGAATTCTCGTTCAAACTCGATCGCTCCGAGACGAGCGGGGCATATTTCACTCAAGGAATTTCCAGCAGCTCCAAACAAGGCGTTCACGGGGTCTTGATTTTTGACACCCAAGCCGACCGTACCGTCGGTCCTCAAGGGTATATCATCGTCGATAGCCCGTCACGCGGACAGATAGTTCGAGTTGCCGACTACACGGCTCGTTATATCGGATCCGGAGAGCTTCACTTCGGATTCACTTCGGACTATCGCCGGCCAATCTAGAAATTTCCATGAGGAACGTAATCGACCGCGCCGGATCCGGGGGGCGATGTTTCGGCGGGCGTCGATAAAGAACCGCCAGGCTGAATTTCCATGCCTCCATAACCTGCGCCCCAAGCGGAGTTCTCCGAGCAACCTGTGACAAATATCACCGTGCAAATGGCAAGAAGGCTCACGGATAACATTAAGTAGCCTTTCATCTCTGAAATAATTAACATCCGGCGTGCCGATCTCAAGCAGTTAAAGCAGAGATTTGGCTTCAGTCATCTGTACTACTATACGATAGTTGAAATTGTTCTTTGGCGAGCTGTTCAATCTTGACTGGATCAATGGAAAAGCGGGATGACGTAAAATGCCGAAAAGCAAAGTAGCATAGGATTCCAGACCGGAGATACCGCGTCATTTGTGGTGCGGTTTCGCCGCGCTATGGAATCTGTGGTTGCCTCTTAACTTCGGTTTTCGTTTAATTCGAGTGTCCTATGCCTAACGGCGATATTTACGTCCAGGTGACTGCGTCCTGTGGACCCTCAGGAAAATCAAAATCAGTCGTAATTCTTGTGCCTCGCGCCAACATTGAAAATTATCGTAGCCAAAAACACGATACGAAATCCGACGATCACGCCGTTGCCAGGTCTCTCGCCGAGCCGCTCGCCCGATACGCATTCACTCACCGGATAATTTTTTCGGCTTACGAATTGTCTCACTCATTTTTCCCGGCTCCTCCACACGAAATTGAGAACAGGCCCCCGAACATATCTCAAGGCGGCTTGAAAGCATGGATCGTGTCGTGAAGCGGTTACGAGAGGCGAGCCTCTACGCGCAGGACTCTGGAAACAGTCTCACAGGGGAGCGAAAATCTGGAGGGAAAGAGGAGCTCCTTCATATATTGACCTCAGAACGTTCTGATAAACCCTTCGAGCAAGGGAGATAATCGTCAACCAACCGTTGCGACTCGTCGTCGCGCGGCGTAATAGGAGCCGATGACAAGGATCGCGGCAAGCAACTGGGCGAAAAGTGTTTCCATGGTCGGATAGACAGCGAACCACACGCCCATCCAGTCCGGAGTAAAACTCTCGAGCGCGCCGATCTTCGTCGTTGGAATCCAGTTCGCCAATTGCATTTCCTGAGCTTGTTCGCCCACCATAATCAATAGAACGAAACCGAGCATCACGCCTGTCGAAATCAGCATCTTCCGATAGGGCAACCGACTGTGCGCCACAAACGTGAGCACTGCAACCAGACCCGATAATAGAGTCCCTATCAATGCCCCGGCCAACACGATCGTTCCACCCATTTGCAGGTAGTAGGTTTGCAAAAAAAGCACCACTTCGAAGCCCTCACGATAAAGCGAAGCAAACCCCAAAAGTCCCAGACCCAAAATCAGACGTCTTTCCGATATTCCCGAATCATCCGCTTTGTTGAGAAGATCTTTTTTCTTCCTGTTGTGAAGACCGATCCAGCCGCCCCAATAAACTTTGTGGAAAAACCAGTTCATCACCACAAGCAGGACAACGACGGCAAGCAAACCAGTAGCCGCCTGCAGATCGAGCGCCGAAACACTCTGTGAAAGATTGTTCACGATGCCGGCAGCGATCATCCAGGTAATCAGGGTCGCAATGAAACCGACCGCTGCCCCCGCCGCAATTGGGCGTCGATGAACGCGGTGATCGCCAACCATGCCAGCGGTAATTGCCGAAAGCACCAGAATGCACTCCAATCCCTCACGAAAAACAAGAACGGCAATGTCGAGAATGGCCACCGTCTTGCTCGTATGCGGCTGTGTCGGATCAGGAGCACCTTTGGCGGTGACCCCTTGCCAGATTAGCACTCCAAGTACGATCCCGGCGGCAATGAAGAGGAGGAATGCGAATAAGAATCGCAACGGTCTTGCCATTTTGAAACACTTGATCCGATCAGAGCCATGAAGAGGCGAAAGGCGGAGCTCGGCGTTCTGCATCTCTGGTGAGAATGACTCTCAACTGCATAAAGTCAACCGTTATCTCGACACTTTTTCGAGGCCAGAATCTGCAGGAGTTCAAGGAGATTCGCGCATCGCGTCTTAGCCAAAGCGAATTCTTCCGCTCAAGCCAATCAGAATCACATTTCACGGGCGGGAAAGTGAAGACTCTTATTCTGCAACTCCCTGAACTCCTCCCTCTCGACCAGTCTACTTCTCGTATAAAGAAGTGGACAATATTTGCCGCTTCATCTAGCAGTTAGGCGATTTATGAGCACGGAAGAGGTCCTGGATGCGTTGGAGAGGTACACCAAGGAGTCTGCCGAAACAGATCGAGAAACAGCGACCAAGCTCGGAGTCACTCAAGTGATATTGAGCGCTTGGCTCCAGAGAGCAGCTCAACCTGAGAAGTGCATGCTGGCGCGCTTAGCAGGATTTCTTCGACGTGTTGGGTATATCTAGTGCACCCAGTCAGTGGCTGGTGTACTGGCTCTGCGATCAAAATGGGCCGCCGGCAAGGCGAGACGAAGAAGTTCGGATCCCTTGAGAATAGCGGTCCTTGCCAGTCAAGCCATTCCCCTTGGATTTCTCCGGTCTTCTGCAAATCCCACTGCCTGACTCCTGACTCCTGACTCCTGAATTCTGAATTCTGACTCCTGAATTCTGAATTCTTACTCCCTACATTTTCCTCTATTCAACGCCAGCCTGCAGATCTCGTCGCACAAATCCGGGAAGGCAATTCCAACTGCCGCCGCAGATTGTGGCAGAAGGCTTCGCGCCGTCATCCCCGGCAGCGTGTTTGCTTCAAGGCACCAAAACTGCCCGGTCTCGTCCATCCGAAAATCGGCTCGGCTGTAATCGCGTAATTTCAAGGCGCGATGGACCCGAAGCGCGAGTTCCTGTAACGTACGGGTTTGCTCCCCTGAAAGAGCTGCCGGAAATATTTCCTCCGCGCCGCCAGCCTGGTACTTGCTCTGGTAGTCAAAAATCTCCGAGCATTTCGGAATGATTTCACCCACTGCGAGTGCCCGCTCACCCAGAATTCCGACCGTAAACTCGCGGCCGGGCACAAATCGCTCCAGCATCACCTCATCATCGTGTCGATACGCTTCGCTGAGAGCCGTATCAAGATCAGCGGCACTCTTCACTACGGTCAGGCCGACAGTTGAACCCTGTTTATTTGGTTTGACGACAAGCGGTAGACCAAGTTCTCGAATCGCTGCTCCATGATCGACGGGCGCCATCAGCCACGGGGGCGTCAACACTTTCGCCGCAACAAGCAACCGCTTTGCGAGATCCTTGTCCATCGCCGCCGCGCTGCCGACATGATTGCTTCCGGTGTAGCATATCCCCGCCGCATCGAACAGCGATTGGATCGTTCCATCCTCTCCGGTCCCCCCGTGAAGTGCCAGAAATACGACATCTGCGTCCACAAAATAGGAAGGTTGCACTATTGATCCCGTCTTAGATCGGATCATTCTCAAGTCCCGATCGTCGGGCGGCGCCGGAGCAACACCTCGCGCCAGCAATGTTTCCTGCTCTTGATCGGTCAGAATGCCGCGAAACGTGTCCACAGCCAGAACCTGGTGGCCAACTTGCCGCAACGCCTTTGCAACCTGCGCCCCGCTGGCAATTGAGACGTCCCGCTCGGAACTGTTACCACCAAAGAGGACAGCTATTTTCATAGTCGGGATCGACATCAATCAATTCGAGTAGTCGAAAGAACACGTTTAAAACTGTCGCGATCGTTTGGATGAGAATGGTCCTAGTCAAGAATCCAGGAGTTGCAGGAGTTCAGGAGTTGCGGAACGGGACGCCGGTTCTTCGGTTTGTGAGGAGTCAGGAGTCGCATTTCGATCTGCGGATTTTGGTTCATCCACTTCCAGATTCTAGGTTTAGTCAACGCGCACCCCTGATTCCTCACTCCCGACTTCTGAATTCTGACTCCTGAATTTCGAATTTTGAATTCTGACTCTCAATGTTGCGCAGCCGGTTGGTCGGCACCCACACCTTCGGATGTTGTCGCCTTTTCTTTCTTGCCTTCAAACAGCTTCATAATGACGGAGAAAAACACCGGAGTCAGAAAAATGCCAAAGAGCGTCACGCCGATCATCCCGCTGAATACGGCAGTCCCAATGGCCTGGCGCATTTCCGAGCCTGGCCCGGCCGCGTTAACCAGCGGGAAAACACCAAGAGTAAATGCGAAAGAGGTCATCAGGATCGGACGCAAGCGCAATCTGGAAGCTTCGATTGCGGCGTCCTGCCGGCTTTGACCGGCGTCCATCTGTTGTTTGGCGAATTCCACGATCAGAATGGCATTCTTGCAGGCAAGCCCGATTAACACGACGAATCCAATCTGGGTGAAAATGTTATTATCCGAACCCCGGATGTAAACTCCGGAAATCGCCGCGAAAAGGCACATCGGAACGATCAATATAATGGCGAGCGGCAGCGACCAGCTTTCATATTGAGCAGCCAGTACCAAAAACACGAACAACGCGCACAGTGGAAAAATATAGAGCGCAGAGTTGCCGGCGAGAACTTCCTGTAGCGAGAGTTCAGTCCATTCGTAGCCAAACTGGCTCGGCAGGGTTTGGTCAGCCAGAGTCTGCATCACCTCGACGGCTTGTCCTGAGCTCACCCCGGGCAGGGTGCTTCCGCTGATTTCGGCGGAAGGATAAATATTATAGTGCATCACCTTATCAGGTCCGGCCACTTCCCGGATATCCATCATGGTGCCGAGGGGAACCATCTCGTTTTTGTTATTTCGAGTATAAAGCCGACCAATCGATTCGGGCTGTATTCGGAACCCCGCGTCTGCCTGGATTTTCACCTGGTCGGTTCGGTTGACAAAATTAAAATCGTTGACGTAGGTCGAACCGAGATAAGCCTGCAGCGTGTCGAATACGGAGTTGATCGGGACATCCAATGTTTCTACCTTCCGCCGATCGATATCAAGGTAGAGCTGGGGAACCTGCGACCGGAAACTAGTGAACAAACCGACCAGTCCATGACCGGAGCTTGCCTTTGCGATTAATTGATCCGTAGCCGCCTGCAAAGCGGGAAGTCCTGCGCCGCGACGATCCTGAATCTGGATCTTGAAACCGCCGGCGTTCCCGACGCCTCGAACCGGCGGAGGTGGAAAGACAAGCACCCGCGCATCCTGGATGCCGGCAAACTTCTTGCGCGCGGCGGCCATGATAGCAAACCCGTTCAATCGCGGATCCTTTACGCGCTCCTCGAACGGCGCAAGTGGAAGAAAGGTGCTCACTGCGTTGTTGCGGTTTGTCCCATCAAGCGCCGAGAAACCGGCGAACTCGACCGTGTGCGCTATTCCCGGGATATTACGGGCGATATCTGAAATCTGTTTGCGAACCTCTTCGGCTCGCTGCAGCGACGCCCCGTCCGGCAACTGTGCGAATACGATCAGGTAACCTTGATCCTGTGTCGGAATAAAACCCGATGGCACGGTTTTGAACCCGAAAAAGGTCAGCACGAGGAAACCAACGTAGACCAGCAACGCAACCGCGGCCAAGCGCAACAGCCTCCGAACGGCCCAGATATACCCTTTCACGCTGGCCTCGAAACCCTTGTTGAAAAGCCGGAAAAACCAACCAAGCAGAAAATCGAACAGGCGAGTCAGTAGATCTCGCTTCGCGTCTCGAGGCTTCAGCAGCAGACCGGCGAGCGCCGGACTCAACGTGAGCGAGTTAAACGCGGATATCAACGTCGACACGGCGATAGTCAAAGCGAATTGTCGATAAAACTGTCCCGTGATTCCGGTAATAAAAGCGGTGGGAATAAAGACGGCGCTCAGGACGATCGCGATCGCGACGACAGCGCCTCCCACTTGGTCCATCGCCTTTCGCGTAGCTTCCTTGGGCCGCATCCCCAGCTCGATATTGTGTTCGACGGCCTCAACGACAACAATCGCGTCGTCGACCACGATCCCGATCGCCAGCACAAGACCGAAAAGCGACAAATTGTTGAGCGAAAATCCGAATGCCGCCATGACCGCGAATGTTCCAATCAATGAGACCGGAACAGCCAGAAGCGGTATGATGGTCGCCCTCCAGGTCTGCAGGAAGACCAGGACAACGATCAGTACCAGAGCAACAGCTTCGAAAAGTGTATGGATAACAGCTTCCACCGATTGCTCGATGAACTGAGTCGGGTCATAAACGATCGTATATTTCAAGCCGGTCGGAAAAGACTTGGACAGTGCTTGCATCAGGCCCCGGACTTCGTGGGCGGTTTTCACCGCGTTCGACCCTGGCAATTGAAAGATAGCGAGCGCTACCGCGGGTTTGCCATCCAGGTAGGAAGAGACGTTATAATCTTTCGCGCCAAGTTCCACGCGACTGACATCCGACAGATAAACGATTTCCCCGTTGTCACCGCGTTTGACGATTATCTGGCCGAATTGATCCGGAGTCACCAGGCGGCCCTCGGTATTAATCGTCAGTTGAAGCTCTGTGCCCGGAGGTGACGGTTCCGCACCCAAACGCCCCGCCGCGACCTGCACGTTCTGCCCCTGTATCGCTGCAACAATATCGTTCGTCGTCAGGCCTCGCGCATACATCCTGTCTGGATCAAGCCAGATCCGCATGCTGTATTCGCGCGCACCAAAGACATTCACGTTTCCTACACCGTCCAGACGGGAAAGCGGGTCGCGGACCTGCAGGAAGGCGTAGTTGCTGATGTAGGCCTGGTCATAGGTGCCATCCGGGGAGAGCAGATGGACCACCATCATTAGATCCGGAGATTGCTTCTGAACGGTTACGCCCAGATTGCGAACTTCTTGCGGTAATTGCGGCGTTGCGATCGCAACGCGATTTTGTACCAGCACCTGAGCGATATCCAGATCGGTTCCAAGCTTGAACGTTACGGTGAGCGTCATCGAGCCATCCGCAGTCGACTGCGACGACATGTAGAGCATGTTCTCAACGCCGTTGACTTGTTCTTCAATCGGCGTCGCAACGGTTTCAGCCACCACCTTGGGATCTGCGCCTGGATAACTGGCAGTAACCTGAACCGTCGGTGGCGCAATTTCGGGATACTGCGCGGTCGGCAAGGAAATATAAGCCAGCATCCCGGCAATGACGATCACGATCGAAATCACCATCGCGAAAATCGGGCGCTCGATGAAGAAGTGGGAGAATTTCATAGCCGGCGCTTAACCTAAATCCCGATCTTCCATTTGTTCGGACTAATGGCCACCGCCTTGACCTGGTGCTCTCCCCTGCGTCTGGGACGATTGATTTGCTGCTGCCTTCGCTTTTCCGTCACCGGCCGGTTCAACCTTGCTGTTGGTCTGCAGCTGAAGCTGATTCGTTGTAAATTGGCTCATATCGCCCTCTTGCGGGCTGACCTTCGAACCAGGTCGGGCATTGACGATGCCATTGATGATGATCTCCTCATCTCCTGTCAGCCCGGCTCGCACCACCCTGAGCCCTTCGGCTTCCGGCCCGAGTTCCACTGGTTTGACGACAACGATGTTGTCCTTACCGACGACCAGCACATACTTCTGGCCCTGATCCGTTCCCACCGCTCTGTCGGTCACAAGGAGAGCCTGATGCAATGGCGATCCGGCAACCCGGACCCGCACGAATGATCCTGATATTAAAACCCCATCGGCATTCGGGAAAAGTCCACGCACCTCACGAGTCCCGGTGGAGGCATTAAACTGGTTGTTGATAAAATCGATACTCCCTTGATGCGGAAACCCTTTGTCGTTTTCGAGCTGAAGAGAAATAGGTACCGCGGCGGATCTTGCATCGGCCATTTTTCCTTCGCGGACCTGTTGCTCATACTCAAGGACCGCTCGCTCGTCCACATTGAAATAGGCGTATATCGGATCCACACTCACAATGTTTGTCAGCAGCGTAGTATCCGCCTGAACCAGGTTCCCTACCGTGACCAACTCCCGGCCGATCCGCCCTATGATTGGGGAAGTGACCTTCGTAAAGGTCAAATTTAATTGTGCCAATTCGACCGCTGCCTCGGCTGCCAGGACTCTCGCCAAAGCCTGATTCTTGTTCGAGAGCGCGGTATCAAAGTCCTCCTTTGCAATGACGCCCGTTTGCCGGAGTCTGTCCTGTCGGGCAAAATTCGCCTCCTGGAGTTGCTGATTTGCCTCGGCCTCACGCTGTTGGGCCTTGGCTTGATCCAACGCGGCCTGATAGGGCCGAGGATCAATGACAAAAAGCAGGTCTCCTTTGTTCACGATATCGCCTGCTCTGAAAGTAATATTGTCAATGTATCCACTGACACGCGGAGTAATGTTAACGTTTTCGACCGCCTCGGTCCGTCCAGTGTAATAATCCCAATCGATAATATTTTTCTGGATCGGCTTGGCAATCGTCACCGGCGGAGGTTGGGACTCAGGCGCAGGCGCCGGCTTGTTACAACCTGAGAGCGCCAAGCTCGCCGCGAATATCAAAACAACACTTCCGGTTGCCCTTCCACGCTGAAGTTGCTGCGTCATTAACCTCCTTTAGTTCACGGTAAGTCAAAAAAGCCGCGCTCTCTTGGAGCATGGCTGGTCTACGGTCTCCTCATTAATCCTTTGGCCTTCACCAGACAAGTCAGGAGTCAGGAGTCAGGAGTCAGGAGTTGCAGGAGTTCAGGAGTTGCAGAATGGGACGGCTGGTTTCCGGTTCGCCAATCCTTCGGAGGTCACGTAATTCATACTCGCATGGTATTACGTTTTCCCGAAAACTCCTGCAACTTATGTAACTCCGGCCTCCAAATGAATTTCCGTGGACAAATCAGCGTCTCCTCGACTAACTAGGTGCTTGCTCCGCGACCATCCTTTTAATGAGCCAAAAGAAAATCTCCGTAGTCACAGCCACAAATCTCGTGGTGGCGAACATGGTCGGAACCGGCGTCTTTACGAGTCTCGGTTTCCAGGTTGCAGGTATTACTTCTGACTTCGCCCTGATCGCGCTCTGGGTGGTGGGCGGAATAGCTGCGTTGTGCGGAGCGCTCAGCTACGCGGAATTAGCGACAGCGCTTCCAAGGTCAGGCGGCGAATATCACTTCCTCTCCAAAATTTACCATCCGTCGGTTGGTTTTCTCTCAGGATGGATTTCGGTGGTGGTGGGTTTCCCTGCGCCCATTGCACTGGCAGGGATCGCGTTTGGTGAATATTTTAAAATATTCGCGCCGGGGATTTCACCGGTCCTTATCTCCCTCCTTGTCATCTGGATTATCACGCTGGTGCACCTGTTCGGCCTTCGCGTTGAAGAAATGTTCCAGAACGGTTCAACTTTTTTGAAAATCGGGCTCATTCTGGTTTTGATCGTCGCGGGACTATTGATTTCAAATCCCCAGCCGCTCGACATGAATCCCGGACCCAAAGCCTTTGAAATACTTGTATCGGGTCCTTTCGCGGTCAGTCTCGTTTACGTCATGTATGCCTACTCAGGATGGAACGCCGCGACTTATATCACCGAAGAAGTACGGAACCCGGCAAAGAACGTCCCATGGGCCCTCCTGATTGGAACAGTCGCGGTGACAGTGTTGTACCTGCTTCTAAACTACGTCTTTCTCCGCACCACTCCAAAATCCGCTCTTTCCGGTCAACTGGAGGTCGGACTTCTCGCCGGCCAGGCGATCTTTGGACCGATCGGAGGGAAGATAGTCAGCGGCCTGATTAGTCTGGGACTCATTGCCACCATCAGCGCAATGGCTTGGATCGGCCCTCGAATAACGAAACGGATGGCCGAAGATTTGCCGAAGCTGCGCCTTTTAGGCAAAACCTCCGCCAAAGGTACCCCCTACGCGGCCACGATCCTCCAGGTAATCATCGTGACGATTCTCGTGACTACCGGAACATTTCAGCGAGTATTGATTTACACTCAATTCAGTTTATTGCTTTCCTCGTTTCTGACCGTACTTGGCTTGATTGTCCTGCGGATTCGGCAGCCGAAACTGGAACGACCTTACAAAGTCTGGGCCTACCCGGTCACCCCAATTGTCTTTCTCGCGATCACCTTGCACATGATGGCTTACGTCGTACATGACAAACCAACGGAATCCCTCCTTGGACTGATTACCGTGATTGCAGGGTTGATAATCTACTTTTTCACGAGAGACACTGGGCGCAACATTCGTTCGGAGCCTATGAAATAAATCGTTGATCAAGATCATGACGCATCACTGGTTTCCCATAAAAGCCACCTCGTTCCTGTTTTTGTTGGCGACGTTACCCTTGTACGGCGAAGACCCAGCACAGGCGCCTCCGGTGGAGACACAATCCGTTCAGGCGTTACGGCCGGGGACCCAGCCGCCGCCAGCGCCCTCGGCACCCGGCCAAACGACGCCTGTCCAAGAGGGAGCGGCACCGCAAACGCTTCTTTCGAGTTCTCCGGCAAACGACGCGGCGCGATACCTGGCCGGCTTGCCCGTCGCACCCGGATCGAAAATTGCCGCGCTGACACAAACTCCAAATTGGCAGGCCCACTCTCGTGCGATGAATCAAGCCTTCTCGCAACTCGAACAGCGTCAACTCAATAATATCCGGATATTCAGGGCTGAGAATATCGCGCCCGTCACGCAGCAGAGCCACACCTGCGTCTACCTGTTCAGCGGGCCCGACTTTCTGTATGCCGACGCCATGTTCTCCGATTGCTCGACTTTCGTCCTGCAGGGCCTCGAACCTGTGGTCCCGTTACCCGATCTCGCAACGGTACCTCCAGGAGCGCTAGCCGCCACGCTTCAAAATATTGAAACTTCTCTGGACACGATTTTGAGTTTCAGCTTCTTCAAAACCAAGGACATGCGGGAAAACCTTGAACGCTCCGAATTGAAAGGAGTACTTCCGGCGATTGCGGTGTTCATGGCGCGGACCGGGAAAGAGATTAAGGGGATCGATTACCTCTCACTGGATAAAACTGGCGCCATTGTCCCAGGGTTCCAAGGAGCGACGCGCGGGACGAAAGTCAACTTTACCGACACCCTCACCGGAGCGGAAAAAGTGCTTTACTATTTTACCTCCGATCTTTCGGATGAAGCACTGAAGCGTAATCCTGGGCTACTCCGCTTCTGTGAGGGCCTCGGGCCGTCAAACAGCCTTCTGAAAGCAGCTTCGTACCTCCTGCACGAAGGAGGATTCGATACGGCGCGAAATTTCCTGCTGCAAAACAGCGCCGCGATTCTCCAGGACGATTCAGGAATCCCGGTCCACTACTTTGCATCTGACCGTTGGACGCTGAGGTTTTTCGGAATCTACACCGGGCCGATTGACCTGTTCAAAAAGTTCTACCAACCCGACCTGCGGCAGTACTATGGAGCAAGCTCTCCAAAGCCGCTCACATTCGGGTTCGGTTACCGGTGGAGCAGTCGGACGTCGACACTCTTTCTCGCGGTGCGAAAATGAATCAGAAGTTCAGGAGTTGCAGGAGTTCAGGAGTTACAGAATGGACTACCGGATCGCGGATGCGTGCACCGTTTCGGACGCCGCTCTTCCGCTCCATAAAGAATTCCACGATCTTCAAATTGGGCTTCAGCCACCCATTCGCTATTCATCTCTCGCGCAGGTCTTTTTCTCCTGGCTCCTGCCTTATCAGTCAAAAATCAGGCGCAAGAAACGGGCATCAGAAAAGCGGCTGTCGTCCCGTCCTTGACGGACGATCACGAGGTTCATGGACGGCACTATGAACATTCGTTGATAACCGGAGCCGATTGCTGCAATCATGTCTCTTGGCGCTTCACGACATAGGCATGCCTCTCGCCAGTTCTGGCGTTCCCATGGTACATCGAGCATCTTTTCGACGTCGACCTCACGAAATCCGGGCCCAACATGATTTAACCAGAATCCCATTCCAAACATCGGATTGATGCGTGTCCCCCGGAAGCATTCCGCAAGCAGATCAGACCGTACGAGCTGACGTCCATGGTATTTGCCTTTATCCAAGACTAATTCTCCCAGTCGCGCCCATTCACGTGCCGTCAGCCGAAATCCGCTGGCAAGAAGCGGGTTCCCTTTCCGATCCTCACGGAAGTCGACGCCGCCGATGCCGAGGGGTCGCAGAACCCGCTTATCCAGATACTGTTCCGGAGTCAGATGCCTCGGTAAGAGTTTGCGCCGCAGCACTTCGCTATAGATCTGAAGCTGGCTTGGCCCGTAGATGAACGATTCGCCACGAGGCTCGGCCGAAGGCAGCCGCACGCTGTACTGATTTCGATCGCTGATGCTTTTCCCGTGTAACGAAAAGGCTGGCTCGATCCCGGCTGTAAAATTTAGAAGATCTCTGATACGGATATCCGCTTTTTTCGGGTCAGATCTCCACTCGGAAATCGTGTCGCGAACCGGTTCGTCGAAATCCAGAATTCCGTCCTGGACGGCCGCCGCGGCGGCGACGCACCAGAATCCTTTGGTTCCGCTGAAGATTGAAGCGATGCGATCCCGCGAATCCCCGTTTGCATAGGTTTCGTAGATTACCCGGCCGTCCTGCATGACCAGGAACGAATAGCCACGCCGTGCCGCCGAATACGTGGAAGCAACTTTGAGAGAAGCAGGTCTCAAATCGCCCGCATTTCCTTGGGCAACAACCCATGACATCGCCACGCTCACCAACACCAGAAGGAACAAATTTGACTGTCGCATTCGATGCGACACATCTCTATCGCGAGCCCATGGAAATGCAAGGAATCAGGAGTTCAGGGGAAACGTATCGGCGGGTCGGCACGCCGACCCGCCGATACGTTTCCCTTCCCACGCCAGATCGCCCCGAGCACGCCGACCCGCCGATACGTTTCCCCTCCCACGCCGACACCCCGACCCGCCGACCCGCCGATACGTTTCCCCCGACCCGCCGATACGTTTCCCCTCCCACGCCGACACCCCGACCACGCCGACCCACGCCGACCCCGATACGCCCCGATCCACCGATACGTTCCCCTAGTCCCAGGCAACCGGCAGATCGCAATAAAATTCCGTCCCCTTTTCCGACTCGCTGATAACGCCGATTCGGCCATCGTGCGCTTGAACCACTTGACGAGCGATTGAGAGACCCAAACCTGTCCCCTCACCCTTGTGACCCGGACCTCGATAGAACTTGTCGAACACTCGAGCCTGTTCCTCTTCACTCAGACCAGGGCCCAAGTTGATCACGCTGAAGCGAACAAACTCAGAGTTGAGTTTCCGCGCCGTCAAAACAATTTCCGTATCGCGAAAACTGTACTTGAGAGCGTTGGACAGGAAATTGGAAAAGACGAGCGATATCCGTTCCAGATCCGCGTAGACCAGTGGAAGCGTTTCCGAAACATCCATCCTGAGCGGATGCGATAAAGCCGCGGCGTGATCGTGAAATCCGTAGTAGCTCTCTTCGATTAGCCGCTTGGCCGGAATTGGTCTCAAATCCAGTTGAGATTTGCCGCTTTCCATCCGCGCAAGATCCAGGATGCTGTTGAGCGTCTTAAGCAGTCTCTCACAGTCATTGCGGGCCGTGGTGACGATTTCCTCCTGGGCTGCAGTCAATGCTCCGATGCTCTTTTCCAGGAGAAGGTGCAGAACGAGCCTGATGGCGGTGAGCGGCGTTCGTATTTCGTGACTGAGTGTCGACAACACGTCCGATTTCATTTCGTCCAACCAGCGAAATCGGGTGACATCGACAAGCATCAGAGCCCTGCCGAATGCGGTCCCATCCTCCAGAACGATGGGAAAGATTCTGGGAAGAAAAAAACCTCCTGCTCCTCAATCCGAAAAAGCAGCGCCTGCTTAAGATCATCCAAGCGATAGTCCGGACCTGTCACAGAAGCCGCCGCCAGGTGTTTCCGGATCTGTTTTGGCATAGCCCCCTTAGTGCGCAGAGAATCCATCAATCGTTCCGCGGCCGGATTCATCCTGCTGACCTCATCGTGCTCCCCAAGAATAAACAAGGGGTACGGCAGCGTTGTCATCATCGCTCGGATGACCTGATTCAGTTCGATGAACTTCCGGTCGGTTTCCCGATAAAAATTTCTGAGTTCTTCCGCCATGGCGTTGAACTCCTTGGTTAATGCTCCGAGTTCATCGTCGGCTTCCACCTGCAAAGACTGCGCAAAGTCGCGAGACCGAAGTTCTCGGATCGACTTGGTCAAGTTCTGGATCGGGGTAATGATGGAGTGACCTAGCCTTCCATAGGTCAGCACGAAGACGATCACCGCGCTGATCATTGCGATAATCAATAATCGGATAGAGTCTTTGGATTTTTGTTCGGCGGCACGGTTTGCCACGAACATCTGCTGCTCGTTGCGGTCGAGAATTTTTTCGCTCACATTCGTGATGCTTAAGGTCAGACCCGGAATCTGTGGCCGTACTGCGGCAATCCTCGGATCGCTCAATCCTCCCTCTTTGAAATAGTCAAAGATTTCACGGTAAACGTGGATATACTCGGCGCAGGCGCTCTTGAGCTGCGCCACAAGATTGCGTTCGCCCTCTGTTTTCGCGTTTCGTTCCAGCTTCGGCAGCCGGGCATTAAACTGTTTCTCGACTTCATCCAGCGTCCCGGTTTGGTCATAGGGAGGGTAAGGACGCTCTCCTCTGGAATAGAACGTATTGACGCGGGCTGTCCCGGTCCGCATATAGTGGCAGACCTTGATGCTGTCGTAGTTGTCACGCAGCACCTTATCAACCGCGCGGCCAAGATCGTTGAAAAGCCAAACCCCGTAAGTCCCGACCAATAAGAGGATAATCAGAGTAGCCAGAAGGCCAAGCGTTAGCTTCAAACGCAGCATCGCTCAAAGCTTCAATCGTTTTCTCTTTCGATAAAGTGTCGCGGGATCGATCCCTAACGTTTTTGCCGCCGAATCAAGACTAGGTGCACTTTTGCAAGATGCTGCGGATATGCGACTTCCTCAAGCTGATCCAGCGTAATCTCCGATCCAACCGTCGCCTCGGTGATTTCCCCGTTCGACGGACCCATCCGGCAGAAATTCTTCCCCGATCTCGTTTGTCTGCGCGAGAATCGCCGCGCGCTCAATCGTATTCCTGAGCTCTCGAATGTTTCCTGGCCAGGAGTGCGCTCGGAAGCTTCCGGATCGCGGATTCAGAATAAGTTAATCCCGTCCGGCCGAATTGCAGGCGCGAAGAATTGCAAAAATTCTCTCGCCAGAGTTCTCGAGGTCCTGCAGCCTTCACGCAATGGCGGAATCGTGACCGAAATGACGTCGAGCCGTAATACAGGTCTTCGCGAAATGTTCCGTTTCGTACGCATTCTTTCAGGTCTTTGTTTGTGGCCGCAATAATCCTGGCATTGGCCGTTCTTATTTTATTTTCTCCCACCCTTTCGTATTGACGCTCTTGAAGCAATCGAAGGAGCTTCGGTTGAATTTCCAATGGTAACTCGCCAATCTCATCCAGGAATAACGTGCCAGACTCCGCACCCGCCACTTTACCCCATGTGTCCCGCACCGCACCCGTGAACGCGCCTTTGACGTGACCGAACAACTCGCTCGCCAGAAGCTCACGGGACAGACTTGGACAGCTAACCGTCACAATCGGACCCTCTTTGCAATTGACTCCTCCGGTGTACCTCACGGGCCAAGACGCTTTTGCCAGTGCCATTCTCTCCCAGTAAAAGAATCGCAGCTTGGGTCGGCGCAGCCCGGAAAAGCATGTCCAGCGCCGCAGTCATCCTTGCATCAGATGATCGCATTTCGATCTGTGGATTCTGTAGACTGATCTGTTGCTGCAAATCGTCGATTTTCGACTCGAGCTTTTGCTGTTTAGCCACTCGACCAATAATCTGCCGCAGATGCTCGGGCGTGAACGGCTTCTCCAGATAATCGAATGCGCCACGCTGCATCGCCGCTACCGCCGACGCCACCGAGGCGTACGCCGTGAATACCACTACCGGCAGCTTTGGAAACTGCCGTTTGATTTGTTCAAGAATTTCCAGTCCATCTTCATCTCCAAGCCGCAAGTCGAGGAAAGCAAGGTCATAAGAATCTTCCTCAAGTTTCAGGACTGCGACCTGACCGCTATCGGCAGTTTCAGCTTGGTGCCCGGCTGCCTGGATTGCGACCATAGTCGAAGTACGAATTGATCTTTCGTCGTCGATGATTAAAACGCGCATATCTCTCCGTTCGTAAACTGCAATGGGCAGAATCACCCTTTAGCAATCTCTAAGCCTGTGCCATGGAAAAAATCAGACGTCCCTGCGTAAAAGTTTTTTTCCCGCGCGGAATCAAAAAACACTCGCTCGACAAAAATGTGCAACTTGCTATGGAGCAAGCAGCCGATATTCGCATAGTGCATCCGTCCCGAGTTGGGAAATGGAACGGAGAACACAAGAGGAGTCGTCCTTACCACGGGGCGCAGAGAACAGGGAAGAGGGGGATTCTGACTAAGTAAATCTCTTCCTCCGTGCTCTCCTCGCCTCTGTGCCTCTGTGGTGTTTTCTCGACTTTCTCAGTCCCGTCTGCCCGTTCTGCCGCAGTTTGCGAATTTTCGCCTTGTTCCTGCGGCGGGATTCGCCAAAAAAATCCTGCGTCATTTCCCGCGGCAAGCTATCAACCACAACCCGTTATGTCTAAACGCAAAGAAAATCCGTGTTCATAAATGGGCCCTGCTCAGCAGGTGTGTCAGCGCCTTGCTGACCTTAGCTAGTTTTCGCCGCCGATCTTAAACCGCAACACCGGAAGCCCAGCCGACGCCAGGAACGGAAACGTCGCCGGCCGCGGCATCGACACCGGCCATGCCGCAATCGGGAAAACAAAACGCCGGCCGCGCCCTCGCCGGCCTTGCCCACCGATTCCGCTGGTCAGCAGCCGTCTGCGGCGTCGCCGACGGAGTCCCCCACCCTGCTTCAGCCTTCCGCGACCCCGGCTGCACCCCTTCTTCCTCCTGTTACCGGGCCCGATACCGTGCCAACACCCACTCCAAAGCCCGCTCTTGCACCTCAAACGCTGCAGGCTCTCGACCAGCAATATCAAGACTCGTTGCAGATTCGACGCGTGCATCCGAAACAATTGCTGTTCTTTTCATTGATGGATGCGGTTCGCATCGCGCTTTATCAGAATCCCGATGTGCGGCTCGCAGTTGAGGACGCGCAATTGGCAAAGGGCTCATTGGTAAAGGCCACCGGGAATTTTGATTCCAAAGTGTCGGCTGTGGTCGCGTACGCAAAGACTTTCACCAATCCCGCCGATGGCCAGGCGGCGACGCCGGGTCAAGTCCAAGAGATCGTGAATCAATCGCTAGGCAATGTCTTTAAAACGCTTGCCGCAAATCCCAGCGCAGCGACCAATATCACCGGCCTGATCAACCAGAGCACCTCGTTAGCCGCGCAAAACAGCATTGCTCAGAGCATCGACGTGTTATTCGCATCCTTTGATGTCAGCAAGCAGCTTCGAAACGGAGCGACCTTAGATGTGGAGTACGGGCCGGATCTGCTCGATGAGAATGACAAACCAACCTGGCCGCCGATAAAGCATGATCTGAAAGTTTCGGTTTCCTTGCCTCTCACGAAGCTTGGGAGAATCTCCAACGACGCCGATGAAATGGCGGCAAGAATAGACTATGAAGCGAGTCTGCTTAGCCTTAGTCACGCAGCGACCAAAGCAGCCCTGAGTACGGTTCAGGCATACTGGAAAGCCTCTGCTGCGCTCGAAAAATTTTATCTGAGCGACCGTGCCTTCCGCGTTTCGGACGCTCTGCTCTCTCTCTCGAGAGAACTGGTAAGAGCCGACTCAATTCCGGCCTCGGATCTTTCGCTGTCGGAAGCCAAGCGCGCGGAGGCGCTGGTAAGTCGGTCGAATGCTCTGTTGGCCGTCTTCACTGCTGGCGCCGAACTCGCCACGACGATTGGCCTTCAGACAGACCAGTTGAAGAAACTTCCCCTGGCATACGAACCTTTTCCTTCGATCCCTAAGGGCAAGCTTGCCCAGCTCGATTCGGAAACATTAACCGATGTTGCAATGGTTCGACGGTTCGATCGGGCCGCCGCATTGAGAGGTATCGAGTCCAAACGTCTGTTGGCCGAAAAGGCCAAGATAGACATGCGCCCGGACCTGAAGCTCAAAGGCGGCGTTGGAGTTGCCATCATTGACAACTCGGCCACAAATAGTGGCAGTGGCTACGGTCTGCAGCCGGAATTTGAACTGGGAGTCGGATTGAATTTCCCTCCCGCCAATAACGCAAAGAAAGGTGCTCTCATCAGCGCTCAAGCTGATTTGGATAAGTCAATCCTGAGCATGGAAAGCGTTTCCCGCAGTATCGCTGCGGACATTCTGGTGAGCGTTGACACGCTCAAGGAGCTTGATGGGCAAATCGCAGACGCAGAACTCTCGGTCGGCTACTACACGAAGTCTCTCAATGACCTTAGGGAAAGACTTCGTCTGGGAGCCGCCACATTGCTCGATACCATTCAGGCCGAGGAGCGGTTGACATCCGCTGCCACCTCAGCGGTCTCGGCCAAGGCTAGTCTCGCGGGGGAAATCGCAAAGCTGCGGTTCGAAACAGCCACCCTCATTTCCAAAGACGTTGCCTACCGAGTCCCGGGCTTTCCCAAGCCGGTGGAAAGCCTGAAGATTTCGCGTACTTCATTTACGAAACTCCCCGTTGCAAATGAGGAGCGGGGCCCCCTAATTTCGGATAGGAACTATGAGCCAGGTCACAGGTCAAGCGTCCCCCGAAACCACTAAAGCCGCGGAAAAGGAGCAGGCTCCTCCATCAAGTATATTTCGAAAAGCCGCGCTCGAAAGATTGTCTTCGCCGGAGCAGTTGGACTATCTGATGTCCATCACCTCTCCGATCGCCTGGATCGCGCTGGCCGCCATCAGCGTGTTAGCGCTGCTCATTATCTTGTGGGGATTTATCGGGTTTATCCCAGCCAAGGTTTCGGGCAAAGGGATTCTAATCCGTGGCGGATCAGTCTTTGATGTCTCTGCCGGTTCGGATGGCGTAATCACAGATCTGACCGTGAAGCCGGGCGATGAAATTCAGGCCGGCCAATCGATCGCAATTATTAGTCAGTCAGGCCTGGACCTCAAGATTCTGTTGGCTCGCCGCAAACTGGATGATTTGCGAGCTCAAGATGCGGATATTACCTCGCGAGAGGAGCAGAATAATGCGGCTGCCCTCAAAGCTCTGACCGAAGAGAATGAAACTCGCAGCAAAGTTATCAGCGATCTCAAACAGCAAGAGGGCTCGCTAGCCGATCGCTTGAAAAGCGAACAGGAGCTCCAGGCAAAAGGCCTTACGACGCAGTCCACGGTCATTTCAGCAAGAGACAGCCTTTTTTCCGTCCAACATCAGGTTTCCGACAATCAAGTTCGATTGACCGAAATCATTTCCGAAAAAGTCAAACTCGCACGAGAGACTCAGGAAAAGCGCAATACGCGAAAGAAGGAAATCGATGATACGGTGCGGCAATTGCACGAGTATGAGACTCAGCGGGAATGGAGCACGAAAGTATTAAGTCCCTATCGCGGACGAGTCCTGGAAAAGCTTGTGGAGCGGGGCAACCTGGTTTCGACCAAAGACAGAATTATCACGATCGAAACGAACGAATCTGCTATGCAAGCCGTTCTATTTATTCCGGCTGGAGATGGAAAGAAAGTCAATGTCGGAATGGAAGTGCAGATCTCGCCTTCGACCGTTAAGCCTGAAGAATTTGGATTCATGCTGGGGGTAGTAAAGAGCGTGTCTCTCTTCCCGAGTACGCCTGAGGGTATGCAGCGCGTTTTGCGCAATGATCAATTGGTCAAGGAACTTTCCCAGCGAGGTTCTCCGATCGAAGTAACTGCGGATCTCTTGCCCAACCCCGCCACGCGAAGCGGCTACAAATGGTCTTCGCCTCAAGGTCCCCCGATCGGAATTTTCAGCGGAACGCTCTGTACGGCATCCATTGTGGTCGACCGGAAAAGGCCTGTCGAATACGTCATTCCAAAGATAAAAGAGACACTCGGAATCCAATGATCCTATAAGTAAGCGAAGCGTCCTCGCTTTGCTTCTTTAAGTAAGCCAAGCGTCCTCGCTTTGCTTCTTCAAGTAAGCCAAGCGTCCTCGCTTTACTTCTTCAAAACCGAGCAAAGCGAGGACGCTTCGCTTACCTGAGACATACACTATTCGGGAACCAAACACCGAACACCTTGCACCCAACGCCCAACGCGAAGGTGAACGCTGAACGCCATGCCAAACGCCGTGCCAAACGCCATGCCAAAGAGGATAGTCACTCCAACGCTTCTGCAGATGGAGGCCGTTGAATGCGGCGCTGCCTCACTTGGTATTCTGCTGCGCTATTACGGCCTTTGGATGCCGCTTGAACAGCTTCGCGTCGACTGCGGCGTGACGCGGGATGGTAGCAAGGCCAGCAATCTTTTGAAAGCCGCTCGGCGGATGGGTCTTGAGAGTCGCGGCATCCGATGTGAGATCGACGCCCTTCTGAAGCTCGAACCGCCGGCGATCTTGTTCTGGAATTTTAATCACTTCCTGGTGTTCGAAGGGGTAAGCGAAGGGAAGGTCTGTTTGAATGACCCGGCCACCGGTCCGCGACGCGTGACAATCGAAGAATTGGAGGCTTCCTTTACCGGTGTCGTCCTGATACTTCGGCCGACGGATAAATTCCAGGCTGGCGGCCACAAACCAAGCATAGTTTATTCTTTACGCCGGCGTTTGAATGGATTCGAAATTGGAATCGCCTTCGCGATTGGGGCCGGCTTACTCCTGGTATTGCCCACCCTGGTTAATCCGGCCTTCACTAAAATTTTTATCGATGAGTTTTTAGTGGCCGAACAAAACGACGTCGTACGCCCCTTGCTGGTCGCGATGGCAATTTCCATTGGGCTCATGACGATCCTGCTCTCGTTGCAACAACATTTCTTGCTCCGGCTGGAGACGAAACTGGCTCTCACTACGTCCGCAAAATTCTTCATGCATGTCATTCAGTTGCCGATGGAATTCTTCTCTCAGCGCTTCGCCGGAGAGATCGGTTCGCGTGTCTTGATCAACGACAAAGTCGCCAAAGTACTCTCTGAAAAATTGGCGACCACGCTGCTGGATATGATGTCGCTGGTCTTTTTTGGCCTGATCTTGCTCAGGTACGACGTCTTGTTGACAATCACTTGCGTCGCTTTTTCGATGATCAACATCATCGTCACCAAGATTGTTCAGCGACCGCGGACAGATGCCAGTCTCCGGGTCCTTCAGGAAAAGGGAAAACTTGTCGGCACCTCTATGAGCGGCCTGCAAATGATCGAAACGCTGAAGGCCACAGGGGGCGAAAACGAGTTTTTTGGCCGTTGGGGAGGTTACCAGGCAAAGGCGATAAAATCGCAGCAGGATATGGAGTTTTACGGTCAGTTCCTGACTGCTATACCTCCGTTTACAAAAGCGATGATTTCCACCGCGATCCTCGGCTTGGGAGGTTTGAGCGTCATGGATGGTCGAATGACCGTCGGTCTGCTGGTCGCATTTCAAACTCTCATGGACAGTTTCACAAGACCGATCACGACGTTCGTGACATTCGGAAATGCTCTCCAAGAGACCGGCGCCGACCTGAATCGACTGGATGATGTTCTCCGTTACGAAAACGATCCAGCCTACCGAGAGGGGCGTACGTTCGATCCATCGTTCGATAACGTCATAAAGTTGAGCGGTCACGTAGAGCTCAGAAATGTCAGCTTCGGTTTCAATCCACTCGGCCCGCCGTTAATCGACAATCTGAGCTTCACCGTCAAGCCAGGACAAAGGATTGCACTGGTCGGCGGCAGCGGCAGCGGTAAGTCCACGGCATCCAAAATCGTTGCCGGCCTTTTTAAGCAATGGAGCGGAGAAATTCTGTTTGACGGGGTCCCTCGAGATAAAGTTCCACCGAGACTCCTGCACAATTCTATCGGTATGGTCGACCAGGAGATTTTCATGTTCGAAGGCACCGTTCGAGACAACCTGACGATGTGGGACGCAACCGTGCCGGAGATGCACGTCACTCAGGCCTGCAAAGATGCCGCGATCGCAGATGTAGTCGCATCGCGCAAAGGCGGAGTTCAAGGTTATGTGGCCGAGGGAGGAACTAACTTTTCTGGCGGTCAAAGACAACGACTTGAAATTGCCCGTGCCTTGGTAAATTCACCTACCTTCCTGATCCTCGACGAAGCAACGAGCGCCCTGGATCCATCGACCGAGAAGGTCATCGATCAAAACCTTCGACGGCGGGGCTGCTCATGCCTGATCGTGGCCCATCGATTGAGCACTATTCGCGATTGCGATGAAATAATCGTCCTCGAATACGGAAAGGTCGTTGAACGCGGCTCGCATGATACCCTGAAAGACGCCGGCGGACCCTATTCACGGTTGATAAAGCATTAATCCAAATGCCGAAGAAAGAACCGCTGCCCTTCTCTTCCAAACTGTGAAATCCGTGGATTCTATTTCAGAACTTAGGCTATGGCTCTCCTGACATCGAACGCGGCCTTGGCAGCGATATTTCCGACGATAGGCGAAGAGAAGACGCTTCGGACAAATGAAGCCTTCCTGATCGGCGACCCCGAATACCTGTGGTTCATCGCATCCGGCCAAATCGAGCTATTCGTTGTCCAGACCATGGAAGATGAACCCGTCGGTCCAAGAACTCATTTTGCCACTTTCAATCCGGGTTCGATTATCGTCGGAATGGATTTCGGTCTTTACGGGCAATCTTCCGGGTTTTTGGCAACCAGCTCTGATGCCACGCGGACCTACAAAATCTCGCGGGACAGACTGCGCGCACTGGCGCGAGATCGCGAATACGCTCTCGCCGTGGGCGAACTCGTCAACGGCTGGTTACAGACACTTTCCACCAGCGTCGTCCGGGACGTTCGCCCGCGCCCGAAAACCGATGAAACATTGAGCGGCGGTAAAGAATTAATGCTTCCCCGCGGAAACATTGCCCGCGCCAGAAAAGGAATAGTATGGATTCAGGTGATGAAAGGCGAAGCGCTTTACATTGGAATGGAGGCCGTTTCTGTAACCGGCGAGGGCGCCTCGATCCTTCCAATCTCAACCGATACCTGGATCGAAGCTTATGATGACTGTACGCTTCATTCGTTTTCGACGCCCCTGATCATTGCCCAGGCAACTTTCTGGCGCGGCATCGATCTTTTTCACGAGGTGCTTTGTCAGTGCGAGTTCATCAACAAGAAACTGCGCATGGTCGACGAGTTCAATCGAATCCGGCTCAGAGAGTCTTTCGGTCAACGGTCTAAAGAAATCGCTCTAAGAGAAATCGCGTCCGTTTTGGATGAGTCAGCCAGCGGCAGGAACGGCGCCGTTGCTCTCGACGATGACCTTGGCGACCCGACCCTTGCTGTATGCAGGCTGATTGGCGAAGCCTCTGGAATTCGGATTGTCGCGCCGCCGGATTTGCGCCGTCTTAAGCAGCGTCTGCCCGCGATCGCCAAGGCGTCGCGCTTCCGTTTCCGTTCCGTTGCTTTACGAGATAACTGGTGGGAAACAGATCACGGACCTCTGCTCGCTTATCTGGAACAAGGTCTTGCTCCGGTCGCAATTTTGAAGAACAAAGCGACTAGTTATGAGCTCGTTGATCCCGAAACAAACCGGCACATCCCCATCGACGCGAACGTAGCAGCGAGTCTTTGTCCCTTCGCCGTCTCACTTTATACGCCGTTTGCGGAAAAAAAACTTGGGGCCTGGGATCTCATAAAATTTGGCGTCCGCGAAAGTAAGCTCGATATGTGGACCATCCTTGGGATGGGCATTTTGCTTGGGCTGCTCGGGATGGTCACCCCCTATTTCAGCGGTCAGATCTTTGACTCGATTATCCCAGCCGCCGATCGCGTTCAATTGCTCCAATTTACAGTGGGATTAATCGCAGCCGCCTTCGGGACTTTTGCATTCGAACTTGTGCGAGCGATGTCGGTACTTCGAATGGCCGGCAAAATGGACTACCTTGTGCAAGCAGGCGTTTGGGATCGGCTACTCTCCTTGCCTTCCACATTTTTCCGAGATTACGCCGCGGGGGATCTTGCGGACCGCGCACTAGGAGTTGATCAGATTCGTCAAGCGGTATCACAAGCAGGCACTCAAGCAATTGTTGGAAGTATCAGCGCGGTGATCATGATTGCCTTCCTCTTCTCTTATAACACCCAGATGGCCTTCGTCGCCGTCGGCCTTGTTTTACTATCCGTCATTTTTCCCACCGTCCTGAATCTCTTGCAGGTGAAGCATCAGCGAAAGCTTTTCTACATTCGAGGCTCCATTTCCGGTCTCGTTCTCCAGTTGATTAATGGCGTGAACAAGCTTCGCGTCTCGGGCTCCGAAGATCGAGCCTTCCGCGAATGGGCGCGCAAATTCTCAGAACAGAAACGTACCGCCTTTACGGCAGGCAGGCTGGCGAACGCAGCCCACGTATTCAATCAAATCTTCCCTGTGCTCTGTTCGGCAATTATTTTCGGGACGTACGCCTGGTTCCGCGATCAAGCTTCCAAAAATGGGGACGTTTTCAAGATGTCGACCGGTGAATTTATCGCTTTCAATACCACTTTCACGCTTATCCTCTCATCGTTTCTTTCGCTGGCTGCCGCGTCGCTCGAACTCATGATTATCGTGCCGCTCTTCGAACGGCTCGTACCAATCATCGAATCCTCTCCCGAAATCGATGAGGCCAAATCAAATCCCGGCGAGCTCACAGGCGAGATCGAAGTCTCCCACCTGACATTTCGCTACGCCGCGGACGGTCCGCCAATTCTCCGAGATGTCTCTCTGCATATTCGTCCCGGCGAATTCGTAGCGTTGGTCGGTGGCTCTGGATCCGGAAAGTCGACCCTTTTGCGGCTGCTGCTCGGATTTGAAAAGCCAGAATCCGGCGCCATTCTCTATGATAATCAGGATCTGAATTCTCTTGATCTGCGGGAAGTGCGCCAGCAGACCGGCGTCGTCCTCCAGTCCAGCAAGCTCATGCCAACGGATATCTACCGAAATATTATTGGATCACATCAGCTTTCGCTCAACGACGCCTGGGAAGCGGCCCGAATGTCGGGACTTGATCGCGACATCAAAAATATGCCTATGGGGATGAATACCGTAGTTTCTGAGGGAGGCGGCACATTTTCAGGAGGCCAACGTCAGCGACTTATGGTCGCTCGCGCTTTAGTCAACAAGCCAAGAATCATATTTTTCGATGAGGCCACGAGCGCGCTCGACAACGAAACCCAGCGTACGGTAACCGACAGCCTGGACGCCATGCAATCGACCCGAATCGTTATAGCGCACCGATTGAGCACCATCATTAATGCAGACAAGATTTATGTTTTGATGAATGGAGAAATGGTCCAGTCGGGTTCGTATGCGGAGTTGATGAACCAGCCCGGACCGTTCGCCGAACTCGCCAAGCGGCAGCTCGCATGAACGCAATATCCGAAGATCAGAGGCCAATCCCGGATTACGCAGAGGACTGAAGCCAAGGAGTTTGGCTGTGACCGGGGCAACAATAGGCTGATATCAGCCTATGCAACATTACTCTCGGGACAGTTGGGCCCAGGCGTCAACGCCGCACGGCTTCAGTGAAAGTGGGTCAATTCTGAACTCCGAACGACCGTTGACACCCCGCACAACGCGAGCAAAATACAGGCTGGAAGCCTATGCTACTTTGCGCCGTGGCTCGTCACTGTGGGTACGCGGACATGCTTGCAGAGCGCTTTCGCTCCCTGGCCCCACCTGTCCGGAGAGCAATGTAGCATAGGCTTCCAGCCTGTGTCGGCGTTCACTGCGGATGGGCTCCAAGATCGTCAACGCGTCAACGATTTCCGCGCTGCTTCAAAGGCCCCTCACAACGCGAGAAAAATACAGAGCTGGAAGCCTATGCTACTTTGCGCCGGGGCTCGTCACTGTGGGTACGCGGACATGCTTGCAGAGCGCTTTCGCTCCCTGGCCCCACCTGTCCGGAGAGCAATGTAGCATAGGCTTCCAGCCTGTGTCGGCGTTCACTGCGGATGGGCCCCAAGATCGTCAACGCGTCAACGATTTCCGCGCTGCTTCAAAGCTTCAAAGGCCCCTCACAACGCGAGCAAAATACGGGCTGGAAGCCTGGCTGCTATTCGCCGTGGCTCGCTCGCAGTGCGCACGCGGGGCATGCTTGCAGAGCGCTTTCGCTCCCTGGCCCCACCTGTCCGGAGAGCAATGTAGCATAGGCTTCCAGCCTGTGTCGGCGTTCACTGCGGATGGGCTCCAAGATCATCAACGCGTCAACGATTTCCGCGCTGCTTCAAAGCTTCAAAGGCCCCTCACAACGCGAGCAAGAAATATAGGCTGGAAGCCCGTGCTACTATTCGCCGTGGCGGCTAAGCGGCGCTATGCAATCTGTGGTTACCTCTTTCTTCTCTAAATCTCCTCTCGAATTCGAGATCAGCTGTCCCGTTCCTGGGATCCACAAGGACGGATCTGGCAGCGGATACGGCACGTCGGAAGCCGTTCATTTCACGGCAGTATTCATATCTTGCTGTAAATCAACTAGTTGCAAATCGCGCGCCTCCGCTGGCACGTCACCTGCTTAATACGGGTGCAGATGCGCAAATAAGCATCCACAGCCGGGTGAACCGGCACAATAAAATGTCAAACGATATTATAGTTTCCCGAAAAGACGTCCGAGAGGCCCTCGTAAGAACCGTGTTAAAAGATGTGTTCTTCCGCGAGTCACTTGTGGCCAACCCAAAGTTGGCAGTCGAGCGGGCGCTTGGCACGAAATTACCCGAAGACATGGACGTGGTGGTTCTCGAGGATACCGATGACAAAATGTTCATTGTTCTCCCGATGCAACTGCCGTTCGAGACCGGCGACCTTAACGACGCCGAACTCGAAAAAATGGCGGGAGGATTCCTGGATGCAGGAAGGGACAGTTCCCTGATCTCAAGGGCTGGACTGATCTGAAACGAGAATACTCCTGACGGGTAATAAGGAAACTGTCGAATCAAAGACTAACAAACATAATTCAACCGATACTAACAATATGAGCAACGAAATTCAGAATCCCGAAATCATCAGCGACGAGCAACTTGAAGAAGTTTCTGGCGGCCTGTTCGACAACAACAGCTGCAACGCGCTGATCAAAGCCACCGTCAACGTGTTGTCATAATACGGCAACGCACCTCCAAACCCAACAACCATCACCTCAACTCTTACCTACCATGAGCAACAAAACACAGAATCCCGAAGTGATCAGCGACGAGCAACTTGAAGAAGTTTCTGGCGGCCTGTTCGACAACAACAGCTGCAACGCCCTGATCAAAGCCACCGTCAACGTGTTGTCCTGATTCGACAACGCACCTCCACTCCAACAACATTCACTCAACTCTACCTACCATGAGCGACAAAACACAGAATCCCGAAGTGATCAGCGACGAGCAACTTGAAGAAGTTTCTGGCGGCCTGTTCGACAACAACAGCTGCAACGCCCTGATCAAAGCCACCGTCAACGTGCTTTCGTAATCGCACCAAAAACTCCTCAAACGAATGCCGCCACTTTTCACAAAGTGGCGGCTTTTATTATGTAGCCAAAGCCGTCCCGCCTTGCCTCCTCAGGATTTTGCAAAGGGAGGTCGCTTAGTCTACTTTCAACAGAACTGTCCGGACAGCGTTTCGGCGAAGAGGCCCGTGGATTTGACGATTTGAATTAAGCGATGCCGACGCGATGGTAGGGTCGCGCTCCCGCGCGATCCGGCGTCGCTCGTCTAAAAAAATTGCGAACTTGGCAAAGGTGGAAGCCTATTGAAAAGAACCCCAGCTCCGGAAAGCACAGCAGCGCGTATGCAGAAGCAGCAGAACGAAGCGTCGAGACATGCAGCGCCGGACGCGCGGGAGCGCATCCCAACCTGCGCCGGACGGCCGAGCGTGTATGCGAAGCATCCCCGCTTCGCCTCTTGAGAACCCAGCAAAGCGAGGACGCATCGCCTACGCCCCCAACCCTCGCATGATCTACTCATTTTCCAATGCGGACTATCTCCACGAGCGGCTGAACCGCTCAGATGACGCCGAATTATTCGACGGTTCCGACTCTGACTTTTTTGCTTGGAAGGACGTTTTGGCCACCTCTGGCGAAAACGTGTTTTCAAAGCGCATGGCGTCGCTAAATCTTGACGAGACTCAAGCTCTTCAACGAACGCGACGCTCGAAAGATTGCCGCGAACGAACCGCACCGAGGTGGTTCGCTATATTGCGTGAGGCCTTTGATTCGGGCGATGAAATATCAATCGACTGCGATCAACCCTTCGCGGCCCTTTGGGCGCCGATCACTGCATATGCTCGCAGGAAGGTCGATTTTCGCGAACCGGTGTCCCCAGCCGTCACAACCAAATTCGCTAACTTCCTCCACTCCGAAATCTGCCAAATTGCGGCCGAATCGACCTACACGATTTTTTGCGATTATCGCACCCGAGGTTATTCCTATGCTGATTTTGTCGAGATTCAACGCCGTTCAGAATGCGCTGATCTATTTTTGAAATATCCAGCGCTGACCCGGCTAATCGGGACGCTGGCTTTGAGTTGGATCGAAACGACGCAAGCATTTCTCAAACGTTTGGAGAACGATCGGGCGCTCTTGTCTTCCGTGTTCGCGATCCCGCCGGAGACCCGTTTGAGTTCAGTCCAGCTAGGTCTCTCAGACCGCCATGCCGGAGGTTCTCAGGCGATCCTTGCGGAATTTGGTTCGACGAAAATTTTATACAAGCCAAAAGACATGTCTCTTGAGGCTTTGCTTCCAAATATCAACCGATGGCTCGAAGCAGAGAAATTTCCAGCTTTGTTCCGATTTCCTCGCTCCATTGACCGCGATGGTTATGGATGGGCCGAGTGGATTGCTCAAAAACCGTGCGACTCCCTGGAAGAGGTCAGGGAATATTATAAAAGATCCGGCGCTCTCCTTTGCCTGGCGCAGTTGCTAAACGCGAAAGATCTCCTCTTTGAAAATCTGATTGCGTGCGGGAGCGAACCCGTGCTGATCGACTTGGAGGCATTTTTTCAGCCCGAAGTACGAACATTCGATCAGATCGGCAAAACTTTCCCGGGAGACCATCCTGCGTATCAATGGAAAGGGTCGGTGATCGACATTGCATTTCTGCCGTTCTGGCAATTCTCCTCCTCCCATCCAGTCTGCGATCTCAGCGGTCTTGGATGCCGGAACGAAGATCTGCCGCCGATTTCGGTCAACGAATGGGTCAGGCCGAATACCGACGCCATGAAACCTCTTCTCCGCTCGACCCGACCCTATCGAGCCAGGAACGAAGTTTTGTTCGATGGAACCGTACAAAACTCCGCCGATTTCTGTTTTGAAATCGAGTCGGGTTTCACCGAGCTCCACAATTTCATCCTCGAGAAAAGGGAATCATTCCTGGCGCTTGTTCAAACCTTTGCCAGAACAAAGTCTAGACTCGTCTTTCGATCAACCCAACTCTACGGCCGCTTATTGAAGCAATCACTAAGCCCAGCAAACCTCGAATCCGGGGTTCGCAGATCGATCGTTTTCGAGCAGCTCTATCGACCGGCGTTGAAAGCCAATTATTTGTCGAAACAACTCCAACAGGTACTTGATTTCGAAGCAAGCGCGCTGCTGCAACTGGATATTCCGCGTTTTTACATTCCGACGGATTCGGATGCGCTCACCATCGATTCCCAAAATTGCGTTGCGAAATTCTTATGGGAATCGCCTCTCGAGACGGTCGAACGGCGCATCCATCACATGAGCAACGGAACGCTTCAACATCATCGAGAGGTCATTCGCCAATCGTTGGTTCGAAGACCGCTGATTCTCACGACTCCTGTACCGCAAAGTGAGATGCGCCATATCGTTCAGGAATACGCTGACCTGATACTCACGATGGTTGAGCCCACGTTCGCGTCAACGCTCTGGTCTCCGCCGTCATTCGTCGAAGCTACCCCGCCGCTCATCGAACGAATCGGACTTTATTCCGGAGACCTCGGGATCTTGATTTTTTTGGCGGCGGCCGATCGGTTCTTGCACCGGGCAAAGATCACACCACTCTTGGAACGTTTTCGCACCAAGCTGGAACAGTTTGACTCTGCTCCGCTCGGCATCGGCAACGGGATCGGGTCCTTGATATACGGGAGTCTGCTTCTGGCAGCGATACTCGAGGACCGATCCTGGATCGACCTTTCCGAAAGACTCTCCTGCCAGCTAACGGAAGAGCGGATTCGAATCGAGACGGAACCCGATCTGCTTTACGGCATTGCAGGATTGCTCGTGGCGATCGCCAGGCTGCACGGGTTGCGTCCAGATAATCGCCATGAACGCCTCGGTGCCGCCTGTTTGCAAAAACTCATTGAGAGTTTCCATCCCAACGAAGGCTGGAGACGCCCAAACGGAGACTCTTCTCTTGGATTTGCTCACGGTGCAGCCGGGATCTCATGGGCCGCGGCGGTCGCAGCCGATATTTTCCGGGATGACCGCGGGCAATTGCTTGCACAGAGAGGGATAGATTTTGACCGGGGCCACTTCAACGAGGCCGAACATAATTGGCCGTCCACCGTGAAAGACAGCAATCTGGCGATGCGAGCATGGTGCAGCGGACTGACCGGCATGTTAGTATCGAGAATCGGGATCTGGGATCTTTGGCGTGACAACGCCCTCCTCGCGGAAATAGAGACCAATCTGCCTTTTCTCCCGAGTCTCCTCGGACTCGACCACTGGTGCTGCGGGAGCGCAGGCGTGGCGGAAACTCTGATCTACGCGGCAAAAGTTCTCGAAAGGAAAGATCTTTTGGAAAAGGCCAGGACAACAATGGATCAGACCGTGCGGAGAGCTTTGAAGACCACTTATTATCGGTTCGGTCCGCACGTGGGTCAAAACTACTGCTTTCAGCCCAACCTGTTCCGCGGACTCGCCGGCATAGGATACACCCTCATCCGCACATTAGAGCCCGCAAGTCTGCCAAGCATCATGGCGTTCGAACTTTAAAGCCCAAAGAACCCCCGGGGCAGAATTCAGGAGTCAGGAATTGCAGAATACTAGAAAGCCGGTTCTTAACCTGGCCTCATTGACAATAAGATAAGACAAGACAGACAAGACAAAGAAGCAAGGCGGGACGCCTCGCTTACACGCGCCGACACGCCGGTCCCGCGTCGCTCTTACGATCCGATACGTAACTTCCGAGGACGATTTGGGAGGCGCGCTACGCTGGGAATTGGTTTTAGCCGAAGTTGGCTACTTTCGGCTGCCCTCTTTATCGTCCTTCGCCCTCGTCGTGCTCATTCCTCGATGTCTTTGCCGATACGCCTACCTGTCCCTCTGCCCCTTTTCTATCACCGAAACGTTTACCATACCTTTGTTTCCTTTGCTTCCTTCTGTTCACTTCCTCTCTCTTCTTCCATACTTCAAAATCATCGATCGGTATGCCTGGCCAATCCGCGGCCGGCAAACGCGCCGAACGTCGAATATTTAACGCCAGTACCGCGTTTTATGATCAGTACCGCGTCATTTGACCTGTCCCTCTGCTTATCCCGCGTTAAATGCGCCCTATTTCACGCCATCCACGGCTGACCCCTCCGTAGTGACAACTGCTTACCCTTACCTTTGTTTTCTTTGTTTCCTTCCGTTCAAATCCTCTTCTTTTTTTCTTCTGGACGTCTTCAGGAGTAAGACGCCGTCACGCCCCACCCTTCCACACGTCTCTCCAGCAACCGACACGCCGATACGTTTACCACTACTGGCCGAGAATCTCGTTGAGTCCCTCGATGACTTGCTCCAGTTCGTCCACAGAAATGCGTCCGAGTTTCTTCCCAAGGCGCTTTACTGAAAGTGTTCTGATCTGGCTGATCTTTACCCACGAACGTTTCGGAAGTTTCGCTACGCTGACTTCGAGCGTCAGAGGAAACCCGGCTCGTGGTTCCTGGCTTGTAAGTGCGCAGGCAATTACGGTCCCCGAACGCTCGTTAAAAACATCCTCGCTAAGCACCAGGACTGGACGACGACCGGATTGCTCATGGCCTTGTGTTGGGTCGAGCTCAGCCCAGACGACATCGCCCCTCAGTATTCTGGCCATTCCGAGGAGTCGTTCGCCATGCCGTCCTCAGCCATCTCTTGCTCTTCAGCCGGTAGGAGCTTCGCGCACTCGCGTGCCAGACGGCTACGATCCAGGCGGGCGAGTTTCTCGGCGACCGCCTTTTGAATTGCTTCGCTGCGACTGCGAAAGACCTCGCGCGCGACAAGATTGTCCAGTCGCCGAAGCAACCGGTCATCCATGGAGATTGCGACTTTTGCAACGCTCATCGGTCAGTAGTACCATCGGTATGACTCGACGTCAATTCGCTCTGAAACTAAATACCGCGTTTTTTGACCTGTCCCTCTGCTTATCCTGTCCCTCTGCTTATCCTCAGACAAAGAGGCAAGGCGGGACGCCTTGCTTACACTCGCCAACACGCCAGTCTCTTACGATCCGATACGTACCAATAATCTGACGATTAACACCCTCAACGTTGGCGACAATTCCAGCACTTTCAACTCCGGAAACTTAACACTGTCGGCCGGCGCAAAGCTCACCACGATAAACAGCAGCACAGTGGGTACCTTTGACAATTCTATCGCGAACAGTGGAACACTTTCCGTCGATGGATCCGGTACAAGCTTCACGAGCAATTCGTTGAACGTAGGCTTCGGAGGAATCGGCTTATTAAGCGTGACGAGCAGCGCGGCGGTGAATCTTGTCAACTTGTTTGTCGGTTTTTCCAACGTCGCCGCAGGCTGTTGAGCGCCAAACTGCCGGGACTTCTGCGCGTTCCAAGTTTGACGGATCGGCGACGTACCAAATCTATATGTGAGTGTCTAACAGCGGCGCGATCATTGGAACGCCTCGACCTCTTGCTCTGGTATCGCAGGTCCGAAGGGGTCCAGATACGACTTGAGAGACCCCGCGAGCTTCTTACGGACTTCGTCAATTGGCTTGATCGGATGCTCTGCGACGAGTTTGGCGATTACCTTCCCATGCTTTGTAATGATGACGGGTTCTCCGTATTTGTGAACCTGATCGATGAGGTTGAGGCATTTGGCTTTAAACTCAGTGACGGTAACGGTCATGGAATGACCAGTAAGTCTTACTAGTCATAATCTCAAAATTTCTTTTTAATCCGGATGCCGCTCACCGGGAGACGTATCGGCGGGTCGGCGGGGGAGAGACGTATCGGCGGGTCGGTGTATCGGTGGGTCGGCGGGGGGGATTTCTAAAAATCTTCTTCATCGTCCTTCTGGAGCTCTTTAGGAGTGAGACGTCAACGCCGACACCCCGACCCGCCAACACGTTTTGAAGGATCGGAGGCATCTTCTGAATTCCAGTCCGGTACTTCCGAGCCGTTTCGTGCCTTGGACTGATATGCATTACAAAGAGGCAAGGCGAGACGCCTCGCTTACTGGGTAAGCAAACCGTCTCGGTTTGCCCGGTTCTCAAAGGGAGAGGCAAAGTGGGAGGCTTAGCTTAAGTCCGAAGGTAAAGCGAAGACGCTTTACTTACGCGGAGGCAAGGCGGGGACGCCTCGCTTACACTCGCCGACACGCCGGTCCCGCCTGACTCGACCTGTCAGGACCGCCAACACTTCTCTCCCAACGCCGACACCCCGACACCCCGATCCGTTTCCCCCCTCCTCCATACCAGGAGGCAACCGTAACGATTCGCCAAGAGTATTGGAAACGCCAGTTAATATTGGCTAAACTTTCAATAACTTCTATAAAAATTAAAAATACGCTAACACTCGATTGGACACCAATTCGCTCACGGAAGCGTGCGCCGCAATGTCCCGTTTCCCGGGGGCGAGTTGCGCCCCAGACATTCAATGCCTTTGGCGATCCTGAAGCCCGGAAAAGTCGCAAGTGCTTTGGCTCGCGACATTTCCAGGTTAACGCCTGGACAACCTGCGATCCAACTTCGCCAAAGGATGGCGTGCCACGGTTCTGATAGTTTAGATAATTATTATTGGAGCCACTTTTTCAATGAAATCTGGAATGGCATCCGATGCGACACCGATTTTCGCCGGGCGAGGGCAGCCGCTGGGGAAACGTGTCGGCGTGCGGGGACCTCTAGAATCGTTCTTCAACGCCGTTCTCGACCTGGTTAGGCGTGAAATGCCGCGACACCCCATCCGTCCACACGGCTACCCCATCCCGATACGCCGATACGCCGATCGTCCGCCACGTTTCCCCTGGCATCTGCTGTTAGTAACGATCTTTGGTTTTGTCCAACCGTCGCCGGGTCTCGCTCAGAATTTTTATGACAATTGGAATATCCCGAACGCGACAAACGGTTTGTGGATAACGCCCACCAGTTGGTCAACCGGTGGTGTACCCAACTCCACGACCGTATACGCGTTCATTGGGAACAACGCGAACGTAACGCTAAACGGATCTAACAACATCACGGTCAACCAATTTCAAGAGGGCGACAGCTTCATAACTGCTGGTCAGCCTTTGACTTCCGACACCTTAACAGTATCGGGTGGCGCAACGTTGACTATGACTAACACTCTTAACGCTCCTTCTTATCTAGGTGTTACCAGAGTTGCCAGGAATACCGGCGTACTTATCGTCACTGGGACCGGTACAGCCGTCACATCTGCTGAAACCTTCAATGTAGGCTGGGGAGGAATTGGAATAATAACCGTGGCGAGCAATGCACTGATGACTGTTGGTGGCGACTTAACGCTCGGGTCACCCTACGCTAATACAGCCTCCGTCATTACCGCAGGGACGGGCGCTGTCACCGTTGATGGTGCAGGGCAATCTACACCGACGAAGCTGACAGTATCAGGGACCACCTATATTGGAAACGGTACTGCTACAACGGGCACCCTGACCGTATTGAATGGCGGAGTTTTTACGTCATCGAATAGTATACGATGTACGTAGGCAACGGAGGAAGTGGGATAGTAAACGTGTCGACCGGTGCCACGATGAATCTTGGCTCGTTGCAAGTCGGTGTGACGAATGGAACGGCAGGGACGGGTACCGTTACCGTCGATGGAGCAGGGACATCTACACCGACGGTGACAACATCGGGGGCTACGTTGATTGGAAACGGCGGTACGGGCGCCCTGAGCATCTTGAACCACGGGATTTATAACGCTGGCGGTTTCATAAATTTATACGCGAGCGGCGGGAATGCCTCGCTGAACGTGAGCGGTGCATTCGCGAAAGTTAACATCACCGGAGTCGCAAGTTTACTCCAGATAGGTGTTGCGGCAGACAGCACCAATACTGCATCGGCAATAGTCCAAAATGGCGGCAGTATAAATTTCGATCCGACAGTGCAGGGTCCCACAGGCACCGCTCTTTACGTAGGGGGAACCAGTAACGGCAGCCTTACGATCACGGGAGCCGGTTTAAGTGTGAGCATTTCGCATGACGTGGTTATTGGACGTAATTTCCTCGGTACCGGGTCAGTAGGCACGCTTTCGCTGGTGAACAATGGAACGCTCATCATAAACGGCGCCCAAAAGATTTATCTCGGTGGAAGTCTCGACGGTGAGACCTTCCACGGTGGAACAGGAATTATTAATTTCGGCAGCATCACCGGGACGAGTGGTGCCGCCAACGCATCCGGCACGTTGTCCTTCACCGGGAACATGCTTCTGGAAGGCAATTCCCAGATAAATTTCAATAACATCGCTAGCGATACCACAACCTTGGCCGCAAACATTCTCAACGACTTTGCCGGGGCGACGCTTGCCTTATCCAAAGTCGGCGGCGGGACCGCGATCCTGAGCGGGAATAACAATTATGCCGGTGCAACGACGGTGAGCGTCGGCACCCTGCAGGCAGGCTCCACGACGGGGTTCAGCGCAAATTCTGACTTTGCGGTTAATGGAATATTGAACCTGGCAGGCTTTTCCAACACCGTCGGTTCACTGGCCGGCAGCGGTACGGTGACCACCGGAACAGCGGCGACCCTGACGGTCGGGGTTGATGGCGCGACGACGGCTTTTAGCGGAGTGCTGCAAAACGGGGCCGGTACCCTGGCGCTGACCAAGGCCGGCACCGGCACCTTGACCCTGTCGGGCAATAACAGCTACAGCGGGGTGACTACGGTAAACGCCGGAGGCACCCTGCAGGCGGGTTCAACGACGGGCTTGAGCTCAAGCTCTGCATTTACGGTCAACGGGAGCTTGAACTTAGGCGGCAACTCCAATACGATCGGTTCACTGGCCGGCAACGGAACGGTGAGCGACACCGGGTTGGCAGCGACACTGACTGCGGGAGGCAACAACGCCTCCACGATCTTTAGCGGTGTGCTGCAGGACGGCACCGGACCGGGCACCCTGGCGCTGACCAAGACCGGCACGGGCACCTTCACTCTGGCCGGTACCAACACCTACAGCGGTGGCACAAACTTCAACGTTGGGATCCTGGCGGTAAGCAACGATAACAACTTGGGCACCGGGACGTTGACCTTTAACGGTGGGACGCTCGAAACTACTGGCTCCATCACTTCAAGCAAAACTGTTGCGCTCACAGGGGGTGGCACGTTCTTGACCGATCTAGGCACCACCTCGAGCTTGAACGGAACGATCAGCGGCGCGGGTCCATTGACCAAGAGCGGCACCGGGACACTGACCCTGACCGGTACCAACCTTTACAGCGGTGGCACAAACTTCAACTCGGGCGTCCTGGCGGTAGGCAACGACAGCAACCCGGCAGCGGGGCGTTAACGTTTAACGGTGGGACGCTCGAAACGACCGGGTCCATCACTTCAAGCAAAACTGTTACGCTCAGTCCAGGAGGTGGCACGTTCTTGACCGATCTATCCACCATCTCGACCTTGAGCGGAGCGATCAGCGGCGCGGGTCCATTGACCAAGAGCGGTACTGGGACGCTGGTCTTGACCAATGTTAACAACAGCTATGGCGGCCTGACAGATGTGCAAGGCGGCGTGTTATCGGTTCGGGGCACTTTAACCAATTCTGCCGTCCAAGTTGAGAACGGCGCCACGTTGGGCGGCGCAGGCACTATTAACGGAGCGGTGACCGTGCTCAGCGCAGGGAACTTGTCTCCGGGCAACAATGCGGCCGGCACCCTGACGGTCGGTTCGCTGGTGTTAAACGCTGGATCTTTTTCCAACTTTGAGCTGGGTCCGGCCGGAGTGGTGGGCGGCACATCCAATGACCTGGTGCATGTCAATGGCAACCTGACCTTGGCCGGGACACTCAACATCACCGACCTGGGTAGCTTTAGGACCGGGGTCTATCAGCTTTTTAATTACGGGACCGAGACCGGTAGCACCCTGACAATTGGTAACATACCCAGCGGAGTGACCCGAAGCGCCTTGAGCATCCAAATTGTCGCAAACCAAGTCAACCTGGTGGTAAACGGCGCGGCCCTCTTAGAGTACTGGGATGGGAGTGATGCACCCAACAACGGCACCGTTGGGGGCGGCAACGGGACCTGGAACACCACTAATACGAATTGGACAGTCGCAGACGGGAGCAGCAACTCAGCGTGGAAACAAGGCACCGCAGTGTTCAAAGGCACCGCTGTGTTCAAAGGCACCGCTGGGACGGTGACTCTTGGAGAGAGCGTAACGGTGGCCGGGCTGCAGTTTGTGACCACTGGCTACCTGATCACGACTGCAAACGGTTCGACGATTACGGCCGAAAGCGGGACGATTCTGGAGGCCGATCCCGGGGTAAGCGCAAACATTGGGGTAGGTATTGTCGGAGCTGGGGACGTGACCAAAACCGGCACCGGCACGGTGATCTTGTCGGGAAACAACACCTACTCAGGTGCAACGACGGTGAGCGCAGGTACACTGCAGGCGGGCTCTCTATCAGCATTCAGCGCAAGCTCTGATTTTACGATGCTGACTGGGGCGACCTTAAACCTCAACGGTAACACCAGCACAATCGGTTCCCTGGCCGGCGGTGGCACAGTGACCAACACGGGCGCCGCAGCGACACTAACCGCGGGAGGCAACAACACCTCTACGACTTTTAGCGGCACACTGCAGGACGGCAGCGTCCCAGACACCCTGGCGCTGACCAAGGCCGGCACCGGCACCTTGACCCTGTCGGGCAATAACAGCTACAGCGGGGTGACTACGGTAAACGCCGGAGGCACCCTGCAGGCGGGTTCGACGACGGGCTTGAGCTCGAACTCTGCATTTACGGTCAACGGGAGCTTGAACTTAGGCGGCAACTCCAACACGATCGGTTCACTGGCCGGCAACGGAACGGTGAGCGACACCGGGTTGGCAGCGACACTGACTGCGGGAGGCAACAACGCCTCCACGACCTTTAGCGGTGTGCTGCAGGACGGCACCGGACCGGGCACCCTGGCGCTGACCAAGACCGGGACCGGTACCTTGATCCTGACCGGAATCAACGCCTACACGGGGGGCACCAGCGCTGCGGCAGGCATGTTACGGGTGGGTAATGACAGCGCACTGGGTACGGGGACCTTGACACTCAGCGGCGGCAATATCGGCGACAACGGGGCCGGAGCCACGCTGGCCAACGGATTAGTGGTACAGAGCAACTTTTCCTTCGACGTGGCGGCCGGCCAGACGCTGAGCTTTGGGGGCGCGGTCGACCTGGGCGGGGCCGCGCGGATCATTACCGGAGGGCTCAACACCGGAGGCCAACTGGCTTTAAGCGGGGTAATCAGTAACGGCAACGGCCTGGATTTTGAGGCCGCACCGGGCAAGACCGCTGTAGTGACTTTGAGCGGCACGGCTGCCAACACCTACGCGGGCACCACCACGGTCGGAACCGGGGTGACCCTGAACCTCAATAAAAGCGCCAATGTGACAGCGGTGACGGGCGACCTGACCATCAACACCGGGGGCACAGTCAACGTCAATGCCCTTAACCAGATTGCCGGCAACAGCGCGGTGAGTTTGAACGGTTCGCTGGTCTTAGGGAGTAATCAGACGATCGGTTCTTTAGCCGGCAGCGGGACGGTAACCAATAGCAGCGCAGCGTTGGCTACGCTGAGTGCCGGCGGCAATAACACCTCAACGACCTTCAGCGGCGTCTTGCAAAACGGGACCGGCACCCTGGCGCTGACCAAGAGCGGGACCGGCACTTTAACCTTATCAGGAACCAACACTTACACTGGCACGACCACTGTTGGCGCCGGCCAGTTATCGGTTCAGGGCACATTATCCAACTCCGCGGTCCAGGTTGAGAGCGGCGCAACCTTGGGCGGCGCAGGGACTATTAACGCAGCGGTGAGTGTGCTCAGCGGAGGAGTGCTCTCCCCCGGCAACAATGCCGCCGGCACGCTCTCGGTCGGTTCGCTGGTGTTGAGTGCCGGGTCGGTGTCCAACTTTGAACTGGGTACGCCCGGAGTGGCGGGCGGCGGAGTCAATGACCTGGTGGCGGTGACCGGCAACCTGACCTTGGCGGGAACATTGAACGTGGCCGGGCTGAGCGGCTTCGGGACCGGGGTCTACCGGCTATTTACTTACGGCGGCACCCTGACCGATAACACCATGACGATCGGGACGGTGCCAAGCGGAGAGACCGCGGCGGACTTGACATCCAGACAGCCGGCACAGGGCAGGTCAACCTGGTGGTCAACGGCGCGGGCCTCTTAGAGTTCTGGGATGGGACCAATCCACCCAATAACGGCGTTATTGGCGGCGGCACCGGGACCTGGGACACCGCCACCACCAACTGGACGGTCACAGACGGGAGCATCAACTCAGCCTGGAGAACGGGCTTTGCGGTGTTCGAAGGCGCCGCCGGAACGGTGACCCTGGCGAACAACGTGACGATCAGCGGGTTACAATTTGTCACTGACGGTTATCTGATCACCTCTGGCAACGGTTCAACGATCACGGCGGCAAGCGGGACGATTTTGCAGGCCGGTAACGGGGTCAGCGGAACCATAGGGGTACCGATTATCGGGGCCGGAGACGTGACTGTAAAAATCCGGTCAACCTGGGCACGGTGATCTTGACGGCCGCCAATACCTACGCGGGCGGAACGACCATCAGCGGAGGCACCTTGCAAATTGGCAACGGCAGCACCACGGGATCAATCATTGGGGCCGTGGTTGACAATGGAGTTCTGGCCTTTGATCGATCGGACTCTTTAACCTTTGCCGGTAACATCAGCGGAAGCGGGAGCCTCGTCCAGATGGGTGGAGGAACTTTAACGCTGAGCGGAACCAATCCCTACAGCGGAGGGACAATAATCTCGGGCGGTATCGTGAGCGTGGCGTCCGATAGCAATCTTGGAACCGCTGGGATCAGCCTTAGTAACAATGCCGAGTTGCTGACGACCGGTGCAGCGTTCAGCTCGAGTAAAACTCTCTCGCTCGGTACACTTGGCGGAACAGTGGCCGGCGCGACCGGCACTACGGCGACCTACTCGGGCGCAGTCAGCGGAAGCAGCGTATTCAACATCGGAGATGCGACCCACACGGGCACGGTGATCTTGTCGGGGACTAATATCTACACGGCAGTGACCAAGGTAAACGCCGGGACCTTGCAGGCGGGCTCTTTATCGGCATTCAGCGCAAGCTCAGATTTTACGGTGCTGACCGGGGCAACCTTAAACCTGAACGGGTTCTCCAACGCCATCGGTTCCCTGGCCGGCGGCGGCACAGTGACCAACACGGGCACCGCGGCGATACTGACGGCCGGCGACACGCTCAACACGACCTTTAGCGGCACGCTGCAGGACGGCAGCGTCTCAGACACCCTGGCGCTAACCAAGACCGGCACCGGCACCTTGACCCTGTCCGGAACTAACACTTACACTGGCACGACCACTGTCACCGCCGGCACGCTGCAGGCGGGTTCAATCACGGCACTGAGCGGAACCTCAGCTTTTACGGTCAATTCAATCCTGGACCTCCATGGGTTCTCCAACGCCATCGGATCATTGGCCGGCAGCGGCACGGTGACCAACACCGGGTTGGCAGCGACACTGAACGCGGGAGGCAACAACACCTCTACGACCTTTAGCGGTCTGCTGCAGGACGGCGCCGGCGCCCTGGCATTGACCAAGGTCGGCACCGGCACGCTGATCCTGTCCGGAACTAACACTTACACTGGCACGACCACTCTCTCCGGAGGCATCCTGGCGGTCGGCAACGATAACAACCTGGGCAGCGGGGCGTTAGCGTTTACCGGTGGGACGCTCGAAACGACCGGTTCCCTCAGTTCAAATAAGACGGTTACCCTCGGTCCAGGGGGCGGCACGCTCTTGACCGATGCAGGCACCATCTCAGCCTTGAGCGGACCGATCATCGGCGCGGGTCCATTGACCAAGACTGGCACCGGCACCCTGACCTTATCGGGAACTAACTCTTACACTGGCACCACCACTGTCTCCGCCGGCCTGTTATCGGTTCAGGGCATTTTATCTGGTTCGGCGGTACAGGTTGAGAGCGGCGCAACGCTGGGCGGCACAGGCACCATTAACGGAGCGGTGACAGTCACCAGCGGGGGAACATTGGCCCCGGGCAACAGCGCCGTTGGCACTCTGAGGGTCGGTTCGCTGGTGTTAAACGCTGGGTCTTTTTCCAACTTTGAGCTGAGTACGCCCGGCGTGGTGGGTATTGGGGTCAATGACCTGGTGACCGTGACCGGCAACCTGACCTTGGGCGGAACCTTAAACATCACCGACCTGGGCGGGTTCGGGGCCGGGGTATACCGGCTCTTCAATGACGCTACGCTGATCGATAACGGGCTGACGATCGGGACGGTGCCAGGCGGAGTGACCCGAGGGGCTTTAAGCATCGTGACGACGCCGGCGGGCCAGGTCAACCTGGTGGTCAACGGCACGAACCTCCTGGAATACTGGGATGGGAGCGATCCCCCAACAACGGCACCGTGGGCGGTGGCTCCGGGACCTGGAACACCGCCAATACCAACTGGACAATCGTGGACGGGAGTAGCAACTCGGTCTGGCGACAGGGCTTGGCGGTGTTCCAAGGCCCGGCCGGAACGGTAACCCTGGCGGCGAACGTGACGGTGGCCGGGCTGCATTTCGTGACCACGGGCTACCAGATCACGAGTGCAAACGGTTCAACGATAACGGCCGCCAGCGGGACGATTTTACAGGCCGACGCCGGGGTCAGCGCAACCATCGGGGTAGGTATTGTCGGGACTGGGGACGTGACCAAAACCGATTCGGGCACGGTGATCCTGACTGGAACCAACACTTACACTGGCACGACCGCTATCGGGGCCGGCATCCTGCAGCTGGGGGGCGGCGGCACGACCGGGACGATCGCGGCGGCTTCTGTGGTCACGATCGGCGCCGGGGGCACCCTGAACTTCAATTGGTCCAACGGCCAGACCTTTAGCAATCTGATCGGCGGTACGGGTAATCTGATCCAATCAGGAGCCTCTACCTTGACTTTGACAGGCGCCAATACCTTCAGCGGCACGACCACGATTATGCCAGGCGGAGCGATCCAACTGGGCAACGGCGGAACCAGCGGGATCGTCAACGGAGCGATTCTGGATAACGGACAGCTTTTCCTGAACCGGTCTGACAGCTTTATCCTGGCGGGAGCGATTACCGGTACGGGAAGTTTAGTGCAGAACGGGACCGGGACCGTGATTTTAACCGCTAACAGCACTTACAGCGGCGGCACGACAATCAACCAGGGAACCTTACAAGTCGGTAACGGCGGGGTCATCGGGATGATTGGAACCGATGTGAACGTGGCCGGCGGAGCGACGCTGGCTTTCGATCGGTCCGACACCGTGGTGTTTGGCAATGTGATCAGTGGGGCCGGCGGTTTAACGCAAGCAGGAAACGGCACCTTGAGTTTGAGCGGCACCAACACTTATCTCGGCCCGACCAACATCACCGCAGGCATCCTGCAATTAGGCAATGGCGGCACGACGGGCGCGATCGCGGCAAGTTCAACCATCACGATCGGACTGGGCGGTACGCTGGCGTTTGCCTGGTCCAATACCCAGACGGTCGCCAACCTGATTGGCGGCAACGGCACGGTGACCCAGAACGGGACCGGCACCACAATATTGACCGCCGCCAACACGTACGCGGGCGGAACGACGATTAACGCCGGGACACTGCAACTGGGCAACGGCGGCACCAGCGGGAGCATGCCCGGCAATGTTCTGGATAACGGCGTATTGGCTTTCGAGCGGTCTGACGCGGTCAATTACAATAGCACGATCAGCGGCACCGGAGCCCTCACGCAACTCGGGACCGGCACCCTGGTATTAAGCGGGGTCAACACTTATAGCGGCGGCACCAGTGCTCTGGCCGGGCTGCTGCGCATCGGCAACAACAGCGCCTTGGGCAGCGGAGTATTGACCATTAACGGCGGCAACATCGGAGATAACGGTTCGGGAGCAGCGCTGAACAACGGGCTAGTGGTCCAAAGCGATTTTTCCTTTGATGTGACAAGCGCTCAGAGCCTGAGTTTTAGCGGCGGGGTAATCTGGGCGGAGGCACCAGGATCCTGACGGGCGGCTTAACCGGCAGCGGGGCCCTGGTGTTAAACGGCGCGATCAGTAACGGCAGCGGCCTGGATTTAGAGGCCGCAAACGGGGGCACTGCGACAGTCGCCATGGGCGGCACCCAAGCCAATACCTATGCCGGCAACACCACGGTAGGGACCGGCATCACCCTTAACCTTAATAAGAGCGCTAACACGACGGCAGTGAGCGGCGCCCTGGTCATCAATGTTGGCGGCACGGTCAATGTCAACGCGGCTAACCAGATTGCCGCCGCGAGCGCGGTGACCGCGAACGGTTCGCTGGTGTTAAATAATGCGAACCAGGCCATTGACCAACTGATCGGCAATGGGTCGCTCAGCAGTGTCGGGATCAGCACGCTGACGGTCAACAGCGGCACCTTTAACGGCAGCTTGAGTTCCAGCGGGTTGAGTTTAACCAAAGCCAGTGCAGGCACCTTGATCCTGACCGGAGCCAATACCTACGGCGGACTGACAGAGGTGCAAGGCGGGCTGTTATCGGTGCGAGGCAACCTGACTAACTCCGCGGTGCAGGTGGACAATGGCGCCACGCTGGGCGGGACCGGCACCATTAGCGGGGCGCTGACAGTGGCCAACGGCGGAATAATAGCGCCGGGGAACAGTTTAGGAGCGGTCGTCAGTCCCGGGACATTGACCGTCGGTTCGTTGGCATTGAACTCGGGCTCGGTGCTGAAGTTTGAGCTTGGGACCGCTGGAATTGTGGGCAGCGGGATCAATGATTTAATCGAAGTAAACGGCAACCTGACGTTAGCCGGAAGCTTAAACATTATCGATCTGGGCGGCTTTGGGCCCGGGGTTTACCGGCTGCTTGATTACGGTGGGGCCTTTATCAACAACGGGCTGGTCATCGGCACCGTGCCCGGCGGGGTAACGGCCGCGGCGCTTTCTATCCAGACCGTGATCCCGGGCCAGGTGAACGTGGTGGTCAACGGCGCGAGCCTGCTGCAGTACTGGGATGGGAACAATGCGCCGGGCAACGGTGTGATCGGCGGTGGGAACGGCACCTGGGATACGACGACCCAGGACTGGACGGTGGTGGATGGAAGCTCCAACTCCGCATGGAAATCGGGCGTGGCGATATTTGAGGGGCCCGCCGGAACGGTGACATTGACACAGAACGTCACGGTGGCCGGGATCCAGTTTGCCAGTGACGGGTACGTGATCAATGCCCTCGGGGGCGCCACCATCACGGCGAGCAGCGGAACGATTTTTAGCTCTGGATCGGGGATGAGCGGAACCATCAACGCGGTCATTGCCGGAACCGCTGGCATTACCAAGAGCGATCTGGGCACGGTGATCCTGGCGGCCGACAATACCTATACCGGCATCACGACCGTGACCGGCGGCAGGTTGCAAATCGGCGCTGGCGGAACGAGCGGAACCATCCTGACTGACACGACCCTCTCCAGCGGCGCGACGCTGGCCTTTGATCGCTCGGACAGCGTTGTTTTTGGGAACGTGATCAGCGGTGCAGGCGGCCTGGAGCAAATGGGGACAGGCACATTGCGCTTGAGCGGGATCAACACCTACACCGGTAACACCGACATCACCGCGGGCAGCCTGCAATTGGGCAACAATGATCCCAGCGGATCAATCGCTGCAGCGTCCAATGTCAATATCGGAGCGAGCGGCACACTGGTGTTTGGCTGGTCGATCAATCAAAGCTTTGACAACCGCATGAGCGGGACCGGAAACCTGGTGCAGGCGGGCGCATCCACGCTGACACTGAGCGCCAACAATCCTTTTAGCGGAACGGCGACGATCAATGCGGGCAGCACGCTCCAGTTGGGTAACGGCGGCGCCAGTGGCGCACTGGCCGGCAACATCCTGGACAATGGTCAATTGATCCTGAACCGCTCGGATGCCGGTTTCGAGCTTGACCAGGTCATCAGCGGCACCGGAACGTTGAGCCAACAAGGGACAGGCACCTCAATACTAACGGCGGCCAATACCTACAGTGGCGGCACCACAGTGACCGCGGGGACCTTGCAGATTGGCAACGGCGGAACAATGGGATGATCGCGACGGATGTTTCGGTTTCCGGTGGAGCGACCCTGGCCTTTGATCGATCGAATAGTGTCGTGTTTGGCAACGTGGTCAGCGGCGCAGGGAGCCTGACTCAACTAGGGACAGGCACGTTGCGCTTAAGCGGGACTAACACCTACACCGGTGCGACCACGATCACTGCGGGCACGCTGCAGTTAGGCAACAATGATGGGACCGGCGCGATTGCCGCAGCTTCCAATGTCAATATCGGAGGAGGCGGCACATTGAACTTCAACTGGTCCACCGACCATACCTTCGCCAACCTGGTCAGTGGCACCGGCAACCTGACACAAACGGGCGCCTCGGTTCTGACGTTAACGGGCGTTAACACCTTCAGCGGCACGGCGACCATCGGAGCGGGTGCCACTCTGCAGTTTGGCAATGGCGGCACCTCTGGAACACTTAACGGCGCCATTGTCAACAACGGCCAATTGGTCTTGAACCGATCCGACAGCTTGACCTTGGCCGGAGTCATCAGCGGGAGCGGTAACCTGGTGCAAAAGGGAGCCGGCACCGCGATTCTGACCGCTACGAGCACTTACAGCGGACTGAGCGATGTGCAGGCAGGACTCTTATCGGTGCTCGGGAAACTGACGAGTTCTCCGGTGCAGGTGGACAGTGGCGCCAAACTGGGCGGGACCGGCACGATCCAGGGCTCGGTAACGATTGCCAACGGCGGCACGTTAGCTCCGGGCAACGGCGGCCCTGGAACTTTGAGCGTGGGATCACTGGCGTTGAGTTCCGGCTCAATCCTGGCCTACGAATTGGGGACCCCTGGAGGAACCAACGACCTGGTGGAGGTGAGCGGCAACCTGACCTTGGCCGGTATCTTGAATGTCACCGATGCAGGAGGCTTTAGCGCCGGGGTTTACCGTCTCTTTGATTACGGTGGAACCTTCATTAACAACGGGCTGACGCTGGGCACCTTACCCGGCGGAATAACAGCTTCGGCACTCTCTATCCAGACCGCGACCCTTGGCCAGGTCAACCTGGTGGTCAGCGGCTCGAGCCTGCTGCAGTTCTGGGATGGGACCGATGCGCCAGGCAATGGTGTAATCGGCGGCGGCAACGGCACCTGGAATACCACGACCCAGAACTGGACGGTGGCCGATGGCAGCTCCAACTCCGCATGGAAATCGGGCTTTGCGGTCTTTGAGGGAACCGCTGGAACGGTGACCTTGGCAGAGAATGTCACGGTAGCCGGGATCCAGTTTGCCAGCGACGGGTACGTGATCAATGCCACAGGCGGCGCCACCATCACGGCCGAGCACCGGAACGATTTTACGCGCTGGATCCGGGATGAGCGGAACCATCAACGCGGTTATTGTCGGAACCGCTGGGATCAGCAAGACCGATCTGGGTACGGTGATCCTGGCAGCCGACAATACTTATACCGGTATCACGACGGTGAACGGCGGCACGTTGCAAATCGGCAGTGGCGGAACGAGCGGAACCATCGTGACCGACGCGACCCTCTCGACCAGTGCGACGCTGGCCTTTGATCGATCCGATAGTATTGTTTTTGGCAACGTGGTGAGCGGTACGGGCAACCTGGCCCAAATCGGAACCGGCGTCTTGCGCTTGAGCGGGACCAATACCTACACCGGTATCACCTCCGTTACCGCAGGCACGCTGCAACTGGGCAATAACGATACCTCCGGCTCAATTGCCACTAATTCGACGGTCAATATCGGGCCCGGCGGCACGTTCGCGTTTGCCTGGTCAATAACCAGATGTTTGCCAACCTGATCAGCGGCACCGGCAACCTGCTTGACTCAGGTCTCTCGATTTTGACCCTGACCGGCAATAACACCTTCAGTGGAACGACCACGATCGGCTCTGGCGCCACGCTCCAGTTGGGTAACGGCTCGACCAGTGGAACCGTCAACGGGGCGATGGTGGATAACGGGCAACTGGTATTAAACCGTTCTGACAGCTTTACGCTTCCAGGCGCCATCAGCGGCACCGGCACCCTGACCAAGATCGGGACCAATACGTCGATCCTGACCGGAAACAGCAGTTATACCGGCGGCACGCTACTCAGTGCGGGCATCTTACAGATCGGTAACGGGAACACGACCGGGATGATCACCGGCACCGTCACGACCGGCGACGGGGACGAGCGTGGCGTTTGATCGCTCCGATAGCGCGCTCTTTGATGGCGTGATCCAAGGACCGGGCGGCCTGACCCAGATCGGAACCGGCGTCTTGCGCTTGAGCGGGATAAACTCTTACACCGCTACCACCACTATCACCGCCGGCACACTGCAACTGGGCAATAACGACACGACCGGCGCAATTGCGGCGGCCTCCAATGTCACCATAGCAACCGGCAGCACGCTCGCGTTAGTGTGGGCTAATGACCATACGCTTGCCAACCTGATCAGCGGCTCAGGCAACCTGAATCAATCGGGCGCTTCGATCCTGACCCTGACCGCGAACAACACCTTGAGCGGCACCACGGCAATCGCTCCAGGCAGCTCGCTCCAGTTGGGTAACGGCGCTACCAGCGGGCTGGTCGACGGACCGATTGTCGATAGCGGCCGATTATTGCTAAACCGTTCCGATAGTTTCACCCTCGCCTCACAGATCAGCGGCGCCGGCGCGCTGGTGCAAAACGGAACCGGCACCAGCATTTTGACTGCGAACCAAACCTATACGGGGAACTACCACGGTCAGTGCCGGAACACTGCAAATTGGCAATGGCGGAATCACCGGCAGCATCGCTAGCGATGTGCTTGATAACGCGACCCTGGCCTTTAATCGTTCGGACAACCCGATCTACGCCGGAGCAATCAGCGGCGCCGGAACCGTGGTAAAGAATGGAACCGGGACCTTAACGGTGACCGGCGTTAGTTCCTTGAGCGGCCAGGTGCTGGTGCACTCGGGCGTCCTGCGGCTGACGGGCAGCCTGGGCACGGCCACGGTGGACATCTCTTCGGGCGCGACTTTGGCAGCCGGCGGCGGTCAGGTGGGCGGAACCGTGACGGTGGAAGACGGCGGCACACTCAGTAGCGGGAACACGGCGGCGACCATCACTCTGCAGAGTTTGGTCATGAAAGGCGCAAACTCGATGCTGCAGTACAATTTGAATACCGCCGGCGTGATCGGCTCGAACGTCAACGACCTGATCGATGTGACGGGCGACGTCACCTTAACCGGCAAACTCAATATCATCAATCTGGGTGCCTTTGGGAACGGAGTCTATCGGTTAATTAACTATCAGCGGCGCCTTAACCGATCAGGGGCTGGTCTTGGGCACCTTGCCGGCCGGCTTCAGCGCGACCGACATGCTTCTGCAGAGCAGTGTGGCGGGCGAGTTTAACCTGGTGGTTAACCAGGGCGGGTTCAGCATGCAATTCTGGGATGGACCCGATCCCAGCAACAATGGGGTGATCGGCGGAGGAACCGGGATCTGGGACACTGCCAACTATTAACTGGACCAATGCGACCGGCATCGCCAATTCGGCCTGGCAGAGCGGTACGGCGGTGTTCAGCGGAACCGCCGGCACAGTCAGCCTGGGCCAGGACATTGCCTTTGTCGGCTTGCAGTTTACCACCGGTGGCTACCTGATCGATTCACCATCGGGTTTTGTCCTTAACCCCAGCGGGATAGCGACCGTGCTGGTCGATCCGGGTCTGACCGCGACCATTGCCGCCCCGATAAGCGGGACGGGCGGCATTCAAAAACTGGAGAGCGGCACCTTGATATTGAGCGGCACCAACACCTATAGCGGCGCCACCACGATCAGCGCCGGCACGCTCCAACTCGGCAATGGCGGAACGAGCGGAAGCATCGTGACCGACGCGAGTGTCGGCGGTGGTGCGACGCTGGCCTTTGATCGATCGGATAGTGTCACCTTTGGCAACGTGGTCAGCGGCGCAGGGGGCTTAAGCCAGCTAGGGACAGGAACGTTGCGACTGAGTGTTATCAACACCTATACGGGTGCGACCACCATTAACGCGGGCACGTTGCAATTAGGCAACAACGACTCGACGGGCGCGATCGCTGCGGCTTCCAATGTCGCCATCGGAACCAACGGCACCTTGAACTTTGACTGGTCCAATACGCACACCGTTGCCAACCTGATCAGCGGTACCGGCAACCTGAAGCAATCAGGGGCTTCGGTCCTGACACTGACTGGAGCAAACACCTTTAGCGGGACGACGACGATCGCTGCGGGCGGCACGATTGCACTAGGCAATGGAGGAACAAGCGGCACGACTTGTTGGACCGATCACCGACAATGGAACGCTGGTCTTGAACCGGTCCGACGCCGGCCAGATCTTAAATGGGATCATCAGCGGCACTGGCGCCCTGATCCAGACCGGCACGGGCACCACGATCCTGACGGGAACAACACCTACACTGGCACGACCACTATTACCGCCGGGACCCTGCAACTGGGTAACGCCACGGCTACCGGCAGTATCGTCGGCAACATCACCGATAACGGAGTATTGCAGTTTAATCGTACCGATGCGGGCCTGATTTTGGGCGGCAACATCAGCGGCACCGGCAGCGTGATTCAAGCCGGCACAGGTACCGTGACCCTATCCGGAACTAACACTTACACTGGCACGACCACTGTCTCCGCCGGGACCTTGCAGTCGGGTTCGAACATGGCATTAAGCGGATTCTCCGCCTTTACAGTGAATGGCGTCTCTGAACCTGGGCGGATTCTCCAACACGATCGGCTCTTTGGCCGGCAGCGGCACGGTGACCAACAACGGCGTGTCGAGCGCCACGCTGAGCGCCGGAGGCGACAATACCTCTACGACCTTTAGCGGCATCCTCAATACGGCGTCCCAGCACCCTGGCATTGACCAAGGTCGGCACCGGCACGCTGGTCCTGTCCGGAACTAACACTTACACTGGCACCACCACTCTCTCCGGAGGCATCCTGGCGGTCGGCAACGATAACAACTTGGGCAGCGGGGCGTTAACGTTTAACGGTGGGACGCTCGAAACAACCGGTTCGATCAGTTCAAGTAAAACTGTTACCCTCAACCCGGGAGGCGGCACGCTCTTGACCGATGCAGGCACCATTTCGACCTTGAGCGGAACGATCAGCGGCGCGGGTCCATTGACCAAGACCGGTGCCGGTGCCTTGATCTTATCGGGCACTAACTCTTACACCGGCACGACCACTGTCTCCGCCGGCCTGTTATCGGTTCGGGGCGCTCTGTCTGCCTCAGCCGTGCAGGTTGCAAGCGGCGCAACGCTGGGCGGCACAGGCATCATTGAGGGCACGGTGACCGTGCTGAACGGTGGCATCCTCTCCCCGGGCAACAGCCCAGGCACCCTGACGGTCGGTTCGCTGGTGTTAAACTCAGGGTCGCTGTCCAACTTTGAACTGGCGGCACCCGGTACAGTGGGCGGCGGAGTCAATGACCTGGTGGCCGTGACCGGCAATCTGACCTTGGCCGGAACATTGAACATCACCGACCTGGGCGGTTTCGGGATCGGGGTCTACCGGCTCTTTACTTACGGGGGCACCCTGACCGATAACATCATGACCGTCGGGACAGTGCCAGGCGGAGTGACTCCGGGCGCCTTGACGATCCAGACAGCAATCGCAAACCAGGTCAACCTCGTGGTCAACGGCGCGTCCCTCTTAGAGTTCTGGGACGGGACCAATGCACCCAACAACGGCGTAGTCGGCGGCGGCACCGGGACCTGGGACACCACCACGACCAACTGGACGGTCGCCAACGGAAGCACCAACTCGGCCTGGAAACAGGGCTTTGCGGTGTTCGAAGGCGCCGCCGGAACGGTGACTCTTGCCGAGAACGTGACAATCGGAGGTCTGCAGTTTGTGACCAATGGCTACCTGATCACGACCGCAAATGGTTCCTCGATTACGGCGGCCAGCGGAACGATTTTGCGGGCAGGCAGCGGAGTGAGCGGAACCATTGGGGTGCCAATAATTGGCGCCGGGGAGGTGACCAAAACCGATCTGGGCACGGTGATCTTGTCGGCCCTCAATACCTATACCGGCGGCACGACCATCAGCGCCGGCACCCTGCAACTGGGCAACGCCACCACGACCGGCAGCATCGCGGGCAACATCATCGATAACGGGACGCTAGCCTTCAATCGCACCGACACGGGCCTGAATTTAGGCGGCAATATCAGCGGCACCGGCAGCGTGATCCAAGCCGGCACCGGTACCGTGACCCTGAGCGGAACCAGCACTTACACTGGCACGACCACTGTGACCGCCGGCACGCTGCAGGCGGGTTCAACCACAGGGTTAAGCGCAACCTCTGATTTTACGGTCAATGGGACCTTAAACCTCAATGGTTTCTCCAACACGATCGGTTCACTGGCCGGTAGTGGCACGGTGGCAAATAACGGTGTGGCGGCTGCCACTCTAAGCGCCGGCGGTGACAATGCCTCGACTGCATTCAGCGGCACTCTGCACAACGGCACTGGCGCCTTGGCGCTGATCAAGACTGGCACGGGCACCTTGATCTTAAGCGGAACTAACTCTTACACCGGCACCACCACGGTCGCCGCCGGCACACTGCAGGCGGGCTCAACCGCAGGGTTAAGCGCAACCTCTGATTTTACGGTCAACGGGACCTTAAACCTCAATGGCTTCTCCAACACGATCGGTTCTTTAGCCGGCGGCGGCACGGTGACCAACAATGGTGTGGGGGCCGCCGCACTGAGCGCCGGAGCCAATAACACATCGACGACCTTTAGCGGCACACTGCAGAATGGCACCGGCACGCTCGGGCTGAGTAAGACCGGCACCGGCACCTTGACCCTGACCGGCACTAACACTTACACTGGCACCACCACTATTGCTGCCGGCACCCTGCAACTGGGCAACGCCGGCGCCACCGGCAGCATTACCGGTAACCTCATTGATAACGGTGTATTGGAGTTTAATCGCACCGATGCCGCCCTGACTTTAGCCGGCAACATCAGCGGCACCGGCAGCGCGATCCAAGCCGGCACCGGCACCGTAACCTTGAGCGGAACTAACTCTAACACTGGCACCACCACGGTCGCCGCCGGCACGCTGCAGGCGGGCTCGACTACCGCATTGAGCGCGAACTCTGACTTTACGGTGGCGACCGGAGCGACCTTAAACTTGAATGGTAATTCAAACGCGATCGGTTCTTTGGCCGGCGGCGGCACAGTGACCAACAATGGTGTGGCGACCGCCACCCTGAGCGCCGGAGGCGACAACGCGACCACGACCTTTAGCGGCACGCTGCAGAACGGCACCGGCACGCTGGGGCTGAGTAAGACCGGCACCGGCACCTTGATCTTAACCGGCACTAACTCTTACACTGGCACCACCACGGTCTCCGCCGGCACCCTGCGGGCGGGCTCGAGCACAGCGTTGAGTGCAACCTCTGATTTTGCGGTCAATGCAATCTTGGATCTTAACGGGTTCTCCAGCCCGATCGGTTCACTGGCCGGTGCCGGCACGGTCACCAATAACGGCGCTGCGGCGACACTGACCGCCGGTGCCAGCAACGCTTCGACGACTTTCAGCGGCGTCCTTCATGACGGCACCGGTTCCCTGGCACTCACCAAGACCGGCACCGGCACCTTGATCTTAACCGGCACTAACACTTACACCAACACCACCACGGTCGCCGCCGGCCGCTTATCGATCAGGGGCACTTTATCCAATTCAAATGTCCAGGTCGATAGCGGCGCAACCTTGAGCGGCTCCGGTTCCATTCTTGGGGACGTGACGATCGAACCGGGGGGGATATTTTCCCCGGGCAACAGCCCCGGCACCATCACGGTCGGTTCGCTGACCTTGAACTCGACTTCGGTGTCCAACTTTGAACTGGGTACCCCCGGCGTGGTCGGCGGCGGAGTCAATGACCTGGTGAACGTGATCCGCCATCTGACCCTGGCAGGGACCTTGAACATCGTCGATGCGGGCGGGTTCGGGGCGGGTGTCTACCGGCTCTTTAATTACGGTACCCTGACCGATAACGGCCTGATATTCGGGACCCTGCCGGCCGGCGTAATCCCGGCAGACTTGACCATCCAGACCTCCGACCCAAACCAGATCAACCTGGTGGTCACCACCAACGGGATCCTCTTTAAATACTGGGACGGGACTCATGTGATACAAAACGGCACCGTCAACGGTGGCACCGGGACCTGGAACGTCGCCAATACCAACTGGACCAACGCACCCGGGAGCGTCAACTCCGTCTGGAGCCCGAGTTTTGCGGTGTTCGAAGGCGCAGCCGGGACGGTGACTCTTGAGGCAAACATGGCGGTGAGCGGGCTGCAGTTTGTCACTAATGGCTACCTGATTACCACCCCCAACGCTTCGGTGCTTACCGCCGCGCCCGGCACGATTCTGGAGGCCGATACCGGGATCAGCGGAACGGTTGGAGTGCAGATTACCGGGGCCGGGGACCTGACCAAAACCGGGCCGGGCACGGTGATCCTGGCCACCACCAACACCTACACCGGCGGGACCGCGGTCACCGCTGGCAGTCTGGTCGTGGCTGCTAACCAGGCCTTAGGCACCGGCGCAGTCTCCATCAATGGCACGACCAGTCTCTTGCAGGTCAATGCCGGAGCCGGGATCACCAATCCCCTGACCCTGCTCAACGGCGGTAGCGTCAATAATGCGGGAACCTTGGGCGGCAACGCCTGGGGATTGACTGGAATATCGGGCCACAGCACCATCACCAACTCCGGCACCATCACCGGTCAGCAAGGCGGGATTACCCTGGCGACCGCCGGCACCCTTGCCAATACGGGCACGATCTCAGGGGGCCCGATCGAAGTGCTCTTGGCCCAAGGCGGTACGGTGACCAATGCCGCCGGCGCAATGATTAACGGCGCCCTCACCGCCACCGGCGGTTCCACCACCCTGACCAACGCGGGCACGATCCATGGGAATGTGACCCTCAGTAACAATGCCAACCTGGTCACACTTTTTACCGGTTCTCAGATCCAGGGGCTCTTAAACCTCGGCTCAAACTTGAGTTCCACACTCGTCCTGGATGGAGCCGGAACACAGACCTTGAGCGCCGCGGTCAGCGCCGGCATCACCGCCGGCCAACTGCTCAAGCAAGGATCAGGGACCTGGGTATTGGATCAGCCGATGACCCGCTTAACCGGCACTGCCAACCTGATCGCGGGCGCCTTGGAAGTCGATGCTGAACTGGCTTCTCAAGTCGTCAATGTCGCCCAGGGCGCAATGATCGGCGGCTCAGGCCTTCTGGATGGCAGCCTCCACAATGCCGGTGTCTTAAGTCCCGGCAGTTTGGCGCTCAACAGCCAGGCGCCAGGCATCCTGACCATCAAAGGCAATTTCTCTGCGGCTCCAACCAGTAATTACCTGCTCAAGCTCGCTTCCGCGACCAATTACACTCAGCTCAATGTGCTGGGAACGGCCAGCCTGGAGGGAACCTTAACCTTGTCGTTATCCAGCGGCTATGTTCCCAGTTCGGGAACGCAGTTTACGATCCTGCGCGCTGCCGGTGGGGTCAGCGGTAAATTCGCTTCCTTTATCAATCCGGCAGTGTTGCGGGCCTTTCTTGTCTACGGCCCCGATACCGTCACCCTGGGTTTTTTGAACGATCCGGTCATCTCCTTTGATTCGCTGGCGCAGACCCCCAATCAGCGCCAGGTGGCAAAAGCACTCGATCAAATCCGCTTTAGCGCCACCGGCGATATGGCCCACCTGATCGCGGTGTTAGACTCCTTGCCCGTGGCACAGTTGCGGGCCGCCTTTGATCAATTCGATCCCCGCATCTCCCCGACCATGGCCACCATCGGCTTTTCGCTGGCCAGCACCATGAACCAGCAAATGGAGCAACATCTTGATGCGCTGCGCCAGCAATTGACTCCCATCTCCGAAAAACGCTTCGACACTTACGTCCAATCCAGCGGCATCTTTGGTCAAGTCAACAGCGTCAATGATTTGCCTAATTACCATTTCACCACCGGCCTGATTCAAGCCGGGATCGATTACTGGCTCAGTCCTTCCTTTGCTCTGGGCGCCTACGCCGGTTACGGTTACACCAGCGCCGGTTATGATGATGGCAGCCATGCCCGTTTAAGCAGCTTGATCCTCGGCCTGGATGCCACCTATCGCAAAGGGAGCTTTTATCTGGATGCCGCCGCCGGTGTCAGTATTAACCAATATAGTTTGCGCCGAACCATAAAGTTCGGTTCCATTGATCGCGCCGCGACCTCTGACCCCAGCGGCGTTCAATTTAACGCCCTCCTGGCGGGCGGCTACGATTTTCATCGGGGCAATTGGACCTTTGGTCCGTTGCTTTCCGCCGAGTTTTCAACCCTCAACGTCGACTCTTACACCGAACAGGGCGCCAACGCCTTGAACCTCAAGGTCGCTAACGACAGCGCCCTGTCGTTCAAGACCAACGTCGGCGCTCATCTGGGCTACGACATCAAACTTTCCAATGGCGTAAGGATCCATCCCGAACTGAGCTTGAGCTGGCAACATGAATTCCTTAACAATGATCGCACACTTCGCTCCTCGTTTGCTCAAGGCAACGGCCCAAGTTTCGGCTACACAGTCCCCCACCAGGGCCGTGACACGCTCATCAGCAGCGCCGGTGTCACGGTGGACTTTAGCGACCGCTGGAGCGGCTACGCCGCCTACAACGGCCAACTAAGCAGCAACCTCATCTCGCACTCGATCACCGTCGGTCTGAAGATGAACTGGTAGGGGGGAGAAACGTTTCGGTGGGTCGGTGTATCGGTGGGTCGGCGTGGGGAGAGACGTATCGGTGGCTCGGCGTATCGGCGGGTCGGCGTGAGGAGAGACGTATCGGTGGGTCGGCGTGGGGGATTTCCAGTATCCAACTTCATCGTCCTTCTGGACGTCTTTAGGAGTAAGACATCCCTAAACGCCGGTAGTGTCAGCCCAGATACGCCTACCCACCGATACGTTTCCGCCTCACGCCGACCCGCCGACCCGCCGACACGCCGATACGTTTCCCCCACGCCGACCCGCCGACACGTCTCTCCCATGATCTGTTCCACCACAAAGCGCGTCCAAAGCTCTCGCAACCTCCCGAATTCTTTCCAGCATGCCGGGCAACAATCCGCGCCCTTCATGAGAAATAAGGATACAAACATTACCCTCTCCAAAAAGAGTAACAGGCCTCTCGCCCAGCAGGGTGACCGCGGAGGTTTCATTCGATCTCAGATTCCGGTCGAATTCCCGGACGCTCCGCATGATCACCGAAGCAAGGAGCGCTGTCTCCAAATGGTAGCCGCCCGGTAGCGTGCCTCCCAAAACCGTTCCATCACCGAGCATGACAAACGCACTGTTGACCTTCGGGAAATTAGCCAGCAGATTCGCCACCTGGCGCGCATCCAGTTGGTCTTCTGTCATGAAGATTTCCCGCAATCGTTCCAGGCCGATCCGTCGCATCGAATCCTGTGCAATGGCTTCGACCTTCGAACCGGCAGATACTGGCCGCCTCAGTTCGGATTCTGGACATCCCGATTGCAACTTAGCTGGGTCGGTTGCACTCGAGCGCGAAAGAGGCCGGGAATCCGCGTATTCCGTGGAAGATTTCTTCCGCAACATCTGGAACGCCGGTCGATCTGCCGGCGTCAGTATCGGCCCCGAAATTTTCCGTTTTGCCTGAGCCCTCTCGCCGATCGGCGTCTCTATAGGTTCCGCGATTTTTGCGAGTTTAAAAAATCCCTCGTCCTCGCGCGCGACCTGCGCGATCGGCGTGTCAAAATCGAGGTCTGCCGGGCTCGGTCTTTCTTCGGAACTCTGCAGCAAATGCGCCTGCACCTGCAGCACCACCGTTTTCAATGAAATTGGAAACCGATATTCAGCCTCAAATTGAACCGGCAAAAGCGCCGGATGGATCCGTTGCAGCGTTGAAGCCTTGATGGTCACGCTTCCCTCAGCGAGACCTTCGGTATCCTTTAATTGAACAGCGATCTCTTCTTTCTCAAACATTGACCAATCCAGAAATGGCGCCACGGAAGCATCCGCGCAGATATCTTCTCTGGAGAGAATGATGACTTGTTCATTCAGCTCAGCAAATGTATCTGGGAAATCAACCGCCGAACTATCGGAAGGTACGGGACACTTTCGGTTGCGAATCAGATGATGACCGAAATTACGAGCCATGAGAGAATGCCGACCTCTATCATCATTACTCACAACATGTCAATTATTATGTTATGAATTGTCTCGAAAGGACGCCTGTTCTCTCTTGACTTGACATGGATTGCGATCCGCATGGCATAGAGTAAAAGGATGAAAAAGTTGTTGTTGATTGGCTTGGCATCGATTCTGACGTTCCTGGCTGGTTGTTCAGAATTCGAAAACCTGTCGTACGATCTTGGAGGAAGACCGGCGGGAAAGGTGGCAATAATAATCGATCTACCCGATCAGCACGCCTACCTCTCCAAGGGCGGTCAAGTCGTGTTGACTGCGCCCGTCTCGACAGGTCGCGAGGGATACGATACTCCCGCTGGGACTTTCAAGGTTGTTCAGAAAGATATCGATCACCGATCCAGCATCTACGGAGCGTACGTACGGGACGGAATGATTGTGCGAGAAAACGTCGACGTACGCAAAGATCCGCGTCCGCCCGATTCAAGCTTCGTCGGCGCCTCGATGCCTTACTTCCTTCGAATTGTCGGGGGAGTCGGTCTTCATGCCGGCTATTTGCCAGGTTACCCGGCCTCGCATGGATGCATTCGTATGCCGGAATCCAAGGCAAAGCGATTCTTCGAGGCCGCAAAGGTGGGGACACCCGTGACCATTAAGCGTTAAAATAATGCCATAGCCCTTCCCGGTTCGTATCGTGGGTCAGACGCGCGCCAGGGATGGATCGCGTACGAAGCTCTTGCAAACTCCTCTGCGCTGGGATACCCAATCAGTCCCCACTTATATGAATCCGAAGCAGATCATGATCTATGATACAACCCTGCGAGATGGCACGCAGGCCGAGGGTATTTCTTTCAGCGTTCACGACAAAGTTCGAATCGCTGAAAAGCTGGATGCGTTCGGGGTTCACTATATCGAGGGCGGATGGCCTGGTTCTAATCCGAAGGATATCGCATTCTTCGACGCGGCAAAACATTTACGCTGGCGAAACGCCAAGATTTGCGCATTTGGGAGCACCTGCAGAGCGAAGGTCAAGCCGTCGGCGGACGCGCAGATCGCCCTCCTTCTCTCCGCGGAAACTCCGGCAGTGACCATCGTCGGGAAAAGCTGGCGCCTGCACGTCGAGCAGATATTGGGTGTTTCAATTGAAGAAAACCGACGAATGATTCGGGATTCCGTCGCCTACCTCAAATCTTGCGGACGAGAGGTTATATTTGATGCAGAACATTTTTTTGACGGATACAAAGACGATTCCAGGCACGCAATGGCGGCACTCGAAGCTGCAGTGGAAGGTGGCGTGGACGTGATCGTGCTCTGTGACACCAATGGCGGAACTATGGTTCACGAGGTTTCAGACATCACCTCTTCCGTCGTTCGCGCATTATCCACGCCAATCGGAATTCACACGCATAACGATTGCGATCTCGGCGTGGCGAACGCTTTGGCCGCCATCAGGGCTGGGGCAACTCAAGTTCAAGGCACGATCAATGGATACGGTGAGCGGACCGGGAACTGCAATTTAACAAGCGTGATCCCTAATCTCCAGTTGAAGCTCGGGGAGAAAGTCGTGCCGGAGTTGAGCCGGTTACGAGACTTGTCGATGTTTGTCGACGAACTAGCCAATTGTCAGCACAACATCCGTGCACCCTATGTCGGGACCACCGCGTTCACGCACAAAGGAGGACTTCATGCGCACGCCGTTCAAAAGGTTGCACGCAGTTATGAGCACATTGAGCCCCAGTCGGTCGGTAACCATCAACATATTGTTGTCTCAGAACTTTCAGGTCAGAGCAATGTGCTGGCGAAAACCAGAGAACTCGGATTCGAACTGGAAAAAGGGTCCCCGGGCGTGGCGGCTATCCTGCAAGAGGTGAAACGGCTCGAACATCTGGGCTATGAGTTTGAAGCGGCCGAAGCATCGTTTGAGCTACTGATTCGCCGGATACTGGGGCCCATAGAAACCTTTTGGGAGTTATTGGAATATCATTGCACGTACATCCGCTCGGTCAGGAATAGTTATGAGACGTGCGAGGCAACAGTGAAGCTTCGCCTAAAGAACGAGGACATCTACACGGTTGCGGAAGGGGATGGACCAGTAAACGCCTTGGACGCAGCTCTCAGAAAAGCTCTAATCCCGGTGTATCCAAGTATCGAGCCCGTGACCCTCGACGATTACAAGGTGCGTATCATCGGCAGTAGCCAGGGGACAGGCGCACGCACAAGAGTGTTGATCGATTCAACCGATCACCACGACAATTGGTGCACGGTCGGTGTTTCGGATAACATCATCGAGGCTAGCTGGCTGGCTCTCGTCGAAAGCTACGAGTACAAGCTGCGGCGAAGCTGAGTCAGTTGTCAGTGTCAGTTGCCAGTCAGTGGGGGCGGCGCGGAGCCTCTCGGTGAGCCACGGGGCGAAGGATTTCGGAGCAAACAGTAGCGTTACCAACGACTCGAAGTTCCCCTACTGATAACCGGCAACTGACACTGACAACTGGCTAACGATCCTTTGCCGGCGAGACAGACGGAAGAGTCGGGACCCCAGCAAAAGTTGGCATCACATAGTTATTCATCGCTACCGTAGTCACGCGATTGCCCGACCGTAGCATTCGATGCGAATTAACGAACTCAGACGGGACGTAGTAGTTGGACAAATCGCCGGCGAACATCGTATGAACAACACCGATCGCCAGATTTTTATGCATCTCAAAATGCAAGTGGGGCGCATAGAGGCCATGCGCGTTTCCAATCGTGCCGATTTGTTGGCCACGCGCGACCTGTTGACCTTCTCGCACGAGTATCCGATCAAGGTGCCCGTACAAGGAGTCTGCATACCTTACCAGACCGTCCTCCATAAAAGCATGGCGAACCACGATCACGTTCCCCCAGGATCGACGAAAATCACGGGCAAGCGTCACCACGCCAGTTCCAATCGCGTAGACGGGATCACGGAAATCTGTGCCGCTTCCTCCCTGTCCGACCCAGTCCTCCCCTAAGTGGCCGTGGGCAGTGAATCCGCGAGAAATGCGATAGCCATCGGCGTTCGGTTTGCCAATAGGAAAATCAAAACCATCTGCCATCCGAGTTAGTGCCGCGTTGGGGTCGGCTTGTGCAAGCGCGGCTATGAGTCCTACTATGGCCGCGACGAACAGCTTTTTGCGCATGGCCGATCTTTTTAGGCGGGAATCGGACAGCTGACAAGGTTTTCCAATTAAAAAGAGCAAAAAATCTGCAGGTTTTGAAAAACAGCATCACAGAACCGCGCCTTTGACACAAATAAAGACCATCTCGCGACACGATACTACCTTGCAGCGCATGATTGAGTTTGATGCCAATAACACTGTGTGCGGAGGTTGTGAAGACACACGCATTGCGCTAGTGCCATTTTAATCGCAACAATATGCCTGCTATTTCGGGGACAGGACACTAACGTTGCGTTCCAATGGCGGAGATCTTCGTCGTCGGTTCAGCCTCCGGATTCCCCGCTCCCGGCCGCGGGCACTCCAGTCTGCTGCTCTCATTGTCCGATCAGGCAATTCTGATCGATGCCGGCGAGCCGTGCAGCCGCACGCTCACCGAAGCCGGAATCTCGTTAAACACCATCGAAGCCGTTCTGCTGACACATGGACACGCCGATCATACGGGCGGGTTGCCAATGCTGATCCAGTCTCTATGGATTTCGCATCGAACCAGGCCACTCGCCATTTTTCTGCCGGAAGAATTGTCTAAACCGTTGCAGCAATGGCTCAATGCCACGTACCTAAGCGCCGACTTTATCCCATTTGAGCTGAAATTTGTTCCTTGGGAAACACGTCAGTGCTTCGAGGAGTTCGGACTTCGAATTTACCCTCGAGAAACGACTCATTTGCGGTCTCTCTCGGAAAAATTCGGGAACGGCAGGTTTAAATCGTACAGTCTTCGAGTGGAACACTCCGATTTCCGCATCGTATTTTCGGGAGACCTGGGCAGCGCGACGGATTTGGAGAGTCAGCTCAGCAGCCCTGTGGACCTTCTGGTGAGTGAACTGGCGCATTTCTCTCCGAGCGAACTCTTCCGGTTTCTCGGCAACCGAAGAGTGCGAAAGCTCCTACTCACGCATCTCGCGCCGGATCTACGCAGCGAGGAAGAATCAATCGCTCAGCAAGCCAGAAACGCATTGCCAGAGATGGCAGTACTCATTGCCAAGGATGGGCTGAGGGTTCAGCTGTAAGCGAAGTGCCCGTGCCATTTTCGGGGGGACGCTTTGTCTATTCGCAACTGCGCTCTTCCTCACCGACAACTGACAACTGACAACTGACTAGCCAATGGCGTTGAGACTGGTAGGGGCGCGCTCCCGCGCGCTCCGGCGCCGCACGTCCAGAGAAGGTGCAAACGTGAAAACAGCAGAAACAAAAAGAAGCGTCGAGACGTGCAGCGCGGGAAAAGCGTCGAGACATGCAGCCCCGGACGCGCGGGAGCGCATCCCTACCTTCTGAGCAAAGCGAGAACGCTTCGGTTACCATCGCAAAATCTAGGGTTGATATATAATAACATATTATATATGTGTTCTCTTCATGGGGGAGAACGGCTCCTTCGCGCTTTTGCCTTTTCGTCAACGAGCCCCGTTTGCCGGGCTCTTCATCGCGGCGGCACTCGGCGTTCTCGCCTCGGATCAGCAGCCAGGGTGGTGGCCGGCATGGTCTGCCGCGTTCCTCTGCGCAGTGTTCGTCGTGTTGAAGATCCGGTCCACACTGCCTGCTTGCCTTATGACTTTCTTCATATTCGCGTTCTGGCATGCGAATCAGGTAACGACCGATCCCGGTTACCAGCGCAGCCGCCAAAAGCCGTTTGATGCAAATGAACATACCGTCACTCTCCTGGTCTTGAGCGAGCCGAAACTCGATCACCTCCGTTCCATCCAACGCTTTGTCGCTCTCGTCACCTGCATCGACAATCAACCTGTCCGCTTTCAAGTTTTCGCGGAATGCTCAGGTGAACCTTTTTCATACGGCGATCGAATCATCGCCCAGGGAATCTTTTATGTTCCAACCCGTCCCCTGAATCCCGGGGAATTTGATTTCGGAGCCTATCTCCAGCGCCAGAATATCTATTTGAAATTTCGAACCCATCGCGATGTCCCGGCGATGATAAACGCGCGAAATCAGGGAAACCCTTTCGTTGCGATCGCTCTATCCGCCCGCCACCGTATTCTGCAGGCCTTGCAAGAGGGACTGGAAGACGACACGGAAACAGCGGAGACGATTCAGGGAATGATCCTTGGCGCCAGAGGAGAGACAAGCCCAACGCTGAAAAAGCTTTTACGGGACACTGGAACGATTCATCTGTTCGCGGCCAGCGGCCTGCAAGTGGGTCTTTTTACGGGACTCGCCTGGAGTTGCTTGCGTTACATCCGGTTGCCGCGGCAAATGGTCGCCCTGGCAATCGCTCCTGTGGCAATTACCTATTGCGCCCTCACTGGATTCTATCCCGCCACCGTCCGGGCCACGGTGATGGCAATATTATTGGCTGGGGGAATATCGCTTGAACGCCCTGTCGCAACGGTCAATTCGCTCTGCGGATCGGGATTGCTAATACTCGTTCACGACACCCAGGAATTGTTCCAAACGGGATTTCAACTCTCGTTTGTTGCCGTCTTTGCGATACTGACTGCAGTCAGGCCATTCGGCCATTTTCTTTATCGTCCGTTTCAGGTTGATCCATTCTTGCCGATGCGACTGCTGCCCCCCTGGCAACGAACTTGGCACAAGGCAATGTTCCAAACCTGCGAGATCTTCAGTCTCTCGACGGTTTGCTGGGCCGCGACCGCTCCGATCCTGATTTTTCAAGAACATCATATTTCGCTTGTCGCAGTTCCCACAAATCTCCTTGTGGTACCACTGGCCACGATGGTGATGCTTCTTGGTGTCACAGGTCTGCTGGCGGGAAGTATCTGTAAATGGATCGCGGTGTGTCTCAACAACACCTGTTGGCTGATTACGAAACTCATCCTTCTGATACTCCACACCGCGGCCTTGATCCCCTGGCACTCCATGAATGTTTCGCCCTCCTCTCTGCTGCAAACGGATCGTGTCACCGCTTTGTCCGAAGGGTCTGACCATGTGATTCATCTGCATATGAGAGGCCAAGACTGGCTCATCAACACCGGCATTCTGTCCCACTGGCGTGGCTTCACCGCGCCGTATCTCCAATCCCAAGGGGTGAATCACCTCGACGAACTGATCCTCTACGATTCGCCCGCACGCGACGCCCGGGTGCTGGAACAGGTGAAAGGTGATTTCCAGGTTGCCAAAATCGTTCCATCGTCCCGAAGGCAGAGCGACGGCCAAATGCAGCGTGTCCTGGTCGAGCAATGCGAACCTCCCGCAGACCCGGGCGCAAAGGCCGATCTCGTCGAGATTATTGCTTCGGACCAGCCCGAACGCGGCGAGAGTTCCAGGGGCGAGCCTGCGATTGCGGCGATACTCGTTCACATGGGCCAGTTCCGGGTTTTGATCCTTCCGAATGTAACCGAGGCAACCTTGGCTGCGTTGAAATGCGATCACGCCGATGTGGTGTATTGCGGGCGACTCCGGGGCCGGCATTTTCCTAGCAAGCTAGTAATCGCCAAATTGTCGCCCTCAATTCTCGTTTTGAACGGACTAAAATCGGAGATGATCGCAAACGCTCGAGGCGCTCCTAGGGGTCCTAAGTGCCTTTATGTAAAACAAGATGGGGCCGTTACGACAGAATTGCTCAACGGTGAACTTGTGACTCGAACTTACTGCGGAACGGAATTTCGCTTGCGAAGCCTGAGTCGATAAATGGGCACCTCCTGCGCCTGAAACTGTTTCTCGAAATCCGTGAGCGGATAACCTTCGTCTTCCCAGTCCACCGGATTCCAGAGGTCGGAGGCGGCGGCTGCCTTCGCAATTTGTTGGAAGTACGCTTCGTGATCAGTCTTGATCCAGAGCTCTCCGCCGTCGATCAAGCTGAGATAAATTGATTCCAAAAACTCACCATCAACAATCCGGCGCGTGTGATGCCTCCGCTTTGGCCAAGGGTCAGGAAAACTCAAATGAAAACGCCAGACAGAATTTCCGGGCAAAAGATAACGAACGGTATAGTCAAGTTCCAATCGCAGAACCCGAAGATTTGTCAGCCCGATCTCAGAAGCGACACGGCACGTCTTCCGTACCCGCCCGAGGAGACGTTCGATCCCTAAAAAATTCCGCTCCGGAAATTTTAGCGCAGATTCCACCAGGAACTTTCCGGGTCCTGAACCGAGATCGACTTCAATCAGTTGTTCGGTCTGAAAGATTTCACGAAATGAAAGTGGTTCCAGAATGCTGGGGGGGAACAATTCCATTTCTACTGTGCAAAGAAAGGGTTGTGCTCCCGTTCGTTTGCGACAGTGGTAAGAGGGCCGTGGCCAGGACAGACCAGGGTTTCTCCAGGCAAAGAGAGCAACTTCTCCAGGTTATTCCGAAGGGCCTTCTGGTAATCGTTCGGAGCGCCGCCCATTGATCCGGCGAATAACGAATCGCCCACCACCGCAACCGTATTTTGAAGTCCGTGCACGACGTAGGAAGTGCCGCCGGGCGAATGTCCATTTGTCAGCCTTGCTTCGATTCGAAGCTTGCCCAGACGTAACTGGTCCCCTTCCCGTACAATTTTTGTCTCCGGCAACCGTTCCAGATCGGGTGAATAAATCTCAACGCGGGCCCTTTTCACGATCACGCCGAGATCCGCAACGTGGTCCTGATGCGTGTGCGTCAGAAAAAGATACTTCACGGTGAGGCGTGCGGAATCGACAAACGCTAAGAGCTCTCTTGCATCCGCCCCGGTATCGAATACCGCTGCCTCTTTGGTTTCGGGATCCCAAATCAGATAGGCGTTTACCGTCATATCGAGGAGCGGCGTATTGAATTGCTGCACTCCGTCGACTGCAGGTACATCGGTCGGATACCAACTGCTCGCATAGCTGGCGGCCAATGACTTCGGTCCCAACCCAAGAGCCTCAGCGAGCCGCGGGACAGCCGCAGGCATCCCGGAACCTTTCCTGAGCGAACGGAGTTCCTCAAGACCCAGATGAGCTCGCTGGCAAAGTTCCTGATCACTCACCTGCAGACCGCGTTGCGCTTTTCCAACGATATCTTCGAAAAGGTCTTCAAGGGGAATTTTCATAGGCGGGTTTTCAGCTATGGGATTTTTTTTCCAATGTGGAGACGCGATTGTCTTCGACCCGTCTGATAATAACCTGGGCCGGACGAATATCTAAAACCTTATAGGTGTGGTCAGGATCAGTCGGAATCGAGAAAGACTGATCCACTTCGACTTTCAGTGTCTGGTCAGAACCGGGAAAGGAGAGGATCGCGAAAGCAGCATGTTCCTGAGCAGGGACGCCTTTGACTAAGGCAATGTTCTGCCCCGACTTGGTATTCCTCAGCGTGACGATGGAGTCATCGACAGGATTGCCGTCTTTGTCTTCAGTACTGCGCGCTTCAACGTCAGTAACCTTATAGTCGAGCCCCTTTAGCTGGTCCCCGATCGAGACGCTATATTCTTCCCCGTCGACGGGCCGGATCTTCGCTTTCTTCCCGTTGACTTCAGCGAGCATCACCGGGAGAAACTCTTGCTGGATCTCGACAACGGAAGCCGGCTTCGCCTGAGCGGATTCGCTTGGCGGGTTTGTCAAGCTTCTGGGGCTGACTGCTTCTCGAGAACCCGAAACGGCACTCTTCTCTCCCCCAGGTTGCAAGAGAAGAGCCTTGTCTGACATCGCATCGGTCGGCTCCCCACTACTACGAGTTGCATTCCCTTTTTGCGGAGCGGGATCGGCGCCAGGTGGTACCGGTGCCTGCTCCAAATGATCTGCGACTTCTTTGTAACCCTTTGACTTCGCTAAAGTGCCAGCGCTCGCACCAGATTTGTCGGTGAGCGTCGAGTCCGCGCCGGCCTTTAGCAGAAGCGACACGAGATCTTTGTTCCCCTTGCCTGCCGCAAGCATCAAAGGAGTTCGTCCATCATCTGCGCGGGAATCGACCTCAGCGCCATTGTCGAGCAAAATTTTCGCGATCTCCTCATGTCCGGTCAGCGCGGCGATAAGCAGGCCTCGATTGACCTCCTGGCGCGAACGCGCAGCGAGAGCTTCGACGCAACTTGTATTCCCTTGGAAGACAGCCTTCATCAGAGCCGTCCACCCAGTTTGGTCCGCCAAGTTCGGATCCGCATTCTTCTTGAGAAGCAGTTGAACGACCGCGACCTGGTTGTTCTCCGCCGCCAGCATGAGCGCGGTCACTCCCTGCTTGCCCTGAGCGTCAACATTCACCTTTTGATCCAGCAACCTGTTCACGACCTCGATTCGCCCATACTTCGACGCGGCCATTAGAGCCGTCAACCCTGCAGAGCTTTGAGCATTGCAATCGATGCCGGCATTCAGAAACAGTTGAATCGCCTTGATATCCCCTTTTTCTGCCGACTGAACAAAATCATCCGGCGTAAACTTTACGTTCAGTTTCTCCAACTCTTGGACCGCCTGCTCTTTTGACTGGCCGCAGCCAAACAAGAATGCCGCAATAAGAATGCTGAACCAGCAAGCCTTGCTCATGCGAAGATCATCTGCGGGCCGTCCGTTCCGATCAAGCGCCGGACGCGAAAGACATGAGCAGGGCGAGAATTCGGGTCAAGGATCACGAAATTGCGACGCCCATGCCACGTGAATTTTTCACCGGTAATCAGATCTTCGACTTGGTACGGGTCGGCGGCGTCTATTTGAAAGCTCTCAATCGGGACGTAGGCAAATCCGCTCTGAGAGTTGGACGGATCGACAGTGACCATGACCAGGATGATGTTGTCGAGGGCCTCTGTCGCCTTGGAGTAGAACAAAATTTGTTCATTTTCGACCATATTAAATCGGAGATTCTCGTACTCGCGCAACGCACGATTATTACGCCGAATTGTGTTTAGTTTCGTGATGTACTCCTTGATATTACCGGGCGCGTTCCAATCCCGCTCTTTGATCTGATATTTTTCGGAATTCAGATATTCCTCTTTGCCCGGGATCCCGACATTTTCACATAGCTCGAACCCGCTGTAGATGCCATAGACGGTGCTCAACGTGGACGCGAGAACGGCCCGGATCATAAAAGCCGGGCGACCGCCTGTCTGCAGATAGAAGGGCAAGATATCCGGCGTATTCGTGAAAAAATTCCCGCGGAAGTAATACCTCATGTCTGTTTGAGTGAGTTCAGTCATATACTCCGTCAGTTCCCACTTGCTGTTCCGCCACGTGAAGTAGGTGTACGACTGCGTAAACCCTCCCTTCGCCAGCGACTTCATCATCTTGGGCCGGGTGAAGGCTTCCGCCAGAAAGATCACGTCCGGATATTCATTCTGAACCTCCGAGATCATCCATTCCCAAAAGGAGTTCGGTTTGGTATGAGGATTGTCGACGCGGAAAATGCGAACTCCGTGTCGTACCCAGAAGAGAATGATGTCCTTCATTTCTTCCCAAAGATTCTTCCAGTCGGGATTGTAAAAATTCAGTGGATAAACATCCTCGTACTTTTTGGGCGGATTTTCGGCGTACTTGATCGATCCGTCGGGGCGATGGAAAAACCATTCCGGATGCTCTTTCACGTAGGGATGATCCGGCGAGCAGTTGATGGCAAAATCCAGAGCAATCTCCATTCCTCTGGCCCGCGCTTCGCCCACGAGCCAATCGAAATCATCAATTGTGCCAAGTTCCGGTTCCACAGCTTTGTGGCCACCAAACTTGCTGCCAATTGCATAGGGAACTCCGGGGTCGCCCGGTTCGGAGGTCACGGAATTATTTTTCCCTTTCCGCTTGGTAAACCCAATCGGATGAATCGGAGGAAAATAGATGACGTCGAACCCCATCGCCTTTGCATCGTCGACACGGCCGAGGCAGTCGCGAAACTTCGATCCCGAATTTGGCTTTCCTTCGGCGGACCGTGGAAAAAATTCGTACCAAGCCGCAAAGAGGGCCTCCGCACGATCCACGGTGACTCGGAGATAAGGCTGCAACTCCGTGCTGAGATCCAGGTCAGGCCATGCCCCCATCAATCCAGTTAATTCGGGATTCTTGGCCAATTGGGCGCCAAAGTGAACATCTGCATTCTTCAACTGCTTGGAAAAGAGCACCAGTCGCTCCTTGTCCTGTTTGCGCATTGCCCGCTCAGCGGCCTTTGCCACCAGGATCGAGCCTTCCTCGATTTCGGTTCTCAGGTCTGTGTTACCTGCGGCATATTTCTTGGCATATTCGACCTGCCATGATTTGAAATGATCTTCCCACGCCTCAATCGTGTACTCGTGCTGCGCATTTTCGATAAAATGACAAACGCCCTCCCAACGGTCGTTCTCGATCGGCTTCATCGGTGTCCGGTTCCAGTCTGCATTCGATGCTTTTCGCCACTTGAGATTGGCGGAGATCTGATCATGGCCTTCTTTGAAGATATCAGCCGAAACCTTCAGCTCTTGTCCGATAACCCTTTTGATCGGATAACGACCTCCATCGAGGCTAGGGTTCAACGTTTTCGATGACAACGGTTGTGCAGCCGTTCCAAGTCAGTTTTTTTTGTGGTCACGCGCGTCGGATCCTGGGTTTGGGTCTATCCGGAAGACTGGTTAAGAATTCTGCAAAGAAACTAAAGTTCTCTGCCAGGGAAGCAACTTCGATCAACGTTTTTATAGCCGGTTGAATGTGGCGCAGGAACTCCTTTTTTTCACGCAGAACTCCGATCACGCCATAGGCCCCAAGCGCCTGCATCAGACGTTGAATCCCGCAGTCCAGGTGCACCATTTCAAATTCCGGAAACGTCCAGCCATGGTCGCCCCGTTCAAAATAGTATCTCAACAGGTAAGCGCGTTCCTGTTGCGCAAGGGTCACGTACGGATCGAATAGTAGGGAGGCGAGATCATACTGAGGCAAGCCGGGACGCAGACCCTGGAAATCGATCAGGTAAGCTTGTTCGTCCCAAATGATGATATTCTGCGATTGCAAATCACGGTGGATCAAAACCCGCCTGTGAGAGGCTAATCGTCTGGCGAGATTTTCGAACGCGGGATGTTTCCGCAAACTGTCTATTTCCGCTGGCGGAACCTGAAAATAGAGCCCAAGACAGTTTTCAAGGCAGTAATTCTGTTCCCACAAGTAGAGCGATTCGTCGAATCCGGATTGCAGGTGTAGTTTATCGCCGAGGGCCGGTTCGGAGCTGTGCAAAAGCGCTACCTGGTCCAGGGTAGCTTCATAGAAGCGACGCCGAACCCCCCAAGACTCGTTCCTGTGGTGCCAGAGATCTTCCTCGCCTAAATCCTGCATCCAGATCAGGGCCTGATCCTGATCGTGATAGTAGATCAAAGGCGCGTTGACTCCGATTTTGTTCAGAAAATTTGCTATCCCAACAAAGCGCTCATTTTCCGGTTTCCCGGGATCGTACTTCACAAGAATCAACGAATGGGCCACGCTGAAACGCACACGATAGTAATGCCGGTCCGAGCCTCCTTTTTCCAACGGGAGAATCTCAACGTTGGATTCGTTATAATGTGGAAAACGCTCACGAGTTTGATCGATCAGTCGCTCAATGCTCATACAAAATCGGTGTCCAGATAGGTGCCGGGCTCGATCCTGACGCCAGCTACGATGCAGGATTGCAGTGCCGTGCCGCGAGAAACAAAAGATCCAGGAAACAGGATCGAATCTTCCAAAAGAACATCCCCCTCGATGTTGCATCGAGCTCCCACATAAGATCCCCCCTCGATCTTGCTCCCTGTTGAAATCTGGGCGGAAGGATCGGCCTGGTTCGGCCAGGAACTGCCAATTAGGTAATCAGGTACCCAATGTTCCTGCGCGATGATCCGGTGTGCGGACAGGTACTCTTTCCTTGAGCCGATGTTGAACCAACGGCTCTCTTCCAGAGCTATCCCTCCGATTCTCCCGCCAGACTTCATCCATTCGATGATAATCGGGATGAACGAAATCCTGGTGCCGCCCTTTATGCGAGAAAAAACGGACGGATTCCAGACCGAGATACCTGCGAAATCGTAGCCACCGTGCTCGCCGAATCCGAGCGCACCGAGCAGGTCGACCACACGCCCGGTTTCCCGACACCAATGGACGCTGGTCGAAAATCCGGTGGTCCGCAGCGCCAGGGTCACATCGTTGCGCTTTGAACAATGTTCTTCGACGAGGCGGTCGACAGGCAAGTCAGTCAGGATATCACCGCTGTAAACGATGAAGGGCTCATCCCCGATCTGGTGTTCAATATTTTTGATGCTTCCCCCCGTCTCCAGCAAATAAGCTTCATGCACCAGCTCGAGAGGTGTCCCGTGATATTCGTTCTTCGGAAATTGCGCAGAAAATTTCTCCGGCAAATAGTGTGAATTAACCCAGAACTGCTCGATGCCGGTCTGGCGCAAGTGATCGAGGGCAAATGTGATGAGAGGCTTCCCAAATATTGGAAACAACGGTTTCGGCAGCAGGTTCGTCAGCGGCCGCAGCCGAGTCCCTAACCCGGCCCCTAGCACGAATGCCTTGCGAACACGATGAATCATGAACGGTTGGGAACCTACCGGGCAAAGACCTCGAGTGTAAAGCAATTAGGTCCGCCGCGCCCATCCCCAGATGAGAAGGTCACAGAGTTGGGAATTGAAGGACATAGAGTAAAAGACAATATTGCCACAGAGACACAGAGTTCACGGAGGCACTAAAATTTAAGGTGCCGAACGCCTGTTCGATCCGATTTCTGAAACTCCGCTTTCTCTGTGCCTCTGCGGTGAAATCACCACTCTGTGCCCTCCCCCTCCTCTTCGGGTTTCAGCCGTTCCGATTGACTTCACTCGTTGAGCTGGTAAATGGGCAAAACGCGATTAGTACGATGAACGTTTCGGCACTGGCTGTATTTTCCCTCTGTTTGGCAACAACCCTGGTTGGTGAAGACTCCAGCGGACCCGTGATCACGGTCCGGAAAGGGACATCGCAACAAGTCGAGATCAAGGAGATCAGTGGCGCGGCAGGAGGCGCGGCGGCCAGCGTTTTGAAAAATGATATTCTGCTTTCCGGCGCCTTATCATTGGGTGACTCGGCTTCGGCCACGATCACGGTAAGCGGCACCGCCTCGGCGGGTTCTTTCAATGGCCTAGCGACCGAGAAGTCGGGCGGCGTGGTTTTGCAAAAAAATTACTCAGGCGAGACGCGTCACGCCGTTCATCAATTTACAAATGACCTGATTGAAACTGTCACGGGTCAAAAAGGCATCGCGCTCTCCAAGGTCGCTTTCGTGGCCGATCGAACGGGACACAAAGAAATTTACACTTGCGATTACGATGGAGCGCGAACACTGCAACTCACTCACGACGGCGCAATCAGCGTTAGCCCGGCATTGTCCGCAGATGGACGGCGGCTTGCCTATACTGGCTATCAAAGCGGCTATGCAGATATTTACCTGGTTGACCTGACAAGCGGAGCGCGCAATCGGATCATTAAATTCCCTGGCACGAACTCCGGCGCCGCCATTTCGCCGGATGGCACCCGCATTGCATGCACGATGAGCAAAGATGGGAACCCGTCGATCTATGTGACTGGGATCAACGGCGATTCGCCACGTCGCCTGACGCGAAGCCGCGGCGTTGAATCCTCCCCCACATGGTCGCCCAACGGATCAGAACTCATCTATTCTTCCGACGAGAAGGGAGGACCACAACTCTACCGCATCTCCTCTGAGGGCGGCCCGGGCCGATTGTTGTCAACCGGGTTCGGCTACAATACGCAGCCAAATTGGTCGGCCGACGGCAAAAAAATCGCTTTCAATGTCCGGAGCGGCGGTGGATTTCAAGTGGCGATCCTTGATCTGGACTCAGGGTCAACCCACGTAGCAGTGGCCGATGGTGAGAACCCGGTTTGGGGCCCCGATTCGCGCCACATTGTCTTTTCCAGAGCGACCGGTCTTTATTTGTTTGATATTGTCACTGGACGCGAAACACGCCTCGTAAGTGATCTCGGGCAAATCTCTGAGCCGACCTGGTCCCGTTGAAAGCTCATAGTGTCCTGTTCTCCAAAAAACATGTATTTCTGATGAAAAAAATTCAAGTTCTCTGCTGTTTGCTGGCCCTGAGCCTTGCCGCATGTCAAAAGCAACAAAAACAGGAATACTCCGGAGTGGAGGGCGATTATGTGAACGGTACGCCCCTTCCTCCGCGCCAGGAAGGCGTCTCGTTTTTCAGCAACAACGTCGCGAAAGGACAATTTCAGCCGGTCTATTTCGCTTTCGACAGCTTTGAAATTGCCGCGGATGAAGGGAATAAGCTTCGGCAGATTGGGAGCTTTTTAAAGTCTACTCCCAAAAATATTATTCTGGCCGGGTTCACCGATGAGAGAGGCACGCCGGAATACAATCGCGGGCTCGGGGAACGCCGAGCTCAGGCAGCGCGAAATTTTCTGCTCTCGCTGGGGGTGTCGCCAAGCCGCATCCAGACAGTAAGCTTTGGCCAGGAAATGCCTGCCGCTCCTGGGCATGACGAATCCGCATGGGCAAAAAATCGGCGGGTCGAAACAGGCATTGTTCGTTGAGGGAGAGAAGAGGTTACAGAGAGGATTTTTACCACAAAGACACCAAGAATACGGAGTTCAAAATCCGAAACCAAAGAGCAGGATAGGTTTCGAATTCGGATTTTTACTCCGTGCACTCCATGGACTCTGTGCCTCTGTGGTGAAAACAGTTCTCCGTGGCGTTCTGCCCGTTTTCCCTTTTCTTCTCTGCCTGCTTGGAGTTTGATCGCTATTGCAGAGTAAAGGTTGAATGGACGACCAGAACTTGCCCGACGATGAAACGTTGGTTCGCCAGACCCAGAACGGCGACACTCGGGCCTTCGACCTTCTCTGGAAAAAATACAGCCCTCGAATCTACTCGCTCATCTACAACATGACAGCAAACCATGAGGATGCGAACGATCTGCTGCTGGAGGTATTTGCGAAAGCCTATCGGTCGATCAATGGCTTCCGAGGTAAATCAAGCTTCTACACCTGGATTCATGCCATCGCCGTAAATATGACGATCAATTTCGTTAAGAAACGCGGGCGGCGTTTTCAGATGAGCCTGGACGATCTGGACGCTAATGTGCAGAATGATAAAGAGTTTATTGATTTGACTGCTGCAAACACACCCGTTCGCGAAGTAGACCTCTCAGAACTTCAACAGAGATTGAACGAAGCGATGATGAAGCTGTCTGTTGAGCATAGAGCAGTGGTAACGATGTTTGACATTCAGGGCATGGCGCATGCGGAGATTGCAAAAATCCTCGGTATCCCCGAGGCTACAGTGCGCTCTCGGCTATTCTATGCACATCGGCAGTTGCAGAATTACCTTGAGGAGTTTAGAAAGAAATGATGCTCGACGAACAGCAGCTTCAGAAATTGCTCCGGCTTAAACGATTCGAGCAGCCACCCCCAGGATATTTCGACCGTAGCTTACACGAATTCCATCGGCGCCAGCGCGAAGAACTATTGCGGCGTTCCGCCATCCAGATCTGGTTTGAACGTTTTATTTCGGGTCTTTGGAGTTTTCGCGTGCCAACCTACGCGTATGGAGCGGCGTTTTGTGCCTTTCTGGTGGCTGCCACGATTGTGGGATCAGGCGTCTGGGCCCCCTATACCGAGACGGTTCCGGCCAGCTCCGATCTGGCCAGAGTGGCGTCCAGCCCTCCTGGAATCGAACTCTCCTCCAACCGATTGGCTCTGAACGGAAATGTTGACTGGTCCAAATTCGATCGTGCTTCCGTTTCGCCTCGTGTCGTTCCTGTTCTCCGCCCTTCTCAAACCGCTCTTCCTCGTTATGTTCTCGACGGCAGACCCGTCAGTTACGAAGCTTCGTTCAGCTTTTAAACTTAATGTTGGAATTTTTTGGTAGTAGGCACGTTCAGGGAGTCCGCCGGGCAAATGCTCTGAACGCCGGGATGGTGTTTTTGATGCTTGGAGCTACTCGGCTCCTTGCTCAACAGGGCTTGAATTCCATCTCTTCGGAAGTAGACAAGGTTTTCGAAAGCGCGAAAAATGCCGTCGTCCGTATCCAGGCGGAAGACGAACATGGCAAACTCGCCGGCACGGGCTTCTTCATCGATCCCAATGGCACCATCATGACTGCCTATGCGGTAGGAGGTGAATCCCGGGACATCATTGTCGAATTCGGCGCCAACCGCTACCCGGCCGAACGTCTTGTTGGCGATCCGCGCAGTGGAATTGCGATCCTCCGGCTCACCGCGACTACACCTTGGTTGTCAATCGGGGATTCCGATGCGCTGAAGATGGCTTCGCCGGTTATAGCTATCGGTTACCCGATGGATCTCTCGGTCACACCAACGTTCGGAATGATCGGGGGTTTTGACCTCAAGTATTTAAACCAATATTTCAGCACCACTTTGATTCGGGCGAACATCGCCGCGCAGCGAGGCGAGGCGGGGGCTCCCGTTCTGAATCTGAAAGGAGAAGTCGTCGGCATCCTGATTTTTCCGATCGACAGTCGCACAGCCTGTTACGCTCTGCCGATAAAAGCGGCGGAGAAAGTCCGAACCGATTATGTCCGATTCGGTGAAGTAAGACCGGGGTGGGTCGGAGTAAATGTAGTTGAGTCCGACGAGACGGTACACGACTCGTCGGTCGTAATTCAAAGCTTCGCTGAGGGGTCGCCCGGTGCGGATTCCGGGCTGCAACCCGGTGACGTTCTGGTGCGTATCGGCTCGACGACAATCCATTCGCCGCCCGACGTCCTTAACGCTTCATTTTTTCTAACCGCAGACGAAGACGTCCCAATCACTGTGCTTCGAGATGGAAAAGAGATTTCAGTGACGGTCACCGCAACCGAGCATCCCACGTATCTTCAACAAAAATTGCCGCTTTTTGCGCCAGCGAACCGAGATAATACGCAGCGCTTCCGAGACAGCGATTAGGCTCGATCAGCCTATAATTAGCCTGTATGCATCGCAATCCTTTGAGACTTGTGATGCTCGTAAGACTGTCCATTTCTTATCAAAAATCCTTGTTGCGGCGTCATAAATATGACGTAGATCTCGTCGGTTCTGGCAATTAGACGCCAATACGAAAGTTATTGGCTTTCCTTTTGCCCCCGTTTACTGTGCGAAACTTACTGATGCCGAAAAACGAGCCAATTGGAACGGAAGTCTCCTTCGAGACGGCGATGGAAAGATTAGAGAAGATCGTCCAGGAAATGGAGTCTTCCAAATTGCCGCTGGAAGATCTGTTAGTGCGATACGAGGAAGGCATCAGGCTTGTTGGCGTGTGCAACCAGCGACTCGCTGGCGCGGAAAATCGGATTGAAATCCTAAGCCGGCCGACTAATGGAAGACCTCCGTCTACCGGCCCCGCGAACGCTCAAGATCCGCTCACGGACTCAAACAAAATCAAGAATGAAGAAATCAGACTTTTTTGAAGCGCCTGCCGAAACGCGGCTATTGGATTCCATAAATTCGCCGTCGGATCTGAGACGACTTGAGGAAGGGAAACTCCCTCAACTTGCACAGGAGATCCGGGACGAACTTATCACGGTTCTTTCGCAGGTCGGCGGACATCTCGGACCTAACCTCGGCGTCGTAGAGCTTACGATTGCTTTGCACCGTGTTTTTCACACGCCGAAGGATAAACTGGTTTTTGACGTCAGCCACCAGGGCTATGTTCATAAACTTCTGACTGGGCGACGCGGTCGTTTCAACACGATTCGGCAATACCAGGGATTGAATGGATTTCTGCTTCGCACCGAAAGCGAGCACGACTGTTACGGGGCCGGTCACGCCGGAACATCGCTTTCTGCCGCGTTGGGTATGGCAGTGGCCCGGGATCGAAGAGGCGGACGAGAGAGTGTCGTAGTGGTTGCTGGTGATGCTGCGTTTACCTGCGGCACCAGCTACGAGGCGTTGAACAACGTGGCGGACAATACCAAGCGACTCATTGTGGTCCTGAACGACAATGAATGGTCAATTGCGAAAAATGTCGGAGCGATCGCCAACTATCTGAACAAACTAGTGACCAACGATGCCTACAGTCATTTGCACGAAAAAGCGGCAAAGTTCGTAGAAATGATTGGTGGCAGATTCGCACAGCAACTTGTTCATAAGGTCGAAGAGGGCGTTAAACACCTCGTTCTGCCAAGCGTGATTTTTGAAGATCTTGGTCTGCGCTATTACGGGCCGATCGATGGTCATGATATTCCGTTGCTGATTCAGACATTTGAGTTTCTGAAAAGGCAGAGCGAGCCCGTCCTGCTCCACATCATCACTCAGAAGGGTAAAGGCTATGCCCCGGCGATCGCCAAGCCGGACAAATTTCATGGGCTTGGAAAATTCAAACTCGAAACGGGTGAAACGACGGCGGCACCCACTCCGACTTATTCCGAACTCTTCGGCCAGACGCTCGCAAAATTCGCCGATCAAAATAACAGGATCATGGCGATAACCGCCGCGATGCCTTCTGGCACAGGGTTGTTTCATTTCGCAGCAAAGCATCCGCAACAATATTTTGACGTTGGAATTGCAGAGGCGCACGCGGCGCTGTTTGCGAGCGGGCTTGCGACGGAAGGGTTCAAACCGTTTCTCGCGATCTATTCAACGTTCATGCAGCGGGCCTACGACATGCTCATTCACGACATCGCGCTGCAAAATCTGAATGTTGCCCTATGTATGGATAGAGCCGGATTATCCGGTGATGACGGCCCCACCCACCACGGTTTATTTGATATCGGGTACCTCCGGCATATACCGAACATGGTGCATATGCAGCCAAAGGACGAAGAAGAGTTCGTCGACATGCTCTGGACGATGGTAAATTATCATCAGGGCCCGATTGCTATCCGATACCCGCGCGGCGCAGGCACTGGCGCAAAACCAAAACCGCAGCCTAAATTGCTGGAAATCGGGAAAGCCGAAGTCGTCCAGCATGGACGTGATGTGGCACTGATCGGCCTGGGAAATATGTTCGCCCTGGCGCAAGAGACCGCAAATCTTCTGGAAATCGAAGGCGTTTCAGTGGCGTTGATCAACCCGAGATGGATTAAGCCGCTGGATGCCGGCACGCTAGAGTTCTTTGCGCGCAGTGTTGACGTGATCTGCACGTTCGAGGATCACGTTCTCCACAATGGGTTTGGCTGCGCCGTCATGGAACATCTGACCGATGCAAGAATCACAACGCCGGTCGTTCGTATCGGTTGGCCGGATCAATTCGTAGAGCATGGTACCATCCCTGTCTTGCGAAAGAAGCACGGCATTACTGCAGAGGCCGCAGTTGAAAGGATCAGACCATTCCTGAAAGTAACTCGAAAAGCGAATCCGAGAACAGCGGCATAGCTGAGGAGGCTCGGCGTTTCGGGATGTAGGTGTATCGGCGCTCCCCGCACGGTAGGGTCGCGCTCCAGCGCGATCCGGCACCGTAGGGTCGCGCTCCCGCGCGATCAGGCGCGGTGGTAGGGTCGCGCTCCAGCGCGATCCGGCGCGCACGTCCGGAGAAGGTGCAAAAGCAAAAATAACGGAGGCCGAACGGGCAAGCGCGTGTTCACAGAAGCGGCAAAAAGAATCGAGACGCTGAACGCGACGCGCTGAAGCGCGTCCCTACCGCAGGGTCCTGTTGCAACGGGAACGCTTCCCATCGATTGTGCCGGCTATGGGTATTGCAATCGTCGCCGACGCCTTGTCGAAGACTTACCGAACCTACAGAAAACAGGAGGGTCTTGCTGGCGCTCTCAAAGGTTTGTTCGTGAGGCAGTACGACGAAGTTCCCGCCGCGAGAAATGTCTCGTTCAAAATCGAAGAAGGTGAATTTGTCGGTTTTCTGGGACCAAACGGCGCCGGAAAAACGACCGTCCTGAAAATGCTCGCCGGTCTGCTGGTTCCAACATCTGGAACCGCTCGCGTACTGGGCTACATTCCGTGGGAACGCAAGGCACCATTCAAGCGCCAGTTCAGCCTCGTACTCGGCCAGAAGAATTCGCTCTGGTGGGATCTACCCGCCCATGAATCACTGGAACTCAATCGGGCGATCTACGAAATCGACGAGGGCAAATTCCGCCGGATCGTCGACGAACTTGTCGACCTCATGGATGTGCGCGACAAACTTAACGTCATGGTGCGGGAGCTAAGTCTCGGTGAACGCATGAAGATGGAGTTGATCGCTGCCCTTATTCACGGACCGAAAGTCTTGTTTCTGGACGAGCCGACGATCGGATTGGATGTGGTCAGCCAGAAGAAAGTCCGCGACTTTTTGCGGCACTACAGCGAAGAAAACCGAATTTCGACCGTGCTGACGAGTCACTACATGCAGGATATCGAAGAACTCTGCAAACGAGTCATTATCATCGATCATGGACAAGTTTTCTTCGACGGAGAGCTGGAAGAAATCATTGAAAATTTTGCCGGATACAAACTGTTAAGGTTTACCTTCGAAAAAACGCCTACTTGTTCATTTGAACTAGGGGAAGTCATCGAACGGACCGAAACTTCGATTAAGTTGAAGGTCCCCCGAAACAAAGTCACCGAGGCTTGCCGGGTAATTCTTTCCAATTGCGAAGTACACGACTTTAGCGTGGAAGAGGAGCCAATTGAAGAAATTGTCCGGCAAGTATTTCACGATCATGCAGTCGCCAGCCGCCTCGAAAAGCGAGGAAGCAATTGCGGCCAAGCCGTGATCACAGATGGGGTGATTCCAATGCATCAATGTGAAAGTCACTCCTCCATCGCCCGATGCGAGAAAACAAACGAAGGACGGTCTTCTACGGTCGTGATGCCAATTGGCGCTCTCCGAGAGTCCACTCGTTGTCCGGGAGCGCAGGGCCTGTCGGGTCAAATAGCCGGATCCGATCAAGTCTGAAACTGAGACCCACTCTGTCGCCTGCCGCGATCGGATAACGGGCGTTCACACCCACGACAACCCGGTCACTACCCTGTATTGCCCCTTCGTTTTTATCAATGCGCACAAAAACGAACATCGTCGATCCGACAGGCTCGACAAATTCAACAGCGCCACGCAATGCGGTTACCTCGGGCTCAACCAGGACGACGTCTTCAGGTCGGATACCGACTATGATTTCCCGCGGGGTCTTGACTCGCACGTCCGGAAAAGGCAATTGGCCTATCTTTAGCCCCTTGTCGTCGGCAGTTGCTTTGAGCAAATTTATTCCCGGGCTGCCGATAAACTCCGCAACAAACAAGTTAGCAGGTCGTTCGAAGATTTCTGTGGGGGAGCCAATCTGTTGCACGTCACCACCGCGCATCACGGCGATTCGATCGGACAGCGTCAGCGCCTCTACTTGATCATGGGTAACGTAGACCGTGGTAATGCCGAGTCTTCGGTGCAACCGTTTAAGCTCCGTGCGCATCTGCTCCCTTAACTTTAGATCCAAGTTGGAAAGAGGTTCATCCATTAGGAATACAGCCGGACGCCGGATAATCGCCCGGCCCAAAGCGACACGCTGCCGCTGGCCGCCTGAAAGTTGTCCTGGTTTCTTCTGAAGAAAGCCTTCGAGACCAAGCAGGCGCGCGACTTCTGACACCCGAGCGTCGATTTCGTGACGCGCGACCTTTTGTGCCTGCAAATTCAATATAAGGTTCTCACGAGCCGTCATATGAGGGTAAAGTGCATACGATTGAAAAACCATCGCTACATCTCTGCCCCCGGGGTCAATCCAGGTAACATCGCGTTCATTAATGCGGATAGTGCCCGCTGTCGGTTCCTCCAATCCGGCGATCATTCGCAATGTTGTCGTTTTGCCGCACCCTGACGGACCAAGCAAAGCGAAGAATTCACCGGAAGCAATATTCAGATTCAAATTGCGCACGGCCTCAGTCCCATCGCTATATCGCTTTTGCAGCCCGTCAAGTAGAACTCCCATGGTGACCCCTATTTGACTGCCCCAAGCGCCAGACCGCGCACCATATGTTTTTGAATAAAGAAGACTCCTACAATCATAGGTAATAATTGGAGTATAACCGCCGCGCTCAGCGGTCCCCACAGGACGGAGTAAGCATCTATCATCTTCGACAACTGAACAGGGAGCGTGACTGCATGATCGAATGTTAACGCAAAAGCAAACAGATACTCGTTCCAGGTAAATACGAAAGTAAATATGGTCGCGACCGCTATCCCAGGCCGTGCGAGCGGAAGTATGATTTTCCAGATAATAGTAAAGCGTCCCAATCCATCGAGCATAGCGGCCTCTTCCAAATCACGTGGAATGTCGAGTAGAAAACCACGAAGCAGCCAAACGGCAAACGGCAACCCGAATGCCACGTAGACCAGTATCATACCCACATGAGTGTCGAGGAGTCCGACTCCCTGAAACATTAGATAGTACGGCAAAACAACAAGCATTCCGGGCATAAACCTGAACGAGAGAATGAACAGCGCGATATGATCAGCACCTTGTAGAGGAAGCCGCGCGAGTGCGTAAGCAGAGAACACTGCCAGCACGATGACAATGAACGTCGCCGCTGGCACGATTAGAAAACTGTTCAGCATGATCCTCGAGAATTCAAACCTCTCAAATAGCTCACCGTAGTGCTCTAAGGTTGGGGCAAAGCCCCAAAACACTGGCTGCACCGAGTTTATCTCTGTGGTGGGTTTGATGGAGGTGAGCGCGATCCATGCCACCGGAAGCAACCAGCAAGCAACGGCGGTGCACGCCACAACATCGCCCCAACGCCTCCATAGACGCGGTCTCATTAAGCAGCTCCTTTTTTCTCTTGCCGATAAAGGAGCCGTAATACCAGGGAAACCAAGATATTAATGACGATAAGGATAACAATACCGAGCGCCGCCATATCACTTAGCCGTCCGGTTTGGAACATCGTGAATCCGTACACCCCAGACACCAGCGTAGATGAGCCAGGTCCACCTCGCGTCATGATATAAAAGAGGTCAAAAATTCGGATGCTGTCGACCAATCGAATGAGAACAACAACGAGGACCACGGGCCAGATAAGTGGAAGTAAGATTTTTCTCAGATAGAAAAAGCCCCTGATCTTATCAAGGCGCGCGGCTTCAACTACTTCAGGTGACACACTTTGGATACCGGCTAGAAGGATTAAACCGACGAATGGCGTCCACTGCCAAGTGTCGGCAATTAGCACTGAGATCAGCGCTGTACTCGGACTCGAAAGCCAAAGGCTGCCGGAGAATCCCAGCTGCCTGAGCGTCCAATTGACGAGACCTGATACCGGCTCAAACATGAACCGCCACGTCAGTCCCATAGCAATCGGCGAGATAAAAACCGGGACGGTAACCAGAGTTCTGAGCAACCCGGCGGTATGCACCGCGCGATCTAATAGCAACGCGAGCACCGTTCCTAAACTCATTTGAAGAATGATCACCAGCAGGGCCCACAACCCGGTTAGCCAAAGCGATTTCACGGCGAACTCATCTTCAAACAAATGAGTAAAATTGTTCAGACCAACAAATCGGCCAGCGGCCGGATTGTAGAGTAGATACACTCTCAGAGACATCCAAAGCGCATACAGCGTGGGATAGATCGCTAGTCCGACCAAGACGATCAGTGTTGGAAGTATCAACCACACTGCAAGGCGATGCGCGCGCACTTGGACCGGGAGGCGCCCCGCAGCAACCGCCCGATCGTCTATTCTTGGCGACCGTGCAGCAAACAGGTTCATTGCGGCCTCCCGGACTTGTTCATAGCCGGATCAGTCGTAGTAGCCGGAATCACGCATGACCTTAGTGACTCCATCGTCCATCGCCTTAAGCGCCGCATCGACCGATTTTCCACCGGCAATGACTTCCGCGGTTTCATTGCCGAGCAATTCGGAAATGACAAATGCTTCGGGGATAAGGGATACGAATGGAACCGCTTTGGGAAACCCTTTCTGCAAACCGGTAAAAAAGGCGCGCTCCTTGGCATATTCACTTAAGAGAGAAACACGGGCGGGTTGCCCGCGACTCTCAACCCACAATCGGCCGATTTCGGGATCTGTCTTGTTCCCCGAGCAGCACCACTTCACCCATTCGAAGGCCGCGTCTTTATTCTTTGAATAGGTGGGAATGAACATCCCGAGCCCGCCCATAAGTGGACGATGGACTCCTCCGGAAGTCTCTCCCTTCGGCGTAATGTCCGCCTTGATGACATCGGCAAATTTTGTAAATCCTTTGTCATTGAGAATGCCGGTGCCCCATTCGATAGGCGCATAGACCGCGCTTCCGTTGCCGAGCGCGGCATTGCATTCGTCGTCGATTGCATTGACGGTGACGGGATGCGCGTATTCCATCAATTTTTTTAGCACCTCCAGCGCTTGATGGCCGGCATCAGTGTTGAACGCCGGTTTCCAACCCCCTTTCTCTTCCTTGTCGAACCAAGTCCCCCCGTATGAGGCGTGTACCGCCCAGAACTGCCAACCGGCATAAAGACCGCGCCTCATCGTCGTGGTGAAGCCGTACTGACCATTCTTCGGGTCGTGCAACTCCTTGGCCGCCTCGATGGCTTCGGGCCACGTCTCCGGCACTTTTACCCCTTTCTTTTCGAAAATGTCGGCACGATAGAAGCACACTTCCGCATTACCGTCTGGAGTTAGTCCGTAGCAGGTGCCTTTGGGATCCGCCGGCACTCGATAAAGCGAACTGACCGGTTCAGGCACGTCGGAAAAATAGTCATCCCGCCACGCAGGATCCTTATCAAGATATGGCGTTAAATCTGTCATTGCTCCTAACGCATGCATCGCCGGCCATTGACCGTATTCCCCAAAGACTACGTCGAAGGCATCGCTCTTTGCTTTCATGGTTACCTGAATTTTCGGATTGGCTTCACCGTGAGGGATCGGACGTAAATTAATGGTGATATTGGGGTACTTCTTTTGAAATAGCGGAAGAACGCCTCGTTCGGGAAGCTCCCAACGTTGGCCAGCCGAAGTAAAGACCGTAACAGTTCCACTGCCTTCGCTGGCAGCAATCGCTTCACTGATAACACCTAGCTTATTTAAAAGAATACCTGCGCCTGCGCCGGCAGTCATTTGCAGCAGCCTGCGCCGGGTAATTTCCGTCATTCTGAATACTTCTGGGGGGTCGGTATGCATTTCAATTTCCTCTCTAGTTATTTGGTCAAAAATCCCTTAGTAGGAAGCTCTCTGTTCCAGCTTCGTTCTTTCTCCAATCAGAAAGTCAAAATCACAGCCGCGATCGGCTTGGGTGACATGGTCGTGGAAGAGTCGC
>CAVTQD010000060.1:0-293626 GCA_963736745.1 uncultured Verrucomicrobiae bacterium | reverse complement strand
CTAGTTGGAGGTACCGTCGTCTTCTTCGTCATCGTCTTTCTCGGCTTGGAGGAGGTCGACCCGGATTAGCTTGCCATTCCCGGCAATCTGCAGTTCAAGGGCCGGAACTCCCGCAACATCAATCTCAACCTTGAAGATGGTTGCATCACCCCATCCGTAACTCTCCGCATTTTTTACCACGCCGTCTCCTTTTTCCATATCGATCGTTTCTCGGACGGCCTGCGGTAGCGAATCCAGAGGAGTATCTTCGGCTGGCAATAAAAGAGGCATCGCAACAACGAACAGGAATACGATCGAACGCATTTGAAAAAATACCGATACCCTGGAAAAATCTAGCTCTTATTCGGGATCGTGGTTCAAACCGATGCCGCAGCCCATTAATTCATGGGCTACCTCCGTGTGCTTTGTGCCTCTGTAATAAATACAATCCTCCCGTATCCTCTTTTTTACCCCTCTGAGCTCTAGCTCGAGAGCTTGCCAGATTAAGGAGCTAACCCAGCATCCTCGGGTGTGTTCCAGTTTTCCAACTGATTCTGCTCGCTCAGTTCAACCTCATAGCCGGTCACGAGACGGTTCTCCAACAATTTGCCGATGAAATGCTGGAGAACGTAGTCCTGCCTTCTGAGCTGGTCGATCGCGACTGCAAACGCAGCTCTCGGATAAACGGCAATCAGTGGTTCGGCATGGCTGTGATGAATAGGCACGACGCCGCAACCAGGTTCGGATCGGGCCAATAACTTCTTTAACAATCCAGTCTGGATTTGAGGCAAATCGATTGCCAGAACAAGAAGAAGAGCGCTCCGGGTCCGACTCAGACAAGTTGCAATGCCCCCCAGTGGACCTACGCCGCGCCACTCGTCAGCCAATACCGTGACCGATGCTGGGTACCCATGCTTGCGCGGGCCGGAAATAAAGAGCCCTTCAGGGGCAACAGATTGCAGAACTGCCAATTGGCGTTTCCAGAGAGGCATCGAGGCGCCTTGCCATTCGACTGGAAGATACGCCTTGTCTTGACCCATGCGCACGGATTTGCCTCCGGCTAGCAAAGCCGCGGTGAAAGGTGGATTCACGATTAGTGTCAGTGGTCACGGTTGCCAGCGTCTGCGGGATCTATGGTGGTCTGCGTCGAGCGCGAGAAGCTTCTTAATTGCGATTTCCGTTCTCTGCAACAACCGGCAACTGGCAACTGACAACTGCCTCCAGAAAGTTTATGAGAAGCTTATGGATAACCGGATCGATCAAAGGTTCTTGCAACTTCGGAGAGAGGGCACCAGCGGATTCATGGCCTACATCACCGGTGGTGATCCCACGCCGGAAAACACGGTGGATATCGCTCTCGCCTTATCCAAGGCCGGAGTCGACTTTCTGGAAATCGGAATTCCGTTTTCTGATCCTCTGGCAGACGGAGTTGCAAATCAGCTCGGCGCGCAGCGGGCTTTAGCAGCCGGCACAACAGTTCCGAAATTGCTGAAGACGATTGCCGAGATCCGAAAAAAGCTTGATTTTCCGATCATCCTCTACAGCTATCTCAATCCGCTATTTCAATATGGACTCGAAAGGTTCGAGCGCGACGCGGCTATTGCGGGCGCCGACGGCTTGCTGCTTCTCGATTTGCCACCCGATGAAACCCTGCTTCCTGACAATCCGAAGAAACTTCTTCATCGCATTCGTCTGGTCGCGCCGACGACTTCTGAAGAGCGGATCAAGCAGATTGTTTCCAGAGCGGACGGATTTATTTATTATGTCTCTCGCGAGGGAGTCACCGGAGAGACGAGAAGCATTATCACAGACAATTGGCGAGCATGTTGCCTTGATCAGGCGGTCAACGGATCTGCCGATTGCGGTCGGTTTCGGAATCTCGAATGCGGCCCAGGCCGGGTCAGGTGGCCTCGTTGGCTGACGCCGTCGTCATTGGCAGTGCGATCGTTCGGCGGATTGGCGAATTTGGCCACGACGAACAACTGGCGCACCGTATCCAGGAGTTTGTTGAGCCTCTCGTCAGGGCAGTCAAATCCGGCCGGGCCGGACAAGCAGAGCAAAGTTGACTCTGCATCCGGCGCTATTGGTCCTCGCCAGCGCCCTGGTCTCCAGTCTCACAATGGGCGAGGACCGGAGCGTTGCTTTGAAAAGCGTCCTGGCTTTGCTCGGTTCTGAAGAAGCGAAGCGAGGACGCTTCGCCTACTCGCCGACTTCGCCGTTGTGCGGACACTAGGATAAGTTCGGAAAATATTTTTTACCCTGATCGGAAATGAATCGGGTATTCCCATCGCTGACCTTGAAAGCCTTGATGATCCCGATGATCCAAAGGACCATGCCACCAAACCAGACGACCAACCATAACAAGGCAAACAGCAGTGCGAAAATGAAGCCGATGCCGGGAATATGACCGAGAATTCCGGATAAAATGGAGATGGCGAGGAATGCCCCAATCCATGCGCCACCAAAATAGATAGACTGGACAGCCCAGTGACGAACGAAAAGATCTTTCTTTTCGATGAAATAGAAGATAATGCCCTCCGAGGAGATGAAAAATCGCGCAAAGTCCGGCCGCCACGTTCGAAGGCAGCCCGGTATCGCTTCCGGTCGGAGAAGGTGGAATAGCGTTAGCCATATCAATGAGGTTGTATCTTGGCGCGATCCTAGAAGGCGGCAAGGTGAAAGTCAAGATTTCGCGTGCTTAGGGCAAGACCGCCGCGCTAACGTTCCGCGCCTTATGTTGAGCGCAGGAATTGTGGGGTTGCCGAACGTCGGAAAGTCAACGCTTTTCAACGCAGTGACGCGCACCCGGAAGGCCGAGGCCGCGAACTATCCTTTTTGCACGATCGAGCCGAACCAGGGAGTCGTTTCGGTGCCCGACGCCCGGCTCGAGACGCTCGGCAAAGATGTCGAAATCGGCCCGAACAGTGCCGGCAGCGATCGAGTTTGTCGATATCGCCGGACTCGTCGCGGGCGCAAGCCAGGGAGAAGGTCTGGGCAACCAGTTTCTCAGCCATATTCGCGAGGTGGATGCCATCGTGCAGGTTGTTCGCTGTTTCGAGAGCGGTGATATTCATCACGTGAGCGGCTCTGTCGATCCAATTCGGGACATCGAAGTGATCAATACCGAGTTGATCCTGGCCGACCTCGCGTTCGCTTCAAAAGCGTTCGAGCGACTGCAGAAACAGGTCCGTGCGGGAGATAAACAAGCGAAAGCTGAGGCTGCTCTGCTGGAAATTCTGATCCCACATTTGAATAGCGGAAAGCCTGCGATCACGCTGGAGGTCAGCCCGGAGGAAAAGCTGTTGATGCGATCATTTTTTCTGCTCACCGCAAAACCAACAATTTTTGCATGCAACGTTGCGGAATCCGATCTCGGAGCGCTTTCGGCCGGTGAAACCGGCACGCCGGCGGCCAAGCACGTCGCGGCCGTCTCCAGTTACGTACGCACTCATCTGGCAACCGAGGCGGTAGTGATCAGCGCGCAAATCGAAAGCGAACTAGTCGACCTTTCACCCGAAGAAGCTTCGGAATACCTTTCCGGTCTTGGGGTGAACGAAAGCGGCGTCGGCATATTGATTCGCGCGGTCTATCATCTGCTCGGGCTTCGCACTTATTTCACGACCGGAGAAAAGGAAACGCGTGCCTGGACGATCCACGAGGGCGATAAAGCCCCGGCCGCAGCCGGCGTCATCCACTCTGATTTCGAGCGTGGTTTTATTGCCGCGGAAACCGTTCACTTTGATGAACTGGTTCAACTGGGTTCGTTCGCGAAAAGCCGGGAAGCCGGGAAACTGCGGATCGAAGGCAAAGAGTATCTGGTAAAAGACGGCGACGTCATGGAATTCAGATTCAACGTGTAAAACTACGCGCCTTTGCTGAGGTCCGTTGACGAAACCGAGCTTATGAGCCAGTTTCCGCCTCAACCGATGACTCGCAGGGTAGCTCTTGTCATCTTTTTTCTCGTCACCAGCGCTGTTGCGCAAGCTCCCAAAAGGGTCGAAATCCGGAAAAGTCTCGTCCGCATCACCGCGACCTCCCAGGAACCGGACTACAAGGTGCCGTGGAATCCGGGATCGATGTCCGTGGGAGTCGGGGCAGGCTTTGTTATCGATGGCGATAGAATCATTACCAACGCGCACGTTGTCAGCAATGCGCGCTTCATCGTTGTCGAAAAAGAAGACGACCCGCAACGTTATCCAGCGACCGTCCAATTTGTCGGTCACGACTGCGATTTGGCGGTACTGCGCGTCCTGGATAAAGGTTTTTTTCAAAACACGCGTCCGCTCAGCTCCGGAGGGATTCCACCGATCGAGTCTCCGGTCAGCGTGTACGGTTATCCGATTGGCGGAGAACGGTTATCTGTGACGCGCGGAATCATTTCGCGGATCGACTTTCAAACTTATACCCATTCGGGAATTGACTCTCATCTGGCGGTCCAGCTTGATGCGGCGATCAATCCGGGGAACTCGGGCGGTCCGGTGATGCAGGATGGCAAAGTGGTCGGAGTCGCGTTCCAAGGCTATAGCGGCGACGTTGCCCAAAATGTCGGCTACATGATCCCTACGCCGGTAATTCGACGGTTCCTCAAAGATATCTCGAACGGCCGTTACGACGGTTATGTGGACTTGTCGCTCACCTATTTTAAACTGCTCAATCCTGCCGAACGGCACGCTCTTGGTCTGCCGGATAATGAGCAAGGTGTCATGGTCAGCTCCGTGTCCTCTGCGGGATCCAGTTCCGGAATTTTGCGGGAAGGCGACGTGCTGCTGACGATCGACGATCTCCCAATCGCCAGTGACGGTTTCGTGCAACTCGACGGTGAACGCGTCGAGATGCCGGAAATCGTCGAGCGAAAATTCAAAGGCGACAAAGTTAAATTCGACATCTGGCGGGACAAAACGAAACAGACGGTAGAAATGCAGTTGAAGGGAAATTGGCCATACCTGATCCAGGCAAACCAGTACGATTCACCGCCCAGATTTGTGCTGTTTGGCGGCTTGGTCTTCCAGCCTTTATCCAAGAATTTCATCGACGCCTATCAAGTCGAAGACCTGCGGCTGCGTTACTTCTACAATTTCTTCGTCACAGACGAGATCTACAAGAACCATCCTGAAGTCATCGTCCTTTCGAACATTCTTCCGGATCCGGTGAACGCTTATCTGTCAGACCTGCGATTTCAAATCGTGGACGAAATCAACGACAAGAAGATTCGCACGCTTGAAGATATGGCAGCCGCATTCGCGCAAAAGTCCGACTATTACGTCATCCACTTCGTCGGCAGCGCTCGTCCGGCTGTCCTTGAGCGTTCCGCGGTCGAGCAGGCCAGGGATCGAATTTTCGGAAACTACAATGTGCAGAAAGAGCAATATGTCGAAGGCGGCCTGATGAGATGAGAGCTTTTCTGGCGGTCTTGATTGCTCTTGGGGTTCTTCATTCCGGTGCTCTCAGCTGCCGAACCGACGCCGAAGGAGGAACCCGCTCCGGCTGAGCAGAAGGGATCGGTGGTTCGTGTCAATTCGACGAACCAGGCCTATGATTTCTTCCGTCCCTGGAGCAAAGCAGCCCCGTTCAGCCGCCGCGGTCTAGGGGTCTTGATCGATGGAGGCAATATCCTCGTGACCGCTGAACTCGTCGCGAACAGCGACTATATCGAGTTGGAGCGTGCTGATGGCGGGGAGAAGTCAACGGCTACCATTCAAGTGATTGACTACGAAGCCAACCTGGCCACGCTTCGGTCGACGAACACCAAATTCCTTGAAGGCATGCAACCGCTGCAAACGACAGTCGACGTAAGGACAGGCGATGAATTGTCGGTCCTGCAGCTGGAGTCCAATGGAACCCCGGTTTCAACGAAGGCGTTGGTTACGACTGTCGAAGTTGGAAAGTACGCATTGGAAGATTCAGGCTATCTGATGTTTCGCATGAGTTGCCCGCTGCAATTCCGGGAAAACAGTTTTACGCTTCCAATCGTCAAGGGGAATAAGCTGGCCGCGTTCTTGATGCGGTATGACAGTCGATCTCAAACCATCGATGCGATCTCAAGTCCGGTAATCGACCATTTCCTGGTCGAATCGCGGCACGATCCATATAGAGGATTTCCACGGGCCGGTCTCGGCTTCTCCCCCACCCGCGATCCCCAGTTTCGCCGTTATTTGAAGCTCCAGGACTCCGATGGGGGAGTTTACGTCAATCAGGTCGATCAAAGTGGGCCGGCCGCGAAAGGCGGGGTAAAGGAGGGTGATGTTCTGGTCGCAATCGACGACAAACAGGTCGATCCGGACGGAAACTATCTTCACCCGGTCTATGGAAAGCTTTCAATTACGCATCTAACGACAACGGAAGCCTATTCCGGGCAATCGGTGACAATGACGGTGGTTCGGAGCGGCAAACGCCAGCAGTTGCAGGTCGAGTTGTTCCGGAGGCCCGTTGAGGATTATGCCATCGAGCCTTATACCATCGGGAAACACCCTCGCTACTACATTCTAGGAGGCCTGGTGTTCCAGGAATTGACCAGGCAATACCTTCGGGAATGGGGTGCAAACTGGTTGAAGGATGCCCCGCAACGGTTGGTTTACTACGACCGATTTCAGTCCGATCTCTTTCCTGAAAAGCGGAAAATCGTGTTCCTGACCCAGATTCTGCCGACGGAAGATACGGTTGGCTACGAACAACTTAGCAACCTGGTGGTAGCCAAGTTGAACGGCCGGCAAATTTTGAGTCTCGATGATTTTGCGGAGGCAGCGAAAAACCCGATGTCAGGTTACCACAAGATCGAGTTCGAAGAAGATCCACACGAGATCTACCTTGACGCAAAACAAGTGGAAGAGGACAGCGTCCACCTGCAAAAGACTTATTCAATCCCGGAGTTGCGTCACCTTTGAGTCTTTGAAAATTGCGGCGATCGCAGACCGGAGGTCTTCCATGGTCACCGGTTTATTGACCAGCTTAGTCACACCCTTCGGAATGGATTCCGAAGTGGTCATCAGCTCACCAAATCCGGTCAGCATCAAGATCGGGACGTCGAATCCTGCACTTCGAAGAGTCGCTACGAAATTGCCGCCGGTCATGCCTGGCATTGCATGATCAGTAATCACCAGATCGAACTCCTGTTCCCGCACCAGCCGGAGCGCATCAATAGCAGTGGGTGTGACTTCGACGTCATGTTCTTCGTGCCGCAGAAACAACGAGATGACATCTCGGACGACCTGTTCGTCGTCAACCAGCAGGATTTTCAACTTTCCACTCACCGAAGAGCCTTCGACCGGGTTTGTCATATCAACGCCTCGATAGAAAGGCAAACGCACTCGAACAAGTGACCCCTCGCCGAGCTGGCTCTCGATTTCGACATTGCCGTGATGCCGCTGGACTATCCCGTAAACCATGGCCAATCCAAGCCCTGTCCCGCGTTCCCCTTTGGTTGTCACGAATGGCTCCATGCATCGGAGGCGCACCTCCTCTGTCATTCCGATCCCATCATCCTGAACTTCAAAAACCGCGTTTTGCTCCTGCGAATAGGCTCTGACAACGATTCTGCCCCCCTGCGGCAATGCGTCGACCGCATTGAAAATTAGATTTGTGACCACCTCACGAATTTCGCCGCCGTTGCATGCAATCATCGGCACCGGCCTGAATTCCCGCTCGACCGTGATGTAGCGCCCTTGCGCCAACGCTTCGTCGTGCCATCTCGGTTGGGTCATTGAGATCGCTTCGGTCAGAGCTTCCAGCAGATCGACCGGCTCAAAGATCTCGGTTTCATCTCTCTGCCGATAAAACTCCCGCAACCGGCCGACCACGACCGTCGCATCCCTGGCAGCGGTGCGCATCAGTCTGAGATACTTCAAAGCCAACGCTCGATCATCCAACAGCTCTGAACGTTCGATCAGGAGTTCGGCGTATCCCAGAATCGGTATCAACGCGTTATTAAAGTCGTGTGCCACCCCGCCAGCCATTTTTCCCAAAGCGCGCAGCCTCTCCTGTTGAATCACCTGCTGCTGGGTTGCGTGTGACTCTTCCAGCGCTTTCTGGAGCCTCTGGTTAGTTTCTCGCAATTGGATCTCTGCTCTTCGCCTTTCAGAGATTTCCGACTCCAAGGCAAGATTCGCCCAGGCGAGCTCTTCGGTTCGCTCGCGCACCCGCATTTCGAGTTGCTCGCTCGCAATCTTCCGGCCGGTAATATCCTCTGCGATGCCGGCAATTCGGTAGAGCTTCTGTTGGCTGCTCAGGATCGGAAATGCACGGTCTCGTATCCAGCGGACCTCACCGTCCGGCCGAAGAATGCGATATTGCTCATCGTAGGTTCCAGCGCTTTGGCCCTCAAACACCGCCTTCAGCACGCGATCGCGATCATCAGGATGGATCGCATCAATCCAAGAGTTGTCGTTTCCGCGCAATTCCTTGAGCGGTCGCCCCCAGATTTGTTCGTGGACAGGGCTGAGGTACAGGATGCGTTCAGCGTCGCTGACCGAGACCGCCTGATCCAAATGGCAAATAACCTGGCGAAATATCTCCTCCGTCTCGACGGCGGACGGGTCAGATTGAGGTCGGGTCGACACCGAAAGGAGTTGCTGGCGGTAGCTTTCAAGCTGACGCCCAAGCGCTGCGAGATCGCCCTGTTGGCGGCGTGCTTCCCGTGTTGCCGCCTCAAGTTGCTCCATCAAGCGGTACCGTTCGGTCGCCTCGATCAGCGCCAATGTCAGATCGAACCGGGTCCAAGGTTTTCGCAAAACCCGGAAGGCGTCGCCGCTTGCAATCGCCTCCTCTATCCACGGTACAGAAGCCATTCCCGTAATGATCATTCGAGAACTGAGCGGTTGCGTTTTACGACATATACGCAAAAACTCAAGTCCGGGCGTCTCGGCCATGAATTGGTCGGCCATAATGATTCCGAAACGTTCGATGCGCAGCCTTTTCAGGGCTTCCACCACGTTTGAAAGTGCTGCCACGCGGTAATTCTCGCGAGACAACTGGTCCTGCATGGTGCGCAATACAATCTTGTCATCGTCCACGATGAGTACAGCGGGTAACGATTCCATGCCTGGATAGGAGTGTTACTCCTGCTGTTGCGCCGGCTCAACGAGCGGGAAGGTCATCGTCAACACAAAGGCCTCTGCGTCAACGCAAGCATTGATCTCGGCGCATCGGCTTAGATTTGCCAAAAGGCCCGGAGCCTCCTCCCGCAACGGAGAGCCAGAGCGCAGGTCCGAACGATAGTGGATCCGGACATTCTTCTCGTCGCGGGCGCAGCCGAGTTCGATTGTTCCTGTGGGAATTCGGAGTTCGTTCACGTCCATCGCGACCAGGGCCAGAATCTTTCGCACGAAATCACCTCGCAACACCGAAATCAACGCGTCCTTTTGCTCCAATCCGGGCGTTTCCAATTTAATCGACCTCGGCAGAAGCATCGAAACGAATTTGCGCACTTCCTCAAGAAGCGCTTGCACAGGCACGACCTCTTCCTCAGGGTCAGCGGGTTGCAAAAGATCGCCGACTCCCACCAACAGTTCCCGGGAGAGCTCCGCGCTATCTCGAATCAATGTGAGGCTTTCTTCGAGAGCGGGATCGTTGACGCCGGAGCGGAGGTGGTAGTCGCTGAGTGAGTTGATCCCCGAAATAGAATTGCCGAGATCGTGGACGACCCGCCGAAGGATAAAATCTACATAGACCCGGTAAAACGGGCCCAGGCGATCTTCACGCGCTGTCGGGCTAAGTTCCACAGATCCGCGACGCTCGGAGTCAATCGACTCAAGACATGTCAGTGCTTTTCAAACGACTCCAGTAGCTTGCCAGCTACGTCAAGGAGGATTTCGTAGCTGGGATAATTCGGATCCGAAACAAAATCAATTTTTCGTTCTCGTTCTACTGAAATTTCCATGGATTTGTCCGTTGGACTATCAGGTCGGCTTTGACCCGGATTTTGAGACAAGACTTCTGGTGCGTCTTTCCGCTCTCGACTTTCTGGTTCACTCTTCGGGTCCAAGACCAATCTTCTGTAGTTATCGACCGTAATTTCACAAAATTTAGTAGAGAGTCGGAAAAGAGCAAAAGGGTTCTGCGAAAGAAACAATACGGCAAGGCAAAATAGGGAAGAGCACGAGCGGGAGGCGGCCTAAAAAGCATTGCGGCCACCGATTTTAGAACCTATTGTCATGAGAATAACTTGCGCAACCCGAGCTGGTGGACTCGGAGTCTTCTTATTTGATAAGGTTTTAAATATCGCATGGCTATAGAAAAGGTAATCGTCATTGACGATGAACCCATCATCCGCCGATCACTGGAGCTGCAGCTTCGAGGTAAGCGCCTATCGGTGGCCCTCTGTTCGACGATCGCAGAGGCTGAAAAGTACATTGCGAAAGATTCGTTCGATCTGATGTTCGTGGATGTGCGTCTTCCGGACGGGGACGGGACTGACCTGTTAAACCGTCTGGCACCTCGGCCGGAGAAACCATTGATCGTTGTCATGACCGGGTACGGAACGATCGAATCGGCGGTAAACTGCATCCGATCAGGCGCGTTTGATTACATCATTAAACCGTTCTCTGCCAGTCAGATAGATGTAATTTTACGAAAGGCGGATAATTTCAATCAAGCGGTACGGATCAGCCAGATTCTTGCCCAGGAATCGCTGGATGCAGCGCCGCTCATCGGGGAAAGCCGGGCCGTCCAGCAGCTTCGTCAAATGATTCAAAAGGTCGCGCCCACCGAAGCAACCGTTCTGATTTGTGGCGAAAATGGCACCGGCAAAGAATTGGTGGCTACAGAGATTTTTCGATCAAGTGCGCGGGCCCAATCGCCCTTTATTAAGGTGAACTGCGCGGCGATTTCGGAAACCTTGATCGAAAGCGAGTTTTTCGGGCATGAACGAGGGGCATTTACAGGAGCAACAGAGAAACGAGAAGGCCGATTCGAACTTGCGAATAACGGGACCATCTTGTTGGACGAGATCAGCGAAATCTCGCTGAAGCTACAGGCAAAGCTTTTGCGGGTATTGCAAGAGCGCGAGTTTGAGCGCGTGGGTGGGAATCGAACGATCAAGGTCAATGTGCGAGTTCTCGCGACCACAAACCGCGATTTGCAGAAATCCGTGGAGAACCAGGAATTTCGCCAAGATCTTTACTATCGACTCAACGTTTTCCCCATCATCGTACCGCCGCTGAGGAAACGATTGGATGACATCCAGGAGCTTGCCGAAGGATTCTTGTCCCGAATAGCCAGGCGCAGTGGGTCTAACCCACCGGTGCTCACCCCCCCTTCACTTGAGGTGCTCCGGGCTTACGAATGGCCGGGAAACGTCCGGGAGCTGCAGAACGTAATGGAGCGAGCGGTGATCTTGACCGAACCAGGCCAGGAGATAACTCCTCACTTTCTTGAACCGATGTTCCCTTTGGGATTACTGGGACACTCCTGGAAGGAGGAACCAGCTGAACCGGTCGAACCAGCTGAACCGGTCGATGCACGGAACTCCGGGATTGTCTTCCCGGAAAACATCGTTCCACTGGAAGAGGTCGAGCGAGAATACATTTTGCACGCCCTTCGCAAAGCCAACGGAAATCGAACGCATACCGCCCAGATGCTCGGAATCAGCATCCGAACTTTACGCAACAAGCTTAACGAGCTGAAATTGGGCGAGGAACAAGCGGTCTGAAAGAGTTGTCAGTGTCAGTTGCCAGTTGTCAGTGACAGTTGCCGTCCTTTGTTCTGGCGGTTTACGCCGGTTAATCGCGAACTGGCGATGCTCTGCAAACTATGCCGACTAAACGCGAACTGGCGATGCTCTCCAACTGACAACTGACGAACACACTTCTGACAACTGACAATCCGCTTGACCCGGCTTGCCGCCTCTCTTTGATTCGACCCTGATGAATCGATTTGTGGACCAGGTGGCTGTTATAACGGGCGCCGGAAGAGGCATCGGAAAGGCAATCGCTTTAAGATTCGCAAGCGAAGGAGCCAATGTCGCGGTGGTGAGCCGCACGGATCTGAATTCTCAATCGGCCGCCAGCGAGATTAACGCGCTGCGGCCGGACAGCGCGCGCGCATATGCCGTTGACGTCGCTGATGGAGAGGCAGTTGCGAACCTTTGTTCAAAAATCGTCAAGGATTTCGGAAAAATTCATGTGCTGGTCAATAACGCCGGAATTACCCGGGACCGGCTCAGCATGCGAATGTCGGACGAAGACTGGGACACCGTCGTAGACACGAATCTGAAAGGGGCTTTCCATTTTATCCAAGGCCTTGAGCGCCCGATGATGAAACAGTCATACGGGCGAATTGTGAATATCAGTTCAGTTAGCGGTTTGATTGGTCAAGCCGGCCAGGTGAACTATTCTGCCAGCAAAGCAGGGTTGATCGGGCTAACGAAGGCTTTGGCACGGGAATTGGCTGGAAGAAACGTTACCGTTAACGCGGTAGCCCCTGGGTTCATCACCACGGATATGACGGATAAATTACCCGACGCAGTAAAGACCCATGTTCTCTCTCTGATCCCTTTGGCCAAGTTCGGGGAATGCGAGGACATCGCCGCCGCGGTTGCATTTATTGCAAGTCCGGAGGCCAAGTATATCACGGGACAAGTTCTGACCGTCGATGGCGGTATGGCGATGTAAGGGGCGTTTGGCGTTCAACTTTCGGCGGCCTAGTACAGCATGGCCTCGGCCGGAGGATCCGTTGACTCGACCGTGTCCGCCTTCAAGAGGACATGGACGCGATCCCCATTTTTCGCGTATGTCGCCTTTCCGACCACTTTTACCCACCCCATCTCAGTAGCGCTTGTTGGGGCAGAAAGCTCGACAGGCACCGCAAGCGGTCTGGCATCGGCTGCGCAGCAAACGATGAACATTCGCACAAGCCTGAACTGTTTAGGGTCGGAGCCCGGGAGGTATTGTCCGACCACCTCAATAGTCTTATTGGAGAACATTTTCCGAAGGCTATCCTCTGATTCAGCGTAGAGTAAGTCGGTTACTTCAAGCGCAACGTTCCCGTCTGCGGCTTTCGGCAGGTATTGGGAGCTTCCTTCGTCGGGTGATGGTACCGCCGGATTGGCTTGGTCCGTTTTTTCGTTCGAAGCCACATCCTGATTCGGGAGCGCGCCAGGCGTATTCTGGGGCAAAGGCGCACTCTCGTCTTCATCCGCGCCTAGAGCCTGCGGAGGTATAACCTGATCATTCGATGTCTTGGGAGCCGGTGCGGTGGTACGACCCGGCAACTTGGTCATATCCTCAACAAATCCACGGTTCAGCACGGCATGCTGATCGTAACTGTCCTTCGAGAGCGCAACTCCCGCAGCCAGCGGCACAAATAAAACAGAAAAGGCTATCACACTACGCGAAAGGCTATTGGCATTTTGATGAACGCATTCCCCCTCGACGCAGCATTGAGCGGTCGTTTTCGCAGCGGCATAGATGATTCCGACCAGGCAAAAAATAATGCCTCCGCCCAGCGTCCAAGGCCGAAACTGCGGGTGGAGATATTGGTCCAGCCGGCCGGTAAAGAAAAAATCCAGAAGAACCAAACCCACTCCGATCAGAGTGATTCCGTTGAGGAGATTACAAACCTTGGCCCGCATAGAGATATATGAGCACGCGGCTGCAGATTATTCCGATGAACAGGAAAAGTCCAATCCCCAGACCGATCACAAACCGTTTCTTGAACAAGACGCTGTAGAGAAAAAAAGCTTCAGATCAAACATCGGCCCGAAGACCATGAACGCCATCCGCGCAAAGATCGGAAAGCTGACGAACGTCGCGGCAATAAAGGCGTCGGAGGTGCTGCAGAGTGTTAGAACCGCCGCAATCATCATCATAGCGAAGGTGGAGAGCGTTGGCTGAAGCGATAGCGGTCGAATTATCTGTTGATCCACCGCGGTATTGAAGGTGGCAGCCACCGCCGCGCCGATCATGAAATAAATAGCAGTATCGATGAAGTCATCACACGCCATTCGAACAGCGGCAATCAGCTTTCCCTGAAAAGAAGCTTCAATCCCAACGGTCTCCGCATCGGGCAGCGCGCTGACGCTGAACGACAGGCGCTTTCGGATCGTGGTCTTCACCGCTCCTGTGCGCAAGATTGACGCCGGATGAAACTGGCGCACGACCAAACCTGCGCAAACCGCAACCAGATAACCAAGAACAAGTCTGACGGCCATATTTAGCCAGGGGTGCTGACCCCGGAAAGCCGCGAAGGTGCTGAATGCCACGATCGGATTCACAATCGGAGATGCCAACATGAAGGTGACACCGCAGGAAACCGGCATTCCTTTGTTGATCAAGCGGCGGACTATCGGCACGATCCCGCATTCACATACCGGAAAGCACAATCCAAGCAGACCGCTTGCCAGCGTGGCCAAAACGCCATTTTTTGGCAATACACCGGTGATGATTTTGGACGGGATAAAAGCGGCGATGGCGCCTGAAATCAACGAACCAACAAGGACAAACGGCAGCCCTTCAAATGCAAGTGCCAAAAACGAATACAGAAAGTTTTGCCACGTGAATGTAAACCAGCTCATTGCTGCGTGCTCAGACCCGATCCAACTGACTCGTGCTCGGCCTGATCAACTTCCCTCGACCGAGGATCGCGCCCAGCGCCATTGCAATGATGAGGAATGCCACGTTCGCGAGAACAATCGTCGGACCGGTTGGCAGATTTAATTGCGCAGATCCTATGACTCCAAATACGCCCGCAAACAGGCCAAACGCACCGCTCAGGAGAAGCATCTGTCGGAAGCTGGTCGCCACCATCCGTGAGGCCGCGGCCGGGATCACTATGAGACCGCTGACCAGAAGCGCGCCAAGTTGCTGAAGGAGAAAGCCGATTACCAGAGCGATCAATAGCACAAACAGATAGTTGAGCTTTCGAATGTCAATGCCGGCGATCCGGGCGAGATCTTCGTGCACGACGCAGAGCAGCAAGGCTTTCATGTTCAGCAACAAGAAAGCAAGGACCACAACGCTCAGTCCGAGGATCATCCAGACGTCCTGGGTAGACGCGAAAAGTATTTCGCCAAATAACACGCCTTCCAGGCTTTGGTACCCTTTAAGCTGGCTGATCAGGATCACGCCGAGAGCGACTGCCCCTGAGTAAGAAAAAGCAATGACCGTATCAGCTCGCAACGAGGTTCGTTCAAAGAGCCAGGCCATTAACAATCCGACGAGGCAGCAGAACATGATGAGCACAAGTTGCATCCCTGGTCCGTAAACATCGTTGGCCAAGTGCAATGCGATCCCGAGCCCAACGCCGGTCAAGGCGGCATGCGAAATCGCATCACTGAAAAACGCCATTCCGCGCAAAGTGATGAACGTCCCGAGGAGACCCATAATCGGCCCGGCGATGATCGCGATGAGGAGCGCCCTCTCTAGCTCCGGCGTTTGGAGGATTTCCCACATGTCTCGAGCAAACGACAATAGACGGGTGCGAACCACAACAGAAATAATCTGTTCATCGATTGATTCCGGTGCGTGGAAAATGCACCAAACGCCGACACAGTCTCACGCCGATGTTCGGACGGTTCAGTTCATTTCAGTTTGCCTATCGGAATAAACGCTTCCACCCCTTCGACCGAGACCAGGCCGGGCGGATGCCCATATGCCTTTGAGAGATTGTCCGGTTGCAGCACCTGATCCGGAGGCCCGTGGCAATGGACAGTGCGATTGATGCACAACACCTGATCACTGACGTGTTCAACCAGATGAAGATCGTGGGATACCATCAGAATGGTCATTCCAACGTGATCGTTGAGATGATGCAGCAAACCGTCAAACGACATGCCACCCCGCGCGTCAAGTCCGGTCATCGGTTCGTCCAGAAGGAGCAGATCAGGGTCATCCAGAAGAGCGTACGCGATCAGAATACGTTGGAATTCTCCACCGGATAGTTCGCTCAGCTGTCGACCGATCAAGTGAGCGGCACCGATCTCTTCCAGCTTTCTTTTGGCTGTGGCGCGCGTCCGACCCGGTCCGAACCAGACCCGGCGTCTGGAAAGCTTCAACGACAAAAATTCGTCTACGCGCAACGGCACAGCCGGGTCAATCCTCAGTTGCTGAGGCACATATCCAATTTTTCGGGCCTCTTTACGAATTATTCCGGAACGGATCGCTATGAGACCAACCAGCGCCTTCAACAGTGTCGATTTGCCGCCCCCGTTCGGGCCGATCACGCAAACAAACTGCCCACGCTCAATCTGAAATGAGATATCTTCGAGAACGTGGTTTTGATTATAACTCACGTTCAGGTTTTCCACGCTGAGGTAGGGTTTGCTATTGGCCTCCACGAAACGCTGATACTAACGCATCCAAATTCTTTCGTGTCACGCGTTCATAAAAATCCTTCGATCCGTCTCCGGTTTCCATTGGATCGAGTTGGACGACCGGCACCTTAAACTCTTTGCCAATAATCTGCATGGCTTTCGGCGAGTATTGCGGCTCCGAAAAAAGTGCGCTCACATTTCCGGTAGCGATAATTTTTCGCAGTTGCGCTATCGTTCTTGGCGAAGGTTCCTCGCCTGGAAACTCTTCAAAGGTGGCGACCACGTTTAAACCATAATCCCGCGCAAAATACGGAAATGTATCGTGGAAAGTGATGAGATTTTTGTTGGGCAACGAACCTGTCGCTGCTCGAATCTGGGCATCTAATTTGTTTAGCCGGCTAATGTATGCGTCTGCATTCGCACGATAGGTCTCTGCATTGAGGGGATCCCGTGAAGCCAATGCATTACGTATGTTGCCAACCTGCTTGATCGCGTTGATCGGTGACAGCCAGATGTGCGGATTGAGCCCACCCGCGTCCGGATCCGGTTTCGCACGGACCCCTGGAAGCGGTCGGACATCGAGCCCTGTAATCAAGTTGATCCCCTCACTCGTATCAACAACCAGAAGGCCTTTCCGGCCCGCACTTCTTATTCCTTTCTGCAGCCAGTTTTCGAGACCGGCTCCATTCATGACTATGATGTCAGCCTGAGCAATTTTCTGGATGTCGGCCGGCGAGAAGGAATAATCATGCGGTCCGGCGTTCGGAGGCAGCAGCACCGCCACGTCCGCGACGTCGCCTGCGACGTTGGAAGTAAAGCAATAGACAGGTGCGAAAGTGGTCAGGATCGCAATTCTGGCGTGGCAATTGAAAACCGGAACCAGCCACAGAATAAAAGCGGCCAGAGAGAAACGGATTCGCATGCCAAAACAAAAACTCACGGCAAGAGTTTTTGCAAGTTAATTGCAATAAATCAGGAGTCAGGAGTCAGGAGTTCAGGAGTTCAGGAGTTCAGGAGTTCAGGAGTTCAGGAGTTCAGGAGTTCAGGATTCGGAGCAGAAAAACGGCTCCTGAACTTCTGAATCCTGACTCCCAGTTGTCTTCCTGTCTCCCGGTGCTAAAGGTTGTGGCAAGTTCGTATGAAGAATATTTCAGTCAGTCTCCTTTTTCTTATGGTGTTCCTCTCATCCTCTCCAGCTGAAGACAACGTTCCGCCGACCATCCCGTTGCGCGACTTTTTCCGCAATCCTCAGACGACCGGGTATGAACTCTCCCCAAGCGGAGCGTTGATCGGGTTTCTGAAGCCGGTCGATAACCGGCTGAATATCTTTGTTCAGCCAAAATCAGGCGGAGAAGCTAAACAAATCACTCAAGTCAAGGATCGCGATATTCGGGCCTTTTTCTGGAAAGCAGACAAATTTCTTCTGTACTTGAAAGATAATGGCGGAGACGAAAATTTTCACCTTTATGTCACCCGAAGTGACGGCACTGGGACCCGTGATCTGACACCCTTTGACGGCGTCAGAGCGGATTTGATCGATGACCTGGAGGATCACCCGACCGACTTGATCGTAGGCCTGAACAAGCGGAACAAAGAAGTCTTTGACGCCTACCGGCTGAATGTGGAGAGCGGTGATTTGAAGCTGGTTGCTGAAAACCCCGGGAACATCGCCTCCTGGACAACCGATCACGACGGTAATATCCGCGTTGCCACAACAACAGATGGCGTCAATACAACTTTGCTCTACCGCAAGACCGAGAACGACGCCTGGAAGACTGTCATTACGACAAACTTCAAGGAAAGTTTTACGCCGCAGTTTTTCACCTTCGACAATAAAGCTCTCTATGGTGTATCGAACATTGGTCGGGACAAAGCGGCGATCGTCGAGTTCGATCCTGAGACCGGAAAGGAGAATAGTGTCCTTTTCGAACAGCCGGAAGTGGACGTATCCGGGCTGCACTATTCGAAAAAGCGAAAAGTGATCACGTCTGCGACTTACACAACCTGGAAAGAAGAAAGGAAGTTTTTCGATCCGGAATCTGAGACGCTCTACAAGACTCTCAACGAGAAACTGCCCGGTTACGACGTTTATGTCGTCTCCTCCAACAGAGAAGAGGATATGTTCATCGTTCGAACAATCACCGACAGATCATTGGGTGCGTTTTACCTGTATGATTCAAAATCCGGTGACCTGACCAAGCTCGCCGACCGAAATCCATGGTTGAAAGAAGACCAACTGGCGGAGATGAAGCCGATCGAGTACACGTCGCGTGATGGTCTGACAATCCACGGCTATCTCACGTTGCCAAAAGGAAAAGCGGCGAAGAATCTGCCGATTGTCGTCAATCCGCATGGTGGGCCATGGGCGCGGGATGAATGGGGCTTCAATCCGGAGGTGCAATTCCTTGCCAACCGCGGCTTTGGAGTCTTGCAAATGAACTTCCGCGGTTCGACCGGTTATGGTCGCAAATTCTGGGAGGCAGGCTTTCGGCAATGGGGACAAAGCATGCAGGACGATATCACCGACGGGGTCAAATGGTTGATTGACCAGGGTATCGCCGATCCAAAAAGGGTCGCAATTTACGGTGGAAGTTATGGCGGCTATGCTGTTCTTGAAGGTTTGACCAAGACCCCCGATTTATACGCCGCCGGAGTCGATTACGTTGGTGTCTCCAACCTCTTCACCTTCTTGAAAACGGTGCCTCCATATTGGAAGCCTTTCTTGGATATGATGTATGAAATGGTTGGAAATCCGGAGAAGGATAAGACTCTTTTTGAGGCAAATTCACCGGCGCTGAATGCCGACAAGATCAAGGCGCCTCTCTTCGTGGCGCAAGGCGCAAAGGATCCGCGGGTCAATATTAACGAGTCGAATCAGATCGTCGAAGCATTGAAAAAGCACGGGGTTGACGTGGAATACATGGTGAAAGAAGACGAAGGCCACGGTTTTCACAACGAAGAAAATCGTTTTTCTTTTTATGAAGCGATGGAGAAATTTCTAGCAAAACATCTCGTAACAACCACGAACTCCTAAAGAATTGTCGGCCCCGACGCAGCCATACTGTCACGTGATTTTCACCACTTGCGCCGATTATGAGATAATGAACCACAATTCCTCCTGAGCCATTGCATTTAGCGGAGGGTGAAAGAGCCGGGATTAAATGATCCTAGGATGCTTACTTGCCGAGCATCTCAGCGATCTGGAGCGCGTTTAACGCTGCGCCTTTCAACAGTTGATCGCCGCACACCCAGAACGCCAATCCATTGTCCAGAGCGCCGAATCCACGCGTACTCGACCCACTTGGCAATTGTTTTTCCCGGCGGCCAGGATCGGCATGGGATATCTTTTTGAGCTCGGGTCGTCCACAAGTTCCAAACCCGGAAATTTTGCCAGAACATCGCGGGCACGATCCACAGAAACCGGCTGTTCAAACTCCGCGTGAAGAGCCACCGAATGCGCGCGGAAAACAGGCACACGCACACAAGTTATCGATGCGCGCAGAGTCGGATGATGCATTATCTTCCGGCTTTCATTGACGAACTTGACTTCCTCTTTCGTGTATCCGTTTTCGAGAAAGACATCCACCTGAGGTAACGACATTGAAGGCGATCACGATGCGGGAAAACCTCCGGAGCTCGACAGGCTTCCCCGAAAAAAAAGATTCGGATTGAAGCGGAAAGCTCGCGAATTGCCTTGGCGCCTGCGCCGGAGACCGCCTGGTAGCTCGAAGCAATCACCCGCTTGACCCAAAAGATCTTGTGGAGCGGATAGAGAGCCATCAGCGCAATGATTGTCGTGCAGTTAGGGTTGGCAATGATGCCTCGATGCGTTTGAATATCCGCCGGATTGATCTCGGGCACGACCAACGGAACGTCTGGTTCCATGCGGAAAGCAGAAGAATTATCAATAACGACTGCTCCGGCACGGACGGCATGCTTCGCGTATTCCTTTGATGTACCGCCACCGGCGCTGAACAATGCAGTGTCGACCCACTCTGAACGAATCCTCAGAAAGAGACTTCGACGGGTATTTCTTCGCCCTTGAATTTGAGCACTTTCCCCGCAGACTTGGGAGAAGCAAGCAATTTGAGTCCTCGCACAGGAAACTCTCGTTGTTCGAGAAGTTGGATGAGCTCTGCGCCCACGGCGCCGGTTGCTCCAACAATTGCCACGTGAAATCCAGTACTCATGAAATCAGCCCCAGCTTACGTGGAATACTAATTGTGCACAAGATCGTCATTGATAGCAGAACACAGTCATCTGAATTTATTTCGTGGCAACGAATTGCTCTTTGCTGCCCCTGTCTCCACCTCCCGGTTCGGGCTTGGGTTCGAGACTCGGCAGCCGGAAGACTCCGACGGGTTCTTTTCGTGTTCGTGAGAAGATAGGCGGAGAGATGCCGATAGGAACAGTCTATAAAGGCCGGAAGCCGATCGCCGCTCCTGTTGACTGGTCAGCAGAAGAGGACTTGATCACTTCAAGGATTCTCTGGCTCGATGGACTGGACGAGAACAATGCACAATACCAAGGAACGATACATCTACATTCACGGCACGAATCAGGAACAATCGATCGGACAACCGGCGAGCAACGGTTGTATTCGGATGCGCAACGCGGATGTCATTCGCTTGTTCGACCTGGTTGAAGTGGGCGTTCTTGTCGAGATTGTTGGATAAAGATTGAAACCTCTGTGTTGCACTTGCGTGTTACTCAAGCAGTCAACCTTAACAAAATAACCGTTCGAACGAATTTCTGAAAATCCATTTGTGTCGGCGATGTGTTCAGCCTAATACGGATGTGCTGCTAGCTAAGAAAGGAGGCGAGACTGATGAACATTGTGAAATATTTCACTTTAGTGGCTTTGGCCGCTGCGGCGCTTGGCGTTTCTGCCTGTGCTAAAAAGGAGACTCCTCCGCCGCCACCGCCGGCGCCCCCAACGACCGGTTACTCCAAATAAGGTCTCGACCTTAGGAGGATTTATACCCGCCTCAGTTGGCTCTGAGGCGGGTTTTTCTTTTTGGACGACTGACAAAGGCGGATCCAGCCAGAAGAAAGCGCCAATCGAGCTCCACCGATTTGGTGATCCCGACGCGGCGGTCAACCTCGACGGTTAGCGCCTTGACGGCGGGTCAAGAGTTTCGCATGGCTAATCGCAAAAAAGTCCTGACCATGAAATCCATTATCGAATCGAGAGCGCTTGCGTCAATTTGCCCGGGCCCGGAACAGAGGCTGCGAATCTCTGAAATTCCCCGGCGCTGCGCCATCAGGTGGCAGCCGTCTGTAGGTTCAAGTGCGCGAATCAAGCACAAAGCCATTCGCACTGGCCGCCCTTCACGAGAAAATTCAACAACCAGTGGACACCGTAATTCAGATAGATGTAGAGCGTTCCAGGCGGGTTTATTTCGTATGAACTCTCGAGTGCCTCGGCGCAGGAAGGTGTGACTTGCCTGATCACCATGTTCAGCATACGCCTCTGTTTCGACGATTAAGCCCTGCAGTCTCTCCCCAGACGAGTTCGCATCCGATCAGCGACCGCGCACAAGTCAGCGGATCGGTCTCAAAGAATGCTCTCGATTCGAATCGTTCAGGCGTTCGGCGTTCAGCGTTCGGAGTTCGGCGTTTGGAATTCGGAGTTCGGCGTTCGGAGATCTCGTAGCGAACGCGCCAATGCCGACGCCGAACTCCAAACGCCGAACTCCAAACGCCGAACGTCCCTCATAGTCCCGACGGGTGATCCAAGAAAGACCAGGGCAAAGCAAACTGCGAAGCGACCCGCTCTGCGAGTGCTCGCACTCCAAACGTCTCTGTGGCATAGTGACCGCCATATATCAGATTCACTCCGAGTTCTTCTGCTAAAGCAAACGTATGGTGCGGTCCTTCGCCAGTCACAAACGTGTCGATCCCTTCCGCTTTGGCTCTCTCCACTTGAGCACCGGCCCCCCGGTAAGGATTCCTACGCGGCGCACTTCGGCCGGGCCGGCCTGGGCAAACCCACAATTTCCCGGCCAAGGACGTCTTTCAATCGATCTATCAGTTCGGCTCGATCGATTTGTGTCGAGACCGCAAACCCGAGGTTCTGCCCCTTGTGGAGGAAAAACGGTTCTGGTTCGCCCGATTTCGAGGGCCTGCGCCAAAAGAATGTTGTTTCCGACTTCCGGGATGCAAGTCCAGAGGAAGATGCGCGCTGTAAATTGCGAGATTGGTCGAGACTAGCTCGTTTGATTTTGCGAAACTGCAGCCCCGACCAGCCGATTAATCCGCCCCAGAATAATCCGTGATGCACGATGAGCAGATCTACCTGCCGGTCGATTGCCATTTCGATGATGGCTTCGCTTGCGTCGACGGCTGCTCCGATCCGTGTCACTCCTCCGTCGTTTTGCAGTTGGAGCCCGTTGAGGGCATTCGGGTAGTCCTCCACTTCCCGAATCTTCAGGAATTCATCCAGGAAATCTGCAGATTGATTGAAGCATCAGACAGATTAAATCGAGCGCACGCGGAATTTCTTTGTCCGCATATAAAATTGAGAGCTTTTTAATTCCTTTGATCCGCTTCGCGATAGACCGCAGTTGCGCGAGAATGCGAACGAGCACTAATTCGTTCTTGTAACCGATCGAGTAGCAAAATTCCGGGCGAACCGCCATGTGCAAAAGGACAAGTGTGTCGTCATGAATTCGGGTGTACACTAGAACGCCGGCGAGATCTTTTTTCACTCCGCGGTCAACAAAGGCGTATAACGTTTGGACCTCCAGTCCCTCAATGCCAATTCGGAGCGCGCCTCTCTCGTCAATCACCTTTGGAAATCCGTAACTAATAATCGAAGCATTAATGCTGGAAATATGTTGCCCCTGTTCCGGATGAAAAAACATCAGCGACTCCAATTCATTGCGCTGGTCTGAACTCAAAGAAGAAGAGAACACCAACGGCAGCACGAGACATCTCCTTAGGACGTCCGCGAAATGATTGTCAATGGAATGCACTCGACTTGGCTTTTCGGGAGACTATGCTGACAAAAGTCCATGGCGCAACTCTCCCCCCAGAAGCGCAAGAAACGCAGAGTCCAGCTTCGTGAGGCGCAACGCAGGCGGCGCGCCAGATTGAAGGAGGAGTCAAAAAGCTTTCTGCAAATCATTCTAGTCAAGAGATACTGCTGGCTCTTCGAAGCTACAGTGACTTGGTTGGTAAGCCGTTACACGCCTGCGCAACCGAGTTGATCGAGATGGGCCTGGATCTTCCCCAGAAGCTCGAAAGCCAGAACAAGACGAGAGCAGCAGGAAGCTCCCGTTCCAGAGGATTTGCTGCCGTACAACGATGAAGTATCTGCAATCGCGAACCGATGCCGCCGGAAAACAATGAGGACGGGCATAATTATCTGCCGGACAAATGGACCTGTTCGTCGGGTAGGAGTCGGCATTTGTTCTCGACGGAACTGTGCAGAGACGATCGGAGCAAAAGCAGAAGCTTTGCACTTGGCCAGTTATCACTCGAAGATACGGCCGGGTTTGACGTCCGGTGTGTACCTGCTCTAGGTTCTTCGATGCGAGCACTGCAAGTCGTCGTTGGTTCGCATAAAACCGTTTTAACCCTCGTTAATCCTATGGCTTACGAACTACCTCCTTTACCTTATCCATTCGACGCGTTGGAGCCGCACATTGATGCGAAGACGATGGAGATCCATCACGACAAGCATCATCAGGCCTATATCACCAATGCAAACAATGCCTTGAAGGATTACCCGAACTCGCCGCAAAGCCGGTTGAAGAATTGATCGCCAATTTGAGCGCTGTACCGGAAGGCAATCCGGGCCGCTGTCCGAAACAACGCCGGCGGGCACGCGAATCATTCGTTCTTCTGGAAAATCCTCGGTCCGAATGCCGGGGCGGTCACCCACAGGCAAGCTGGCAGACGCGATCGATTCAACCTTCGGCAGTTTCGACCAATTCAAAGAAAAATTTCAAGCTGCAGGTGCGGGCCGATTCGGCAGCGGCTGGGCTTGGTTGGTCGTCAACAAAGCGGGCAATCTGGAAATTGTTTCGACGCCAAATCAAGACAGCCCGATTATGGATGGACTTAAGCCGGTATTGGGTGTCGACGTCTGGGAACACGCTTACTATCTCAAGTACCAGAATCGGCGACCGGATTATCTGAAAGGCGGTTTGGAACGTCATCAACTGGGATGCGGTTGGCAAGCACTACGACGCGGCCGCTTAAGGACAGCAGCGAGCTTCAACAAACGCCCGCTTGATTCATTCAGGATGTGTCGCTTTCGCCGTTTCAAAACGCGCGTATGAAACGCGGGCTGCCTGGCTGCCTGTGAATCGACTCAGCTTGGCAATACGGCGAAAGCAACGGCCTGTGCCGTGTCCGGCTCAGGGTGCAATGGACAACAGAAGGATGAAAGAAATTTGAACAGAAGGCAGCAAAGCAAGCAAAGACGGATTAAGAATTGGGTTTCGGGAATCACTATTTCTTGAATTCCCTCCGCGAACGACATTCAGCTTGTCCTGTTCCAGTTGAGCGGACTCGCCCGCAACCGTGATCAATTCGCGAATCAGGACCGAACTTGAGATCAACCAAACTCTAATCTTTGCTTCCTTTGCTATCTTCTGTTCAAATCCTCTTTGTTTTCTTCTGTTCAACCCGACAGCGTTTCTCCAATGGCCCGTATCAACGCCACTATTTCAAGCTTGGTGAATCCCCGGTCTTGGTCAGGGGTGCAATGGACAACAGAAGGATAAAAGAAAATTTGAACAGAAGGCAGCAAAGCAAGCAAAGACGGATTAGGAATTGGGTTTCGGGAATCACTATTTCTTGAATTCCCTCCGCGAACGACATTCAGCTTGTCCTGTTCCAGTTGAGCGGACTCGCCTGCAACCGTGATCAAATCGCGAATCAGGTCCGAACTTGAGATCAACCAAACTCTAATCTTTGCTTCCTTTGCTATCTTCTGTTCAAATCCTCTTTGTTTTCTTCTGTTCAACCTGACGGCGTTTCTCCGATGGCCTATATCAACGACAACTATTTCAAGCTTAAAGCCGGATACCTTTTCCCGGAGATCGCTCGCAGAGTTCGTCAGTTCGGCGAAGAAAACCCCGAACAGGGAAAGACCCTGGTCCGTTGCGGCATCGGGGACGTCACCGAACCGCTTCCCACTGCGGTCATCGAGGCGATGCATCAGGCCGTAGATGAACTCGCGCATCGGGAAACATTCCGCGGTTACGGACCGGAACAAGGCTACGAATTTCTGCGTTACGCGATCGCGGAATACGATTACCGAAAGCGAGGCATGAAGATCGAAGATGATGAGATTTTCGTTTCCGACGGTTCCAAATGCGATTGCGGCAATATTCTGGATATTTTCGGTCATCAAAATCGTGTTGCCGTTGTCGACCCAGTTTATCCCGTTTATGTCGACACCAATGTCATGGCCGGCCATACAGGTCCTGCCAATGCAGCCGGTGCGTATGAGGGACTCATTTATCTCCCTTGCACCAAGAACAACGGTTTTGTGCCGGAAATCCCACGCGAAAACGTCGATCTAATTTATCTTTGTTTTCCGAATAATCCAACCGGTTCGGTTGCAACCAGGCAGCAACTGGAAAGCTGGGTGAACTACGCGTTGAGTACCGGAGCGATCCTTCTGTACGATGCCGCGTATGAAGCTTACATCACCGATCGTGAGATCCCCCACTCAATCTACGAGATTGAGGGTGCCCTCAACTGCGCGATCGAGTTCCGAAGCTTTTCAAAAAACGGCGGATTTACCGGTGTCCGTTGCGGGTTCACCGTACTGCCGAAGTCGCTTGCGGCACAAACTTCCGGCGGCGAGATGAGAACGCTCCATCCCCTCTGGAATAGGAGGTTCAGCACTAAATTCAATGGCGTTAGCTACCCTGTCCAGAGAGGTGCCGAGGCGATCTATTCAGAAAAAGGACAGGAGCAAGTCCGGACCCTGATCAGACATTACTTAGGCAACGCGGACATTCTCGCGGAATCGCTGCGCTCGACCGGCCTCGAAGTCTTCGGGGGACAAAACGCCCCATACATCTGGGTGGAAGTCCCATCGGGCTACAGCAGCTGGCAGGTGTTCGACAAATTGTTACGGGATATACAAGTGGTGATCACGCCTGGAGCAGGTTTCGGTGCCCAGGGCGAAGGTTACTTTCGGGTCTCTGCCTTCAATTCACGAGAGAATGCGCGAGAAGTGGCGCGCCGGTTCAAGGAAGTCAAGTGGTAGACCCGGGAACCTTGGCCGAAACCTGCTGAGAAACCGGGCGCTAGCTAAAGACTGTTGCGGATCGAGCGACCAGCACCCGCGTGCTTCCTTCCACCTACGGCGTGATCGCAAATCATTCCAATCGGACCGTCGGTATCGTGGCCGCGGCGTTGACCTCCGCCGTCACCATACCTCTGACTCTCGCGCTCCGGCCCAATTTTAGAAAACGCTATCGGCCAAACCGGTCCCGCAGGAAGGCAAGCACGTCGGGATCGGCGCGCCATGACGAGATCAGCGTGACGGATGTCTGGTGGGGTGGCATGGCAGGCGTCCTCGCTGGCGGACCTGCGATAGCGAGGGAAAGCGCGAAGCCGGCGGCGAACAAGGGGCGAGGCGTCGCCCGGCCCGCATGAAGGCACCGGCGGTTGGATGCAGGCGTGAGATCGAAAATCATTGGTTTACCTTTCAAACCTGAGCCATGCCGCCGTCGATGCAGAGTTCCGCGCCGGTGATGAAACTGCTTTCGTCGCTCGCGAGAAACAGGGCGGCGGCTGCGACCTCTTCGGGCCGGCCGAGGCGGCCTAGCGGAATGAGCTTGGTTAGAGCCTCCCGCACCTCGTCTGTGACGGCGTCGAACATGGCTGTATCAACCGGACCGGGGCTGACGACGTTGACGCGGATGTTCCTTGGAGCCAGTTCGTTGGCCCAGGTGCGCGCGAAGGCCCGCACGGCGGCCTTGCCGGCGCCATAGACACTATAACCTTTCGTGCCGATCATCCCGGCAATCGAACCGATCAGCACAACCGTTCCGCCGTCCGGCATGAGATCGATCGCTTCTTGGGTCGCAAAAAGGAGAGACCGGACATTAAGTCCAAACATTCGGTCGAAGTGATCCGGTGTAGATCGTTCCGAGCGTCGAAAACTCGGAGATGCCGGCGTTGACAACCAGCACGTCTACGCGTCCCCGTTGCGAACTGACCGTTGCGAACACCCGTTCCAGATCCTCCGGAGATCCGGCATCGGCGCGAATGGGGTGCACAGCGCCCCCGCTCCGCTCAGTCAATGCTGCGGCGTCCAAAGCCTTCCGCCCGGTCGCAAAGACTTCCGCGCCTTCCGCGGCGAAGCGTCTGGCGATGGCTTGTCCAATGCCGCTGTTTCCCCCGATCACCACGGCAACTTTGTTTGACAACCTGTTCATGTGGATTCCATCAAAAAAGAACCATGCGATATTAGATATACGATCTATACCTACATTACGCACTACGTATTGCGTAGGTATAGAAAGGGATACCGAGTGCCCCAAAACCATCGTTGAGTCACTGAATGACGCGCAGACCGTGCCCCATCCTAAGGCGGCCGATCTGGCGCTGGACCGACAGCATCCGGACGCTCGCGTCGCCTTTGATTTCGCTGAATCTCGGGCAAGCCGTCTGGCCACCCTCGGATGAAACCTGAACGATTCGGCCAGCGCCTGGCTGACACAGGTGGGGTAACACTGCTTGGATGAGCTGAATGGAGCCGGCGAGATTGCGGGCCGCTACTGCTAGCCGGTCACAAGGAGAAACCATTTGGGTCGACTGCGTCTCAGACTGTCACCCCAAAATCTCTGGACATCTCGGGCGCGGAGTCTCCTTAGAATGATCCGATGGAAAAATCACGTATCGCGGCTTTGGTCGACGGCATCTTCGCGGTTGCGATGACACTTTTGGTTTTGGATTTGAAACTTCCTGAAGGCCTCAAAATGAGCAGCGATGCTGAGGTATGGCGTGCAACTTGTTGAACTGACTGGCCGCTTTTCAACATATGCTTTGAGCTTCATCGTATTAGGCACTTTTTGGATCGGTCACCATTCGCTATTTCATTTCGTACGAAAAGTTAACCGAGGCCTGCTCTGGTTAAATTTGCTTTTCTTGTTGTTCATTACCCTGTTGCCGTTCTCAACAAATCTACTCTCCGCCCACACTCATCTTCAGATTCCAATCGTCGTTTATGGAATCAATCTGTTGCTGATTTCGTTGATCTCCCTCTTGCAATCAAGCTATCTGGCGCACCATCCTGAGCTCTCTTACGATCAGCTAACGCCTTCGTGGATCGCAAATGTCCGCCGCCGGACTTCGATACCGGTAGTTATTGTCGTCGCGTCGATCGCGATTTCATTTTACAAGCCGAATATAGCAATGAGCGCGTATTGGCTGCTGCTGGCCTTCCATTTTCTGCCCGGGAGACATCACCGACCTCCGGAAGTGGACCCCTAGCCCTCAAGGAAGCGTGAATTAACCAACGGAGATTTTACAAAGCGCCGGAATTCGCCGGTGGAATCCCAAGCGCGCCGAGCTGCCCAGATGCAATACCGAGGCAATTGCAATGAGCGCGTATTGGCTGCTGCTGGTCTTCCATTTTCTGCAACCCCCGGGCGAAAACCATTTCGCAACGGCCTTTAGCTAGTTCAATTTGGAGTCTGTGCGCCAAAACTCTTCTCGATCTCAAGGATACGTGCCCGCTTCGTTTCGTTCTGCCGACTTTGGTCTGCCAAGATACGCTGGAATTCACTATCAGGTTTGAAGAGATCCAGCCCTGGATCTTTCGGTCCCAACACCGGATCGGGAAATCCGCCGTTGGCCAGCAGGTCGCGCAGATGGCGGTAAGCGTCTTCGAATTGATTCAGAAGTCTAAACCCAATTGCCAGATCAAAACGCATCCAGCGGGGTGATTTTGCAGTAGACAATTTTTGCTGGGCCGATGCTACGCTGCGCTCGCACGTCTCGCGCGCCTGTGCCTCCAAGCCAGATCCGTGCTGTGCCAGAGCAAGACGTGTCAAGGCAGTCGGGTTATCGCTCTCCGTTTTGAGTTTGTTTCCGACTGCTCGGATGACAGCAGGCCAGTCTCCCACTTGCATGGAACAAAAAAGAGCCAGATCGGCCGCACTCGTATAATGTGTCTTCAAGTCCGGAGGTAGCTGCCGCACCGCGGGCAGAGCCGCTGCATAGTCTCCCTGATACACCAATCGCTCGCACTCCATCAAGCGACGCCGCTGCGGATCAGGCTCAAGGTTGATGGCACGCTGCATCCATTTGTCCGCCAGATTCTGTTCGTCGACGGTCCAGCAGATTAAAGCAAGCTCATACGGAGCCCATGAATCACTAGGGTTAGTCATGAAGCACTTTCGAATCGACGTATACATCTCCCCTTCGCGTCTGAACTCCGTCGATTCGGCCGCGGCCATCCGGTTCGCATCCCAATCATTTGGCGCGAGTTCAAGGGCTTTACGGACCGGAACGCCCATGCGGTCAAACCAGCCCTTGAGATTAAAAGCCGAGGCAAGTGTCGTGTAGGCGCGCAATTGCTTGGGGTCGAGCGCGATCGCCTGCTGGCAAAGGTCAATCGCTGAATCCAGCCAGGAATCAGACCCGTGAAACCGCTTGGTTCGGTCGATGTAAGCCTCAGCCAGACCGATGGACGCGAGCACAAACTTCGGATCCTGTTCCAACGACTGCTTGAAAAGTTCAATGGCCTTATCGTTGTCCTCCTGCCGGTGATCTTCCCAAAATGCCCGCGCTTGCAGGTAAAGCTCGTAGGCAGTCAGGCTCCCTGTTGGTTTGCGCTGGAGATTGGACCGTTCATCAGGCGAAAGATTAGCCTGTAGCGCACCGGCGATCTGCGTTGCCAAATCGCTCTGGATAGTAAACAGATCGCCCATGTCACGGTCGTACGACGCACCCCAAAGCCGTTTGTTCGTATGCGCGTCGTAAAGAATCGTAACGATCTTGACGCGATTTTCGACCCGTTGGACGGTGCCTTCCAAAATCGCACCGACGCCAAGTTCTGTACCAATTTCATTCAGGGGTTTTCGAAGCGACGAAGGTGTGTCTCTATATCGGAGAATGGAGCTCCGGGCGATGACGAGCAGATCCGCCACCTTGGACAATTCGTAAATTACCTCGGATGTCAGGCCGTCGCTGAAATATTCATTCTCTTTATTATCGCTCACGCTATCGAATGGGAGCACGGCAACGGACTTCGCAGAGGCAAAAGGTGGCGTGGAGGTCGGGCGCCAAAAATGGAAGCCTACCGCCAGGGCGGCTAAAATCGCGGCCCCCATAACGATCGATTTCCATACCCTCCCACGCGCCAACGGTGCTGGCAGACTTTTGGCGGGGTCTGTGAGAATCCGGGAGTGCCGCGTGCCCGGGGACATCACCGTCTTTTTCACGGCGTTCAATTCCAACTGAAGTGCAAACGGGTCCTGTGGTCGCTGATCAGGGTCCTTTTCCAACATGGATTGAAGCAAAACGACAACGGGTTTCGGCAAATGCTTCAATCGGTCGAGCGGCAGCGGGGCACACAAATGCTGGCGTATCACTTCGGTTGTGGTGCCGCTGAATGGCACATCACCCGTGAGCATTTCCCAGAGAGTCACCCCCAAAGAGTAGATATCCGAGCGAGTATCTACTGCACCGCCCGCGCACTGCTCCGGGCTTGCGAAGAGTGCGGTCCCGGCGAAGGTGCCAACTACTGAAAGCGCCGCATCAGACTGAGAACCGGATGTCGATCTTGCCAGACCGAAATCGATCACTTTGACATGAACGGTTCGCTCTTCTGCAAAGTTGAGCATCAGGTTAGTCGGCTTGATGTCCCGATGAACAATTTGTTCTTTCTGTGCGGCGCCCAGCGCGGCAGCCACCTGGTTGGCAATGTCGAGAGCAAGCGGCAAATTAAACCGGCCGTGCTGCTTAATATAGTGATCGAGCGTTGCACCTTCCACGAACTCCATCGCGTAAAAATAGTCTGGACCCTTTGTTCCGAGATGGAATACAGAGGCAACATTGGGATGCCGAATCCGGGCGGCGGAGCGGGCTTCACGCACGAACCGGCGTCGTGCCGCTTCACTGTCGAGGTAGCGAGCGTTGACGACTTTTAGCGCCACGGGACAATGAAGGTTCGTGTCAAAAGCCTTGTAGGTAACGCCCATCGCACCACGTCCTAACTCAATCGGCGTCCCATTTTCACTCTTCAAAAGCTCATAATGGTCAAATCTGCCGGTTGAAACTGTCGTCTGCTCAAGTTGCGGAGTCAGAACGATCTCGTTGGCCGGGTCAGCTTCCAAGTCTGGCTCGGTTTCCACCTCGAGAGCTCCGCGCAGTTGGCAAACTGGGCATCGATCACTAGGACGGGAAACAGGCATTTTCGTGCCGCACTTCGGACATTGAGAAATCGCGGTTGCCTCGTTCGACGTCCCGGTTGCGGCTCGACAGTTAGCCCCTTCAGTTTCGGCACCTCGACTCATAGCCGACCTTCGGTAACTACCAGCGCGTCGCACAGCGCATGTATTTCTTCGTCGATTTCCTCTGGATCAGAGACTGTGCGGCCAATTTCTTCACGCAGAACGACGGTATACCGTCTTCGGAACCGATGAATCAACGTTTTCGCCGCTCCCACGCTGACACGGAGCAACTGTGCAGCTTGCTCGTACGATGGGATAGCCCGCCGGTCATTGACACCGACAAAAAGCTTGAGGACTTCGAACCGAGACCCCTCTCCCGACGCGGCATACTCCTGGCGCATACGCTCTACCGCGTGGCCAAGCAAAGTGATCGCCCAGCGAGCATCGAAAATCTTCTCGGCGGTCAGATAATCGGCGGGTTCGAGTCGATATCGACTTTCGGCGTCCTCCGAGTCCAGGAAGACAAATTCACGGTCCCCTCCCCGTTTTTGGCGGCGGGCACGAGCTGCCTCGTCTAAAGTGAAATTCTGGAATGAAGCAAGGAGGAAGGATCGAAATTTGCCTTTCAGTGGATTTACCTGCTTCAAAGCTCGATTTTCGAGGAGGTGCAGGAAAAAGCCCTGAGTCAGGTCCTGTGCGTCGTACGGCCCGTACCCGCGACGGCGAGCGAAGGCATACAATGGATACCAATAGAGTCGGCAGAGCTCGGCTAAAGCCGCCTCGCTTCCCGGCATTTGACTTTCAGCGGCGACAAAAATCGCGCTCCAGCGCGTCGTGCGAAAGCGCGCTGGATCATCCGTCACCGACAAATTCTCCGGGTTCACTAATAATTCTTGGCTTGGTTTGCTTGGAATAACCAACCATTTTGCCGTTCAAACGAAACTCGGTCAAACGACAATAGCTAACCCATTCGGGTAACTGCCAAAAGGAAAATTCATCCGAAGTTCAACTCGAGCCCCGCTTCAGAGTCACTACCTAGCGCTCTTGTTGCATAGCCGACTCATTGCGCGGCCGTCTGTCACCTCAAAAGTTTGACCACCCACTCGAAGTTGTCAGGTACGACCAGCTGTTTCTGACCAACTCGATCGCGGATTAGCTCCGTCAGCCACTCTCGTGAAGTGTTGATCTTTTTACCATCGATCACCAGGACGAATTTTCCTTCCACGGTCGACAAGGTGTATTCGAGCACATGAATTTCGATTGGAGTCTCCTCCCCCTTCAACAGAAGAGTTGCGGAAAGCGACCAATTCAACGTGTTCAATTGCAGGTCGAGCACAGTCCCATATCGCTCGATGAGCCTGTTGATGTGCGCCCTTGCACCCGTTGAAAGCAATTTATCTTTCGCGCCGCTTAGCGCCTGTCCTCCGGTCAACCCTCGAAGTAATGAGCTTACATCCATCGTTGGACCCAATCATCCGGTGTGTTTGTCTCTCGCGCAATGATCGTTTGATCTTCCTGGCCGGGAAATCGTCCCGACGCCCAAGGGAGGCTTACCGTGCACGGCTCTTGTAAAAAATATAATTTAGCCCTTGCTATCGAATATAGCCCACCCTAAATTCGCGAACCTTTGTCGCGCCGAAATGACTTTGGTCTTCTCTCATGAATAAATCCGCCGGGCCACCAACCGAATCTGTTCCCGAAGAGCTCGGTTGGCGATTTCAGCGAACGAATCCTTCGCTACCTGAAGTGTTCCGATCAGTTTCGATTCCTCGAAATGCTCAGGGCTGGGCGGGATTTTTTCGGAAGCTTTTGGCCTTTTCAGGACCGGGGTATCTGGTCGCGGTCGGCTACATGGACCCGGGAAATTGGGCCACCGACATCGCCGGAGGGTCTCAGTTCTATTATACATTGTTGTCGGTCGTCGTGCTCTCGAGTCTGATGGCCATTTTTTTGCAACATCTCGCCCTAAAACTTGGCGTGGTGACCGGGCGTGACCTTGCACAGGCTTGCAGGGACCATTTTCATCCCGCTATAACCTTTTTGCTTTGGGTTGGCCAGGAGATCGCCATTGCCGCCTGTGATCTCGCCGAAGTGATTGGCTCTGCAATCGCATTGAACCTGCTCTTCGGTCTCCCTCTGATTTGGGGAGTCTGCTTGACGGCATGCGACGTGTTTGCAGTTCTTTACCTGCAAAATAAAGGCTTTCGCTTGATCGAAGCTTTGGTCATAACGCTGATCAGCGTCATTGCTGTCGCCTTCGGCATCCAGGTCTTTTTGTCGAAACCCGATTTTGGCGCTATGGCTCTAGGCGTACTTCCGTCGGCCGAGCTCTTGCACAATCGCGAAATGCTTTACGTTGCGATTGGAATCCTCGGAGCGACAGTGATGCCGCACAACTTGTATCTGCACTCTTCGATCGCGCAAACACGTCACTACGAATTGACACCGTCGGGAAAGCGTGAGGCGATTTTTTTTGGCACCATCGATTCCACCCTGGCGCTTTTTTTTGCTCTCTTCATTAATGCCGCAATTCTTATCGTCGCCGCGGCCACTTTCTATCGGAGCGGACATCACGATGTTGCCGAGATTCAGGACGCGTACAAACTGCTTAGCCCTCTTCTGGGCGTCGGCGCCGCGAGCACCCTCTTCGCGGTGGCCCTGCTGGCGTCGGGCCAGAATTCCACGCTGACCGGAACACTCGCCGGACAGATTATCATGGAAGGTTTTTTGCGGTTGCGGCTCCATCCCGTTCTGCGACGCCTCGTAACTCGGTTGCTTGCCATCGTGCCGGCGGTCATTGTTACCGCCATGATGGGTGCAAGTGGAACTGCTCAACTATTGATTCTCAGCCAGGTCATCCTGAGCCTCATGCTTAGTTTCGCCGTAGTCCCGCTTGTTATGTTCACGGGCGACAAAGTAAAGATGGGCCAGTTCGCAAATCCTGGCTGGATGAATTCGTTTGGATGGGTCCTGGCGGCATTCATTGCGATATTGAATACGATTTTATTGTGGCAGACAATTGCCCCTTCGTCCTGAATCCGAACTAGCAACTAGTGCACCGTCTCCTAAATCCCTTGGGCTTCGTTGCGTTCAAAATGGGTCGTCTGCGAGAGCGGGAGGAAGGAGCATATCCAGATCGATCCGTGACTGACAACCAACGCAGCAGCCGACCCATTTCAACGCAACCCTGGGGGCCGCGGCCAGTTGGCTGTTTTTCCGCGTTGCTCGCTCGACCGCTATGATCCAGAGAGCGGCGCTTTAGACGCCAGTCCGGCTCGGACCTCCTTGAAAAACAGCCAACTGACCTGCGGCGAAGCCCAAGGGATTTAGGAGACGGTGCACTAGAAATCGCCGTTTTGACGAGCAAGGCAAACGGTCTCTGCCATTTACGTTTTGTTCCGAATGAGCTCTCGCGTCGGCGCACGCTGAACTCCTTCTGTTTAACAATCGGATTTGCGGATTCGCCGTCCTCTGGATTCTGCGGTCGCCTCTTAAAAAGTCAGGTCGTACCGTACGCCAGCGACTAGTGCATTCGGCCGATGCCTGAGCGCGCCAGGGTTGAAGATGTATTGAATATCCGGTTGGATGTTCATATGATCGGCAAGGTGAATTCGATAGGTTGCTTCGAGAACTGTTTCATGGCCGGAATGAACCGGAACATTATTAGCAAGTACTTCTCTACTGATTTTCGTGTAACTTAGTGCAAGGCCGAAAACGTCGTTGTCCCTCGTCGGGAAAAGGCCGTTGTAGTTTATTCCGCAATCCGCATAGAACGAAACTAGATTACGGTCGGCAGGCGCGATTGCACAGCTGATAAAGCCGCCTAAGCCGGCGTTATTCGACTCCTCATTGACGTAAGGCATTTTGCGGTAGAGAAGCCTGTCCACGATCGCATACAGTCCGCCGTTTTTGTCGTGTGTCGAGTCAACGAAGTTCCCGGTAAACAGTCGGGAGTCGTAGTAGGCCCCGACTACATAGCTTTCCTCCTGCCCCCCGTTCTCGGGTGATGCGGTTACCTGATAACCCGCCTCCGCGATGACGATGACGCCGGCACCGGGACTAAGATGAAATCGAATGCCATGCTTATCGTTGGTGCTCTGCTCACCTGGATTCGAATCAAACACGGCTGCGCGGACGAATGTGCCGGAAGTGGGGTAAAAATCAATCCGCGCACCTAGTCCTCCAACCGGATAAATTGGGAGGTTTGTGCCCATGCTGATTGTGGGAAAAGTACCAAAACAGCTGTTAATAAAGATGTTTGACCACTGTGATTGGTAGAATTCCACGTCGGCGGACATTTGGCCAAACCGAATTGATGCTTTATCAGCGAAAAACCTCTGCTGAAACCATAACTCGAAGAGCCTGAAGCTATCGTAAGCGTCAATGTTACTTAAGATGTTAAAATCACCGGTGAATTCCTCGGAAAGCCCGTTCCCATGCGGATAGATAGCCGAAGCATAAATTGAGGCACCGTCCCAATTGACGATTTTCTGAAGGTCAAGCTGGAGTGTTAACTTGAGGAGACCTTCATAGACGGCGCCCGGCTGAATGCCCCCGGATAGGTTGCCGAATCCTTCGCCGGTATATTCTCCGCTGAAGGTTACTCCCTTTTCTGCGGCAATGGAGTGAATCTGAGTAATGAAGTCTGCTGCTTTTGAAAATCCTGCAAAACTGGCGAAGGTGGAAACGCCGACTATTAGAATGCACTGGAGCCGCCTGGCGGTATTGAATGTCGGTCCGTCGGACAACGGCTCAAGCACGACTTCGCTCTGCCCCGGAACGTTGCGTTCTGCATCTTTGCGAAGAAGGCGGAAGGCTAGTATTTTCATTTCGTGCACAACCCTTTAGATTTGCCTGTCGATTTGCCGGTGCCGGAGGATGACGGCGCAGCCAATCATCTGCATGGGGCGCAGATCCCGGAACTCTGGCTTGCGTCAACCGCTGGGTACGCGATCAATTTAGCTCAGATTCGCGGACGGGCGGTTCTCTATTGTTATCCTCGAACCGGGCGACCTGATCAACCCATTCCGAAAACTTGGGATGCCATACCAGGCGCGAGAGGTTGCACTCTTCAAAGCTGCGCGTTCCGAGATCACTTTCGAGAGTTGACCGGCGCGGGAGCGTCGCACATATATGGATTGAGCACCCAAAACACCGATGACCAACTGGAGGCGGTCAAACGGCTCGAACTCCCCTATCCTCTTTTGAGTGATCGGGAGTTGATTTTCGCGCAGGCGCTCAAACTTCCGACATTTCGATTTGATTCCGTGACTCTGATCAAGCGATTGACGCTCATTGTCGACGACGGGTACATTACAAAGATTTTTTATCCGGTATTTCCACCTGACAAAAGCGCAGAACAAACTCTGGTATGGTTGCTGAATAATCAGCCCGCTAACTAACCTGCGAAATTGTGTCTGCGCGGATCATCACTCTGCTCACCGACTTTGGAACGGAAGACTATTTCGTCGCTGCAATGAAGGGAACGATCCTGACGCGCAGTCCAAAATCTGTTCTGGTCGATATCACCCACGCGATTTCTCCACAGGATGTCCGAGCAGCCGCATTCACGTTGAGCGCGGCATATCACTGCTTCCCGGCTGGTTCCATCCATCTAGCGGTAGTCGACCCTGGGGTTGGTTCGGATCGCCGGCCTATTTTGGTAGAGGCGGCGGCTCACCTCTTTGTTGGGCCGGACAACGGTCTTTTCAGCCTGGTTCTGGACCAGGCTCCAGGATCCCGAATTCGACATCTGACAAACACCGCGTACTTCCTGCCGAATCCCAGCTCAACTTTTCACGGCAGAGATATTTTCGCCCCGGTGGCAGCCGCGCTGGCGGAGGGCATCTTGCCCGAGGATCTCGGTCCGACTATTCATGATCCCGTCCGGTTTGAGATGATGCGATACGAAGCGATGGCTGACGGCACGCTTATCGGCAGGATCATCCATGTCGATCATTTTGGAAATTGCGTCACGAACCTTCCGTCGAACCGGTTGCTGCCTTGGTCCGCCGCACGTCGGTTCTATTTGGGGGTAAAGGAATTCCAGATCCGAAAATTGGCGGTATCCTATGCCGAAGGCTCGTCACAACCTGATATGCCGTTGCTGGTCTGCGGCAGCGCGGGCTTTCTGGAAATCTCGCTGCAGTCTGCTTCGGCCGCACGGGTAATGGGTATCAGCGCCGGCGAGCCGGTTCGACTGGTATGGGAAGAAGGCCGTTAAGAATTCAGGAGTTGCGCGCGTCTAACAGCTGAACCAGATATTGCCAAGCTCCTATTCTTATGTCCTCAGTCTCTACCCGGATTACTTCCGTTGAACAGCTTCGCGCTTTACTTCCAAAGACTGCGCCGGAAGCTCTTGGTGTTGAGATAATCTCGGTCGACGCAGACGGAATCGTTCTTAGGATGCCGATGTCCGATCGCGCTCGCCAACCTTCAGGTCTGCTGCATGGCGGTATCAGCATGGTTCTCGCAGAAACCGCGGCTAGTCTCCACGCCTGTTGGCATGTCGATTTGTCCCGCTTCGTTCCAGTGGGAATTGAAATTAATGGAAGTCATATCCGATCCGCCTCCCAGGGGCACATTCTGGCGAAGGCAAATATCATCCGTCGCTCCTCCAAGTTGGTTGTGCACAACGTTGAAATCGCACATGAAGAGTCAGCTCGCGCCCTCTGTCTCGCTCGGGTGACAAATTTTTATAAGGAAACGCATGCTGTTTGAGTCGTAGTGCACTGCTCCGATCTTCCTGTGAGAATCGTCACATTCCTGTCCAAGAAGCGTTCCAAATTATAAGCCTGATAAAAAAACCTTTGCTTATGGTTAATCGTTGGTAGGCTGTCAGAACTTTTTGGAGGTATAAGTTCTCATGCTACGATGGGCATTAATTTTCCTTGTTGTTGCTATCATCGCCGAATTATTTGGGTTTAGCGGAACTGCTGGAGAAGCCGCTTGGATTGCCCACGTGCTTTTCGTCGTGGCAATCATTTTTCTGATTATCTCATTTGTCACCGGCAGGCGCGGACCACCCGCCGTGTGAGAGACGGACCTGCTCCCAGGGCGGCTGAAAACGCCGAAACAACGAGAGCGACGCCATCGCACTTTTGAGCGTCGTGGATCTTGAACGTGCCATGCTCACAATGTCGACAAGAGCGTGTTAGCACAACCCAACTGTCGGTCCGGGCGATTTTATTTACCTGCCACCCTTTGTGCCGCGAAAGGAAAACCGAGATCGGATTTCGTTTCTCACAAATTCAGCAAAAGCTTTACGCACTTTACAAATAATCGCTGAAGGAGAGCGATAGAGAGCGGCCAGTGAGGAACGTTAATCGGAGCTGCCGACTCGGCCTGAGAAGCTGCGGGAAGCGAAACCCCGTCATTTTGGCGATTCGGCAACGAAGGGAAGGCATTAGACAACAATTGTCCAGCATTTTAAAGACTCAGCATGCAGCCTGATCGCCAGAGGACAAACTGATGGAATATCGCAGGCTTGGCAGAACCCAGCTTCAGATATCCGTGATCGGTTTCGGCACTTGCCAACTGCGCTTGACGCCCGAGAAACAGGCCATCGATACCCTGCTCAAAGGATTTGATCTCGGGGTTAATATTGTCCATACGGCCCCGGATTATGGAAACGCGGAAGAAGTCGTTGGCCGGGCGCTCAGGCAAACAGAGCACAAAATTATTGCCGCCTCCCAAGGCTATGACGTGCGTGGAAACAAGAGCGGAGCGGTTTGCCATTTTGAGAGGCTTTTTGAGACCACCTGTAAACGGTTCGGCACTGAACGGCTCGACCTTTATGGGATTGCTTGTATTGACGATCGAGAAGCCTATTTAGAGAATGTGTGGGGCCAGAATGGCATGGTCGAGTTTCTTCTGAAAATGAAGGAACAGGGTAGACTTGGTGGGATTTTTTGTACGACCCACGGCGCGCCGGAATATATCAAACAGCTGGTCACCTGTGGGGTCTTCGATGCTGTGATGGTTGCCTACAACATCCTGGGTTACCATCTTCTTTCGTTCCCTCCGCCCCCGGATCGTCAGTGCGAGTCCCTGCCGCGCAATCGGCAAGAGATATTTCCCCTGTGTCGAGAACAGGACGTCGGCCTGATGATCATGAAACCACTTGGAGGGGGTCTTTTGTGCGAGAGCAAGGCTTTTGCGCCGCGTCACAAGTGGAGAAATACTCTCCAGAACACGACGGTCAGTGACATCCTTCGTTCAATACTCCTGAATCCTGAGGTTACTTGTGTCTTGCCGGGCACTGCATCTGTTGAGGAGGCAGTGCAAAACGCGTTGAGCGGGTATGCTCCGATTGATTTGGATGCCAGCAAACAGGCGCAACTCAAAGACGTAGTCACGGGCTTAAGAATGACCGTGTGCAGTAAGTGCGGTGTGTGTGACGCCCTTTGCAGTCAGAAACTGCCGGTCTCCTTGATCTTTTGCGGAGCTTTGATACACCTTCATCCCTCTGCTGTTTTTGAGCAACCTGCGAGCATAGAGTATTTCAGATTGCATCCGCTTTTGGAGTGCGTATGTGCATCGTGTCCTAACGTGACATGTGCCTGTCCTAACGGGATTAATATTCCCCGGACCCTGAAGGATATTCACTCGCAAATGGTGGACCTCCTGCGTCAAGGACTGATTCCTCCGCCCGACACCGAAAAAGGTGAGATTTACGGTGACAGTATCTTTGGCACAAGAATCGTCAGCATGGACATTCCAAAGACAATGGAATCGGGAAAAACCTATCTTTGTCTCTTGCTGCTCGAAAATGCCGGCGAGCGGGGGTGGCTTCCAAGGATCAAGGAACACCAGGCCCGTGTTGTTCTCGGTGTCTTCGTCGGAGAGAAGCGAACACAGACAATTGAAGTGCCGCAAGATGTTCACAGGGGCGAGCGCTGGCATTTTTCATTTGAGGTCACGGCACCTCGAAACCTACAACGTTTCCGTTTACGTCTTCAGCTTCTTGGCGAACACCAACAATTCTCAGATACTCTGGGTCCGATTGTCTTTGCCGAAAATATCGCGATAAGAAGCGCACCGTGGACCAATGCGTTGGTGAGCTCCTTGCGCCCAAAGAACTGCCATTTGCCGAGACGACCGTGGGGCGAGCTGGTGTCTACGATCGGATCCGCCGTTAGACGGTCTGCTGGCAGAGGGAGATTGACGATGAATTTTAGACGACACAGAAAACGTCTGATTTCGGTCGGATCCCGTTTCATAAAGAGAATAGTGAACAACACGATCCCAGGCACGCTAGCAGATGATACGGACGTGAAGCCCCTGAATTCGGCGATCGCCCCACGACCGTATGATGTAGTTTGGCGTGAGAACAATCTGCCTACCTCATTCCGCAAAGGTGAGTCCTATCAAGTCTACCTCCACGTCGAGAACCGAGGGTCCCGTTATTGGCATGCTTGCCACCCCGAGGGGAAGTGGGTAGAGCTCGTGGTCTATATCGGAGACGTACTGCACCGCACGGTAAGGATCCCCCGTGATGTGGCTCCAGGAGAAGACGTTATTCTAACTGTCCGTGTTCAGTTCCCAGACACTGCTGAAGACGGAAAATGGAGAATTAAATTCTCATTTGTCGAACAAAATGTCGCATGGTTTCACCAAAGTGGCATCGAGCCTTTGGTGATCGATGTCCGGGCGGAAGAGCCAGAGAGGGGGGCGATTGCCGAAATGTGTGCCATAGCGAGGCATTCAAACTGGGGGTTTTGGCAACCAAGCGAGGGAATTACCCGGAGCCGAACCGGCTGCCGATATCCCATGTTCATCGAAACAGCGCAAGGCTGCCGAGTTCGTGATCCGGAGGGTAACGAGTGGATTGATTATGTAATGGCCGGGGGCTCCGCTCTTCTTGGATATGCCAATCCAGAGGTCCAGGCAGCCATTTCACAACAACTCAATTCGAGTGCCGTGGTGACGCTGCCGCACATGCTGGAGATCAAGGTCACCCAGATGCTGTGCGACATGATACCGTGCGCCGAGATGGTCCTTTTTGGAAAGCATGGATCAGATGTCTGCACGGTGGCCATTCGTATCGCGCGACTCCACACGGGGCGAAGAAAAGTCCTTTTTAGCGGATACCACGGGTGGCACGACTGGTACGCAGAGACGCTGCAGCCCAAGCTGAAGCTCTCAGCAGAGCCTTCGACGATCTTTAGGTTTAAGCTCAATGACTTATCCTCTTTCGATGCACTCGTAACGGAACACTCCGGGGATATTGCTGCTGTGATTCTGGAGCCAGCCGCTCAAGCAGGGACTTTGGACGGTCCAACGGCCGAAGCAGATCCGGCTTTTTTGCGTCATCTAGCCCAAATCTGCCATCAGGAACGATGTATTCTTATTTTCGACGAGATTGTCACGGGTTTTCGCCATCTGCAAGGCAGCGTTCAGCAAGCGACCGGAGTAATTCCCGATTTGGCCTGTCTTGGGAAAGCGCTGAGTGCCGGGATGCCGCTCGCCGCGCTAGTTGGCCGACGGGAAGTCATGCAAACTTCGCTTGAAGCGGCTTATATGCCTACCTTTAGGGGTGAAGTATATTCGCTCGCAGCCGCGGTGGCTGCCTTGCAGATCTATCATCGTCAGAATGTTGCTAGACAAATCCATGATTTCGGCGTTGCGCTCAAAGACTCGATCAATCGTCTCAGTCGCGAACTGAATGTCCAAGGTGAATTGATAGGAGTACCGTTCCGCATGATCTACAGATTTAACGAGTCGGACATACATCAGCGTGTTCTAATGCGGACACTCCTTCAGCAAGAGTTGCTGCAGCGTGGCATTCTAACTTACAAAGGATTCATGCTGCCCAGTATTGCCCATGGCGAAATGGAAATGGAACAGACGATCTCCGCCTTTAGAGGCGCCCTGAAACGCGTACAAGAAGTTTCATCCGAACGAGCATTTGCCCGAAATTTGGACATTCCCTTATTCTAACATTACCCCCCAAAGAGATCCTTAATGAACGGCTTCGGCGTCAAATTCCTCGGACACAATATCCCACAGGTTCTCCCAGTGGATTGCAACGCGATTTTTGCCTTTCGTGTCCAAAATACCCTAAATCGGAACTTGTATTTCCAAAGTCATGCCTCCTTCTATGGAACTCCAGTCAATGACACAAGGTTCCATTTATACGTTCGCTTGAATGGAGTCTTTTTTAAGACTGTCATTGTCCACAATAATAACTCCCTAAATCCAAGGGAGCGCGCTACCCTATACTTTCCTTTTGCAGCGAGCACCGGGGGAGTATATCGACTGCAAATCGTCATAGCTGAGCAACAGACCGACAGTGTTTCTGAGCAGGCACTCGTTCTCTTTGAAACAAGCCTGGCCGTGAAAGGGGATCGTCCAGCCTTTGACCTTAGGCACATGGTCCAAGATGGTTTGTTCACGCTACTGCATACCGAGACCAAGCTCCGATTTAGAGCATTGCAGTTGTCTTGCTACAAGGCACTTTTAAAGTATTGCCATCTCAACAGCGCACGCAAGAAAAGGACGCTCTACCAATACAAGGAGATAAACCGGGAATTAGCCTTTTTGGAAAAACAAGTTCGCAAATCGCAGGTGGCATCGTTACCGTGTTACCTGGGAATCGATACTACCTCAAAATGTAATCTCCACTGCAAAATGTGTTTTCGCAATTATGTTGACATTGATTTCAACTCACAACCTGAGATGTCCGCAGATACCCTGGATCAACTCATTAGGGAACTTTTCCCCACCGCGCTCACTCTAAATCTCTCGACCCTTGGAGAGCCCCTGATATCTAAACAAATAGAGAAGATACTAAAGGCTTGCTCTGACTATCAGGTGTACTTAAGTATAACAACGAATGGGACGCTGCTCAAGAAAGATGATTTTGTAATGAAACTGGCGTCAGTTCTTCATTACATTGAGATATCTTTTGATAGCGCATATCCGGAGCGCTTTGAGACGCTCCGATGTGGGGCTTCATATCAGAGTGTTCTGCAAAATGCTGCGAAGCTAGGAGCAATTCGCCGCGGCTTACCGGATCCAAAATTCAGTCTTGGATTCTCAATGACACTTTTTCGTGAGAACCTGACGGAAATTCCTGAAGTGTTACGCATTGTGTCGGAGATAGGGGGCAATTTCCTGAAGACTGATATTGGCGTTATTTTTGCCAAAAAAGATTTGCCTCAATCAATTCTTACCTGTCCGGAAGTTTATAACGAGGTTTATAAGATCGCTCATGAGAAGGCTCGGCAAACCGGAATTAGATTATTGATGCGACCGCCATTCAGCGAGCATTGTCAAACGAAAGTGGTCAGATACGGAATTTGCGATTATCTATATTTGTCGGCCTGTGTCAGGTCGGGAGGGACATTGAATCCTTGCTATTTCGAGCCACTTTCTTCAGTTGATGTGAAGAATGGGTTTAGAGGCGCCTGGAATTGCGAAATGATGCAGCGGCTTAGGCTTGAACATGATACAAAGAAAGGCCACCCGTTATGCAAGGATTGCTACTTAGTTCTCGAGGGTGCCGATAGTGTAGAGAACCGCAGGAAACAATTCTTGAAGGGTGATGCTCTGTGAGGAAAAGGTCGCTGTTGTGAGAAATCCATCTGCAATTCATCATTCTGATGACGCCCGATTCTGTGAGTCGCCGCCTGATCCTATCGCGACGTGCCTGAATCGGCGGCCTGGTCTGGTGGAACGGTTCAACATATCCGTCTTACTAACCCCACCAACCATAGCGCGGCGAATTTTGCTTGAGTAGGTGAGTAGGCGGATGACGGTATCCGAAGAAGTTAAATCGCGCCGGAGGCGCACTCGCAGGAGGTCCAGCGGCTTGTGAGTGAGTTTGGAACCACTGGCCTGCCACGAAGCGTCGTGGCCATAGAGCATCCTTTACGGCAAAGCCGGCACGCGCAATAATGAATCATGGCTCACGGCGTTCCAAAAATTGATTGGCGCGAGCATGGCGTGAAGATTGTCCGTGCCGACCGACTCGATTCCAACACGCCACAGACGCCAGGCATGGATCGGGCTGCTGCCATCACACATGCGCGCACAGGTGCGAATAAGTTGTGGGCTGGCACAGTTACCATTCACGCGAATGCCAAAACCGGTGCTCATCACCATGGAGAGTTGGAAAGTGTCATTTATGTGGTCAGCGGGCAGGCGCGGATGCGGTGGGGCGACCGCCTTGAGTATGTCGCCAATGCCGGCCCGGGCGATTTTATTTACGTGCCACCCTTTGTGCCCCACCAGGAGATCAATGCCAGCCGCGAGGAACCGCTGAGCTGTGTGCTTGTGCGTAGCAACCAGAAACCGGTCGTGGTTAATTTGGAGATTGCACCCGCCGAGCCCCCCGAAGAAGTTTATTGGGTTGACGATATTCATTCGCCGCCGCCGTGAGCTCTCGGACAAGGAGTGGCAATTTGGTCAGACTGTTGCGGTTTGACCCTTGACGGAAAGTCAACTCGCCCCATTATCATTGACCTCTCCCATGAGCCTTCCTGAATTCAAAGTTGGTCCTTTTGACATTGCTCCTGTCTTCCTGGTTAAGGACGTTGTAAAATCAGCCGAGTACTACCGGGACTTCCTCGGCTTTGGTTTTGACCGCTACTGGGGAAATCCCCCCGATTTCGTCGTCCTACAACGGGGTGGAATCACGATCATGCTCAACAGCGATGAGGGAAAAGTGAAGACTTCCAACCCGAACCATCGCACTGATACCGACGCCCGCTGGGATGCTTACCTTCGCGTCCCTAGCGCGGACGCCATTCATGAAGAATTTCGAAACAGAGGAGCGCAAATCGTCCGAACGATCGCCAATGCGGAATACGGGCTTCGAGATTTCGAAGTCGAGGATTTGGATGGTTATATCCTATGCATAGGAAGTGATCTGCTCGGCATCCAAACCGACTAAAAGTCGTCGCTCTGGTCTGCACAGTACGGTCAGCGTTCCGCCGGGATCCTCTCATTCATGGCGGCGGTATCGCGCCGGGCATCGCTCGGATGCCGTTCATGCTTGCGCGGAAAGGGGCGAGAGCGAGTGGCCATTGCAACTGGTCCTCCTCTTGAGGCGCGCTACTTCAAGAAGCTCTGTATCTCGACAAAGGCCTTCGAAACGGTCGTGGGCTTTGGAAACATGGCCACGATGTCGCTTGCAAAGCTTTCGACCTCTTTGTCTCCGTGTGTATCAGGCTTTCCGCTGGTATTGCGCCCCGCGTGACAGGCGATCTCGTGGAACCAAACTTCCAGGAGCTCGGAGTCCTCAAAATTGAACGTCTTGATCTTGTCTCCCAGAGTCAGGGCGATCCTGTTGGCGATAACGATCAGCTTTCGGCGGGTTTTGAGCGCAACTCCAGTCGGAAGCGTATTTCCCCTTTCGAACGAGACGGATTTGGTGTCACGACTTTTTACTGTCATCGTGTACTTCGTGAAGCCCTCGATAGTTTCCCCACTCGACAAGTCCGGATTGTGGACGATCGTAATCAAGGGCCCGGTAGGATCAGCTTTCGTAACGGAAATGTCCAAGCATCCAGTAGTCATCTCCCACTCTTGGACAGTGAAGGCGGAGAGCCAATCGGCAAGCCAATCTTTTGGAATGACGTTCGTGGGAACTTTGAACTTCTTCGGGTTCGTCAGATAGATGAGACTGCCTTTCGACTTGATCTGCTCCTTGAAGAAGTCGTGGACATCATCGCTGCCATTTATCTTCTTCACCCAGTCCTGCGCGCTGATTTTCGATTCCTGGTGGACCGTGATGCCGAGCTGACCGGGCGCTGCGGCATTAGGCAAATTTTGACCCGAGGCCTTGGTCCGAAGACCAATGGGGCCAGGCCACGGCGAAGGTATCCTTGCCAGCGTCCCTGGATCAATCGGCCAACTGTCTTGTCGAAGCCCTTCTGGGCCGGGTGTTCTTGAGAGCGCCATGGTTAAGTCCCCGATCGAGCTGATATGAAATTGGCGCCAGGCCAAGGATTCTGAAACGGGTTGTTCGCGTTCGGAGTTTTGAGTTCTCCCGTAACTTCATTCAGTCGTACTTTGTTTCTTCGAAGGGTATATTCCTGATTCATTTCTTCTCGTAGGTTTTTCCCGTCTTCTGTTTGAACATTTTGCATAGTCACAACTTTGAGTGGTCTTTCCTCAAATAAGCCAACAGTCTGGCATCTTGTTGCGGCCTGCGGCGAATCGAACCTCAATTACACGGCCGCATTCGTACCGCATCCGCTGATGTTCGTAAATGGATCGAAAGACCCAGTGCGGGTGTTCTCAGGATGGGTCAATCGCGGAGGGAGGAAGCGGAGAGCGCGGAGCAACTATATCTACCACAAATACGCGGAGTTCCCCGAGGAGGTGGAAAAATCCAAAATGCGTTTCACCTTCCTGTTATGATGCTTAGCCGGAAAATAATAGCACCCATGCAGGCAAGTTTTACCCGCAACCCATGTAGTATCGCAGGCTATTGTCCTACGGCGATCGGGGTTCAACGGTAATCAGGCAGCGGACAGCAACAAGCTCTCCAGATTCATCACTCGAACTCTCCGACCACACTTCTTCTTTCAATTTGCTGTTTTCCTCTGAAAGAGAGGGTCCTTTGATAACCTGATTATATTCGAGACCGTCGGAATAGATCATGATGCCTCCGGGCCTGATGGTTCCCTCTTTGACAATTTTAGCAGAAATGCTGTGAGACAGGAGGAAGAGAAGGTCAACCGTCTTTTCGTATTCCGCCACACGGCCAAAATCCGCACAGATGCTAACGCCGACCTTTATTTTCAGATTATCGAGACTCAGGGTAAAAGTACCAGCTCCCATGCCCGGAATCAGCCTCACTTTGGGTCCCTTCTCAAAGTCTCCGGCCTCGGTCGATTTCGCTACGGTTTTCCGTAGCCCGCCATTGTAGAACACGAGGGCCTCGTTGAAGCCAAAGTATTCCGTATTCGTCTGTTCAATCTGTTCGAGACGTGCTGTCGCATGCGTTGGAGGTTTGGCCGCCCATTTGGTCTGGATGCGTTTGTTGTACTTCTGTTTCAGGTCATCTACTAACGTTTGAGCGGTTTTCCTTGGTACGGCCCAAAAGAATGTTCCAGCCGCGATGAGAACGTCACCGCAATCTCGCGGTTTTGACAAAGCTTGAAGATCGCTGATGTACACCTGCTTCTCGTCGAGGGTGTAAAAATGCTCGTCCCACGGCGTCTCCCCTCCCCAATAAGTACTTTTTTTCCGGAAGAGGTACTCGGGCGCGGCAAAGATATACAACGGACGCTTCAAATTGGCGATCTTCTCATTCAACTCCGAGGACAGGTTCTTAGAACTTAACTTTTCCACTTCCAGCCAGCCCGAAGTTACAGCGTTGCTTAACCTCTGTAACCTTTCCTTCAGATCTGATTCCGCCCATTTGCTAATATCCTTGTTCCGCAGGTTCAGCTTACGCGGCTTCCAGTTAACAATGTACGTGAGAATCTCCATCAAATCTTAGCTAGACTGCCCGGCATTATTTGTCGAGCAGGACCGTCGCACCATCACCAGGCTTGATTTTAGCCCGTCGATTTACTCTGCCGTTTCTGGCATGCAGTCGGCATATCGGTCGCTCTACTCCAGCTGAACTTGTTTGGTCGCGCAGCTGTTCGGCCGGGTCCGCAGCGCTGCGCGGTTGAGCAACGCCAAATATCGAACAAGAAGTTCGCCAAATAATTCATGAAACTCGGCTTGGCACATGGCACTGGATGCTTAAAGGAGCCACTGCATGAAAAGATCGTCTGCCCCAATCACCGTCCGAATCGGACATCGCGAGTTTGTCAAACTCAACGCCACGAAGTACGACTGGCGCGATATTTACCACCTCATCCTGACCCTTAGCTGGCCACAGTTTGCCGGCCTGGTTCTCGCGATATACGTCCTCATTAATCTCTGCTTCGCAACGCTCTACGTGCTCGGAGGAGGATGCATCGCTGAACTGCCTCCGGGATCGTTCTCCGCCGCCTTCTTTTTCAGTGTAGAAACGCTGGCCACCGTAGGCTATGGACACGCGTATCCGAACACTTTTTACGGCCATTGCGTCACCACGCTTGAAATCATGGTCGGCCTATTTGGTCTGGCGGTCATGACCGGCCTGATCTTCGTCCGGTTCTCCCGACCGACTGCCCGGGTCATGTTCAGTAACTTCGCCGTGGTCGCACCGTTTGATGGCTTTCCGACTCTCATGCTTCGCCTGGCCAACCTCCGGCATCACGCGATGGTCGAAGCCGAGTTTCGACTGTTGTTTATGCGCAGCGAATTGACGAAGGAAGGAGAAGACGTCCGGCGTTTTTATCCAATGCGGCTGCAATTCGATCGCCTGATCAGCTTTCCGGCGGCACTCACCCTCCGACACGTGATCGACGAGACCAGCCCGTTATTTGGCCTGACCCAGCAAGACTTGAAACTGGCTGACAGTCGCATGCTCGCATCGGTCGTTTGCATCGATCCCGTGATTCAAGCTCCAGTGCAAAGTCAGACGGAGTATCTTCACGAGCAAATTGCCTGGAACCGGCGCTTCGCAGAAATCTATACTGAAGATTCGCTAGGGCGTTACACAGTGGACTACAGCAAGTTTCACGACACGATAGATATCAGTCCGTAACGAAAGTACCCGATTATTACGGCGAAATTCAGCAAAATCTCGCGGCTGATTGCTTCAGCTTAATTGAGCAGCTCGGGATAATGTCGTCGCGCCACCTCTTCGCATCGGGCCAGAATATCGGTGGCTGAATCCAATCCTCGCGTCTCCTCCAGCAACCGGTCGCATTCCTTGGTGTCCAAAGTCTGCACTGCTTTTTTTACACGCGGGACCAAGCCCGCGCTCACACTTAATTCATCCACACCCAGCGCCAAGAGAAGCGGTGTCAGGGTGATCTCTCCTGCCATCTCACCGCACACACCGACCCAGATTCCCTGTGCGTGAGCCGCCGATACTGACATTTCAATCAGCCGCAGGATAGCCGGATGAGTCGGTTCGTACAAGTGCGCGATCCGTTCGTTCACCCGATCCACGGCGATCGTGTACTGGATTAGGTCGTTTGTCCCGATGCTGAAAAAATCCACTTCGCGCGCCAAGGCTTCTGCAACCAGCGCAGCACTAGGCACTTCGATCATGATCCCCAGCTCAATATCTTCCTTGAATGGCTATACCCTCTTCACGCAGCTCCGTCTTGCATGTTTCCAGCATCTCTTTCGCCTGCCGCAGCTCAGACAAGGCCGGAGATCATCGGAAACATCATTCGAACATTGCCAAGGGCGCTCGCCCGCAGAATCGCTCGCAACTGCGACCTTGAAAATATCAGGGCGATCGAGACAGAACCTGATCGCGCGACAGCCCAGAAACGGATTAATTTCTGTCGGAAGGTGCGAGTGGCTCAGAAATTTGTCGCCGCCAAGGTCGAGCGTACGAATGATGACCGATTGCGGCATAATAGCTTCCGCTACAGCGCGATAAGCCAGCGTATTGCTCCTCTTCACTCGGCAAATCGTTTTTATTCAGAAAGAAAAACTCGGTTCGATACAAACCGATCCCCTCTGCTCCGGCTTCAATAACCAACGGCACGTCTTCGGGAAGCTCGATATTCGCTGAAAGGATGACATGCCGGCCGTCTGCCGTCGTGCTGGTGGTATCGCGCAGACCGTCAAGACTTCCTCGACGTGCTCCAGCTTTACTTCGATTTCGCCGTATTCCCATAAGGTCTGATCAGTCGGATTCAGAATGACAACGCCGTTTGTCCCATCCAGCAGGACATGTTCACCCATGCTCAGGCGTTGCGAGATATCTTTCAGACCCACCACCGCTGGAATATTCAGCGAACGCGCCATAATCGCCGTATGCGATGTTCGACTCCCAACGTCCGTGGCGAATCCCAGGACCAGCTGGCGATTCAGGGTCGCCGTATCGGAAGGAGTAATATTGTGAGCGACAACAACCTGCGGCAGATCGATGGTGCCCAGCGTCTTGGTCGACCGCCCGAGCAGATTGCGAATCACGCGTCGGGTGACATCATGAATATCAAAAGCTCGTTCTCGCAGATAGGGATCATCGATTTCACTGAGAGTACGAGCGTACCGATTGGCGACTTCCGCAAAGATAAATTCGACGTTGAACTTTTCTCTCTCGAGGTTGCGGAGCACTTCATCAATCAAGGTGCGATCCTCGACGACGAGAAGATGCGCATCGAAGATGCTCGCATCCTTTGCCCCGATCGCTTCGGCGATCCGCTGTTGCATCTCCAGGATTTGCGCCCGGGTCGCGATCAGGGCTGTTTCGAACCGGGCAATCTCTCTTGGCAACCTCCGAATCATCGATTCGTTCTTTTCGGCGGCTCTTCGTCGTCGGGGTGGTGGAGAAAGACAACCCCTCGAGCAATCCCCGGAGCAACGCCGACCCCGTGAAATCTAACTTCCTGACCGCTCATTCAGGTCCTATTCCTCATCGAACCGTTTCTCGATCAGCAGTTCAAGTTCCTGAATGGCTTTTTCGGCGTCGGCTCCTTCCGCCGAAAGAATCAGTTTTGTTCCCTGGCCGGCGGCGAGCATCATGAGACCCATGATGCTCTTGCCATTGACCTGTTCGCCCTCTTTCTCAACCCAGATATCCGCTCTGTGTTTGTTGGCTGCTCGAACGAACATAGCCGCCGGACGGGCATGTAAGCCTAGCTTGTTCAAAATAGTGACTTCCTTTTGAACTTTTCCGGAAGCTGATCGCTTACTCAACAAACCCATCACGTCTCCTTGTTCGTTTGCATTAAATTCAACAACCGCTGGTTAAATTCCACCGCGCTGTTCTGACCAAGGCTTTTCAGCTTTTGATCAAGCGCGGCCACCTCAACCAACCGACCCAGATCGCGTCCTGTCCGGACCGGAATGGTGATGTGCGGAATACGAATCCCAAGAATCTCGTAAAATTCTTGTTCAAGTCCAATCCTATCAACCTCCTCAAGCTCTTGCCAGTCCCGGAGCGTGACGATGAGATCGAGTCGCTTTTCGATCCGAATGCTACCAACCCCGAAAATAGAGGCGACATTAATTATGCCGAGCCCGCGAACTTCCATGTGATAGCGCGTCAGATCGGGGGCAGTTCCTACGAGTTCGCGTCCGTCGAGAACCCGGAATCGAGTCACGTCGTCACTGACCAGACTGTAACCGCGCTCGATCAACCCGAGAACGCACTCGCTTTTGCCAACGCCGCTCGGGCCGCGAATCAATGTCACCGATTCCCATAATGTCGACCATGCTTCCGTGCTCGGTGATGGTCGGCGCGAAATCCATTTCCAGACCGATGGTTGCGGCGTTGATGAAGCGCATCGTGACCATCGGAGTACGAAAGATCGCGATTTCGAATTGGGCGGCGGCGTCCGCGAGCGCTTTAGGGACAGCCAAATGTCGGGATACGATTACGCAAGGGATATGCTGTTGGCAGAGCTGCAGACAACGAGCTTGTTGTTCGTCGGTTCGCCAAGCTTTTCAAATAGCTTACCTCTGCGTTGCCAAGAACTTGAATACGTTTGCCCGCGAAATAAGTGAAAAAACCCGAAAGAGCCAGACCGGGTCGGTTGATCGTTGGTTCGCGGATTTTCCGCTCGAAGCCGAGAGCTGGTCCGACCAATTTGAGCTGAAGCGCCTCCGCGTGCCGCGTGTAGAATTCGCCGACTGGGATAAAAGGTAACTTCCCTCGTCTCATTCTAGCATCACGGCATTTTGGAGTGTCACGTCTTTGTTGGCCCGATTCCACAAACTGATCACGATGGCTCTTCGCAGCATTCACCGGCAAGATAGTAGCAGGGTTATCTGTGAGCATCCATTTCAAATTCGGTTTTGCCTCTCTCGTATAATCTTGACCGGTTACCACACAAAAAGTGCCCGGGTTCGCGTGTTCAGCACGCTGAATCCCCCGGGCACACATATACGTTGTAAGCTCGCCTTATGTAAATGTCGGCTCGATCAACCCAAAATCCCCATTTTTCCGCCGGTAAATAACGTTCACCCTTTCCGTCTTCGCATTGAGGAAAACAAGAAATTGCTTCGTCGACATCTCCATCTGCAGAACGGCTTCGTCGATGAACATCGGTTTCACTGGATATTTCTCAGTATGGACGACAGACGGCTCCGAACGATTCGTTTCGGCTTCCGGCCTGACATCCTCGACGGTTTCCTGTTTCGGGCGCCTCCTCCACCCGTCAACCCATTCCCACCGCAATACCTTTTCTTCTATGTGACGGATAGCTTGTTTTCGTGGGCGATGCTGCCGCATGAGGCGAGTCTTATATTTGCGCATCTGTCGCGCAATTTTGTCTACGACCTCGTCGACGGAAGCGTACATGTCTCCGCTCTCGGCTGTGGCTTCGAGCGTAATGTGGTTGTTACAGTGCAAAATCATCTCAGCCGTGTGACGGTATTTCTGGACATCCAGGATCATCTGTACTTCGATAATTTTCGGATAATCAAGGTGAAGGCATGACAACCTGCGGCGGCAATACTCTTTCATCGCTTCCGTGACGCTGACGTGCCTTCCCGTCACCTGGATTGGTGGATTTGCATTCTGTATCTGCATATTTGGGCGCTTTCTAATTTTGCTCTTTGGCCGTTAAGTCGATTCGCTATCAGCGGGATCGAGCATGAAACTGTTCCCGCAGGCCAAAGAAAATGTCTCTGACGCTGGGTTGAAGGTGACTGGCGGCCGGCAACATAGGTTCTTGGTTACATGCGAAAACGTTCACCGAGATAAAGCTGTCGACTAATTGGATCATTAATCAAGAATTCCCGAGTGCCCTGGCTTTCGACTCTTCCATCAAAAATAAGATAAGCCCGGTCCACGATCTCCAAGGTCTCGCGAACATTGTGATCCGTGATCAAGATCGCCAAACCTGATTTTCTGAGATTTGAGATATGCTGCTGAATTTCCGAGACGGCGATGGGATCGACACCGCTAAACGGCTCGTCGAGCATCATGAGCTTCGGACTTGTGACAAGAGATCTCGCGATCGTCAATCGGCGTTTCTCACCGCCACTCAAAGTCAGGGCCTGATTTTTTGCCAGATTGTCGATGCCAAATTGCCTGAGCAATTCGTCGCAGCGTCGGTACCGCTCCCTGCGGGAAATTCGGAGTGTCTCCAGGATCGCCATGATGTTCTGCTCGACGGTCAGTTTTCGGAAGATGGATTCCTCCTGGGGAAGGTAACCCATTCCCATTCGAGCTCTGCGATGCATCGCAAACCCTGTCACGTCACGATCCTGAAAATAAACTCGACCACCGTTGGGCCGGACCAGACCCACTATAAGATAAAACGTGGTGGTTTTACCAGCGCCATTTGGTCCCAACAAGGCCGACAATCTCGCCTTCGTTTACATGGATATCGATTCCATTCACGACCGACCGGCCGCCATAAATCTTGACCAGTTTATCCGTACGGAGAATCGGCTTCTCGATTCGCCGCCTTGTTTCCACGACCGGAGACTCAATTTCTAGCCTAGTGGGCGCCATTCGCGTTGGGACCGCTCAGTCAGCGGTTCTATCCTCAATTAACGTCCTTGTACTGCCATATGTTTGCATCCGTCCATCTCTGTAAAGTACCATCCTCACTCCGGGCGCAGTCGCGATGTGGGTATTGGCACCTTGTGTCACCTGCGGCCAGCCGGTTAACGTGATCGAACCATCTTTTGCTTCGTACAAGGCTTTTTCCGCTTTCCCGGTCGAGGTTATGGGTTGTTGAGCCTGACCGGTGTGGACCGGCGGCTGCGGGCTGGCCGGCTGGCGTGGCCGCGCCTGCGGTTTGGAGCTTGGCCCCCCTGAGTTTTGGGCTGGTTGACATGGACGATAATGACGTTCCCGTTAGCCTCGGCATCATTCAAGCCACCGCCCTCTTCGTCTTTGTTCAGATGAACCGTTAATCGGTCGGACGTCATCGTGAACTGCGGGTCCACGACTTTGACATTACCGATAAATACCCCGATGCGAGTCTTGGTGTCGAACTGCGCCTCCTGTGTTGCGGTAATCTCAGTCGGGCCTTTCGGGCGATCTTTGCTGTCACCCCCGAATAGATCATTCGACTGCTCTCGCGTCTGGGAAGCTCCGGCAGCCTGCTTGGTACTGCCGGAGGCTGCTTCGTTCCGGGAGACTTTGACCCTGCGCCGCTGCTGAGGGAGATTTCGTGGCGGAAGCGGGTTTTTGCTGCGCCACAGCACTACGGAAAGTCGCAATAACAGATCATTGACTCCGAAGCAAGATGACTAATTTCTTCACTGACTTAATTGTTGTTGACCTTCGTTGCCGGACTTTGTTTGAAATTCGTTTCGATTATAAATCACCAGATGGATATTTCCGAACACCCTCCCTTGGCGGGTTTTTGAATTGAATTCCCCGCCATCTGCCGTGAGCACAAAGTCTTCTCTCGTGATACGAACCGGTTCTTTGGTCGTAATAACGTTCGGTATCCAGATTCATCGTCGACGTTTCAAATCGATCTTTGCGTCCGGCTTGACCGTCTGCTCGTTGTAGGTCTGGATTGTGACTGTGTGCATTTCGATGTTCTGGTCATCCAGACGCGTTGCAGTCTCCATTTCGAATTGCATCTCCATCTTTCCTTCTTCGTTGCGGACCGGAACGCGCAACCCCTTGACCTCATGTCCAATCGGCACCGGTAAGTCAAATCTTGCGACCCTGCCCATTGTCGTCAGCCTGCAGCGTCGCCACAAGCACCTGCCGAACGACCCAATCACCGCAAGAGCTTTAGCGACTGAGTTCATGGATTCGTTTAAGCTTTTCCGAGCAAACCCGCAAGATCCCGGAGCGGGATCTGATTCGGCCCATCTGAGAGCGCGTGACTGGGATCATAGTGGGTCTCGATGAATATTCCGTCGCACCCCGCGGCTGCCGCAGCCCGTGCCAGCACCGGCGCCAGCACGCCATCACCACTGCTGCGATCCCCTGCACCGCTCGGACGCTGAACCGAATGCGTGGCGTCAAAGACGACAGGATAGCCGAGTTCCCGAATCCAATAAAGCGAGCGCATATCCGCAACGAGATTGTTATAGCCAAAACTGACACCTCTCTCCGTAAAGACGTAGGACGAGCAACCGAAGTTTTCCAATTTATCTGCGATGTTCCGAACATCCCAAGGAGCGAGAAATTGTCCCTTTTTTCACATTAACCGCTCGCCCAGTCTCCGCCGCGGCTCGAATCAGATCGGTCTGGCGACTCAGAAAAGCTGGAATCTGCAGTAGATCGATAAATTGGCCGGCAGCGCGTGCATCGCCCAGCTGAATGGATGTCGGTGGTCACGGGTACCCTCAAGTTCATCCCCAATCCGGCGAAGCAATCGGCAGCCGGCTTCCAGTCCGACGCCACGGAAGGATTTGATCGATGTTCGATTGGCCTTGTCGTAGGACGCCTTGAAGATCCACGAAACGCCCAATGAATCACAGATCTCCCTTAAGATCGTTCGCGATCGACACCACGAACTTCTCAGACTCGATCACGCACGGGCCGAGAATATAAAACGGTCTTGGTCCCCCCAACTTCCACGCCCCGAATGTCGAAGCTTTTCACCATTCAAAGGCCGGCCTGTAGGTACCGCTCCTGCGGATCCGGTATGAACGCCAATAACCTTTCCACCCGGAAAACCGTCCTATCGTGAGCGGGACGCTTCGCTAGCCAAAACCGAGTCACGAACCGTAGCTCTTAACGAATTTCCTTTTACCGTCGGCTTCGGTTTGTTCCGGTGCCGATTCCGCCTGGGGTTTCTGGTCAGCTTTCGGAGGCACCTCAGGTTGAGTTTCCGACTTCGCTCGGACGGCTGCTTCCGAACTACCTCGACGAAACCCATCTGCAAATTCGAGATGGTTCCGGCCAGGATTCGCGATTCATCGGTGTTCAAGTTACCTTTGGTCTTCTCCTGAATCATTACCAATTGATCGATCAGTAACTGAGCCATATCCAGGTTAACTTCTGCCTTCCCGGTTTGAGGATGCGGTATCTGGCCCAACGTGAAGGCTGCATTCTGAGCCTGCATCAGCACAAACTCGATAAAACGCTGCGCCATCTCACCCGAAGATACAGTCGTGTTCTGGTATTCTGCCATATTGGATTTTCCGTTTCACTCAAGGCCTAACAATGACCGTAATCGCCGGTTTATCCATCAAATATTTCCTGGCTGCCTCATTCACCGAATTCGATAGTTAAGCTCTCGATCTGCTTCTTCCGCCGGTGCACGTAATCGTATCCGAGGCCGTAAAACTCGTTGAGCGCCACGCTGTGCGCATAGGCATCCATGTTTTGCAGCTGGAAAGCGAGTTGAGACAACGTCCTCGTTTTAGCACGTTCAAACTCTTGCTGCTCGAGCCCGTGCTTGGCACAATTTCTCAATTCGCTACTCAATATTTGCGACACCCGTTCTACTTTCTCGGGAGCGGTCGCTGCATGAACACTGAAAATCCCCGGCGCAACTCCCAGGAACAGCGAGCTTCCGACGGAGTATGCTAATCCCAGTTCCTCACGCACCTTGACAAAAAAACGCGAGCTCGAATCACCAGTCGCTTCATCCAATATTTCGAGACTGATTCCGATCCGGATCTGCCATAGTGCAGGCAAGATAATCCGATGCAAACCACAGCCTGATGCCTGCCTTCGTGGGATGTGACCAGCCGGCTTTCGAAATTGTCCACGGCAGGCGAGAGTGACCGGCTGATTCAAGGATTGTTGCCTGGATCGAATCTTCTGCAGCTGTGCCTCGATCATCTCGAGGATCCGCTGAGAATCGAAATCTACCGCAAAACCCGAAAATCTGCGTTTGGCCAGATGAAACATTCCCGATGCCTGGCGATAAGCTCGGCCTGCGCGATTTTTAGGACAGTTTCCTCGCGACCAAGCGGATTCAGCCCGTAGGGATGGTCGCCCGTAAATTTCGCTCCTTAACATGTTCCGGGCGACGACCTGTGGTTGCGCCTGCTCCGCCCGGATGGCGGCGATCTGACTCTCACGCTCGCGTTCCATCGCTTCCGCAGGAAAAACTCGGATTGCCGCCACGTCCATCATCGACCGCAAACGCATCGCTGAAATCAGCCGACAATGAACTGACCGCGATGCGAATCGTGCTATATCCGGACTCGATGGAAAGCATACCGCCGATTCCCTCTATCTGCTTCTGCAATTTGTTCTGCCGACCTGGACCCTGTGCCCTTCGGCATGGTCTGGGTCAGCAACCGGTGAGACTCCGTTATCTTCGGCCGTCTCATACAATGAACCGCCTCTGAAACACCGCGGAAGAGTAGACCATCGGGAGGCGTTGATCCGGAACCAGCACCGCTCTGGCTCCGTTACTCAGAACGTGAAGTTGCGGGTTCGCGGCCTTGTTTTGTCAAAATCGAAACCTGTTTCGGATTCATCTCGCCGGGCGGAGCACCGCGACAGTAAGATTTGAATCCGTGAGATAGCGGGCAACAACCCGTTCCACGTCCGCTACGGTGCACCGACTGCAGGCGTTCCAAGTATTGCCGGCTGAATTCGAGATTCCGCGCGTACAACCAGTTTAACCCGAGGTCCGATGCAACCCCTTTAACGGTCTGAAGCTGCTCTATCGCGTTCACGGTGATCATCCGCTTCGCCTTTCTTAACTCCGCTTCAGACATCCAGCGTTCACGTCGATCGTCGACGCACTCCACGATGCGATCCGGAACCAAGTCTGCGACCTCTTTGGCACAAGTTGCCGCAGACCGTGAGCAAACCTGGAAAGCTCGGCGTATAAGCGTACGCCCCAACGCCATAAACCAAGCCTTCTTTCTCGCGCAGTTCTTGATAGAGCCGGGAACTCGCGCCGCCGCCGAGAATCACGGAAGCCGCGTCAACCGGCGCCATGTCGTCATGCGAAACACCGGGTACGTGCCAGCCGAGATTGAAGTACGCAAGGTCGGCTTCGAAATCTTGCGAGTTTCTCGGCGTCCCAATTGAGGAGGTTCTTCCGGCAAAATTACCGGCTCCAGCGGACCACGTTTGGCGAAACCGAGAAATTCTTCGGCGTCTGATCGTACTCGGTCCGTATCCACATCCCCGCCACCACCAGAAACAAGTTATTCGGAACGTAACGCCGGCGATAGTACCGGAGGACATCCGCATGCGTCAACTGATCAAACACGTCCCGAATCCCGATCACCGGGTAGCGGCAAGGATGCACCTGGAAAGCTCGTTCCGAAAATGAGGTAACTAAGAACACGGTCCGGATCATCGAGTCCCATGTCGAATTCGCGGCGGATAATATCCATCTCCCTCTCGAGCGGCTCAGGTTCGACGATCGACCGAAACAGCATGTCACCTAAGAATATCGATCGATTGCCGGACAGCTGCGGCTGGGCAGTCAACCCAGAAGACCGTACGATCGAACGAGGTGTAGGCATTGAGATAACCGCCAAGACCGTGGATCTCGTCACTGATCTGCCTTGAAGTGCGGCGCTCCGTCCCATTGAACAGCACGTGCTCCAATAAATGCGTCAATCCCGGCACCCAGCCACTCCCCTTCGTGAACGCTGCCGGTCTGGCACCAGACCTGAACACTGGCGACGGGCGCCGAATGCTGCTCAGCGACGATAACGGTCAAACCATTCGAGAGTTCGAAAAACGATGGATGAACCTCCGGAATCCCCATTGAAATCATTTCGAGATTCAGGAATTCGCCGGATTCGAGCTTCGAGGCTCAAACGGCGCAACGAACGCTGCGCGAAAATCCAAAGCTCTGATCAAAATCTTCGACCGAATCGGATTCCGTCTTTCCGAAAACGCCCGCGCCGATCAAGTTAAACACCATCTGGCCGACATCATAGGAAGCCCGGACACCCCAGTATTCCAGGACGGTCATCACCATCGGTCCGAACTCTTTCAATGCGAGTTGCCGGAACCCATCGAGCAATTCACCGGCATTCACGTGTGATCCAGCTTCAGTTTTTCCACGCTTTTTTTGTTTGATCGTGAATTCGAGCGCTTCCTTCAGGAAGATGTAAGCTTCTTTCTCGTATCGCGGATCCCTATCGATGATTTGTTCAACAACTTCGTTAAAAGATCTCTGCATTTTCTTACTTGGACTCAACTTGCTGTTGCTGGACGACGGTTGCCCGAACGTGTTTGACCACTGCTCCCAGAGCAGCGCCAAGCCAAGCGCGACAACCAGCAACTGCTCACCCCGAGTCAACCGAAACATCCGATCAATATATGCCATCGAACTGCTTTGTCATCTGACCCCACGCCCGCATCCCAACACCGGTGTTCTCAACCATCTGTGGATGAAGTCGATCCCGACGATCCGGCTGCCCTATCCGAACCGCCCTTGCCCCCGCCGCTTTTGGCCCCGTCGCTTTTAGCCCCCTCGGTTTTCGGCGCATCGCTTTTCGGCGGTCGCTTTTGGGCGCATCGCCTTTGGCCCCGTCGCCTGTAGATGATCCGCTTTCTTTTTTGGCACTCTCTTTATAATTGGAGCTTCGGTAATCGGTGGTGTAAAAACCGGAGCCTTTGAAAATCAGTCCTGCGCCCGTCCCAATCAGGCGCTTCACCTTCCCGTGACCCCAAATTTCCTGCCGGCAAGACTTCTTTGGGCAAACGACAAAGGCTCGTCCTTCATGGACTGAAAAACCTCAAATGTCTGATTGCACTTTTCGCATCTGATATTCGTAGGTCGGCATAGGTGACGCTCACGATATAGCAGAGGCTGCCGCCTCCGGCAAACAGCGCGTGCATCCTTCTGTCATTCGCGATCGTAGTGGACGTTACTTGACGATTCTTGGAATCGAGTTTATTCCGAGCTGATTTCCGGCCTATGAGTATGCGAATTTTTACGATAATTCTGGCAGCTTCGCTTTTTGCAGGGTGCGGTGAGAGCGAAAAATCGCGCCTGGCTAATCCGAATACCTCGTATATACCCGTCGACAGGCGGTTTGGAATCGAACTCTGCCCGGACCGGGTTCAAATTACGACCCGATCTCTTATTGGGACGGAGACGGCGTGCAGGGGCCGCCTTCGGTCAGGATTTATCTCAAGGAACAACGGGCCGATTTTTATAAGTCCGACGTGCTGGTCGGCGAATCTCAGGTTTCGGCGGGGCGGGAAGGTCACAACACGCCGGTTGGCAACTACAAGATCATTCAAAAGGATAAGGATCACGCATCGAGCCTGTACGGGGATTATGTCGATGCCACCGGAAATGTCGTGCAAAAGGACGTTGAGGTCGGCAAGGATCCGAAACCGCCCGGAGCAATATTTAAAGGTGCGCCGATGCCCTTTTTCATGCGCATCACCGGAGGCGTCGGAATGCACGAAGGCTATTTGCCCGGCTACCCCGCATCGCACGGATGTATCCGGATGCCTGGAAAGATGGCGGAGATTTTCTTTAACAACGTTGATTTAGGAACCCCGGTCCAGATCGTTGACTAAAACAGGAGTTCAGGCGTTGCAGAACCGATGAGCATTCCAGTTGACGTTCTCAAGGTAGATAACTTGACTCCCGACACCGTTATCGATCTGCAATGGCTCCTGACTCCTGACTCCTGGCTCCTGGCTCCTAACTCAACGCCTTACCTTCTCCGCCGCCGGATCAGGTGATAGATCAATAAAAGAATAATAGCGCCGATCACGGACGGTATGAACCCGACCGGCCGCAAACTGTCCGGATGCCCGGAGGTCCACCCAAGCAGCCTCCCTAGATAGAAGGCGACAAACGAGCCAGCGACGCCGATCGCCATGGTGATAAGGCAGCCGCCTGGTTCTGGCCCCGGAACGATCAGTTTCGCAATCGCACCGACGATTAATCCAATTATTAATGTGCCTAGCAGACTGAACATGGTTTGCGCTTTCTTTTCGCGCCTTCATCTAATCATTTGAATTAATTTTCGCAAGCTTACGGACAAAGCACTCGTTCGGATAATTTTATTGAGCGGTCGATTTCTTGAGTGGAAGAAGCCATTTTAGTGTACTATCCGACCGGTTTCTCGTAGGGTAAGACATGAGCCAATCCCCCAGCTCCACGTCGTTATCGGTCAGGCGCAAAAGAGACTCTCGGGAATCGATCCTCCAGGCCGCCGAAGAAATCGTTGCTAAGCGTGGTCCGGCGCATTTAACGTTGGAGACAGCCGCACACGAAGCCAAGGTCAGTAAGGGGGGGCTCTTCTATCACTTCCGATCTAAAGAAGCCCTGCTCGAAGCGATGATCCGCCGCTCGATGGAGTTGTTGGAAAGCGAGCACATCAAAGTCGCGGAATCGCTGACAGGGGAACGAAATGGAAAATTGAAGGCGAATATCATCGGAACTCTCCGGCATCTGGAGGGCCAACGCCCTGTTCTGACGGCGGTTATCGCGGCGATCGCGAACGACCCGAAATTGGTCGAGCCAATGCGGGAGTCGATTCGAAAAGAATTTCTGGAGCTTTCCAAGGAGCTCACCCTGCGGACCGAGGATATCGCAATGATTTTTCTCGCGTCGCAGGGCTTGTTGCTGATGGAACTACTCAACCTCTCGTTTCTGACACCCAGCCAGATTCGTAAAGTGACCCAGCGAATGCTGCAGCTGGTCGAGGAACTTGACCCTTCACACTTGTAGAAGCGTCAACATCCGACCTGGTAGGTGCTGTACCGGCCGGCTGGTTCATATTTCAGCTCCTCGGCAGGTCTCTCAATTGTCAGTCCTGATCTATTCCGTTCCGCACTTTTCCTTTTACCTTTTATTCAGCAGAATCCTGATAACTTTTTCTGGTAGCTCCCGACCCTCCAAAACATGAAAAAGCTCATTAACTCCCCCGAGAACCTCGTTCTCGAATCCATTACCGGCCTGTCAGCTGCATTCAGTCATCTGATTAAAGTTCACACCAATCCAAATTACATCTTGCGCGCAGACGCACCCGTAAGAAACAAGGTCGCGCTGGTTTCCGGAGGTGGGAGCGGCCATGAACCTATGCATGTAGGGTTTGTCGGCCGCGGAATGCTGGACGCCGCTTGTCCCGGCGCCGTATTCACCAGTCCGACGCCGGACCAGATTTTCGAGGCGACCAAAGCTGTCAATGGGGGCAAGGGTGTTCTACATATCGTGAAGAATTACACCGGCGACGTGTTGAATTTTGAGATGGCGGCGGATTTGGCCAAGGCAGAGGGTATTGAGGTAGAGTCAGTCGTTATCGACGATGACGTGGCCGTCAAAGACAGCCTTTGGACCGCCGGCAGACGGGGTGTCGGCACGACTGTTCTCGCAGAGAAGATTTGTGGCGCGGCGGCCGAGGCCGGACAGTCTCTCAAAGAGATCGCCGCTCTGTGTCATGAAGTGAATGCCAACGGCCGGAGCATGGGGATGGCTCTGACTTCTTGTACCGTTCCGCATGTCGGTAAGCCGACTTTCGATCTGCCGGAGGATGAAATGGAGATTGGCATTGGCATCCATGGTGAGCCCGGACGCACTCGGATGAAACTGAAGAGCGCGGACGAGATTACTGAAATACTCCTTGCGCCGATTGTCGAGGATTTGCCCTTCAAGTCAGGTGACGAGGTCTTGCTATTCGTGAACAGCATGGGTGGTACACCCCTGATCGAACTCTTTGTCGTTTATGGAAAGGCGCACGAAAATCTCATCAAAGGCCGGGATCAAGGTGACCAGGAGTCTCGTCGGACCCTACATCACGAGTCTCGAGATGGCCGGTGCCTCGATTACCGTACTTGAAACTGGATAATGAAATGACCAAGCTTTGGGACGCGCCGGTTCTGACGCCGGGACTTCGCTGGGGTGTTTGAGACAGTAGTCGAAACTTCCAGCTTTGCCCAGAATCGCGATGGGTTTTCCAAGCCACTAATATCTATGTCGAATATCTCTTCAAGCCAGATTTTTGCCTGGATCGAGCGGTATGCCGCGCATATCGCCGAACAGAAGGACTACTTAACCCAACTTGATGCAGCCATTGGGGATGCAGACCACGGCGCAAATATGCACCGTGGTCTTCAAGCGGTGCTTGCCAAAAAGGCTGAGTTGCAAAACGCCGATATCGGCGCGCTTCTCAAAGTGGTCGCTATGACGTTGATCTCCTACGGTCGGTGGCGCCAGCGGCGCCCTCTATGGAACCTTCTTCCTGCAGGCGAGCACCATGGCAGGAGCTAGGACCGAGCTTTCACCGAGCGAGTTCGGATCGATTACTGGAGAAAGGCTTGGCGGGAATCGTCTTGACGAGGCAAAGCCGCCATCGGCGACAAAACAATGGTCGATGCCTTCAACCGGCGACCAAGGCCTACAAGCATTCGATCGAGTCCGGTGAAACCCTTGAGCAAGCGCTCTCCAAAGCGGTCAGCGCCGCCGAGGAAGGTCTGAAATCGACCGTACCGCTCGTGGCGCGTAAAGGTCGGGCAAGCTATTTGGGCGAACGAAGCGCCGGCCATCCGGACCCTGGAGCCGACTTCCACTCGTTCTCCTTTTTCGCTCGGCAGCTGAAAGCCTGCCGTTGGTCTAAACGCACTCGCCCATTGACAAATTCATCGCGGTCTGTCTCGGAGAGCAATCTGCCGGAGGCCGGAAAGCTGCTCCTTCCGACCCTGAGCCGAAACTGAAAGACTCAAGAAACGAAACGTTTTCATGGTAGGCCTCGTCCTAGTGTCCCACAGCCGACCCTTGGCTGAAGCAGTCGCTGAATTGGTGCGACGCGCGGTCAATAGGGACCTGCGGCATTGACCTGTTCTGGTGGCGTAGGCGCCGATCGGACAGAGCTGGGCACCGATGCGATAGAAATTCAGGAGGCAATCAACAGCGTCTATTCCGACGACGGAGTGCTCGTCCTCATGGATATGGGGAGCGCCATACTGAGCGCCGAGACAGCAAAAGAATTCTTGAGTCCTGAGCAACAGCAAAAGGTGCGTCTTACCTCCGCGCCTCTTGTGGAAGGAGGGATCGCCGCCGCAGTGCAAGCGCAATTGGGAGCTACTCTTGACGAAGTAGCGAACGCCGCGCAGCAAAGCCTGTTGCCAAAACAGGATCAAGTTCAAGACTTTCGCGTCAAGTGCTCCGGCGGCGTCCTCTGCCCCGCACTTTCGGTAAACGAGATTTTGGATGTCACGATCCAGAATCCGCATGGTTTGCATTTGCGGCCAGCCGCTATGCTGATCAAGACTTTGTCCAGATTTCCCGGCGAAGTGTTCATCGAAAATCGGACTGCCAGGCGCGGCCCGGTTCTTGCGCGAAGCCTGGTCGATGTGACCCGGCTACAGATTCGCGAAGGTGATTCCGCGCGATTCTCCATTTCGGCGCCGGACCCTAAACCCGTGGTCGACTCGATTCTTTCCTTGGTTGAGAGTCAATTTGGTGACTCCGCACTGCCAGCTACTCCAAGCGAACCCAATGGCACACCAGACACCTCGCAGCCTTTTGGCGTTTCGCCTGGGATTGCGCTCGGTCGCCCTCTTCTGCTGGACACGATTGTAGCTTCGGTTCCGGCATACACCGTGGATTCCGCACCCGATATCAGGCGGGAAGCTGAGAAGCTTCGCTCGGCGATCGCGGCAGCCCTGAGGAATTCGATGGCCGTATTGAACGCCTGAGACCCTACGTTGCGTCGAAATGAACTCCAGATTTTCGATGCTCAACGAATGATTATTCGCGGACCCAACCCTCCTAAATGAGGTCCAGGCAACAATCCAGGAGCTACATCTGAACGCGGCGAGCGGCATGGCATGAGGTCCTTTCTCGTTACGCGGCAAACCAGGAAAAGGCGGAGGATCCCTACCTCCGGGCTCGAGCGGCGGACTTCAGGGAAGTAGAACGAACTGTTTTGGTTCGCCTGATCGACGATAAAAATGGAATGGCCTTGCCGCGGGAGGCGTTCGCTGATCCCACGATGTTGATTTGCGAAGAACTAACGCCGACACTCGCCGAGCGATTTCGCCGGCTCTCGATCGCCGGCGTCATCCAGCTCGGAGGCGGTATCACTTCTCATGGAGCAATTTTGGCCCGCGCGCTGGGCCTTCCGGCGATTGGCGGAGCCAGGAAGCAAGTCTCGATCGGCTTAGGACAGCTCAATTGGTCGCGATCAGCGGCTCGGAAGGTTTCTTTGGATAGATCCTCCAGCAGACGTTCTTACGGACCTGGTCGGTCGCCAACAACTCGAGCGCGCTGAAAACCAGCGGGCGCTCCAAGAAAGTCAAGAACGCGCGATCACGAAAGATGGGACCCCTGTCCAAGTCGGCGGAAATGCCGGCTTCTGCAAAAGACATTTCAAGCGCGCGAACAAATGGCGCGGAATTTGTCGGTCTTTTTCGCTCGGAATTCCTTTTCCAGAACTTCGATCTGAACCGGACGAGGATCAACAGCTCGCAGCGTACCGGGATGCTCTTGCGCCTTCGGAAGGTACATTTTTGATCACCGTTCGTCTGTTGGACGCAGGAGGAGATAAGGCGCTGAAATTCCTGCCGCAACCAAACGAAGCAAATCCATTTCTCGGAGTCCGCGGAATCAGACTGCTATTGGCAAATCAACGATTTTTTCGCGCTCATCTTCGAGCTATTTTGCGGCTGGCAGATTCCTATCGGATTCAACTGCTGATCCCGATGATCACTGACTTGTCAGAAATTCTCGTTACAAGAAAAATTGCTCACCGACATCGCTGGGGAACTGACAAAGGCAAACGTGCCTCACCAATGGCCAATCGCCGTCGGCGCAATGATCGAGACACCGTCGGCCGCGCTTCTGATCGACCAACTATTGCCTCACCTCGACTTCGTTAGCATTGGAACCAACGATCTTACTCAATACGTCCTGTGCGCCGAACGGGGAAATACACTGTTAACTGCCTTCTCCGATTCTCTCCATCCCGCGGTTCTCCGAATTTGCGAGGAGGTGATCCGGGCGGCCAAGGAACGGGGGGTCAAAACCTCGATGTGTGGGGAAAGCGCCTCCGATCCCGAAGCACTGCCAATCTGGCTCGGCCTTGGGCTCCGCGAGTTCAGCGTAACGGCCGCTGCGATCCCGGCTACCAAGTCTTTGATCCGAAAGCTGGATATCTCCGGAATTTCCGCTCAATTGATCTCCAGGCGTCTCTCTTTCGAAGGACCGTTGGACGTCCGAAAGTATTCAAAAAGCCTTTTGAATAACGTTTAATCCGGCTTTGGATTGGTATAAAGGAAGACCGCGGCGGCGAGGGCACCACCGCCCAGATCGCCGATCAAGTAAACCCAGAAATGGCTCCAACTAACAATTCCAAGCGTCATGATCCCAGTTGCCACCGCCGGATTAAACGCCCCACCGGAAACTGCGCCTAGAGCGAATGCCTGCGCCAAAACCGTGAACCCGATTGCCAAACCATAGAAAGAGTTGCCTTCAGTATCTTTAGCAGTGGCGACATTCAAAACGACAAAAGCAAGTGCAAACGTGCCGATGAGTTCAGCGACCAAAGCGCGATCGGGGTGATACTCCCCGGGCGCTGGAATTGGGGGATAACCTTTCAAAAATGAAACAACCGCCGTTGCCATGAAGGCGGCCAAAATTTGCGCAATCCAATAGGTGATAGCGTCCCGGAGCGGGCACTTTCCTCTGAGAAGAACGGCGAAAGTGACCGCGGGATTATAATGGCCGCCGGAGATATGCCCGCCGGCAAATACCATGACCATTAATATTGTCCCAATCGCAATCGGCGCGAGGTTGCCAGCGCCACCTGGATTGATAACCGTGTTGCCTACAGTCGAAACCAGGAAAAAGGTGCCAATGAATTCAATGAGGGGCTTTTTCATAAAAAAATCGAAGTCAAAAGATTAAAAAGACACGGATAGAGTGTCAAGAGCAGGGACCATAACGGTTCAAGCGTGCAAAGGCAGATAAGGTATACCTCCTTCAGATGGGTTTCGATTCACGGCTTTTCTACCAGACAGATCGATATCAGACTGATGGAAATCCCTGGCGCCTCGACTTACTCGCTTGAGATGCAACTTCCGCCATCCGGTGGACGACTTGGCGCAAGGAGCGGGAAAAGAAACGTCGAGAAACGCACCAACGGAGGCTCGGTGACGCAGTTCCTGCCGAGAGCATAGAATTCTGTCTTGGGCAGAAATAAGTTGGAAATGACTAACTAACAGATGGTGGTAGTAATGCACAGTATCATACCTGTTAGATTAGAATCATTGAGTGGCCGATTCAGCCTGGGCGAATTGATTGGAGAGTCAGGCGATTTGTCAAATGTTAGTTCGTGCTCGCATGTGCGAGGGTGAGCATGCTATGTAACTTTTTTCCCGCCGTGTCCAGACGCACATTAAGGAGCAAAGATGAAATATCTACTCGCTTTAGACCAGGGTACCACTAGCTCGCGAGCCCTGGTGATCGATTACTCAGGTAAAGTAATCGCTGTTGCACAAAAAGAATTTACTCAGTTTTTCCCGCAGCCGGGATGGGTCGAACACGATGCAAACGAAATCTGGGCCAGCCAGATTGGTGTCGCGGCGGACGCGATTGGCCGTGCAGACATCAGCCACAAAGATATTGCCGCTATCGGTATCACGAACCAGCGCGAGACTGCCGTCGTTTGGGACCGTCGATCGAGCGAACCCATTGGCCATGCCATTGTTTGGCAGGACCGTCGGACCGCTCCGATCTGCGATCAGATGCGAGCAGACAGCCTGGTGCCGGTTGTTCAGAAAAAAACGGGCTTGGTCATCGACGCTTACTTTTCAGGAACCAAGGTGCGTTGGATTCTCGACAACGTCGCCTGGGGCCCGCGAAAAGGCCGAGCGCGGAGAGTTGGCTTTTGGTACGATCGATTCCTGGCTGATCTGGAAACTGACCAAAGGCAAGGTGCATGTGACCGATGAGACCAACGCGTCGCGCACCATGCTCTTCAATATTCACACTCGGGACTGGGACGACGAACTGCTAAGCGCCCTCCATGTACCCCGCTCGATGCTACCGGAGGCCAGGAGTTCCAGTGAAGTTTACGGAGTGGCCACGGTGGGTACCCTTGAGGGGCTCCCAATCGCCGGGATTGCCGGCGACCAGCAGGCCGCTCTGTTTGGCCAGATGTGCAGCAAACCGGGGATGGCGAAAAATACCTATGGGACCGGATGTTTCATGTTGATGAACACCGGCACCGAAGCTGTCCCGTCCAAAAACAATCTCCTCACCACCATTGCGTGGCGTAAGAACAATACCACAGAGTACGCGCTCGAGGGGAGCGTCTTCATAGCCGGAGCAGTGGTACAGTGGCTGCGCGACGGCCTCGGAATCATCCGGACTGCGCCGGAGGTTGAGGCTCTGGCTGCGAGCGTCCCGGACAACGGCGGTGTGTATCTCGTGCCAGCTTTTGTCGGGCTAGGAGCTCCACACTGGGATGCCTACGCCCGGGGCGCCATCCTCGGCCTGACCCGCGGGAGTACGGCTGCACACATTGCCCGAGCTGCGCTGGAAGGCATCGCTTTTCAGGTTGCTGACCTCCTCATCGCCATGGAATCTGATTCGTCCATCAAACTTGCCGAACTTCGAGTGGACGGCGGTGCCTGCTCCAACAACCTCCTCATGCAGACCCAGGCGGATCTTCTCGGAGTGCCAGTAGTGCGCGCAGCAAATGCAGAGACGACTGCCATGGGGGCAGCATATCTGGCAGGATTGGCTGTCGGCTTTTACAAATCGACGGACGAAATCTCATCGCAATGGGCTTCGGACCGTACCTTCGAACCAAAGATGGGCCACGACGCGCGCCAAAAACTGCGCGAGGGCTGGAACAAAGCGCTCAGTCGAGCCATAGCCTGGATCTAGAAGTCAGGAGTTGCAGGAGTTCAGGAGTCAGGAGTCAGGAGCACCCCACGGGGGAGCGCGTGAAGATTTGAGAAGAAACTGGCGCTCAGTGAGCTTCACGCGGCAAAAGTGTGTTGTACGGAGGAGCATCGGAAGCAAAGGCCGAAATAACACTGGTGCGGGGAGCGCGAGCTCTCTAGCCCGATCAGGAGCATGGTTCTTCCCGGAAAGCGATGAAGTTATTGGTGAGGTTGCGGCGGCTGGCTGTCGTAATCAACCCGGAGAGAAGAGTGAGTATAAGATCGCCGGGAGGCCGATGCCCAGCCGTCGCAAAGGAAAACTACCATGTCAACGGCATCCCAACAACAGCAAGGAAAAAAGGACGCGACGCTCAACGCTAAAGCTCCTAAGCGCAAGGCCAGAGGTAGCCACCGCCGGCAAGGCGAAGGCCACCAGCGAAGGTCCACCCTGACGATTACCAATCCGGATGCTGCCGGGATCGATATTGGATCTCAAGTTCATTATGTCGCAGTGCCCGAAGAGCGGGCTGAGGTGTCGGTTCGCAGCTTTGGCGCTTACACTGCCCAGCTCGATGAGTTAGTGCAGTGGCTCAAAGACTGCGCAGTAAAAACTGTGGCGATGGAATCGACTGGAATCTACTGGATCCCGTTATTCCAGAAGCTCGAAGAGGCTGGTTTTGAAGTCCTGTTGGTCGATGCGCGGCAAGCCAAGCATGTGCCTGGACGTAAAAGCGACGTCCAAGATTGCCAGTGGCTGCAGCAGTTGCACACTTACGGATTGTTACGAGCGGCGTTTCGTCCTGAAGACTCGCATTTGCCGCTTACGCACCTTGCAACGACATCGCAAGGAACTTGGTCCAATGTGCGGCGATGTGGATTCAGCACATGCAGAAGGCTCTCAACGAGATGAATCTCCACTTGCATCATGTGCTCAGTGACATCAGCGGATACAGTGGGCTGGCGATTCTGGATGCGATTCTGGCAGGTGAACGCGATCCAAGAAAACTGGCCTCGCTGGCAGATTATCGAGTCAAGAAAAGCCAAGCCCAGATCGAAGCGGCGCTGACGGGCGATTACCGCCCGGAACTGCTCTTCGTGCTCAGCCAATCGCTGCAGAACTACCGCCAGATCCAGCAACAAATCGCCCAGTGCGATCTGAGCATTGAGAAGCAATTGGCTCAAATCGCCGATTGCGCAAACCCAAGCCAAGACTGCGGAGCCAACGCCACAATCGCCAGAATCGGCGGGTGGCAAGCCAGGCAAGATAAAGCCCAAAGATGCCTTGGAATTAAGCTTGGCCGGGCATCTGAAGCGTATCCTGGGAGTCGATCTAACGACCATCCCTGGATTGAACGTTCTGGCGATCTTGACTCTGATCAGCGAGATCGGAACCAACATGGCGAAGTGGCGTAACGAGAAAGCCTTCGTCTCCTGGCTGGGACTAAGCCCCAACAACAAAATCAGCGGGCAGCGGGTGCTGAGCTCCCGCACACGCAAAGTCGTCAACCGCGCGGCTACGACTTTACGTCTGGCTGCGATGGTCCTGGGTCATACCAACACCCCTTTGGGCTCGTTCTATCGCAGAAAACGCGCTCAGCTCGGCGCTCCAAAGGCAATTACAGCAACCGCAAGGAAACTAGGATGTCTGATCTACCGCCTCATCAAAAAAGGCCAAGGTTACCAAGAACCCGACCTGCACACTTATGAACTCAAATACAAAGACCAAATCCTCAACTCTCTACGCAAACGCGCGAACAGTTTTGGATTTGATCTTGTTGAAGTTCCAAAGGCAGCCTGAAGGCCACGTCAAACGTCAAGTTTCAGAGAAGCCTCCCACCTGGCCAAAGCGCCATCTGTAAGGAGGGAGGAACTTTTCATCTTGAGCGCTTTATGGCTTAGTCGTGTCCGTGATAGGAGTTCCCGGCGGAAGTCAAAATCGAAAAGACAATGGTGCTTTAAAGCCCGTAGAGAAGCCTGATTCCTTTGGTATTGCGGTGAAGGCATTGGCGAAGTCCCGGGTCCGATCCCCGGAGCTATCCCGTTTGGAAGATTGATTGAGTCGGACGCCCAAAGGCCGGACCGGGACTTCTATCTACTTTAAACCAGGGTATCCAATCATGAAAAAAACCAATCGCCGCAAAGCCAAACTCCAAGCAGGCATCAGGAGTATTTCAGTGACATCTAACGAGGCCGAGCAGAAGCTGGAAATCTTGAGGCCGGACGCCGCCGGGATTGATTGCGGAGCCCAAGAGCACTATGTCGCAGTGCCGGTGGATAGAGTGAGCGCGGGCCAACCCACGGTTCGTTGCTTTAGTGCGTTTACTGAAGGATTGGACGCTGCGGTCGACTGGTTGAAAGAGTGCCGGGTCACCACGGTGGCCATGGAGTCAACAGGAGTCTACTGGATCCCCTTGCACCAGAAGCTGGAAGCAGCCGGCATCGAAGTGTATTTGGTGAACGCACGTCATGTGCGCTGTGTGCCGGGGCGCAAGACCGACGTGAAGGACAGCCAGTGGCTGCGCCAACTGCATCGCTTCGGCTTGTTGAATGCTTCTTTCCGGCCCGAGGACATTACTTGCCGACTGAGGAGTCTGCATCGTCATCGCGATAATCTGGTGTGTTCAAGCGCCTCGGAGATTCAACACATGCAAAAAGCGCTCCAGCAGATGAACCTGCATCTTCATCACGTAGTCAGCGATATTACCGGGCTAACTGGTTTGCGCATCATCGATGCGATCCTGTCCGGTCAACGGGATCCCCAGGAGTTGGTTAAATTGCGTGACAAGCGAGTCTCCAAGAGCACCCCTCAACAGATGCAAGCGGCCTTGGTGGGCGATTATCGAGCGGAACACCTCTTCGTCTTAAGCCAAAGCTTGCAAGCCTATCGCTTCCACCAAGCGCGCATCGAAGAGTGCGACCGTCAAATAGAACCGCTCTTGGAAAAACTGGCTCAACAGGTCGAAGCCGCCTCGGCCCAACTGAAACCGCTTAAAGGTGCACAGCAGGAGGAGAGGCTCCCTGTGCCGCGCAATGAGCCCAAGACCGGCACTAGTGCCAGTAGTCCGCTTAACAAAGCAAAGAGAAAGCACAAACCGATAGCCAATGAACCCAAGATCGAACTGGCGGGCCTATTAGAACGCATCTGCGGAATTGATCTGACTCAGGTGGTGGGACTTAATGTGCTCAGTGTGCTGCTCATCGTCTCGGAGATTGGCATCGATATGAGCAAATGGCGCAGTGCTAAAGCCTTCTGCTCCTGGCTCGGCCTCTGTCCGGGCAACAAAATCAGCGGAGGCAAAGTACTCGACTCGCGCACCCGCCAAGTCGTCAATCGAGTGGCAGACGCTTTACGACTGGCCGCTCAATCGGCGGGCCGTACCGAGACCTGTTTGGGCATCTTCTACCGGCGTAAGCAAGCCCACCTTGGAGCGCCCAAGGCCACCACTGCTACAGCGCGCAAACTGGCTTGCCTAATTTACCACCTGCTCAAATACAAACAGCCCTACCAAAAACTTGACCCAGCCATCTACCAACTTCGACTCCAAAAATCCGCGCTCTTTAGACTCCAAAACCATGCCACTACTCTGGGCTACAAACTGGTTCCAACCGCCCCCGTTCCCGTCTAATCGCCCTGTTCACCTTTCCCAAGTTCCTTGGAAGTTACAGAATGGATTTGCGGTTGGCCGGTCACCGAACGGCAATTATTTTGCTAAGAATTCGCCTCGGCTAACGATCCGACGCCGGTAAAGCGAGGACGCTTTACTTACGTCGCGAGGCAAAGTGGGACGGTTTACTTGGTGGTAAGCAAACCGTCTCGGTTTGCCCGGTTCTCAAAGGGAAAAGCAACCGTCCAATTGCCGGCATGGGAGAACAGAATGGAGCTTTCCGGCCACCGAATGATAATTCATTCGCTTAAGAATTCGCCTCGGCTAACGATCCGACGCCGGTATTGCTCCCGGGCAAAAAAATTATTCTGACTCCTGAACTCCTGCAACTCCTGAACTCCTTCCTCCTACAACCGCACGACCTTTGCGCTCCTGATATTCGGATTGGTCAGGATCGACTCGATGATTGTCGCGTCAGGCACAGAGTCGAGGTTCAGGACGGTGAGAACTTCGCCTCCGCGGTGGTCTCTGCTTAAAGACATGTTCGCGATATTAACGGCGTGCGCGCCCAAGAACTGTGCCGATCTGGCCGACAATTCCCGGGACATCATGGTTCTCTAATAGAAGCAGAACGCCGACCGAGCGGGCCTCCACATGACGGCCGTTGATCCGCACAATTCTCGGCGACGAACCAATAAAAGTCCCTGCAACCGAAACGGTTTCTCCTTGGCCGACCGCTTGGAGTTCGACGAGATCCGTGAATTCGCCGGTAGCACTATTTTTGGTCTCGACCGTCCTCAATCCCAGGGTATTGGCCAGCGACGTGGCGTTGACCGCGTTTACTTCTCCTCCTCCGGCTTCTTCCAAAAATCCCTTCAAAACATATCGAGAGATCGGGCTTGTCTCGAACTCGTTGACCTTCCCGCTGTAATTGATCGAAAGAGTCTCGCAGCGCTTCGGCCCGACCTGGCGCAGAAAGCGTCCAAGCTTTTCGCCAAACGCCAGGTAAGGCGCAATCACGGCGAGCGTCTTGGCATCGATGTTCGGAACGTTGACCGCATTTCTGATTACGCCTTCCAGCAGAACTGACCGGATTGCTTCGGCAATTTCTATGCCGACGCTCTCTTGCGCTTCGGCCGTAGAAGCGCCCAGGTGCGGCGTGAAAACAATGTTCGGGAGAGTTCGCAGTGGAAATTCGGCAGGCGGCGGTTCGGTTTCGTAGACGTCCAGCGCAGCCGCCGCGATCTGACCGGATTTGAGCGCTTCGAATAGAGCCTTGCTCATCGATCAGTCCGCCTCGAGCGCAATTCACAATCCTTGCGCCCCGCTTCATCTTCGCAATACGCGTCGCGTTGATTAAATGCTTCGTTTCTGCGGTCAATGGCATGTGCAGTGTGACGAAATCGGCTTGGGCAAGCACTTGGTCGAGATCCTCAAACAGCTCGACCTGAAGAGATCGTGCCCGGCTCGAAGATAAGTATGGATCGTAGGCGACTGGACGCATGCCGAACGCTATTGCTCGCCGTGCGATCTCCGTTCCGATCCGGCCCATTCCGAAGTATACCGATCGTTTTGCCGTGAAGTTCGACGCCCTCGTAGCTCTTTCGATCCCATTGACCGGCCTTCATGCTGGCGTGCGCCTGCGGAATATTCCGCGCGATCGAAACCAGCAGGGAAAAAGCATGCTCTGCCGTGGAGATGGTATTGCCGCCAGGGGTGTTCATGACGATCACCCCGCGGCGCGTTGCCGCGTCCACATCCACATTGTCGACGCCGACTCCTGCCCGGCCAACGAGCCTTCAACCGTTTTGCCGCATCGATTACCTTTGCCGTGATCTTTGTCTGCGACCGCACCACGACGGCCGAATATTCCCCGGCAATAGCCAACAGCTCATTTTCCTTCAGCCCCGTTTTAACGTCTACGAGAAGCTGCCCTCCACTTTCCAGCAATTCGACACCCTTTCGGCGAGATCGAGTCTGCCACTAAGACTTTCGGCTTATGCATCATTACTTCGTGAGGAAATCTTTCAACAACACGAACACCGGCAGAGAAGCAAAGCCTGAGATCAACGAAGAAAACGCTGCTTCCGGTGCTCGGCTGCCAACTCCTGATTGCGCCCGCTTCGCTCAGCATTCTCCGAGAGCATATCCGGATTCGGGCCGATACGCCGAAACTTCGCTAGGGCGTACCGAGCAAGCGCCATGAGCGGCCAATTGTTCCGGTACATGTCGTACTTGAGATAAAATACGCGTGGGAAACCCGTTCCGGTAATCAAGGTTTCGCTCCAGGAACCATCCGGGTTTTGCGTAGAAACAAGATAGCGTACGGCGCGTTCGACGCTTTTGCGATTCACCTGTCGGAAAGCGCACAAACCGAGCAAAGCCCAAGCGCTTTGAGAAGGAGTGCTCGCACCTTGACCACGCAAGCTCGGGTCATCATAAGAGGCCACGCGTTTCCCCCCAACCGCCGTCTTCATTCTGGCAGGCTTCCAACCAGTCCCGTCCGCGCTCTATCCACGGCTCGCTCATATCCACTCCGATCGCCCGAAGTCCGCGTAACACTTGGGAGGTCCCGTAAATGTAGTTGACGCCCCAACGGCCGTACCATGCGCCATCCGGTTCCTGTTTCTCCTTCAAAAATCTTGTGGCTCTGGCGAATCGCCGGGTGCCCGGGCGAAATCCGAGGTTTCCAAGAATCTCGAGCACACGGGCTGTCACGTCGCAGCAACTCGGATCCAGAATCGCATTATGGTCCGCAAACGGGACGTTCTCGAGAAGCGGGTTCTGCACGTCCTTATCAAATGCCGCCCAGCCGCCGTCCCTGTTTTGAAAGCTCAATAGCCACCGAACCACGCGGTCATATAGAGAAGGATCATCCTGGTAGCCTGCGGTATGGAGCGCCAGCAAGACCATGGCAGTGTCATCCACATCCGGACAGTAAGGGATTATTGAATTCGAAACACCAACCAGTCGGTTCGGGCTTCAGGATTATTGACCGCCCAGTCCCCCGCAATTCTGACCTCTTGGGACAAGAGCCATTGCACAGCTTTGCGTGAAGCAAGGATGATGCTCGCTGATGCCGGAACGCGCGAGAGAGACCAGAGTTATGGCAGTATCCCAGATTGGAGAAAAACAGGGCTGGATTCTGAAACCCTGTTCGTCATCGACAAAGAGTTCGCGGAAATCGGAGTCTGCCTTTCTGATAGATTGGATGACTTGGCAGATATCCAATGCATCGCAATGCAATCATCGAGTTCAGCATTGCCGGAAATATCGCCGCTAACCCGCCGCATCCGTCCCCGATCCGCTCCAACATCCATCGCTCGGCGACATTTAAAGCCGCTTGACGCAACGGAAGATATCCGTTCCGCTCGATGATTTTCAGGCATCGGTCGATCAGAATGAAAAACTGCTTCAGTCCTGAGTTTTTGATGCGGTACTCTGGTCGGGTCGAGGTACAGTTCGCGAATGCCGCGCTCATCGGGCAACACGCGCGTCGGCTTGTAATGGTTGATGATTGCCAGGGGCACCACCATCGCCCGCGTCCACGAGGAAACTGCATACAGGTTAACCGGCAACCATCTCGGCAGCAGGAGAAATTCGACCGGAATAGTCGGCACTGCGTCCCACGGGATTTGTCCGAGCAAAGCCAGGTAAAGTCTGGCGTAAGTGTTCGTTTTCTCGATACCGCCCAGTTCGTGAATCTTAGCCCGCGCCAGAGCTCAGAATTCTGATCCTCCTTGGAGAACCCGGCCAGCTTCAGCGCCAGGTAGGCTTTGACCGACGCGTTTACTTCCGAGGGACCCTCGGGATAGATGTTCCAACCGCCGTCCGGCAATTGTCTGGAAAGGATATGATCAATGCATTTCTGCTGGAGATCGAGATCGATGTCCCCCGACCAGTGCATGAATGTGACGTAGTCGGAGCAAAGCGTCGAATCGACGATTAACTCGCCGATCCAATACCCTTCTGGATGTTGAAGACTGATTAAATGCTGTTGCGCCCTGGTAATTGCCTGTTCTAGGAGCGCGTGTGCTCCTGCGTCGTGATTCACCATGTTCTCCCGTTGATCAATTAATGTGTAGCCGCGCACAACGGTTGCCTCCTGCTTCGGCTTGCTCGCGGCAGCCGAGATCCCATTAAACACGATCTTGGGATCTGGATGATTCTTCGGCCTGGGGCGCGGGCCAAAGTTAAACCAAATGTTTTTCCAGGTATCACCGGGCTTACCCTGCAGACCTAGCGTCGCAGAGGGTTCGTAACCACACTGGACCATGCAATTTTCGCATCGAGGGTCATTGGCGACGCCATCGACGACTCCATATTTGCTCCAATCCACTTTCGTCTGCAGTTCTTTATAGGTTTTGAATATGGCCGTCCGTCATGAAATAGCACGGAGCTTTCCAGCCCATCATGTTTCGGGTCGGAATCGCCCAGGCAGAGCAAGTCAGATCTCGAAGCCCGGCCACGAATTCCAAATAGACGGGTGTTCCGAAAAGCGGATACTTTTTGCCCCAGATCGTCGCCCGGGAAAATTTCTCGATGGTCGCCCGTCGAGTCAGGAAGAAATTCGCCGGATCCAGACCCAGGCGTTTGGCCATATCTTTTTTGGCCGCATCATAGTCGTAGCCGGGTGAAATCGTATGACCATCGACGCCCAGAGTCGCCAGGTAATCGAACAAATGCTCGATTTCCGCAACATCGGTTTCACGGTAAACGGTGGTATTCGTCGCAACCTGGTAACCGAGAATTTTAGCCATCCGCATGGCCAGGACGCACTCCTGGAAGACTCCCTCCCGTTCCACGATGATGTCGTGGGTTTTCTCCAATCCATCCAGATGCACGTTCCAATACATCCATCCATTCGGAGCAATCACCGGCTTGGCAGGATCCTTCGGACCCTTCTTGATCTGTTCTATCTCGCTCGGCGTGAGCAACTTTTCAGCGGCGAGACGATCCAACTGAGCCAAAACCGAATCAGGTTGCCTGGCATAAGCAACCGCCAGGTAATCCCTCATCTTCCGCCGCATCCACATCCCATTCGTGCAAACATAGACGATCCTGCGCTGTTTCAGTAAGCCGGTCACCAGCGCCTCGATCTGTGGATAAATCAAAGGCTCGCCGCCGCAGACGGAAACCATGGGTGCATTGCACTCTATTGCCGCCTCAAGACAATCCTCGAGCGGCATGACGTCTTTCATGGACGTTGAATATTCCCGAATTCTACCGCAGCCGGTGCACGTCAGATTACAGGTATGCAACGGTTCAAGCTGGAGAACCGTCGCGAATCTCTTGGTCCCTCGCAGCTTGTGCCGCAAGATGATGACCGGCAATTTTCATCGTTAGCGCCAAAGGAAAACGCATATTTCAAAATCCACAATTAGCGACCCAAGCTATCTGCGGTGCGGTTGGATTCAAGAACTAGGTTAAAGACGCTGAATGAGCATTCAGACGACGCCGCGTTGGGCGCTACATGAGACTCCCTGGACATAAGATGTATTGGTTAAGTGGCTACTGTGGGCGAGCAGCAACCTGGTTAAGGCTCTAATTCATCAAACAACTGCATCCGTTGCAAGTTTTGTAACGATTTCCTCGGTTAATCCGTCTTTTGGGTTTGCGCAAGGATCGAAACGCATTTTTTCGCGTCGCGTCACGGGAGCAGAATCCCAAAATCGGGCTCCGAATTTAAATCCCTATTATTTAGATAGACATTCATCTTTTCTTCTGTTATCTTCTCGTCTTGTTCCGCTCGAGATTGCCAGAAAAAAGAGGTGATTGTCTATGGAACACAGCGTTGTCGGTCTCAGCTTACCAGCGAACTCCCATCCCATCTAGCCGATGCTGATCCTGCGCAGCAGATCTGGCATCCGCTCGATACTGCTCGCCGCGGAGTCAGCCGGGTCTGGCGAAATGGCGCAGCATCGCCGTCGAGGGACGCGTGATCCCAAGTTACGTGTTCATCGGTCCCCGAGGCGGAAGTGTTCCCATCCGCCTCGCATTGCTCGGCGGGATCGAACTCCGAAGATCTGCTCGAGCACCAACGCCATTGTTAAGTTATTGGTAGAGTTGGATTTAGCTCCGCTATTGGCGCAGGACTTCGCTCTCTTCGCTTATCCGGTCGCCAATCCTCATCGGACTTCGCATCGTTCTCCGGACTTTACATCGGACTTTTGGAAGAGCTGCGTCCGATCCGGTTGTTCGATTTTTTGAGCAGGAACTCACTGAGAACGAATTGGATGGGGTTATCGCGGTCAAGGGGAATGAGCCGATATCTGGTTTCCAGATTCAGGTTTCGAGCCGAGTGATCGCGACCGAAGTCCTTTGGCCCGCTCTCGAGCTTGCCCAGAGACTTGTCCCGCTGGCGAGTGAGCCAATTCAGATTTTCCCTCGGCTGCGAAATAATCGGTCCTCTTTGTTTAGCCTTGGCCACTCGCGGCCCGGACCGTTCAGCCTTTGATTCGCACTCCTCGGCACATGCCGTCGAGAATCAGATTTCGGCGATTGCCTTCAGCGTGAAACAGATCTTGCACCATTACCGCGCCCTGGTTAGCCACGCTGACAGCATCTAGGATGGAGGCGTGGTAGCTGGCGGCTGGTGGCGTAGCGGCGAGCACGGCTCGGTGCGGCATAAGCCACAGGTATCGCAAAGAAGTTTCCAGCCCTGGCCTCGCAAGCCACGAGCACCGGCTACTGCCATCAGCCGCTAGTCACAGCCGTACGTTCCTCCTGGCCTGGCGGATCCCATCCTGTGTCGGAATGCCGCACACGATGTCTTTCCATCTTCGAATAAATCGTCCAGGCTGCGAATCCTTTCTCGTGGCTTTCTCGATGTATTGCGACTCATCTTCCGTGTATTGCGCGAGCTCCCTCACCGTCTGTTCATCGTAATCCCGGAACGATTTCGCAACCCGCTGAGCTTCGTACGCCCGGAAACCGAGCATCCGAAGCGCCGCAACGCTCAAATCCAGCGAACTGCCCAGCGTCTCCCTGAAATATATGCTCAACGCCAATGCCTCAACAGGCGATAGGCGTGGTCGCGTCCTGCGGCTCGCGCCAGAATCTTCAGATTGGGAAAATGCTTCTGTACCGTCTCAACGATGAGCAGAGACTTCTCCTCGTCATCAATCGCAATAATCAATGAGCTTTGCCTTTTCTGCGCCTGCGGCATTTAGCAACTCCAGGCGCGACGCATCGCCGTAGAATACCTTGACCCCCAGCTTTCGGACCAGCTCAACCTGCTCGGCATCAAGGTCCAGAACCGTCGCCTTTATCCCCTGCAAATGCAAAATGCGTCCGACGATGTGGCCGAACCGGCCAAATCCCGCCAGAATCACCGGGTTGTCCTGTTCATCTATCTCATCGGCTTCCCGTTCTGGTAACCGACTCGAAAACCAGTGGCTGGACGAGGCGCTCGTTAATAGTGAAGAGGAACGGCGCCGCGACCATCGACAGAGCCACCGTCGCGACAAGCAGGTTACCGATCTTCTGGTCGAGAACTTCGTTTTGTGCGGCAAAAGCGATCAACACGAAAGCAAACTCCCCTCCCTGAGCCAAAGCGAAGGCGAAAGTAAAATTCTGACTCTTTTCCAGTTTGGTGAACTTACCGATGCAGAGAAGCAGGAGAAACTTCACGACCAGCAAGCTCAGAACCAAACCGATGATCAACAATGGCTGGGACTTGATCAGTGGCAAATCGATACTGGCGCCAACGGAGATAAAAAAGAGCCCGAGCAAAAGCCCTTTAAACGGCTCGATATCCGACTCGAGCTCGTGCCTGTACTCGCTCTCGGCAAGAACGACCCCGGCCAGAAATGTGCCAAGAGCCGGCGACAATCCCACCTTTTGCATTGCTAAGGCAGTTCCCACGACAAGGAGCAAGGCTGCTACCGTGAATATTTCTTGAAGCCGGATGCTGGCAAGATACCGAAAGACGGGCCGGATGAGGAATCGGCCTCCGGCAACGATTGCGACCATGATGCCGATTACAAGCAGAGCGCGCTGCCAGGGCGCAAAATCGGTGTTGTGGCCGGCGGACTGTCGAAACAGCACCATCTGAAACAGCAAGGAAGGGCAATATAGCCAGGATAGGAATCACGGCGATGTCCTGGAACAACAGAACCGAAAAGGAAGTCTGGCCTCCTTTGCTATTCATCAATCCCTTTTCGTTTAATGTTTGGAGCGCTATCGCCGTTGAAGAGGCTGAAAAAATCATCCCGATGGCCAGGGCCGTTGAATGCGAATCCCGACGACAGATGCCAGACCCGCGACAACTAACGTGGTAAGCACGACTTGAGAGCCGCCTGTCCCGACGATTGGTCCTCGAAGGCGCCACAGCAAGTTTGGGCGGAGCTCCAGGCCAACCAGGAACAACATCATCACCACGCCGAATTCGGCCACGTGCATCACGCCTCCTCCGCCTTGACCGACCAGGCCCAGCAGATGCGGGCCGATAATGACTCCGGCAAGCAGATAGCCGAGGACCGAACCCAGGCCAAATTGCTTTGCGATGGGCACAGTCGCAACCGCTGCCAAAAGATAGATGAATGCCTGAAAGAGCAGTCCTTCGGTTTCCATAAAACGCTTTACTCTCCGTGCTGTTGTCCAGCTTCGTCCGCGATTGTTGTTTCAGGGACAGACGCTAAAAGGCCGAAGCAGACGGCTGCAGAATCTCGTTCAAATAGCTCACGTTCTCGAATTCTCCGGCGGTCGAATCGGCCATCCCGTAATCCCTCCACCGCCTGTCGATAGAGCGTAGCGTATTCGGCAATCTTCTTCCACGCTCTTCAGCTCCAAAGTCCCGCTAATCACAAACGGTGGCAGATAAACCATTCCACACAACCGGACGGTCTGTTCGAACGGTGTCAACAGTTCCCTGATCGTAAAAAAGTTGTAACCTTCTCGTTCGTAGGCCGATATTGAGCCGCCGGCTGTAATTGCCGTCAGGGCCCATTTCCCTTTGAGCTTCGTTCCTTGAGCACCGTAAGCGAAACCATACTGCAGGACGAGGTCCTCCCATTGTTTCAGTATTGCCGGGCAGCTGTACCAGTAAAAAGGATGCTGGAAAACGATGATATCATGGCTCAGCAGCAGCTCCTGTTCGCGCTGTACGTTCACGATAAAAGTCCGGATATTCTTCGTAGAGATCGTTGATCGTGACGTTTTCCAGGTTTTGCACGGCAGCGATAAGCCTCCGGTTGACCCTGGATTTTTGGAGGGCGGGATGAGCAAATAGAATCAGAACTCGTTAAGCCATGGTGTTCTGCGCGTGTCGCAATGGTCAGCATCGTCTTTGGTGTGTCACGATAGTTGGACCTATCTGTACTGGTAACTGAGATTCACGGCAAATCTTCCGCAGTATAAGTGGGGAGCTTTTACCCAATGATCACTATAAAGCGAGACTGGTTGGTTGTTGCATTTCGGTCTAGTGCACCGTCTCCTGAATCCCTTGGGCCTGGTTGAATTGAAAATGGGTCGTCCGCGAGGCTGGAGAAAGGAGCATATCCGGATCGATACGTGACTGACGAGCAGCGAAGCAGCCGACCCATTTTTCAACTCACCCGTGCGGGTCGCCGGCCGGTTGGTAGTTTTGCCGCGTTGCTCGCTCGACCGTTGCGATCGAGAGCGGCGCTTACCGCCAGTCCGACTCGCACCGCTTTGAAAACCAGCAACCGACCTGCGGCGAAGCCAGAGGGATTCAGGAGACGGTGCGCTTGTGCACTTAGTTCGTTTTTTTTACAAACTGAATTAAGTCCGTGCCTTCCTGCGCTTTGCAAAAAGTAGACATTGATTTTTTCACGAAAGAACGTATTGGGAGTGTCGTATTTCTCCGCCTTGCTAGCGGGGTTTTCGCGAAGGTAGTTCCCCAGAAAAATGAAAAACATCAACGTTTTAAGTCGTTCCATCCGCTTGATTGGTCTGAGAGGGCCTAGACAAACAATCCCAAGCAGCGGCAGAGCTACCAAAAAGACAGTACTAAAATTCGATTCTTAGTCTTAAAACGGGCGCTCGAACCGAATGGAAGAGCGCCCAAATTATGTAGTTATATCGCGAAGTGGCTACTCCGCTCTTAGAGGTAACGGCTCTCAGTAAAGTGTTTCCTGGCGTCAAGGCACTGGATTCGGTCGATCTGACTGTGCAGGCCGGCGAAATTCATGCATTGATGGGAGAAAACGGTGCCGGGAAAAGCACGTTAATCAAAGTCCTGACCGGAGTCTTTCCCCGAGACGCCGGAGAAACGCGGTTGGAGGGCAAAATCATTGCACCGAAATCGCCGCGCGAGGCGGAAGCGCTTGGTATCAGCACAGTGTATCAAGAGGTTAACCTGATTCCTCACTTGTCGGTCGCCGAAAATATTTGCCTTGGCCGCCAACCGACCCGGTTTGGCACCATTCGTTGGGGTGCAATTGTCAATCGGGCGCGGGCCGCTCTTGCCCGGCTCGACCTCTCTCTGGACCTTAAACGCCAGCTCTCCTCATATTCGATAGCCATTCAGCAGATGGTGGCCATCGCTCGTGCTCTCGATATTTCCGCCAAACTGCTGATCTTGGACGAGCCGACCTCTAGTCTCGATAAGACGGAGGTCGAGGAGCTGTTCAAGAAACTTCGGAAACTCCGGGAAGGGGGTCTCGGAATTATTTTCATCACCCACTTTCTCGAGCAGGTTTACGAAATATCCGACTTGATCACCGTGTTGCGAAACGGCCGCCGAGTCGGTTGTTTCGCAACCAAGGAGCTTCCTCGCATCAAACTTGTTTCCCATATGATCGGGAAGGAAGTCCACGAGGTCGAGGCATTGGAGCAGAAGCGGGCGAGCACCGCGACGATCCGCTCTGATCAGCCGATGCTGGAAGCGAAGGGTCTGGGTCGGAAAGGGTTCATACATCCGCTTGATCTCGAAATCAGGCCGGGAGAGGTGCTTGGGCTCGCGGGTCTTCTCGGCTCCGGAAGGACCGAAACGGCGCGCCTCCTTTTCGGAGTCGACCGGCCGGATCAGGGCACAATCTTGATCAATCGTCGAGCAGTGAGGTTCAATTCGCCGCGCTCGGCGATCCGCTACCGCATTGCCTTGACTCCGGAAGACCGGAAGGTGGCCGGGATAATTCCCAACCTCACTGTACGGGAGAATATTGTTTTAGCATTGCAGGCCAGCCGGGGAACCTGGCGGCGTTTATCCGTTCCCGAGCAGGAAAAACTTGCTGACCGCTTCATTCAATCGCTTGATATCAAGACTCCCAATCGGGAGCAGATACTTCGGAATCTTAGTGGCGGAAATCAGCAAAAGGTTTTGCTTGCCCGGTGGCTTGCGACCGAACCAAAACTGTTTATTCTCGACGAGCCTACCCGCGGAATCGATGTAGGAGCGAAAGCCGAGATCGAGAAACTGATCCAATCGCTCCGGCAAGAAGGCCTGGCGGTGCTCTTTATCAGCTCGGAACTGGAAGAAATTGTCCGGCAAAGTCAGCGCGTGGTGATTTTACGTGATCGTCGAAAGGTTGGGGAATTGACAGAGGCAGAGATTTCCGAGGAAGCTATTATGCAGTCCATCGCAACTGCAGATATGGAGCGGCCGGCTGCATGATCAATTGGGTTTCTGACCTGCTATTCTGGATATTTTTTGCCGCAATTCTGTACTCGTTGCGCCGTCAAAGAATCTTCTGGACGGTAGGTGCGCTCGCGCTGCTCCTGCTTTTCAATCAGTTTTTCACTCCGGGCTTCTTTCATATCCAGCTGCTGAACGGGCATTTCTACGGTTCACGGATCGACGTGCTCAACCAGGGAGCGAAAGTCATGCTCTTGTCGCTTGGCATGGTATTGGTGATCGCTACGGGCGGCGTTGATCTTTCGGTCGGCGCAGTGATGGCAATCTCCGCGGCGGTATCGTCCCGGCTGCTGGTGACCGAGCATCAGCCCGCGGGCGTAGCAATTGCCGCTGCTCTGGTCATCTCCGTGCTGGCCGGCGCTTGGAACGGCCTGCTGGTCGCCGGGTTCGGAATCCAACCAATTATCGCAACACTGGTATTGATGGTTGCAGGACGCGGCATCGCGCAGCTGATCACGGAAGGTCAGATCATTAACTTCCTCGATCCGACGATGGTCTATCTGGGCAACGGTCACCTCTTCGCTTTGCCATTTACTCTGACGCTCGTCCTCGTGATGCTTGTGCTCACCCTTTTCCTGGTCCGGCGTACCGCCCTGGGACTCTTTATCGAATCAGTGGGCGATAACTACGAGGCCAGTCGTTACTCCGGTATTAACGCCAAACAGGTAAAGTTTTTGGTCTACACTTTTTCCGGGTTCTGTGCCGGACTCGCCGGATCTGGTGGCGTGCTCAAACATCAAAAGCGCGGATGCAAACAATATCGGCCTGTATCTGGAGTTGGATGCGATTCTGGCCGTCGTTGTCGGTGGCACTTCGTTACAGGGAGGTCGCTTCTATCTCGTGGGCGCGGTCGTCGGTGCGCTGTTTATCCAGACACTTACCACGACGTTATACGCCCGAAATGTGAGTTCCGATGTCTCTCCTGTACCGAAGGCCCTGGTTATCATTGCCGTTTGCCTTTTCGAAAGTGATTTGTTCCGCGCACGAATGGCGCAGCTCTTTCGGCCACTAGGAAGGATTCTCAAACCGCTTAGCTCCCGACTACCGCTTAAACTCTTTACCGCTCCGCGGCATGATTCGCCTGAACCCTAAATACATTCCGCTCCTCGCGACAGCCGCTGTACTGATTGTGGTCTTTGGCACCGGCTCTTTGCTGTATCCTAATTTCGGCACGCCCCGCGTGATCGTGAACCTATTAGGCGATAACGCATTCGTCGGTGTCGCGGCCGTGGGAGAGTCGTTCGTGATTCTGTCCGGAGGCATTGACCTTTCGGTGGGTTCGATGGTGGCCTTTGTTGGCATACTCATTGCCCGACTTTTGCAGGCTGGATGCGACCCATTCCTGGCAATGGGGATTGCGCTTTGTATCGGAACCGCTCGCCGGAGCTGTCATGGGCTGCCTGATCCACTATTTCGAAATGCCTCCCTTTCTGGTCACCCTCGCCGGCCTCTTTTGTCTGCGCGGCCTCGGCTTTGTAATTCACCCCGAATCAATTGGGATCGACCATCCGTTTTATGCCGAAGTACTGCCGCAGCTCTCGATCTTAGTCGCTCCGAAAGCAGTGCTGCCGTTTACCGCCATGTGTTTCCTTGGCGTCGGTCATCGTTGGAACTTTCGTCGCGGGTTTCACCCGATTCGGACGGAATGTTTACGCGATCGGATCAAGCGAAAGCTCCGCTCGATTGATGGGTGTACCGATTGGGCGGACGAAAATCACCACCTATGCGCTTGCCGGATTTTTCTCCGCGTTTGGAGGAGTTGTTTCGACGTTCTATATGCAGTCGGGAAATCCCGCGTCGTTTGTCGGTCTGGAGCTGGATGCCATTGCCGCTGTCGTCATCGGCGGAACCCTGCTCACCGGCGGTGTCGGATACGTCCCAGGAACGCTGATGGGTATCCTGATTCTCGGCCTGATCCAAACTATGATCACGTTTAATGGCACGCTGAATAGCTGGTGGACAAAAATTGTCATCGGAGGCCTTCTATTGATCTTCATCGTCTTGCAGAGACTGATTTCCAGACGTGCCGCCCAACCAGTATGAGGTAAATTTGAGATTCACCTATTGCGAGGCGCAGCGTACTGCCTCTCTTGGAGAACTGTGCACTCACTTAGAGCGGCTTGTACTGACAACTGACACCGACAACTGACTACTGTTCATGGAATGGCTGTTTTGGGCGGTGCTTTCAGCGTTGTTTGCAGGAGCAACCGCGATCCTGGCAAAAATCGGAGTGGCCGAGATCAACTCAAATCTAGCCACCGCAATTCGTACCACGGTGATCCTTCTTTTCAGCTGGATTATTGCGTTGGTAACGACCAGGGGAAGCGACCTCTGGTCGATCGGAAGGAAAACATGGATTTTCCTTATTCTATCCGGTATCGCAACCGGCCTTTCATGGCTTTGTTATTTTCGGGCCCTCCAGCTGGGCGAGGTTTCCAAGGTCGCTCCAATCGATAAGTTCAGCGTCGTCGTTGCGATGGCTCTGGCGATCGCGCTCCTCGGAGAAAAGCTGAACCTGCGCGATGGGATCGGTGCCGGATTGATTGTTCTAGGCGCAATCGTGCTCGCTTGGAAATAGATTCGCGCATCTAAGCCCCGGAATCCGGCGCACTATCGGATGGAAGGACATGTCCGATTGAAGCGATCGCATCCACACTTGATATGCAACGTTAAAGGAAGACAAGGAGCGATCCGGCCACTCAACGCAAAGTCATCGATTTTCGGAATTCGCTTGATTGTGCCTCGATTCCCGGGCCTTGATCTATGGCCGCGGCTCAAACGCAACCATCCGCGGTGGATTGGAGCGATTTGCTAATAGCGTTTCAGGCAAACGATGGAGATAGTAAACGAGGCCGTGACACGCGGTATGACCAGGCTGGCGCAGTAACCCGAGAACGAGTTTGAGGCAAGGTTGATCAACCGCATTGCCGAAGGCGATGATTCTGCGTTTACCGCGCTCTACGAGCGCTTCTCCGCGTCCCTTTACGGGATGGCGTTCCGAATGATGAATGACGCCAAAGAGGCAGAGGATGTTTTGCAGGAGGGATTCACTTACATCTGGCGGAAAGCCGCGACTCATTCGACTCGAATCGAAGTAGTCCGTTTGCCTGGGCCGTCATGATCGTCGCGCAATAAAGCGATTGATCGGCTCCGGGTTCGCCAGCGGTTCGAACGGCTCCGCGACAAAGTCACTTCTGAAGAATCTTTCTATCAGGAAAAAGATGAGACCTCAGCGAACGAACCGACTCTTCGCGAAAGAGGTGCACTCGTTCGCTCCGCTCTCCAACAGATTCCGCAGGAGCAGCGGCAGGCGCTGGAGCTCTCCTTTTTTGGCGGGCTGACTCACGAGCAGATCGCTGAGCGCCTCGCGACGCCGCTGGGCACGATCAAAGCACGAATCCGGCGGGGCCTTCTTCGATTGCGTGACTGTTTAAAGAGGGGCTATGATCGACGAACTCAAACAAGATTTGCTTGTGCAATACCTCCTCGGCGAGTTGGATCCGTCGACGGCCGACAAAATTCGCGCCGAACTCGAAGCGCGACGCGGAGCTTCGGGAGTTTGTGCGGCAAATCAGAGGAAGCGTTCGCGTCGCTGGCCTACGCCGCACCGACCGATGGAACCGCCGGCAGGGCTCTCGCAACGAATTCTTCAATCGGAACGAAACGCCTCCCGATTCTCCGCCCGCCCCGAACCGAAGATCATCTGGTTGGTGATCGCCCTGGGCGTTAGCAGCCTGTTTTGCCATTGCCTGCGGCGTTCTTAGTCTGGAGCGGACACGAATGCAGAAGATTAATTTCCCTCGGAGAAAAACCGGAAGCAAGAGAACCTCCTGCGCTCCAACAGGAAAATGCTCAGGTCAAAGAGAGTTGGCGATGCTGCAGGAAAAAGAATGTGCTGGCAGAAGTCAAGATCGCGACATTGAAAGCGCAAATCGCAGCATACGAGACGGCTACGGCTGTCGTGGTCTGGGACAAGAATCAAAAGAACGGAGTACTCCAATTGGAAAAATTTCCCCCGCCCGCACCGGGAAAGGATTATCAATTGTGGGTGATTGACCCGAAAATCCCACAACCCGTCAGTGCCGGGATCTTGTCAGTTCCAAATGACGGATTGATCCGTACAAGTTTCCATCCTGCGGCTCCGATCGAATCGGCCGGTGCATTTGCGATCAGCGTCGAAAAAGCAGGCGGTGCTCCCAAGCCGGAGGGTCAAATTATCCTTGTTGGCAAATAGGCAGTAAGCAAAGCGGCCCGCTTTGCCTCTTCCCTCTGAGAACCGGGTAAACCGAGACGGTTTACTTACCAGTAAGCGAAGCGGCCCGCTTTGCCTCATTCGCACTCCGAGAACTCGAGCATAAACGCCCATTCGCCGACACGTGTCTGCCGCTTTGTCTTGAAACTGTCACATGAAACAGATTGTTCCTTCATTGGCCGCTCTGAAATATTGCGGGTTGCCATCGAGATGAAATTAACTGCAACACAGCTCGGCGCTGCGGAGATCAAGCGCACTTTTACCTGGGTGGACATCGTCGTCCTGCTCGGCGTCTTCGGGCTGGCTCTGGACGATTCTCCATTTTGGCCACGGGATGGTGATTCACTTCGATGAAAGTCAGTCTCCCGAAATCTCGACCGATATTCGAAACATCCCTTACTATGCGGGACGGACAGTCCTAAGGATGTGGATCGCGTTCGGATTCTCGCTGCTGTTCACATTCTCTGTTGGATATGCCGCTGCGAAAAACCGCGTCGCGCGGCCTATTATTTTGCCGGCACTTGACATCCTGCAATCCGTCCCGGTCCTCGGATTTTTGTCGATCACGGTTACGGGCTTTATGGCTCTCTTTCCGGGGAGTCTGCTTGGAGTAGAATGCGCGAGCATCTTTGCGATTTTTACTGGTCAGGTTTGGAATATGACCTTTGGCTTTTATCATTCGCTTGTTACCATCCCGAATGATCTGCAAGAGGCGGCAACCAACTTCGGCTCTCGCGTTGGCAGCGGTTCGGAACGCTCGAAGTGCCTTCGCTCGATGCATAGCCTGATCTGGAATTCCATGATGTCTTTTGGAGGCGGTTGGTTCTTTGTGGCACAAAGCGAGGCCATCACGGTTCTGAACAAGAACATCAAGTTGCCGGGGCTCGGCTCCTATATGGCAACGGCAGTTGAAAAAGGAGACAACACCGCCGCCATCTGGGCGATCGTTGCCATGCTCACGGTCATCATCGCTTCGGACCAACTCGTCTGGCGACCGCTCCTGGCGTGGGCGGACAAGTTCAAGATGGAGCTGGTGGAGTCTGGACAAGGGCCTCAGTCCTGGCTCTACAGCTTCCTTCGACGTGCTTATCTCTTCCACTGGATCGAAGAGAAAATTCTGCAACCAGTCTCGGACGCTTTCACCAGGCTTAAAAAAAGACTGGCCACGCTGGATGTCATACCCGTAAATCCGAGGAAATTGGCCGCTCCGATGGATTCCCCGGATTCTGGCTGCGATTGTTGGATGCTGGCTTGCTTATCAGATGATTCTCGGAGTGCTTGCGGCCATCGACGCGGTTTACAATCATGTCAGCTGGCGTCAATTCGGGCATCTCTGTTTCCTGGGATTGTTAACCATGGGGCGAGTCACCATGATGACCATTTTGGCGACTTTGATTTGGACGCCGATCGGCGTCTGGATCGGCGTCCAAGCCTGATATCGCGCGCATTGCTCAACCGTTTGCGCAAATAGCTGCTTCATTCCCGGTCAATATGACCTTTCCATTTGTGGTCGGTTTTTTTGTTGCAGCGCACATTGGAATCAACTGGGGCAGCATTCTCCTGATCGCGATGGGCACTCAGTGGTATATTCTCTTCAATGTGATCGCCGGCGCGATGGCCATCCCGAATGATCTCAAGGAGGCGGCCAGGACGTATGGATTACGTGGCTGGGCGATATGGCGGACGTTGATTCTGCCGGCGATTTTCCCGTTCTGGGTCACTGGCGCTTGCACGGCAGCCGGTGGGGCATGGAACGCCAGTATTGTCGCCGAACTCGCCACATGGGGAAACACCACCCTGAAGGCGGACGGTCTCGGCGCCTATATCGCCGAGGTCACACAGAAGGGGGATACGCCGATGATCATCTGCAGCATAGCGGTGATGTGTATTTTTGTTGTAATTACCAACAAGCTGGTTTGGCGAAGGCTTTACGAGTATGCTGAAAAACGTTTCCATCTGGATTGAAGGGGATGACAACTGCTCTAAAACCAAACCCGGCGGCGACTGCCGTCCAAGGGTCCGCGATCGCCGAACTCTGTAATATCACGAAAACTTACGCCGTGGCAGGTGGCAGGGAACTCAAAGTGCTGGACCAGATCGACCTGGCAATCCAGGAAGGAGAATTGTTGGCGCTGTTAGGTCAATCCGGTTCCGGAAAATCGACGTTGCTGCGATGTCTTACCGGTTTGGCATCGCCTACCACTGGCCGCGTATTGGCTTATGGCAAGGTCCTTGAGGGCATCAATCCGTTCGCTTCGATTGTCTTCCAGACTTTTGCCCTTTACCCATGGCTGACGGTCGAGCAGAACGTTGCCGTTGGTTTGATGTCGAAGCTGCTTACTCGCGCCGAAAAAGAAGCTGCGGTCGAAAAGGCAATCGATCTGATTGGACTGAATAACTATCACGACGCGTATCCACGGGAAATCTCGGGAGGCATGCGCCAGCGTGTGGGCATAGCCCGGGCTCTTGTGGCCGAGCCGAAAATCCTTTGCCTGGATGAAGCTTTCAGCGCGCTGGATGTTCTCACGGCCGAAAACCTCCGCAATGAAGTGGTGACTCTCTGGAAGGAGCAGGCGACGACTCTAAAGAGCATTTTCATGGTGACGCACAACATTGAAGAGGCTGTTGAAATGGCCACTCGCATTTGCGTCCTGTTTCCGCACCCTGGCCGTCTCGGTCTGGTTATGGAGAACAACCTTTCGTATCCGCGAAACCCGAATGACCCGGGATTTCAGCGGTTGGTCAATGTGATTCACGAAACGATCACGATGCAGGCTTTGCCCGATCATCCGCCGGAGCCACCGCCGGTTTCCGGCAGACCCATCTCCAAGGCGCGCACCCGGATGGAATCAATACCGACCGTGCCGGTAGGACGGATTCTCGGGTTGCTGAGCATTCTGCAAGATCATCCGGAACTCGATAATATTTACGATATCGCGAACGAGATCGGCAAAGACTATGGCGAGACCATTTCGCTCGTAAAGGCAGCGGAAATACTCGAGTTCGTCGACACGCCGAAGGACGAGGTGCGTTTTACCGAGCTTGGCAAGAAGTTCATCGCTGCCGACAGCGATACGCGTACAGAGATCTTCTCTGAACAAGTTCAAAAGCTCCGGTTGTTTCACATCATCCTCGCCTATCTGGAGGTGCAGGAGGAAATCGATGGTGAAACTGTAATGAAAGACATCTCGACCGCTCTGCCTTATGAGAACGCTGAGAAAGTCCTTCAGACAATGATCGCCTGGGGAAGATACGCCGGTCTCATGGACTATGACGCAAACACTGAGATGGTCACCAGACCGGAAAAAGAGATTGAGAAAGAGGAAGAAAAAAAAGAAGAAATCGTCAGTTGAGATGCCAGGTGTTGCAGCAGTCGCAAACAATCCAGGCCTCGAATCGACTGCTCGCCTGGTCAATTTCCTCTTCGCGTGGAGCCGGATAATTCACCTTCGGACGATCGCCGACTCATTCGGCAATATCTGACTCCTGCTTCCCGATGAATTTTTCCGTGGCCAACGGACATCGGCGGTGCGTGAACCAGCAAACGCCAGCCAGGTCGAGCAACGGCTTCCATAAAAATTGCCGAACGCCATATTTTGATTTTCCACCGCTCCTGGGGCGATGACGTACCGGCACCTGGCGGAGGGTAAATCCCGCGCTAATGGCCAGGGCCGGGATAAATGAATAAAGCGTTCGCATCGGGATGAACGCGTCGATAACGCGCCGATGAAACGCTTTAATGCCGCATCCGCTATCGACGACACCGTCTCCCAGTATTCGGCTTCGAGCTGCATTGGCAAGCCGCGACATGGCCCGACGGGCGAACGTGTCCCGGCGTTCCACACGGATGCCGATGACCATGTCAACTTCGTTGAGAGGCGCGAGAACTTTTGGGATATCCTGCGGATCATTCTGGCCGTCGCCGTCCAATAGAATCACGACCTGGCCACGAGCGCGCTTCATGCCGTAGAAGAGCGCAGCCGCCTGACCGCAATTTCGACTAAGCTGAATCAATTTGCCCTGACTCCAATTTACAAACTGGTTGCCGATGATTTCCGCCGTGCGATCCGAGCTTCCGTCGTCCACCAGAAGAAGCTCATAGTCACTGCGCCATGTAAGAGCGAAACTGCGAATCTCATTCAGCAGGCTCCCAACAACGTCTTCCTCGTTGTAAACCGGGATAACAATCGAATAGTTCGGTTCTTGTTGTGATGCGGAGCCGTTTGCAGCTGTGGCGTTCATTGAAAACTAGGAATCAGGTTTGTTGCCTCTGCGATAAATCAGCGGACGCGCAAGGAAAAAGCTTTTAGTCGCTTTTTGGTTCTCGCACCAATGGATTTTTTTGATGCGGAGGCATTCGGCGGTCAGAACGGCCTGCTGTTCTGCCTCTGATTCCATGCAACCGCAAGGGGTTGGCCGCTTTTAAAAGTTGCATGCGTGGCCGCGCCTTCTAGATTCGTCAGGCGAGAATGCGGCCTCTGGCCTTGCGAAACATGGTAGCGCACAGTCTCGGACTAAACGTTGATGTAGCCGAGGAAACAACAGCCAACTGACCTGCGGCGACGTCACCCTAATATGCGAGACGGTACACTAGGATGGGTACAACCAATTCAGCGACTTCAACTACAGCTAGTAAGGTGAGCCTCGGCCGAAGCGGCCAGAATCTGATTTTAAGATTCGAAGGGAATTGGAATATCCGCGATATCCGGCATGGCGAAATTGAAGCGCTGTTCTCGGAACTGGATCGGGAAGGTCCGGCCGAGGGACTCCAGATTGACATGTCCAATGTCGGTTCCTGGGATACGAGTCTCTTGATCGTTGTCGCACGTGCAGAAGATTGGTGCCGGAAACACAATGTAAAATTCGTGCGCGAATCGCTACCGGTAAACGTTGCGAGTTTGCTTTCCATCTCCGAGGAAGTCCCAGAGCAAAAGACGGGACGAGGTGTCAAAAAGTCGTCGTCGATTTTTGCAATCCTCGGAAGCATGACGATTGCCGCCTTTGAAGGAGTTGCCACGGCCCTGGAATTTACTGGCGAAACCGTTCTCAGTTTTGGACGAATTCTGCGCGGCAAGGCGGCCTTCGATTGGCGGCTGTTCTGGCTTACCACGCAGGAGTGCAGTGCTCAGGCATTGCCGATCGTCGGGATGATCAGCTTCCTCACCGGGCTTATCTTTGCTTTCGTAGGCGCCATTCAACTTCGTCAATTTGGCGCAGGGATCTATGTCGCCAACCTGGTCGCGGTGGCCATGGCTCGCGAAATGGGCGCCATTATGACCGGCATCATCATGGCCGGCCGGACAGGCGCGGCATTTGCCGCTCAGATCGGCAGCATGAAGGTCTCCGAGGAGATCGATGCACTCCAAACGCTGGCCATCTCGCCGATGGATTTTCTAGTGAGCCCGCGGCTGCTGGCCCTCTTTTTCATGATGCCTTTGTTGGTGCTTTATTCCGATTTGGTCGGAATCCTGGGAGGCGCATTTGTCGGATTAAGCTTTTTGGGAATCTCGTTCACTCAGTACTGGAACCAGACAGTCGGTTCCATGGGCCTGATTGACATTGTAACCGGTCTGATAAAAAGCGCTGTATTCGGTGTTATTGTCGCCATGGCCGGATGCGAAATGGGAATGAAATGCGGAAACAACGCTGCAGCCGTCGGCAATGCGGCAACATCGGCGGTCGTTTTAGGGATCACTTGGATTGTGGCTTCGGATGCAATCATAGATGTGGTCCAGGAAGTATTGAGACTGTAACAGTCCGGTTAACTATCAGAGATCTCATTTTGGTGATTCCCGACGACAATCTAACGACAGAAGCGCCGGCGCCCGCTGGCGCCGTTTCCCATGAGAATCGGCCTCCACAGCCAGCAATCGAGGTGCATGGGCTTGAAATGGCCTACGGTTCGTATGTCCTCATGCGGGACGTAGACTTCACAGTTGCACCCAGCGAAATCATGGTCATCATGGGCGGGAGCGGCTGCGGGAAAAGCACGCTCCTCAAATATCTCATCGGACTCAAAGAGGTGGAGAAAGGCGAGATTAGCTACTACGGACGAAGTTTTTCGAAGGCTTCGCGGAAGGAAAAGGAAGAGATGCAAAGAACCTTCGGTGTCTTGTACCAGGGCGGTGCCTTATGGAGTTCGCTCACCCTCGGAGAGAATGTCGCTCTCCCTTTGGAGCAGTACACTAGCCTTTCTCCAAAAGACATCATGGAAATTGTCTCTATGAAGCTGGCGCTGGTGAGCTTGAAAGGATTTGAAGAATTTTATCCCTCGGAAATCAGCGGTGGTATGCGTAAGCGAGCAGGGCTCGCAAGGGCGATGGCGCTTGACCCGGCGCTGCTTTTCTTTGACGAACCATCGGCCGGCTTGGATCCGATCACCTCCCGGCGGTTGGACGAGCTGATTATGCGACTCCGGGACTGTCTCGGAACGACAATCGTCGTGGTTACCCATGAGCTTCCTTCGATTTTCACCATCGCCGATACATCGATTTTCCTCGACGCGGAAAGTAAGAAAGTGCTCGCACATGGTAATCCCAGAGAATTAGTCAAAGAGGGAAAGAGCGATCCGAAGGTTCGGGAATTTTTGTTGCGCGGTGATCCCGACAAAACGGCCATTGGACTGCCCAGGGAGAAACAAGGTCGCGAGAGGCGCGAATCTGTCGGACATGGTTAGATCAAGTTGATACGAAACCGAATGAGTCAAAAAGCGAACCCGACCTTGATTGGCGCCTTTGTGTTTGGCGCGATAGTTATTGCAATCGGAGCGATCCTTTTTTTTGGCTCGGCCAATCTGTTCGCGAAAAAACAATTATTCGAGACTTATTTTAATCAATCGGTCAACGGACTCGCGGTAGGATCGAACGTAAAATATAAGGGCGTCACGGTAGGTAAGGTGACTAAGGTTCAGTTGAAGTTTCAGGGCGTCGATGAAGCCCCTGTCGTAAAAGTGCTTTACGAGATCAACACGGATAATCTTTTGAACAAATACGGACTGTCCGTCGACCTATCCAATCGCCAGGTTCACGATAAGGCAGTCGCAAATGGGTTTCGAGCTAAGTTGGACTTTGAGAGTCTGATCAGCGGACAACTATTTATCGCTTTAGATTTTTATAAAGATTCGGGCCCTCCGGAACTGCATGCTGAAGGAGATGAGCATCTATTTGAAATTCCGCCTCAGCCGTCCGATATCGATGCGATTCTAGCTGACCTCACCAAAGCAATTGGAAATATCGGAAGCGTCGATTTCGCGAGTCTGGCAAAAGAACTGCAAGCAGTTTTGAAAAGTGCTCATGATAGCATTGACGCGATGCACCTCGACCAGTTAGGCCCCTCGCTGGAGAAGGCAGCCAGTTCAATTTCCAACCTGGCCAACGGTGAACAGGTAAAAAGCGCACTTGCCAGCATTCGCGAATCTTTTGACCAACTGACTGTGACGCTGAAGAACCTTAATCCGGCGGTCGGAGATCTGAAACCAACGCTGGACCGTGCCAAGGCTGCGCTAACAAACCTGCAAAAGAGCACGGCAGAGCTTGATCAGGTACTTAAACCTGATTCGGCCTTCCGATATCAACTTGATAGCTCCCTTTCCGGAATCAATGCTGCTGCTGCGTCTATCCAGCAGTTAGCCGATTTTCTGCAGCGCCACCCGAACTCCCTTCTGTTCGGTCGAAAACCTGCTAACGCTAATCAACCTTGAAAGGTCATCGTCATTTCAGAACGTCGGGTTGCGTCTTGTTAGGACTGTTATTCTTAATCGGTTGCGCGACCAAGGAACCGTTACCTAATTTTTTTGTGCTGACCGGATCTGCTTTCCGAACGGGGCGGACCCAGTCGTCCGCAGGCACCGTCGTTCTCGTGCGCCGGGTCGAGGTGCCCACCTACTTGGCAAGGACTAATTTAGTGACGATGCGGGGCGGAATCCAAGTGCAGTACGCGGCGACTGAACGGTGGGCCGAACCGCTGGATCAGGGCTTATCGCGAGCCGTCGCGGAGAATCTCAGTCGAAGTTCTCGAATTAAGGCATATGGATTCTCGCCCGGATCGCCCCCGATCGGTCACAATTATGACGTCTGGATCCGATTGGAGCGTTTTGAAGGCAATGACAATGGTGAAGTGGTTTTGCGCGCGCGCTGGTCAGTTTCAAGCGCGGAGAGCTCGGTTCCGATTACAGGTCGGACAGTCGATATACGCCGAGACGATTGGCGCCCGGGCGATTACCCCGGACTGGTGCGATTGCTGAGCGAGGAAGTGACGAAAATGAGTCGCCAAATTGCGCTGGCAATCCCGTAGTGCCGAGTAACGGTTCCAGCCTGCGAAGCAGGCTACGCATTTCACCAGGAGCGGTTGTGTTTCGAACTGCTACGGTAATGGTCATAAAAGACCAGATTCTTTTATGCGTTAGTATTCATCACTACGCATTCTCTCGGTCAGGTGTGGTTTTTTGTACAATATGACATCAGAACTTGCTCCGCCGTACCGCCGCGAGGGCATTAGTTTTCGCGAGCAAAAAAAGACTGCCGCCTGAAAAATTGGTCTCTGCCCCGGCATCCATCGCTCTCAAAGACCACAGTTGGATGCAGTTAGGGCCTTGCACTTCGAGGAGGGCGGTGCGCTTCGTTCGGCCACGGAGAAGGATCTGAATGAGTTTTTTCACGAAAAGGGGCGATGTGGCATCAGATCCGCTCACTGGATGGTGAGTAAACGACGCAGAGCGGCAAAGAAGAAAACAAACCAAAACTTAGACGCAGGCCAACCGGATGAAACTTTCTGACCTAAAAAATGCCGGCCACTGGCCGACGCTGCTAGCTGCCTTTTTGTATTTCGATTACAGTTTTATGGTCTGGACCGTGCTTGGCCCGCTGGGCGCACAAATTGGAGAAGCGCTCAATCTTTCAGCCGGACAAAAGGGTCTGATGGTAGCGGTTCCCATCCTCTCTGGCGCCGTCCTGCGGATTTTACTTGGGCTGGTGGTGGATCGGGTCGGAGCTAAAAACGCTGGGTAATGGCGCAGCTCGTCGTCATATCAGGGCTGGCGCTCGCCTGGATTTTTGGACTGCCCAACTACGAGGCGACACTGCTAATGGGTCTCGTGCTTGGTTTTGCCGGCGCAAGTTTCGCGGTTGCATTGCCGCAAGCGGGACGCTGGTATCCGCCCAACATGCAAGGTGTTGTGATGGGTCTCGCGGGAGCCGGAAATATCGGCGTCGTGCTGGATAGCCTGCTTGCGCCAAGACTGGCCGAAGCTTACGGCTGGAAAAATGTATTTGGTTTCGCATTGGTCCCGGCTCTCCTGGTCCTGATCTTTTACGCCGTTGTTTCCAAAGAGGCGCCAGGCGAGGTGAAAAAGAGAAAGCTCTCCGACTATCTGGACGCTCCTCAAAGACCCGGATGCACATTGGTTCTGCTTTTATTACACGATCAGCTTCGGAGGATTTGTCGGGCTCGCGAGTTCGTATGTCCTTTATTTCAAAGGGGAGTTTGGTCTCCCACCGGTGCATGGTGGGGATTTCGCGGCGCTTTGCACGTTTGTGGGGGCATTTCTTCGTCCCGTCGGCGGAGCGACTGCGGACCAGATCGGCGGGATCCGTTCGCTCTATCGATTCTATCTCGTGGCAGGACTAGCATTGGTCGCTGCTGCATTGATCCATAACCTGGCTGTGAATCTTGCACTTTTCATAGTGGCCTCTGGATCGCTCGGGATGGCTAACGGCGCCGTTTTTCAACTGCTTCCTCAACGCTTCCGCAGGGATGTGGGCATCATGACCGGCTTGGTCGGCGCAGGCGGCGGCATCGGCGGATTTTATCTCGCCAGTTCGCTTGGATTTTCAAAAGGAATCACCGGCTCCTACCAGTTTGGGTTTCTTATATTCGCCTCGCTCTGTTTCCTTGCGATCGTCGGTCTCAGCCTGGTGAAAACCAGATGGCGCAGCACCTGGGGCGCGCTGGCAGGTGCTCGGATATGAAATGCAACCCGTCTTCAAAACTTTCGCCTGGTTAATAGCTAACAAAAAGAATGAGCACCGAAACTATTCTTCCTGATATCGGATTTAGCCGGGAGCAGAAGGAATATCTGCAGGGATACTTCGCAGGGCTGGCCTGTAGCGGACATGATACCCTTCGTCGGTCATCTGCCCGATGGCCGGATTACGAATATGCCGGCGCCGGGTCTCGTAAACGGCGCCGCTGAACCTGCGAGCTCAGGACGAAGAGACGGTCTATGGCACGCCGGTTTCGGATCTCTGCGAACAGGAGCTTTGGAAGCTTGAACAGCATGGCCTCGACGTTTGGGATAAGCTTGTCGCTCACGCGAACGAGGACAAATTTCCCGATAAACCGGACACTTTCCGGTTTCGCTATCACGGGCTGTTCTATGTCGCACCGGCGCAGAAATCCTTCATGCTTCGCTGCCGGATTCCGGCTGGTGAAATGACTTCAATACAGCTGCGAGGTCTTGCGGATCTCGCTGAGGAGTGGGGAGGCGGGTACGCGGATATCACAACGCGCGCCAACTTCCAGGTTCGGGAAATCGCGCCGCGGAACATGGTCAAATGCCTTCTCAAACTTCAGGAGATCGGGCTGACGGCGCGCGGGTCCGGCGTGGACAATGTGCGAAACATCACCGCGACGCCGACCGCCGGCATCGACAGGGACGAATTGATCGATACCCGCCCGTTCGCGAAGGCGCTTCACTACTACATTCTCAACAATCGCGACATGTATGACCTGCCCCGCAAATTCAACGTTGCGTTCGACGGCGGCGGCTCAGTCACGTCGGTAGCCGATACGAACGACATCGGTTTCATTGCCGTGCGCGTTCCTGAAGGCAAAGGTGTCGAGCCGGGAATTTATTTCCGTGTCGAGCTGGCCGGCATCACCGGCCACCAGCAGTTTGCGAAGGACTCAGGCGTTCTCGTCAAACCGGACCAATGCGTTGCGGTCGCCGCCGCGATCATTCGTGTGTTTGTTGAGAACGGCGATCGAACGAATCGGAAAAGGGCGAGACTCAAATACGTCATCGATAAGTGGGGTATTCCCGAAATACATCGAGGAAGTTGAAAAGAAGCTCGCATTCCCGCTGCTGCGTCTTCCGCTCGACCAATGCGAGCCGCGGAAGGTGCCGATTCAGCACGGCCACATTGGAGTATTTAAACAAGTTCAGCCCGGCCTTAACTATATCGGCGCGGTCATTACAGTCGGCCGGATGACACCGAAGCAGATGCGCCGCATTGCCGACGTGTCACAGAATTACGGTTCAGGCGAAGTTCGCCTGACAGTCTGGCAGAATCTTCTCATCCCGAATGTGCCGGACCATTTCGTCGAGACGGTGAAAAAGAATCTCGTAAAGATGGGTTTCCACTACTCGGCGACAACGATCTCCGGCGGACTCATCGCCTGCACGGGAAACACCGGTTGCCAATGGGCATCAACGAACACAAAGGGCCAAGCCGTCCTCCTGGCTCGCCATCTGGAGAAGAAACTACAGCTCGATCAGCCGATTAACATTCATCTGACCGGTTGCCCAAATTCGTGCGCCCAACACTATATGGGCGACATCGGCTTGCTCGGGGCGAAGGTGAATCAAGGCGGCGATACGGTCGAAGGTTACCACGTGGTCCTCGGTGGCGGATTCGGAGAGAAACAAGCTGTCGCAAGCGAAGTTTTTCGAGGTGTCGCATTTAACGAGTTGCCCACGTTGCTGGAGCATGTGCTGAAGGTCTATCTCGCAAAGCGCAATCGCGGCGAAAGCTTCGCCGATTTCACCCGCCGGCACAGTGTCAAGGAACTGCAGGAACTGTTTTCCGAATAAATGAAAACGCAATGTCGCAATCGAAGCGACTACAAGCATTTCGATCTGCGCGCTTCGCAGATTGGAAGAAGCCAATTCGTAAAATGACGCAGCAACGATCTGTCCCGTTTATCCCCGACAATGCGCCATTCACGCCTTCGCAGCGTGCGTGGCTGAACGGCTTCCTTGCCGGCATGTTCTGCCAGACGGCCGCACCTGCCGGCACCGCACAGCCAACCGCTGCCAGCAAACCGAGGCTGAATGTTTTGTTCGGCTCGCAGAGCGGAAATGCGGAGTCGATTGCCAAACGCTTGGTGAAGGAAGCGAAAAAACAAGGTTACGATGCAACTATAGCGGCGCTTGAAAAAGCTACTCCTGCGAGTACTCGCACAGGAGCGGGTCGCGCTAATTGTTACCAGCACCTGGGGTGAGGGAGATCCTCCGGATAACGCAGTCAAATTCTGGGAACAACTCAAAGCGGAAAATGATCTCAAGCTCGCCAGTTTGAACTATTCTGTCCTCGCCTTGGGTGACACCAACTATCAGCACTTTTGCGGCTTTGGCAAAAGTCTCGATAGCCGCCTCGAGGCGCTGGGGGCGAAACGGATTTTCGAGAGAGTCGATTGCAACGTTGATTTCGAGGACGGCGCTGCGCGCTGGCAGAGCGGAGTTTTCGCAGCGCTGAAAAATGTTGAACAGTCGGGCGGCGCTCCGCAATTGAACGGTTCGAGCAACGGTGCTGCACTCGTTGTTGAAATCAGTGCCGGCAGAAGCAAAGCCGCCGGTTACTCGCGCAAGAATCCATTTTCTGCACGGCTGCTCGTGAACCGCAAACTTACCGGGGAAGGCTCCGAAAAGGACACACGTCACTATGAGATCAGCCTGGGAGGATCCGGGCTGACTTACGAAGCCGGGGATGCTCTGGGGATTATGCCGACGAATTCACCGGAACTCGTCGACGAAATTCTGAAGGCCTTGCACTTTGACGGCGAGGAGGAAGTCAGCAGCCCAGAAGGCGAAAAAATGCCGATTCGGCTGGCCCTTCTGCGGGAATATCAAATTCGCGCTCCCCATCTCGAATTTTTAAACGCGATGGCCGAACATGACGCCGCTGATCAATACCTTAAAGAACTGATTAGCTCGGACGTTCGCACGGAACTGGACAAGTTTCTATGGGGGCGAGAAATCATCGATTTTCTCCTCGAATCCCCCGGGGTAAAATTCGATCCGGGAGAATTTGTTTCTCTACTGAAAAAACTTCAACCGCGGCTCTATTCGATCGCGTCGAGCCTGAAGGCGCACCCTGAAGAGGTGCATCTGACCGTAGACACTGTCCGCTACGAAATTCATGGCCGAAAGCGGAAGGGGGTCTGTTCGAATTTCCTGGCTGAACGTGCCGGCGAAGACACGCCAGTGCCGATTTTCATTCAGGTCTCGAAGCATTTCCGGGTGCCGGAGAACGGTGACCTGCCAATAATCATGGTTGGACCCGGAACCGGAATCGCACCATTTCGGGCATTTCTGGAGGAGAGGAGGGCGACCGGCGCGAAAGGCGGCAACTGGCTCTTTTTCGGAGCGCAAAAATCAAGCTGCGATTTCTTTTACAAAGAGGAACTGGAGGCCTACCAGGCGACGGTGTTTTAACGCGGTTTGATACCGCGTTTTCGCGGGATCAGAATCATAAGATTTATGTCCAGACCCGCATGATGGAAAATGCAAAGGAGCTTTGGAGCTGGCTTGAGCAAGGCGCGCATTTTTATGTCTGCGGGGATGCGAGCCGGATGGCCAAAGATGTGGATAAAGCTCTCCACGAAATTGTGAAAACTGCCGGTGACCGCTCTGAAGACGCGGCCGGGGAATACATTCAGAAAGCTCAAATCCGACAAACGCTATCAACGCGATGTCTACTGATTTGCTGGCAAACCCTCTGCTCAGCGAGGGTCGCACGTTGATCGACGATTTGCTAGGTGAGCAGCAACTTCTGACGCCCGTCGCCACATTCTCCCGGAAGCACGAGCGCCATACTCTGCCGGCGCAGGCGAAGTATTACAGCGACCTGATTCCACTCTCGTCGCCGGCGCCAGGCGAGCAGTATGCGTTTGCCGTCGATCTTGACGCCTGCACAGGTTGCAAGGCGTGTGTTACCGCGTGCCATAATTTGAACGGGCTCGACGACGACGAAACCTGGCGCGATGTCGGCGTGCTTTTTGGCGGAACCGTCCTTGAGCCGGTGCAGCAGACGATCACTACGGCGTGTCATCACTGCGTGGATCCGGGATGTATGAACGGCTGTCCAGTCAAAGCGTACGACAAAGACCCGGTGACCGGCATCGTGCGCCATCTCGATGACCAGTGTATTGGTTGCCAATATTGCATTTGGAAATGCCCCTACGACGTGCCGAAGTATTCAAAGAAACGAGGCATTGTCCGCAAATGCGACATGTGCTCGAGTCGGCTCGCTGTGGGAGAAGCGCCTGCGTGCGTGCAAGCCTGCCCCAACGAAGCGATCACCATTACGCTCGTCAACAAGCAACAGATCGCGCGATCGGTGGAAGAAGAAAGATAGCTTCCTGCCCGGCTCGCCCGATCCAGACTATACGCTGCCGACAACCCAATACCGCACCAGCAAAACTCTGCCCGCCAATATGTCCGCCGGGCGATTTGTACGAGCTCAAGCCGGAACATGCGCACCTGCCGCTGGTGGTGATGCTCGTGCTCACGCAACTCTCTGTGGGCGCGTTTTGCACGGCAACGATTTTGCGGCTGTTCTTCCCGTCCGCGCTCCTCCGTGAACTAACGCCATTTCATTCGCTTGTCGCTCTGCTGCTCGGCTTCCTTGCGCTTGGCGCGAGCACAATGCACCTCGGAAGACCGCTTGAGGCGTGGCGCTCTTTTGTCGGGCTGAAAACTTCGTGGCTGAGCAGGGAGATCATCGTGTTTGGCCTGTTCGCGATGCTCGCCCTGATTTACGCCGGGTCGTTCTGGTTGCCTGCCGTGAGCCGTTTTGTGAACATTCCGTTTTGGCGGGAATTGTCCTCTTCGCCGTTGCAGAATGCGTTCGGAATCGGTGTGGCGATTACCGGGTTGGCCGGAGTGTTTTCCTCGATGATGATTTATCGAGACACGCGGCGGACGTTTTGGCGGATGACGTTCACCGCACCGAAATTTACCGGAACAACGCTGCTGCTGGGTCCGGCAACGATCCTGTTTACGATGACGTTGCAATCGGTGTTCGCGCCGGCCATCGCCGCGCAGCCGGCGTTTCGCCATGTCGTTGTTCTTCTATGCGGATTTCTGAGCTATTGCGATGACGGCAAAATTGATCTGGGAGCTTACAGTCTTTGTCCATTTGAACGATCGCGAGTGGACAGACATGAAACGCACTGCGCTCTTGATTTCAGGCGTATTGAAACGGGCGAGCATTCCGCGGTTTGTTTGCGGCGCGGTCGGTGGCGTCATTTTCCCGGCCCTGGTGGGTTTCGGCGTACTTCCTCCGGTCTTCGCGACCGCGATCCTCCCCTTTTCGCTGCTCGGCGAACTGCTCGAGCGCTACCTGTTTTTCACGGCGGTGATTCCGCCCAAAATGCCCGGAGGGATTGCGTCATGAAAAAGGCCATCGCGAGATTGCGGCAACATCCGCTCGTCAAGAAAGCCGACTCATTTGTCCGCAAGCGGGACGGCAAGCTAACGGAGGATCTGGTATTGCATCCCGGCAGATTCGGCCTCGGGAAAGTGCCCGCACGCCTCGAGCCAGACGACGCGACGGACATGATCTGCGGCTTTTGCTCAACCGGCTGCAGTCTGAGAATTCACCTCAAAGACGGGCAGGCAATCAATCTGAGCCCGACAACGAATTATCCCGTCAATCTCGGAATGGCTTGCCCGAAAGGCTGGGAAGCGCTCACGCCGTTGCAGGCGCCTGATCGCGCCACCACTCCGTATCTGCGCAACGCAGATCCGGTCAGCTCGAACCGGTCGACTGGGACACAGCGCTGCAGGTTTTTACGCTGCGCTTCAAAGCCATCCAGGACAAATTCGGCAGCGACGCGATTGCGTGGCTCGGCACGGGGCAGATCTGCACCGAGGAAATGGCGTTCCTGGGCGCTCTTGCAAAATTCGGCATGGGCGTCGTTCATGGCGACGGCAACACGCGCCAGTGCATGGCGACCGCGGCGACGGCTTACAAGCAGTCGTTCGGCTTCGATGCGCCTCCTTATACCTACAAGGATTTTGAGGAATCAGATGTGCTGGTCTTTGTTGGTTCGAATCTTTGCATCGCGCATCCGATCATGTGGCAGCGCGTATGCCGAAACAAACATCGGCCCGAAATCATCGTGGTCGATCCGCGAAAGACGGAGACGGCGATGGCCGCGACCCAGCATTACGCCATCAGGCCGAAGTCCGATCTTATCTTGCTCTACGGGCTGGCGAACAGGCTCATCGCAGATGGTTGGATTGACCGCGACTATATCGACAGACACACCTCTGGCTTTGAGGAGTTTGCAGACTTTGTGACGCAGTTCACTGCGGATGTGGTGACGGAGGCGACCGGGCTCAACGCAGAGCAGTTGGAGAAATTTGCGGAGACGATCCACCGCGGGAACCGCGTCTCGTTCTGGTGGACGATGGGCGTGAATCAAGGCCACGAGGCCACGCGCACGGCGCAGGCGATCATCAATCTCGCGCTGATGACCGGCAATATCGGGCGGCCTCGGGACGGGCGCCAATTCAATCACCGGCCAGTGTAACGCGATGGGCTCAAGGCTTTTTTCGAATACGACAAACCTGCTCGCCGGCCATGATTTCCTGAATGCGGAAGATCGGGCAAAGATCGCGCGAATTCTCCGCATCGACGTCGATAGGATTCCCGATCAGAATAGTTGGGCCTACGACCAGATCGTCGAAGGGATCGCCAACGAGAAGATCAAAGGCCTCTGGGTGGTTGCGACGAACTCTTCGCATTCCTGGATCAATCAACGTAATTTCAACGAGATCGTTAAGAAGCTCGATTTTCTCGTCGTGCAGGACATGTATCACACGACGGAAACCGCGCAGCGTGCGCATCTGATTTTGCCAGCTGCGGGATGGGGTGAAAAGGATGGTACGTTCATTAACTCCGAGCGTACGAATCGGGCTGGTCAAAAAGGTTTCGCGAGCACCGGGCCAGGCGCTTGTCGGATTTCAATATCTTCAAACTCGTCGCCCAATATTGGGGCTGCGGGAAAATGTTCGAAAAATGGTCTTCACCGGAATCCGTGTTTCAGATTCTGAAAGAGCTGTCGCGCGATCAGCCTTGCGACATCACGGGCATACGCGACTACCGGATGATCGATGAGGCTGGAGGAATTCAGTGGCCGTTGCCGGATTCTTCCAAGGACGTTTCGGCCGAAGAGGATGATCGGTTACCGGAATCAACGGTCTCTGTCGAACAGGAGAGGCGCTTATTTGAGAACGGCTTGTTTTATCATTCGGACAAGAAAGCGAAGTTCCTGTTTGAGGCTCCCCGCGATGTACCGGAGGTTCCCGATGAGGAGTACCCGTTCGTGCTGCTAACAGGACGCGGCACATCGTCCCAGTGGCACACCCAGACGCGCACTGGAAAATCTGCCGTGCTGAAAAAGCTGTACCCGGACCATATCTATGTGGAGATGAATCCTGTCGACGCTGAGTCCCTCGGCATCGGGGCCAACCAAAGGGCGATTGTCGCGTCCAGGCGGGGACAGGTGACCGCGACCGTGTTTATCACAAATACGGTCCAAACCGGGCAGCTGTTTATCCCGATGCACTATTCGGTTGCGAACGAACTTACATTTCCGGCCTTTGATCCCTACTCACGGCAGCCTGCCTACAAAGCCTGCGCCGTTTCTGTAACGCCCTCGAGGTAGGTTCGGCCTTCCGGACAGTTGGGCCAAGAAGCGAAAGCGCTCTGCAAGCATGTCCGCGTGCCCATAGCGGCCGAGCCACGGTGCAAAGTAGTATAGGCTTCCAGCCTGTATTTTGCTCGCGTTGGATGGGTCGTGGCAGCAGGCGCGGAAGTCGTTGACGATGTTGGAGCCCGTCCGCAGTGAACGTCCGATACAGGCTGGAAGCCTATGCTACATTGCTCTCCGGACAGTTCGGCCAAGGAGCGAAAGCGCTCTGCAAGCATGTCGGCGTGCCCAAAGCGGCCGAGCGGCGGCGCAAAGTAGTATAGGCTTCCAGCCTGTATTTTGCTCGCGTTGGATGGGCGTCGCAGCGGGCGCGGAAGTCGTTGACGATGTTGGAGCCCGTCCGCAGTGAACGTCCGATACAGGCTGGAAGCCTATGCTACATTGCTCTCCGGACAGTTCGGCCAAGGAGCGAAAGCGCTCTGCAAGCATTTCGGCGTGCCCAAAGCGGCCGAGCGACGGCGCAAAGTAGTATAGGCTTCCAGCCTGTATTTTGCTCGCGTTGAGTGGGGCCGTCGAAGGGGCGCGGAAGTCGTTGACGATGTTGGAGCCCGTCCGCAGTGAACGCCCGATACAGGCTGGAAGCCTATGCTACATTGCTCTCCGGACAGTTGGGCCAAGAAGCGAAAGCGCTCTGCAAGCATGTCCGCGTGCCCATAGCGGCCGAGCCACGGTGCAAAGTAGTATAGGCTTCCAGCCTGTATTTTGCTCGCGTTGGATGGGGCGTCGAAGCAGGCGCGGAAGTCGTTGATGATGTTGGAGCCCGTCCGCGGTGACGGCCGATACAGGCTGGAAGCCGGTTTACTACGGCAATAACATGAACGCCGCGGCCATAATGATCGTCGGGACAGCCGCCGCGAGCGCAAGTCCCCCAGGGAGAGATGCCATCCTTTCCAAAGGAGGGAGCCAGGATCGATTGACCCGCAGGATTCGGCGCATTCGCGATCACGGTTAAACCTCCACCGGTTACGGCTCCGGCAACCACTGCGTATTTCAATGAGGGTGGAAATCCGGGAACCAACGACGCCAGATAAGTAATAGCCGCGTTGTCATTGAATGCTGTCAGAACGATCGCTCCGATCATTAATCGGCCATTCGTCAATCCGCTCAGCACCGGAGCAATCCACCATTTCTGGCATCCGCCATGGATAACCAGCGACGCCAGGAAGAACCCGACCAGCATCGGCCCGCGCAAGCGCAGCACGCCTTGGTGACGATCTGTTGCCTCCACGAAGGCCAGGAAGAACAGAAAACCAAGAACAACTAACGGCGCATGATGAGATGTGACAACCGTCCAGATAAGAAACAAGATGTGAACGATAGTGATTTGCGCCGGGACCGGCCTGCGCTTTTCCTTTTCATCGCTACGACGTCGGTTTTAGTTGCGATAGTTCCTTACCGGAATCGCAGGTAGTAAACGATGTTTGCGATAATAATACCCAAGGCCGCCTTCCAACCGAAATTCGTGAGCATGTAATTGAGGTCCCAAGACCATTTCGTTGCGACCATTACCACGGGCGGTGCAGCGAAATGGGTAAGAGTCCCGCCAACTGATATATTCACAAACAAGAGTCCCAGGGTCGCGTAGGAGAGCCTTTTGCTCGGTTTAAGAGCGTAGAATTTTTGCCGAAGCAGGAGCGCGCAAATTGTCATCGCGGCAGGCTCCGTAATGAAAGAGCCTAACAAAGGTCCCAGTGTGAGAATGGAAAGCCACCATGCTCCGGGCGTCGAACCTCCCAAGGCCGCAAGCTTTGCCAACCAATTCTCTGTTAATCGCAGAATCGGCCGAGAACTCGCAATCGCCATGATAACAACGACAAAAACCGGTTCGGCCGGATTCAGGCTCGTAATGTAACCGACGAGTGTCGGCCACCCCTTCATCAGAACAACGGCAATAAAAAGTGGCACTAACCAAATGCCAAAAACAGCCTCGACCTCTCCCATGAAATGAAAAAATTGCGCGCGGAATTGGAGGACGTCACGCCGCTCGCTCGATCGATGGGTCTGATGGCTTCTCCTGATCTTCCAAAGCTTTAAATTCCTGCTTATAGCGGTGAGCGATATGCATGAATTTCGAGGTCAGGAACGTGTGGAGAATCGCACAAAAGAAAATGAACGTTCCGACCAGGTTGAAAGGTTCGGCACGTGACCCGATCTATCAGTTTCTGAGCAGGCCTGGCATCTGATCGTCATGATAGTCTTCGAGTGGTTTTGGAAAATTGATTTGAGCATGAGCCGATCGGGATCAGCGGCAGCACGCGCAGACTCGAGGCGGCCACCGAAGAGAGATCATGAGCAGAAATCCGAGGGTTCGCATAAAGGAAATGTATCGGCGTATCGGTGTGTCGGCGTTTTGCAAAGCATAATCAATTTCGTCGAGACCTCCTGGGCAATATACATGTCGAAAAGCAGTCTTACTTCCTCAGCGCCGTTACGCCGATACCGCGCCGACACGCTTTCCCAGCGCTGCTTCCACAGCGACGAACTAAAAACCCAAATGACAGTATAGCCGGCAAATAGGAGGGCTCCGAACGGCTGTACCGACATCAATACGGAGTCTTCTTAAGACCGAAAAATGCGTTCAGTATCAAGCCCAGCAGCAATACCGCGTAAGATGACGCAGATCAAAACGCGCATCCACGAAGGGGTGGTCTGATGAAAAGCCTGCACCATAGCAAAGGAAAGTGCCGGCGCGATCATCGCATAGGTCGCATCTTCCGTCGCTGGTCCGAAAAGCAGCATCCAGCAGGTGCCTAACGTGAAGATGCAGATCAGCAGGCGCTCTTCGGACCACTTCTCGGACTCGCCCAATCACGCAAACGGCAGCTGCTGCGGCGCCGGCCAGAATTTGGACGATCAGCAAAACGGAGCGCTCAGATTGATGTGCAACATTCTCAAAATCATGGCGAAATCGCGCGGTGCAATATCCATATTCATCCGGCGGTTATCGGCAGCTCTAGAACTGAACCAGCGTTGATATTGCTCGAAGACATAGGCCGGCCGTTGGAGAATAAATGGTAGTGCTCCCATCAGGATCAATGTTAAAGCTAAGCGCCAACCCAAGCTGGCGCGGATAGATTAACACGAGCAACAAGCCAACGGAGAGCGGATAGATTTTGAGGTAGGCGCAAATTCCCACGGCAAATGGCCGAAAGTGTCCATTGTCTCATCGCGCGCAGCCAGAATCGCGATCATTAACAACCCGATAATCATCGGATTGATCTGACCGTTGTTGAAGTTACCAAGTGACAGCGGAAGTATCAGCAGAAAGACCAGCCAATAGGATGATTTTGGAATCCGATCGTGTATCTCCGCCTTTAGCCACCAGAAAATCGCCCCGACGAAATACAGCAGCGTTTATCAGGCGCCAGAGTACTGCGCCCAGTGATAGCGGCAACCACGAAAACAGGAGCAAAAAACGCGGCGATCAAAGGACTGTAGACAAAGCCTCTTGTGTAGGAATAAAGCGGTTGCGACGCGATCCACTTTCGTCCGGCGTCGCATAGGTCACAAAAACGTCGTGGGAATGGGAGTCAGAATCCGATCCGAAGCCAGACGCCAAGCAGAACTGCCACCCATAGTCCGATCACGATGACACTTAACAAGCTCCGGATATTTAGGTTCGATGAATGGTTTCATAGGTCGCCGGCAGCCGGAGGCGAGATTTGGGTTTTAGCACGAAATTTAAGCCTGGTCCGTCCTGTGGTTGCGGGGTCTGCAAACTTCCGGAATGAACTCATTCGGTGAATCGTCAGCATGGCGATTGATCGCCGGGATAATGACAAGTGACTCATCGGCATTGGCCCTTGGATTTGCTACTCGTCCGGATGGACCGGACTTTGTGATCCTCCGGCCAAAATGAATTGTTAAACAGCCAAAAAAGGCGTAGCCCAGGAATACAAGCGCTGAGAACGGCAGAATCGAAAGTGCCCAGAACGGCTTGAAATGCGGCAAGAAAGCTCGCTCTCGTCACGGCAAATAACTGAAGAACGAATGCCGCCGAAACCAAAGCACGGAGCCACGCCGGCTGACGAGCGTTAAACGATTGGACCAGCGCGAGAATGGTGGCCGGCGCGAGAATCACATAAGTATAGGATTCTGTCGCGGGTCCGCAAAGAGTCATCCAGACCGAGGCGAGGCAAAACAGTCCGGCCAAAACGCGATATTTTGCCCAGCCTTTCGAGTCTGAATGGCGCAGAATAAAGCCAACGCACCGGCGGATCCCAATTGGATCAGACAATAGATCTTCGGCGTCATCGGCAGATGGCCAAACCAGTGAATCAGAAACCAGAGATCTAACGGCAGCTTTTCGATCGGCCATTTCCGTCGGTCATCAGATGTCCGTGTTGAGATCCAAGCGTGGTATTGGTCCGATACGTATGACCAGTGTTGAAAGAGGAACGGAATGATCAGCAGGCAGAACAAGAGCAATCAGCAACCGCCAACCGAAACGCCGAGGTGCTATAAGGCAGATCAGCAGTCCGACAGCAATTGGGTAGATTTTGAAAAATGTTGCGATTGCAATGCACAGAGCCGCGCTGTTCCAGCGTTCAACGCAGACAGCGGCGATCGCCAACATTAGCAATCCCGCAACTAAAGGATTCGCCTGGCTGATATCTATGTTTCCTAGGGCCAGAGGAACGAGAAGAAGATAGAGGATACCAAAGTTACTTTGGTTGATCCCGGGAAAAGATTTACCTTTAAAACCGCCGTCAAGACCTCCGAGTAACACTGCCGCATTCAGAAGCTGCCAAAGAATGTTTGCCAGCGGAGCGGGAATGCAGGCGAATGCCGCGAAGAACGCTGCCACGACAGGGCTATAAACGAATCCCATCCACTGGGTATAGACATTTTCGCCATGTATCCAGTGCAATCCCGCAAGATTGTAGGTGCCGAAAGAAGTGCCGCGGTGAGAAAGAAGGAATGTACGGAGGATTACTACCAGCAGGACGGCCGTCCAAACAATCCAGGCGCAGGTATTCCAGATGCGGTGCCTGTCCAAAATCTAGCTCGTCGAAGGTCGGATCGTTGCTTCCATAATCTCCTGCAATTCACATGCTATTTCGGGTACAGACACCAAGTCCAAAATTTAGGTCCAGCTCACGGAGTTCGGATTAACCTGCTTTTTAAAGGGACGCCAGAGGAAATGTCGGATCCGCGAAAAACTTCACGAAATGGGGTTGCCCAAGCCCGTGAATGAACTTAAAGGTCTTTCCTGCTAGTTGTAACCCCACGGCAGCCGGCTGACAACAGCTGTTACTATTATGGGACTTCCACTCGATACCCGGACGTTGCAATTCATCGACCGGTGGATTGGCATGGTTGTGTGCGGTGTGTTGAGTCTGGCGCGGCTTCTCTGGGCGGTTCGTCATGCCCGAAAACCTCACGCGCAAACCAACAAAGATTTTGTTCGTTAAATTCGCCGAGCAAGGTTCTACGGTGCTCGCCTATCAGGCGATCTCCCGCGCGATCGGGATGGTAGGGCGAGAGAATATCTACTTCCTCGTGTTCCAGGAGAACCGTTTTATTCTCGATGTGATGAACCTCATTCCAAAAGAGAATGTCATCACTGTCAGTCACAAGAATCTTTTTGATGCCAGGTCTTGAATGCATTGCGAGCGCTAAAGCGAATCCGCCAAATCGGGATCGATGCCGCAATCGACCTGGAGTTTTTCTCACGCTCATCGGCGGCGTTGACTTTTTTGTCAGGCGCAAAATCCCGCGTCGGTTTTCATACCTTTTTCGGTGAAGGCCCTTACCGTGGAGATCTGATGACGCATCGGTTGCTTGTACAATCCTTACGTTCATACCAGCCAAAACTTTCAGCTGATGGTGGAGGCTTTAGAGAAAGCACCCGACAGGCTCCCGACCTTTGAAGGCAATGTGCCGGCGGCAGATCTCTGTCTCGCCGCAGTTTGTCGCTCCGCCGGCTGACCGGGAAGAAGTACGCGCGATCGTCCGACGCGAGAGCGGCTCAGGCCAGGGCGAGCCTCGCCTGATTCTATTAAATCCGAATGCGAGTGATTTGTTGCCGCTGCGAAATGGCCCACTGATCGGTACGTGGAGCTTGCGAGGCGTTTACTGGAGAAGTTTCACCGAAGTTATATCACATTGACCGGTGCTCCGGATGAGGCCGAAACGATCGGCGGGGTGAGCGAGGAGATCGGATCTCCGCGCTGTTTTTCGCTGGCCGGCAAGACCACGCTGCCGCAGCTGCTGGTGCTTTACACGTTGTCCGAGCTACTGATCACGAATGACAGTGGCCCGGCTCATTTCGCCTCTATGACGCCGATTACCGTCATCACGCTGTTCGGGCCGGAAACTCCGCTGTTGTTTCGCGCGCTGACGCCGCGTGCCATCCCGATCTGGATGCAGTTACCGTGCAGTCCTTGCGTAAATGCCTATAACAATCGGCAGAGTCCATGCCGAGATAATGTTTGCATGAAGTCGATAACTGTCGATCACGTCTTTAACGTCGCCTGTAAGGCCATCTGGACCGGCAAAAGGAAAAGAACTGGCCGCGTTTGCAAGCCAGAGGACATGACGGCGCTGATTTCCTCTCGGTATGCTCGCTGGGCTGCCGCCATCCTGGTCGTTGGAACAATCTTCCGTCTGTGGTACAGCACCCATCTCGAACTCGTCGGAGACGAGGCTTATTACTGGCTCTGGTCTCGGCACCCTGACTTTTGCTATCTGGACAAAGGCCCCGTAATCGCCTGGTTCATCTCGGCCGGAACGGCACTCTTTGGCCAAACCGTCTTCGGGATTCGCTTTTTTGCCACCCTGCTTGCGCTCGGTACCGGAGCGGGAATCTTTCTGCTGGGTCGCCGGCTGTTTTCTGACCGGGTCGCTTTCTGGGCGGTTGTACTGGCGGCCTTAACGCCCCTCTTTGCGGTCGGCGCGACGCTGATGACCATCGACACCGTCTATATCTTCTTCTGGACTTTTGCCGCGCTGACCTTTTGGCAGGCAAAAGACGAGACCCGCCTCAGCTGGTGGGTCTTGACCGGCGTCCTGGTCGGCCTGAGTGTGCTGTCGAAGTACACCGGCGCGATCGAACTGCTCTCCTTTGCCGGGTTCTGCGCTTGGCACCCGCCGAGTCGGCAACACTTTCGACGAACCACCTTCCCTGTAATGCTGTTAGTCGTTGCTTTATTCCTGGTTCCGGTACTGGTCTGGAATTGGCAACACGGCTTTCCAACCAGTCACTTCCTGGTGCATCGCGGCGCCCTGGATGAGAGGACGCGCATTCGTCCCCTTGAAGTGCTTTCCTTCCTCGCGCAGCAAGCCGGAGTGATCTCGCCATTGCTGTTTCTTGGCCTGCTCGCCGCCGTCTGTTGGCCTCGCCTGGCTCGGACGCCGCGCGTGCAGACCGGCTACTTTTGGCGCTTTTTCTGCCGCTCTTCCTGCTCTATCTGATCCTCAGCTTTCAGAACGCCAGCCAGGCAAACTGGGCGGCTGCCGCCTACGTCGGCGGATTGATCCTTGTCGCGGCAAAATGGTGCGAGGCAGTGCGCATTCGCCCTTGGGCGAGGCGGGTCGTGGTAACAGGGCTGGCGATGGCTTTCCTGGAGACCGCACTCCTGCACGAAACTTCCTGGCTGCATCTGCCTGGACGTCTTGATCCGCTCGATCGCGCCCGTGGTTCGCGCGACCTCGCGGCTCAGATAAGTGCATTGCAAGCCGCCTCCGGCGCCCAGGTCGACTATCGCAAACAAATACATGACCGCCGCGTTGTTGTCCTTTTATCTCCCAGGACAACCGGACACTTTTATGCCGGTCTCCAGCCCTCCATTTAACCAGATCGTGCTTTGGCCGACCTACCGCGAAAAACATCCGGTTGATGACGCCATTTTTGTGTCCGATTCCAATCAGTTGCCGTCGTCGCTCAAAGCCGACTTCCCGGATACCCATCAAGTCGGCGAAATCTACAGCTCACAGGACGGCCGCAAGGTGAACCGTTTCTACCTCTTCGTTTGCCGGCGGTCCGAGCCGATCGAAAGCGGCCGCCTCAAAGTGAACTCTATCGGTGACAATTCCGCTCGATTGCTCCCGCCCTTCGACTGACGCCCTCTCCGTGCTTCGTTTTCCTGGCGCTCCCTGTGGGCCGGTATTTACCTCCCGGGTCTTGGTACCCTCCAACTCCAGCATGAAGAACCGCGGCGCGCTCTTCCGGCGCTGCACATGCTCGCATCAGGCGACTGGTTGGTGCCTCGCGTCGGATCGGATCCATACTTGCGCAAGCCACCTCTGCTCAACTGGGCGATCGCCCTAAGCTGCAAATTCTCCGGCGGCATAAGCGAATGGGCGGTCCGCCTCCCGTCAGTGCTGGCCACTTTTGCTCTGACAATCACGATTGTCAGAGTCGCTGGAGGCCGCTGGCTTGGCCACGAAGGTGGATTGATCGCCGCGATCTTTTTTCTGACCAATTTCACCATGATCGAAACCGGCAGGCTGGCAGAGCTGGAGGCCTTGTACGTATCATTGACCGGAATCGCACTAGTTCTGTGGATGACCGCCTGGCGCCGAGAATCCGGTTCCTGGCAGCTCTGGATCTTGCCCGCCCCGTTTCTCGCGTTGGGTATGCTGACGAAAGGCCCAACTCATCTGATTTTTTACTATGGGGTTATTCTACCGGTTCTGCTCTTCGGCAGGAATGTGCGGTCTCTGCTTCACCCGGCTCATTTCTTTTCTCTGGTCCTGATCGTCGGGGCATTGCTCTGCTGGGCAATCCCGTGTTCGCTGGCAGTCAGCAGACACAACCCAATAGGCGTTTGGCGGTTTTGGTGGGACCAACTCGCTTCACGTGCGTCCGCAGAGTCGGACGAGCATTTTCGCCTCTCCAACTGGCTGCTTAACGGTCCACAGACACTCAAAAACTTTTTGCCGTGGACCTTGCTGCTGCCTCTTCTATGGCGGAAAGAAACGGTGGCAATGATTGCTGGCGCGGCGGAATCGCGTCCCAGAGAACTGGCCCTATTCCGAGGAGCCAGATGTGGAATGGTCGCCACCTACCGTGCTGATGATTCTTTTGCCGAATGGTTCGCCGCGTTATATTTATCCTTTGATTGTTGTTCCTTGTCTGTTGTTGGGGCGTGCATTGACTGTGGATGGAGGCTCGAGCACTCCGGAATGGCTGCATCCGATCTGGAGCCGGCTCAACCTTCTCCTTCTGACGATTGTCTCAGTCGGCATTGCGGCGATGCCGTTCGCTGCCCGCGGCGATCGCTGGATTCTGCTTTGGACGTGTATGGGAGGGATTCTGGTGGGCGGCATTTGGTTTTTCGCCGTCGCAAACCGACCTCAGTCCCAATCCATTCCGCCTCACCAATGCAGTCGCTTCGCCAGACAGGCGATAATCAGCGGCGTCATCACGGTGCTTGGCATGATGCTTTTTGCCACCGTTATTATGCCGCGAATTAACTCAGCAAATAAACATCGTCCGCGCGAAGTGGCGGGTGCTATCCGCGCGGCGTTGCCGCCCGCTGCTCCGCTTTGGGTGCTTGAAGATCAACTATCGGCCGTTCTGGTATTATCTGGAGCCCGATGTGCGGTATTTTCGTCGCTTGACCGATCTTCCGCCGCAGGCAAACTATATCTTGCTGCCTTCGACAAAGACGCAAATTTTCCTGCAAGATCCAATCTGGCAAAATGCTCCTCCAAAATTGATCTTGCAAGCTGTCGACAACGAAAACAAGGCGTTCAATCTCTTTGCGCGCAACCCCGATTCTCGGAACTGAGGTCAAGTTTAGTGCACATCTGTAACAGTAACGTTTGTGAACTCCCAGATGTTCCGGGTGCTTTCCGCAGATTCGCCGTACAGCCCGATAAACGAGGCGCCATGCGGCGGTTCGCCCGCTAACGTGGCGACTTGGATACCGTTAATAAACGCTGTTAAATGGTTTCCCTCCGTGTTTACCCGCAACTTGTTTGTCTCTCCGATTCCGGTCTTGACGGCACCATTTCCGGTCTTGGCGATCGGGTTGACCCAACGACCCATAAGCTTTCGGCCGACCGCAAACTTGCCGTCCGCAGAAATAACCAGCGCGTAGCAGTCGTTATAATCCTTTGCCCAGAATATTATCCCGCCAAGCTGGTCAAGGTCGTCTCCTTTGGACATCAAAACGTCTGCGGTAATCTCAGCGTCACCGAATCCTTGCTCATGGTTGATGAGAACAGCGCTGCTATTCAGCAAGGGTGTAACCCGTAGCTTGCCGTCTGCGGACGTCCAGTTTGCATCGAATTTGCCCCATCCGGGATTGGACGCAGATATTTGCTTTTGGTGCCGAACTTTTTCCGCAACCGGTGGAGCAATTGAAACTGCCGCTTCCGTTGGGGACGCATCGCGCGCCTTTTTTGTGTGCCAGACGCCGACGCCGCAAATGATGGCAAACGGCAGTAAGGTGAGAAGCAAAGCCCTTATTGACAGCCATTTCGAGGTCTTTTTCGGTCGTAGAAGGGCCCGTTCGTGGCGTTTCGAATCGTTCGTATCGACATCTCCGAAACCAATCCGCGAACTCTTTTCTGAATCTGAGTCGGAAGACTCCGTGACAGCGCCATTTGCAGATACTCCTAGCGTATCTTTCGTCTCTTCGCACCGTGGCGCCTCTGTAATCCTCTCGACACTCAGGTATGGTATGTCTACCTGACCCAAAGGGGCGGAGCCGGTGAGCACATGACCATCTTTCGGGCGGCGAATAAGTCCTCGAACCAGATCGCATAAGGACCGCAGCCGCTGCGCCGTCTCGGGAGTCACCGTGTCAAGCCAGTGCACCGATTCCAGAGCCGGTTGCGACTCACAGACGACCGAATTGGACTCGGCTCGAAACGGAACGATGATCACCCCGTTATTGAAGGCAAGTTCGAGCTGTCGTTCGACGCGATCGGAGCGGTTGGCGTAATCGGACAGAACGACTATCATGATCCGAGAGCACACGACGGCATTCGCAATCGCTTGGTCCCACGCGATCCCGATGGTCAGGTCTCGTGGCAAAATCCAGCACCGGATTCCGATCGATTCCAGCTCGCTGCAGATCGCATACGCAGTCAATTTGCCAGCCGTGGAATGATTTATAAATACGTCGTGTGGCATCTCCGGCGTGCGCAATTGGGGACCCGAAAAGGCTTCGGGTTTGTACCCTCTTGTCGAACGATCTGGAGGTCAAGCCGCTTTAGACTAAGCGCATGCTTGGGAGTTCGGCGAGCCTGGTTGGATTTTGTGTGTCTCGATGGCGTCGGCTGAGGAACACAGCCCTCGATGGTGCTCTTCAGGTCAATTTTTTTCGATTCACCAGAATGCAACCATGAACGGATCGAACACGGCAGCTTTTTCGAATCAAATCCGTTTCGCGGCGTGGTGCGGCAGGATAATAAACGGTCTTAGCTGACATGCGGATAATCATTAGGAGTTCCTCGTCTCTTGTTTTGTTTCTGGTCCGGGAACGACCAGCCCTTGGCTCCCCAACAACTCTTCTGCATCTACTACGTGATCAAAGCATTCGGAACAGAAGCGACCATTAAGTCCCTCGTCCCACATCTCCAGCTTTGTCCATTGTCCGCAGACCGTACAGTGACCCAGTCCAGAGTAAGCCGCTTTGCTGATCGAATTGTTCATATGGTACGAATTTTAAGATCAGCATTTCTCATGCCAGTGCCCAGAAGACAGTCTAAACAACAACAATCGAGAGACTTCCCCCGGCTCGCCGACCGTTGCGGTCAGGCAGAGCAGGGTATCTTCCAGTTTTGGGACGATGCCTTCCCGGAGCGGGGACGATTTTTCATACCGCGGCGAAGCCGCCACAATCGCAGAGGCGATGTCGGCGTATCGGCGTGTGTGTGGGCCTGGAAGGCCGTTGCTGGCGACCCCGCGAAGTCAAGCAGGGCGTCCCGCTCTCCTCAACCTCTTCGAAATCTGCGCTTTCTACTTGGAAAACAAGTGCATCGTCTCATAAGTGGAAGCCGACGGTATGCCTTCCACTTGTGAGACGATGCATTAGGTTTAACCGCCCATTGGCACCTTCTTTTCTGAATTGATCTCCGACCAAAGTCGGATCAACTCGAACCTCATCGTGATGATTTCATCTGTTAATAAACGGTTCGGGTCCGCGCCAAGACTGTAACAGCTCCGAAAACGTTGAACGGAGCGCTCAATTTCCGCCAGCGAACCGGCGACCGACGATGGAATAACGCCAGAATCGTTCATAATGTTCATATGAACACTATCCGCGAACGAATGCAATCCCTAAAATGATTGAGCAGGGTGGCCAGATAACTACGAACTCCGACGCACCTCGCACGGACGCCATGCACTCCCGCAGTGGAAGCAAGCAGGCAGGCTTTTTCTTGAAGCCTGCTCGTACTTCAACTTCCGGTTGTCCCAGTCAATGCAGGATCAGAGGCGGACGCTCTATCTCCGCGGCTCGGACTTCGCGCGATCCAACCGACGTCGCACACCCACTGCACAAATAGTCGTAAATCTCTCGATCGGGCAAAATCAGCAGCAGTCTTTCGCGCACAGGTTGAGCCTTCTTGCACTTTGAACAGTAGAGAGTAGAGGCTCGGAGTGTTTTGAATTGGTTCATTAGCTGTACGTGGATTCCGAAAACGTTAATCTTCTCCCAACGTTGACCACAGCCTCACTATCGTCAACGAACTATGCACGGTTGCCGTAAGACTCCAATGCCTGCGTGAAGATCAAATGACTCTGATGAGTCTCCTCCGGTGTCACGCAATAAAAAGGCTGCTTCATTTTTGGCCGTCCGTTGGATAGCTCGTCGCAGAACGCTGCCCACATCTGGAGGATGCTGTCGGTGAATCCGAACTCGAAGATCGATCCGGTGATCGTTGGATAGGCGCTCTCGTAACCGAGATCGACATGTTGCCACGCCTGTGGGCCACCCTCCTCATACTCCATAATCTTTAAGGTCTTCGGATACTTCGTCGAGTAGGTCATGGAACGTTTAGTCCCGATGACCCGGATATACCAGGTATTGCCTTCGCCCGGAGCTATCCGTTTCGTATGGATCGATATCGGGAATCGGTGGTCCTTTTGATCAACCTCGCCATAGATCACGGCGTTATCCCACGTCCTGCAGGGGACAAGTGCGCCTTTGCCATCCGGGCGTTCTTTCACTATTTTGCTAAGTTGCGCATGAATTCTGGCAGGGAACCAGCCAAACCTTAAGGGAATATGCAGGGCGTGCAGTCCAAGATCGCCCATACAGCCATATTCACCGTTGTACTCGATCATCCGTTTCCAATTGATCGATTTGTTCGGATTCAGATCCGACGAATGCAGCAGGCCGCTTTCGACTTCGATGATTTTCCCAAAATCCTTCTCGAGCAGAGCCCGGATGATGGCAATCCCGCCCGGAAAGAAAGGCAGCTCCGAAGAGCATCGAACAAAAACTCCAGGGTTTTCTTCGATCACGCGCAAAATCGTCCGGTTGGCGGCCAAATCAATTCCGAACGGTTTTTCTCCAAGCAAATGTTTTCCTGCCTTGATGATGTCCGTATAGAACTGGGCATGCAGATGATGGGGGACCGCGCAATAAATGGCTTGCACGTCTTCGCGCTGGAGGAGCGCATGGTAATCGTTGGTCGTGAATTCCAAGGTCGGGATATTTTGTTTGAACCACCCGAAAGCGCCTTCATTCGTGTCGCATGCTGCCGTGAGAACGGGTCGAGCATCCAGATTGGTTAGATGGCACCAACGCGCGGCAGCGCTGGCAAATTCCCTGCCCATAAGGCCCAATCCAATGAGTCCGAATCGAATTTCAGTAGTCATCTTGTTCCCTGTGTAAGTAGTTGTTTACGAGGGGGAAATACACTCTTGAACACTTAAGAACAGTAGCGCATGGTTCTGAGTCAGACATTGATAAAAGCTTAGATTCATGGGAACACTCGTGAAGGACGCACGCGGCTGCAGTCCGTTTTGGTACTGCGCCCACACAGCGGCTGATGGACGGCGTTTCAAGAAATCTACGAAGGAAACGGATCGCCGAAAAGCAAAGATTGTCTGTTCCCGTCCGGAAAGGACTTTCACCCTTCTGTTGGTGCGTACTTTCAGGCGCACTCCTGTAGCCCCTCCGGGGCATAAGAAAACGCCTCAAACCCTCCTTATTTTCGCGCCATTCGTGGCAGTCCTCCAGTTTTAACTCTCTCGTTGAGGACTTCCTTCTCCACAGAAAGAGAGATCTATTCTTCAGGGCGATTTAGATTGGTACGCAGGTAACGGATCGCCGTCAGCCAGTGGTCCTTTCAGCGGTCTTTCCCATGAAGGGAATAGTCGAGTTAAACTGTTTAGGTTAGGTGACACGTCAAAATTAGTTAAGCGCGAGTTGTCACATGCGCTATAAAGAAGGTCTACGACAGCGGCAGCTCTTTTGTCGCCGATTGCAATTTGGTTTCGTTCGACGAACTTATCGATCATAGGTTCTTGCGCCGATAGTTAGAGCGCGAATTCACAGTCCGAAGATGCTTGATTTGCTCTTTCGTTGCCTAGAAAAGTGGACTGAAAGCGAAGCAGAAAGGCGCTCACTGAACCGTTAAAATTCTACTCAGAAGTGCCGGTCTAAGAAAACGCGATCCAACGAAGATTGGAGTAGTTGATATTTTTTTTCAAAGTGAAGCACCGAATTGATTTCAGTACCGCTTGGAGAACCGTACTAGCATGTTTGGTCTTCCGTTTGCTGCACGGACCCCATATAACGACCGTTGAAAGGGTGAATGAAACAAGGCGCCGGCGGATGGCATCTTCGGCAGGTGGTGGAGAGAAACCGGCAGCCCGAGCGCCGCAACAATAGCTATTAAAGCATGAAAATTGGCATCGTGGGCTGTGGAATGGTCGGTTCGACCTCCGCTTTCGCCCTAGTTATGAACGGGGTGGGCCGCGAGATCGTTCTTGTGGATCGCACCCGCGCCCGTGCCGAGGCCGAGGCTCATGATATTCTTGACGCGGTGCCTTTCGCGCATCCGCTCATGGTGCGCGCCGGAGATTACGCTGACCTGGTGGGCTGCCGGGTGGTGGTCATCACTGCGGGGGTTGCGCGAGCGCCCGGCGAGACCCGGCTCCAAGTACTCCAGCGCAACGTGGCGGTGTTTGAGCAGGTGGTCCCTTTCATCGTGCGAGACGCGGGCGACGCGATCCTGGTCGTCGTCTCCAACCCTGTCGACATCATGACGCATGTGGCGGCGCATTTCGCCGCCGGCGCCGACGTGCCGTCTACCCACGTCATCGGCACGGGCACGATGCTAGACAGCGCGCGATTCCGTGCGCTTCTGGGTAACCGCTTCGGGGTGGACGCGCAGCATGTGCATGCCTATGTCATCGGCGAACACGGCGATTCGGAGGTGTTAACGTGGTCGCTGGCGACGATTGCGGGAACACCGCTTGAGGAGTTTGCGCGCATGCGCGGAGCCGCCGTCATAACGGATGCGGAGAAGCGGCAGATCGACGAGCAGGTCCGGCGTGCGGGGCACTTCATCTTGGCCGGCAAAGGCGCCACCTACTATGGCATCGGGAGCGCTGTGGCGCGCATCGTGGATGTGCTGCTGAATGACCAGCGGGCTGTACTTACAATTTGCAGCCGCATCCAGGGTGTCGCTGGATGCGAAGGTGTGACTCTTGGCCTGCCGCATCTCGTGGGCGGCCAGGGCGCAATGGGCGCCATCCCACTGCCACTGGAGCCGACCGAGCAGGAGGCCTTGGAACGCAGCGCTTCCTTTCTGCGCGAAGTCATCGAATCGTTAAAGCTCACCTGATCTGGCTCTCCCAAATCCAAAGGAGAGGCGCGCGACTAACAATTAAATTGCTTGCGAGACCGAAAACGTCGACTTTTTGGTGGAGATACCGGTGACGCCTGAGTCCAGCGAAGCCTACATCAATCGGGAATTGAGCTGGCTCCATTTCGCCCGCCGAGTCATGGCCCTGGCCGAAGACCGAACCGTCCCGCTGCTCGAGCGGGTAAAATTCGCCGGCATCATGGGAATGTTGTACGACGAATTCGCCATGAAGCGCATCGGCGGTTTGCGGCGCAGGATCGAACGCAAGAACACTCGGCTTTCGCCGGACGGGCGGACGCCGCTCGAAGAACTCCAACTCTGCCGCGAGGAGTTGATGCGCCAGACGCGGATGTTGTGCCGGGTAGTGGAAAAGGAAATCCGTCCGGCGCTGGCAGAGGCGGGTATTGCGCTCAAAAACTACGACCAGCTCAACGCCGATGAACGGGTGTGGCTGGAAGCCTATTTTCGGGATGCGGTGCAGCCCATCCTTACGCCTCTGGCGGTGGATGTCGGCCATCCGTTTCCGTTCATCAGCAACCTGGGCCTGAACTTGGCAGTGTGGCTGTATCGCCCCGGGGAATCGCGTCCCCGTTTCCTTCGGATCAAGGTGCCGCCTAACCGGCCCCGTTGGGTACCGTTGCCTCGTGGCGGATTCGTTCCACTGGAACAAGTGATTGCCAGGCATCTGAACCTGATGTTCCCGAGCGGCGTTCGTTGGAATTCGTACTGCTTTCGCGTCACCCGCGGCGCCAAGGACGATCCGTGGGACCGCCTGCCGCTGGGCGAAACGGAGCTGGACCTCGCTCCGGGCAGCATCATCGGCATGGTTAGTGCCGAACTCACCGCGAGGAAGTTCGCCGGCATCGTCCGGGTCGAGACCAGTGGCGATATGCCCGAAAAGCAGCAGTCTTGGCTCGTTGAAAACCTCGGGGCCGGTCCCGCCGACATCATTCCGATGGACAGTCCCCTGGCGCTGACGGATCTGGTCAAATTCCAGGTCGAGGACTGTGAACATCTAAGGGACCCCGAGCACCGCCCCGTCGATCATCCGCGCCTTCATCGCCTCGAGGCGCAGGATGCCGCCGCTATCTTTGAAGAGATTCGCGCGGGCGACATTCTGCTCCACCATCCCTATCAGGATTTCAACAGTTCCGTGCTGCGTTTCGTCGAATCCGCCGCACGCGATCCCCATGTGTTGGCCATCAAGCTGACGATCTATCGCACGAGTGAACGGTCACCCGTCATCCAGGCCCTCACCGAGGCCGCCCGTCGGGGCAAACAGGTTGTCGTCCTGGTCGAGATCACAGCGCGCTTCGACGAGCTGCCGAACATCGCGTGGGGGGAACAGCTCGAGAAAGCCGGAGCGCATGTGGAATACGGCATGGAACGGCTCAAGACCCACGTGAAACTTGGGCTCGTTGTGCGAGAGGAAGCGGACGGATTGCGTCAATACGTGCACGTTTCTACTGGAAATTATCACCCCGTCACGGCCCGCCTGTATGAGGACATCGGCTTATTCAGTTGCGATCCGGCCCTGGTCGCCAGCGCAGCCACCGTGTTCAACGAACTCACCGGCGCAATTTCTCGGGAGGATTACGGCCCACTCCTGGTGGCCCCGCACAACATGCGCGAGCGTTTCACGGAGCTGATCCGCCGCGAAGTGGGCCATCAACGGGCGGGCCGGCCCAGCGGCATCCGCGTTAAATTAAACCAGCTCCAGGATCCGGAAATTATCCGCGAGTTGTACGAGGCGAGCCGGACGGGCGTTCCCATTACTCTCTGCGTGCGCGGCCTATGCTGCCTGCGGGCCGGCGTGCCCGGTCTTTCCCAGACCATCCGAGTCTTCAGTATTGTGGGCCGGTTCCTCGAGCACAGCCGCATCTTCCGTTTCGAGAACGGAGGGCATCCGGAATTTTACCTCGGTTCGGCGGACTGGATGCGCCGGAACTTCGACAGTCGCATGGAAACCGTAGCACCTGTCACCGATCCGGTCATTCAAGCTGACCTGGGACACATTCTCGATGTGTACGAAAGCGACAACATGTCCGCCTGGGATATGCAACCGGATGGGCATTACGTGCGTCAGCGACCAGCGCCTGGCCAGTCGCCCCGCGAAGCCCAGCAGCTTTTTATCCAACTCGCCGCGCAGGCCCTCTCCTCCAGTGCGGAAGAAGGGGTAGCCTCACTAAAAGGGAAGTAAATGTCGCCCTCTCGCTTACTGGCTTGTTGCAGGCGTCGGGCTCTCGCTGGCCGCCGGGCTCGCGCCGGGAATTGGACTGAAACCGGGCGACGGAGTTGGACCGGCATCGAGGACCGGATTCGCCGTGGGAATGAGACCCGAAGTTTCGGGGGTTTCGATGACTCCGTAGGTATCCTTGATCGGGCGTTTGCTGAGAAACCTGGACATGGTCCAGAGGTCGACTGTAATCCCGGCCAGCCGAATTTTCGACGCGCCGGCATGTGAATCCTCTTCAGTGACCTGCACGATCGTTCCCGGAGTGAGATAGAACACTTTCACCTGTTCAACCATTTTCAAGACAACTGAGTCTGCCGGGTTACTTGCCATTAGACGGACGTCCTCTTTGGCAACGCAGGCGTAAGGGCCGTCGACGGTCGCCCAGCGATAACCCTTTGTTACAAGTTCGTCGTATTGATTAGCTGATGCGGTCGATGTCAGCGTAATGGCTGCAGCGGCCATGGCCAATAGGAGGGGTGAATTCATAGTTTTTCCGTTAATTCTCGTGAAATACCAAGGTGCCGGGTAGAACATAGGAAAATCAATTGCGTTTCATCGATTCGTCCACAATTAACTGAAGTAGCACTGGATTATTCTACGGAAGTGAGGAGACTGAGACTCAACGAGGAACAGGGGCCGTTCGCTTGCCCGAAGTTATGCCGAAGTATCTGACGATGGTTTCCTACACGCCCGAAGGGATAAAGGGACTTATGAAGGAGGGGGGAACAGCTCGCCGTGTCGCTGTCGAGAAAATGTTGCAGAAGCTGGGTGGCCGTCTTGAGGGGTTCTATTTCGCGTTCGGCGAGAACGACGCATACGTGATCTCCGAGGGGCCGGACAATGCCACGGCTGCCGCCATCTCGCTCGCAATAACGACCGGGGCGATTCGCACGAAAACGATCGTTCTTCTGACGCCGGAAGAGGTCGATGAAGCTGTCAAGATTCCCGTGGATTATCATCCATCGGGCAAGTGAAGGAATGAGTTCACCGTTCACCGTTCGCGGTTTGCCAGCGCCGGCAGCGAATCAACCCGTCTGGCTCAGCTCCTGTGGAGAAATCTGCGCCCGCAGAACATTGAACGAACGGTGAACAGTGAACGGCGAACGTGAATGCACCATGATGTGGCACTCATTTCGACTATGGCTGCCAGCCTGGTATATGCTCTGGTTGGCGGTTACATTGCCAGCCGTCTGCGTCTACCGCCGCTGCTCGGCTATCTCATTGCCGGGGTAGCCGTTGGACCGTTCACGCCTGGTTTTGTGGCGGATGCCAAACTGGCACCGCAATTGGCCGAGATAGGCGTCATTCTTCTGATGTTCGGCGTTGGGATGCACTTTTCGCTTCGCGATCTTCTGGCGGTCCGAGATATTGCCATTCCAGGTGCGCTTGTGCAGATCGCCGCCGCGGTGGGATTGACCTGTGCTGTAGCCCATTTTTGGGGTTGGCCCTTCGGGGCCAGCCTGGTTCTCGGGTTGGCGCTGTCGGTTGCGAGCACGGTTGTTTTGCTCAGAGCCTTGGAAGCCGAAGGGATACTGGAGGAGCCAAGCGGTCGGATCGCAGTCGGGTGGCTAGTCGTCGAAGATCTCGTGACGGTTCTGATCCTGGTGATCCTCCCTGCTCTGGCTGCATCGCTTGGTGGAGGAGCAGGAGGCGCCAACCAGCCATCGGATGACAACAACGTCATGCAGATTTTATCGACGCTTGGCATCATTCTTGGAAAATTCATCGGTTTTGTTCTGCTTATGCTGGTCGTCGGTGCCCGATTGCTGCCTTGGTTGCTAGAAAAGGTGGCCGCTACTCGTTCCAAAGAGTTGTTCACTCTTGCCGTGATCGCTGTGGCCATCGGGATCGGATTCGGGGCAGCGGAGCTGTTCGGCCTATCGTTTGCGCTGGGCGCCTTCTTCGCCGGCGTCGTTGTGGGCGAATCCGATCACAGCCATCGGGCGGCCGAAGAAATGCGGCCGCTCCAGGATGCATTTACGGCCCTCTTTTTCGTGGCCATGGGGATGCTCTTCGATCCGGAGATCCTTGTGAAACAACCGCTTCAGGTTTTGGCTGTGCTGGCGATTATCGTCTTAGGAAAATCTGCTGTTGCTTTCATGCTGGTCGTTTTCCTCCGACGGCCCATTGGCTCAGCCCTGGTCGTCGCGGCGAGTCTGGCGCAGATCGGGGAGTTCTCCTTCATCCTTGCTGAACTCGGGATTGGCCTTCATTTGCTGCCAGCCGAGGGCCAGAGCCTCATTGTTGCGGGGGCGTTGCTATCGATCGCCACTAACTCCTTTTTGTTTCTTGCGGTTAGCGCTATCCGTAAACGAATTGAGGAATCTTAGCGCGTGTCGGCAACGGCTTCTGGTGCCATCGCGGTAGACGAAGCGTCCTCGGTTTGCACGGTTCTGAGGAAGCAAAGCAGGTTTGCCTACACCCATTTTGAACTCATCGAAGCCTAAGTATTTCGGAGACGGTGCACCAGGTTCCTTCAGGTTGCGTATCAAACTCTGGCACAAATCAACCTGGCAGCTCCTCTCTTGCGCAATCCATCCGTACGCGGGGAAAGATAACGTTCGTTTAGTTGTTCCGGACCAAAGTCTTCGACTTCTTTGAATCCAATTGAGCGAAGTGCTCCGGCGAGAGACACCGGGTCAATGCAAGTTTTCCAGCGCTCTCCATGTTCAGCCGCCCTTGCCGCGAGAAACTCGATGCTGGAGCGCTCCACCGGCGACAGCAGCAGGGGGAGTACTCCATAATCGAATACCACACCGCTCCCTGGCGAAAGAGAAGCGATAAAATGCAATGTGTTTATAATGGCATCTTCTTTATCGCAACCCTTAGCGCGCTGGGCTTCGGGACCGGATGGGGAATGGTGCCGCCACTCTCTTGCGCGCGATCAGGCTGCATGCACATCAGGTTAGCATGTCTGGTTTCGGATGCGCATCGAAAAGTGGAGATCAGCATTGTCCGTCCTGGAGCAGACTTGTGTGGAAAGGACGTTTCTCGTTGCCAAAGGACGGAGGAAGCGATCATTTTGGCGAGCGACGCGGAACATGGATATGCGAACACCAGAAGAAAGGGTACCGGTGCCCGTAGGAAGATGAGCCGGAGCGCCATTAAAGCGTTTGCAGTCGATGTCGATGGGACGCTACTTGACAGCGATCATCGACTGAGAGCTGCCGTCAGTGACGCTCTCTGCGAGTTGGCCGCAAACGACGTGCAAGTTGTTTTGGCCACCTCCCGTGGTCCGGGGGCTCTGGGTGCAGTAGTACGCCCGTTGCGTCTCTCACCTTTGCTGGTTTGCTTTTCCGGGGCATGGGTGGGCGAAATCGACACGGAGTCTCTAACCCCGAAGCGAGCGATGCTGGATAGACGACATACCATGGCCGCGGCACATGCTATTGTCGGGAAAGCCTTGGAACTTAATGTCGAACCGAACGTTTTCACCGTAAAGACGTGGCGGGTGAGAAAATTAACGCCGGAGATCATTCTCGAATCTCAAATTACAGAATGTAGTCCGGTAATTACCTCTAAGCTGTTGGAAGATGCCGACGAACCTAGCAAGATTCTTTTGATTACAGGGCAAGACCAGTCGAGCGAGGTGCTTCACGTTATTGCCGATTCTGTGCAAACTTTGAGCCAAGCAGCTTTTTCCAAATCCAACTATCTCGAGATCGTCCCTATTGGAATTAACAAAGCGGGAGCGTTGAAGCACCTCAGTGCAATCCTCGGTCTTGAGTTATCGCAGGTCGCGGCGATCGGGGATGGACTTAACGATATAGAGATGCTCCGTGAGGTGGGCCTGGGAATCGCAATGGGGAATGCGTCCGAAGCGGTGAAGTCTGTGGCCGCCTGGGTCACAAGCACGAACAATGAAGCGGGCGTTGCGCAAGCGGTGCGGAGGCTTTTCAAGGAAGGCTTGGTCTAGATTTCGCGATTCCATTCTAATCCGTTGATACGATGGATCGGGCGTCGGATCGGACGGTCATCCGGCGCCAAATGCCAGATCAACCGTCGACTGGAGCGGCTGAAGAGTATGGACCAACTCCGCACCCTTATGCCGAGTGACGTTTCCTGATGTCTGACAGGGCACGGACTCCGCAAAAATATCACCAAGAACGGAGGGTCCGCATTCTGCGCGCGAGGACGGCTTTAAGGAGACTTGGTGACCGGCAATTGTATGTGTTGTAATAAGTATAAAAACCATGTACACTATAAATATTGAACAATAGCGTCCGTCCATGGTCTGCATTTTATCGCAATGTGTTGTTGCCAATACGCTTGGGAGCCTTCGGAAGAGTTTTGGCGATCGCTGCGTTGTCTGTCTGCCTGCCAGTAATGGCACAGGAGCAGTACGGGTGGCAATTCGACTCGCTCCGTGCGGATTCAAGCATTTCCAACCCCGATGTTCAACTGATCTATGGGATTTTGCTTAAAATGCTCGATCGCTGGAATGCACACGACGTCGAGGGATATCTAGATGTCTATTGGAAATCGTCTGAACTATTGGTTGTCGTTGATTCCGAGCAGTTTAACGGCTGGCGGCAGCTTCACGATTCCTACATTAACGGCTACCCCGACCGCAATTCGATGGGGCACATCAATCCAACCCGCATTCAGATCAAACTCATCAAGCCGGACTTCGCTCTCGCCCTCACCTGGTGGTCGGCCTCTTTCCCCACTTCCAAAGAGACAGTGGTGGGAACCAGCACCATGAACCTCCAGAAATTTGACGACGGCTGGAGGATCGTGGCGTCACATACCAGCATCGCAGAGATGTAATTCGTTTTCGCGATTCCAGCGCCTGATCCCTTTCAAGCGTCGGTTGGCGGTTATTGGTCTAGCCTTTCTTTTAGTGCAGCCTTGACCGTTCGCTTCCAAATCGGCTTTCCCGCCTTCGCCGCCCTCTTGGCTGTCTTGTGTTCATCGCTGGATGCGACCACCCGGCTCCGATTGTCGCGCGTGATCTCGAATACGAATCTCTTCTCGGCGCGCCTGACCACGTCGAGAGTAATGACTTCATCATCGATCCTTACTATCTTGACCGTAACTCGCTCCGGTGTCTGTTCGTTGAACGTTTGCAAGTTTTTTGCCTTTCATCGTTTTCTTGGCACTTTCATACTTTATGGCGCCGCTGTCGCGTCGTAGGGCAGGATGCCAACGTACCGCCTGCAAGCGGGTGTCAGACAATATGTGGTCGGCGCTGGGACATTACTTTGGATAGTACTGGGCATAGTCGGATGGCTAATTTCCCGGTTCTTCCGGAAACGAAGAAAAACTTTCGTAACATTATCTGTGAATGGTGAGCGATACCCTTCTCAGCGGATCAATTGTGGGAGAGCAAAAGCTTTCTTCGTTTAATTTTCCACAGAATGGCACATTTATTGCTACGTTCGTTCTTGCAATTGCGTCGTATTACTGATACATATATGGATGAGAGACGGAATCTTCAGTTTTTATATAAGATCCGATGAAATAGCGATTAAAGCGATTGCACTGGTGGAAAGCGACTCGATCAGGGGATTTAACCGAAGCCATATCTATTCCGTCGAACGGTTAGATTATTCCGTCGCACGATTGCCTAAAGATCGAAACACTCATTGGCGTGTTAATGCAGTCGAGCACACGCACGCTGACGGCGTTGCCGTGCGTGGATTTCCAGCGAAACTGGAAGGCGAAGAGGGAGAAGAGCAATTCTGGTTTAAAGGACAGTCTGATGCAGACAGAAACGTTAGGGTCGAAATCCAAGGGGCATGGCTGCAAAATCTCCCATGGCATCGGGCAGCACAGTACCCTAGATCTAGACAGAAGTGAGGCTTATCCCCAAATCTTTACTTCCGTGTTCTCTGCGTCTTTATGGTAAAAATGATTCCCTCGGTCCGCTCTGATCCCCCTCTGTGAGAGGTGCTTGCACGTTTCCTGGAATGCGCGAACTCACTGTTGCTTAGATCGAACTAGCTCAGCGCGCCTAACCGTTTCATTGTGAGTGACCAGTTGAGCGCGTTTGACAGTTACCTTAGGCGTGATCGGTTCGGAGCGTCCAACTTCTGCAGTATTGATAACCAACTCCGCCTTCAGGTCTGGCTCATTGCTGGAACCAGCAAGCCTGCTCCTGCCGATGTTTTGAAACTTAGTAGGAGCAGGATTAGCTTGTTGTTGCCCGCCCTGTTTCTGAAGAGTTTCATTTAGAAAATTGTGATCTTCTTCACTAATGGTTTGAAATGTGACGGAGGCTGCACCCTTAGAATGGTGAAAGATGGTTTCTCGGTTTTGGACAATCGCAATAAAAGTCGCTAAAAGGACTATGAGTACGCAGGTCCCAACCACCCGGACTGGCCTGACTAGTCGTTTCAACAGCATATACGTGACTGCTCCAGCCGAAAGAACTATAATCGTGAGCAAGAGGATGCTCATATTGCTTCATAGGTATGTGTGTGAAGTATGCACTCTCTGACATGCCTACCGAGGCGCATCAGCCCGAGGTAGGTAAAGCGGCTGTAAACCCCCGCGGCATGGCCGGCAGATGTAGCGGTCCGAATAAAGACCGATGACCAGAGTGAGGCCGAGTAATGGCTTACATATTTTCCCCAAGACCCATAGGGATCTGACGATTCACTCTTCATTTTCGCATACCAGGTTCTTACCTCTTTCCGGGAGAGTTTGTCTGTGTTCGAAATCCACTTATTCATTTTGGCCTCGCGGCTCGGAGAGCCACCGAGACCAAGTTACCGGATTTTCTAGAGAATTCGAGGAATTTTATAGCAATTATAAAGAAATGACGAGGCCACGATTAAACCCGCGAGCTTTGTCGAGATATCCCATAGGCAGGTTCCGCCGCGAGGGTCTTATCTCGGACTGTTCGTTGGCGGGAGCAACGGACTCACGAGAAGCAACTGCCAGTGACTGAGGATCTCGCTTGACTCGGCTTTCACTGGCGTGACTGAGTATCTGAATGCCAAAGGCCGGCAGACACAATCCACGGAAAATATTTTAAAGGTATCCGACGCGCCTCAGGAAGCATGCGGTCAATGCCAATTTACCTCTCATCGGGCTTTGTTTGGCTGTGATCCAGCGATGAAGGGTATGATGATTCACGCCAATACGGGAGGCAACTGTACGCTCGCTCTGATTGGACTCCCGTAGGTATTGCTTCAGCACCTTGATCAGCTCATCAGGACTCATTGTTTCGTTCGCTCCGTTATCAGTCCGGATCTGGTTGAGGCCATCTGTCTCACTCACGATCTTAGTCATTCCCCCTCTCATTTATCGCAGATTCATCAGCTGGATCCTACATTCATTTCGCATTTGTGAGTCTTTTTCGCAATTGCCAATCGGCACCCGATAGGATCGGAATATTGGAACTGGATGAGCCAGCGTGCCCGGATCAGCGATACCGCGTGCTTCCTCTAAAGGCGCAAGCTAGCCTTTGAACCGGGAGATCTTGTGTTCATAGTCACAACGCTGGTCGCTTGAGCATGCGATTCTCTACTTTGCGAATAAAGATCGACTTCAGCGGGGACAGACCTACGGCTCGTGAGCAAAAATTGAAAACGTAATTTCAAAGCGGCCGCTCCCTTGCCGCCTGGAAACATGTCCACGGCGTTGACGCACCCGGTCATTTCAGGTGCTTCTCCAGAGCAAACCGGGGAAGAGAATGGTTGGGCGCAAAACATCAGGGGCGAAGTCGTGCTGAATGGAATAATGTTTGTATGGTTTCTTCTGACGGGGCCTTCGGTGCTCTTCGTAGGCGTCGACATCCGTTCAACACCGGAGTCTCCGGTATTGAAATGGGGCTTTATCCTTTTGACCGCTTACACGGGACCGGTGGGTGCCTTTCTTTATGTTCTGGGCTGTCGTGAGCCCCTGCCGGGAACCCACGAACAATATGTGAATTTACGCTGGCGCCAGGTGCTTGGTTCAACGATGCACTGTGTAGCCGGCGATGGAGTCGGCATTTTGGCCGGCGCAGTCATAGGAGCAATCATCCATCTGCCAAGACTGGCTGAGATCGGCCTGGAGTATCTTCTAGGCTTCGGCTTTGGTTGGACAATCTTCCAGGCGCTGTTCATGCGTGACATGGCGGGCGGCTCCTACCGGAATGCGCTCGGGCGCACGTTTATTTCAGAATTGCTGTCGATGAATTGGTTGATGGCCGGAATGGTATCTGCGATGACCTTCGCAATGATGGCGTTACCTGGCAGCCATAGTCCGAGGGCTGCGGCCTTTTGGTTTGTGATGTCGATGGCGCTCTTGACCGGGTTCATCACGGCTTATCCAGTAAACTGGTGGCTTGTCGCTAAGGGTCTCAAGCACGGCATGATGACCATTCGACCGATGGCCCGTGAAAAAGATCCTAAATCACACCGGGGGAGCAGCATGCACGAACAGGTGCACGCTCAACCCCACCAAGTCCATGATTCAGGTCACAGCGATAGAAACTCGCATCCGAACGCGACAGTCGGCCTGATGGCCGCGCTGTCTTTTCTAGCGCTCGCAATAGGGCTTGGGGTCGCAGCATTTTTGGGAGGCTTTCGATAGATGCTGCGCAGTTCGTAGTTCAGCGTTGCGGTTCCAAACCCGCAATCTCGGAGCGCGATTTCTCCGGTTGCCAGAATTCTGAATTGGCCCCCTCGTATTTAAGCACCGTGAACATGCCTGTTGCCAGGTGGTATAGGATATGGCAGTGAAACGCCCAGACGCCCGGGTTATTCGCATCGAGGCACACCTTGATTGCTGATTTTGGCGGCACCAGCAACGTGTCGCGCAGGGCGCCGTTCACTTGTTTCCCATCAATTTCGATCACCTGGAAGTCGTGGCCATGCAGGTGCATCGGGTGGGCCATATTGGTTTCGTTGCGCAGCAAGATCTCTACCCGCTCTCCCTGCTTCACCTCCAGGCTCTCGCGGTTGGGGTACGCGAGGCCATTGATTGTCCAGGAGTAGCTTGCCATACTGCCCCCGAGATTGCATTGGAGGGTTCTGTCCGCGGGCTTATCTGTCAAGGCATGGCCGGCAACTAATTTCATCTCCTGGGTGTTGTCCAAACCTGCGGTTACAACTTCTGCTTGCATTGAGAGTTTAGGAATCGTTGTCTCCCTCCGTTGCGAGGATGACCCCGCACCGTTGCCTGGTTCCCTCGCCTTGCGCCAGAACAGGAAAAGCACCGCTCCTGATCGGGAATTTTGACGCGCAAGTCGATCCGCTGCGCTGTTCCTAGCTGGAAGAAGTTACCGTGCAGCGGGGAAACGTCCTTTCCGTCAACGGCCGTCAGTTCGGCCATCAACTCTTCGGTACTGACAAAGAAATTTGTTGCCGCCGAACCATTGATGATTCGTAACAGGACGGCCTTGGATGCCTCGACGCGAAAAACTTGAGGGTTGTCAAGTGTGCGCCGGTTGGCAAGCAACGCGTCATATTTGACGTCGGTTTCGGGCAGTTCCCCCATCACGGCGACCGCAACAAAACGTTGCACGCTTTCGTCCCATCGCTGGGAGAGTAGCTGTTGCTTCATGGGCATGTTATTCATTTTTGCCGTGCCGGGCGTCTTATCCATCGCCTTCATGCTTTCCATGCCGCCCTTGAGTTCGTTGAGGATCTGTTCCGGCGGCCTGAAAGAAAAGTCGCTCAACAGAACGACAACCTGCTTGTCTGCTTTCGCCATTTCTTCCGGACTCTCGATGATCAGCGGAGCGGAATTGAACAGCTGTTCCTGCAACCCGTAGTGCGAATGCATCCAGTAAGTGCCGCTCTGCACCAGCGGGAACTTATAAGCCATCGTACCGTTCGGTGGGATAGGCTCCTGGCTGACGAACGGGACGCCGTCCATGGGAGCCGGCAAGACAAGCCCGTGCCAGTGAAGGGAAGTGGGCACTTTGAGTTGGTTGACGACCTCCACGTTGAAGCCTTCAGATCTTTGCGCATAGAGGCCCTGAGTGCCATTCTCCTGCACGATTTCCACCGCCGTCATTTCTCTGCCGAGAACCTCAAGAGGCACTTCCCGAACGTATAGGCGAATCGGCGAAGCCGTTTCACCTGTTGCTCGAAGATCTGAGGCCAGCATGAAGACGGACAGGGGCACAAGAAGAACGGGGACGAGAATGCGCGCAGGTTTCATGGTCAATAATTCCGAAAGGACATACGATCCCCAGATTACCTATTTGCGCTCAGGTCAATCAAGACCTCGTCGGCGGGCTAGATAAGAAAGTCGGATCTTTTAAGCCGATCCGAACCAAATGAAATGATTCCGTAACAATCACCCTAGTGCCGGTTTTTTTCCTTGCCCGCGGAAAGAAAAGCTCTCACTATAGCGAAGGATTCTGACTTCAATAAATTCTATGATGGCACATGCAACGGCAGTCGACCGGCCCGCTTTGACGCAGGAAACCTCTACGAAAGAAGATGAGGCGGATCAAATCATCAGACAGAACGTGCTGTGGGCGGCTGGAGGCGGGGTGATTCCGATTCCGATCGTCGACATGATTGCAATTACGGTGGTGGACGTGAAGATGCTCAAGGAACTCTCCGTGCTTTATGGAGTGCCATTCAAAGAAGACCAGGTGAAAAACATCGTAGCAGCTTTGCTGGCAGGAATGGGAGCGCCGACTCTGGGCATGGCTCTGACCGTGAGCTTAGTCAAGACTATCCCGGTGGTTGGAGTTTTGAGTGCAATCGTCGCCGTTCCGGGGCTCGCGGCTGCTTTTACCTATGCGGTTGGTAAGGTGTTTGTCCAGCACTTTGCCTCTGGTGGCACGTTCCTTGATTTCGATCCCAAGAAAGTAAGGGAACATTTCGCACGCGAATTCGAAGAAGGAAAAATAGTTGCTACGAAGGTCAAGATCGAACCTTCTTCGCAAAAGGCTAGTTAGAGTGGTTTTGAACCGGAAATGCACGGAAGACGCATTGAGCGGTTAGTCATTTAGCGTTTGACGTTTGGGTCGTCCATTTCGGCTGCACATTTGATGATTTTCTTATTCGTATATGTTTTGTTCTGCTTGTTGGTCGCCGTGCTCGGCGTGCGCAAGCCGCTTGGGTTTTTCGGGTATCTGATCAGCTCGCTAATACTGACTCCGGTGGTCGGTTTGCTGCTTATTGCCGCCGCAGGAGATGATCGTGTTCGGCGTTCTGACCGTGAGTAGAGGCTATCGCCCGCTTTCTTTTGGAGGACTACTGCACTACACCAGTCACGAACGGCGCGAAGATAAACGAGTGGGTTTCAACTCTATCTTTGTACACAATTCGGAAAAAGGGCAGGTGCGGGATAAGCGTCAAACTAAGTGATTGCGCCCCGATACAGGCTGGAAGCCTATACGACGTTACGCCGTCGCGTCGCGGCTGTGGGTTCGCGGAGGTCCAGCGGGATGGCCTTGAGATATCGCTCCAGACTCTGGAGAGCAAAGTAGCATAGGCTTCCAGCCTCTATTTTGTTTGCACCGAGCGATGCCTTTGACAATCAGAACTGGTCGCCGGGGTTGCGCTTGAAATCCTATAGCCCTCGGGGGCATAAAACAAACCCTCCCTATCTTCGCGCCATTCACGCCAGTTACTGACTTGGTGCGCTAGAAGAGTTTTTTGCCTGCAATTCGATTGATTAACTTTCCCACGGGGCGAAACGCTGGCAGGAAGGGGAAGCCCAGCCCGCGCATCATCAGGCTGTAAGTTACTTTCTGCGAGATTGGCCAATCTGCGGCCGTCGAAGGAAGTTCGCACAGCATTTTGAGCCAGCGGTTTCCCATCGCTTCGCAGGAAAAACCTTCTCTCACGAGACGGCTCGCCGCACGACTCTTCCTGGCAAGGTCTTCCCTGTCCGAATCGAGCTGTAAAATCGCTGCAGCATATCCGTCAATATTTTCCGGATGAACGACGATGCCGGTTTCCGCGTTCACGACTTCCCGGATACCGCTAGGGAGATCACTTACCACCGGAACCACTCCGTGGGCCATTGCTTCCAAAAGGCTGATCGGAAGTCCTTCGTAATCTGAAGGAAGCAGGAAGATATCCGAACTCAGCATCAGTTCCGGGATGCGGTCGTTCGGCACTTGTCCTTCAAAACTTACTCGCTGCTGACTCGAATTTGTCCGAAGATTCTTTTGGAGCGAGCGAAGGCGTGCGCCTTCGCCGGCGATCCTCCAGACGAACGGTCGGTCAGAATTCACTAGCGTCTGAAGAATCTGCGCGAAAAGATGTACTCGTTTTTGCTCGTGCACCAGCCGGCCCACATAAGTGATTCGGATCGGTTGATTCTGAACCGGTGAAGGTCTATTCAACTTCTCAGGGATTGGAATGCCGTATGGTTGGTAATAGATCGGTTTGCCGGCTAGTGACGGATAAGTGCGAAGTACGTTACGCGAGTGCTCGGAAACACCAATCGTGGCATCAAGGACTGGGGCGTAATGTGCCAGCATCCTGTAGACCAGCGGGTCATCTGTCTGCACGATCCCCAACCTTGAAATCCCTTTGGGAACATAGCGAAGAATTTCCAGCGACTGCGGTCCGAGACAGCCGACAATGTGCGTCGGGTTGAAAGCCCGAAGTTGTTGGAGACCAAAAGCAATTCCATCTTCATAAGAGCGAGGGGCCAGGCTGGGCCGCAACGCGTTTACGCCTGCCGCGATAAAGTCCGCTTCCAGGGGATGGTGGGAGTGAAGACTAATGATGCGGTGTGCGACTTTCCGACGCTGAAATTCGCGGCTGATATTGATTAGAAACGTTACACTGCCGCCCGGGACAAGTTCGTAGGTGACAAAGGCGATGCGCAGTTCCATCGGAAAACTCATAGGAGGCTATTTTTCGATGAGATAATCCTCAACGACGAGCGCGTCTAAGCCGGTCGTATAAAACAACCCAACAGCGTCTTCGACCGAATGGATGATTGGCTTTCCCATAATGTTGAAACTGGTGTTGAGCACCATGGGAACACCAGTCAGTTTGTAAAAGGCATGGATCAGCCGATAGTAACTTTCGTTCCATTCCCGCCGAACCGACTGCAGTCTGCCCGAGAAGTTTATATGCACGATCGCTGGGACTTTTTTCCGTGCTGATTGTTTGAAGATCAGCGTTCGTTCCATGTACGGAGAGGCTTGGTAATTCTCAAAGTACTCGTCGCCGAACTCATCGAGGATCGAAGGGGCGAACGGGCGAAATTCTTCCCGGAACTTTACCAACGAATTAATCCGGTCTTTCATGTCCGGTGGCCGTGGATCGGCGAGGATTGACCGATTCCCGAGGGCGCGTGGGCCGAACTCCGCTCGGCCTTGTACCCAACCGAGAAGCTTTCCGTCTGCCAACAGGCGCGCGGCCTGTTCGTGAATCGTCTGCGGCAGATGCTGAGTCTTTGTGATACGCCCAAACTTTACCAGGTTAGCGATTGTGTTCTTAGATATTGAGCTGCCCAGGTAAGGACTTTGTATCTCTCCATTCGGCCTTTTGTCAGGATGATCCTGATAGTAAGCGAGGAGAGCGACTCCCAGAGCATTCCCGTCGTCGGCCGGCGCGCAGGGTACGTGAAGCTTTTTGAACGGAGTTTGTCCTATGATTTGACCGTTGTAAGAGGAATTAAGGCCGCAGCCGCCGCCGAGAGCAAGGTTGTCCGAGACGCCCATCGCGTGAAAGCGATTGAGTAGCTCCGCCATCACCTCAGAGTAAAAGTATTGGGTCGTGTAGGCGAGGTCTGCGACTTCGAAAGGAGAAGCGTTTATTGCACGCTCTCGCTTCTTCATCCGGTCGAACCAAGCCTCGATTTGCGGCAGCGGCGAATACTTGATCGAGAGACCGTCTATCTTGAGGAGTGATCTAAAGTCCGCCAGGATCTCCTGATCCAGCTTTCCGTACGGAGCAAGCCCCATCAGCTTCCATTCTTCGCCTTTTTCGACATTGAACCCACATAGGCTGGTACAGACCGAATAAAGGATGCCAAGGCTCTCTTCTCCCTTGACGCGATGGAGTTCCCTTAGACGGGAGCCCTTATATGAGTAGTAGCTGATTGATCCCCATTCGCCCTGACCGTCGACGATCATGCACGCAGCCTCGTCGAATGGGCTCGTGAAGCACGCGTTCGCGGCGTGCGCCTGGTGATGGTCGAATCTGACAAAGGAAACTTTGTTGTTTCCGAAGTCGCTAAGAAGAATGTCGGCGATATTCCCCCCGGAGTTCATGAAACCGGCGTATTGAAGCCAGAGGTCGGTAAACAAGATGTGCTTGCCGACGAGGAATCTCGTCATCCTGCGGGGACGATTCGGGATCAGTTCATGATTCGTAGCTCCCATCAGATGCATCAAGTGCATGAAGCGGTTGATCCGATGGCTCCAGGGCTTCGCGACCACAAACTGGGCCTGCGGATCGCAATAATCCTTGATCACCTGGCGTACCGTCTCGAACATCCGCTGTCAATCCGTAGGCGCGCTTGTTCTGCAGGTACCGCTGAGACGCTTCTGCGAAAAGGACCTCGCCTTCACGACTGACAACCGCCATAGCGGGATCATGAAAAGTGTTCGCGAGCCCAATGTAGAATTTTTGCCTGACCCCCATCGAATGAGAAAAAGATTGATCTTCGGTGCGAATTCCGACCGCGACAATTACCCTCGACCTGCCGATTTGCCGTCCAGTTCCACCACGCTAAATGTTCCGTTCGCCTTCTCGTCGATTACCGGAAGCTGCCCCTTGCGCGAAAGAGCCTCGGCCTTGGCCAGCCTTCGGCGGAGAACTGGGCGATAGGCCTTGAAAAACATGATGCCATTATGAATTCGAAATCGCTCGAGATAGGAGAAACGGTTGAAGCGCAGACGTTCGCGCAACCCCAGCGAGGTATAGATCATCGCGTTACCAAGCCAGCCTTCTTTGTTTTTGCTCAGCTTGTCCCAAGTGCCGTCGGACGCAGACGCTCTTTGGATGCAGATGAGCGGATCTACATAAACGAACGACGAATCTCCGTTCAAGGCAGAGTAGAAGAGATCGACGGACATTCCTGAGCAATACGGTCGCTTTTCAAGGATCTTTTTCGCGAACTCCGTGCGGACCACCACTGCGTGGAGGCTGAGCAGCGCACCGCGGATAATGTGTGGCGTGACACGCTCAGCTTTTCGGAAAATAAAGCCGCCGAAGTGGAAGAGGTTCCAGTCAGATCGTGAACGCAGAAATTCAATCGCCTGTGGCAGGTGGATTTCGTACTTGTCAAGAAACAGGGCGTCGTCTTCAAAAACGAGGACGTAGGGGACATTCTGCTCCACGGCGTAACGAAGACAGGCCATGTGAGCGTCGATGATGGCTTTGTCGCGGTCGGCCTTTCGCTCCGATTGAAAAAACACAACTCGCCGGATCCCGACCCGCGCAAATTCACGCTTAGCTTCCTCGAAGCGATCCGTTCGTTCGCGCAGGTTAATACACATGATCAACGGGAAAAAATTCCAGATATCCGCGGTGTCAGTTGGCTTGATGTCTGAAGGGTGTTCCATGGTTATCAGTGAAAAAATAGGTTTGGAAGCGGTCGGCGGCGAGTTCCTCATTCAACAAACATTGCTAACCTTTTAATCGCTGGACCAAGGGGAGGGTTAACTCCATTGATATTCTCGATGATAGTTAGCAACCTTTTTCAGTACCAGCAGCCCGCGACCAGCTATTGACTGATCGTAGATCTCCTGGTAAGGCGAGGTGTCCGCCTCTTTGTCTTTGGTTCCGAACATCCACTCAAGCCCCAGATCAAGCAGGCGGTCGTATTCCTGCACGGTCAGTTCGTAACGCCTGTTGAGCGAGTCCCGCTTTTGCAGTGCGGACATCTTCGTCTTCGATTCCGGTACGATGATGCCGCTAAAGAATTCCGAGCAGCACCCGGAGCCGTAGGAATAGAGTGCGACCCGCTTCGCTGCTGGCAAATCCACCGTGTCAAGCAGACCGCAGAGCGCCAGATACAGTGTGGCAGAGTAGATATTGCCAATCTCGACACAGTAAGCCAGCGATGGCGTCACGCGGCGCTCAAAATCGGCGTCCGAAGCAGCTGGTGGAGAGCCTTTTAACTTTCGCATCATCATCCGGTGCGCCCCTTTCACCATACCCGGAAAGGGCGTATGAAATGCCATGTAGTCAAAGGTGCTCACAAAATCTGCGCCTTCCACCCGGCTGGCGTAAGCCCTGAAACTATTCTCGAGGCAGTCCAGATATGCGACAAGCGACAGGTCGGAATCACCCGTCTCGATCTCCGGAGTCGGCCGGCATGAATCCATGACCTCGTAGCTGTAATACCCGTTCGCGCCGAAATCGATTTCCAGAATGTCCGGTCGATCGCTGACAAGTAAGGCGACGGCTCCGGCGCCTTGCGAAGGTTCGACATAGCTGCCCTTAATGGCGGCTTTTGCAATATCGGTGGCAACGACCAGAGTCTTCGCTCCGGGCGAAGAATTAGCAGCAACAAAATTCACGGCTGTTTGGAACGCTGCGGTGCCTGCATAGCAGGCATGTTTCACCTCGAACAGTCGGCACGATCGGCTCAATCCGAGATAATCATGAAGATAGGTGCTGAGCGACTTACCAAAGTCGAGACCCGACTCCGTTGCCGTCACGAGCAGTTCGATGCGACCTCTATCCTCCTCGCTGAGCTGGTCGAGCAATGGTTTGGCAGCATTGACGCCGAACGAGACGGGGTCCTCGCAAGGGAGCGCCACCGATTTTCGATAGATCATTAGATTGTCGAAGCGGCGCAGATCGAGATTCCGCGCTTCGAACAATCTGCGAACATCGAGAAAGGCGCTTCCGCCGTAGAAGTTGATCGCTTCGATCCCGACCGTCATGAAGATATTCCTTTTCTCACCACTACGCTGCTGTTAATTCCTCCGAATCCGAACCCGTTCGAAAGTGCATATTCGGCGTTGAGCGGTTGGGCCTTAACGCTGACGAGTTTTAGCTCGGGGTCGATCGGACTGTCAAGGTTACGGTTGGGATGGACAAAGCCGTTGTTCAACTGCACGACGCAAGCGATCAGTTCGATCACGCCGGACGCGCTGAAGCAATGACCCGTTAACGATTTGGTTGAGTTAATCCAGATGTCAGCGAGGTGATCGCGGAAGAGCGATTTAATCGCGGCGCACTCCGTGCGATCACCGAGCGGAGACGAGGTGCCGTGCGCGTTAATATAACCGATGCATCCGGGGTGGAGGTTACCGCAGTCCAACGCCATTTGCATTGCACGAATTTCCCCCTTTTGGCTCGGATCAGATAGATGGTTGCCATCGAGGAGCAACGAAGCGCCGACCAGTTCACCCAGGACCTGGCGGCGACTGACGGAATCAGGCGATTCCAGAACAACGCAGCCGGCTCCCTGGCCCCAGACAAAACCTTCGTGCCCTTGGTCGAACGGGCGACAGGCACGTGCAGGGTCGTCCTGCAGACGGCCGGAACAGGCAGCCCCGAGAATTGCGAACGCCTCCAACTCCAGCGCGGTAAACTCGATGCACGCCCCGACAACAAGACAATGGCGCACGATGCCGCTGCGAATCCAGTGGAGCGCCTGAAAAAGAGCGGCGTTGCCGCTTGCCGCGGCGGCGCCGATCGTGAAGCCGGGACCACGGATCGAAAGGATTTCGCTGAGGCAGCCCACCTGATTACTATCAAGGAAAGAGAGAGCATATCGTGGATTCGGCCGTCCAGTTTCCCGAAATCGAAGCCAGTTTTTCACGATATAGTCTTGGGCCAGGTTACTTCCGGCGACGATGAGACCAAATTCGTCCGCCACGTCCCCGAGTTCGCCGAAGCCGGAGTTGCGAACCGCCTGGATCGCGGCGTAGGCGCTGAGCCGTGTGGATTCGGTCGTGTTGTTCAACACCTTTCGAGTGCGAGCGTATAAAGCGGGTTCGCCGGACTTCAACGACTCCATCCAACCCTGCCATTCAAAGTCCGTTACGAGCGCTCCGATCCGCACCGAATGGTTTTCATCGACCGGCAGGTTGGTGATACCGTGACGGCCTTCCCGAATTGCTTGAGTGAATTCCGGTATCGCTTGGGCGATGCTGCAAACCACTCCCATGCCGGTGATGGCAACTGGGGAGAAGCAATCGGCCATTTCAGCTTATTTGCTTAAGGCGTGCCGGTGCAGGAGATCGACGAGAGCGCGGATGTTTCGGAGGCCGTGCAATTCCGAAGGTGGTACTTTCAGGCTTAAGTCTTCGAGCGAATAAATCACGACTTCGACTCTGTCCACCGAGTTGGCTCCCAGATCACTGAGGTTTCTATCAATCGTTACATCGTCGGCAACGAGATCAGGCAAGACTTTCAGTGTGTTTGCTTTCACCACTTCGAAAATTTTCTCTTTATCGAGCAACATAAATTTATGCAGTTCTGAAGGTTTGCTTTTCGATTTCGGTCTCGGCTGCGCTTTGGAAGCGATAGAAGCGCTCGTCGAGAAGTTTTGCGGCTCCGATCATCAAGTGTTCAGCGATTTCGTCGACGTGACGGTGCCGCCACTGTTCGAGAGCACTTCCTTTCGCCCACTGGTTAAAGGCGCCAAGCGCCGGCCCGCAATGGATCTGGTAGTCCACCTTGTCTTCAGGATCTCCGCGCAGAGCTAAGCGGTTGGTGTGGACCAGATACCAGCGAAAAACAAGCGCCATCTTCTGCTTGGGATCGCGTTCAGCGCGATCGATGATTTCCGGCATCACCCGCAGATAGTAGTTCCTCGTCTCGGCATAGACCTCGGCGAAGCTTCGCTTAAAGTAGCGGTTTTCAATTTGCGATCGCGTCTGAGCATCGATCTCGTCGAGCGAGTTATACTGCCGGTAGAGGTCATAAAGCTTTTTTGCGCGCGCGGGGAAAAGAAGGCCTCGCTTGAAAACCTGTACCTTGCCACCCATTTCGAACATGTCCCCGGCGGGCACAATGTCGGTGTCCTGGACGTTCGCCTGCTGAAGCAGGTCCTTGACGGCGTCGCTGGTGCCGGCTTCGACTGTGCACTGGTTGACTGAACCGGTGAGCACGAAATCGGCACCGAGGATAAATGAAGCGGCGACAGCCTGCGGGGTTCCGATGCCGCCGGCGGCACCAACGCAGATTGGAAACGGATAACCATGCTTTTGGGACAACTCATCCCTGAGCTGGAGGATAACCGGCAACAATGCATGAAGAACGCCCCGGTCGGTGTGGCCACCCGAGTCCGCTTCAACGCAGAGGTCATCTGCCATCGAGACGAACTGTGCAAGGTTCGCCTCCGTCCGAGTGATCGCACGGTTCTCGGCAAGTCGCCGCACTAAAGCGGCTGGAGGGGGACTCAAAAACTGCTCCGCGACCTCTGGGCGTGACACTTTCGCTAAAACCAAATGCGGAATGTTGATCGCTCCATCCTGGCCGGTGGAAAGCCCGCTGACCCGGTATCGCACCAGGGCCGGCGTGATTTGGGTGAAAGCAGCCGCTTCAATCCGGGGAACGCCGTGTCGAAGCAAAATGTCCACCGTGGTTTCTTCCAGATCCGGTTTGAATGGGCTAGCTAGGAGATTAAGGCCATAGACTCCTTGCCATTGCAGTTCGGACTGAATCAATCGGAGATCAGATTCGATCCGATCGAATTTCAAACCGCCCGTGCCGAGGAAACCAAGCAGACTTGCCCTGCCCATGGCTATCACGAGTTCTTTTGAGGCAATCCCTTTGTACATCGCACCCGCGACATAGGCGTATTTCAGTCGATGGCGCTGCCGGAAAACCGGCGAGCCGAGCCGTTCCGGCGAGATTCGGAGTTCCGTGTGATGTATGGGAGTATCAGCCGCGACCATACAAGTTCAGGATTCGAGAAGAGCAAGAATCACAAACGGGTGGGTCAAGTGTCCCACTCGGCGAGCAGAGAAACTGGGGCCCGAAAGAAGGTGTTAGCATGGTAACGGAGCTGTTGTCCCGGGACAAGGCGGAGGCTGGGAAAACGCGTGCTGAACTCTTCGAAAACGACGCGTGCCTCCAACCGGGCAAGTGGTGCGCCCAGGCAAAGATGATTTCCGAATCCCAACGACACGTGATTTCTGGCATTCGGTCGTTGGATATTGAGTGTGTCAGGATCGTCGAAGACCTCGGGATCACGATTCGCGGAACCGAGGAGCAACAGTAAATCAGCGTTTGCCGGAACCGCTACGGCGCCAATTTCGACCGCCTCCTTAGCTTTCCTGCGCCAAGCGATGACTGACGAATCGAGTCTCAAAATTTCTTCGATGGCGTTTGGAATTAAAGACCGATCTTTCGCGATCGCGTCCCATGCGGTGCGGTGCTTGAGGAGTTGACGAAACCCATTCGATAGCAGCGCCGTGGTTGTTTCGTGCCCGGCGACCAGCAGACCGAAGATAATGCTGCTAGCTTCTGCAGGACTCAGTGGAGCGAGATCCGCAGAGCGCGCTGCGAGCAACGCGCTGGCAAAATCGTCTTGCGGTTCGTGAAAACGCTTGTCAACCAGCTGCGTGGTATAGGTCCAGAACGCCGCCATTCCGTGCGCCGCTCCCATCTGGTCCTTTTCGTTTGGTGGTCCCCATAAGACTATAAGAGAATTGTCCGCGCCGACTTGGACAGCCGGCAGATCTTCATCCGGAAACCCGAGGAAGCGGAAGAGCACCAGCGCCGGAAGATCCCAGGTCAAGGCCTGAACCAAATCGACTTCGCCGCTTGAAAAGCGTTCGTTAATGAATCGAACGGTGAGTTCGCGAACAAATGGCTCTATCTCCGCTACCCGCGGCGCAGTGAACGCGCAATTTACAAGTCGTCGAATCCGGGTGTGATGAGGATGATCGGTGTTTGTCAGGGTTGGAACGACGTTGAAATTCGCGTCTGCATAAATCTTGCGGGCCGCAGGACAAACTCCGGGGACCACATCCAGCGTGTTGGAAGCCGAGAACTGTTTCGTGTTCTGAAAGACCTGGCGAATGTCTTCGTAACGCGTCACAACCCAATAGTTCGTCTCTTGATGGTAGAAAACGGGCGTCGCGGCGCGCGCCTCGGAAAAGAATGGATAGGGGTCGGCGAGGTAAGTACCTCCAAAGGGAGAAAAACTACCCGCAATATCTGTAGCGCCTGATGTAATGTTAGAGGCCATACAAGGTGAAGGTCGAAAAAAGGAATACCCTGGTTTATGAACGCGTTGTCGCCCACGGAGCGAAACGGATCGGGCAAACCGATCCTTAGTTTGCGGCGAGAATATCCCTTCGAAATGGTTTGTCGATTGCAAATTAGGTCGACTTGGAATCAAAGGTTTTTGAACTGCGCGGTGCCAGCAAGTACTGTTGCCACGTGGTCACACAGAGAATTGTGGCAGGCTCTGTTCAAACCTTTCCGCTCATTCGGGAAAGTCAGCGCGTCGACACCGTTTTTGGTTTCGTCCTTGCTCACGAATATCCAGCACTTTTGGATCGGTTAGGCGAATTCCTGGCTCCTGCGGAATCTGCCTATTTTGCCGGTCTTCATTTTCTTCGCCGGCAGCAGAGTTTTCTCCTCGGGAGGTATGCCGCAAAGCTAGCGTTGCAGCGGTTGTTGAAGGTACCCGATCCGAAGGCAATTGAAATTGGCCGCGGGGTATTTGAGCAACCGCTGATATCGCATTTGTCCGCGGGAGCGCCGGGTGTGACGATCAGCCATTGCGATGAGATCGCAATCGCGCTAGCCTTTCCCTCCGGTCATCCGATGGGAGTCGACATCGAGCAAATCGACGCCGACCGCCTGGTGGCCATCCGATCGCAGATGTCTTCGGTCGAGCGAGAGTGGGCACGTTCCGTTGACGCCGATGAGCTCGCGATTAGCACTTTGATCTGGACCGCCAAAGAGGCGCTCTCAAAGGCCTTGATCTGCGGTCTGATGAGTCCGATGGAGATTTTCAATCTGGCCGAATTCTACCCACTAGGGAATCGGGCCTGGGGTGGACTCTTTCAAAACTTCGGCCAATATAAATTTATTGGCTGGATCAGCCGCACAGTTGCCATGTCTGTTGTTCTTCCGAAGAAATCCGAGGCGGTGATAGGCACCCTGGATTTTGATGCGGCTTTATGGAAAGGGCGAACTCACTCTCAAGCCGGATAAAGACTCTGGACGCGTTCGACGACTTCGGAATGAGCAAAGACGCTGGCTTGCATCCGCAGTTCCTTCTGAACGGCGGCGGTTTGTTCATTCTTTACGGACTCAAAAAAGGCACGTTTCAGCTCTCTGAGCGCAACAATCGGCTTCTCGGCAATTTCGCGAGCCAGCGAAAGAGAGTGTTCGACCACTTCGGCCTTCGGCACGATCCGGACCGGCGCTCCGCGCTCGCGCAGCTCGCGGCCAAAGTAGTTCTTCGCGGTCAGCAGCATCTCCCAGCCCAACGTGTTCCCGAATTTGTGCGGAATGACCCAAGTTGCGCCTATTCCTGGAGTGATGCCATACTGCATAAAATTCGTGCTGTAGAGACATTCCTCGGCCATCACGATCACATCGGCATACGCGCCAAAGACTAAGCCGCCGCCGATTGCGTGACCTTGAATAGCCGCCACGACTGGAATTTCGCAACGCAGTAACTGATCGTAGAACGCAAAGTCTGTAAATTTCGCCTGGCGCGAAGCCAAGAGCAACAGTTCCGCTTTGGTCCCGCCACAGCAGAAATAGTTCTCGTAACCGGTGATCACGACGACGCGTGTCTGCGGGTTCGCCTCGATGGCGCGGAATGCTGCAGCGATACCGGACATAAACTCTTCCGAGGATCTATTTTTGGATAGGCGATCTTCCATGGCGACAAACGCGATCACCCCATCCAACCATCGGAGTTTGATCACCTCGTTCATAGGTATAAGATCCGTAAGGCGCCTAATCCTTCCGCTCCCACGGGAAGACGCCCTGCGTCACGTAGTTTGCGATGTTCTGCTGTACGTGTGATTGTGCCGCTAAACGGGCGAACTCTGCCGTAGCCGCTTGCTCAATCTCGGGCGTGATGCCGCCCATCTTCTGGAAGTAACGTTTCATGTCAGCGACGATCTTGTCGTCCAGCAGATTGAGGCGCAGCGTCAGCTTGCGGAGCGCCTCGTCGAGATGATCGGTTAGTTCGTCGACCAGATGGATCGCATGGGCTTCGCGCGCTGAGATAGGCTTGGTAGTGAGCGTCATTAAGTAGGCCTTCTGAAAGCCCACTCGACGGATCAAGAAGGGAATCACACAACAGGGTAGCAAACCCCAAAGCGCCTCTGAAAGGCTCAATTCTGTGCGTTCGGTTGAAATGACGATATCGCTTGCCGCGACGAGTCCCACGCCACCCGCAATCACTTTTCCATCGAGCCGGCAAACGATAACTTTTGAAGAGAGCGTAAACCGTTTGAGCAACAGCATATACTCCGAGATCGGCACGGTCTCACTGGGCTCGATTTCGGAGTTTGCGGCGGCCTCCTGAAAATCCATCCCGGTACAGAAAAGACCTGGAGCGCCATCGATCACGACTGTGCGGCACCCTGGCAAGCGTTCGGCGAGGTCCAATGCAACACCAAGTTCGTGGATCAGTGTCGAATTGATGCTGTTCCCTCGGTGGGGTCGGGAGATTGTGACAGTCAGATGTCGGGGCGCCTCCTGGAAGATAATAGTTTCAAATCGCATGCCGGCGAACTCACTGAGAAGTCCAACCATTTATCTCGTAAAATTACACCGATCTTCAATGTCTAAAATTTTCTTCAATTGTCATCAAAGTTAAAAAATTTTGGCTTGAAGGGCATTGCATCGGTCACTAGTATTTCGCGCTGTTGATCGAGCGTTATGAGGAGAGAGCATAATCAACGGACCGACGCTCGCGACGAGTGTTCGACGTCCTCGGATCGGTCGGACGGCGGTGGTTCCGCTCGAACGAAGCAGTTCGAGCTAATCTGACCGGTTTAAGTGGCACTGGTGATGTCCATACCGCCCAGACCGTTTCGGCCTTCTAAGATCATCAAGTCTCAATCCCAAGCACCACCCGCCTGGCCGATTGGGCACGACGTGCTGCAGATCCAGAATCTTTCGCGAAGAAAAACATATGGGCCGCATTGGGCGCTTTAAACAAGACGGAGGCTTGTCGATGATTACTAAATTCGACCTCCCCGTCGCTTCTCCCGGGAAACATAGTCCTCCGATCTGTCCAGACCGGCGCACCAGCGTCGTGGTCATCGGCGGTGGCGTGGCCGGAGTTTGGGCAGCCTATCAGTTAATCAAAGCTGGGATTGAGACCACCTTGATCACCTATCAGGCCGAGGACCGCGGGGGTGTCCAAGGGGCGTCCCGCCGTTCCGCGGGCGCGTTCAACACGTCGCCTTTGACTGCTGGAGACCTCGATGCCTACCTGCAAAAGATTGGGCACGGCCAAACGCATCCCTCGGTGGCGCCTGCGCTGGCGGAACATCTGTCAAAGGCACTCGCCGAAGTCGCTACTTTGGTGGAATTGAAACCGATCAAAATCGGGCTGGCGCTGGCTTCAGGCACCGGCGAAGAATTTCTGGAATTGATGTACCGGCATTTCCTCGCGCTTGGGGGCGAGATTCTCAATGGCTGGGTGACGCGACTGGTAACCGACCAGAAAAATTGCAGAGGAGTCCAATATGACTCTCCCAAGGGCATCGGCAAACTCCGTTGCCGAGCGATAGTGATCGCTTCCGGCGGCTATGCCGGACTGTTCGCGAACTCGATTCGGACGAACTGCTTCGGCAGCGTTCTTGGTTCGTACCTTGCTTCGGGCGGTATCGCCACGAACCTGGAATTCCTCTTCAAACACGGTTACGGAAATATCGACGCCAACGCGCTCACGCCGACTGAGGAGCTTCCTGGCGCCGAGATATATGACACTCGAGAGGAGCGAGTCCGTTGGCTGGAAGAGCTGCTGTTCAATCGCCAAGGAACCAGCACCCATTTGCAGGCTGTCCAGCTCTGGCTGCGCGACCCGAACAGCCAATATTATATCGACCTCTCTTATCGCGCCCTTTATCTGAAGCTTTGGGGTCTGAATTCCGGACTTGCGAACACGGGAGCCGTTGTCGGCGATCTCCAAGGCACCGGTGTCGACGTTATTGGTGACGTGGTTGGAATATTTCCGGAGGAGGCGCGGCCGTTGGCTAAAGAAAAAATCTCCCGCTGGTTCGACGAGAGACGGAGGATTGACTATCGAATGTTTGAGGAGCTCAAGCCTTTGTTCAAACCACGCGACACAGCCAGGTTCCGCGTCCGGCCGCTGACCTACTTTTCGATGGGCGGGATTGGACACGTCGATTTCGCGACGAACCTAAAAGGTGTCTATGTAACGGGTGAGGCGATGCACGACTTTGGCGCGAACCGAGTTGGCGGCCTGCCTTGGAGTCTTTATCTGGCCAGCGCGTATGCCATCACTGAGGCAATCACTAATCAACTCGGACGGAACCTGACACCGAATCGGGCCGAAGCTGACGATTTTGAGCTTGTGGCTAAACGCTCTTGTTTCGATCCGGCGTTGCTGTGGGAGATCCAGCAACGTCTCTACGAATCACAGGAACGACAGCTGACCACGGCACACGCCGGTCAGTGCATTGAATGGTTTCGCCGCAAGCGCAAAGAACTGGAGGATAGCCAGGACGTGCTCCACGATGGAATCTCCTGGCTCCTCGTGGCAGAAGCGATCATGCAGTGCTCCGTCTGCCGCACTGAAAGCCGCGGATTCTTCTTTCGTTTGGATTATCAAAACCAGAACGACAGGCTGGCGGGCGTTCATTCCTGCGCCTGGTATGATGAGATATCGGAACAGGTGTCGGCGCGTTTGTTGCCGTGGTCGGAGATTGAACTGGGTTTACGAAATGGCTTTAACGGAAAGGAGCGGGAAGCGGCATATGGGGGAATCGGCCAACGTTGCTAACGTTCTTTACCAGAACATCGCAGCTGGCCGGGAGAACAAGATCGCGATATTCTCCTCCGAGACGACGTGGACCTTTGGAGAATTGGTCCGCCTAGCGAGCCGCGTGGGCAACGCACTCAAAAACCTGGGCGTAGAGCGCGAGAATCGCGTAGCCCTTCTGCTGGTCGACGGTCCGGAGTTAGTCGCCTCATTCTATGGTGCGATGGCGATCGGCGCGGTGCCGGTACCGCTTAATACCTCTTTGCCGCCTGCCGACTACGAATTTCTCCTCAACCATAGCCGTGCCCGGGTAGCCATCGTCGGCGCGACGCTTGCTTATCTGATCGAGCCAGTCCGATCGCAGTGCCGGCAACTGCGGCAGGTCGTCCTGGTTGGCGGCTCGCGGTCCTGGCAAGCCATTGAGTGGCAGACCTGGACCACCGAAGCGTCGCCGGAGCTCGTGCCGGTCGAGGCATCTGCAGATGAGCCTGCCTTCTGGCTCTATAGTTCTGGTTCGACGGGCCGGCTTAAGGCGGTTGTCCATTTACACCGCGCGATTCCATTCACCTGCCGCCAATACGCGCAGCAGGTGCTGGAACTAGGCGTTACCGACATTTGCTTTTCCGCCGCCAAGCTGTTCCACGCTTACGGCCTTGGGAACGGCATGAATTTCCCGCTCTTTGTCGGCGCGTCGACGGTGCTTTGGCATGGGCTAACGTTGCCGGAAACACTGTTTGAACTTATCAGCCGCTTCCATCCGACAATCTTCTTCGCTACCCCAGCGCTGTTCGTGCGCATGCTGGCGCTGCCTGAGGCGGAGAAGAAATACGATCTGAGTTCCCTTCGCTTCTGTGTTTCGGCTGGTGAGGCGTTGCCCGCGGCGACTTTCGAACGCTGGCGTGACCGGTTTGGCGGGGAGATCGTTGACGGAATTGGGTCCACCGAAATGTTGCACATCTTCGTTTCGAACCGGCCAGGACGATGTGTAGCTGGATCGAGTGGTCAGGTAGTTCCTGGTTATCAGGCCAAGGTCGTGGACGAAACCGGGGCGCTGGTTTCGTCTGGGGAAGTGGGGGATCTCTGGGTTACCGGTGAAAGTTCTGCAATCGGCTATTGGCAGGATCGGGCTCGAACCCAAGCGACAATGCGTGGAGAATGGGTCGTGACCGGCGACAAGTATTTCCGGGACGACCAGGGGTACTTTTGGTACCAGGGCCGATCGGACGATATGCTCAAGGTCAATGGCGTCTGGGTTTCCCCTATCGAACTCGAAAATATTCTGAATCAGTGTCCCGCCGTAGCGGAGTGTGCGGTGATCGGCCTGCGCGACGAAGATGAATTGGTTCAAGTAAAGGCATTCGTCGTTCTTCAGCCGGGCATCGAACGTTCAGCGGGGCTGGTCCGGGAGCTTCAGAAATTTGTCCGGCTCCGCGCGCCCCAACGACATCCCCGACTGTTCGAATTCGTGGAGTCCTTGCCGAAGACGGCGACGGGTAAGATCAGACGGTTTCAATTGCGGGAGACAGAAACAGAACCTTGCTCATGACCTTCACCGAAATCATCCGTCTCTTGCGCGCAAAGCTGGGGGAACAGCTGGCGACGCAATTGTCGAAAGAGGATGACGAGAAGAGTTTCCTTGAGCTAGGCGTTGATTCCGTGATCGCGACGGAACTGATCGAGTTTATCCGCCAAAAACTTGATCCGGATCTGAGCGTTTCCGTCCTGTTCGATTTTCCCAGCCTGCGTCAATTGGCTCGTCGTCTGACCAAGCAAGACCAAGAGAAGCTGGAGGCCCACCCGAACAACGGAGAGGGTTCACCGGTTATGCCGGAATTAGAGGTGCCTCCACGGTCAGCCCTAGCCGGAGAACCTGGAGACGTTTGCGGAAGGTCCCCGGCCGTTCCGTCCAGAAACTCCTATCAGCCGATCGCGGTCGTCGGCCTTTCGGGCCGGTTTCCAGGCGCGGACAACGTGGAGGAACTTTGGCGGAATTTGGCCGCCGGGGTCTGTTCCATAACGGAAATACCGATAGTGCGAAGCCGTTACTGGGACCTTGCCGATCTCGCCTCGCACACAGGACGATCCTGCCATTGGGGAGGTTTCGTAACTGACGTAGAGCGCTTTGATCCGCTCTTCTTCGGTATCTCTCCGAGCGAAGCGTCGGTGATGGACCCGCAGCAGCGTCTCTTCCTGGAAGAGGCTTGGAAGGCTGTCGAAAATGCGGGATACGCAGGCGACGCGCTGTCCGAAAGTCGTTGCGGTGTTTATGTCGGCTTAATGAACACCGACTATGAGGATCTTCTGACTCAGGCGCATGCGCTGACTCCCAAGGCTCACGAGCTAACCGGAACCGCGGGAAGCGTTCTGGCGAGCCGGATCGCCTACCATCTCAACCTGCGTGGACCCGCGCTCGCGGTAGATACTGCGTGCTCGTCCTCGATGGTGGCGATTCATCTGGCGTGCCGAGCGCTTCAGTTGGGCGAAGTCGATATGGCGCTGGCTGGAGGCGTTACGCTTTATCTGACGCAGAAACGGTACAACTTAATGGAGCAGGCCGGCATGTTGACCTTAAGCGGAAAATGCCGGCCATTTGACGACGCTGCCGATGGCACAGTCCCCGGGGAAGGCGTCGGTGTCGTGGTGCTGAAACGGCTTGAGGATGCCGTCAGGGACGGTGACGCGATCTCCGGCGTGATTGTTTCGTCCGGAACAAACCAGGCGGGAAAGACCAATGGAATTACAGCACCGAGCATGCAGTCACAGCTCGAGTTGATTACCGAGGTATATCGCCGCGGCGACATTGATCCCGGAACCATTCAATACGTTGAGGCACATGGGACGGGAACCAGGTTGGGTGACCCAATCGAGGTTGAGGCTTTGGCGAAAGTATTTCAGAACTCTGCGCGGCAGGGCCAGTGCTGCCGCCTCGGATCATTGAAGGCAAACCTTGGTCATACGACGGCGGCTGCGGGCATAGCTGGATTGATCAAGGTTCTCCTCTCGGTCGAGCACCGCGCGATCCCGCCACAGATCCATTTCGATACGCCGAATCGGCACACGGCCTACTTCAACGGGCCATTTCGGCGTGAACACTGTACTTGAATCCTGGGAGCCGGAAGACGAGAAACCAAGGCGAGCCGCCGTAAGTTCCTTCGGCTTCAGCGGCACGAACAGCCACCTTGTCGTCGAAGAGGCGCCCGTGCCTCCTGAACGTGCTGTCCCGCAACCGGGGAGATATTTTTGGATCATTCTCTCGGCGAAAACTCTTCGCGCGCTGGAAGAAAAAGCGGCGGAACTCACCGGCTGGCTGAAGTCCAAAGGAGGACATGTGTCGCTGATCGATCTCAGTTTCACGCTGAGTACCGGCCGCTGGCCGTTTGAAGAGCGGCTCGCCTTCGTCGCGCGCGACCTAGCGGAGGTTCATTCCGGGCTTGAGCAATTTTTGGGTTTGTCTGGCGTCGGCATCCATGTTTGGCGTGGAAAAGCCGCCATGGATGCACCGAAGCGAGCGGAATTCATGGAGCCCGGTGCAGCGTGGGTATCGGGCGCGAATGTTGATTGGACGATCCTTTACAACGGGCTTGAACCGCGCCGGATTCAGCTACCTGCTTACCCGTTTGCACGGGAACGTTATTGGTATGACGCCCTGAATTCTTCGTTTCCATCGAGTGGAGCAGCCGCTCCGAGGTCATCTGAGCGAGCAGATGCCGTCGGTTCGGTCACGAATGGAGAAGAGAGTCGAGAGACAAAGTGGCGTGTCCGGCTCAAGGACTTGTCATCGACTCCGGCGACGGGCCGTTCGGAGGAGAATCCTGTTCGCGCCGCGCCGGTAGCGTGCGACGATGATTTCTCACGAAAAAACGAGTCGAGTCCCGGGTCGCGACAATCGCAGTTGGGACAGGCCGATGAGAGTCTACGAATAGAACCGGCTGGCACTCCGTTTTCGCCCGGTGTGGGAAAAGAGGTTGTGGAGACGGCCGACATCATTGGCCGACTTCGACAGCTTGTAGCGAGGACATTTTGCGTCGAGCAAAGTCGGATACCCGACGCGAAGAAGCTGGTGGACCTTGGACTTGACTCAATTCTAGCAGTCGAACTCGCAAAAGGGATAAGCGCCGAGTTCAAGATCAACCTGCCTGCGGCACGGCTGTATGATCATCCATCGATCCAGCATTTGGCGAAATACGTTAGCCAGGGACTTAGTGCCGGCCCGGCAGAGCCGCTCGATTCCGCGTCCATCTTTTTTCCAACGCATCTTTCTCTCGCTGCATCCTCGGACAGAGCGCCTGTGGATTTCGTCGATCGGCGGACCGAGAGATCCGAAGCAGAGCATTCGAAATTTGATACCGATGAGGTCACCCGGCGGATCCGTTCGCTGGTTGCGCTGACGCTCTTTCTGGAAGAGCGCAAGATCGATGACGGAAAAAAGTTTGCCGATCTCGGGCTCGATTCGATTCTTGCGGTCGAGCTCGTGAAAATGCTAAACGGCGAGTTCGGCGTGAATCTCTCAGCCGCAGCGCTCTATAGCCATGCAACGACGCGCCAGCTTGCGGTACATATCGGTGAACTTTTAAGCGGTGAGGAGAAGGGCCATGCCTCCAAAGATGACCGTTTCTTGGCACCTGTTTTTGCCGGCCGTGAGCCGCGCAGATCACCGGTAGCTCTGGGGGTACCGTCTGCTCCTGCAGCAAGCGAATTGCGGAAGGACGATGACGAGAGGTCGAAGACCTGGGGCGGTTCAAAATTCCGGCGGGTGATGATAACGGGGTCTGGCAGCATCGCAGACCTCCGACTCAGTTATGAGCCTGCTGCAGTTCCGGCTGCGCATGAAGTGCAGATCTCAGTAAATGCTGCGTCCGTGATGTTGGCGGATTTACTCTGCGCGCGGGGGCTTTATCCGACAATGCCGCCGTATCCGTTCACACCCGGTTTTGAAGTTGCTGGTACGGTGATGCAGGCGGGTGGCGATGTCGCGGACTTCCGCCCCGGAGATCGGGTTTGCGGCTTGACTGGTGCCAGCCTAGGAGGCCACGCGGAGCTGGTGAATGTCGATTCCAGGCTACTCGTCGTGATACCAGAAGCGCTGGCTTTTCCTGATGCCTGCACGCTTCCAGTGTCGTTTCTGACAGCCCGCTACGCACTCTCGGACGTTGGGCGTCTGGCTCCGGAAGAAACGTTACTGGTACATTCTGCGGCAAGCTGCACCGGATTGATGGCGATCCAGCTCGCACTCCGTGCCGGCGTCAAGATTGTTGCGACCGTCGGCTCCCAGGAGAAGGTGACCTATCTTCGGGAGCTCGGCGTGGAGAAAGGTTTTCAATTACCACTCTAGAGACGTCATGGCGGAGCTCGTGGCTGCGTTGCCGGGCGGGCAGGTCAATGTCATTCTGAATCTGCTAACCGGCCCGATTCGTGACCAATCGCTGAGTCTTCTTGCGCCTGAGGGTCGCTTTCTGGACCTGGCGGTCATTGGATTGAAAGCCGTTGCGCCACCCGACCTTTCGGTGCTGGTAGACAACCAGGGCTATTTCGGGCTCGACTGCCGGCGCCTGAGCCTGCGCCAACCGGCGTACGTCAGCCATTCGCTACAACAATTATCTGATTTGGTGACGAGCGGGGAAATTCAGCCCCTGCCCGTGATCGGTCAGTTCACTCTGTCGGATGCGAAGGCCGCTTTCGAACTGCTCGAATCTCGAACCGGCATCGGTCGCGTGGTGCTGCTGCCAATGGAAGAGAGGGACGCTGTCCCGTCCCGCGAAAATCAGACGGCGCATCGAGAGTGCATGCGTGAATCTTCGCCATCCTCTGCCTTCGAACCGATCGCGGTGGTCGGGATCTCTGGGCGTTTTCCTGGAGCCCCTGATTTGGACTCCTTCTGGCAGAATTTGATCTCAGCCAAATCCTCGATCACGGAAGTTCCACCCGATCGCTGGCCGCTCGAAAACTTCGAACGCGGCAGCCCCCAGTGCGCGAAAAACGGGTACAACCGATGGGGCGGATTTCTTGACGGCATCGATGAGTTTGATGCGGCTTTCTTTAACATTGCGCGCGGGGAAGCCGAGGTGATGGATCCGCAACACCGGCTTTTTCTCCAGGAAGCGTGGAAGGCTCTCGAAGATTCCGGACATTCGCCCCGCGAGCTTGCCGGAAAGCCCTGCGGAGTTTTCGTCGGAATCGGACCTTCGGACTACTATGCGCAGATTCAGGAGCTCGATGCCCACAGTCTCACTGGAAATCTCGGATCGGGGTTGGCTGGTCGGGTCGCCTACCTTCTCGATTGGACTGGTCCATGTCTTGCGGTAGAGACGGCATGTTCGTCGTCTTTCTCCGCCCTTCATCTCGCCTGCGCTAGCTTGGGAAGGAGGGAATGCGACCTCGCACTCGCAGGCGGTGTTCATCTCGCAACGAGCCCGAAGGTGTTCCTGGCCACGACGCGAATGGGTTTGCTGTCGCCTACAGGGCGATGTCGGACATTCGACGCTGCGGCAGACGGCTGGGTCGTAAGCGAAGGAATCGGCGCAGTAATTCTCAAACGACTCGACGATGCCGTCCGGGCCGCCGACCATATCTACGGGATAGTCCGGGGTTGCTGCATCAACCATGATGGGACGAAGAACGGCTTTACCTCTCCAAAGGCCGCAGCGCAAGCGGCGTTACAGCGGCGCGTATACGAGCAGGCAGGCATCAATCCGGAAACGGTGGACTACGTCGAACTCCATGGCACAAGCAGCCTGCTCGGTGACGAAATCGAGCTGCTCGCGCTGAAGGAAAGCTTTGGCTATTTCACTAAGAGGAGGGGCTTTTGCGCGATCGGTTCGCTAAAGCCGAATATCGGTCATTCAATCGCAGCCGCGGGAATAACCTGTCTGGTTAAAGTGCTGCTGGCTCTGCGGCACCGGCAAATCCCGCCGCTCGCCGGTCTTGAAAAGGTCAATGAAGCGCTCGGCCTCGACGTCAGTCCGTTCTATCTGAACACCCGATTAATCCCCTGGGAACGGCAAGGCGGACGGCCGCGCCGGGCTGCAATCAACGGATTGAGCGCCAGCGGTACCAACTGCCATTTGATCATCGATGAGTACATTCCTGAAACGGGTCAGATCAGCGAAAGTGTCGCGGACCCGTCTTCACCCTCGTTGTTGGTGCTTTCTGCCCGAGACATTACGCGCTTGGAAGAGTCGGCGTCGAATTTGCTTGGGTTTCTCATGCGGACTGCGGATCTCCGTCTGATTGACGTGGCATTTACGCTGCAAACCGGTCGTCAAGAAATGGAGGAACGGCTGGCTTTCGCGGCTTGCTCCCTAGCCGAAGTCAAACACAAGCTCTCCGCCTTCTTGGACAAAGAGACCGTCAGTGCAAGTTATAGAGGGCACGTCGAGGTCATCGGAGACGCCGCTTCGATGCTCGCGAGCGCTGAAGAGGGCAGGCAGACTATCGCGGCGGCAATTAGCGATCGCTCTCTCGACAAACTCGCGCGGCTTTGGACGGCGGGTATCGAGATTGACTGGAGTCTGCTCGATCGAGCCGGCCACCCAAAGCGAGTACCGCTTCCGACCTATCCTTTTGCCCGCGACCGTTATTGGCTCCGGCGCGAGGAGACCTTTAACTCTGGCGGCTTGACCGCCGCACCCCCGGCCGGGCGTCGTCACAGTGATACCGGCTCGAGCAAGATATCGGAATCGGCGACGCCAATTTCCTTGAGCTCGGACGCAGATTCAGATTCTGCAACTGATCTCCTGCGAGACACTATTGCGAATGTGCTGCGTTGCGCACCAGGGGAGATTGATCCGGACCGCGACCTGTTCCGGTATGGCTTTGGATCCCTGTATGTCTTGCGAGTGGTGGATCAGTTCGAAGCCGCGACCGGATTTCGTCTTCCTGCCCGCGTCTTTTTCGAGTGTCGCACGATTCGGAAACTTGTTCGGACAATGATCGATCGAGCGGATTTCAAGATGCTTGCCGCGAACCAACCGAACAGCGCTTTGGGGGAGCAAAAGGACGACTCCAAGCATATGGGAAACGGAGCAACTGAAGCTCAGCGCTCCTTGAAGTCATTCCCGCTGTCAGAGGGACAAAAGGCGCTATGGTCCATCCAGCAATCCAACCCCGCCACAACTGCTTATCACATTCCGGTGGCCACGTTTTGGGATGAGCCTCTGGATCTGGCGGCATTGGAGCAGGCATGGCAGCAGCTCGTGCAAGAGCAACCTGCGCTGCGGACCACTTTCAAGTTCGACGTGACCGAGCCGATCCAGATGATCCAGGAAGCGAAGCCTGTCGCAATCCACCGTGAGAACCTCGATGGGCTCGCTGATGCAGAAATCATCCGGCACATTCGGGAGGTCAATCGACGACCGTTCGACCTGGAGCGATATCCATTGTGGCGGGCATACGCATTTTCAATTTCTTCCTCCCGAAGCATCCTCTTGTTTAGCCTGCATCACCTCGTCTTCGACGGCCATTCGCTGGGGCTTCTGTTGAGTGAGCTCGAACGCCGTTATCGGGAGATCCGAAGCGGCCCTAGGTTGGTGTACCGAACGATCGCAAAAAGCGTTGCCGACTACGTCCAGATCGAGCGTTGCTATCTAAGCGGCGCGACATTTCAACAGGATCGAGCTTATTGGGTCAGACAGTTCCCCAACGGCTTCCCGCCGCTGGGTCTGGGAGAGGCAAAGGCGAACGAGAGTCTGGCGACAGGCGATGTCTTTCAGAGCGCGATTCCGGGGTCTGTTGTTCAAGCTCTCGAGAATGTTGCCGCCGCTGAATGCGTGACGTTGCAGGCCGTTTTCCTCGCTGCCTTTGAAGCGCTTTTAGCTGGCGCGGGTGGAAGACAGGAGGTGGTCGCAGGTGTGGCGGTCGACCTTCGTCCGTCGGCGGGTTTTCAGGAGGTCATCGGCTTCTTCGTGAACGTCTTGCCGATTCTTGCTACCATTCCAATCTCCGCATCGTTCCGAGATTTGCTACGCCAGGTTTTCGCCCGGTTGCTTGATTCGCTCGAGCATCGGCGACTTCCTTTCCGCAAGCTCGTCCAAGCCTTGGCGGAAGAGCGTTGCGACCCTGGCGAACTTCAGGCGGCGTTCTACTTTCAGACGTGGAATTCACCGGAAGAGCGTCGTCTCGTGGATCGCCTGGTGCCGGGGATTCACCAGTCCGGTGAATTTGATCTCGTGTTTGAGGTGGTGGAGGCCCCGAAGGACTGGCTGCTCAACGTGAAGTATCGCACCGCTGCGTTCGGACCGGCTACCATCGAACGGCTTGCGAACCAGTTCCAGGAATTGCTCGCCGTTGTCGGCCGAAATCCCGACAAAGTACTGACTGAGTTGCGACCGGAAGAAAACCGTACCTCGGCGGGATCGGCGACGAACGGATTCTATTATCCTCGAGAACGATGTGTGCATAGGTTGATCGAAGACCAGGCCGTGCGAACACCGGGTGCCACGGCTGTCCTCTTCCAGGATCAGCAGCTCACTTACCGTGAACTCGATGCAAGAGGCAACCAACTCGCCCACCACCTGATCCAGGCAGGTGCCGGCCCGGGCTCGCTCGTCGGCGTGATGCTCGATCGTTCGTTGGAATTGCCAACGTGTTTGCTTGCAGTTTGGAAAATCGGGGCGGCTTACGTTCCACTTGATCCGAGTCATCCAGCCGAGCGTATCGAATACATTCTCAGTGACGCGCGCGTACAGGTTCTGCTGACGCAGTCTCGCTGTCGGCTTCGGCCGCCGGCTATTCGGTCGGTCGCGATTGACCGCGAACATGCGACTATCCAACAGCAGCCGATCTCGAAGCCGCTGGTCGATGCCTCGCCGGAAGACCTTGCTTATGTGATTTATACTTCCGGTTCGACCGGGAACCCGAAGGGCGTGCAGATTGCTCACCGAAGCCTTACACATTTCCTCTGGAGTATGGCCGAACGTCCGGGCTGCACATCCGATGATCATTTCCTCGCTGCAACCACGATCTGCTTCGACATCGCTGCACTCGAACTTTTCTTGCCATTGGTCACCGGCGCCCGGGTCGAGATTCTGCCCGAGGAGATTGTGAAAAATGGTCTTCGGTTCAAAGAGAAGATTGAAAATTCACCGGCCACCCTTATTCAAGGCACACCTGCTACCTGGAAGATGCTGCTTGCGGCGGAGTTGGGACCCATCCCGCGAGTGAAAGCCCTCTGCGGGGGCGAGGCATGGGATGGGCAGCTTGCCGAACAGTTACTCGCTCGGGCGCGCGAAGTCTGGAACATGTATGGGCCGACAGAAACAACCGTCTGGTCGTCGATCCAGAAAGTGGAACCGGGCCGGCCGGTATGTCTCGGCGATCCGATCGGTAACACGCAGTTCTATGTATTCGACGAGTCGATGCGTCCCGTGCAACTCGGAGAGATCGGCGAGCTGTTCATTGGCGGCGATGGTTTGGCCAAAGGTTATCTGAATCGCCCCGAACTGACCCGCGAGCGCTTTGTACCGAACCCGCTCCGACCCGAGGAATTAATTTATCGAACGGGAGATCTTGTCCGGTATGTATGAATTCATAGGTCGGGTCGATCAGCAGGTAAAAATTCGCGGATTCCGCGTCGAACTTGGCGAAATCGAGTCGCATTTGAACCGCTTGCCCAGCGTGCGCGAGTCGGTCGTGGTCCTTAAGACCGATGCTGCCGACCACCCGGCATTGATTGCTTTTTGCGTTCCGATGGATCACGACGTCCGCACTCTTTCGTCTGAGGCGCTCTCCGGACAGCTCAAGGGTAAGCTGCCGGATTACATGATTCCTGCTCGGTTTGAGACGCTGACAGCTCTTCCGTTGACACCGAATCGCAAGGTCGATCGCAAGTTCCTGACGCAGGCTGGCGATTTGGAAATCCTAGAAAAGTTCGGCTTAAGTCCGGTGACTAATAATTCTGCAGGAACGCCCGAGAGCTCGCGACCGCTGCTCGGAGAGGTGCTGCGCGAGCTGCGTCTGCTGACCGTGGGAATTTTGCAAGCGGACGAGGCCGGACTCGATCCGCACCGTCCGCTGGTGGAACTAGGCTTCGATTCAATTCGCTTTACCAGTTTAAGCGTCGCTTTGAACCGGACCTTTGGGCTGCAGATCGACGCGACTCTCTTCTACCATTGCAAGACCCTCCATGGAGTTGCCGAATTTCTTCTGCTGCACCATTCGGAAGGAGTGACCCAAAGGTATCGGCTGGCTATCCAGTCCAAGACCGACTCCAGGGACATCTCAGATTTCCTCCAGGGGCCGGAGGATTCTCGTTCGAGGCAGGTGGAATACCGAGCGGTTGAGATCGATTCCGAGGGTTCTTTCCCGACCAATGCACCGGTGGAACCGATTGCTGTGATCGGCATGGACGCTCGGCTGCCCGAGGCGGGGGATCTCGAAACCTTCTGGCAGAACCTGACATCCGGAAGGGACGTGATCCGGCAGTTTCCCTGGGAGCGAATCGACCGGCGACCTGCCGATTCGGATCTGCCGATCTGGGGCGGATTTATCGAAAATGTCGACAAGTTCGATGCGCCTTTCTTCGGGATTTCCCGGCGTGAAGCATCGGCGATGGATCCGCGTCAACGGCTCTTCCTGGAGACCGTTTGGCGTGCGATCGAACAGAGTGGTTATCGGCCGGGAGAATTGTCCGGAACTAACACCGGCGTATTCGTTGGCATCGTCGGAGGTCCGGAATATTCTGGCGAGTCGGACGATGGTTCGGTGGACTCTGCGGCCCAGCTTTTGCTGGGCGCCGCTTCTTCCCTGATCGCAAATCGCATCTCTTACCATTTGAATCTCCGCGGGCCGAGCGCGCCGATCGACACCGCCTGTTCGAGTTCGCTGGTCGCGTTGCACCGTGCAGTGGTGGCGTTGCAGTCCGGTCAATGTGATCTGGCCGTGGCTGGCGGCGTGAATTTGATTCTCGATCCAGAGATCAGCCGCGCCGGCGCAAAGACCGGCATGTTGAGTCCGGACGGGCGCTGTAAGGCGTTCGATGCTCGGGCAGACGGTTATGTGCGAGGTGAAGGCGTCGTGGCGTTGCTGTTGAAACCATTTTCCAAGGCGCGGGCCGCAGGTGACCCAATCTTGGCGATCATCCGCGGGTCGGCCGAGAACCACGGCGGCCGAGCGGCAGGACTGACGGTGCCGAATCCCGAGGCGCAGAGCGAAGTCGTGGCTGCTGCGCTTCAGCGAGCCGGCATCGATCCCGCAACCTTGACCTATATTGAAACGCACGGCACGGGCACGCAAATCGGGGACCCGATCGAGATCAGCGGCCTTAAGGCGGCGTTCGATAAAGCGCGACTCGCCGGTCAACCCGTACGCACTGGCCATTGCGGTTTGGGTTCGGTGAAAACGAACATCGGGCACCTCGAAGCTGCGGCCGGTCTCGCCGGTGTCGTCAAGGTCCTGCTCGCATTTCACCATGGCGAGATTCCCGCGAATCTTCATTTTCAGAGTCGCAACCCAAAGATCCGGCTCGAAGGAAGCCCTTTCTTCATTGTCGACCGAAAACTGCCGTGGACCCGGCTGAAAGATCACCAGGGAAAGGAGATCCCGCGACGCGCGGGTGTGAGCTCATTTGGTTTTTCGGGCGTGAATGCGCACGTGGTAATTGAGGAATGCCTGCAATCCGCAGAGCGGGTTGTAGCCGGCGCGGTGACCGTCGACAAACCGGTTTTGATCGTTTTGTCCGCTCGCACGATAGATCGCTTGTTAGCCCTGGCATCGAACCTTGCTGGTCATCTCGACCGCACCGCGGCCGGGGGTGGAGTTGCTGCACTAGTCGACATTGCTTACACCTTACAAGTCGGGCGCGAGGCGATGGCAGAGCGGATCGCCTTCGTCGCGGACAGTTTGGCAGAGGTTTGCCAGAAGTTGCGCCAAGTCGCGCACAGCCCGGAGATGGCGACGTTCAGGGGCAGCGCCGGAGACAAAGAGCGCTTGGGTAATCTGTTGGAAGGAGAGGCCGGAGAGTCATTCCTTCGCCTGCTCGTGGACAACCGGGATTGGGCGCGTCTCGGTAAGCTTTGGGTCAGTGGCATCGAAGTGGATTGGAAGCTTCTTTACCCTGGGACCGAGCCACGACGTCTCTCATTGCCGGCGTATCCGTTTGATCGGAGAAGGTATTGGCTACCGCCGCGAAAACCGCTCCAGCAAATGGTTACGCTCGGACCATTATTGGACGAACCGATACCGGATTGGGAATTGGGCGGTATTTTCGTAAAGCGGTTTGGAACAGCGGAACGCGTGCTCGCGGAGCATCGAGTGGCCGGGCGTTCGATTCTGCCTGCCGCGGCTTTTCTTGAGATGGTACGCACAGCGGCGGCCTCAATGGTTCGGAATCAATCGGTACAATTCAACTCGATCGTCTGGCTTCGACCATTGGAAGACTCGCGCGCGGCAGAGACGCAGGTACGCCTGCGTCGGGAAGAAGAACAAACTCGCTTTACGGTAGAGAGCCACAGCGACGGGGAACGGTGGGTCCACGCGCAAGGCGAAATCAGGTACGTGTCCAAACCGGATCAGCCGGAGAATATCGATTTGCCGGCCATCAGGCGCCGTTGCCTTCACGAATTGGAAGGTCCGAAGCTCTACGAGCGGTTCGTTCAAGCAGGAATGGAATATGGACCGTATTTCCAAAGTCTCGAACACCTTTGGATCGGCGACGACGAGGCACTGGGAAAACTCCGGTTGCCGCCCCTATGTGAAGAAGAGCGGGGCAGCTATCTTTTGCATCCGAGCCTGCTCGATGGAGCTCTCCAAACCGCAGCAGGATCGACCTTCGTGACGGACAGCGTCGAAGTGCGATTGCCGTTCAGCGTGGATCGCGTCGATATATTTGGTCCGCTGGAGAAGGAAGTCTGGGTTTATGTATGTCGCGCCCATGAGACGAGCTTGTTGCTGGCCGATGTCGAGGGCCGTGTCGCCGTAAGGTTCAGCGACTACCAAACTCGACCGATGAGGGATCCCGTGTCGGCAGAACGATCTGCGAAACCCGCTTCGAGTTCGGTCCTCGGCGACGCGCTGCGAAACGTCGAGTCAATGCCGGAAACGGGTTTTGGTTTGGATCCGGCGACGGTCGATTTCGAATGTCGCGGCTTCGCATTGCTTGAAAAGCTAGGGTGCTTGGCGCTGCTCAAGACCCTCCAGAAAATCGGTATTTTCCGAACGGCGGGAGAGGAGGTCGACCGGGAATCCCTGCGGCGCGCATTGAGTGCGATCCCTAAATATTACCGTCTTTGTGACACGCTTGTTTACTTTCTTAAGCAAGGGGGCTTCCTTGAAGAGGCTGAGGGCGGTTTGCGCGCGGCAGCGAGTTTAGCAAGGCCCGAAACGCAGCGTGCGCTAGCCGATTTGGAATTAGAACAGGAGCGTTACTGTCGCGAATTCCCCGATCTGACTCCGCACGGCACGCTTCTTTGGAATTGCGTCAACGCATTGCCTCAAGTTATTTCGGGGGAAATCCCGGCCACCGACGTGATGTTCCCGAACGGCTCCGTAGAACTGGTCTCGGGCATCTATCGAGGAACACTGCTCACCGATTACTTTAACCGCCTTGCCGGCGTGACCGTCCGCGAATGCATCGCGGCAGCTTTGCACCATGGAGTTGCCCGATCGGTCCGGATCCTTGAGGTCGGGGCCGGCTCCGGGGCGACGACGGGGTTCGTGGCGGAAGCGATCGGAGAGTTCGCAGACCGAATCGAATACGTGTATACGGATGTCTCGCTTGCGTTCAAGCGGCATGGCCAACGGACATTCGGCTCGCGTTACCCGTTCATGCGGTTCGAGCTTCTCGACATCGAGAAACAGGTTGCCGTGCAGGGGCTTACGCCGGAAAGCTTTGATATCGTCCTTGGTGCTAATGTCGTCCACACCACGCGTATTCTTCGCCGGTCGCTGCAGACGATCAAAGCATTGCTCAAGCGAAACGGGGTGTTCGTGCTGCTCGAAGGAACGGAGGCGCGTATTTTCAACAGCCTCACCTACGGTCTTCTGGACGGTTGGTGGAATTTTCAGGACATCGAGCGGAGGATCGAGAACGCGCCTCTTTTGACCATTGCACAGTGGCATACCGCTCTCACGGAGGAGGGTTTCCGGGGAGTGCAGGTGCTCGGCCGATCGAGCGCTGGGGCAACGCGGCTATTCCAGGCTGTGTTTGTCGGCGAAAGTGATGGCGTGTTCTCCAGTGAGGCCGTTGGGAACGCGGCGCCCGTCAGACAGGCGCAACATTCTTTGAGTAGGTCGACGCCGACTGTAACCCCGAGGGTACCGCCACCCAGCGCGGTTGATCCCAAGCGGATCCTCACGAACAAGGTCATTGACGTTGTACAAGAGGTGTTGCAGGCCGAGTCCGAAGAACTGCGCGCCGAAGATACGTTCGAGAGCCTTGGTGTCGACTCGATCCTGTCGGTGGAGATTGTCGAGAAGCTGAACGCGCGGTTGCCGATCAAATTGCGGTCAACCGATCTCTTTAATTATCCTACGATCACGAAGCTGGTCGAACGAGCGCGCGAATTGCTCACCGATGATGGGCATCAGCAGTTGATCGCGGAAACGTCGCCAGTCAGTCAGCCTGCTGTTCCGAAGGATTTATCTGCGGCTTCACCATCTGCGATTTCCTCGATGGCCGCGGATACCCTGAGGACGATGAGCGCCAATCGCGAAATTCCCATAGATAGTCCCGTCTCGGTCGCGATCGTCGGTTTTTCCGGTCAATTTCCAGGTGCCTCGAATGTCGCGGAGTTTTGGGCGAATCTCAGAGCCGGCAACGATGCCGTTCGCGAGGTGCCAACCGATCGGTGGAGTCTCGCGGAATTCTACAGCGAGGACGCAAAATCGGCAGTCAAAAGCTACTGCAAATGGGGGGGCTTCCTACCGGATGCGGCATCTTTTGATCCGCTCTTCTTTAACCTGTCGCCGCGCGAAGCCGAACTGATGGATCCGCAGCAACGTCTCTTTCTGATGGAATCCTGGCGCGCGTTGGAAGACGCAGGCTATTCAGATCGTGGCCTTGACGCGGTGCGTTGCGGCGTATTTGTGGGCTGCGGTGCGAGCGACTACGAGCACAGGCTGCGTACGGCGGGCGACTGGGCGGAGTCTCACGCGTTTCTGGGCAACGCGTCGGCAATCCTTTCAGCCCGGATCGCATATCATCTCAATCTCAAAGGGCCGAGCATGGCCATCGACACAGCCTGTTCGTCATCTCTTGTGGCCATCCATTTGGCGTGTGAAGCGCTGCGTGCTCGCACGGTTGAACTCGCGCTGGCGGGCGGGGTGACTGTGATTTGCACAGAGCGTTTCCATATCTGGTCAAGCCGGTTGGGCATGTTGTCGTCCATTGGACGTTGCCAGGCGTTTGCGCAGGAGGCTGACGGTTTTGTGCCAGCCGAAGGTGTTGGTGTGCTGGTCCTGAAACGGCTCGACGACGCCTTGCGCGACGGCGATCGCATTCACGGCATCATCCGTGGTTTCGGCGTCAATCAGGACGGGAAAACGAATGGGATTACAGCGCCAAGCGCCCCGTCGCAGACCGCGCTCGAGACCGGGATCTATGAGAAGTTTGATGTCAATCCGGAGACGATCGGCTATGTCGAATGCCATGGAACTGGTACGAAGCTCGGCGACCCGATCGAGATTGATGCATTGACCGACACGTTCCGTCACTTTACTAACAAAACCAACTTCTGTGCTGTTGGCTCGGTTAAATCGAATATCGGCCATGCGCTTTCCGCGGCGGGTGTTGCAAGCGTGATCAAGGTACTGCTGGCGCTGAAGCATGGAGAATTGCCGCCAACGCTGCACTGCGAGCATACAAATGAGCACATAGACTTCGCTGGAAGCCCGTTTTTCGTGAATCGAGAACTGCGCGAATGGAGACGGACTGAGGGTCAGATTCGGCGAGCGGCCGTGAGTTCGTTCGGTTTCAGTGGAACCAATGCGCACCTGGTCATTGAAGAGGCGCCTGCTATTTCCATCGTGGCGTCCGAACTCAAACCGGCCTACCTCATCACGTTGTCGGGACGGACGCAGACCGCGCTACGCCAACGTCTGGAGATGCTTTCCGAGTGGTTGGATACTTCGACCGATGCCGCGACGACGCTTGAAGCAGTCAGCTATACGCTCAACGCCGGTCGGAGCCACTTCGAGAATCGGTGCGCGCTCGTGGTGAGTTCGCTCAGCGAGTTGCGTGAGAGCTTGCAGCGCGTGCTCGCGGGCGAGATGCCGAGCCATTACCTAACCAGCGCGCGGAATTGGAATTCGTTGGGTAACGCCGCGGATTCAGGTACCGATTTTCGGACGGGGAGAGCGGAATGGTCACGGCTGAATTCTGGCCGTCCAGACCTGTATCTCGAAGAGCTGCGTCGGTTGGCGGCGGATTACATAATGGGTGCCGAGATCGATTGGAACAACTTGCATCAAGGAGAGACCAAGCGCCGGGTCTCGTTGCCCACTTACCCATTTGAGCGACGCGCTTTTTGGTTCAACTCAACCAAAAACCGTCTAGCAGTGCGGCCAAAAGGGGCGTTTGGTCCATTGCTGGACGAACCCGTTCCCAACTGGGAGGCCGGTGGTCTGTTCGTGAAACGGTTCGATCCGGACGAACGGGTATTGGCGGAGCACCAGGTTAGCGGGCGACCGATCTTGCCTGGCGTTGCGCACCTGGAGATGGTTTATGAGGCGGCGCAAGCGCTGTCACCAGGTCGACATGTGATGCTTTGTTCGGTTGTTTGGTTACGGCCGTTGAAAGCCGGGAACGTTGCACTCGAAGTTTATGTGAGGTTGCGCCAGGAAGGCGGCCTGACTCGATTCACGGTGGAGAGTCGTCACGACTCCGTACCGGTAATTTACTCCCAAGGCGAGGTGCGCTACATGGATGGTCCCGCGCCAGCCGAGCGGTTGGATCTCGATGCGTTACGGCGACAGTCTGGACGGGAGTTCGAACGAGAGACAGTTTATCAGCGATTCGCTCAGGCGGGTCTGGTCTACGGTCCCTGGTTCCGCACCGTCGAGCGACTTTGGCTCGGGGTTGACGAAGAGCTCGGAGAACTCAGAATCCCTGCTGATGGTCTCGCCGAATTAGACGTTTACGCGTTGCACCCAGGTTTCCTCGATGGTGCCCTGCAGGTGGCTGCGGCCGGGATGCTTGCCGACGGCAAGGTGCACACTGAGCCGCGGCTTCCGTTTAGTGTCGAGCGTGTCGAAGTGCTCGGCAGGTTTGCCGAGAAAATGTTTGTACACGTTCGAGGCCGTGTGGAGACCGGTGCCGAGGTCGTGCTCGTTGACGACCAGGGGCGCGTTTGCGTAAGGCTCTCTGGTTATCTCACGCGCGCGGCACGGGACCTGTTGGCCGACATCTGCTTTGCCCCGAGTTGGGTCGAGAAACCTACTCTGGGTGCCGAAAACCCGACCGCCCGGGAGGTCTGGCTCGTTTCGGGTGAGCCGACGCTGCTCGAGGCCAGGCTGAAGAGCAAGCATCCGCAGTCGAACGAGATTCGCCTTACTCTGGATACGAGTCAGCGCAAGGAGGCAATCCGGGAGGTGCACGCCGACAATCCCGATGCGTGGTTGGATACGTTGCAGAATCTGCCGCAGCCGGATTTGATCTATTTCATCACTGGACGGATAGACGGTGGGGATGAACTCAATCGGGTCCGGCGGGGTCAAGAGCGAGGCGTGTTGGCCCTGTTCCGGATGATTAAGGCCCTGCAGCACAAAGGCTGGTGGGAGGCTGGCCTTCGGCTCAAAGTAGTCACCCGGGGAAGTGCGATGCTAATGTCGAGCGAACAGGGCGAACCCTATTGCGCTGCGGTGTCGGGGCTGATCGGGTCGTTGGGTCGCGAATATCCAGAGGTGGAGACGGTCTGCATTGACGTCGGAGACGTCACGCCTGAGACCGTCGCATCAGCAGTGGCGGCCATTGAGAATGAACCGGCGCACCGGCAAAGCCCGAAAGTGGTTTGGCGGGACGGACACCGGTACGAATTGGCGCTTTGGCCGGTCGATACGCCTCAAGTTAAGCTCAGCGCGTTGAGGCGCGGCGGAGTGTATGTAATAGTCGGCGGCGCCGGCGGTATCGGGCGTTCGTTAAGCGAGCATTTGATTCGAAATTACGGGGCACGAATAGCGTGGATTGGTCGCAGGTCGTTAGATCAAGAGATCGAACAAAAACTGCAGGCTACAGCCTCGTTGGGCGGGGAAGTGATCTATCTCCAGGCTGATGTGACCGACCAGCCTCAAGTGGATTCCGCGTTTGCTGCAGTGCGGACTCGGTGGGGCAGGATTCATGGAGTGGTGCATTCTGCCCTGGTGCTGCGCGACCGGCGCTTTGAGCGAATGCAGGAAGAGGATTTTCTGGCTGCGCTCGCTCCCAAGGCTGTAGGCATGGCAGTACTGGCCCGTGCTGCGAAGGATATCGAAGCAGACTGGTTAATGGTGTTCTCGTCGGTGCAGTCGTTCGGCAACAACACCGGTCAGAGCAACTACGCGGCTGCCAGCGTGTTTGCGGACAGTTATGCGCGGTGGGCCGGTCAATTGCTCGGTCTGCCCATTTACGTGGTCAATTGGGGCTACTGGGGAAGCGTCGGCATCGTTGCCAGCGATCGCTACCGTACCGCCCTGGCAGAGCAGGGAATGGGTTCAATCGAAGTATCGGAAGGCATGGAAGCGGTAGAGCGGATCCTCGCGCATCGAGTGCCGCAACTAGCCGTCGTTCGAGCTTCCGCCCCGCTTTTGAAGGAGCTCGGTGTCGATTATGACCGCCGAAAAATCGTACATTCTGTCAGGCAACGGTCCGTGTTCGAGGAGCTGAAGCAAGCCATCTCGAGCACCGAGGCGAACAAACTAAATCCCGACGCAGAGGCCGTCCAACGCGAACTGCAGGGCCTTGCTGAACTGGATCGGCTTGGCTGGTTCGCACTCGCCAGCCAACTTTCCAGGCGATCCTTGATCCCGGCGCCGGGAAATCTTCTAGATTTGAACTACCTGGAGCGGCGTCTGGAGGTGATTCCGCGACACAAGCGGCTTTACGCCGCTTTGATCGGGGTGTTGGCGAGGGCCGGCTTTATCGAATCGACCGTCGCAGGGTGGCGGGTCACGCAGGCCCTGGATGGCCCGGAATCCGCGACGTCGCCTGAAACATTCGCGCGTCTGAACCGAAGCTATTCAGCGACTTACCCGGAATTTGCCGGACATGCGGAATTGCTGGCGACTTGCGTTGAAGCCTTGCCTGAAGTGCTGCGCGGTGCGACGGCGGCGACGCAGGTGATGTTCCCCGGCGGTTCGTTGCGGCTGGTCGAGAAGATCTACAAAGGAACAACCCTTGCCGATTATTTCAATCGCCTCGCTGCTTTCGCTCTGGAACGTGCAGTTGTCATCCGCCTTGCCGACCTGCCGCCGGGCGAAAAGCTTTGCGTGGTAGAGGTTGGTGCAGGCACGGGCAGCACGACCGAATTTGTTGCTGCGGCGTTGGAGCGACACGGCGCGCAGATCGACTATGTCTATTCAGACGTATCGACAGGTTTCAAGGCGCATTTTCAAAGGCACTTCGCGGACCGGTTTCCGTTTATGCGGTTTGCAGTGATTGATTTGGAACGCGATCTCGCTGAGCAAGGGCTCAGCGAAGAAAGTGTTGATTTAGTGCTGGCAGCCAATGCGGTGCACGTCGCCAGTAATTTGCGCCGCAGCTTGCAATTCCTGAAGGGTCTCCTCAAGCAGAATGGTCTCCTGACCTTGATCGAGTTTACCGAGGTGACTGCGTTTAACACCTTGACCTATGGTTTGCTTGACGGTTGGTGGCATTTCGAGGATGGCCAGAGACGCCTGCCCAATGCGCCGGTATTGAGTCGCGATCAATGGAAACGGGCGCTATTCGAAGAGGGGTTCTGTCAGATCGTCACCGCGGAAGAATCGGAAGCGAGCGGTGTCGGCAAGTATCAAAGCTTTCTGCTGGCGGAGAGCGATGGCAGCTTTCTTGTCGAGAATTCGGATTGCCGCGTGCCGATGGCGACGGGTTCAAAAGCAACGCCTCCAACTGAGCGAACAGCGAAGTCTGTTATAGATCCTGAGAAGCGTCACTTGCGTTGTCCCGCCTCTATCCAGTGCTGCGGCCGCGACAAACACGGCAGATGATCGGGAACACTTGCAGGCTCTGGTCGAAGAGCACGTTTCTAAGGTGTTACGGAAGGTGTTGCATTTGGAGGCGTTCGATCTCTCCGCCGACACGACGTTCGACCGCCTGGGAATCGATTCGATCGTTGGCGTGACAGTCGTTGAGGCGCTGAATCAAGCGCTCGGATTGCAACTTCGGCCGGTGGATCTGTTCAACTACTCAACGACGCGGAGTCTGAGCGAACGCATCGTGTCAGCTTATGACGCGATCATCCGCACGCACCTTCCTGGGGCGAAGCGCTTTGTCGTTGGCGATAAGGATAGTAGCGATCCGGGCGATAAACCCTCGGCAGTAGAGAGCCCTGCGGGTGACGCAACGACGCCCACGAATCCGAAAGAATCGGAGCTTGGTCTGGTTCGCCCTTGTGCCATCACCGTGCCGGATGCCGAAGTACGGGAATCATTCGTTGTCTCCGAACGCGATGATTCGTACGTGCCTATCGCTATTGTGGGCATGTCCGGCTGTTTTCCGGAGGCCGCGAACGTTGAGGAATTTTGGGCGAATTTGGCGGCAGGGAAAGACTCGGTGAAAGAAGTTTCCCGCTGGAGTCTCGATGAGTTTTACAGCGAAGAACGCGGGGTTCCGGGACGCAGCTATTGCAAATCGGGCGGTTTCCTCTCTGAAATCGATAAATTCGATCCGCTCTTCTTCAATATTTCGCCGCACGAGGCGCAGTTGATGGAACCGCAGCATCGCCTTTTTCTGATGGAAAGTTGGAAAGCACTGGAAGATGCGGGCTATGGCAATCGCGAACTCAATGGGGCGCGTTGCGGGGTTTTCGTCGGTTGCTCGGGAGGCGATTACGAGCATGTGTTGCGGCGGTCGGGTCGGGACGGCGAAGCCTATTCGTTCATGGGCATGGCACCGGCGATTCTCGCCTCACGCATTTCTTACTGGCTCAATCTGAAGGGACCCAGTCTCGCAATCGATACAGCATGCTCATCTTCGGGAGTCGCGATTCATCTGGCGTGCGAAAGTCTTCGGCTCCGCACCAGCGATATGGCGCTGGCGGGAGGTGTGGCGCTCATGAGCACGCCCCGTTTTCATGTGTTGGCGAGCCAGACCGAGATGCTGTCGGCGGGAGGGAAATGCAAGACTTTTGCCGAAGGGGCTGACGGTTTTGTTCCTGGCGAAGCGGCGGCAGTAATAGTTTTGAAGCGCCTCGAGGATGCGACGCGCGACCGCGACCATCTTTACGGTATTATCCGTGGCTCGGCGATCAACCAAGACGGCAAAACGAATGGAATTACCGCGCCGAGCGGGCCGTCCCAAACCGCGTTGGCAACGGAGATTTACGAGCGGTGCAGGATTCATCCGGAGACGGTCACCTATGTCGAATGTCATGGCACCGGGACGAAGATTGGGGATCCGATCGAGATCGGAGCGCTGACCGATGCGTTTCTTCACTTCACGGACAAGACGGGGTTCTGTGCGGTCGGCTCGGTTAAGACAAACATTGGCCACACGCTGATGGCGTCCGCTGCGGCAAGTGTGGTTAAGGTGTTGCTTTCGCTCAAGCACGGGCAGTTGCCTCCATCATTGCATGCTGCGCGGACTAGCCCGGAAATCAATTTTGCGTGCAGCCCATTTTACGTAAACCGCCTTCTAACGCCGTGGGAACGGGTTCTCGACCGTCCGCGAAGGGCGGCTGTGAGCTCGTTCGGGTTTAGCGGAACCAATGCGCACATGGTCATCGAAGAACCTCCCAATTTGGCGCCTCTGTCTTCGCTGCGAAAGCCCTCCTGCCTGGTGGCTTTTTCGGCACGAACAGACTGGTCGCTGCGGCGACGGCTGGAAGATTTCGCCGGATGGCTGGATCGCGCCGATAACCGAGAAGCGTCGCTTGAGAACATCAGCTACACGCTCAATTTCGGACGTAGTCACTTTGAGAGACGCCTTGCACTGGTAGTGAGCTCAGTGAGGGAGCTGCGCCAGGCGATCGGGGACCTGCTTTCCGGCGAGATGCCTCCCAGTCCCCTTTCCGGGGAATCAGGACAGATCTGCGCCGCCGACATCGTTTTGTATCGCGAAGTACAACGCGCTTTGCTGAGTGAACTGGAGTCCCTGAGTGTGGAAAACAGGGATGAGTATCGGGAAAAACTCCTGGCTCTTGGCCGCCTTTATGTGAAGGGCTACGACATCGATTGGCAGGCCCTCCATCGTGGCGAATCTTGCCGCCGACTATCGCTTCCAACTTATCCGTTCACGCTCGAACGTTATTGGGCGGACGTGCCGCCGTTGCATCCGTCGCACGAAGTTTCCCCTCCGCCGGAGAACGAATACCTCTCGCTGCGACCGATGTGGCAGCTCGCGCCTTCGTCTGCATCCGAGACGCAAGCGCTTCCTGAGGATGTGCTGGTGTTCGATGAGGGTGAAGAACTCGCTCGCAGTCTCGCGGTTCGATTACCTGGAGCGAGGCTGCTGCGGGTGATCCCCGGAGAGGCATATCAAAGATCTGGAAGCCTTGTCAGGTTGCGCGTCAATAACGAAGAAGACTACGCGCGTTTGCTGGAGAGGGGATCGCCGCAACTGATCGTCTTTCGCTGGAGCGCCGGATCTGGCTCGACTGAGGAGCGGTTGGCGCCTGGTGTGGAGGCTGTGCATTGCCTGTCTAGAAGCGTGATCCGCACCAGCCCGACATCAGAGATCCGTCTTCTATTTGTCCATGGATCAGATGCACCGCCCGAGGTGACGGCGATCAGTGCTTTCCTGCAGACTGTCGCACAGGAAAACCCGAAGGTTCGTGTGCGCACGGTCATTACGGAAGGTGCGGACGGCGTCCTCATTGACGAAGTAATAAGACGTGACGGCGCGCGGGAAGTCCGGTTTCGGGAAGGTCAGCGCGAGGTGAAGACATTGGTGGAACCGTCACCGCAAAACGATGGGATCGGCTGGTTTCGCGCGAATGGAGTCTATTTAATCACGGGCGGGGCAGGTGGGCTCGGTCGGATTTTCTCGGAGCATTTAGCGCGAAACTATCAAGCGCGTCTTATTTGGCTAGGCCGATCGGAATTGACGGCCGATCAGTCGGCTCGGATCGAACAACTCAGAAGTCGAGGTGCCGAGGTGCTGTATCTGCGGGGCGATGTCACACGGCGCGAGGAGGTGATCGAGGCTATTTGCCAGGCAAAAGCGCGGTTCGGCACAGTCAATGGTGTGATTCACGCCGCAGGGATGCTGCGCAATAGTTTTCTCCTCCACAAGCGACTCGACGACTTGCGTCAGGTCATTGCTGCCAAGGTTTGTGGTACGCTGAACCTCGACCAGGCGCTGGCGACGGAGCCGTTAGATGCTTTCCTATTATGTTCTTCAATAGCGTCGGTGCTACCGGAGGCGGGTCAGTCCGACTACGCGTTTGCCAACCGGTTCCTGGACGAGTTCGCGAGTCGACGGGAAGAACTTCGAGACCGGGGTCTCCGCAGCGGCCGGACGATGGCGATCAACTGGCAGATGTGGCGTGACGGAGGCATTGTTGCCGGTCTCTCGATTGAGGAAGCGCAGACACGTGCGGAGCAGACGTTGCAACTCACTGGGTTGCCGGCGCTCGCGGCTGAGCAGGGGATTTACCTCTTGGAGCAATCAGCGCACCTGCCCACAGGTTCAGGGCTCCTTTGTTACGGAAATCGAAAAACGCTTCTCCGCCGGATCGCACGGATGTACGGAGCAACTTCCCTGCAAAAGGGAGCGCCAGAGCCCGCACTCGATGAGCGGAGTCTTTATGCGCGCACGGAAGCCTACGTGAAAACGTTGGTGTCTGACTTGCTGCAACTTCCAGTAGAGCGGTTCGAAGCGGGCACCGCTTTCTCAGAATACGGCCTCGATTCGATCCTGATCACGAAGTTCAACGGGCGAATCGCGGAAGATCTTCCCGATCTCTCAAAGACACTGCTTTTCGAATATCCGAACGCCGGGGCCCTCAGCCGGTATCTGGTCCAAGCACATCGCGCTGATTTGGCGGCATTGTTTAAAGATGAAGATGAACCGGAACCCCAGGCATCCAACCTACCTGCAGTGGAGTGGGCGGCAGTTGGCCCGGCGGTTGCCAGTCCTCCCAGACTTTCCAAAGAATCTTTCCGTACTGCGTCTTGCGACATTGCGATTATCGGAATTTCAGGCCGGTACCCTGATGCGGGTGATCTAACGGCTTTCTGGTCCAACCTGCGGCAAGGGCACAATTCCGTCCGTGAAATTCCTCCGGGCCGTTGGGAAGAAGAGGATCTCTACCGATCCGGATCCGGCAAAGGCTGCTCAGGGTAAACTCTACTGCAAGTGGGGCGGGTTCGTCGAAGGCGCCGACGAGTTTGACGCTCAGTTTTTCGGTATTTCACCTGCGGAAGCGGAGACGATGGATCCTCAGGAGCGGCTCTTCCTGGAGAGCGCCTGGCACGCGCTCGAGGATGCAGGCTACGCCCGCAGCCAGCTATCTCGCTGGCTGCGCAAGGAAGAGCAAGAAAAAGTCGGAGTCTTCGTCGGCGTCACCCACAACTCGTATCAACTGCTTGGAGTATTGCGGAACGCCAAACAGCCGACGCGGGTAGATCATTCCGGCGAATGGTCACTCGCGAACCGCGTTTCCTATTATTTTAACTTTCGAGGCCCTAGCTTACCGGTGGACACGGCGTGTTCGGCTTCGCTTTCGGCGATTCATCTGGCGTGCGAAAGTCTCCGGAGTGGCGAATGTCAAGTTGCTCTCACCGGTGGCGTAAATCTCCATCTGAACCCATCGAAATTCGTCAATGCCTGCACGCTCGGAATGCTTTCTCCCACGGGTCAGTGCCGCAGCTTCGGCGCGCAAGCCGATGGCTATGTGCCCGGTGAAGGTGTTGGCGCGGTCGTGCTCAAGTCGCTGGATCAGGCCGAGAAGAATGGCGATTTCATTTACGGAGTCATCAAAGCTTCCGCGATCAACCATGGAGGACGCACGAATGGTTTCAGCGTACCCAATCCGGCGGCGCAGGCGGAAGTCATCATGCAAACGCTCCGGAAAGCGGATCTCGATCCTCGATCGATCAGCTACATCGAAGCGCATGGGACCGGGACGAAACTGGGCGATCCGATCGAAGTCGATGGCTTGACCAAAGCATTCTCCGAGCTGTTGCGGGAACGCAACGGCGAAGCCACTCCCGCCTCCTGGAGACCATGGTGTGCGCTGGGATCGGTGAAATCCAATATAGGTCACCTGGAGGCGGCGGCAGGAGTCGCTGGATTGACGAAGATTCTGCTCCAGATGCGTCACCGGCAACTGTTACCGTCGCTGCATGCCGAGTCGATTAATCCGAACATCGATTTTGCCCGAACCCCATTTCTGTTGCAGCAGACCCTTGGCAACTGGGCGCAGTCGACGGTAGACGGCATCGTATGTCCGCGCAGAGCCGGCATCAGCTCCTTTGGCGCAGGGGGATCGAACGCCCACCTTGTCGTCGAAGAGTATAACCATCGGGTGCCTGAGGCGCGATGAGACAGGCTCGTCTAAAGAACCGGTTGTGATCCTGCTCTCGGCCCGAGGGGACTCCCAGTTGAAGCAGGCCGCTGTTAATCTGCTCACCTACCTGCGCCAGGGGGATTCGGAAGAAATTGGGGATCTCGAAGACATTGCCTATACATTGCAGGTCGCCCGTGAACCTATGGAGGAACGGCTTGCCTTCGTGGTGACGGGTCTGGATGAACTCCGGGAGCATCTGGCGCGGTTTATCGAAACTGGTGCGGCTGGAGCTGGGATTTATCGCGGTAGTGTGCGTAAGGGCGCCTTGACGACCTCACCGGAATTCGAGAGCGGCAATGTCGCTGAGACTGCGAACCGCATCGACCTCGAAACCGTTGCAAGTCGTTGGGTAGGAGGGGAGGAGATCAACTGGCGCCAATTTTATCCGCGAACATCGCCGCGTCGCATTCCATTGCCGGGATACCCGTTTCTGAAGAAGCGCTACTGGTATGGAAGCTATCCGGGCGCGCGCCTGCAGCCGCCGATTGAGCCGGCGAAAGCCGTCTCCAGTGCGACAGCTCCACCGCCTGCCGCTGCTGTGGCGTCCCTCACGCATTGGATGAAGTCTGTACCCCACTTCGAACCGCACCTCGAAGTCACACTGGAACTCATCGAAGGCGATATCGCCATCGTGCGGATGCAGGACCGCGAGAACCGCAACATGTTTACGCCGGCCATTCTGAAAGGTCTGATGGCGAGCTTTGCGGAGATAGAACGCAATGAGGCGATCAAAGCGGTCCTGGTGACCGGTTGCGACAACGTCTTCTCAATGGGCGGTACCCGTGACGAGTTGATGACGCTGTCCGATCAGGTCCGAAACTTTGCGGACCTTGAATTCATCTTTAAAGGATTTCTCCAGTGTCGCGTCCCGGTAATTGCGGCAATCCAGGGGCATGCCTCGGGTGGCGGCCTCGTCTTCGGCCTGTACGCCGACATCGTGTTCATGGCCCAGGAAGCTCTCTATAGCGCGGTTTTTGCGAAATACGGGTTTACTCCGGGGCTTGGCGCAACGTTTATCCTTCGCGAAAAATTCGGCGAAGCGCTAGCGACCGAGATGATGATGACCGCAGGGACTTATCGCGGCGTAGATCTAATGCAGCGTAGCGCGAACGTGGTATTTAAGCCTCAAGCCCAGGTCTTCGACGAAGCTCTCGTCACGGCTCGGGCTCTGGCGGAGAAACCCGCATACACCCTGAAAACGCTGAAGCATGCGCTAGCGCGCCGGAAATTGGAGCAACTTCCCGCGATCCTCGCTGAAGAGTTGCAAATGCATGCGGAAACCTTTGGCAACCCTGAAGTAAAACGTCGGATTGCGCAGTTCATCCGGGACCCGAAATCAGAGAACACGGCAACGGTTCCGCCGCCATCAATACCATCCGCTCCCGCAAATCCACCGTCAGCCAATGGTCGAGTTCGACTGAAGAGCCTGACACCGCCGAAGGCAATGGTGCCCTCAGGGGAGGCGGACTCTCCGGAGAACCCGGATCTGACTCAGCTTCGGCTGGAACCGGCCGAACGCATGGCGACTGTTGTCTCAGGCGGGGTTCTCCGTTGATGAGGACGTTCGCCGCTACCTTACCAAGAGCTTGTGCGAGACGCTCCACCTGGAACCGGATGCACTCGGCCCGCAGGCGAGCTTTCGAGATCTGGGACTCGATTCCGTTTCCGGTGTCGAGTTCATTCATGGTGTCAATCGCACGTTTGGCCTGCATCTCGATGCATCTGTTGTTTACGACCATGTCTGCCTGGATGCTTTGAGTGCGAATGTCACCGAGTTGGTGAAGAAGAATCGGATAACGACATCCGGGAACCTGAGTCGCACGGGGCCGATCACTCCGCCGGAGTCGCCACCAAACATGCCATTGCCGGAGATGGAGTCAGGCAAGATTCGACTGCGCGAAACTAGCGAATCCCAGTTTCTTCCGCGAGCGGACAGAAGCCGGGACCGGTTGCTTTGACGCAGATCTTTACGAGGCGGCTGCCGACGGGCCGCATCTCGGCGTGAAACCCGTCCAAGCGGCGGCATCGTCACCGGATAACAGCACGGCGATCGCTATTGTCGGCATGTCCTGCCGGCTGCCCGGCGCACCTGATCTGGATGCGTTCTGGCGGCAATCTTGTGGAAGGTGTGGATAGTGTCACTGAGGTGCCCGGTGAACGTTGGGATGTCAGCCGTTTCTTCGATCCTGATCCAAACGCCGAAGGCAAGACCTATTGCAAATGGGCTGGGTTTATTGACGATGTAGACAAGTTCGATCCGCTGTTTTTCAATCTGGCTCACGCCGAAGCCGAGGTGATGGATCCGCAGCAGCGAATCTTTCTCGAAGAGTCGTGGAAGGCATTTGAGAACGCCGGGTATTCGGCCAAGTCGCTTTCGAACGTCAAGTGTGGGGTGTTCGTTGGGGCCGCGGTCGGCGAATACGGCGCCATTGTTCGTCGCGTAAATCCGGCCTTGTCCCAGTCGGCCTTCGCCGGAATCGGACTGACTTCATCGATTCTCGCGGCGCGGATTTCCTATCTGCTGAACCTCAAAGGTCCGAGCATCTCGCTCGATACGGCGTGTTCTTCATCGCTGGTGGCCTTGCATCAGGCTTGCCGCAGTATACAGGCTGGCGACTGCGAAATGGCGCTGGTGGGCGGAATCAACCTCATCCTGGATGCCGATCAGATCGTTACGACGAGCAAAATGCAGATGCTGTCTCCACATGGTCGTTGCCGTCCCTTTGATCATCGTGCCGACGGAATTGCCCTGAGCGAAGGGGTCGCAGTCGTGATCCTAAAGCCGCTGGTGAAGGCGATCCAGGACGGCGATTACATCCGCGGAATAGTCAAGGGATCGGGAATCAACCAGGACGGCAAGACGAATGGGATCACCGCGCCGAGTGCCGTATCGCAGACCGAACTCGAGAAAGAGGTTTATCGCCGGGCCGGGGTGAATCCCGAAGAGATCGACTTTGTCGAAGCGCACGGCACGGGCACTTTGCTGGGCGATCCTGTTGAGGTGCGCGCATTGACGGACGCCTTTCGAGCCTTCACCGACCGAAGGCACTTCTGTGCGATCGCTTCGGTGAAATCCAACATTGGGCACACATCGTTCGCTGCGGGGCTTGCGGGTGTGATCAAGGTGCTCCTGTCGCTCGAAAACGCACAAATCCCGCCATCGATCCACTTCGAGAAACCAAACGAACGCATCGATTTTGAAAACACTCCATTCTTCGTGAATACGCGACTGCGCCCATGGGAGCAGCGGACTGGCCGGCCGAGACGCGGGGCGGTCAGTTCGTTTGGCTACAGTGGCACGAACGCACACGTGGTTCTCGAGGAATACCCAACACCCGTATCGTCGCCGGATGGAGCGGCCGTGGCGCAGCGCCAAGCCATCGTTTTATCGGCGAAGACGGACGAAGCTTTGCGACAGCGGGCCGAGCAGTTGAGAAAACACCTTGTGCCGACGACCGGCGGGATGCTCGGAACAGAGATCCCTATTCGCACTGACCTCTGCCTTGCCGACCTTACTTACACCTTGCAGGTCGGCCGTGACGCCATGGCGGAAAGACTCGCGATCGTGGTTTCAGATCTGAGCGAGCTGCATGCGAAGCTCGTCTCATTCCTGCGAGGTGAATCGCCGATTGCGGGGCTCTATCAAGGGACCGTGCTACGGCAGGATATTGGCGCGGGGGCACACTCGGCTGGTTCTGCTCCGCTAGAGGATCTTGCCCGAGCCTGGGTGCAGGGGGCGGAAATCGACTGGCGGTCGTTCTACGACAAAATCATTCCTCGACGGATCCCATTGCCGGTCTATCCATTTGCGCGGGAACGCTGCTGGATTCAACCCTGCAGCAGCGGAAATGCCGAAGTCCTCACGGGGGTGGAACACTTGCATCCGCTCTTGCATCGGAATACTTCGACGATTGGCGGTCTTCGTTTTACTACGCGCCTGTCGGCGGAGGCATCTTATTTGCGCGACCATCGCGTGCTGGAGAAGTGTGTGCTGCCGGGCTCGGCGATGCTGGAAATGGCGATCGCTGCGGTGCGGGAAGTAACTGGCTGCGATGCAGTTCAACTCGAAGATGTGGTTTGGTTGCGACCGCTGGTGGTTGAGCGGTCGCGCGAAGTGCATCTGCTGCTCAAACAGGAGCGCGACGCCATCGCGTTCCAGATAACTACTGAGGAAGGTGCACGCGCTGTGCACGCCCAGGGTTTGGCGCGGACGGCGGTGGATTTTGCAGAGCGCTTGGTTGATTTGTCCGCGATACGACAACGTTGCCCAGAACAACTCGGCGCTGCGGCGCTCTACGAACAATTCGCACGAGGAGGCCTCCATTATGGAGATAGCTTTCCAAGTTATTTCGCGGATCCATTATGAAGACCAGGAAGCCTTGGCATACCTGCAGCTCAAGCCAGAATATTCGACTTGGGAGAGCTAGTTTACCTTACTACCGAACCTCCTCGACGGCGCGTTTCAGACCGCGGCGGTTTTATCCGCGAAGAAGGCCGGGTCCGTGCCTTTCTCGCTACGCCGGCTCGCATTCAGCCGATTGAGTTCTCCCTGTTTTGCGCATGTCACCTTAACGACGACGCAGAGCGGCGAGCAAAAGTATCGTGTTGCTGTGCTTGATGACCAAGGGCACGAACTGGTCGTCATCGACGACTTCGCAGTGCGGTCGATCGAGCCAACGCCGCCGGTCCTGACTTATTTTCGGCCGCGTTGGAGAAACCGGCCGCTACCGCCAGAAAATGGCGCAGCGTTGCACGGAACAATGTTGATGTTCGATGATGATGCGGCATTTGCGGAACAGATTCGAACAATGGTTCCGACGTTGAATGTCGTCCGCGCGAAAGCTGGATCGGCTTATCAACGGAGCGACGCGGCAGTTGAAATCCGGCCGCATGAAGAGGCGGATTTCAAACGTCTGATTCAGGAGGTAACACCTGATTACATTTTGCATCGTTGGGCGAGGCCTGACCTCGACATTGAAACCTGCGTCGAGCGCGGCTTCGGGTCGATTTACCTATTGACCCAGGTTCTGGTGCGGCGTGGCGTAACCCAGGATCTCCCGTTTTTATTCGTTTATCCCTCAGGCAGTCAGCCGGCCTACGAGGCGCTGCACGCGTACATTCGGACTCTGGTTCAAGAGCAGCCGAAATTGCGGATGAAGGCCCTGACCGGCTGCGATGTGGCGGCAGTCCTTCAAGAATTGCGGTGCTCCGATAGCGAGGTCGAAATTCGTTGGTCGGGTGGCGCCCGGACCGTGCGGATGATCGAAACGTTCACACCCGAGCCTTCGCATCCGTTGCCGTTGCGGGAGCAGGGCGTCTATCTTGTCACCGGTGGAACCGGAACTTTGGGACAGTTGTTTGCAGAATATCTTGCGAAGCATTTCCGAGCACGGCTTCTCTTGCTTAGCCGCTCTGTGTTGAGCGAGCCGACGACGGCCAGGATTCGTGAGTGGGAGCGGGCCGGCGCGAAGGTCTTGCACGTGCAGGGCGATGTCTCGCAACGAGACGATGTGGTAAGATGTGTTGAACTTGGCAAAGAACGCTTCGGAGCGCTGCACGGAATCATTCACGCGGCGGGAGTGATCCGGGACGCGCTCTTGTGGAACAAGAGCACTGACGATGCCTGGGCAGTGCTCCGGCCCAAAGTGCACGGTGCGTTATGGCTCGACGAAGTGACTGCCGGCGAGCCGCTCGATTTTTTTGCGCTTTTCTCGTCCTTGGCGGGACTTGCCGGCAACGTGGGACAAGCCGATTACGCCTATGCAAATGCATTCCTGGACGCATTTGCCCGGAGCAGGGAAATGCTGGGCATCCAGCAGCTCCGACACGGACGGACGATATCGATTAACTGGCCGCTCTGGCAGGAAGGCGGCATGAAGATCTCAGCGGAGTTGGCGGCGCTAAAAATGAAATCGTTGGCGCCGCTCGATACGGCCGCGGGCTTTCAGATTTTCGAAACTGCTTTGCGCGCCGGCGAGCCGCAGATCGCCGGGCTCTTCCTTACAGATGCGGGGATGCCGGCCCGGATCGAGCGGAGGAGCGTTGCTTTGGACGGTCCGGAAGCCGCATCCCTTCGCCATAGTCCCGCCGGTGACGGAAACGGCTCCGAACCCGACCTGGCCGACGCCGTTGGCCTGCTCAAGCAGCGCTTTTCGCAGTTGACCAAGATCCCTGCTGATCGGATTCAGCCGTGGGAGCCGCTCGAGAAATATGGGGTCGATTCGATCCTGATAGTGACGTTCACCGAACGGCTCGAGCAAGAGTTTGGGCCGCTGTCAAAAACCCTGTTGTTCGAATATCAGACCTTGGAAGCGCTCGGAGGCTATTTCGTCGCGCACCACGGAAAACGGCTGGGAGAACTGGGAGATAAGAAGAAAGCGGAGAATTCCCCTGCGGCCAGTAGCGCACCCGCGCGGATGCGGTCAGCGACCACAGTTTCGTCGCAGCGCATAGCTCCGCCAGGTGCCACCGACGACATCGCGATCATCGGGCTATTCGGTCGTTTTCCGATGGCGGATAGTCCCGATGAATTTTGGCAGAATCTCGTCGCCGGCCGCGATTGTATTGTCGAGGTGCCAAAGGAGCGCTGGGATTATCAACGGTATTTTGACCCAAAGCCAAGCCGTCCCGGGAAGACTTACAATCGATGGGGCGGATTTCTCAAAGACGTGGACAAATTCGACGCCGAGTTCTTTCGAATTCTACCCCGGGAAGCCGAGGTGATGGATCCTCAAGAGCGGCTTTTCTTGGAAACCGTCTGGCGAACAGTCGAAGATGCCGGCTACCGGAAATCGTTTCTCGGCCAAAAAGCTGTCGGTGTTTTCGTCGGTGTCATGTATGGCCAGTATCAGTTACTCGGTATTGAAAATTCGGCGCCCGGATACCTATTGCCGCTCAATGCCTCCTACGCCTCAATAGCCAACCGCGTTTCTTATTTCTTCGATTGGACCGGTCCGAGCATGGCAATCGATTCCATGTGCTCGTCGTCGCTCACGGCGATACATCTTGGGTGTGACAGCATTCGGAAGGGCGAGAGTGAGTACGTCATCGCGGGAGGTGTGAATTTACTGTTACATCCGGCCAGAGACGTGGGCCTGGCTCTCGGCGGCTTTGCGGCGATCGACGGAAGATGCAAGAGCTTCGGCGCGACCGGTGATGGTTATGTGCCAGGCGAAGGGGTCGGGGCAGTGTTGCTCAAGCCATTGTCCCGCGCTGTTGCCGACGGCGACCATTTGTACGCCGTCATCAAGGCTACCAGCGTCAATCACGGAGGTAAAACCAACGGCTACACCGTTCCTAATCCGAATGCCCAGGCAGCGTTAATTGCTCAAACATTGCGGCAAGCTGAAATCGATCCTCGAACGATTACATTCCTCGAAGCGCACGGTACTGGTACTTCGCTCGGTGACCCGATTGAAATCACCGGGCTGACTCAGGCATTCCGTGGCGTTTTGGAGGAGCGGCATCCAGAACTGGTCGCCAAGTCTGGGTTACCGCGCCAGTTCTGCGCGATTGGTTCAGCGAAATCGAACATCGGGCATCTCGAGGCCGCAGCCGGTATTGCCGGGCTCACAAAGGTGCTCCTGCAACTTCGGCATCAGACGCTCGTCCCGAGCCTCCACTCAAAGGAATTGAATCCTCACATCGCGTTCGATGAGACACCATTTGCGGTTCAGCAGGAGGTGTCGCCGTGGAAGTCGCCGAAGATCGAAGAAAACGGGAAAATGGTGAACTATCCTCGCCGCGCGGGCGTCAGTTCTTTTGGCGCGGGCGGTTCGAATGCGCATCTCATCCTCGAGGAGTATCTCGACTCCCGTCCACGTCGAGCCACTCTCGAAGGTTCGCCGGTATTGATTATCCTTTCGGCTGCGAACGCAGATTGCCTGATTGGGGCGGCCGAAAATCTACTCGCTTGGCTCTCTAGTTGCGAGGCGGCCGACGCCGAGCACCCCGATCTGGAGGAGATCGCTTACACGCTCCAGGTAGGCCGTGAACCGCTGGAGGAACGGGTCGCGTTCACTGTTTCCTCATGGGCTGAGTTGCGACCGCGTTTGGAACTCTTTGGTCGCACACGATCCCGCGACCGACTTCATTCGCGGCAATACGCGCCAGGATCGCGGTGTCTCGGCAGCGGTTTTGGCGGGAGCGGAAGGACGCCAGTTTCTGCAGAACCTGATTGACAACCGGAACCTAACTCAACTGGCTCGACTCTGGGTCAGTGGTGCAGAGGTGGAGTGGGAAGCCTTGTGGAGAGGGATCGAAGTGAGGCGTGTGAGTTTGCCGGGATACGCCTTTAGCCGAAAGCGCTACTGGGTGCCCACGACATTGAAGCGTCGGGACGAGGAGGCGTTGCCGGAAGTGCGATTGCATCCGTTACTCCACCGGAACGAGTCAACGTTCAAAGCACAGGTGTACGGGAGCAAATTCCATGGCGATGAAGTGGTGTTGCGGGATCACAGGATCGATGGCCAAAAAGTATTACCCGGCGCCGCGAGTTTGGAGCTCGCCTTAGCCGGCGCGAGCCTGGCCCTGGAAAACGCGAACATTCGATTGCGGCAGGTCGTATGGGTGCAACCGGTGGTTGCGGATGAGCAAGGCGCGGAGGTGAAGCTGGAGTTGCGCCCGGAGAGCGATGGACGTGCGCACTTCGAGCTGCGAATTCCGAGTGGGCAAGTGCGTGCCCACGGCAAAGCGGAAACGACAGGAGGTCTGGCGGAAGAGGTGTTGGACCTAAATGCGATTCAGGCACGGTGTCCCCAAATAATCTCGCCAGAAGAGCTGTACGCTGGTCTTGCCGGTCGAGGTCTGGAGTATGGGCCTGGATTTCGCGCAATCCGCGAGATTGGCTGTGGGGCAGGGGAAGCTTGGAGCCTGTTGGAAGTGCCTGAGGTCTGGGTCGGCGAAACGTATCGCCTGCATCCGGCGCTGGTCGACGGGGCGCTGCAAAGTCTTTCCGTGCTCGGTTCTGGAGGAACAGAGCTCGAGATCCCCTTTGCGGTGGACGAGGTGGAGTGCCCGGAGGCTTTGCCCAAGCGCTGTTACGCTTATGGTCGAGTAGAAGGCGAGGAAGGCGGTACGCGTCGGTACGACGTGAAGTTGCTGGGTGAGCGCGGGGAAGTGTTGGCGCGGTTGGGCGGCCTGAGAGTTCGAAGATTCGAGCGAAACACCGGTGAACTTTTGTGTTACCGACCGGCGTGGACATCGGACCCGCTGACGGAAGGTCTGACACTGATTGACGGTCCAGTGCTTCTGCTGGATGAAGAACCCGCTTTGGCCGAGGCGTTGGCGGGACGCGGCATCGTGACGGTGCGGGTAGTAGCGGGGGAATCTTACGAGAAGGCCGGAAATCTCATCACGATTCGAAGGGGAAATGCAGGGGATTATGCACGGCTAGTGCAGGAAGTGCCCTTCGCCGGGGTGATTCATCGGTGGTCACGCCAAGGGGTTAGCATGGACGAAGCGCTGGAGCGTGGACTGTACAGTGTGCACCGGTTGGTGCAGGCGCTGCTCAAAGGTGGGAAGGCAATACCTTTGGTCTACGAGTATCCCGCAAGCGAAGCGGTGTACGAGGCGCTGGCAGGTTACGCCAAGAGTCTGCGACAAGAACAACCGAAACTGCGTCTCAAGACAGTCGGGACTGATTGTAGGCCGGTTGATTTACTAGCGGAACTGAGTGATGACCGGTTGGAAATCCGCTATCTGGCAGGCAAGCGGGAAATGCGGACCTTGGAAGAATTGTCCGCCAGGCCGCCAACTGAAACTCCGCTGCGGCGCGGAGGAGTGTATATCGTAACCGGCGGCGTTGGCGGATTAGGCAGGATCTTTGCCGAACATCTGGTGCAAAAATATGACGCCCGTCTGATTCTGGTGGGACGCTCGGAACTAGATGAAGCCAAACGTCAGTTTCTGGAAGGGCTTGGTGACCGCGCGGTCTATGTCGAGGGCGGACGTGAGTACGGCCGAAGGTGCCAGCGAGTCGTATACGATTCGAAGCACCGGTACGGCGCGCTCGCAGGAGTGATCCATGCGGCGGGCGAGTTACGAGACGGATTAATCTGGAACAAGAGCACGGAAGACTTTGCGGCCGTTTTGAAACCAAAGGTGAGAGGCGTGGAAGCCTTGGACGCGGCAACCAGCCGGGAACCGTTAGATTGTTTTATCCTGTTTTCCTCGACGGCAGGTTTGTTGGGTAATGTCGGTCAGAGTGATTATGCCTATAGCAATGCTTATCTCGATGCATTCGCGCACCGGCGGCGAGAATCTTCGTCGCGCTGGTCAACGGTCGGGTCGAACTCTCTCGTTAAACTGGCCGCTTTGGCGTGACGGCGGGATGCAAGAGACCTTGGAGGCGCAGCCACTGATGCGCTTGGTATTGTACCACTGGAGCGGGGCGTTGGCATCGAGATTTTCGAGCAGGCCTTGAGAAGTGCCGAGGTGCAGGTGTGGGCCGGGCTCGGCGACCGTGGAAAGATTCGGGAACGGTTGCTGGAGCGCCACGCGCCAGCAATCGCCAAGAAAATTGCTCCGGCCGCCGATGCCAACCCTCGGACGGAGCCTGACTCTGCCGAAACTCGGAACTCGGAACTGAATCAACGTCAGGTCATCGATTATCTGGTTCACCAATTTGCCGAGCTCACCAAATTGCCGACGGCCCAGATTTATGCAGACGAACCGGTCGAGAATTACGGTCTCGACTCGATTATGATCACGACCTTCGCGCAGATGCTCGAGCATGATCTCGGCGAACTTTCGAAGACGCTGCTCTTCGAATACCCGACGATCGAAGCATTAGCCGGCTATCTGCTCAAGAGTCATGCAGCGGCTCTGTCCGAGTTGTTTCGGCCGGTGGCGGCTCCAGTTCAGCCAGAGCTTCGACCCGCAGTTAAGTCGCATCGGTTTCTGTTTCCCTCCACAACGGAGGCGCCGGCTGCCTCAGAACGCATGGAGAAGCCTTCGGTTACTTCCTCAGAAGATATCGCGATTATCGGCGTCTTCGGTCGGTATCCGCAGGCCGACGATCTCGATGAGTTCTGGGCGAATCTGGTTGCCGGGAAAGATAGTATCGAAGAGGTGCCTGCAGACCGCTGGAACTATCGCGACCACTATGATCCTGATGCGGGTAAGCCGGGAAAGACCACCAATAAATGGGGAGGATTCCTGAAGGATGTGGACAGGTTCGATCCGCTGTTCTTCAACATCTCGCCAGCCGAGGCGCAGTTTATGGATCCGCAGGAGCGGCTTTTTCTCGAGACAGTGTGGAAGACTGTCGAAGACGCCGGCTATACCAAGACTGCCCTCAACGAATGCAAGGTAGGCGTCTTTGTGGGCGTGATGTACGGCCAATATCAACTTTTTGGGGTGGAAGAACGACTTGAAGGGGAACCCGATTTCGCTAAGCTCATCGTTCGCTACGATCGCCAATCGCGTCTCTTACTTCTTCAACTGGCATGGCCCCAGCCTGGCAGTTGACACGATGTGTTCCGCATCGCTCACTTCAGTGCATTTGGCATGCGAAAGTTTGAAACGTGGCGAATGCGAATTCGCAATCGCAGGCGGGGTTAACACGACAGTTCATCCGGAGAAAGACATCGTTCTGAGTCAAAGCGGATTTTCGGCGAACGAGGGTCGCTGTAAAGCCTTTGGCGAAGGCGGTAGCGGCTATGTGCCTGGGGAGGGAGTCGGTGCGTTGCTGCTGAAATCCCTTTCACGGGCCAAAGCGGACGGCGATCATATTTGGGGCGTCATCAAAGCCAGCTCTCTGAATCACGGCGGCAAGACGAATGGCTACACCGTGCCGAACTCGAAGTCGCAGGCCGAAGTGATTTTTGATACGCTGCGCAAGGCGAAGATCGATCCGGCAACGGTCAACTACATCGAGGCTCACGGCACGGGAACAGTGCTTGGTGATCCTATCGAAATCACAGGGTTGCAACAGGCCTTTACCGAAGCCTTGGACCAGGGCGAAGATTACGGGATCGCAGGCAAGCCACCGCGGCAGTTCTGTGCGGTCGGATCTGTAAAGTCGAACATCGGACACTGCGAGTCGGCAGCCGGCATCGCGGGCGTCACGAAGGTGTTACTCCAGCTTAAGCACGGAAAGCTAGTGCCGTCTTTGCATGCCGAGAGGTTGAACCCTAACATAAAGTTCGAGGAAACCTTCTTCCGCCTGCAACGTCGCCTTGAAGATTGGGAGCCAGTTCGCGTAGGCGGCCAGGTTTTGCCTCGACGAGCAGGCGTGAGTTCCTTCGGTGCCGGCGGCGCGAATGCGCACTTGATCATTGAAGAATATGTCGAATCAGTGTCTTCGACGGCGACGGTGTTGCCCGTAAAGCCCGTGCTGATCGTGCTTTCTGCGAAGAACACGGAACGGTTACGCGAATCAGCAAACAATCTCGTCGACTACCTGGAAAGGCGGTCTGGCCCGGTGGCTGCCGAACGATCGGTCGCCGCGGCCGAGGAGCAGCGGGTCCTGTGGGATGTGGCCTACACTCTTCAGATCGGTCGTGAGGCCTTTGAGGAGCGGGTCGCTGTCAAGGTCAACAGTGTCTCTGAATGTGTGACGAAACTTAAAGCATGGATCGACGGCGTCGAAACTGTCGGGTTGTACCACGGTAACGCGAAGAAACCGTTGCCGGGGCTGGAGGAGCTGCGGAAAACAGGATCGGCAGATGGGGCCGTGGATTCGTTGCTTCAAAATCAGAAGCTCGATCGTGTGGCCGAGCTCTGGATTGCGGGCTCGCAGGTGAATTGGGCCATCCTTTACCACGATTGCCTGGTGCGCCGCGTTTCGTTGCCGACCTATTCATTCGCCAGGCATCGATACTGGGTTCCGAGGAATGGATTCTTCGATCCAGGTACGGCGCAACAAGAAGGTGCTGACAAAGCTGCTCTGATGGAAAATGGCGGGTCGACCTCCGTTAACTGCAGCGATGGTTTAGAACATCGGCTGCCCCTGCGCGTCGACGTTCTGGAGCGACCGGTTTCGCCGGAGGCGGAACGCAACGGAGAGAACGGCCGACCACCGCTGGATTTCAGCATCATGTTCTTCAGCGACAACAGCCAAATCACCTCACGGAACAAGTATGAACTCGTCCTCGAAGCTGGGAGATTTGCCGATGAACACGGCTTTGAGGCAATCTGGACGCCGGAACGACATTTTCATCCATTCGGAGGCATTTACAGTTCGCCGGCAACGCTCATGGCCGCGTTGGCGACGACGACCCGTCGGATTCGTCTCCGTGCCGGCAGCGTGGTCCTGCCGCTCGCAGATCCTCTGCGGGTAGCAGAAGCGTGGGCAGTGGTGGATAACCTGTCGGGTGGAAGGGTAGATCTTGCCTTCGCCAGCGGTTGGCATCCGAACGATTTCGCGCTCGCACCCGATGTTTATTCTCGCTTGCGAGAAGTCTGGCTGGAGCGTATCCCGCAAGTTCAACGGCTGTGGCGGGGAGAGTCGATCGAGCGGATCAACGGCAAGGGCGAAACTGTGGCTCTCCGGGTCTATCCGGAGCCCATTCAGAAAGAGCTGCCGATATGGCTCACCGCGTCGCGACGGGTAGAGACCTTCGTTGACGCCGGACAGCGGGGTTATCATGTCCTGACAATGCTGCAGGGCAGCACTATTGCGCAGTTAGCGGAAAAGATCGCGCGCTACCGGGAAGCACGGCGGCAAGCAGGGTGGGCACCCCAGAACGGAAAGGTGACCCTGATGCTGCATACATTTGTTCATCACGACCGAGATCACGCGCGCCGGTTGGTCCGCGAACCGTTCCTCGAATATATCCGCAGTTCGCTGGATGCACACAAGACAGCTTTCAATGGCGGTGACCAGCTTAAGTCGGAAGACCTTCGCAATGTGGCCGAGTTGTCGTATGAGCACTATAGCCGTGAGGCTTCGTTGATCGGCGATCCATCGAGTTGTCTTGAGATGGTAAAGAAGTGCCGCGATATCGGAGTGAATGACATCGCGTGCCTGATCGATTTCGGAGCGGATAGCGCATCCGTGGTAGCCTCCCTCCCGCATTTGAATCAATTGCGACAGCTTGCCTTGAACAGGCTTGAGCCTATCAACAATCGCGAGGGAGAACGGGCGCTGCGACCTGTGGAAATCATCGGCGTCGCGGCGCGAAGTTCTGAGAATCTCAATCGCGGCGACCTGCAGGGATGGTTCTTCACGCCGGACTGGACAGGGTGTCCGGTGAAAGATCGTGAGCCGAGGACGGCTGAGTCGATCCTGTTTGTCCACTCGGGGGAAAATCGCCTCCAAAAGGCGCTGATCGAAACCTGTCGAGCAACATCAGCCAACGCGATCAAACTCGGCAATCAAGACCGTCGATTAGGGCCGAACGAATGGGAAGTGGACGTTGAGAATAAGGGAGCGATCGAGCTCTGCTTATCGCAATTGGCACGCCCCGACCTGATCTGTTTCACCGGCGCGATGGGACTCGCGCCTGAAGGAGACGAAGTGGTGTGTGTCGACAAGGCACAAAAGCACGGAACGATGGCGCTCGTGCGACTGGTTCAAGCCTTGGATCGTCTCGGTTGGATGGAGCCGCCACAGACTATTCGAATTGTGACTGCTGGTGCTCATGCGGTTTATGACGAACCGGTGTCGCCTTACGCGGCCAGCCTTTCCGGGCTTTCCGGCTCGCTCGCCAAAGAGTATCCCCGGCTCGACATCGCCTGCCTCGATGTCAATCCACGCGAGTTTGAGAATGTCGCGATCGCCCGCCTCATTGCAACCGAGCCGGCTCAGCGTTCCAGCCAGAAGATCGCGTTGCGAGGCGGGCAGCGGTTTCGTCTTCGTTTGCGTCTGGCCGAGATGCCGCCAGTTGAGCAATCGTGTTTCCGGCAAGGCGGCGTCTACCTGATTCTCGGTGGAGCCGGCAGCGTGGGATTTCAATTGAGCCTCTATTTGGCGAGAAAGTTCAAAGCGAAGCTGTTATGGGTCGGTCGCCGTCCGCTCGAGGCACGAATCGAGGAGCATGCGAAACAAATCCGTCAGGCCGGTGGCGACGTGCACTATATTCAGGCGCGCGGCCATGACTTGCCAGAAATGAACGAGGCCGTCAAAACGGTCCGGCAGCAGTTCGGTGCACTAAACGGAGTCATTCATTCGGCGCTCATTTTTCAGAACGAGCTTTTGCGCAATTCGGATGAGAGCGTTTATCACGAGGTGCTTGATTCGAAGATCAAAACCGCTGCTGTTCTGGGTGAGCTCACGCGCGAACTGCCGCTCGATTTCCTGCTTTTCCTCGGTTCGGCCCAAAGCTTCTTTAATGAAGCTCGCCGGAGTGCGTATGCAGCGGGGTGCTGTTTTGTGGATTCTTATGCGCGGTTTATCCGCGGGCGCGTCCCATTCCCTGTGCACGTGATTAACTGGGGTTTCTGGAGCCATAGTTTCGATCTTCCAATCCAACAAACGATGCGAGCCGCCGGTCTCGGGGTGATCCAAGCCCAGGATGGCATGTCTGCCATTGAGAGGGTGCTCGCGGCCGGCCCGGTCCAGGTGGGTTTCCTGAAAGCCGACTTAGAGGCGCTTCGTCGGATGGACATTGATCCGTCCGAGCAACTAATTTACCTGCCCAAGATGGAGAACGTGGACGATGGGCTCGAAGCCGTGCTCGCAGCGAAGCTTTTCGAATGAGGAATTAACATCGATGCCGACTCCCTCAAACGCCGAACGAGATCACCAGAAAATCGGGGAGACGATTTTGCTATGCGTCCGGAACTTACCGGCCCAGAGTGGTGAGGTCGGCGTTGCGCGTGTTCTCATTCTGGGCTCGCTGCACGAGGTCGCGGAGCGGATCGGTGACCGAGGCGCTCCAGGCTCAGTTCGATCGTATTCAATACGTCCGGGCTTTTCAATGTGAGGAGGAGCTCCATCTTTGGGAGTCGCGCTTCGGCCAGGTTTTTCCCAAAGTACAGCCGCAGTTGCTCCATCTCGAACAGGATGTGCTGGTGCAGGGTTTCCGGATTGGTCAATTCGATCTCGTCGCCGTTAGTGAAATGGCTGACGGGCCAGAATCCGGTCTCGGTCTTCTGACGAATCTCAAACGTCTACTCAAACGACGAGGTCTGCTCCTGCTCCGGACCAGGCCGGCCAGTGATTGGAAACAGGCGTTGGCGCTCGCCGGTTTTGAAGGTATCAGGGCCCGCAGCGATCGTTTGACCGATCAAGATCCGTCGCCTGGCGACCTCTTGATCGCAAGGAGCGATGGGTGTGTGCAGATCGCGTCTGCGACGGACACGAAGCCAGCGCCACTGGGGGACCGCTTCCAGAACGGATCGATTGGCGCTCAGATCGGGCCCTTTGAAGCGCAGCCTCTGGTGCGGCCGGATCAACTTCGCGTTGAATCTGCGGGTTTGCCGGGCTCGACCTTGAGTCGCGAGGCGGTCCGTGAACGAGTCCTCGCTCTGCTTGAGCGCATGCTCCAACTTTCAGGGAACGATATTGACACGTCGTCTCCATTCATCGAATTCGGCGTCGACTCGATTGTCGGCGTTCGGTTTGTGAACGAGCTCAACCAGCAACTGCACGTCGAACTCAAGGCGACGGTTCTCTTCGATTACGGGAGCGTTGAGAAGCTGGTAACGTTCATTGCGGAAGAGTGCCGGCCTCGTCTGGCAGAGGTAACACCGGGACCGGCTTCCTTGGGGCCATTGGTAACGGACTCCTCGACTCACGAAGAGAGGACCTCACGTCGGAGTCCGGCGTCACCGCTCTCGCACCAGTCTGCCTCCACCGCTCATTTTTTGACGCTTCGTCCGCAAATTCGCGAATCGGATGTGGCGATTATCGGGATGTCCGGTCGCTTTCCAGATGCGGACAACGTTGAAGCGTTCTGGAGAAATCTGGCAACAGGAAAGAATTGCATCGGGGAGGTACCGCCGGAGCGCTGGGATCACAGTTTGGTTTTTGATCCCGGTTCGAGACAAGCAAACAAGACGAATTCGAAATGGGGCGGATTCCTCACAAACGCCGATAAGTTTGATCCGCTGTTCTTCAACATCTCCGGCCGCGAGGCCGAGGCGACTGATCCACAGCACCGGCTGTTTCTGGAGGAGTGTTACCATGCCATCGAGGATGCGGGCTACGCCGGTTCGTCCGCAAACCTTGTGAAGAAGTGCGGAGTCTTCGCCGGAGTGGAGCCCGGCGACTATCTTCATCTCCTGATGAATTTGCGCGAGCAAAGCGAGAATTCACCGGTGTTCCAAGGCAACGCCGAATCGATTCTCGCGGCACGAATATCTTATTTTCTCGATCTGAAGGGACCGAGTATCGCGATTAACACGGCCTGTTCCTCCTCTTTGGTAGCGATCCATTTGGCGTGCCAGAGCTTGCTGAACGGCGAGTGCGACCTCGCGTTGGCAGGAGGCGTTCGCGTATTCAGTTCCGAGAAGGCGTATTTGGCACTGGGCAACATGGGTATGCTCTCATCAGAGGGCCAGTGCAAGACGTTCGACGAAGGCGCGAACGGTTTCGTTCCCGGGGAGGCGGTAGGTGTGCTGGTGCTCAAACCACTCTCAGCCGCGGTGCACGACGGCGACCATCTTTATGGGGTCATTAAAGGATCAGCGATCAATCAGGATGGGCGCACGAACGGCATCACCGCGCCGAGCAGTATTTCGCAAGCACAAGTTGAGCTGGAGGTTTATGACAAGTTCGGTCTTCGCCCGGACACATTTCAGTACGTCGAAGCACACGGGACCGGCACTAAGCTTGGCGATCCCATCGAGATCGAGGCGCTGACCCAATCCTTCCGGCGCTTTACAACCGCAAAAGGCTTCTGTGCAATTGGTTCAGTGAAGACGAACATCGGCCATACCATGGCCGCGGCGGGCATCTGTTCCGTAATCAAGGTGCTGCTGGCTTTGCAATACAGAATTATACCGCCGTCGCTCAACCTTGAGAAAACAAATCCATACATCGACTTCGAGAACAGCCCGTTCTTCGTCAACACCGCACTGCGAGACTGGCCGGCCATTCCGGACCAGCCGCGGCGTGCGGCTGTCAGTTCATTCGGGTTCAGCGGCACAAACAGTCATCTCGTGATTGAAGAGCCGCCGGAACAGAACGTCAGCCCGCGTGTTGGGGTCAGTGCAGGCGTGAGTAAGAAACCGGCTTACCTCGTTACTTTGTCGGCAAAGACGCCTGAAGCACTCCAGCAAAGGCTGAGTGGATTGCTCGACTGGCTGCGGATCAAAGTAGATCCACCTGGGTTGGAGGAGATAAGCTTTACCCTGAACGTTGGTCGAGGACATTTCGAGCATCGTTGCGCCATCGTTGCGAGTTCGGTCGGCGAACTTGCTGAGACGCTCGTTCGTCTTGTGAACGGCGAAAAGACTCCGGTAAGCTGGCGCTCGGATGGGCAAAAAAGCGATAGCGGCGATGCCGTCATTTTCCGGCAGGTTGTCGCTACCGTGCTCAAAGAACTCCCGGAAGCATTGCGCCATGGCGAAACAGTGTACGGGGAGAAGCTGGCAGCGTTAGCGGCTCTATACGCCAAAAATTACGACCTCGACGTCGTCGCGCTGCATCACGGCGAGGCTCAGCGGCGCATCTCCTTGCCGACCTATCCATTTGCTCGCGAACGTTACTGGATTCCGGAAGTTCCGGCGACCGATCAGCGAAAACCGGGGCTTGGTGCTCCGCAACTGCATCCGCTCGTTCATCGCAACGTTTCGACACTCACCCAGACGAAATTCGAATCATTCTTCGATGGACGGGAGTTTTTTTTCGAAGACCATCAAATCCGCGGAGAAAAGATTCTCCCTGGAGTCGCTTATCTCGAGATGGCGAACGCGGCGATCCGCATGGCAATGGCAGGCGCTCCCTTCGGTCTCGCAAACATCGCGTGGATGCGGCCGCTTGGGACGGATCGGGCGCAGAAAGTCACGATACGTCTTACCCAGGACGGAGAGAATGTGCGATTCGAGATCCTTTCCGGCGATGGCGAAACTCTTCATGCACAAGGCAAAGCCGTCCGAAACCGGGCACCCGAAGTCCGCCGTCAAGACCTGGCCGCAGTTCGCGCACGCTGCACTGAGACGGAATCACCGGACACCATTTATCGACGCTGCGCGGAAGCCGGTCTGAAACTCGGCGATGGCTTTCGGACGATTCGCAGCGTCTGGTTTGGCGAAAACGAGGCGCTGGCTCGACTTGAGTTACCGACGGCGCTCGGCCGATCGGCGCAAGAATTCATTCTTCATCCCGGTTTGATGGATGGCGCCTTGCAAGCCACGGCGGTTCTTGGTCGTGGGCAAGCGGTTGGTTTACCTGTTCCATTTGCGGTGGCCGAAGTGCTCTTTCATCGCCTTGGATCAAACTGCTATGCTCATGTTCGCCGTGGATCGGAGGAGAACGGATTACTCCGTTTTGATATTAGTCTGCTCGAAGATTCTGGTGACGTTCTCGCGGAGCTGAAAGGGCTTACGATGCGTCTGCTCCGCCCAAATGCTACCACCGGCGATCAGGATCTAATTTTTGTTCGGCCAACCTGGAAAGAGAAACCCTTATCATTGGCAGATGCGGACCGGCTTGCAGGACGTTTGCTTTTGTTCGACACCGAGGAATTGTTGACGAACGAAATCAGCCGGCGCTCGCCGGATCTCGATATCCTGCGCGTGATCCCGGCCCCGAAATACTCCGTGCAAGGGAACGTCATCGGCATTCGGCCGGATCGCCCGGAAGATTATGAACAGTTGCTGCAATTGGGTCGCCCGGACTTCGTGATCCACCGCTGGGATGCTTTGGCGAATGAAACAATAGCTCCGGTCGAAAGAAGTATTCTCCCGTTGTTTCAACTCACGCGTGCATTGATTTGCAATGGAGGGCATGCGCCAACCTCTCTCCTCTTCTTGTACCCCCCCGGTGCGGATCCTGCCTATCCCGCTGTCGCGGGATACGCGCGAACGTTAAGACAGGAACGGCCGAACTTGCGCTTGAAGGTGCTGGAATCCGAGAGAAGCGAGACATCGGCATTGATCGCAGAGTTGCTGGATTCAAGCCGCGATCAGGAGATTCGTGATCGTGACGGCCGGCGCGAAGTCAAAAGATTGGAGATCTTCGCGCCCGAGAGGACCCAATCGGCTCCGTTCCGGGACCGTGGTGTCTATGTAATCACGGGCGGCCTTGGCGGGCTTGGTCGCATTTTCGCCCGATACCTGGCGAAGCGATGCCGCGCGCGGTTGGCGCTGCTTGGTCGCTCCAAAATCGACCGTCCGCCGATCCTGGCGGAATTGGAGACTGCAGGTGCCGAATTGCTTTATTTGCGAGCCGACGTGTCACATTCTGAAGAGGTGGCTGCGGCGGTGCGCGAAGTCAGATCGCGCTTTGGCGACATCCATGGCGTGATTCACGCCGCCGGGGTGATTCGTGACGGCTTTGTGTTGAACAAATCAGCGGAGGATTTCTCGGCTGTAGTGGCGTCCAAGGTGTGCGGAGCGGTGTCACTCGATGAAGCCACTCGTACCGAAACGTTGGACTTTTTCGTTCTCTTTTCCTCGATGGCCGGTCTCTTCGGTAACGTTGGTCAGAGCGACTATGCCTACGCCAATTGTTATCTCGACGAGTTTGCTCGCTTGCGCGAACAGCAACGCGCCCGGGGCGAACGAACGGGCCGCACGGTATCGGTGAATTGGCCTCTGTGGCGCAACGGCGGCATGCGGCAGACCGCGGAGTTTGAGCGCCTCAAACTCACCGAAATTGGCTTGGCCGCCCTCGAGGACGAGATCGGTCTTGCGATTTTCGAAGCGGCGCTGCAGTGCAGGGAACCGCAGGTAATGGGTCTGGTCGGTCAACCCGACAAGGTGCGTGCGTTGATCGCGTCAGCCGAAGAGAAGTCTGGAGACCCTCAGGGAGGCCGCACAAGGCTGCAGAGCTCCCGGTCCGCGGAAGGTGTCGAATCCCAAGATGAACCCGCAAAGTCTCGAGAGATGACAGGGATTGTGGCCGATTCACCGAGTGACTTCACGGACTTGCGTGAATCCGTTTTGGCCTATTTGACCAGGCAATTCTCAAAACTCGTAAAGATTGCGGCTGCCCGCATTCTGCCTGATGACCCTCTGGAGAAGTACGGCATTGATTCCATCATGGTGATGGAATTCACTCAATTGCTGGAAAAAGAGTTTGGCGAGCTTTCGAAAACCTTGCTGTTCGAACACCAGACGCTCGCAGAATTAGTCGATTACTTCGTTGTCAACCATCGGGACCGGTTGAGAGAGGTCTTGGATTTGCCGACATCAAAGACGATCGCGGACTCTCAACCGATGCCTGCAACACAGTCGAAAAGCGTGGAAGCGATTCCTTTCGCCAGACCAGCTTCGCGGTCGGAACGCGGGGACGACATTGCCATCATTGGTCTTTTCGGTCGTTATCCGATGGCCGACGATCTTGACCAATTCTGGGAGAACCTGCGGACCGGGAGAGATTGCATCGTCGAAATCCCGAAAGAGCGTTGGGATTACCGTCTTTTCTATGATCCCGAACCGGGGAAACCCGGTAAGACACCGAACAAATGGGGTGGCTTCCTGAACGATGTTGAGCGGTTCGACGCGCAGTTCTTCAGCATCACGCCGCGTGAAGCCTTTGCCCTTGACCCGCAAGAGCGGCTCTTTCTGGAAACCGTCTGGCGCACTGTCGAGGATGCGGGATATCGCAAATCGGCACTCGCGAATCGGAAGGTCGGTGTGTTCGTCGGCGTCATGTACGGGGAGTACCAGCTCTATGGCGCCGGAGATTTAGCAGAGGGAAAAGTGTTTCCACTCAGCTCGTCCTACGCATCGATCGCCAACCGCGTCTCTTACATATTCAACTGGCATGGTCCGAGCATCGCTATCGACACGATGTGTTCGTCGTCACTGACCGCAATCCATCTAGCGTGTGAAAGCTTGCGCCGCGGCGAGAGCGAACTAGCTGTGGGCGGCGGTGTGAATGCGACGTTGCATCCGCACAAAGATCTTCTGTTGAGCCCCGGCGGATTTGCGGCGAGCGATGGACGATGCCGCAGCTTTGGCGAAGGTGGTGACGGTTACGTGCCCGGAGAAGGCGTTGGCGCCGTGCTGTTGAAGCCTTTGGCGAGAGCCATCGCAGACGGCGACCACGTGTACGCCGTGGTCCGGGCCAGCTCGGTGAATCACGGCGGGAAGACAAACGGCTACACCGTGCCCAACCCGAAGGCGCAGGCGGAACTCATTTCCGAAGCGCTCTTGCAGGGGAACGTCGCTCCCCGGACGGTCAACTACATCGAAGCCCACGGCACGGGCACAGCGCTGGGAGATCCCATCGAGATCACCGGGCTTAGCAGAGCCTTTAATGAAGCAGACGCGATTGACCTTCACTCCTGTGCGGTCGGTTCGGTGAAATCGAATATCGGCCACCTCGAATCCGCCGCCGGAATAGCCGGTGTGACGAAGATCTTGTTACAGATGCGACACGGCCAAATCGCGCCTTCGCTCCACTCGGACAAGCTGAATCCTAACATCAACTTTGCCAACTCCGCCTTCTATGTGCCACAGACACTCCAGGAGTGGAAGCCGACGGGAGTTGACGGCGGCGTCCCGATTCGCCGTGCGGGGATCAGTTCGTTTGGCGCGGGTGGTGCGAACGCTCACCTGATCCTTGAAGAATTTGTCGGCGACCACCCAGATGAGCCGGTTGCTCGCGCTGCGAACGGGCCGTTCCTCTTCATCTTGTCGGCGAAGACGGAAGATCGCTTACGTGCCCGGACGGAACAATTGTTGGAGTATATTCAGCGGCCGGGACTTGGCTTGGCTGCGCTGGCAGATATCGCTTACACACTTCAAATCGGGCGCGAACCTCTGGAAGAGCGTCTCGCATTTGTGGCTGACGATGTGCCTGAGGCGAGCCAAAGGCTGCAGCAGTTCCTGACCGGTGAGGTAGGTGAGGAACTCCTGCGCGGCAGCGTCCGAGCTAACGAAAGCGAGACCGAACAGTTGCTCGAAGGTGAGGAAGGGCGTGCTTTCCTCGATGCTTTAATTCGTCAGCGAAAATGGCAAAAACTCGCCCGGTTTTGGGTGTCCGGCGGGCACGTGGAATGGGAAAAACTCCATCACGATCAACGGCGTGTTCCGTTGCCGACCTATCCGTTCGCGGGTGCGCGCTACTGGGCGCCGGATAAGCTGCAAATCACTCCCAGCAGGCACGAAACGGAGACCCGGTTGCATCCACTCATTGACCGGAACGTTTCGGATTTTGACGGCCAGACATTCGTGACGTGTCTGGATCCGCAGGATTTAAGTGCTTCATCGGGGACCAGCCAGAAGCTTCTGCCCGGCCTTTGGCTGCTTGAGATGGGCGCCGTTGCTGCGCGCTTGAGTTCCAAGTTGTCTTTTCGTCGCGTCGTAGACGCGGAATGGTCCGCGCCCCAGGCAATCACAAAATCGATAACCTTGCTGACCAGGGTTCTCGCGGATGGAGAGACAATTCGATTTGAGATTCGCACCGATGAACCAAAGGGCGCTATTCTTGCCCAGGCATCCCTGCTTTCTGGCTCGTTCCCCGTCCCGGAGAAAGCAAACCTGAACGAGATTCTCCAGCGCTGCGCCCAACCAGTTGACTCGGACGAACTTCCTCAACGACTCGCTGGAATTCGCATTCACTCTGCCGACTGTACCTCGGTGTTTCCCGAGCTCTGGCGAGGAGACTGTGAAGTATTAGTTCGATTTCGACTATCGGAGTTGGACAATCGTCGCTTCGGCGACTGCGACTTACATCCTGTCTTGCTCGAGGCGGCAATGGAGGCAGCGCGCGTTCTGGGGCGCGCCGATTCCGCGGCTCAGCTGGTGCCCGTCTCCCTCGCATCGGGTTTGTTGGAGAAGTTGCCGGCAGAAGGTTGGTGCCACGTCACTCTTCGTGACGGTGCGATGAGCGAGAAACTGGTCGGCATCAGGTTCTTCGCATTGGACGGATCGGTTGTAGCGGCTCTGAATGATTTGGCCGTGCGCTCCTTCCAACCTGAGGCCTCACCGGAGGCATTGTTTCTCCGACCTGTTTGGAAGGAAAGAGCTGCGCCGATTCCCGACGTCGGATCACTCAGTGGCCGCTTGTTGTTGTTCGATCTGGATACCGCCCTGGCCAGCGATATTGAGGCACGTCATCCATCATTGGCGGTCACGCGCGTGGTTCCTGGCAACCGCTTCGCGCAGGAGAACAGGTTAATCCAGATAGATCCGCAAGCGGCCGAGGATTATGGGCGACTCATCGAGATAGTGAGCCCGGACTTCATTCTTTGTCGTTGGGCGAGCGCACCTTTACATCTTGAAAAAGTTCTCGCGCCGGATCGAAATTTGGAACTCGCAGCTCCGAACCGCTTCCAACTTCAAACTGCGCTTGAGGTCGGTATCTTCTCGCTGTTCCACCTGGCGCGAAAATTGGTGCAACGGAATCTTCAATCCGAAGTCCGACTGTTGTTCTGTCACCCGTCCAGTGAAGAACCTGCCTTTGTGGCCATTGGAGCCTTCGCAAAAGCACTGGCGCAGGAACAGCCGAAACTTCAGTTGCGGGTATTGCAGACGAATGAAACAGACGTCGGCCTGCTCACCGAGTTTTTCTCTCGCCAGGATGAACGCGAGATTTTTCGACAGAATGGCAAGCGACAGATTCGAACCTTTGAGCCGGTTGTACCGAAAGCAAGCGCCGGGCTTCCCCTGCGCCAGGGAGGCGTCTACTTGCTTACCGGCGGCCTTGGCGGTTTAGGACGCCTGTTTGCGGATTATTTAGCCAGGCAGTACCAGGCCCGGCTTGTGTTGACCGGCCGTTCTGCACTTACCGACGAAACTCGAGCAAAGATTGCCGAGATCGAAGAAAAGGGCGGGCAAATACTCTACGTTAGCGGCGATGTTGCCCAAATCGAGAACGCTCGCGAGATCGTTCGTTCAACGCGACAAAGGTTCGGCGCATTGAACGGTGTCATTCATGCCGCCGGCATACTTCGCGATTCCTTCCTTTTAAAAAAGGAGTTTAGCGATTTTGTCGACGTTTTGAGGCCAAAGGTTCATGGCGTCGCAACTTTGGATGAGGCAACGAGCGATGAACCGCTGGACTTCTTTGCGCTTTTTTCCTCAACTGCCGGCGCATTCGGCAACGCGGGACAGTCTGATTATGCGTACGCAAACGGGTTCCTGGACGCGTTTGCCTCTGCCCGCGAAGCGCGTCGTGCCGCGGGTGAGCGACAGGGTAGAACCATCTCGATTAACTGGCCGTTGTGGAAGGATGGCGGGATGTCGATGACCGGGCGGAATATCGAAGCGCACTTCGAACGGATTGGACTCCATCCGCTGTCATCGACCACTGGGATAGCCCTTTTCGAAACGGCCTTACGCGAAGAGCAGCCTCAGTTAGTCGCCCTTTGGGGAATCCGCGGCAAACTCATTCAAACTTTCCTGGACGCTTCGAGTACCGAGATGCAGAGCGAGCCTGGAACAACCGATTACGTTGATGAATCCGCTTTGTCTCAGAAACTCCAAACCTATTTAAAAGAGACGCTCGCGGAGGTCACTCAGTTACCGGTGACGCAGATCGATTCGGACCAGCGCTTTGAAGAATTCGGTATCGACTCGATCGTTGTCACAGATTTCAATTTCCGACTGGAAAAAGGCCTGGGGCCACTCCCAAAAACCCTGCTTTTCGAATACCCGAATTTTCGAGAACTGACGCGCCATCTGGTCGCGGCTTTCAAGCCACAGCTCGCTCACTTTTTTGGGAGTGACTCATCGCCGGAATCAGCGAGCGGAAGCCGCACAATTGTTCAACCTGGATGGAGCATACTGAAGCCGCTGGCGCAAATGAATCACAGCCGCGCGGGATTACAAACCAGCCAGGATATTGCGATTATCGGGCTGGCCGGCCGATATCCTAAGGCCAACGACCTGCGCGCTTTCTGGGAAATACTCAAATCCGGTACAGACTGTGTTACGGAGATTCCGAAGGATCGCTGGGACATCGACCGGTATTTTGACCCCGACCCAAACAAGGCGGCGGAAGGGAAGATGTATTCGCGGTGGGGCGCGTTCGTGGACGATGTCGACAAATTCGATCCGCTCTTTTTCAATATTGCGCCGGTCGAAGCCGAATTGATGGACCCGCAAGAACGGCTGTTCCTTGAAACCGCGTGGATTACACTCGAAGACGCTGGCTACACGCGCGGCGATCTTGCTCGCTGGGTTCGCAAGGAATACGCCACCAACGTTGGCGTGTTCGTCGGTGTAACGACCAACACTTATTCTTTCGTCGCACGAGATAACAGTGGTGCACGGGCCATGCCGACGACGCTGCCGTGGTCTCTTGCGAATCGGGTCTCCTATCTCTTCAACTTTAACGGCCCGAGCATTCCGGTGGACACGGCTTGTTCATCCTCACTTACGGCAATTCATTTGGCCTGCGAAGCGATTCGCGCCGGTCAATGCCAGCAGGCAATCGCCGGCGGTGTGAACCTGTATCTGCACCCATCGAAATATGTGAGCCTGTGCATGACGCGGATGTTATCGACCGAGGGTAAGTGCCGCGCGTTTGGGGAGGGAGGAGACGGCTTTGTGCCTGGGGAAGGCGTTGGCGCAGTTCTCCTCAAACCCCTTTCCCTCGCGCTCGCCGACGGTGACCACGTTTACGGTCTGATTAAAGGGACTGCGGTCAACCACGGCGGTCGCACCAACGGTTACACTGTGCCGAATCCAGCGGCGCAGGCCGATCTGATCATCCAGGCTTTGAAGCAGTCAGCGATCGATCCGGGGACGCTGAGTTACCTTGAAGCTCACGGCACGGGAACCGCCCTCGGAGACCCAATCGAGATCGCCGGACTCGCGAAAGCATTCGCCGCCCTCGGCAATGGAACACCGCGAGAAGGGATTTGTTCGCTGGGGTCGGTGAAAACAAATATCGGTCACCTGGAAGCCGCAGCTGGCATTGCCGGTGTGACAAAGGTGTTGTTGCAGATGAAGCATCAGCAGTTGGCGCCATCACTGCATGCGGATCAGGTCAATTCGAATATTAGATTCGAAGGCACGCCGTTCCGGGTGCAGCGCAAATTGGAAAAATGGCGACCCGTGACCGATCCAGGTCCACGCAGAGCGGGAATCAGTTCATTTGGCGCCGGCGGAGCTAATGCATTTGTTGTGGTCGAGGAATTCATCTCAAGGCCAAATCAAACGAACGGAAATCCGTTATCCGATTCTTCTGCGCTGATTGTCCTCTCCGCCCGAAATGGCGAACGCCTTAAAAGAGCCGGCGAAAATCTCGCCGAATTTCTCGCGCGGTCTTCGGACGCCGAAACGCCGCTGGCTTCAATCGCCTACACGCTGCAGATCGGCAGGGAAGCACTCGAGGAGAGGGTGGCGTTTGTGGCGACGAGTCGAGCTGATCTCCTTTCAAAACTCGGACGAATCGGCCGCGGGGAACTGGAAGGGTTCAATCGTGGACGCGTAAAACGCGAACGGGTGACGGTTGCTGCCGAAACCGGCGGGCAAATAACGGATTCGGCCGCGGCGGAAGCCTTGGCTCTTCGCGATCTTGAGCGCTTAGCCCGCTTGTGGGTGGATGGAGTGCCGGTCAATTGGTCAGACCTGTTAATTTGCAAGGATGCTTCAACGGGTGAGTCTGCCCGGCTACCCGTTTAATCGGGAACGGTACTGGGTACCGTTGCTCGCGAGTGCAGCTGAAGAAGAGGATATTGTCACCACGCCGTTGCACCCTTTACTGCACCGGAACGAGTCGACGCTGCACGTTCAAAAATACAAAAGCCACTTTTACGGTGGGGAAGTCGTATTGCGGGATCATCAGGTGAGCGGTCAGAAAGTCTTACCTGGAGCTGCGAGTCTGGAAATGGCTCTGGCGGGTGCGAGTCGGGCGCTCGGAAATCCGGATGTCCGGCTGCGACAGGTTGTCTGGATGCGGCCATTGGCGGCGGGAACAGATGGCTTGAGCATCGAGCTTCCGCTCTGGCTTGAGAGCGACGGGCGTGTGAGCTTCGAGTTGAAGGGACCAAATGGCGATGTGCATGTTCAGGGCAAAGCAGAAGTGACTGCAGGTTTCAGCGAAGAGACAGTCGACCTGAACGCAATCCGAGATCGGTGTTTGGGGGTAATCTCGCCAAACGTGCTCTATCCTGCCTTTACGGATCGAGGTCTCGAATACGGAACCGGGTTCCGAGTAATCCAAGAAATCAGGTATAGCGCAACGGGAGGTTTTGAGTGTCGTCCAGGTGCCGCAGGAATGGGGTGCCGACAAGTATCGACTGCATCCGGCCCTGGTGGATGGAGCGCTGCAAAGCTTGGCAGTGATCGGGGCTGGAGCGGACGGAGTGGAGTTGCCCTTTGCCGTGAACGAGGTGGAGTGCAGCGAATCTTTGCCGAATCGTTGCTACGTACACGGACAAGTTGAGAGCGAAGAAGACGGCCTGCGCCGCTACGAACTGAATTTGCTAAACGACCATGGGAAGGTGCTGGCGCGGTTGTGCGGGTTGAGCGTACGGAGGCTCGGGCAATCCCAAAGAGAACTCCTGTATTACAGGCCGGTGTGGAATCTGGAACCGATCGAAATCGAATCTGCGGTCGACGGTCCGGTTTTATTATTAGATGAGGGTACAGGGCTGGTCGAGGCATTGGAACGGAAAGCTGTTTCTTTGGTGCGGGTGTTGCCGGGCAACGCGTATCAGCGCAACGGAAATGTCATTACTATTCGGCCAGAGAACGCTGGGGACTACGAGCGGCTCGCGCAGGAGGTCGTTTTCAGTGCGGTAATCCACAGCTGGTCACGGCGCGGATCGCGGCTTGAAGAAGCATTAGAGCGCGGACTCTACAGCGTACATCGGTTGGCGCAAGCGCTGCTCAAGAGCACGAAGGCGGTGCCTTGGGTTTACGCGTATCCGCTGGACGAGACGGCCTGTGAGGCTGTCGGAGGATACGCTAAGAGTCTCCGGCAGGAACAGCCAAAGCTACGCCTGAAAACGGTAGGTCTGGATAGTACGCCGGCCGATCTGGTGGCTGAGCTGAACGATTCGCGATTCGAAGTACGCTACCGGGAAGGCCAACGAGAGGTGCGTGCGTTGGAGGAAATACCAGCGCCGACCAGCAACGGAGAGAGCCCATTCAAACGCAATGGAGTATACGTGGTGAGCGGTGGCGCAGGCGGATTAGGCACAATCTTCGCCAAACACCTGGTGCAGATGTATGACGCACGACTTCTTTTAATCGGCCGCTCCGAACCGAGCGAACCCAGGCGTCGCGAAATTGAAAAACTTGGGGACCAAGTGCTCTACCTCCGAGCCGACGTGAGCCGGTTGGACGCAACGAGCCAGGCTGTGCGCGAAGCCAAGCAACGATACGGCGGCTTGAACGGAGTCATTCACGCCGCGGGCGAACTGCGGGACGGATTGATCCGGAACAAAAGCTTCGCAGACTTTGAGGCAGTATTGGCAGCCAAGGTCCGGGGTGTTGAGTGCCTTGATGCGGCGACATGCGATGAACCGTTGGATTTCTTTATCCTTTTCTCCTCAACGGCGGGATTGTTAGGGAATGCAGGGCAAAGCGATTACGCTTACGCGAATGCCTATTTGGATTGCTTCGCCCGTCGGCGCGAGGAACTGCGTCGCGCAGGCAAGCGGTCCGGGCGAACGCTCTCGTTGAACTGGCCGCTCTGGCGGGAAGGGGGCATGCAAGCGGGCGGCGGAACGATGCGTTTTCAGGCCCAGGAGCTCGGCCTCAGGCCTCTGGAGACGAACGAGGGGCTCGCGGCCTTTACCCAGGCAGTCTCCTTAGGCCAGGACCAATGTGCGGTTTTTTGCGGCGCGCCTCAGAAGCTGCTCGCCCATCTCGACGAAGGACCGCCCGATTTTCGCGAGGCGGGACAGTCGATGTCACACACCGACTCGAAAGAGCTTAAGACGCAACTCTTCGGCGATATCAAGAGGCTCGTCGCCAAAGTGCTGCGGCTGGACGTCGAGTTTATCGAACCGGATGCTGACACAAGCGAATACGGCTTCGATTCAATCACCTTTACCGCGTTGACCAACGAGTTGAATGCCATCTTCGGCTTCGAAGTCACACCGGCGGTGCTTTTCGAATACAGAACGTTAGAGGCGTTCATTGATTTTCTGTGCCGCGAGCACGGCGACAAACTCGTGGCCAGATATACACCAAAAGAGGATGCCTCTTCGAGCCGCAGAATAGCATTCCAGCGTGAAGGGCGTACGCCTCTGTCGACGGCTGGTGAGCCGGAGGTCGCCCGACCCTCTCGCGAAATTGAAAATACGCGGTCCGATCCGATCGCGATCGTCGGTATGAGCGGTGTCTTTCCCGGCTCTCCAGACCTTGACGCGTTTTGGCGGAATCTAGATGAAGGCAAAGATCTCATCGCCAGAGCATCCGATGAGCGCTGGTACTTTGTGGCGGGATCCCCAAAAGCGGGTCCCACAGCTGCGCAGATGGAAGCGCCGTGGGGCGGCTTCATTCATGACCCGGACAAGTTTGATCCCTTGTTCTTTGATATTTCTCCGCGTGAGGCGGAACTCATGGATCCGCAGCAACGCCTGTTTCTCGAGACTGTGTGGCATACGCTGGAGGATGCCGGGTATAAAAAATCCGATTTAGCAGGGACCAAGACCGGGCTATTTGCGGGCGTAGCAGCAAACGACTACGCGAACCTGTTGGCGACCCATGGTGTCGCCGTGGAAGCCTACAGTTCGACCGGCAACGCGCATTCGGTGCTTGCCAACCGTGTCTCCTATTTCTTCGATCTGCACGGGCCGAGCGAGGCGATTGACACCGCGTGCTCGAGCTCGCTAGTGGCGATTCACCGGGCAATCGAGTCCATCGCATCGGGCAGTTCGGAAATGGCTATCGCGGGGGGTGTAAACGTGTTGCTTAGCCCGGGCGCATTTCTTGCCTTCGGCAAGGCCGGCATGCTCTGTGAAGATGGACGTTGCAAGACATTTGACGTGCGGGCAAATGGCTATGTGCGCGGAGAGGGTGTTGGCGCGATCCTGCTCAAACCCCTGAGTCGCGCGCGGCAAGATGGCGATCACATTTACGCAGTCATTATCGGAAGCGGCGAAAATCACGGAGGCCACGTACAGTCCCTGACTGTGCCTAATCCCAACGCGCAGGCGCAATTGCTCCAGGACGTCTATGCGCGTGCCGGGATTGATCCTTTCACAATCAGTTACATCGAGGCTCACGGTACCGGCACTTCGCTGGGAGATCCGATCGAGATCAACGGGCTCAAGAAAGCATTTGGGCAGAACCACGGTGAGGTGCCGGAGCCGCGTTGTGCTGTCGGATCGGTCAAAACGAATATCGGCCACCTTGAAACGGCGGCGGGCATAGCGGGCGTCATCAAAGCGTTGCTGGCGATCCATCATCGGCGAATTCCCGGGAACGTTCATCTGCAACAGATAAATCCTTACATCCAGGTCGAGGGAACTCCATTCTGTTTCCCCAAGCGATCAGAGCCGTGGGAACCGCTGCGCGATCGCAACGACCGGACGGTGCCGCGTCGCGCCGGAGTCAGTTCTTTTGGATTTGGCGGTGCCAACGCGCACGTATTGTTGGAAGAATATTCCCAGCCGGTCGATGTTTCGGAGGAGCAAAATCAGATCGATGGGCCAGAGTTGTTTCTCTTTTCGGGGCGCGATGCGGCACGCTTGAAGGAAGCGGTCACAAATTTCCTCGGCTATCTCAAGCGCGTTATCGAGGATCCGATAGAACAGTCATCACCAGATCTTCGCCGCATTGCTTACACTCTGCAGGTCGGGCGCGAATCGATGGACGAGCGTCTCGCCGTGATCGCCTCAACGGTTGCGGAGTTGTCTGGCGAACTTACGAAGTATCTGCAGGACCGTCGAAGTGATTTAGTCTGCGGCAATGTTGCTGATAACAAGGCTGGGCTTCGACTGCTGCGCCAAGTGCACGAAGATGACCATTTCCTCGCACCCCTCATAGAGGGGCGCCAATTGGTGAAGCTCGCTCGTCTGTGGGTGAGCGGTTTGGAAGTCAGCTGGGGCGATTTATGGACCGGGAGTCAGATGCGGAGAGCAAGATTGCCTGGCTATCCTTTTGACCGCCAACGTTACTGGATTCCGACAGGACCGAAGCAGGATGAGCCAAAAGCCACGGCCGAGGTTCGCCTGCACCCGCTGTTGCACTGGAATGAATCATCTTTGAAGGCCCAGCGGTACGGGAGCCAGTTTAGCGGCGATGAAACGGTGTTTCGGGATCATCGGGTGGGTGGTCAGAAAGTGTTGCCGGGAGCGGCAAGTCTTGAGCTGGCGCTGGCCGGAGTGAGCCGCGCTCTGGAAAACCCAAACGTGCGGCTTCGCCAAGTGGTGTGGTCGCGACCGATAGTCGCTGCCGAAGATAGAGTGGCATTGCAACTTGAGCTACGTCCCGAGTCCGATGGGCGGATAAGCTTTGAGCTGCGAAGTCCGAACGGTGAGTCCCACGTCCAAGGTAAGGCGGAATCGACTGCAGGCTCTTTAGGAGAGCCTCTTGACCTCAAGGCGATTCGGTCGCGATGTCTAAGGCGGATATCATCGACAGACCTCTATACCGGCTTCGCTGATCGCGGTCTGGATTATGGACCTGGATTCCGGGTAATCGTAGAATTGAGTTGCGGAGCCGGGGAAGTGCTAAGTGCGCTTGAGGTCCCTTCGGATTGGGATGAGGCAGATTATCGATTGCATCCCGCGTTGGTCGACGGAGCGCTGCAAAGCCTGGCAATGATTGGAGAGGCCAGAAGCGAGGGACTGGAGCTGCCGTTTGCCGTAAATGAGGTCGACTGCGGAAAAGTCTTACCGAGGCGTTGCTATGTTTATGGCCGGATAGAGAGCGACCAGGGCGGGGTGCGCCGGTACGAGGCTAAGTTGTTAGGCGAGCATGGAGAAGTGCTGGCGCATCTCGGAGGTTTGGCAATGCGACGTTTTGAGCGCAGCGTGAGGGAATTGCTGTATTACCGCCCGCTCTGGATCCCGGACACGCTGCCAAACGCAAACGTGACACTGCCCGACGGTACGGTGCTGTTGCTCGATGAAACGCCGGAGTTGGAGGAGACATTGGCGGCAAGCGGGATCGCCACGCTGCGGGTCATACCAGGAGCAGTCTACGAGCGGAACGGAAACCTCATCCGAATTCGGCGGGAGAGCGAGGAGGATTATGCACGGCTGGTCCGGGAAATTGATTTTGCCGGGGTGATTCATCGGTGGTCACGGCAAGGAGCTACGCTGGACGAAGCTTTTGAACTGGGCCTCTACAGCATGCACAGGCTGGCGCAGGCGCTGCTCAGGAGCGGAAAAGCAATCCCGTTGCTCTACGCGTACCCGGCGAATGAAGTCGCATATGAAGCAGTAGCCGGCTATGCCAAGAGCCTCCGGCAGGAACAACCGAACTTCCGGCTCAAGACGGTGGGAGTGGAGAACGAAATTCCGGATTTTTTGCAGGAACTGAATAGCGACCGGCTGGAAGTCTGCTACAGAGCTGGCCGGCGCGAGGTAAGGACACTGGAAGAGTTGCCTGGTCGACCGGTGGGTGAGACCCCGTTGAAACAGGGCGGAGTGTATGTGGTGAGCGGGGGCGCCGGTGGATTGGGCAGGATCTTTGCGGATTATTTTGTTCAGAAATACGATGCCCGGCTCGTGCTGGCAGGACGCTCGGAACTGACTGAAGCCCAGCAACAGGAACTGACATTGCTTGGTGATCATGTCGTCTATGTGCGCGCAGATATTAGCACCACTGATGGGGCGGAATACGTTATCTGCCAGGCGAAGCTACAATACGGCAAACTCAATGGGGTCATTCATGCCGCCGGCGAGTTGCGGGATGGACTAATTTGGAACAAGGCTCGAGAAGATTTTGAGGCCGTTTTAGCTGCAAAGGTGAGGGGTGTGGAGGCTCTTGATGCCGCGACCTGCCAGGATCCCTTGGATTGCTTTGTCTTGTTCTCCTCAATCGCGGCACTGTTCGGTAACGCGGGCCAGAGCGATTACGCTTACGGAAACGCGTATCTAGACGCCTTTGCCCATCGGCGTGAGAAATTGCGCCGAGCAGGTCAGCGTTCCGGTCGTACCCTTTCCTTGAACTGGCCCCTCTGGCGCGAAGGAGGCCTGCGAGGTAAGTCGAGGAGCGGACGGACCGAAGCGTTGGGTCTGGTGCCGTTGGAGCGTGATACTGGTTTACAGATTTTCGAAACGGCTTTGATCAGCGGTGAGGCGCAGGTTTGGGGTAGCGTCGGGCGCCGGGATAAAATCCGCGCGCTATTGCTGGAACGTCCGCCGCAAATGCCGGAGAATCAAAGTGCCTTCCCTGTGCCTTCTTCCAACGCCGGTGCCAAATCCGGAACGCAGAACTGGAAACTCGAACTCACTAACTACCTGATCCAACAATTCGCCGCATTGACGAAAATGGAGCCGCGACAGATCAAGCCGGCAGAACCGCTGGAGAAATACGGCTTCGACTCAATCATGGCCGTTGAGTTCAGCCAGCAGCTGGAACGCGATTTTGGTGATTTGTCGAAGACCCTTTTATTCGAGTATCCCACGTTAGAAGCGCTCGCTGGATATTTCCTGGAAAATCACAGCGCTCGATTGGCGATGCTGTGGCAGCGAGATCTCACGAAGAGCCCTCCCGCTATCACGCCGCAAATTGACCGGGATGTGGGTAGATCCGACGCGAAAAATCCAGCGCGCTTTCTCCCGGACTTCGAATTACGGAGCGCGAACGAAGATGTGGCAATTATTGGTGTCTTCGGCCGCTACCCGCAGGCTGATAACCTCGACGAGTTTTGGACCAACCTTGTCGAAGGCAGAGATTGTATTGAGGAGATACCTGTCGGGCGTTGGGATTACCGCCTGTATTTCGACCCCGAACCAGGCACGCCGGGGCGCAGCTATAATAAATGGGGTGGCTTTCTGCGGGATGTGGACAAGTTTGATCCGCTCTTTTTCAATATTTCGCCGCGCGAAGCTGAGATTATCGATCCACAGGAGCGGCTTTTCCTCGAGACGGTTTGGAACACTTTGGAAGACGCCGGCTACAGCCGCCGAGCATTGAGCAGCCGAAAAATCGGGGTCTTTGTCGGCGTGATGTACGGTCAGTATCAGCTTTTTGGTGTCGAGGAATCGTTACGTCGCGGCGAAGTAACGACATTGAGTTCGTCTTACGCATCCGTCGCGAATCGAGTTTCCTACTTCTTCGATTGGAGGGGACCAAGTGTCGCGATAGACACGATGTGTTCATCGGCTTTGATGTCGGTCCATCTTGCTTGTGAAAGCCTCAAGCGGGGTGAGAGCCAAATGGCTATTGCCGGCGGCGTGAACGTCATTCTCCATCCACACAAAGATGTCGGACTATCACAGGCGGGTTTTCTGAACAGAGAAGGCCGGTGCCGTAGCTTCGGTAAGACAGATGGACGCGGGTATGTGCCTGGCGAAGGTGTAGGATCCGTCTTGCTGAAGCCGCTTTCTGCCGCGATCCGGGAACGGGACCATATCTACGGGGTTATCAAGGCTACGGTCGTTAACCACAGCGGCAAAACCAATGGCTACACTACACCCAATCCAAGCGCACAGGCAGAGCTGATCGCGGAGGGATTCAAAAAGGCAGGGATCGATCCGCGCACCATCCGCTACGTCGAAGCGGCAGCTACCGGTTCAGCACTAGGCGATCCGCTTGAGATCAGCGGCCTGACAAAGGCGTTTCAACAAGCGACCAAGGACCGTCAGTTTTGTGCGATTGGTTCGGTGAAGTCGAATAGCGGCCATCTCGAGTCTGCTTCTGGAATCGCCGGACTCACTAAAGCGTTGTTGCAGCTCAGGCATCGAAAGCTCGTCCCGTCGGTCCACACCGAAGAACTGAATCCGGATATTCGTTGGGAAGAGACGCCCTTTTTTGTGCAGCGGCAGCTTGCAGATTGGCAGCCGACGGTGGTTGACGGCTTCACTTATATGCGGCGGGCGGGCGTGAATGCATTTGGAGCAGGCGGCAGCAATGCTCACCTCATCGTCGAGGAATATCCGGAGCTGGGAGACGAGCGGAATGACGCACCCTCGATACGAACTCCAGTGCTGATCGTGTTGTCGGCCAAGGACAATAACCGCCTGGTTGAACGCGCTTCCGATTTGATTGCTTATCTAAGCGCCGGAATCGACGGGAAGGCGATTCGGCCGCGATTGCTGGACCTTGCGTATACGTTGCAGCTTGGACGAGAACCGATGGAGGCACGTCTCGCGGTTTTGGCGGATAGTCTGGAAGTGGTCATCGAAAAGTTCACGCTATTTGTTGCGGGATCCGCGGAGATCATCGGGGTATATCGTGGGTGCAACTCAGAAGACGCACAGGCCGGCCCGGACCGGCGGACAATTGACACGTTCGAAGCGACTCCGGTGGAACTGATCCAGACGGGTCATTTGAACAAGATTGCAGAGGGGTGGGTCGCGGGAGGCGAACCTGCTTGGGAGACTCTCTACGAGGGGCTGGAACCCCGGCGGATTTCTTTGCCCACCTATCGCTTTGCTCGCGAGCGTTGCTGGTTCCGCGACGGGGTACCTGATACAAACGCAAAGGATGTTTTGATCCACAAAAAAGATTCAGGTCAGTGTCGTGAGATTGCCGGCGAGAGCGGACTACATGGGCGAGTCCTGACCGAAATCCGCCAATTGCTCGGAGCAGCGCTGAAACTTTCACCTGCGAGGATCGGCCTCCGACAGCGATTGGTGGAATGCGGCCTGGACTCGGTCACGACTGTTGCGTTCCTGAAAGAGCTGGAGCGAAGATATGAAATTGAGGTCAGTGCCGGTAGGCTGATCGAGTATCCGACGTTGGAAAGTTTCGTTGGCTTTCTGTTGGAGCACCACATCGAGGCTCTGCAATCAACTGCAGAATATGAGGGTTCTGCTTCAGTCGACCAGGGCGATGCTGCCACCATGTCGAAATTGTCTGACTCTTCCGGGAATGGTACAAATGGTAGCTCGTCCGATCTTGAGAAGATGGCCGCAGGTCTGGTGCGGGGGAAGAAGGCGCTGAGGATGCTGGCCTTGGCCCCGCTCGACTATCTCTTTGTCGGGCCGCGCCGGTTTGCGATCCAAGTCCTATATTATTTCGAACCTCACCTTGATTTTGCTCAGCTTCAGTCGGGGCTGCGCAGCGTCGCCGAGGCTTTCTATCCGATTAATTCGCACCTCATTCGGCAGCACGAGGAGTATTTCATCTGCGAGTGCTCAGATGAACCTGATTTTGCCGAGATATTTTGCGACGCCCATGCAATGCTACCCGAACAGGATCGTCCAGAGACGTTCAATCCGTTCCAGGTGCCATTCGATCCGTTGCTGCCAGAGGAAAAGTTGGCAAAATTCAGGTTGTTCCAATTGTCCACTGGCAGCCTGCTAAGCGTAAACGTGTCTCATGCGATTGCCGACGGCTATAGCTTTTATTACTTTCTGTCTTCTTGGGCCGCAGCTTGTCGCACTGAATCTTTTCCACCACCGAATCACTCACGGAAACTTCTGAATCGTCTGGCCCAGAATTCTCGCGTGGAGCGGGCCAAAGATAACTCAGATGGTTTAGGCGAACTCGATTTTTCCTTTTCCTTTCTTGAGGCCGGTATCGATCCGACAAAGAGTCGGGTCGAAACCTTGCGGTTCGACGGAGCGTCTCTGCTGGCTGAGGCCCGAGATGCTGCCGATGAAATTAATCGCAACAAGATCACTGAAAACAGCCTCCTTACCGCCTTGGTATGGCAGGCCTATGCCCGAACTCTGGCCGCTGAAGCCGGGGAGTTGGTGCTGGCTTGTCCGATCGATTTTCGACGTATCAGCTCGGAAATTTCGCCATCCTTCTTTGGCAATGCCTCGGCGCCGGCTCTGCTGCGTCTTGAGCGTGAGCAAGTGTTAACTGAGTCAGTCCCTCGTTTGGCGGCACTGATTTCTGATCGAATCCGGAGTTGTAATGAATCGACACTCGCTAGCTATAATGTTTCTATGGATGATCTTCGCCGCGCGCGAGGACTTGATGCCACTGCCTCTGTGGTGCTGGTCGATCCGCGAAACGGATTGATTGTCACAAACGTCGCGAGGTTCCCGCTTCCGTCCATCGATTTTGGTACCGGCCCGGTAAAGGGGGAATTCACACCCATCAATTATGCCGGGACCGCGGTGATAGTCAGTGATGCAGGCTCGACCGTAAAGGTTCGGCTCTCGTTTCCTGACCTGGTGACTCATTGAGTATTGGGCCGAGGGTGGTGCTCTTGGAATAGACATGACTCGTATCTACTTATTCCCAGGACAAGGTTCTCAAAAAATTGGGATGGGAGGAGAGTTCTTCGACCGTTTCCCTGAGCAGGTTGCGCTCGCGGATGCTGAACTGGGGTATTCCGTTCCTGATCTTTGTTTGCGTGATCCTTCGAACCAACTGAATCGAACGCTGTTTACCCAGCCCGCATTGTTTGTCGTCAATGCACTGACCTTTCTGAATCAACTGTTCGAGACCGGACAACTGCCTCGAATTGTCGCCGGTCACAGTCTCGGAGAGTACAACGCGCTATTCGCAGCCGGTGTGTTTGATTTTCAAACTGGAGTCAGATTAGTGAAGCAGCGGGCAATTCTCATGGCGCGGGCATCTGGCGGCGGAATGGCGGCGGTGGTCGGCCTGATACCTGACCAGATAAGACAAGCCTTGGCGGCGGCAGGTTTGCATTCGATTGACATCGCGAATTTGAATTCGCCCAACCAGACGGTTATCTCTGGTCCGGAAAGGGATCTGGAGGCGAGCCAGACGATACTCGAACAGGCTGGAGCGCAGCTGTGCAAACGCCTGCCGGTCAGCGCAGCGTTTCATTCCCGCTACATGGCAGAGGCTGAGCGCGACTTTGGGGCGTTTCTGGAATCTTTCGTATTTGCTGAACCACGCATCCCGGTGCTTTCCAACGTCACCGCGCGGCTCCACGATTCGTCAAAAATAAAGCAGATGCTTGCCCGACAGATCACGCAGCCGGTACGGTGGACTGAAAGCATGCAGTGGCTTCTCCAGCAACCGGAACCTGAGTTCCTTGAGTTGGGTCCAGGGAACGCGCTCACCGGGCTCATTCGCCGGATCAAAATGGAAACCCAACCGCTACCTGCCGCGCGCTGACTGACTGCGCGTCAAATTTATGAAGAAGATGATCTGGATGTTTGCCGGTCAGGGCGCGCAATACTATCAGATGGGACGTGAACTCTACGAAAGCGAGCCCGTGTTCCGTCAATTCATAGAGCGAGCGGACCGTCTCGTCCAAGAGCTGATCAACGAATCACTGGTCGACGTCATTTATCGTCAACGAGCAAATCGGTTCGAACCGTTTCATCGGCTCCTGCATACGCATCCGGGCATCCTCATTTTTGAGTGCGCAATCGCTGAGGCGCTGGTGAGACGTGGTCTGCGCCCGGATTACCTTCTCGGTTACAGCTTAGGCGAATACGCCTGCCTGGTGGTCTCTGGTGCGATTTCCTTCGAAGACGCATTGGCAGCACTTGTTAAGCAGGCTGAGCTCAGTAGAGTACTGCGTACCGCGCGGACAAATGCTTGCCATTCTGGACTCGGCCGATCTAATCGAACGTCATCCAGAGGTGTTCCGTAGATGCGTACTTGTCGCCTTCAACTCTCCCAGGCATTTTGTGGTCTCAGTTCCCACAGAAGCTCTGACGCAGCTCCTGCAATTCCTGAAAGCGGGAGGAATACTTTCCGTTGAACTGCCTGTCGACTATCCATTTCATACGCCGCAAATCGATGCGGTGCGAACTGTGTCACAGGCTATCCTTAGCCGAGTGCGAATATCTCCCCCCGAAATTCCAATCATTACCGCAGAGCAGGGAGCGTTTTTAAACGAGCCTTCGGTGCAACATATGTGGGACGTAACGCGCAATCTCGTGGATTTTGCGAAAACGATTCGCCAGCTCGAAGCATCTGGCCCCTACCTCTATGTGGATCTTGGCCCTTCTGGCAGCATGGCTACCGCCGTTAAATACAATCTCAACAAAGGGTCTCAGTCTGAATTCCTGATTGTTTCCTCGCCTTTCGGCCACGAAGCGAAGAATCTCGAAAACCTTCTTGAGAAGCGCGCCGTGAGCCTGCAAAACGATTAACTTTCGGTTTGAAGATCCCGGATCAAGCGGCCACCCCGACAATTTGTGCCCTTAGCAACCGAACGATTGCGGCGAGTGATTAACGCAACCCATGGAATTTTTTAGATTCTTAGAAAAGGAGTCAAAAGCTCTCGACCGACGGCTTCTGGTTCTCGGCATCATTGCCGGGATGCTGAACATGTCTATCATTTTCACTCTGACGGTCGCTGCAGGTAAAGCAGCTCAGAGTGCCTCCAACCTTTGGGAACTCGCCTTGGTGGCTCTTGCTTTAGGTGCATACTGGTTGAGCGAAGGCACTCTGATGCGGCACATGACTATAATTGTCGAAGAGATCGTCGAGAAAGTTCGTTTACGAATCGTCCACAAAATTCGGAACTCGGACCTCGCCTCTATCGAGCATATCGGGCGAGCCCCTCCCTACAATGTCGTCTCGGTGCATGCCATGACCATTTCCCGCGCGGCCAGTGGAGTCATAAGCGGATTTACGTCCCTGGTACTTCTCTGCTGGGCTTGCCTGATCATTCTGTACCTTTCGGTTACTGCCTTTCTGATCTTGATAGGCGCTCTGGCATTCGTCCTCATCATGCTCAAGATCAATCAGGGAAGAATAGGCTCCGGCCTGACCGCTGCGTTGGGCGAGGACAACAAATTTGTTCATGGATTTGGAGATTTGCTCGACGGCTTTAAGGAGCTGAAAATGAATTCTGCGAAATTTCACGACTTTCTCGACGACCACTTAGAGCCATTGGCAGTCCGGGCCAAAGAGTTTCGGACCGAAGCCGGATTAGTTCTTAACCGCAGCGTGTTATTGGCGACTGCTGCATTGTTCATTGTCCTGGCCGCCCTGGTTTTTCTCTTACCTGTGTTTTCGCCGTCGGAAGCGCCCAAACTCATTCGGCTCACTACTTTCGTGGTGTTCATTTTCGGACCTCTTGGTCAAGTAGTCGGCTTTTATCCGTTCCTCAATGAGGCGATTGCATCCATCCGCGAAATTCAGCGCGTCGAACAACTTCTCGATTCTGTTTATGAACACGGTTTGACGGATCCTCTCTACGAAGCTGGATCGCCTCTTTCTTTCAAGGTGCTCCGTTGCACCGATCTCGCTTTCAGCTATCGGGATGAGCGGGGACAACCATCATTCTCGCTGGAGCCGCTCGATTTCGAACTTTCGAGGGGTGAAATGGTTTTCATTACCGGTGGTAACGGAAGCGGAAAATCTACTTTTCTCAAAGTTCTAGCCGGTCTCTATCAACCAGCGGGCGGAAGGATCGTGGTCGATGATGTGCCGATTGGCCGCGACAACCGTCAAAGTTATCGCAACCTCTTTTCATCGATCTTTTCCGATTTCCATCTCTTCGATCGTATTTACGGGATCAAAGAAGTGGACTACAACCGACTTCGCACCCTTCTCGATCTCACTGACTTGTCGCATAAGACCTCGATCGTGGACGGCCAGATAACCACGGTTGACCTTTCAAGTGGACAGCGCAAGCGCCTGGCGCTGGTGCTATCCATTGTGGAAGACAAACCGATTCTCCTGCTTGATGAGTGGGCCGCTGAGCAGGATCCGCAATTTCGCCGCAAGTTCTATCGCGAAATTCTTCCCTGGCTGAAGCAGCAGGAGAAAACGGTCGTTGCAGTTACTCACGATGATGACCAGTACGACGTTGCGGATCGGGTCCTGAAGATGCAGTACGGAAACTTTATTCGGTCATGAGAAAATGCGCCATTCTAAAGCCCTTTTCGTGAGCTTTTTGGGGGTTGCATCACACCCAAAAGTATTCGCCGCTCGACGCTTTTCCGGGTCATTTTTGGACCTTTCATGGATTGACTGGAGGAGGATTCGGCTCCGGCATTTCCCGTGTAACCGGCGGGGGAGGTGGAACTATCGGCTTAAATTCCGGTGTCCAGGATGGCTCTGAGCTCGGGGTAACAACGGGAACCGGCGCGACCAACCCGGGATATATGGAAGCCGCGGGGTTGTTCTTCTCGACTGGCGGTTCTTGGAAGGGCGAAGGGCTCGGCTTCGGGAGGAGCGGGACTTGGCCGGGACTCGCGGAAGGTAGGGCCGATGACGTATCCAGGATCAGGGGAAGGCCGCTCTGTGCACCAATGACGATAACCTTCGCGTTCGCTGATTTCGCCAGATCCAGGGTCGCTTCAATACCTTTCCACCGAAGAAGGTTTGGCGAAATTCCAGGCGTGACAATTTGTTGAAAATCCCGGATGCCTTCGGCCTCGATCCGTTTGCGATCGGCTTCTTTTCTCGCCACGCTGAGCACGTAGTCATATTGGATCACATTTTGTTGCTGAGTGAGTTTTGCTTCGATCGCCGCCTTGAGAGCATCTGGGATGGTGACACCCGTGACTAATATCTGGTCAATCAAGATGTATTTTCCGGTGAGTTTCTCGATTGTTCTATCCATCGCCTCTTCTAAAACTCCGCGGCGGGTCGAATAAATCTTTTCGGCGGAATAGGTGCCCGCCACGGTGCGAAGCGCCAGCTGGGTTTGTGGGATAACAATTTTTTCGACGTAGTTGGGTCCAATATCTTTCTGCAGGAGAGCCAGGCGCTGACGCAGCGGCTTGCAACGGACGGATACCCGAATTCGTAGTTGCAATCCGTCCGCGGTGATAACGGAAAATTCGTACGGTACTTGTTGCAGGCGGATGTCGTAGTCAAAGATCGTGTCCCAAGGGAGCTTTAACTGGAATCCTTCGCCCCGCACTGACTTGGTATCTGTACCGCCAAAGAGAAGACTGAAATAAACGCCTGCATGGCCAGAGGGGATATCCACGTAAATAGTTGGCCACAAGACAATGATCAAAAAGACCAGGACGAAAACACTAATGACGATGTTTATGTCGTTCCGTTCCCACCAACCCCATCGACGGCCGCGGTGAGGAGTCTTCTCAGATCCGGGCGGACCCGCGGCACCGCCTTTGCTTGGGGGGTGGATTAAATCAACCATTGACGCTATTCCCAATCAGGATCGCAAACGCGCTTCTTTCCTGCAGCCATCAAAAGGAGCAATCCAACGATCGGGGTAAGAAGAAACGAACTAAGGAAATAACCCCAGAATCGCATTGGTCGTTTCTTCCCAACGGCGGCAACAAGAAAACACAAAGCAACGTACACGAGAAAATAAATCATATGGCACTCCGGTCGGCGCCCTTGGTCTCTTCGTCAGGATCCGGTGACAGGATAAGAGTTGGTCGCGATTCCATACGTTTTACAAGGATTATTTTGTTGATTGCGTTGATCAGGACAATCTTTCCAATTTCTTTGTTCGACTCCATAAATCGATGAGCTTCGACAACCTCATCCTCAATCTGCAAGACCCCCAGGGCGATGAAGAGGCAAAATCTTTGCCATATTGCTCTGCGCTGTGGTGAACCGAAGGGCTTACTAGTACTAGCTCACATTCAGCCAGAAGGCAGACTCTCCGATGTTTGCCGCTCCCAGGTATGGCCGCCATCCACGGAGTGCATGATAGCGCCACCGTAACCTACGGTCCAGAGTTCCGAACCAATGCTGAAGACACTAAGTAAGTGATGTGCTGTTGCGCCTACTTGCGGCTGCCAGTGCTTTCCGCCATCAGCGGTATAGAGGATAGTTCCATCGGTCCCCACCGTCCACATCTGCGCCCCGCTGCCGCTGAGATCACACAATGTTTCCCCCGTTCCGCTCTCTTCCAACTGCCAATGTTCACCGCCGTCGGCCGAGTTCAGGATGGTGCCCGAATCGCCCACGACCCAAACCTGCGAACCGCTGCCGTAGACCGACCGCAAGCTGACCGACAGCCCGCTCTTTTGGGCCTGCCAATTCTTGCCGCCATCGGCGGAATGAAGAATGACGCCGTCTTCGCCTACGGCCCAAACCTGAGAACCGGTGGCGCAGACCGAAGATAACTGGTTCTTTGTCCCGCTTTTTTGAGACTGCCAATCCGTGCCGCCATTGGCAGAATGAAGGATGACGCCCCGTTCACCTACGGTCCAAACCTGTGAGCCGATGGCGTAAACCGAATACAAGCCGCGATCGGTTCCGCTCTTTTGCGGCTGCCAATGCTCACCGCCGTCCGTCGAGTGCAGGATGGTGCCAGCCGCCCCCACGGTCCACAAATGCGAATCGCTTCCGAAGATGGAAGCCAGTCGCGATACTGTTCCGCTCTTCAGCGTTCGCCAGTGCACTCCGCTGTCCTTCGTATGCAAGATCAGGCCTTCTTCTCCCGCGGCCCACACCTGCTCACCGTCACGGGCCCACAAGCTATGCATGTGATCGGTAATCTCCACCACCTCCGTCTGCTCGTGCTTCGAACAACCAGCCAGCGAAAAGCAGACCACGAACATCAAACACCCGTACAACGCCCAGTCGGCCAGCCCGTATCGAGCAAAACGCTTCAAATAGATCCCCCTCTAGTACGAATATTCAGCATCGCCGATCGATTGCTTTAACCGGGACTGGTTTGGTCCCGGGTCTCTCCCCTCCCTGCTGTTGCAGCTCTATCCGCGATCTGTGCCGGTTTCTTGGCCCGGGGTCGACTGAGGACAACAAAGAAAACGGGCGTCAGAAGCAAGCCAAACAAGGTGACGCCTATCATGCCGCTGAAGACCGCGGTGCCAAGCGCTTGCCGCATCTCCGCGCCTGCACCGGTGGCCATCACCAATGGCAATACGCCCAAAATGAAAGCAAACGACGTCATAAGAATAGGACGCAATCGGATGCGGCAAGCTTCTACGACGGCATCGATTCGGTCTTTGCCTGACTCCAATTCGGTTCGAGCGAACTCGACGATCAGAATAGCATTCTTGCAAGCTAATCCGACGAGAACGATAAAGCCGATCTGAGTAAAGATATTGTTGTCGGAGCCTCGAATATAGACGCCGGTGATCGCCGCCAACAAACACGTTGGAACGATCAAGATGACAGCGAGCGGCAAAGACCAACTCTCGTACAAAGCGGCCAGGGCAAGAAATACCACGAATACGCTCAGCGGAAAAACGAAAATAGCCGTGTTCCCGGCCTCAATTTCCTGATACGTGAGACCGGTCCATTCGAAGGACATCTGGGTAGGCAGGATTTGATTGCAAAGCGTCTTCATCGCCTCGATGCCTTGGCCCGAACTGATTCCGGGACGGGTGCTCCCAAAAAAATCAGCGGCCGTAAAAAGATTGTAATGGGTCACCCGGTCAGGCCCAGTGATGCCCGTTACGTTCGCAAATGTGCTAAAGCGGCACCATGTTGCCGTTTTGATTTCTGGTATAAAGCCGAGCGATCTGTTCAGCTTGTACTCGGGCATTCGCGTCCGCCTGCACGTTCACTTGGTAGGTGCGTCCGAGAAAATTGAAATCGTTCACGTAACTCGTCCCGAGGTAGGTCTGTAGTGCATTGAAAACGCTTGGAAGCGGAATACCCAGACGTTGCACTTTTGTGCGGTCAATATCGATATACAGCTGCGGCACCTCCGTCCGGAGAGAGCTGAAAACCTGGGTCAAAGTCGGCTGCACGTAAGCGGCACCCATCAGTTGGTTTGTGACCGCCTGCAACTCGCTAAGCCCAAGATGACCTCGATCTTCGACCTCGAGTTGGAATCCACCGACTGAACCAATTCCCTCGACCGCAGGCGGAGGAAAGGTCGACATGGCTCGCTTCCTGTATGCCCGCTGTTCGTTGCGCGATGGCGCCCATAATCGCAGCAAGGTTTTCACTCGGGGTGGTCCGGTCATGAAACGGCTTGAGAATCACGAATATCGTGCAGCTGTTCGATTGCGTGCTACCGGTTAAAATGGAGAATCCGCTGATCGCAATCGTGTGATCGATTCCGGGAACCCCACGAAGCGCCTCAGTTACCTTTACTCGAACCGCTTCAGTCCGTTCCAGCGAAGCCGAGTCCGGGAGTTGAGTCTGACATTATCAAGAATCCCTGGTCCTGAGTCGGAATGAAGCCGCCGGGAACGACCTTGAAGCCAAGTCCGGTGAGGGCCACCAGCCCTACGTAGAGTACAAGGGCCACTGCCGCGAACCGAACAATCCGGCGGACGAGCCGGGCATAGCCGTGCGCAACATGCTCAAACGCACGATTGAACCCTCGGAAAAACCATCCCACCGTGCGATCAAGTGCACGGTTGACCCGGGCACCCCCTTTCACCTGACTGCGAAGGAGCACACCGCAGAGAGCGGGACTAAGAGTGAGTGAATTGAACGCGGAAATAAGAGTTGAAACCGCGATCGTTACGGCAAATTGCCGATAAAACTGTCCGGAAACTCCGGGCAGAAAAGTCGAAGGGAGGAAGACTGCAGCCAGCACCACCGCGACCGCGATGACCGGGCCGCTAACTTCGTCCATTGCTTTCCGAGCCGCATCCTTGGGAGACAAACCCTCGCGCAGGTGTCGCTCACAATTCTCAACCACCACGATAGCGTCATCCACCACGATACCGATCGCGAGTACGAGCCCGAAGAGAGACAGGTTGTTGAGAGAATACCCGAGGCAATAAAGGGCGGCAAACGTGCCTACCAGCGAAACAGGAATCGCGATTAAAGGAATAATGGCCGCACGCCAGGTCTGGAGGAAAACGATGACCACGAGAACGACCAGAATAATTGCGATAATGAGTGTTACGCCGACTTCTTCGAGGGACTGGACGACGAATGTACTGGTGTCATAGTCGATCCGATAGACCAGACCGGGGTTGAACCGGCGGGCGAGTTCCTCCATTTGGCTCCGTACTCGGGTCGCTGTGGCAACGGCATTGGCGCCGGGTTCCAGCGAAATGGCTAAAGCTACGGTTGGCCGACCATCGTGATAGGCGTTTACGGAATAGTCTTTTGCGCCTAAGACAACGCTTGCGACGTCGCGCATTCGAACGATTTGCCCGTCGCTTCCGGTTTTGACGATGATATTGGCAAACTGCTCGGGACTTGTCAGCCGTCCCAAGGTATTCACCGTGAGTTGGAACTGGGTTCCTTTCGGCGCCGGCGGAGCTCCGATGGTGCCGGCTGCCACCTGGATGTTCTGGCTTAGAATGGCCTGCGTTACATCTTCGACCGTCAGGTTCAGGCCCGCCATGCGGTCCGGATCCAACCAAATCCGCATGCTGTAATCTCCCGCTCCTAAAACCTGAACACTGCCGACGCCCGAAACGCGCTTGAGCGGATCTTCGATCTGGATCTGAGCGTAGTTGCTCAGGTAGTCGGCGCCATAGGTTCCGTTCGGGGAGATGAGGTTGACCAGCAAAAGGAAGTTCGGTGAATTCTTCTGCGCGGTTACGCCAATCTGGCGAACAATCTGTGGAAGGATTGGCATCGCTATCGCCACCTGGTTTTGAACCAACACTTGATCGATGTCTGGATTGGTGCCAAACGCGAACGTAATGGTGAGAGTCATGACCCCGGTATTTGTCGACTGAGACGTCATGTACAGCATGCCGCTGACCCCGTTTACCTGTTCCTCGATCGGCGTGGCCACAGTTTCGGCAATGGTCTCCGCATTCGCGCCAGGATAAACGGCAGTGACTACGACGGTTGGAGGCACAACATCCGGAAATTGCGCCACCGGCAACAAGAAGGCCGTAATTGCGCCTGCGAGCGTAATCAGAATCGAGAGGACGCAGGCGAAGATTGGTCGCTCAATAAAAAAGTGCGAGAATTTCATCCTGGGCGTCCCATCCTCTGATCGGATTTTCCGGATTGCGGATTACGTCACTGACTTCGTCCGGGCGACGTTTCTGCCTGGCTATCTGGCTTGGGTTTGATTTCGGCGGGAGCGACCGATACCTGTCGTCGAAGACCTCCCGCGAAATCGGTCATGTTGCCTTCCTTGCGGCGCCACTTTCACCCCGGGACGCAGATGAACGATACCATCAACGATGACTCGGTCGTCCGGGGCAAGGCCCGACTCGACCACCCGCAGACCTTCCGAAAGGGCGCCGAGTTTCACCGGTTTAGCCGTCGCAACATCGTCAGCGCCAACAATGTACACAATCGGTTGTCCCTGGTCGTAGCCGACTGCGAGATCAGAAATCAGCAGCGCTTTGAATTTTGGGCTGGAAGGAATCCGAAGTTGTGCGAAGAGGCCCGGTCGGAGGAAACCGTCTTTGTTCGGAAAAGCACCGCGTACCCGAATAGTGCCTGTCGACGGGTCGACTCGGTTGTCGACGAAATCGACGAAACCCTTATGGGGGTAGCCATTCTCATTTGCCAATTGCATTTCGACCGGAGCTTTTCCTTCCTGCGTGTAGAGCACTTTCCCGGAGCGAATCATTTCTTCATATGCAAGCAGGCCTCGCTCCTCGACGTTAAAGTAGACATACATCGGGTCCAAAGAGACCACGCTCGTCAATATGCCCGAGCTGGTCGTGTCTCCGCCCGAAATCAGATTTCCTAACGTATAATTATAAATGCTGGTTCGGCCGTCGATCGGCGAACGCACTTGGGTAAATTCGAGATTAAGCTTAGCCGTCTCAAGCGCCGCCTGGTTCGCAAGGAGGGAAGCGCTGGCCTGGGCTCTATTCGCCGATTGGGTTTCGTAATCTTGAGGAGAAATTACCCCCTTTTTTTGCAGGTCTTGGGCACGGCTAAAATTGCTTTCGGCAAGCTGTAACTGGGCCTGCGCCTGTTCGACATTCGCCTGTGCCAGGTCAAGTGCCGCCTGATAAGGACGCGGATCAATCACAAAGAGCATAGCGTTGGCTTTGACGACCGCTCCTTCGTCGAAGCCAACCTTATCCAGATAGCCGCTGACTCGAGCGCGGATGTCGACGCTCTTGACCGCTGCAGTATTTCCGGTGAACTCCGCATAGTTCACGATTTCTCGTTCGACTGGTTTCGCGATCGTTACCGCAACGGGCGGAAGAGCAGGCATCGCAGTTTGCCGTTGGCATCCGCACAGAAATACAGACCCGATAATCGCCCCTGTCCAGAATTGGCAGCTCAATAAATAAAGTGCCACCTGTCTGCGAACGCCAAGGCGGAAAGGCGTTCCTCTTGGTTTGACGACGATAAAGATTCGCATGCGACTCTTGTTCGGCGGTTCTCCTGTTATCTGGAACTGGTGGTTGGCTTACGTGCATCGAATCAATATCGCAGTTTTCCAGATGCTATTACTTGAGACCTTGCAAACGCAAAACAAAACGAATGGCAATAGATCTTATAGATTTTCAGGGTCTGCTTTACCCTGGTGAGCGTCGGCTTCGGGTCATGCCAGAACTAAATTTCTTGGTGGAGCCCTTCTGTTATGGCAGAAGCCGGTGGCTATAGCTGATATCAACCGCAGCGGGATTCGCGTTTCCTTTCACCTCGGTTTCTCTGGAATCGGTCGAAGAGAGATACTACTGATGTCTTTCCCTTGGCTCCATAAGAAGATCTCTCTCAGAGCGTCGATCGCGGCAATTTGCGTTGCGGTTGCGATCACGATTGTCTGCTTGCAGATCTGTTTGTCCATTTACGAGTACAAGCTCAATGGGGACACGCCGGCGATTTGTCGGCTCTATCTTGAGCAGAACCCGATGGTTCATGACCACTTCGGAGAGTTGCAAGAAGAGCTCTTTCTAAAAGACGAGAGCGCGGTGCTTATCAATGACCCGATTTCGGGCACGCAAGGACTTTATACTTTCAGGGTCACAGGAACCACAGCAAAAGGGACCTTAATAATGGTATGGGCCAGGGAAGCGGGAGATGGCGCCTTGACGGTCACCGCTATCAGTGTCACCCACGAAAGCCCTCTCTCGCACCCGCTCACCGGCCAAGACCCGAAAGAGGGCGCGCCTCAGGTCTCCGGCCTACCCAGCGGACCCATCGCGACCGCGTTTTGAGGACTCCCGGCCAGCTTCCTGCGCAAGCGGGGCACGGGTAGTGAACAGGGACTGAGATTGTCATAATCGGCCCGGTACCGGCTAGTGGCTTCAACATCTTCACCGGGGCCGGCTCAAGTGGAATGTGTCGCTTTCGGTCTCGACCCTGCGCTTTATACACAATTTTGAGAAAGGGCAGATGCGGGATAAGCGCCCAAACAATAAGTGATTGCGCCTCGATACAGGCTGGAAGCCTATACTACGTTACGCCGTCGCGTCGCGGCTGTGGGTTCGCGGAGTATCGGCGGGTGGCCTTGAGATATCGCTCCAGACCCTGGAGAGCAAAGTAGCATAGGCTTCCAGCCTGTATTTTGTTCGCACCGAGCGATGCCTTCTAGACAATCAGAACCGGTCGCCGGGCTTGCGAGCACTTCCCCCGTCTATTGGATTGTGTATAAAGCTCAGGGTCTCGACCCCGGATCTGCTTTGACCGGGATCACCTGCGCAGGAGCTTCCTCACGAAAGCACGCACAATCGTGGTGGGATGAGTCGCCAAAATGGAGATTTGCCCCAATAAGCTTTGCGGCTCGTGGAAAACGCCGAGTTGTCTCAACACTGTGCCCCGGTCGTAGTAGATTTTTTCCCCGGCCAGACGGTCATCGGGGTCGAACGTGTAGACACCGCAAAGCGGGAACTCGACTCGTCGTCCCGTCGCCGGAAGACCACGCCACCCGCCGAGGTGAGTGCCACGAATCACGACTTCAACGAGAATGGCGTCGTCTGTGACATGTCGGCGCTGTACCTCGATTTCCAAGTCAGGCAGCGCCTTCATTAGCTGCTCGTAAAACTAGGCGCACTCCGTTCCGGCCCTCATAGTGTTCGCCCCACGGCTCATCATCGTACCGTGCAGTATCGCCGAAGGTGCGGAGAACACCTTCAAGGTCATGCTCGTTCTCAAGTCGAATGTGCTGCTCAACGATTGCGATACGAGCCGAACGTCTGTCCTTCGAAATAGATTCGCTTGCCACATTCATCTCCGGAAGCTAGTCAATTCTAGAATTTTCCGACTCGAGCGTAGTCCCAACAGGGATAGGCGGCTCGACGACGAAAGCTCCTTTATGCATCTCGGGAGGAGCTGCCCTGCGTGTCAGCCGATACACTCCCCAAATGGCCATGAAGATCTGCGTCGCAATAAGCGTGTACGACAGGCCTTGCTGCAAAGTCGACATGGCGAACCCAGCGATCACAGGTCCAACCGCCGCGCCAGCGCCCTGCACGATCAGGAGGCCGCCCGATGCGGCCACGAACTCGCCCTTGCCTACAGCGTCGTTCACATGAGCCATGACGATGCTGTAGGTTGGTATGATCGTTCCGCCAAAAATGGCAACGCAAACGTAGAGTATCCAGCGGGGCGCATCGTTCGGTACGAGCGCCATCATGGTGAACAGGGTCACCGCGGCCGTGACCGCCGCGCCAATAATGACCAGGCGGCGGTCGAGGCGGTCCGAAAGCCAGCCGAGCGGCCAGGCCAGCAGGAACCCACCGAGGGTGCCGCTCGCCATGAACGCTGCAAGTTCGCCAGTATCCAGGCCCCGCCGCTGAGCGAAGACCGGGCCCAGGGTGAAGAATGCACTTGTGGTCACCCCGCACAGGCAGGCGGCCACGAGCCCTAAAGGCGATTGACGATAGAGCCCCCTGAGGCTAATTCGGGCGCCGCCACCGGCATGGGTCGGCGCCTCGGCACGAGTCAGAGCGATTGGTACTAAGGCGAATGCGATAATGATCGCGACGATGCAGAACGGTCTGAAGCCGGTTGGGTCGCTCGCCGGGAGAAGGAGCTGGCCGACGATCCCGGCCGCCAGTCCTGTCATGGCGTAGACACTCAGGATCTGTCCTCGGGTTTCATCCGTCGCGACGCCATTGAGCCAGCTCTCGACGACGATGAATAGCCCGGCAAAGCAGAACCCGGTCAGGGCGCGGGCCGCCACCCAAGCGGTCGGGTCAATCACAAGCAGGTGCAGGAGAGGCGCGGTCGAGGCGATCGCTCCGAGAGCGACGAAGGCGCGAATGTGGCCGACGCTCCGGATCAAATTGCCACAGCGGAGCGAACCAATCACGATACCGACCCAGAAGCCTGCCCCGATCGCCCCAATTTGTGCCGGCGCAAAGCCCTCGATGTTGCCGCGGACGCTCAAGAGCGTGCCCTGCAACGTGTTGCCCATCTGCATGAGACCGAAACCCAGGAGAAGTGCAAGCAAAGTCGGCACAGCCGCCCGCTGTTGGGATTGCATAGGTCGCTACAGTCGTGGTAGTCGGATATCCATCCGGGGGTCCTGGGACTCCGTTAGGAATTTCATCTGGTTCTTGGCGAGTAACGTTCTCCTCCGTTTGCTCTTAGGACCCTCCGCAAATGTTAGCATTTGGTGAGATTTGTCATACTAGACTCACAGTTTCATGGGCCGGCGTCGCGCGATTCGAACTAGCTCCGGGGGGAATTCAATCGCCTTCGTGACGTCTCGCCTAAAAAAGCGATGATAGTGTTCGGCACGCGCAATGACAATTGGATTATTCCAATAATGGCGAGTGATCAACTTTCAGATTATTCGTCTCGGCTCCTAGTGTACCGTCTCCTAAATCCCTTGAGTTTCGCCGCAGGTCAGTTGGCTGTTTTTCAAGGCGGTCCGAGCCGGACTGGCGGTAAAGCGCCGCTATCTGGATCATAGCGGTCGAGCGAGTAACGCTGAAAGACAGCCCAACAGCAGACGACTCATTTTGAACGCAACGAAACTCAAGGGATTTAGGAGACGGTACACTATGGGAGGAGAGTGGCAAAAACCGTGGAAGGGTGGCACAATTCCGGATTTGATGGCTTGCACGCGAGCATGGTTCAGTGATGCTAAGTGCCGTGTCTGGGTAGCGGTCCTCGGCCTTACTTTAGCCGGCTGCGTTGCCGAACATGGCAACGTTCGCGAAGGCAGTTATCGTTTGAGCCCAAACCGGCGTCGGGTCGTCCCGGAACAGCGTTCGCTAAAGCCGAGCGAAGCCCAAGCGGCTGATTACCTCTCCGAAGCGAAACGGGCTTACACTCTTTTAATCGCCCGTCGCCCGTCCGGGTCCTCAGACGTCGACACGCAGACGTTGATCCAGATCTATGATCGAGCCGTGGCAAATTTCATTGCTTCGCTGCCTACGGTGGCGGCGTCAAACTCCTTAGACTTCCACAATAACTCGACCTCGGAGCTCTTCCGCGTCACCTTCGATTCTCGGGCCCCGGGTGAATGGTCGCCTCAGTATTTTGAACACCTGCAGCTGGCCAGTCGCACGAAACGGCGGGGATTCACCGACTCGGTGACGGTCCCAGGCGTAGGGGTGCCCTTGGTCGGCATTCCTCGCCGCGTACCACCGGGTGCGCCTCCCCTTCCATATGAATCGGTGCGAGGGTTTCGCGTTCCAGTAACGGCAGTGCTTGAATTTGAGAGCAGCAACCCGCCAACAAGTTTCGCCGTTCGCGTCCGCCTCATTAATCCCCGGGTGCTCGAACACATCCGGCTTGGGGGAAAGAGGTTTGTTTTGGCTGCCGATTTCACCGCCCCGATAGCCTCTTACGGCCGGATCGATTCGCTCTGGAATAACTTCTTGAACATGGTTCGTGGCGAGAGGATGAGAGGAAAGGGTGGCCTTGTCTTCTTGGAACCTTATGATCCCCACCGCATCCCGGTCGTCTTTGTCCATGGGCTCCTTTCTTCGGCAGCAGTATGGCAGAATGTGGCAAACTCCCTGATTCGTGACCCCGAAATTAGGCGCAATTACGAGTTTTGGGTTTTTGAATATCCGACGGGCAAGCCCATTGGCGTTTCTGCGCTTCGCCTTCGGGAAGACCTTGCGGCGGCTCAAGCGCAATACCAATTTCCCGAGGGGTTGGTACTCGTCGGTCATAGCATGGGGGGCCTGCTCTGCCGAATGCAGGTCACCGAATCCAGGCGGGCCCTGTGGGACCAAACTTTTAAAGATCAAGCCGAGGCTCTCTATCGGGAAATTCCGGATGCTTCCCTGATGAAAAGAGCGCTCATTTTTCGGGCGAACCCTTCGATCAAAAGGGTGATCTTTATCGCGACTCCTCATCGCGGCAGTCCGCTCGCCAGCGGGGGCATCGGCGCCTTCGCAGTCCGTCTGATCCGGTTTTCCGTCGACGTGCTGGAAGCGATCGAGAGAAACGCCTTGTACGCCCTTGGTATCGGTGAACCGATACGAAAGACATTATTCCCCACCAGCATTGAGGGCTTGTCGCCGAAGAGTCCTCTACTGATTGCGCTAGACGATTTGCCCATCCAAGCGCCTCACTATTCGATCATCGGCGACCGCGGGCGAGGTAACACGCCAAACAGCAGCGATGGAGTCGTTCCATACTGGAGTTCGCACCTGACCAGCGCCAAATCCGAGGTGATTGTACCCTATGGTCACGGTGCGATGGATGATCCGCAAGCGATCGCCGAAATAAGTCGCATTCTGCGAATGCACGCTGCACTGAATCAAGACCCCGGCGCGCCGCCGCGCGTCCGGGTACCTTTGCATCGACTTCGACCTGATCGCGGCCCGGCCTGCACTCGAGACGTACACTAGGTTAGCTAATGTCGGCTCGGCTGGACACCTCGACCAGCCAGAAAGTTTAGCCGTATCATGAAGATGAAGAATTGGCCTAACAGGGAACTGTCGGCGCACTCCGACGGTTCGCCAGTTAGTTCAAAGGTGCGTCAATGAAATCATCGGAATCCTAAGACATACCTAAAAATTAACCTATGAGTTTAGGCATTGACATCGATCTGAGCTAGAGCGTAGAAGCTGAGAGAAATGTAAATCTTGTTTGCTCCTTTTCCTTTAATTCATGTGACTAGATGAAGGTGGAAAAAGGTGCAAACAATATATAGCCAATGTCATGGATTGATAAATTAGATCGACCTTGGCATGTGTCTACGGGTCGTTTGCCCCCCCCGGAACTTGTGACAACGTTGGTCGCCGAGGCCCATGAGCGTTTTAAGTCCGACACGCAGGGCCAGAACTCGACGGTCTATCCAGTGCTGGAGCGGGTGCAGAGCGATCTCTTCGGGGTGTGCGTAGTGGGCAGCAGCGGTACCGTCTATGCGGTAGGAGACGCAGATTACGAGTTCACGGTCATGAGTGTTTCTAAGCCATTCGTGTTCGCGTTGGTCTGTCAGGAGCTGGGCGTGGAAGAAACCCGTCAAAATATTGGCGTGAATGCAACCGGGTTAGCTTTCAACTCGCTCGCCGGCATAGAACGGAACCCTGACGGCCGGACGAATCCGATGGTAAATTCGGGAGCGATCGCCACTACCAGCCTGGTACCGGGTGAAACTTTCGAAGCCAAATGGAAATTCGTCCACGAGGGGTTGTCGCGATTCGCCGGGCGGACGCTGCAACTTAACGACGAAGTTTACGTGTCAGCGTCCGAAACCAATTATCGAAACCAAAGCATTGCCCGCCTGCTGCAGAGCTACGGACGAATCTATATGGACCCGGCCCAAGCAGTCGATCTCTATACTAAACAATGTGCATTGAACGTAAGCGCCAAGGATCTGGCAGTCATGGGAGCCACGCTGGCCGACGGCGGAGTAAATCCTATCACGAAGGAGCGGGTGGTAGATGCCGCCGTCTGCCATTATACGTTGGCGGTCATGACCACCGCCGGCTTATACGAGACGTCTGGAGACTGGCTTTATGACATTGGTCTTCCTGGTAAGAGCGGCATTGGGGGAGGGATCGTCACCGTCTCTCCTGGCAAAGGGGGACTAGGGACTTTTGCCCCGCCGCTCGACAGTGCCGGCAATAGCGTCAAGGGACAACTTGTGGCCAAATTCCTTTCTCAACAGCTGGGAATGGATCTGTTCGCCTCGCGACCAGAGATTTAAATGCTTCCGGCCAAGACGGAATCATTGGCCCCAGTCCCTTCCGCAGTTAGTTCAGAAAAAAGAAACCGATGAGCACAAGAACTGCCACCAACCCGGAAATCATCAATTTCCTCAGTAACGAACGGCTGGAACAGAGATTAAAGAGCACGACCGCCACTCCCGAGCAGGTAACGGAGGTGATCCGCATCAATGAGGAAGCGCGTCTTGGCGCCCTTAAAATCGCCTTCTTCGCGCTTGGATCGCTTGCGCTGTTGGCCATCTTCCGGTGCGGCCGACTTCCGAACTACAAACCGGGCGAGGTCCCCGCCGACTTACCGCCACGCTCGAGAAAAATAAAGGCCTCATGAATACCAAAAACTGCTCGCGAGGGGCATTCGATCGCAGGTTGCCAATTGCCCTGTCAATCCTCCTTCTCGCCTCCGGATGTTCGCCAAAGGCTCCGACTCCGCCCGAAGTGGTGCGCCCAGTCAAAACGATTGTCGTGTCAGCCGGCGCGGAATCGAACGTACGCACATTTCCTGGAAGGGTTGAAGCCTCGACCAAAGCGGAGTTGGCATTTCAAGTGTCCGGATTGTTGGTCAGCTTGCCGGTCAGGGAAGGGCAGAAAGTCACCGAAAACGAGGTGATCGCCCAGCTTAGACCCGATGAATTCCAAGCCAGACTGAGAGCTCTCCAAGGCCAACTCGACCGGGCTCGGGCGGATCTCCAGGCTTCGCGCGCGGGTGTACGTCCTGAAGAGAGACTGCGACTGGAGGCACAGGTGCGGGCAGCCGAGGCCAAGCTCGTGAATGCTCGGACGGATTTGGATCGCTTCACGCAGTTGCTGAGGAACAGAGTCATCTCGCGCGCAGAATTTGACCGCTCTGAAACCGCCTACACCGTGGCCCAGCAGAACCACCAGGCGGCGCTCCAGACATTCGAGCAGGGAACCATCGCGCGTGAGGAAGAAATCCTGGCCAAGGAGGCGGAGGTCAGTGGCCTCGAAGGCCAGGTGGTAGAGGCGAACCTTCAGCTCGAGGACTCTACTCTGCGCGCACCCTACGACGGGGTGATCGCCCAGCGATTTGTCGAACAGGGCCAGAATGTTCGGGCGAACGAGCGAGTGGTAATTTTTCAGGACGTCGACGAAATCGATATCGCGGTCGATGTCCCGGAAGCTGTGATGGCAGCTGACCTCCGCTCAGCCGACATCGTGCAGATGCTCGCGAGCTTCAACGCGGCGCCCGGACTCCAGTTTCCGGTTGATATCAAAGAGGTTGCGCAGAGAGCAGACCCGATTACGCAGACATTCACGATTCGCGTGGCCATGAAAGCTCCTCCGAACGTGAATCTGTTGCCTGGCATGACCGGCACCGTCACTCTCACCTACCGCCGCGCCAGCATCCTGGGCGGCCAGATTTTGGTGCCGATCACCGCAATAATCAAAGAGAGTACGGGAGCGGAAGTGGCCTGGGCCATAGGGCCGGATGGCAACGTGGAGCGTCGCCCGGTGAAAACCGGCTCGGTCACGGGCGGCAGTATTGTGATCCTGGAAGGACTGCAACCGGGCGACCGCATCGCCGTGGCGGGGGTCGCGCTGCTTCGCGAGGGAATGAAGGTACGTGATCTGGGCGATGGACTGGAAGGTAACCGACCATGAATCTTGGCGTCGCTTCCATCCAGAATAACCGGGTGGTGTTTTTTTTGATGTTTCTAATCCTCGTGGGGGGGATATGGTCCTATCAGAATATCGGGCGCCTTGAAGATCCCGAGTTCACCATCAAGGAGGCGCTCATCGTTACGCCCTACCCCGGGGCCAGCGCGAAGGAGGTCGCCAACGAGATCACCAACCCGATCGAAAGCGCTTGTCAGCAACTCGGTCAGCTCAAGCGCGTTGAGTCGGAGTCCACCCGCGGTCGGTCGGTGGTGAGCGTGATCATCCAGGATCGCTATCATCGGGATTCGATTCCGCAGGTCTGGGATGAGCTCCGCCGCAAAATTGCGGACGTCCAACCCCGGCTGCCGCCTTCCGCGCGCGGTCGCTCGGTGGTGATTGACGATTTCGGAGACGTCTACGGTATCTTTTTGACAATTACCGGAGAGGGCTTCTCTTACCCCGAACTGCGCCGTTACTCTGAGTTCCTTCGCCGCGAACTCCAGACTGTGAAGGATGTGAAGAAGGTCGATCTTTTCGCCGAACAGCAGGAAACGGTCTTTCTCGAAATCTCGCGGCAACGCCTCGCACAGCTCGGGATTAATGAAGACCAAATATACGCCCAGCTCCAGGCGAAAAACATCGTCGCAGACGGCGGCCGCGTGCGCGTCGGTGCCGAATATCCTGCGCTTGATCCAACCGGCGGTTTTCGATCGGCCGGCGAGATGCTGGATCTGGCCATCGGATCGGATCGCAGCGGCCGTCAACTCGTCCTTCGGGACGTTGCCACGCTGGAGCGTGGCGACGAAGAGCCGCCGCGACGGTTGCTCAAATTCGACGGAAAGCTGGCCATCGGCCTGGGGATTTCTACAGTGCAGGGTGGCAATGTTGTGACCATGGGTGAGGGCGTACGCCAGAAGCTGGAGGATTTGAAGCGCAATCAGCCGATTGGAATCGAGATCGGCGAAATCAACTTCCAGTCCGAGGCGGTCACTGTCGCGACCAACGCCTTCGCTTTCAACCTGGTCAAAGCGGTCAGCATCGTCTTTGTGGTGCTTCTGTTCGCGATGGGTCTGCGTGCCGGGATGATGATCGGCGTCGTGCTGCTCTTGACCATCCTGGCGACGATCCTGGTGATGTATTTCAATAACATCCTGCTGGAGCGCATTTCGCTGGGTGCGTTTATCATCGCCCTTTGCATGCTCACGGATAACGCGATCGTCATCACCGAGGGTATGAAGGTCCGCATCGAAAGCGGCGAAGACAAAATCGGAGTCATTCGCGAAACGGTGTCGCAATGCCAATGGCCGCTCTTCGGGGCGACCGCCATTGCCGTGATCGCCTTTGCGGCGATCGGGCTGTCGGAGGACAAAACCGGCGAGTATTGCAATTCTCTTTTCTGGGTCATTTTGATCTCCCTGGCCATCAGCTGGGTCGCGGCAATTACTTTCACCCCGCTCCTGGGCTACCTGCTTTTCAAACCGAATGCCGAGGCGGCGAAGCGTGATCCGTATGCGGGGCGGCTTTTCGTTGCCTACCGGCGCATCCTGGTGATTTCACTCCGCTATCGTTGGGCGGTGCTGATTTTTTCGATTGGAATGTTCTTGGCGGCGCTCTTTGGATTCCGTCTGGTTACGCAGAGCTTTTTTCCGCCCGCGACTCGGCCGCAATTTCTGGTGGATGTCTATCTGCCTGCGGGCACCCATATTCGCGAATCGGAGGCGTTTGCCGACACAGTTCAACGCTTTATCCAGAGCCAGCCCGGCGTCACCCATGTCTCCTCGTTCATCGGGGGCGGTAGTCTTCGTTTCCTGCTCGTCTACACCCCGGAAAGGGAAAACCGAGCCTACGTGGAGTTCCTAGTCAATGTGGATGACGAACACAAGATCGACGGTCTACAGGCCAAAGTTCAGAAGTACATTGACGAGAATCATCCGAACGCCAATGCCATCGCCAAGAAGTTTCTCCTGGGTCCGGGACAGGGCGGGCGGATTCAGGCACGGTTCAGCGGTCCCGATCCTGACCGGTTGCGGGGGCTTGCCGACGAGGCGGTCAAAATCATCCGGGAAGATGGTGGCGCTGTGTGCGTGCGGCAAGACTGGCGGGAGCCTGAAAAAGTGATTCGTCCCCACCTGCTCGAGCAGCCCGCGCTGCGAAACGGGATCACCCGAGTGGAAGTAGCCCAGGCCTTGGAGACCGGTTTTGAGGGACGCACGGTGGGTTTTTATCGGGAACCGGGAGACGTCGGCACGGGAGTATACCCACAAGAGACCCGGCTGCTGCCGATCGTTGCCCGTCCGCCATTTGCCGAGCGTAGCGATGTCAACCAGATCCACAGCCTGCAGATCTGGAGCCCGGTCGCGGGACGGATGATTCCTCTCAGCCAGGTAGCCGCCGGCTCCGAGATCGCTTGGGAAGACCCGGTGGTGATGCGCCGCGACCGGTTTGCGACCATCACCGTCCATGCTGATCCACGTACTGGATTGCCCAGCCAGCTGTTCAACCGTGTCCGGCCCGCGATCGAAAAAATCAAATTACCCCCCGGCTACTCACTCAACTGGGGAGGTGAGTATGAGGATTCCCGCGACGCTCGCGCCGCCCTGGCCAGGCCGCTTCCACTCGCGGTGATGCTGATGGTGCTTATCGTCGTGTGCATCTTCAACTCGACCCGCGCGACACTGGTGATTTGCCTCACGGTGCCGCTGGCCATCATTGGCGTGACGGCCGGTCTACTGCTTACGGGACAGCCTTTTGGCTTTATGGCTCTGCTGGGGGCGATCGCTTTGGCCGGCGAGCAGATTAAAAACTCCATCGTCCTCGTGGATGAATTCAAAACCCAAAGATTCGACCTCGGGAGATCAACTTATGAGGCGATTGTCGCAGGAAGCGTAAGCCGCCTGCGGCCGGTAATGCTGGTGGCCGTTACCACCGTACTCGGGATGATCCCGCTCCTTTCAGATCCTTTCTTCTCGGCCATGTCAGTAACTATTATGTTCGGTCTCACGTTTGCGTGCTTCCTGACAATGATTGTCGTGCCTGTGCTTTACGCCATTTTCTTCAGGGCGCATGAACCATCCGAATTTCCCACGAGCACAAATTGACGCGACAACCTCTCGCCCCACAAAGGCTCTCACCGCTCTCGTCTATCAAATGCGCGGATCGCGCAAAACGATGCTGACCGACAGGACGCCTTATCACCTTGGATCGATGGAGGGACACTGGGTTTTGGGCGCGGTGACCATTGCGGGCCTGCTCCTCGGGGATCTCTCGGGGAATGCGCAGTCCGCCATCAAGCCGGCGGCCCCTCCACTGGCACCGAACGTTCAGTCGAGCACCGGCCCGTCAATATACACGATCGAATCGTCGAATCTCGACGCCGACTTTTCGCCCGGTGAAAGAACGACCAATGCTCCTGCCGAACTAGACGAAATTTACGCTCCGCACGATAGCTATCTGAGTTTCACCGGGATCGATCGGCCGTTCGATCTTCTGGCAAGCCCTCTGAAAGCGCTGGATGAGGCGACCGGACTGCGGCTCGGCGTTGCCAACACCATGCTCTTCATGGAACCCATCGGAGGTCAGAGTTCCAAATCCGGGGCGGCTTTCGATATCGATTTCATATCGTCATGGACGCTGATCGGGCGAGGCACCGAAGACACCGGACGGCTGGTAGTCACTGGCGAATACCGGGAAAAAATTGGGGATCAGCCGCCGTCGGTTCTTGGCAGGCAGATGGGCACGCTCGTCGCTCCCACAAACGCATTTAACGATCGCGGATGGGTCGTTCGTGACCTCTATTGGGTCCAGAGACTCTTCGATGCCCGCCTCCGCATGATCATCGGCCGCGCCGATCCATCCGACTACGTCGGAGCCATTTGGTTGGGAAACGTAAACAACTCGTTCGTCAACCGGAGTTTTTCGGCGAACCCCGCCGTCGCTTTTCCGGGTCACGGCCCGATGCTCGGTGTTTCGATCCGCCCAACCGACCTTTTTTATATCACCGGGGGCGCGAGCAATGCCTATAGCCAGACGACGACGAATCAGGTTGACTCCCTTTTCAGTCATTGGGATCTCTTCGAATTCGGTGAGATTGGCTATACACCGACCTTCGAAGGGCTTGGGGAGGGCCGATACTCCGTCGGGCTGTGGCACATGGACTCACGGGAAAAGTTGGGATTACCTGAAGACGAAGGAATGACAGTCATTCTCAATCAAAATCTGGGGGACAAACTCCAACTCTTCGCTCGATACGCTTACTCCGACGGGACTCTCACCAATGTGCGACAAATCGCACAAGCCGGGCTGGGGCTCAGTGGTTTGCTCGGCAGGAAGGATGACCTTACGGGAGCCGCTTTTTCCGTCAACATCCCACGTAGCACCGCCTCGCGAACGGAGACCGTCCTGGAGGTCTTCCACCGTTTTCAGGTCAGCAATTATAATCAGTTCTCGGTGGGTCTCCAGCTCATTGCCAATCCAGGGAACGCGACGAACGATGAGGCTGCCGGCGTGTTCTACGCCCGCTTGCGCATGTCCTTCTGAATCCGCCGCGCCGATGCCGTATCCGACTTCGGACCGATGGAATGCTGCCGCGGAGGAAGGTTGGGATCGAGAAATCCCAGCGCGTGGGGAGGCTTGATTACCCGTACGCCTTCCCGTTCCTGATCCTCAATAATCTGTCGATGAAACTGTTGCATTTTAGTCCAGTGCAGCTTCGGGCGATAATGGTGCTCGGCGTGATATCCATTGTTAAACCAAAGCAAGTTGTACCATTTGTCATAGGAACTCACTCCCCACGCAATCGGCTTGTCGGGATTCCCGCCGTAGTGAAGGAAATAGCCGTTCAAATAGGTGCAGCAATGTCCCAGATAATAAAACGGCAGAAAGAAGACCCAGAATTTCCAGTCCAGGACCAGGCCAATGGCGATCGTGGCGCCCAGAACAACAATTTCCGTAATTCCCCACCGCGCATCGACCGGGTTTTTTCTTTTGATTTCGGCGTAGATGGCCTTTGGATCTTCGCGAAGGTAACTGAGGAAAATGTAGCTCCACGGATTCTCCGCCTCACCGTCGTGGCCATGCCGATAGATAGAAATCCAGTCGTGGGTGTCTCCGTGCTCATCCGGTCGGTCACTATTGCCCATATGGTGCCGGTGATGGACATGCTTGTAGAACGTTTGGGAAATCCCAAGGGTTACCGATTCCATGATACTGAACAGCCTATTAAGGATTCTCCATCTAAAGAACGGATTATGGATCAAGTTGTGTGAGACTCCGTTGATATTCCACGATACGCTTACCGAGTAGAGAAGGCCCATGCAGACCAACAACCACCAGGGAGCATAGGGAAAAATAAAAAAGAACGTAATCACGTAGACGAAATGGAGTAGTCCACAAAGAACACAGACCGCATCCATTTTGGAATATGCTAGAACTTTCATTTTCTACCTTTCTGTTATTCTGAAGCGTCCTGGACTCGTCACGGCAATATTTCAGACACCTCAGCCATACCGCTGTGGTCGGTCGCCTGCCGGAGGATTGACCAAGCAGCTTAAACGAACTGAGGTTCGGATGCACGCCGTTTTCCGATGTGCGGCGGCCCATTTTTGATCGCGACGCCACTACACCAGTCACTGACTTGGTGCACCAGCATAATCTTTAGACGTCCGCCTCGGGCCGGAACCGTGCAGCGATCCGGCGAAGCGAGGCGATCGGAATGTCAAGCAGGGTTCGCAATTGGGCGTTGTACCAAATGTTCCAGGCTCGTCCCCACTGGAGCTTGGGATCTAACAAGATTTTTTGCGTTTCTACCTCCCCACTGGTGCTCAGTTTCGTCGCCAGCGCCGTTAACACATGGTTCCATATCTGGTCCTGCAGCTTAGAACCTGCGAACCGAAAAGCCAGTTCATACAATGGATCGCCGGCTCGGGCCATGACCTCGACCTGGGCGAAAATGCATCCTTCCTCAGGATAGGAACTGAATGTTACCCAGCCGGCTTCTGGATGCCCGGCCGGCGTCAATAAGGTGAACGAGTCGGCGCTCGCGTACATCACCATCACACCGGTGGAGATCGGGCCCCCGGGCGTCTGGGCGTCAATCAGAACCAACTCATTAGGCGCGATGCCGGTGGAACTCGGGTGAAAGCGTTTTTGCGGTGGTTTGAAATTTGGCACGTTCTGCTTCCAAACCTCCATAACCTCGTGTGGCGTCTGCGTAATATTGCGCAGACCGATGCGATACGTCTTCTGCCAGAGTTGGCCGAAACCCTGCAGCGGTCCGAAGAGTGGGCGACCCTCCACGTTCAGGGCCCGTGCCCCCGCAGGAATTTCCGGGATCTTGAGGCGCCCAACCGGCTTAGCCCACGCATCCGTAGGCCGGTCTGTCACTTTGGCTCGGGCTGGCGCGTCAGTGAGGGCCGGTGAGGGGACCGTTGCATCTGGGAAATCCAGCAGGTCGTGCGCGGCTTGCAGGGCGTTGGTTTCCGAACTATAGATCGTGATTTCCCGGTCCAGTTGCGTGACTTGGAAAATGTTTCGGTATTGCTCGCTCAGTCCCACAGCGAACAGGTGCTGCCCCGCCGCCTTGCCGCGCGTGAGAAGGATCAACAACAACTTGGTCCCGCTACTATTCTTGTAGGCCAAGTGGCTGAAATTAAGAATTACCACCCGAGCACCTTCGCCGCTCACCTGATAGTAGGCGTTTAGCAAAGCGGCATCAACTGACGACGTAAGCTCGCCAGCCAGATCAATGATGTATACGTCCGTAAACGCTTGCCGCACGTTGATGGTCGCATTTGGTCGTGTCATAAGCTGGCCGGGGGCCAACATGGACACTAAGGCACGGTGCTCCCTTTTTAAAGCGGCCAGAGTGGATGCCTTTGCAAGCGGTAAGAAGTAAAGAGATTCGCCAGGCAGGGTCTTCTGAAACCGGCCGCCGCCTGCTCGACGAAAAAGCCTGACTTTCAAGCGCCTCCGTGTTGAGGTACGGCTAGTGCACCGTCTCCTTAATCCCTTGGGCTTCGTTGCGTTCAAATGGGTCGTCTGCGAGGCGGAAGGAAGGAGCATATCTTGATCGATACGTGACTGACGACCAACGAAGCAGCCGACCCATTTTCAACGCAACCCTCCGGGCCGCGGCCAGTTGGCTGTTTTTCCGCGTTGCTCGCTCGACCGCTATGATCCAGATATGCGGCACTTCTCCGGCTCGGACCGCCTTGAAAAACAGCCATCTGACCTGCGACGAAGCCCAAGGGATTTAGGAGACGGTGCACTAGTTGGCCAACCGCAAACGTTTTTCAGAGCACCGGCTAACTACCCGCTGCTGTCGCGGAAAAGACTTGGTCACAATTCTAAAAAGAACTATCGAACGTTATGAAACTATCTCTTTACGCAATCTGCGCAGCAGGGTTGCTCTTCGGCGCCGCCAGTTGCACTACCGAAGGCGGGCCGGGTGCCTCTCCCAGCGTCGTGACAGTTCAATATCTCAATCCAGGAGCATTTTCGGATTTCAGCGTGCCGGGCCGCGACGTTCAGAACTCTACATCTACCTTCACTCAGGAAGTTACCAGAACCCTGGTGCCGGTGATGGAAGGTCGATTTCCCGGTGATCAGCTAACGTTGCAATTCACTGACATCAATCAAGCCGGTCGTCGTTCGTCTTTGGGGGCTTCAACGGTAAGAATAGTTCGAAATCGCACGCCCTCCCGTCTCTCATTTGATTATGCTCTACGAGACAAATCTGGCCGTTCGCTAGCGAGCGGTTCTCAGAGGCTCGTCGATAGCAGGCACAGAACACTTTCCAATAATCTCAGCCGCTCTCGCCCCTTCATCAATGAGGGTCAAATGTTGCAAAGATGGCTGCAGTCACTTTCGTTGACGCGTTAACGCTAGTGCACGTCTCCTAAATCCCTTGGGCTTCGCCGCAGGTCAGTTGGCTGTTTTTCAAGGCGGTCCGAGCCGGACTGGCGGTAAAGCGCCGCTCTCTGAATCATAGCGGTCGAGCGAGCAACGCGGAAAAACAGCCAACCGGCCGCGTCCCACAGGGTTGCGTTGAAAATGGGTCGGCTGCTTCGTTGGTTGTCAGTCACGTATCGATCAAGATATGCTCCTTCCTCCCGCCTCGCAGACGACCCATTTTGAACGCAACGAAGCCCAAGGGATTCAGGAGACGGTGCACTAGGAAGGACGATCTTCCTCCTTGGCTTGTTTGAGCAGAGTTCAGAATGAGTCGAGAAGAGGATGATAACATTCTTATGATGTTTGTCTGGATCTGGCGATTTATTGTGACTAGCGTCATTTCCACAATGAAAGATTCGAAGTACTACTCGAGACGCCGATTTGTTCGGCACGGTCTCACGTTAGCCGGCGTGACCTTCGCTTGGAGTCAACTCCGAACCAGTGCTTATGCCGATCCGCCGGCGGACGGAACGCAGACTGGCGCTGACGTAGCACTCGCAGAACTGTTAGCCGGGAACAAGCGCTACGTGACAGGCCAGAATATGCATCACGACTTCGGCCCGGAACGTTCCGCCCTTGCCGAAAGCCAACATCCGTTCGCCATCATTTTAGGATGCGCCGATTCGCGTGTTTCACCTGAACTCGCCTTCGACCAGACGCGAGGCCGATTATTCGTGGTCCGTCTGGCCGGAAACTTCGTGGACGAGAATGGATTGGCTAGTATCGAATTCGGGGCAAATGTACTAGGGGCCTCTTTGATCATGGTCTTAGGCCATGACCAATGCGGCGCAATAAAAGGTGCGATCGACGTAGTCACGAAAAACGCTCAACTTCCGGGGCATTTACCCCAATTGGTCGCTCACCTGAAAGCACCGGTCGAGAAGGCTCTGAAACAGCAGGGGTCGCTTCTCGAGAATTCGATTCGCGAGAATGTTTTACTTAACGTTGAAGCATTACGCGACTCCAAACCGGTCCTGTCTGAGATGGTCAAAGAAAATCGTCTGCGCGTCGTCGGCGGTATTTACGACCTTGCCACCGGTCAGGTGGAGGTTCTGAATAGCTAAACATTGACAAAAACGACCCAGGAGGGAATCCTCCCACTCTCAATTCAAGAACTGCATCCTGGCAAAAGCGCATCCAGCGTCGAACTTCACGCGACGATGCGCGCTCTTTTATCCAACGCCGCAACGACGTTTCGTCTCTGAGGAGTCGTCTTCGGTTGGTAGGTTTCCGCCGTTATGAACTCTGCTTTACTTTTGGTTGTCGGCCTGCTGCTCGCCAGCATCGCATTGTTTGTGGCCAATAAACCTCGCATGGATGTCGTTGCCCTTCTGGTAATGGTCGTGCTGCCGTTATGCGGCATCGTTAGCGTGCCGGAAGCGCTGGCCGGTTTCAGCGATTCTAACATTGTCCTCATTGCCGCGTTGTTCGTCATTGGAGAAGGTCTCGTTCGCACGGGCATTGCCTATCAGTTGGGCGGCTTGCTAGTTACCAAGGCGGCCGGAAGCGAGAATCGCCTCTTGATTCTCCTGATGCTGTCGGCCGCTGGTCTCGGCTCCGTCATGAGCTCCACAGGAGTGGTGGCTATTTTCATTCCAGTGGTGCTCGGGATCGCCGAACGCCTGTCTGTACCGCCGGGCCGCTTGTTGATGCCGCTGAGCTCTGCCGGGTTGATCAGCGGTATGCTCACCTTGGTCGCCACTGCTCCAAACCTGGTCGTGGATAGCGCTTTAAGGCACGCCGGATTCGCCGGATTCGGCCTTTTCAGCCCTACGCCTTTCGGGCTGACGATTCTAGCGGCGGGTATAGCCTATTGGCTGATTGCCCGCCGCTGGCTGCGAGTCAAGACAGACCAAGGGCATCCAGAAACCTCGCCACGCACTCTGCTCGACTTAATTCGGGAATACCATTTGGCCGGACGCGAGTACCGTCTGCGGATCCGCCCGGATTCTCCTCTTGTCGGACAGACATTGCAGGAGTGGCATCCGCGCCATCAGTACGGGGCGAATGTCGTGGCCATCGAACGGCAAGCTAGATTTCGCCGGCAATTGCTCACCCCTCGTGCCGATACCAGCTTGAGGGCAGACGACGTGCTGCTAGTCGATGCTCCTTCTTCCGGCAGCGGGGAGCAGTCGGAACTTTTTTCCAGTCTGGGACTTGAGCGGTTACCGCTCCAGGGAAGCTATTTCACTGATCAATCACAGGAAGTCGGCATGGCTGAGGTGATTCTGCCGCCCGACTCAGGTCTGATCGGCAAGAGCGTGATAAAGCTAACCTTTCGCCGAAAATACCACCTCAACCTGATTGGCCTGCGTCGCGGCCAGCGAGCATTAGAAGGGGAGTTGCTGAAAGAGAAACTCCAGTCGGGCGACACGCTACTCGTGATAGGACCGTGGAAGGCGATTCGTCAATTACAGACGCAGATACACGATTTTGTGGTTCTGAGCCTCCCGGCAGAAGTGAATCAGGTGGCCCCGGCGTTGAGCCAGGCTCCCTATGCTTTGCTCTCTCTGATCGTTATGATCGTCCTGATGATCACTGGTATTGTTCCCAACGTGATTGCGGCGCTGATCGGTTGCCTGCTGATGGGACTGTTTCGGTGCCTCGACATGGACAGTGCTTACAAAGCCATTCACTGGCAGATCCTGCTGTTGATCGTGGGAATGATGCCTTTCGCCTTGGCGTTGCAAAAGACCGGCGGCATCGAATTGGCGGTCGAGGGCTTGCTCCGACTCTTCGGCCAGTCCGAGGTACGCTTGCTCCTGGCCGCTCTGTTCGCACTCACCGCCTTGATCGGTCTTTTCATCTCGAACACGGTGACCGCCGTGCTGATGGCACCCATTGCTCTGAGTCTCGCGCATCATCTGAAAGCTTCCCCTTACCCGTTTGCCATGATCGTGGCTCTGGCCGCGTCGGCGGCCTTCATGGCACCAATCTCGTCGCCCGTGAACATGCTGGTGCTGGGACCTGGCCAATATCGGTTTACGGACTTTGTTAAGATTGGTGTCCCTTTTACCCTGCTGGTGATGCTCATCAGCGTTCTGATGGTTCCGTGGTTATTACCGCCGTATTGAAAACCAGGCTGGCTAACTCTCCTTTTCGGATACCTCGATGTTGATCTCGGGTCGACAATATGTTGTTGTCACCGTGACGGCGTGGTCCACCGTGCCTGCGCCGGCGCGGAGGCCGACAAGGAACATTTTGACGGAAAAACAACGGAACTCCACGCCAGATACTCCGACTGAGATTAAGGAAAGCCGTAGGTCGCGATTCTTTCATCCTTACCTTCAACTCTCTATCAGCGTGGTTCTGACCGCCGTCGCCCAGGTCTTGTTGAAGATTGGAGTCGACACGCAATTCGTGTCCCCTTGGTACACGATTTCCAACTTTTTCGCTTTTTGGATCTGGTTGGGAATACTTGCGACGATCGGGTCTCTCTTTTCCTGGCTTTTTACGCTGAAGTCCGTTCCTTTGATCATCGCTTTTAATCTTGCGGCTACGAACCAAATTATGGTGGCGATTTGGTCGTGGCTCTTTTTAGGAGAGGCAATTTCGTCGCGGCGCTGGATCGGCATTTTTCTGGTAGCGCTCGGCGTTTTTTTAGTAGCCAGGCCGTTCGCGCGCGCCGAGGAGAAACTGTGACGCTCTTTTTCTTCTGTTTCGTAGTGTTCTCCCTGGCTTGCTCCGTCACGGGCCAGATCTTCTTCAAATATGCTATGTCCGACCAGTCGACGAGCACTAGCACCCGCCGGCGACTTGATCTTGCGGCAGGTGTACTGGCCATGACAGTCGGCTTTTTTACTTGGTTAGCGCTCCTGCGTCGGTTCGACCTAAGTTACCTGTATCCCTTTGAGGGACTCGACAGAGTGCTCCTGGCCTTTGCGGCTTGGCTGATTCTAAAGGAGAAAATGACGCGCGATCTCTGGGTCGGGGTGATCCTAATCTGTATCGGAGTCGCGTTAGTCGCAGGAAGCTGATCTCAAATCTTCCTTCCTTTGAACGCCTATCTGACTTCTGTCGGACTGCTCTTAAATCGGTTCTGACGCAACTTTGGTGCACTTGCGGTACCCTTGCGCAAATCGATGACAAATCAGTTATCTCACGGAAACCTCTTGCCCGATCTGAGCAAAACAACGCTTCGACGCGTGTTCAACATGGACGGATGCCCAATACCAAGAGCAGTTTGTCCAGCATAGGTTCGCACTCCGTAAGCCCGGTGAGGATTTCGCCTTCCGCCAGGGTGAATCAGGCAGTCTTCTCAAGGGTGGGCCCGGCTTTTCGGGCCGCGCCCGCCTGTTGCTGAGAAGTCGATGAGCCGTCCGAAGAACCCGGAGGCTTGACGCGGCGACGATACTGAACGGCATTCAGCAGCACCGCGAGCACAATGACCGCGCCGGTGAATACTGTCTGCCAGTAGGACGAGATGCCGATGATGACCAACCCATCGGAAAGGAACCCGATGACGAAAGCGCCGAGGAGAGTTCCGCGGATGTTGCCGCGACCGCCGCTCAGCGCCGCGCCGCCGACGACAACGGCCGCGATAGCGGTCAATTCGTATGAGAGACCCGCGGTCGGTCCGGCCGAAGTCAGTTGAGAGGACAAGATGAGGCCGGTGATGCCGGCGCAGATCCCCGAGAGCACGTAGACGGTGACCTTCACTGTTTTCACTGGAACGCCGGAGAGTTCCGCCGCACGTTCGTTGCCGCCGGAGGCGTAGAGCCACCGACCAAAGGCGGTGCGGTTCAGCACGAGGCTGCCGATGATCGCGACGACAGCCAGGACCAACACGCCGATGGGAACGCCAAGCAAGCGGTTGAAACCGAGCCAGCCGAACCCGGTGTTTCCCAGCTCGGGTCTGCCGGCGAGGTTGTTGTAGGTCAAGCCGTTCGTTATCAGGAGCGCGACGCCGCGCGCTACGTACATCACGCCCAATGTGGCGACGAACGCCGGCACCTTGAATCGAGCGATCAACACGCCGTTGACCAAGCCGACAAAGGCTCCCAGAGCGCAGGTCAGCACCGCGACCACCCAGACCGGGGGAAACAGGACGACGCCGAGCGCGTTCAGCGTCACGCCCTGCATCAGGAAGCCCGCGACGATGCCAGCGAGCGCGAGCGTGGAGCCCACCGACAGGTCGATGCCGCCGTTGAGGATGACCAGCAGCATTCCGACCGCCAGGATCCCGAAGATCGCGACATGCGTCGCCATGGTCCGGAAATTGTCCAGCGTGAAATAGTAGGGCGAAAGGAACGAGAAGACGACGATGATCGCGATCAGAGCGAAAAACGCCCGGCCTTCGAGCAACAATCTGCCCAAATCGACGTTTTCGCCATTTACGCCAAGTCGAGTGCGCTTAGTGGTGGGGCTGGTGTCGGTCACCTCAAGCTTCGCCTTTCATGATGATCTGCCGACCACGGCTTCGCCCGAGGCGGCCATGATCTCCTCCTTGGTGACGTTCGATCCGAACTGCGCCGATATCCTGCCGTGGCGCATCACGATAATCCGGTGCGCGATGCTCAGACACTCGGCGACCTCTGAGGTTGAAAACACCACGGCGAGCCCCTGCGCGGCGCGCTCGCCGAGCAGCCGTATCACTTCGGCCTTGGCCCCGACGTCGATGCCGCGATTGGGCTCATCGAGTAGGATGACCTTGGGACCGGTCGTCAGCACTTTGCCGATGACCACTTTCTGCTGGTTGCCTCCGGACAGAGATCCGATCGGGGCGCTTCCGCCCATCAGTTTTGATGCGCACGTCTCGGATGGACTCGTCGACAAGTGCGCGCTCTCGCGAACGAGACAGCAGCATTCCCTTGACGAACGCGCCGATGCTGGCGAGGGAAATGTTTTCGCCCACCGACATCGTCTGAACGAGCCCGTCGCGCTGGCGGTCCTCGGGCACCAGCGCGAGACCTTTGGCGATGCGATCGGCGATGCTCAGCGTCGAGACCTCTTCGCCTGCCAGGAAGATGCGTCCGCCCGTCATCGGCACGCGTCCGGCGATGCACTCCAGCAGCTCCGTGCGCCCGGCGCCCATCAGCCCGTATATGCAGACGATCTCGCCCGCCCGAACATCGAACGACATGTGGTCGACGACCGAGTTGTCCGAACCCGAATCGTCGGCGACGCTGACGTCTTCGACCGACAAGGCGATCTCGCCGAACGCGTGGTTCGTCGGCGGGGAACCGAGGTCGAAGTTCTCCCCCACCATGTTGCGCACGATCCACTCGAGGTCGATGTCTTTCGCCTTGGCCGTTGCCATTATCGCTCCGTCGCGCAGCACCACGACATAGTCCGTAATCTGCAGCGCCTCTTCGAGGTGATGAGAGATGTAGACAATCGACACGCCGCGGCTGGTCAGGTCGCGGATCACCCTGAACAGCACCTCCACTTCGGGCGCGCTCAACGCGGACGTCGGCTCGTCCATGATCAGGATGCGCGAGTTCACCGAGAGAGAGCGCGCGATCTCGACGATCTGCTGCTGTCCCAGACGCAGATCTTCCACCAGGGTCATCGGGTCGATCTCTTCCTCGAGATCGGCTATCAGCGCGCGCACCTGACGCGCCTCCTCGGCGAAATCGACGCCGGTCGGGGTGCGCAGCTCTCGCCCCATGAAAATGTTGTCACGCACGCTGAGGTTTGGCGCCAGGCTCATCTCCTGATGGATGATCGAGATCCCGCGATCCCGCGCCTCCGTGGTGGAGGAAAAGACGACGCGACCGCCATCGAGCTCGATGAACCCGGATGTCGGCGTCACCACGCCGGACAGTATATTCATCAGCGTCGACTTGCCGGCGCCATTCTCTCCTAACAATCCGGTGACCTTGCCCCGACGGATGTCGAAGTTCACGCCCCTGAGGGCGTGCGTGCCGCCGTAAATCTTGGCGATATTGCGCGCCGCGAGCAGGACGTCAGCGGCCGGCGGCTCGATGTGGGACACGGTCGTCATTGCACGTCCAGCCTCACGGGGGTGATGAGCCAATTGTTGGGATTGCTCAGCTTGAAGGCGCCGACGATGGAAACGGTTTTTCCGGTGAGCGCAGCGGTGTCGATCTTCGACAGAATCTGTTTCTTCATCTCGTTGTTCAGAGCCGATCCGACCTTTTGATAATCGATCTGATTGGCGAATTGCTGGAAGCTGATCGTGCCCGTGGCGTCGCGCAGGTCGGTTCCGTAGATCGCGGGCCCCTTCTGCACACGAATGACCAAAGCGCTGGGAACGCCTTCGACTTTGACAACATATTCGCCGGATTCTCCCTTGCCGACCACGCCGGTGAATTTGACGCAAATCACCGTGCCGGTGCTCACTGCCACGCCAGACTTGCTCGGCGCCAGGCCATACTCTTTGGCCGCCGCGTCCTTATCCTTGGCGACGGCCGCCGCGAGCGTGACGGCGTCGACCGCGCGATCCTCGATCGCGGACTTCACCTTCGGGAACTCGGACTCGCCGAACGCCGCGGGCGAGAAGACGTTGGGTTGAACGTCCGCCGAGGAGCCCACTTTTACGACCTTGGTGTCGAACGCCATCGCGGCGACCAGCGCCAGGGTTGCGGCCGCAATGATAACCAGGCGAAGGCGGGACTTGGTGCGCGTCTGCGTAGCCATCTGAAGTTGCGCGCTCATGCTTCGCCACTCTCGTAAGCGACGATGCGCTCGACCTTCGCCGCCGAAGGGCCGCCGCGGAAACGCGCGGCCAGAAAGCTGCGCACGATGACCTTGGCCAATTCAGGCCCGATCACTCGCGCGCCAATTGTGACGATCTGGACGTGGTTGCTATTGCGCGCCCGCTCGGCCGAGTAGGTGTCGTAGCACTGGGCGGCGCGGATGCCTTTCACCTTGTTGGCGTTGATAGCCATGCCGGTGCCGCAGATCAGCACGGCGCTTTCGCACTTGCCGGCGGCCACGGCGGTGGCCACCGCATGCCCGATATCCGGATAGAGCACCGGCTTGCTGTCGAAGGTGCCGAAATCCGCGACTTCGTGGCCCTCTGCGACGATGAAAGTTTTGAGAATTTCCTTTAGCGCGTAGCCCGCTTCGTCACAGCCAATAGCGATCTTCATCGGTTTCCACCCCGGCGCCCATTCCGCGTCGCGACGCCGCCAACGCTGGTTCGACACTCGCGCCTCGCATTGGATCCGCTACCGCCTCGGCTGGGCGATTGCAGAGGAAGGAAATGACGGCTGCATATGACCAAGTCAACATAAAAAGCACGCAACGCCCCAATCCAATTCGAATGCCGTCCGAGTTTCAGCTGCGACGGCTCGCCAGCGCCGGCGGCGCGGCGAGCCCCTCTTCAGAAGGAAATGGGAAATTTTGGATTTTGTATTTTGGTAGTTAGCGCGCCTTGCTCGCGCGCCCCGATGGATAGTGAGCGCGTGTCTTATGCGCAGGTTCGTGCGGCGCCCGCGACTGAATCTGTTATAAAGTGCGCATTTGATGTGGTGTTTCCATCGATCAGCGTTCACATGAACGCTTGACATGGCTGCTCCAAGTGTTTCAAATGTGGCCCGTTCTAATCGCTAACCAAAAAAGGAAAGCCCAAATGTCTAGGAAGGCAACAATCCCAATGCTCGCGGCCATTGCGCTGGCCGCTCCGCTGCTTGGATGGTCCGTGACCCTTGCGTCGGCCGCTGACAAAGGTCTCATCTCGATCATCGTCATCGACCCCGCGAACCTATACTGGCTCACCGAAGGCAACGTGGCTGCCGCCGAAGCGCAGAAGCTCGGCTACAGAGCGACCGTCGGCGCAACGAAGGCCGACACGAACGTCGAGAGCAAATTGTTCGACACCGCGATCACCAACAAGTCGGTGGCGATCATTTTTGACCCCGCCGACGCGAGCGGATCTATCGGCGCAGTGAAGCGGGCCATCGCCGCGGGTATCCCGGTCTTCACTGTCAACGCCGAGATCAACGAAACGGGCTTGGTCAAGGGGCAGCTGGTTTCCAACAACGCGCAGGGCGCCGCTTTGGGCGGACAGCAGTGGGTGAAGATGGTCGGCGAAAAGGGCAACTACGTCGAACTTTTGGGCAAGCCCTCCGACAACAACGAAGCCACGCGGTCCAATGGATATGCTAGCGTGCTTGGCCAGTTTCCAGGGCTCAAGAAGGTCGGCGAGCAGGTGGCCGAGTGGGATCGAACCCAGGGCCACGACAAGATGGGGGCGCTGCTGCAGGCCCATCCCGACATCATCGGTGTGATCAGCGGCAATGACGAGATGGCGCTCGGCGCGATCGCGGCGCTGAAAGAGGCCGGAAAGCTGTCGAGCATCAAGGTCGGCGGCTTCGACGGATCTCCGGACGCCGTTGCGGCGATCAAGGCGGGCGAATTGCAATACACCGTACTGCAGCCTGTCGCCGTCTACGCCAAGAAGGCAATGGACGAGGCCGACTCGTTCATCACGACCGGCAAGACCGGCGCGGCGAGTGAGAAGCAGCTGTTCGACTGCACGCTCATCACCAAAGACAATATCGACGACTACATCGCTCCGTTCACGCTCAAGGAGTGAAGGCGAGCGGGGAGCGACCTTTGGGACGCTCCCCCACCTGGGCAAGTGAAACTCCCGCACTTGCCTGACTGGCGGGGAGCGACCTTCGAGTCGCTGCCCTGTTTGCTTAAGCCCGCATTTTCCTCACGCGCGCGGTTACACCATCCGCGATTTCAAAACCCATCTCAAGAAGGCGCGCGAGGCCAAGCCCGCCTCGGTTAACCTGATGCTCGCCGCCCTGGATCATCTTTACTTGTTCCTTGGCCTGGGTCGGCCCGAGGTTCGGCGCGAAGATCTACCGCAAGAAGCGCCCAAGGCGCTGGAGCCGGAAGCGCAAAAACGATTCCTGCGAGCCGTGGAGCGGTGCACGTCCGTACGCAACCGCGCCTTTGGCGCTCTTACTGTTTTATACCGCGTTGAAGATTGGTGAATGCGCAAGTCTGGACACCGACGATGTGGCGCTCTCGGCGCGAAAAGGAGAAGTCATCGTCCGGGCGGGCAAAGGTGATACCTACCGGGAGGTGGCCCTCAACGCCGAAGCACGGGAAGCGCTCGCGGCGTGGTTGACGGAGCGCCGCCAGCGGTTTCCAAAGCCAGATGAGCCTGCTCTATTCCTCCACCGCAGTGCGACGTCACTGGCCGGTTCTTGGCCGTAGCTCCTAGTTTCTGCGAGCCGTCCGGATTCCAAATCGATGTAAGAAGTCTCGCCCTTCCACCAGTTGCCACGCGAATAGCCCAGGCAGTCCAAGAGCCAATTCTCGCACCCTGCGAATCAAAGCCAAAGCAAATGCGGCTTCTCCTGGAATTCCTAGCAATCCCCCGACAATGATGTATCCCCCTTCACGTACCCCAAGGGCACCCGGAATAAGACATAAAACCGTCTGTATTCCCTGCCCGACGCATTCCAGAATCAGCGCCTTCTCGAAACTGGCCCGAACACCGAGAGCATACAGCCCGATCCACACCTCTACCGAACCTGCTACAAAAGAGATCATTGTCACGGCGCAACAGGCGACGAGCGGCCATGTTCTCGAATAAATTTTGCGGAGCATTTGATCGAGTTCACCGCTTTTCACAGCGAGCGATCGCCAGTTTTCATCCTTAGAGCAATGCGAGATGATCGCACCAAATAAACGAAACATTCCCCAGCGTTGAACGAAATAAAACCCGGCAACGGCCAGAATCGCAAAGGGCGCTCCCAGCAAGGCCGGCCCCAGCAAGTTTGTTCGTCCGGTAACCCAGATCAGCAAACTTACCCCCACCGTGGTAAAAAGTGTTTGAATGAACACGCTGACTGTTATGTCGACGAGCACCGTTCCAACGCTTACGGCCATTGGAGTGCCGTAAAGGACAGCAATACGCGCCCTTACAATGTCACCACCTACCTGGGCAGCCGGAACAAGGTTGCTGAAGGACTCCCCAAGAAAGCGCGCCCAGAAGGTGTTGCGCAAACAGGGACGGGACTCTGCTGGGAACAGCAGCCACCATTCAAAGGAGTCAAGAAAAAGCGGCAGCAAATGAAAAAACGGGATTACCGCAAGCCACCAGCCGGCTGCCGCCACCGCCCGAACGACCTCCTGAGTACCCTCACGAATCAGAAGAATTGTGAAAAGCAGCGCTCCAGCAAATCCAAGCAGATAAATTGTTGTAGCGATTTTTTTTCCACCGGCTTTCTTCATTGGATGTCTCGATGTGAATTTTCTACCTTTAGCCGCGCTTCAAAATCCTGGCTCTCGGAGCTCATCGCCACTGCCGCCCCCGAAGCTAAAGGTCGGCCGCCAAGTTATACTCTGGGCCGGACAGACTGGCACCATTGAATTTACGGGCCATCTCCTGATCGATCACACGTTTTATCACGGTTTGCTGATTTGTTCGGACGGGAACGATTTAGATTGGAGCATGGCGGTGCGATCAAGCGATTTTGGGGACTGGTCGGAATCTGACACCATTGCACCGGCCGCACAAAAGTCTTCGAGGAACGCGGGCGGAGGGGCGGAGGAATTGACTATTTGGAGGTCAGATTGAATAACTAGTTATGTTCGTGTTAGGCAAAATGAGACACGAGCTCGCGCAACTGCCGGATCCGTGTTTGAAACAAATTCATTGCTTTTTCGATCGGCTCTGGCGACAGCATATTGACTCCCGCGGCTTGAAGAGTTTCGATCGGGAATTGATGACCGCCAGCCTTCAAAAATCCAAGGTAGGCCTCCAGTTCATCTGAACCGCCATTTAGCACGCGCTCGGCCAGCGACAGAGCCGCGGAAAGACCCGTCGCGTACTTGTAGACATAAAAGGCGAAGTAGAAATGTCGAATTCGCAGGCATTCGATGTTGAGTTGGTCGTCCACCGCGAAACCTGGACCGAAGTAAGCGTCCAGAAGCCCGCGATAAATTTCTTTGAATACTTCCAAGGTCAGCGGCCCGCCCTTTTCCTCGATCTCATGCACTTCCTTTTCGAATTCCGCAAACATCGTCTGACGGAAAAGAGTCTGCCGAATATCTTCGATCTGGCGATCGATAAGATAGGCGCGCATTTGCACGTCGTCCGCCTCTTCCAGGAGATGGTGGGTAAGGAGATCTTCATTAAAAGTCGAAGCGACTTCTGCAAGGAAAATAGGATAGCCGTAGTCTTGGAAGCTCTGATGTTTCTGAGCTAACCAGGTATGCATCGAGTGACCAGCCTCGTGGGCTAAGGTAAAAACGTCAGCGAAGACGTCCTCCTTGTAGTTCATTAGTATATAAGGTGGATTGCCGTAACTGGAGGAAGCAAAGGCGCCACTTCTTTTTCCTTTCGTTTCATATCGGTCCACCCAGCGGGATCTCAATCCGTTGCTCAATGTGCGAAGATATTCCGCCCCGAGCGGCTTCAAAGCTTTCAGGATGAGGTCGATGGCTTCGTTGAAGGTGACTTTTGTCCGAACAACGGGAACCATCGGCACAAAAGTGTCGTATTGGTGAATTTTATCCAATTTCAGGAATTCCCTGCGGAGTTCGTAGTACTCGTGAAGAACTGGAAGGTTTTTCCGAACGGTTGCGATGAGGTTGTCATAGACAGCCAAGGGGATGTTGTCGCTAAAAAGAGATGCTTCACGGGCAGACGAATGGTTCCGAATTTTTGCCGAAAACACATCCGCTCGAACGGAGGAGGAGAGCGTTGAGGCAAGGCTGTATTTGTGATCATCGAACTCCGCGTAGAACTGGTGAAAAGCTTTGCGACGCAAATCTCGATCCTTGCTATTGAGAAAGGAGAAGTAGCTGCTTTGGGAAAGCTCGAGGTTCTGACCCTCGACGATCAGCGACCCGAACTTCATGTCAACATTTGTCAGCTGTGAAAAGGTATCAGCGTGACCGCGGATCACCGGAGCACTAAGGGTAAGAAGCCGCTCTTCCCGCTCGGAAAGCGTGTGCGGTTTATAGCGACGGAGTTTGATGAGGGCGATCTTCCAGGGCGCCAGCATCGGATCGTCCAGAAAACGTTGAAATACCTCATCGGGTATTTGCTGGATCTCCGGGTTGATGAAGGAGGCGGCCTCCCCAACCTTGGTAAAAAGGTTTGTTAGTTCGGCTTGCCGCGAGAGATGGTCATTGTTCGAACTGTCTTCGGCATTTTTCAGAGAAGCGTAATGCCCAAGCCGCTCGGTGATCTGGTTAAGCATCTTTTCGAATTCCAGGCATTCAAATAAGGTTTTCACCGATTCCCCCAGCCGAGTTCTGTACTCGGCAATTTTCGGATACTGATCTCTTAGCTGAGCAAAGGCCTCACGGTACGCTTCCTCCGTCTGAAACAGGTGTGATAGATCCCAAGTGTCGGACTCGGGAATCTCGGAACGAGTTGGGATCTTGAATGTCATAAAACAAAACGGTATACACTCCGAAGTGGGAACCCAAGATCCTGGTCCGCTCTCCAGGTCTCTGAAGGGCGAACGGGCAGTTTCACGTGGCCACCACCTGCACGGAAACTTCCATACGATCAAAAGCACCCGATTCGCCTTCCCAACTGCCTGAGAGGGGAGACGCTTTTTCGTGCTCGCGGGCCACCGCAACGGTCACATGCTCGGATCCCACAGGTTTATTGTTGGTGGGATCAAAGCCGACCCAGCCCCTGCCGGGGACATAGATTTCGGTCCAGGCGTGCGTGGCGCCGTGCTGGCCTTCACCCATTTGGATATAGCCAGTGACAAATCGCGCCCCAAAACCCCAATGGCGCGCGGCTTCCATCATGAATACCGCATAGTCTCGGCAGGATCCGGTGCCCAAAAAGAGCGTCTGGCAGGGAAGTTGGACCCCCGCCTCCTCGCGGCGGACGTATTTGAATGATTCGTAGATATGTGTATTCAGCTTGTCCAGGAGTTCGGGAGTCTTAATGAGTTGGCCGGGCCTGTAAAGGTCCAGAAGCCACTTTTGCACGGCCGGGCCGTCATGCGGATAGCTGGGGAGACGGTGTTGGATGATCTCCACCTGCTCATCTGCTCCGTATTGGAACGGATAGGAATTAGCGCTGGGGTCGATGAGGCATTCGATTGGTTCATCATCGTAAATGTTCACATCAATCTCACTCAGAAGACTCAGTTTTCGTCCGGGTTCGGTGAAAGTGAAAATGGCGATGGAATTCCCATCGATGTCGCGCAGCCAGCGCACGTTGGCTTCGGGCTCAATTTCAAGAAGCGAACTCGCGATATGGACATCGTGCCCCTCGCGAGGCCGCACCATGGCGCGGTGAGGGCCAAATCTGACCGGTGTGTGGTAATGATACACCGTTTTGTGCGTAATTTTGATCCGTTTCATAAGCGTGGAGACAAAGTCAATTCCTCACCGGGAGGCGAACAGATCTAGCTCCATAAATCATAAATTCTGGGATTCGCAGCCTTGGAGGAATGTAAAGCGATTTAACGATTCTATTCGTTTCATCAGAATTGCGACCATTCACCGGACGGTCCTGGCAAGAGCGCGGAAGAGAATCCTCTTTGACATGATTTAAAGAAAAGCGTCTGCGGCGTCGCCGGCGGTCATTACGAACTGGCAACCGGCCGGGTAAAGGTTCTGAAGGAGCTAAACGTTACCCAGCGAGTTTAGAGCTGTCCGGCTGGCCGTCATCCACTTAAACGACCCGGCGCCGCGTAACATCATTCCAGACGGTTTGTTATCCAATTCTCGGCAGTAAAGTGTCATTCATGGCGTTCGGTCATTAAGGCAGCGGCGGCACGACGGCCTCGCAGAATGGCCCGGCCATGAGCTTCGGCACAAGCGAAGACGGCTTTGTAAACCTCGCAATAGGGATCCTTGGCCATCATCGTGCCCAGAGCGCTGTAGGTTCGCACTGGGCACCCGCCGTGGCAGATTGAGAGATAACGGCAGGAAAGGCAGTCTTCGTCCCTAACCAAACGCTTCGGTCGTTCGACGAAATCACGACGCGCACGGCTGGTTTTCAGCATTCGCGTGAGGTCGGGCTCTTGAAAAACGTTGCCGAAAAAATATTCGGGATAGCTAGTAACCCAACAGTCACACTGGGCAACTGTCCCTTTGGAATCTACGGAAATAAACTGATTAGAGCAGTTCTCTTTCCAGATGCAAGGCAGGCGCGCCTGTTTGCCCGTGAAATGATCCATCAACCCATCAAACGGACCAAGCGACACACCGGACCCATAGCCGCGCGCTATCCAGACATCGAAAAGGCCGACCAGGAACTTGGCCAACTCACTCAAATCGAGTCGAAAATCCTTTTCATGTTGTTTCGCAGGGCCACCTGGAAAGGGTGTATTGACCTGGAAATCGCTCAGCCCGAGTTCCTCCGTGAAATACCGGTAGAACGCTTCCGGTCCTGCTTCCAGACTGGCCTGATGGAGCACCGCAATCACCCCGATCTCTATCCCAGCAGCTTTCGCCTCGCTAAGCCTTTGGGTCCAAAGTTCGGTGTATGCTTCAGCCCCGCCCCTAAACAGTTTGCGGTGCACGTTGGGGTAGTCCATGGAGGTTCCAATCGAACCGCTGAACATCCCGTGAATCACCTCGTTCCACGCGGGTGAGTAACTGATAAGATTAGTCTGCAGATAGTGAATAAACCTTAGATCTCGCTTCGCGGCCGCAGAGTCCATAACCTCGCCGGCATGCGCGAACCAGTCAGGACCCATAATCATGGCCTCACCGCCCTGCCAGTAGATCTCGCACTCCTGGATGTGCGCATTTTCAAGGTGGTCCAACAAGCGCTTGGTCAATAGAGGTAACAGGGCTGCCGACAAACGATGCGGTTCTTTGTGCTCGAAGCAATAGTCGCAGGCGACGTTGCATTCGGAGGTCGGAAGAAGAATAACGCTGAAAACTCGGCCGCTCACTATTTATCGCTCCAATTAGGCGGGGTTAGCGGTTTGGAAGCCACAACTTGCCAAGTCTCGAGCCATTTCGTCCGCCGCCGCCTGAACGACTGAATATAACTCTTTTATTCCTTCACAAGAGTACGACGCGGTCCGGCCATTTGAAATAACCCCGGCATGACTGTTGCCAGCGACAGTTCGCGCATTCAGCACCCTCTTCGAGAAGGCTCTTAAGATGATTCTCCACGAATTCTGCGGGCGAGTTTTCCACCAGCCGGAACGAGCCAGAACGTGGCAACTTGGCCTGTCCGTTGATATCGTACTGGAGATAGGCAGCCGGATCTTCCTCCAGGATCATCCACATAGAACCCGTGTCAGCGCCGTGGCTGCTGGCAAGCAAAGAGTGAAAGAACTCCACCGGTGCCTCGACCGCCGGTTCATGAAGATAGAAGTTCAAAACTTCTTTAAGCTCTGCGAGGACCTCGGCTTTTGGTTGACCGGGCAATACCCGGATCGGCAATCGTAACGCCGCAGCGAGTTTGACCGCCTTAAGCAAACCCGGCCCAGCCTGGATGGTCACGCGCATGTCGTGAACCGCGGAAAGATCCACCAATTTGTAAAGGTCCGAAAAATCCGAAGAGGGGTTGGCAAGGATCAAGTCGAGCGAAACATCTGAACCGCTGTGCGCGGCCTCCATCCATGCATCCGAATCGCCCAGGAGTCCCTCGACTTGGAGCCATTTTAGGCCGGGGAGCGGATCGCGCAGCCATCGGCAAAGCTCCTCTCGACTCCGGACGATGGCTGCGAAGGGCTGATCACCTTGCGTCTCCGCCAACGCTGACGGCAGGATCCTGAGAGACGGATAACTTTCCTCGGACACGCAAACAGATCCAGAGTTTCATTCACCACCGATTGATCCACCGACCTCGAGGACGACTGCCCCATCGGTTGATCCACCTGCCGCGACCACCGCCCCATCGGTTGATCCACCCGCCACGGCGAGGCCCCCATCGGTTGATCCAAATCCCGGCATCAGCCCTTGGCGCGGATGCGAGCCATGTACCGCCTAATCCCAGTGCCGCAATCGCCGCTCCAGACCATTTCCCCATGCTCCGGAGAAATAAGCGCCTGTCCAGCGACTCCTGTTCTTTCTCGGAGCCTTCAATTTCAGAAGATGGTAGACTATTCATAAATAACTGCAAAAGGCGAGATTCTTACTCCTCATCTTGAGCCTCATCTGTCACCGTCGAAAAATGCATGGCGGCGATGAGCCACTTCCCTCCCTCTTTCTTCACAGAGAGCGAGATGTTGACGGGGAATGTGAAGTCCTTTCCCTCCTTCTTTCCATTAACGTTTCCGGAGGTCATCATCCACCCGGTGTCCGGTCCAAGTTCGCCGATGCTGAACTCGTATTCGAAATTCTGTTCACCGATGTCGAATGCCTCAAATAAGTGCTCATGGGCCGCTTTGATTTCGTCTGGACCAGACCAGATTTCCCCGGGACCGCATCCCATGATTGTTGCTTTCTCAGACACGGTAGCCATTACCCCCTCGAGGTCGTGATTGGCAAAGGCCGCATCGTGCGCGTCGAGCAGAGCGCGAATGGGCTCTAAATCAGGATTATCATCGGTTACTGCTGTCTGCGCACTCGCAACTGGTGGAATTGAGACAGCGGCGGCAATACTGGCTACGCCCGCCATAATAGCCTCTCTTCGATTCATAAAAAATATTAGTAGAAGGGACAAGCGACAGCGACAAGTATAAACACGTTGTATAATCTTTTTTTTTAGTGAACTGACAAATAGTTATAGCTGCCAGGTCATGAAAGATTCGGCTATTAAACCGCAGCGGAAGTTCGGCCGGACATTAGTTCGCGCTTCGGTGATCCTGGCACTGATCCTAGGGCTGGTTCTGACGCTTTTTTACATCAGCTTCAACGTAGTTTTACACGGTGCGCACGACAGCCTTCTGAGCCATCCGAATCCGGCCACTGATTACGCGATGGCAATCGGCCGATTTCAACAGATCCAACAGATTGAAGGCCCTGAACTCAATCCGGTTTGCCGCTCGATTTTATTGACGCACGGGCAGCGCACGGAACGCGCGGTGGTTTTCTTTCACGGATACACCAACTGCCCTCAACAGTTTCGTCAATTGGGCGAACTTTTTTACCAGATGGGTTACAATGTGTTGATTCCCCGTCTCCCGAGACACGGGGTAGCCGATCGTAAGGTGGAAAACCTCTCGCCGTTAAAGGCCGAAGAACTACGGGACTGCGCCGATGCCGGCGTGGATATTGCAGCTGGGCTTGGCCAGAAGGTCTTCGTGGCCGGACTTTCAGCGGGTGGCACCCTAGCGGCTTGGATCGCTCAAAATCGAAGCGATGTCACTCGCGTGGTCTTGATCGCACCGGCATTGGGTCTTTCGCGCCACGAGAGTACGAAACTACAAAAGGCGCTCGCATTGATTTTGCCGTTGCTGCCGGACATTCGGACCGATTGGTTCAGCGCGGACCCGAATTCGCCTGAACACTGTTACCCTGGATTTTCATCCAGGGCGCTGGGCCAACTGTTGCGCGTCAGCCTGGCCACTTTCGCTGGCGCCCTTGAGCAGTCACCCCGCGTGCAACAGATGATTCTCGTTACTTCCCAGGGCGACGAAGCCGTCAACGACTTGATCGCGTGGCAACTGATGGGGTTATGGCGTTCGAAGGGATTGCACGAGCTTACCTGCGTCGATTTTCCGAAGGGGATGAAGGTCCCGCATGATATGATCGATCCGGCCCAGAAAGGAGAGCATACGCAGATCGTCTACCCCGTGCTGGTCAAAGTGCTGAATGCCCCTTGATCCTGATTGAGGCGATTAGCAAACATCGACTTCTTTCCTAAGTGATTTGCCACGGTCTCCGGATTGCCTTTTCTTCCGTGAGGCTGATTATACGTCAGCCTTCGAAGCGGAGAGACCGAGCATTAACTGCGCAAAGCCGTGGAATAGTAAGTTGATGCCAAAAAAGAATCCCAGAATCCAGGCGGAACCCGAGGGCCAATGGGCGTAAACCATTAGGCCTAACACCAGTGTGGCGATGCCGCTGAGGAGCATGAAAGTCCATCCTTTGTGCTTTCGAATCTTGAATGCGCCGAAGATGCAGAAAATCCCTTCGACGATCAAATATACGGCGAAGACGAGTGTAATGAGATTCAAACCAGAGCGGACACAGGAAAGCAATGCCACTCCCGCGCCGATGCGAACCAGGGCAAATATCGCGTTGAGCCCGCGGGGAACGACGTCTTTACCGAAAATAGCGACAAATAGGGAAATCAGACCGCTCGCCAAAGCAAACGCACCGAGAAGCCGAACAATTAGGAAGGAGAATAGGAGCGGGGAACTCAGAGCTAGAAGCCCAACGAAGAGAGAGAGGATGGCGCCGGTGATCAGCCAGCCCCGGCTTTTGCTGTTCATAGTCTAAGTTCTCTAAAGGAGTTGGCACCCGGCAAACAAGAAAAATATTTGCTACCATCAATTGCAGGTCTTATCCGGGAGGCGCCAGGTTGGGGGTAAACAATACCGACCTGCCGTCAATTCGTTGACAGCCATCGAGCGGGACCGACCACGGACGACTAAGTGTAGGATTTTATTCGCCCTTAGCTGCCCGAGGATTCCTAGGGCACCAGTCACTGACTTGGTGCACTAGCCACACAGCGAACGATCGATTCGTTGCCTTTCGCGCGGGCTAGAACTTCCTTTTCCAAATTAAGAGAGATGCATTCCTCTGGCGGATTTGGACCGCGGTGCAAACCATGGAGCTTATCGAGAATTTCCATTTCATTCTTGGTCATGCGCTCGCGTTTTCGCAGATGCTGTGTCCAGGATGGAGCTATAACCTCCATTTGGAAGTGGTTCGGTCGGGCCAAATCCTCCTTCAAATGCCAACCATTCGCACCGTTTCGAAGGTAGATCAGTCTGGCTGTGCCCGCCAAACCCAAAAACTCTTCTCGCCGATCTGCATCGACCTGGTATTCCGTTGAAATCGAAAGCGGCCCTTCCATTGTTTCAGGTAATCGATTCAGGTTATTTGAAAATATTGTGACCGGCGCTGGTTCGAGAGTCAGGTCCATGGTGAAGTCGATCGATAAGCGGAGGGAAGGGAGTCGCGTAATGATCATTGCGGCTATCGCCAATCCGGCAGCCGTCAGAAAAGAGAAAACCACTCCGGCGGTAGCGGCACCTGCCCCCCAGACTAAGCTTCCAATCGCAGTCGCTGCTTGCGAGACCATAATTATCGTCGCGTTCATACGCCCTCGTGCCCAATCAGGCATCGCGCGTTGACCTGCAACCCAGAGTTCGGTGGACGACAAAGTCCATCCAACGCCGGCGAGTGCTGCCACGACTAAAAACATGTGTGACCAGCGGATGGTCGCCATTAGAATGCAAACAACTATCAATGAAGCATTCGCATACGTCATCAACCGTTGGGGCGAATACCGCGAGCGCGCCCACGGAAGAATAAAAATGCCGGTTATGACCGAGCCGATTGCCATGCTGGTGAACAAAAACCCCAGATTAGCAGGCTCGAGATGTAAGACCTGCAGACCCACGACCGGCATCAATGCCGGAATGATAGAAATGAAAAATGAAAATAACGCGCTTCGCGCCAAGATGATCTTGATACCCGGAGTGTAACGCACGTAGCGAATCGCGGTAATAAACGACTCGAAAAAGCTTTCGAGCGGTAGCTCCGATTGCGGCCTGGCCCGTCTCCACTGAAGAATCGCGAAAAATAACAAGAGGAAGCCCACTCCGTTAGCACCAAATACGAAGTTTGCCCCAACCAACGGAATTAATATTCCTCCGAGAGCGGGTCCGACAATGCCGCCGATATTCATTTGTAATCCACTAAGATTATTCGCAGCGGCCAGGTCTTCGGCGGGAACCATTTCGGCGATCACAGACGCGGAGGCCGGCGATCCAAACGCAAAACCAACACCGAAAAGGAATGCGCTGGCAAGAATAGCGTAAGGACTGAGCAAATGCGTAACTCCCAGAATAGTCAGACAGATCGCAACGGCAGCTTGCCACAGGTTTACCGCACATAACATCTTCTTCCGGTCTATCAGATCGGCGATGGCGCCCGCCGGTAGCGTGAACAGAGAGAAGGGAAGTGACGAAAGTGTTGCCATGAGTGAGAGAAGCAACGTGCAGTCTGATTTCCCCAGAGAACTCAGTACCCAAAAGGCGGCTGTGCCGTGGGCCGCAATCGCGCTTCCAGAGATCAAGTTCGCCACCCAGAACCTTCTGAAGGAAGGGTTTCGTAACGCGGTCCAGGTCGATGTTTCAGTCATAGGGAAACGCTGGACGCTTCGGGATTCAATCTGACCGCCAAGTCGTTGATCCCTGCCGGCACTCAGCGCCCGCGTCGCGCGACCTTTTGAATGCGGGCAGAGATCCTCTTTTAATCACCACTTGGCGTTGTGTTCAATAGCTTGCCTTTTCGAAAAGCAGGAGTCACCCGAAAAAATCGATGAACAGAAGGAAAATGAAAGATTATAGGCATCGTGAGCCTGGCAAAGCGCATGATCTCAAATCCCGTACCGGGAAAGATCAGCCCAAAATCGGATTAGCTAGCCCGCAATGAGCTCGTCGCTTCGGCCTTTGCTTGATTTCTGGGGGCTTGTTTCCTGCGGGACCGGATAATTCCTGACTGCTGCTAAAAAACGGTCCAAACCTCACGGCGCTCGGCCTCGGACCAACCTGACAATCAAAATGATTAGAGCAATCACGAGAAGCACATAGCTAAAGGCAAAATGGCAGATCAATCCAATCGCCCAGAGTACGAGTAAAATCACGAAGATTGCCCAGAACATAAAATTGCTTTTAACCTTGGCATCGTATACCTGGATCTCCGCCATATATTTGGCGAATTTCCGCAACTCAGTCCGGATCTCAGGATCTCGCAATAGAGCCAACGCAGTACTTCAGCATATGTATTTTGAAGAAAGAAGTCCATGAACAAAGTTGACGGGTATTTGCTTCGGGATCATTCGGCAGGGAAAAGTGGTATCTTCAATCTCGGCGGTGATCTCCATCGCCAGCAGCATTGGAAGGGGAAGGATCTCGACCCAAATGGCGAGAGCGGGTTCGAACAGGTCAAGATCATCGGTGCCCTGCTCTTGTAACCACGAGCTCCTGCAATGCCGGCAGAGCGTTTTTGTTCCCACTGAAGGGAGCGCAAGCCTGTTACTTCACAGGTTTCATCAACTGCTCATAAACGAGTTCGAATGCTTCGGGGCCGACACTTATCTCTCCGCGGAATGGATTGTCCATGGCGGCTAACAGGAACACTAGCAGACCGAGGAGGCCGGAAAACATTACCGTCATCCAGAAGTGCATGCTCTGGCTCCTCATGTCGAAGAACCAGGTCAGCGCGATACTGACAAAAGCTCCAACCAACATGACGGACCACAAAGGCGCAGGTAGACCTGCGAGCACGCTCCTCAGTCGGATGCGCCGCAATTCCACGACTCGATCAAACTCTCGGTAGGCCTCCGCATGCAGTGTTTTCTGACCTTCGGTCACCGGTTCGAAACTGGCCAGGTGTGTCTGAATAGACATCAGGGCGACGGCCGAGTTCTGCGGTACGATCCCTCGCCGCTGTAGCGGCCATGCGACATCGATTACCTGATGTGCGTACTCGCGCAGATCTGCCTGAAGTTCTGCGCGCTTCGGCTCAGGAAAACTGCTCACATCTCTGTATAAGGCCGCTAGTGCGGATGCCTCCTCGTCGACTTTGTTGTCCACGTCAGAGTAGACCTGCCATGTCCCGACGGCGACCAAGCCCAATGTGATCCCGTAAAACAAGCAAACAGCGCCCAGGTAAAAGCCAACGATCTCGTTGTGCGAATGCTCGGCGCCATGAACCTCCCGCACCCATTTCCGTGTTGCGTAAAAGCCAATTAAACCGACCGCCACTGTAACCGCGACGCTCAAGAGTCCAAACAGCCAGGTAGGCAGGTCGTATAACCAATACACGTTCATAGTTCGAGAATGAGCGAGAGTTCCTGACTCAAGTGGCTTGGCAATTCTGTGCGTATGTTGCGTCGCTTCAGATCTACTGTTTTTTGGACCGGCCGAATAGCAACTTCGGAATTTAGGCTTAAATATCTCGAATAAGGATCCTATCGATCAAGGCTTAACGTCAGGACGGGACAAGGATCATATCGGATGACCTTCTCCGCGGTGCTTCCGAGCATGTAATACTTCTCGGCAGCAGAATTGGAGATGATCTCGACGCATCGTTCCTCCGATTCGGCTATGCACGACGGCGCCGAACGAGATTGTCCGTAACGAGGGATGTGGACCGGTCGAAATTTGTTTAGCCAACTCCGCGATTGGCTTACGAACTTGACCTCCAACTCGGAGTTTACTACCAAGGTAACATGAACGCTCTATAGGTGAGTCCCATGGAGAGTAAAGACAAAGATTGTGAGTCAATCTACGAATACATTCCGTTAGCGTCAGCGACCCGCACGCTTTGCCGCCCGATGACGTGTTGAACAAAGTGCGGAGCCAACGCGACGGGCTCACCGCAGCTGAAGCTGCCGACCGGCTTAAAACCGTCGGTCCTAACCAGCTTCCCGCCCCGCCTAAAGAGGGGTTGCTGAAGCGGTTTTTCAAGCACTTTAATGACATTCTGATTTATATCCTTCTTTTCGCCGGCGTCGCGAAAGCCTTTCTCGGGCACTGGGTCGACGCCTGCGTGATTCTTGCAGTGGCGGTGATCAACGCCATCGTGGGCTTCCTCCAGGAAGGCAAGGCTGAAGAGGCCCTGGAAGGCATTCGTAAGATGCTTTCCCTGCGTGCTCACACGCGGCGTGAGGCCGAGTGGGTCGAGCTCGACGCTGCAGAACTCGTGCCGGGCGACATCGTGCGACTTCGCTCCGGCGACCGCGTCCCAGCCGACCTCCGGCTCATCGAGGCTGTCAACCTGCGCATCGAAGAATCTGCTCTTACGGGGGAATCCGTGCCTTCGGATAAGAGAGTAGAGCCGGTGGACGCCAACGCCGGGATTGGCGACCGACGCTGCATGGCCTATTCCGGTACGCTCGTCGCGGCCGGACGCGGCATTGGAGTGGTCGTCGCAACCGGCGCCGCTACCGAATTAGGCCGGATCAGCCGGATGATGGCCGAGGTGGAAACCCTGGCGACCCCGCTCACCAGGCAGATGGCTGCTTTCGGCAAGGTTTTATCCTTCGCGATCCTCGGGATGGCGATCGTGATGTTTTTGATTGGCTGGCTGCTGCACGGCTTCGGCATTGACGAGCTATTTTCGGCGGCCATCGGCTTCGCCGTCGCAGCGATACCTGAAGGCTTACCCGCGATCATGACCATCACGCTGGCGATCGGCGTGCAGCGAATGGTCCAGCGCAATGCGATCACGCGTAAGCTAACGGCAGTGGAGACTCTGGGCTCCGTGACGGTCATTTGTTCGGACAAAACCGGCACGCTGACGCGGAATGAAATGACCGCCCGCCATATAGTCACCACAGTCGGACAATACGATGTGGAGGGCATCGGCTACGCCCCCGAGGGCCAAATCTCGCGCGACGGGCAGGGGGCTTCGCTGGCAGCGAACCCGGATCTGCAAACATTGGTCGAGGTTATGGCCGTTTGTAACGATTCAGAGATCGCCCAAGAAGATGGCCACTGGAAAGTGATCGGGGAACCAACCGAAGGCGCGTTGCGCACCCTTGGCCAAAAGGCAAACTTCGACAGAGCCAACTATCAGCGACTGGCAGTCGTTCCCTTCGAGTCGGAAAACAAGTTCATGGCCACACTTGAACGAGTGCCAGCAAATGGCCTGCGCATCCTGCTCAAGGGAGCGCCCGACCGCTTGCTCAGCCGCTGCGCCGATCAGCGCGCGGCGAGCGGCGCCGCAGAACCGCTCGACCTGGCCTTCTGGGAGAAACATATCGACGCGCTTGGCGGTCAAGGTTTGCGGGTCCTTGCCGCCGCCAGTCGCGAGGTCAAGGACGGACAAGAGCGATCTCACAATGGGAGATCTCGATAAGAACTTGGTCTTTCTTGGGCTGGTCGGTATCATTGATCCTCCGCGTCCAGAGGCAATCGAAGCCATCGCCGCCTGCAAGCAGGCAGGTATTCGCGTCAAGATGATCACCGGTGACCATGCCGGTACTGCGACCGCCATCGGCCGCGAGATGGGTATTACCGAAAATCCCAAAGCCGTCACCGGCGCCGAGCTCGAGGCTGCCTCTGACGAGGACTTGCGCCGGATCGTCCACGACAGTGACATCTTCGCCCGCACCAGCCCCGAGCATAAGCTGCGGCTGGTGCAGGCGTTGCAGGCCAACAACGAGGTCGTGGCGATGACCGGCGATGGCATGAATGACGCGCCGGCGCTTAAGCGTGCTGATGTTGGTGTCGCGATGGGTATCAAAGGTACTGAGGCGACAAAAGAGGCCGCCGAGATCGTGCTGGCCGACGACAATTTTGCCTCGATCGAGCGCGCCGTAGAGGAAGGGCGCACCATCTACGACAATCTCCAGAAAGCGATCCTTTTCATCCTGCCCACCAACGGCGCCCAATCAATGGTCATCCTGGTAGCGGTGCTTCTGGGGCTCGATCTGCCACTGTCCCCAGTGCAGATCCTGTGGGCCAACATGGTAACCGCGGTGACCCTCTCTCTGGCGCTGGCTTATGAGCCCTCAGAGCCGGGGCTGATGCGCCGTCCACCCCGTCGGCCGGGAGCGCCGATTCTGGGGGAGCATGCTCTTTGGCGAATCATCTTTGTCTCGCTGCTGATCGGTGGCGCGACCATCGCTGTTTTTTTGTTCGAAGAGCACAAGGGTTATTCGATCGAAATGGCGCAAACAATGGCAGTGAACACCCTGGTGCTTGGACAGGTGTTTTACTTGTTCAATAGTCGGTTCCTGAGAGAATCGAGTTTGCGGCCGGATTTGCTCTTTACCAACCGCGTCGTCTGGATCGCTATCGGAGTGCTGGCAGTACTGCAACTGTTGTTCGTTTATGTTCCGTTCTTAAACTTGTGGTTCCACTCAGCTCCAATCCCCCCCAGTGACTGGTTGTTGCCTTTGGGCATTGGGCTCATCATCTTCCTTGCAGTCGAGGCTGAGAAGGCGCTGCTGCGGAGGCTTAAACCCACTGGGCAAAGACCATGAGTTCCAAACGTTGATTGGCCTCTGGATCTGAGGTGACGGCCAGGCGACCAGTAACACCTGCCGAGACAATTAAGAAGCAAGGGAAGATTCCGGAGGCTTCTCCCGGAACTGAAGGTCACCTTTAATACGTCTCCGGGACGAAGCGATATGGATAGCCTGGGTCCTCGTACCCCTTCGCCTTCTGTCTGGGTGGGAGATCCGCCTTTGCGGGAAGGATCTCTTCGTAAGGAATTAAGCCAAGGAAATGAGCAATACAGTTCAAACGAGCTCGCCGCTTGTCGTCTCCCTTAACGACATGCCATGGTGACTCTTTGGTGTCCGTGGCCGTGAACATCGCGTCTCGCGCTCGCGAATAATCGTACCAACGGCGGTGCGACTCCAGATCCATCGGGCTAAGCTTCCAGATCTTCCGCAGATCATTCATGCGCTCCGAGAACCTGCGGGTCTGTTCGCCCTTGCTTACTTCGAACCAATATTTGATCAGGGTGACGCCGGCGTTGATAATATCATTTTCCCACGCCGGACATACCTTGAGGAATCGATCATATTGTTCGTCCGTGCAAAACCCCATCACGCGTTCAACCCCGGCACGGTTATACCAACTCCGGTCAAAAAGAACGATTTCGCCAGCCGCCGGGAAATGCTCGAAATATCGCTGAAAATAAATTTGTGAGCGCTCCCGCTCGGACGGCGCGGGAAGAGCAACCACCCGAAATACGCGAGGGCTCACTCGCTCGGTGATCCGCTTTATGACCCCGCCTTTGCCGGCCGCGTCTCTCCCTTCAAAGAGAACAATAATTCTCGCTCCGGTACGTTTGACCCAAAATTGCAGTTTGACTAACTCTATATGGAGCTCGGCGATCTGCTCTTCGTACTCCTTGCGCTTGAGCTTCGGTTTGGCACCCGATTGTCGTGCCTCGATGTTTTGAGTCTTGCCAAGTTGAGTCTTTTGCTTCTGGCCCATAATTCTGCCATCGATTTGTTGCGCTACCACTCTTTGTTAATCTCCGCAATCCGCCTGGCAGTCGATCAATACTTTGCCCGGGATCCTTAACGGAGAGAGAGGATCTTTCGGGGTGAACCTTTCAATCTATCCGCATCGGCCCTCGCTGTCCTCCTCCAACGCCTGCAGCCTCGATCTACTACGGTTACCTCGATTTGCTGAACATCCGCGACAGGCGCAACAGGCTCCCTTGGCTTAACAACTTCGAATCTGCTCATCAGGCATGCAGCAAACCATCCCGCCGCAGCACAAGCCGCGAATGTTGAAAAGATTACGCTCAGGTCCAGGCAGTCAAGGGTGACGCTATTCATCGCAAGGTACTTCGACATTTCGCTCTGGTGCTTTACAGAAGTCGGCTCTCTGTACTCCTAACGGGTAAGTTGGACCACTCTGACGCTCTCCGTGACTCTTCCGACGACGTCTGTGGAGCGTTAAGATTGGCCCAATTTGTCGGTCCTTACCTTCTCTTGGGAATCGCACATTTGTTTGGCATCATCGAGTGAGACGGCGAGATGAACCCAACCATCCGGGCCGTAACTAATCCAGTTGCGTTCAGATGCAAAGCAGATCTCATAGCCTTCCTCTGTGTACCAGATCGCTTTGCTGCTCCAGTTCATCGTTTGTGCGCTCCAAAGAAAGGCTGTAAGATCACGCTTTCCTGTCTTTGGCCTTATACGAGTGCCTTTATGACACCCATTTCGCTGATCGCCAAAAATTTTATCGCAAGTTGGATCATGATTTCCCTTGCTGAACGACGGTCCTGAGTCCCGGATCGGGGGATTTATCAGCATCATTTTTGCCCTCCGCCGGTCATTTCCTACCTCCGATGCAAACCGAGACGGTTTGCTTACAAGAGGCATCGCTCGAACGTCAGGTAAGTAAAGCGTCCCGCTTTACCTCTTCCCGCATCCGGGGCAACGGGCGGCGGTCGTGGCGCCGGAGCTTGTGCATCGTCTCATCGAAGTGGGAGGCATAGCGCCGTCCGCAAATTGGCCGATATTCAAGACGCCAGCGTCGAGCAAACTTAGAACCGTACGTAAGAAGCGAGCAACGCAGAAAATCGGCCAAATCGCCATCGGCCCCTCCGGGCTGGCTTGAAAGGGTTCTTCTGCGTCGTTGCTCGTTCGTTGCGGGTCGCAGCGGATACGCTCCTCACTCGCGCCTAGAATCCAAACCCTATTGAAGCCAATTTTGAAGTTTATTCCTGCGCGCCGGCGAGTCGCGCGGTTCGTTTGCATGTCAATCTTTTTTGCTGCGCGGACGTTCTCATCGTTGCACTTATTGGTTCACCACTGCACCCGGACACAATAGTTATCTTAAACCTCAAGAAAATTTTTTGAGGGATCGGACGATTTTTCCCGTTGAAGTCAGTGAGCACGGCGCGAAAATGCGACAAAGGGTAAAAACCAGAGCTTGCTAATCGGATGCCGCGCGTAACTAACTAACTGACTAATAAACAAACATTGAAAAGATAGCTATGAAAACTCTTTTACCCATTTTGACAGTTGCCGCCTCGCTGATCGGCACCGTATCGCCGTCTGCCCTTGCTCGTCCTCATAACTCCTCCCAAGGCGACCAAGGTACGACCGTAAGCTATAAACGCGTTATTTCCGAAACCCATACTCTTGGCCAAGGCCATCAGGACCGGGATGAAGCGAGCCGGCATCGGCTCTTTATGAAGCATCCGCGGTTTTGGTACGTAGGGCCGGGCTATTACCAATTTAGCCCAGTCTGCGTACCGGTGGATCTGAGCCCGGCTCAGCAGGCGTCCGCACGTGAACGCATTGAAGCCTATTTGGCTTCGGTACGGCAAGGCTTGCGACAGCCGCCTAGCCAACGTTACCTGGTGATAGAGGCGCTGCCAATAAACGAAGGGGTCCACTGTGTGGCAGTATATGATACCGGCACTGGGAAATTTGTTGGCCACGGCGGCTATAAGATCGGTGATTTGCCGCCGGTCGGTTCGGTAGTGCAATTAGCTTCGGTCCGCGCCGAGTTGGTTGTTTAACGGAAAGGAGACAAACGAGATTTTTCCGGGCAGGCTATGCAAGCCTTCTCAAGGGTAGGTTATCGGACCAAATGCTCTCTTACTCAGCTTTGAAGCTGACGGCTTGCTCGTTTGCCTCATATGGGTGCGGCAAGCCGAGAGTCGGCCGATTGAGCATGGGTTAATTGAACTGGATGTCAGCAGATAGACGTTTTTATCGAAGCGCCGGCGAAGACCGAAATCGCGGCGAAAAAGTCGGGCGACAGGATCCCAAATCCACTTGCTCGTTCGTTGTCTCAGTGAAGCGAGTGACTTTCCGCTTCCAACTTATTGTCCTAACCGAAGCGGCCGGATAGAATGGCTGAGTTCTTCTAGAAATGTTTCGGAAACGGCTTGGCCGTGTAATACTGGAGGGATATCTCCGCCACTGGCCAAGATGTTTTGCCGAAAAAGAAGGTGACGAGAATCGAGCATTGCCCTCTAACGAAGCCGCTTATGACCGAACTCGACAAAGACGAGCAATTCTACCGCGATACGGAGAGCATCGCCTTCCCGAAGCTCGACGACCAGCAGCTCGCCCTGCTGGAGCCCCTCGGTGCCCGCCGCATCGTGCGACGCAGCGAACTTGTATTTAGAGCGGGTCAGCGTGATCTGGGCTTGACGGCGGTCCTTCGCGGCGAGCTGGAAGTCTTCGAGTCGCGCGATGGGCAGGAGCAAATCCTCGCGACTGCGGGTCCGCGCGGTTTCGTCGGGGACGTGGCGACGCTCATGGGCACCGCGGCCCTGGCCAGCGCACGAGGCAAAGCCGATGAGAGCGAAATTCTGGAAGTGCCTGCAGATAGGTTTCGCCAAGCGCTCGCGGAGCTGCCGGGCGTCAGCGAGCCGATCGTGCGCGCGTTCATCATGCGTCGACAGCGGCTGAAGCGCGACCACGAGTTTGCCGGGCTACGCATCCTCGCCCAGGAAGGCTCGCGGGACGGTCACCAACTCGACGATTTTCTCGACAAAAATCATGTCCCGCACCGATTGATCGACTTTCAAAGCGAATATGGACGCGCCTTATGCGAACGCTTGCACTTGGCAAACCGCGATTTGCCTGCACTAGTCACGGCGAGTGGAATGCCGCTGCGCCGCCCGTCGCTCCGTGAAGTCGCGCGCGTTGCCGGCCTGCTCCGGCCGCTGGCGCGTGAGGAGGAGAGCGAAATCGCCTGCGATCTCGCCATCGTAGGGGCGGGTCCGGCCGGTCTTGCCGCTGCCGTATATGCGGCCTCCGAAGGGCTGAAGACCGTGGTTTTGGAAACCTACGCCCCGGGTGGACAAGCCGGATCCTCTTCGCTGATCGAAAACTTTTTTGGCTTTCCCACCGGCATTAGCGGCGGTGAGCTGACTTATAACGCGCAACTTCAGGCATATCGTTTCGGCGCGAAGTTTTCCACGCCTGCGCAGGCGCTTTCGCTCGCCTTCACAGACGGCGAGCACCCTTCTAGCCTGCAAATCGAGGGCTGCAACGCCACCCTGTTGGCGAAGTGCGTCATCATTGCGACGGGTGCCGACTACAACCGTCTGCAGGCCGAGGGGCGCGAGAACTTCGAGGGTTCCGGCGTTTACTACGCCGCCACGGTACGTGAAGGGCAACTCTGCCGAGGTTCGACTGTGATCGTTGCCGGCGGCGGAAACTCGGCGGGTCAGGCCGCAATGTTTCTCTCTGAATGTGCGGAGAAAGTGCTGCTGGTAATTCGCGGCGAAGGTCTCGCCAAAAGCATGTCGAGTTATCTCTCGCACCGAGTTGAGGCGAAGGAGAACATCGAGATTCTAGCGTACACGGAGATTCGGGCAATGACCGGCGGGAAAGTTCTCGAAGCCGTCGAGCTGGAGCACATGAAGACGCACCAACGGCGTATCGTGCAAACGCCGGCCGTCTTTTCCATGGTCGGCGCAAAGCCGTGCACCGCCTGGTTACCGCCCGAGATCGAGCGGGATGAAAAGGGATTTATCAAAACCGGATATGCGGTGGTCGACGCGCCCGCGTGGAAAGGCATGAGCCGCCCTCCAGGGCCGCTGGAGACAAGCCGACCGGGCATCTTTGCCGCCGGCGACGTGCGCTCCGGCTCGGTGAAGCGGTGCGCCGCCGCGGTGGGCGAGGGTGGTATGGCGGTCGAGGGCGTGCACGAGGCCCTCAGAACTTACGCCTGACCGCGCGCCGCCCCTTCCGCCGTCTGAGTAGAGCGAAATGCGCCGCTATCGCACGCCCGGGTGAAGATCCCTCCGACATTTCGCTCAGTTGGTTCGACGATCTTAACATGGGGAAGAACCTCTTTTCCGCGCCGGGATGAAGATACCGGTTCTGCGGCTAATGCTGCGGCTGCCGGTAAGCCAAGAGTCACTGCAGCTGACGCAATTAGTTTTCTGATATGAACAGATACTTGGAGGAATAGAGTTAAGAGCGTCTATTGCCCTTTGGTACAATAACCTTGAGAGGGAGTCTTAGCTTCACCCTCACGGACGGTTTCTTATTCGGGTTGATCTGCGAGAGATTCGATTGCGGCTGACTCTGGCCTGGAATGGAAGGTCGGAGGTCTCGGTCGTCGAACAACCCATTTTCATTACGCACGGTATAGAAAAGCGCCGTCGTGACTGCCCACCGTTAGCAGTTCTCGGAGTTCATGCTAATGTTGACATGCACCGGTTCGGCGGTTAGCATCTTCCCTTCTGGTTTCCACCTCAGCGGTCAATCCCAACCAGCCAAGGAAAAGCCGAAATGACCGGATCACCAAAATCTGCGTAAGGGGCATTTTTTCCACTTAAGCCACGTGGCGCCGAGGATTGCCGGAGAGACAGAATGCGTGGCGGAACGATGCGGAAGTCGATTTACCATTTAACGTTGCCATGAGTAGAAGCGTCACCTCGACTTCATCGGCCGAATCAGCAACGAAGCGGGTGCGCGAGTGTCGGTACGGGTTCTGCCGGAGGACGGGGAGGATCCAGTGAAGCCTTTCCGACTGGCTCGATCAAATCCGCAGGAACGCGTCAGGGAGCAGCGAACGAAGTCCGTCTCCAGTGGTCGTGACGAGTTGCCCCCACCGCTTGCGCTCACCCCGCTGACGGGTCGCGATACAGAATTCAGTTTGCTGAAGGATCGGTGGGAACAGGCTCAAGAGGGGATGGGCCAAGTCCTCCTCGTGGTGGGGCAGCCTGGCCTGGGCAAATCACGCCTTGTGCAGTCGCTCACGCAGCGTGTGCAGGCCCAGGCGAGTGATACTTGCTTGACAGTCGGTGGCGAATCCGCGATCGGGTCGCTGGACCAGCATTCACCGGTTATCGAATGGCGCTGCTCACAACATTTCCAAAACTCGGAGCTTCACCCAGTGTCGGACTATCTGGAGCGCTTCCTCGGGGTAGGGCACGATCCATCACCGACGGCTTGCTTCGACCGATTGGCGCAGCATCTGGAGGATTACGATCTGAGCAGTTCGGAGCTGTTGGCGCTCTTTGCCAAGCTGCTATTTCTGCCGCCGAACGAGCGGTATTCGGGGACCGGCCTGACGCCCGCCCGAGAGCGTGAGGAGACCTTTCGCGCGTTGGGCCAATGGTTGCGCGCGCACTCCCTCAAGCGGCCGATCCTTTTAGTGGTCGAGGATCTGCACTGGATCGACGCGTCGACCCTGGAGTTCCTCGGGCATTTCATCCTGGAAACCCCCCAGGACCCAATTCTCACGGTGCTTACCTTCCGCCCCGAATTCAAAACCCCGTGGCCGGCACCGGCCCATCAAACGACTCTGGCGCTCAATCGGCTGACGCGTCGGCAAGTGGCGGAGTGGATGCGAAGAGATGCAGGCGCAACGTTACCGGAATCGTTGGTCGCGCAAATCTACCATCGCACTAGCGGCGTTCCGCTGCTGGTCGAAGAGTTCACCCGCATGGCGCGCGAGTCAGCGGTGTTCGAATCAGCTGGCATCAGGCCGCCCCGTCCCTCGCCGGCGAGCACGAGAGAACTGCCACAGACGCTGCAGGAGCTTGTGATGGTCCGGCTCGATCGTATGTCGACCAATCGCGAGGTGGCCCAACTCGCCGCCGCATTGGGTCGGGAGTTTGACTACGAGTTACTCGCTGCCGTCGTGACCGTCAACGAAGAGACGCTGCAGGCCGAGTTGGAAAAGCTGGTGTCTGCTGGCATCCTCTGCGTCAAAGGTCATCCGCCAGCATGCACTTACCTCTTTAAGCATGCGCTGCTCGAGGAAGCGTTGCACGGTGCGATCGAAGAGCCGAACTGCCGGCGATTTCATCAGCAGATCGCGGAGGTGATGGAAGCGCGGTTTATACACTTGGTGGAGACGCAGCCAGAACTGCTCGCGGAGCATTTCACCAAAGCGGGGATCATCGAAAAGGCGGTCGGGTATTGCTTGAGGGCCGGGCTACGGTCGCGGGACCGGTTCGCCCACGTCGAGGCGATCAGCCATCTCACTAAGGGCCTGAAGCTTCTTGAAACGTTGGAGGCATCGCCCGAACGGGATGCTCGCGAACTGGAGCTGCTTGGTCCACTAGGCACCGCTTACATTGCCTCACGCGGGTATGCGGCGCCTGAAGTAGGCCCGGTTTTCCGTCGCGCCCACGCGCTGTGCGAGCGGGTGGGGCAAACGCCGCAGCTCTTCGCGATGATGTGGGGAAATTTCGCGTTCCATATTGTGCGCGGCGATTTCCGGATCTGCACCGAACTGGCCGACGAAGCGATGGCGTTTGGCGAAAGGCTCAACGATCCCGGCATCTTAATGGAAGCTCTCTTTCTAAAGGCCCTGACACGGCTTTATCGGGGCGATTTTGCGGGCGCTCGCGACTGTTGCGCGCGGGCGATCGCCGAGTTCGACGACCGCGACCGCACGGCGTACTGGGCCGGACTTGTGGGCGAGAACGCCGGGGTAACCCACCGCTGTTATCTGGCGCTAGCCTTGTGGCACCTCGGTTTTCCGGACAAAGCGCTGCAACTCAACGACGAGATGCTCGAGCTCGCGCGCGCCATCAATCAGCCTTTCAGTCTGGAATACGCACTGCATCACACGGCTTGGCTTTACCAGCATTGCCGACTCGGGATTCCGACGCAGGCGGCCGGGGACGAACAAGTTCTGATCGCGACGGAGCAAGGGTTTCTTTTTTGGCACGCATCGGGCACGCTCTACGTCGCTGGGGGTCTGCTGCTGCAGGGCCAACTGGAGCAAGGACTTCGACTACTGCAGAAGGGGCTGGAAGCCTACCGAGGCACAGGAGCCCAACTGGCGCTTCCTTATTACTTGAGTATGCTGGCGGATGGCTGCACGCGCGCGGGTAGATTTGCTGAAGCGCGCGAAGCCCTGAACGAGGCTCTCACACTCGTGGAGAAAAACGATGACCGGTTCCAGGAAGCGGAGCTGCATCGACTGAAGGGCGAATTGCTGCTGGCGGAGTTGGATGATCAAACCGCGGCTGAGGAATGTTTCCGTCTGGCCGTCGAGATAGCCAACCGCCAGCAGAGCAAAGCGTGGAAGCTGCGCGCCACAACGAGCCTCGCCCGACTTTGGCAAAAGCAAGGCCGCCGCGAGGAAGCGTTCAGGGCGCTCAGCACAGTGCGCGGCGTCTCCCCTGAAGGCGTAACCATGCCCGACTTCGTGGATGCCGCGGCCGTGCTCGAAAATCTTGGCGATGAACGCATGCGTGCGGAGTTCGCCGCGGGAATCAAATACGTGCGCGACTGCATCCCATCGCCAATGTGCGGGTTGGTCTCGGTTGATTGGCGCTACCTCCCGGCTTCCACCCTCGGCGGCGATACGATCGGTTACCACTGGGTGGACGACGATCACCTCGCTCTTTACCTCATCGATGTCACAGGACACGGGCTGGATGCCGCGCTGTTATCCGTCAGTGTCGCCAACGTGATCCGCGGGGGCGCCTTACCCGGGGCCAACATGACGCAGCCCGATCAGGTGCTGGCGAAGCTCAATGACGTCTTCCAAGGAGAACATCACGGCGAAAGATTCTTCACGATTTGGTACGGTGTTTACCACTGTGCGAGCCGTACGATGACTTGGTCCGGCGGCGGCCATCCTCCCTCCATTCTGCTGCTTCCCGGCAAGCCGAATCCGCTGCGTCTTCCTTCCACCGGCTTGATAATGGGTGCCCTTCGCGGTGCATATTTCCCAGCTCAATCGTGCCAAATCCCAGCCGGCGCGCGTCTGCTGATCTTCAGCGACGGCGTCTTTGAGATCTTCCGCGTTGAAGGGCCCGTATGGGATCTGGATGATTGCATCGCGCATATGGCAACCCTGGCCGAGGGGCGGGGAAGCCTCATGGATGAACTTTTGGATCATGTTTACCACCTTCGCGGATCGACTTGCCTGGACGACGACTTCTCCATCATTGAGGCCTGGTTTCATTAAGGGATAGCTAGCCCAAACCGCCGAAATTTCCGTCAGGCCATTTTCAAAACGACTTTCCACGCCGCTTCGACCGGCCCGCTCAAGGCGAGCAAATCGCGCCAAGGAGCCGGAACGAAATCCTGCCCGTTTTAAAAATCGTCCCCAGCAGGGCCGGGACGACGGATTAAGCAGCTCGGGCAGGCGACCAAGTACGAAAACTCGTACGGGCATCCGCTCAAGTTCCTTCTATGCCTAACTATCTGATTGACAGCAACTAGCAGCGGACAATTGAAGGTTGGTACGGAACATGTTTTAAGAAGGCGGCAATCAGCAGGAAAATAGTGTGAACAGGACACAAAAGTCGGTCCCAATTGCAACGAGTGCTTCCAGCGGAATCGGCCTCGGAATCACGCTGGCGCTTTTCAAACACGGCTCCGACGTTATTGGAACTTCTCGGACTATCAGCAAGTCTAAGGGGCTCAATGCGTCGGCCGATTGTCGGCATTATGACGTCGCAACAGCCAGTTTGATCGAGAACTGGATCGACGAAACGGAGAGCCGGACTTGGTTTTGTCAGAAACTCAACACCATCCCTAACCCGCAAAACTGAATTTCAGTTGCCGCACTGCGATCCTGCCGCGGAGGCATACGTCAATCAAACCGCTGACTTAAGAACGATGCGATGAGAATGACATCGGAAAAGCAGGAGAACTTAACAAATTCCATCTAACGCAATCTTAGCTCAACTAACAAAGCACTATGTCTCACCATCTCGACTCACCGATAGCTCGCCAAGACATTCGTCTCGATATTACAGATCTTTATCTTTTCCGCGGTGAAATTGGTACCGTGTTTATAATTAACGTGTGCCACTCTATCGCGGGCGAGATCCCAGCTCCGGGCTATCACCCAGAGGGTATGTACGAATTCAAGATCGATCTCAACGGCGACGCCGTCGAAGATCTCACGTATCGGGTTACTTTTGATGAACGCGATTCAGCCGGCAAGCAGCGTTTTGTGTTGCGACGGATAGCCGGCTCTGAAGCTACTGATCCGCACGCACCTGGTACGGTCCTCACCCAAGGAACTACCGGCCAGATTGCGCCCGCCCAATCCGGTCTGCGTCTTTGGGCCGGCAAGGCAGGCGACCCATTCTGGATCGAACCTGATGTGTTGCACGCGGTTGGCCACGCGTTCCAGGACGGAACCACGGTCGATCTGTCCGGCTGGAATCCGGCGAAGGCAAAAAACCTGTTTGCCGGTCATACCGTCTACTCGATCGTGCTGGAAGTGCCCGACCGAGAACTGCTCGCGGAGGAAGGAAACAACCGCCGCATCGGCGTGTGGGCTGTGTCAACACTGGCCACCGATTCCGGAGGATGGCGCTCAATCAACCGTACCGGGCTTCCTATGATCCCCCCACTGTTTACACAATACAACGAGGATCTTGGTAACCGACTTAACGCGGGACGTCCATTCGATGATTTCGCGACCTATGGCGCCACCGTGATCAAAGCCGTCGCCGGTGCTGTCGCAGCCAATGGAACCACTGAGGATCCCCAGGCTTACGCCGAGAAAGTCGCTCACCGGATCTTGCCCAACAGACTCCCGTACACGGTCGGTACCCCGGCTGTGTTCGGCTTCGCAGAGTGGAACGGCCGGTCTCTGACCGACAACGCACCGGATGTCATGTTTTCGTTAGCGTCCAACACACCTATCCGACTCGGTATTGGCAAGGAATCGGTCACCTTAAAGCCCACAAAGGTGTTCCCGTATATTGTTCCTGTCTCTTAGAGCGACAGAGATCGAGCTGATTGGATTGAAGATGGCGTCCAGCGCTGACCTGCGTGCAGGACGCCACGGAGGTTCCGAATAAACTTACCTTCTTAAGTACGGTCCCACCAAATATGAGATCGCCCAGCGTCGAAATCCAGCTTGTACCTGTCGGTGTTGAGACTAATCTCCGATCGAAGATCATCGTTCTGGCAATCGTCCTCGTCAGTATGAATGTGCTGGCTTGGTTTTGGGCACTAATTTCATTCCGCAGCTTTCCGCTCCTGATGGGGACGGCTTTTCTGGCCTACACTTTCGGTCTTCGCCACGCCGTGGACGCTGACCACATTGCGGCCATCGACAATGTCACCCGAAAGCTGATGCAGCAGGGACAACGTCCCGTCGCTGTCGGATTATTCTTTTCGCTAGGCCATTCAACCATCGTATTCGGTCTGTCCGTGGCGATCGCCGTAGCGTCGGTCACCCTCAAGGATAAATTCGATTCCCTTCAAAACGTAGGCGAAATCATTGGCACGAGCGTTTCCGCTTTCTTTCTTTTGGGCATCGCAGGTGTGAATATTCTCATCCTGATAGCGATCTGGAGAACCTTTGAGTCCGTAAAGCAAGGCGAAGTCTACGTCGATGAAGACCTCGATTTGATCCTCGCCAAACGCGGCCTTATGGGGCGCATTTTTTGGTCACTGTTCCGCTTGATCACCCGCAGCTGGCGGATGTACCTGGTTGGCTTTCTTTTCGGGCTCGGCTTCGACACCGCGACGGAGATAGGGCTGCTCGGCATCTCGGCTACACAAGCGTCCAAGGGTCTCCCCATTTGGTTGATCCTTGTCTTCCCGGCCCTTTTCACCGTCGGAATGTGCTTAATTGACACCATAGATAGCCTGTTGATGCTCGGGGCGTACGGTTGGGCCTTCGTGAAGCCGATCCGCAAACTTTATTATAACATGACGATTACGTTCGTTTCGGTGGTTGTTGCCCTGGTTATCGGAGGCATCGAAGCGCTGGGTCTCGTGAATAACCAGCACAGAATGCGAGGAACGTTCTGGGACACCATTAGTTCACTGAACAATAATTTCAGCACGATTGGATATATCGTCATAGGCGTCTTTGTCGTAAGCTGGGTGGCCTCGATCACTATCTATCGCCTAAATCGTTTCGACGAAATCGAAGTCGACACAATGTCTGTGCGCGACTCGAACTGATCGCTGCGGAAACACCAGTCAGGCTCCGACGCCGCCCGGAGCCGGCACGCTTAAGGACGGGAGAGCGAACAAAAGAGGTCCCTCGCTGTTTGGTGTGGGTAATTGCTAAGTTAACTCATGTTTGGGACATCCAGATTAAGCTGACCGGCTCGATGGTAGGCTGCGGTTCTGAAGTAGACGAAGTTTCTAAAGCCACGAGCCATTCGTTTTGCTAGCTGGATGATCCCGTTGACGGCCTCGATTGCGGCGGAGGTCAGCTTGGTATCGAAGTAGGCCAGGATCCCATCCCATAGCTGACGAATGGTCATGGCCAAATGGCGAAAAGACCAGAGGCGGCTGCGCGCTGCCCAACCACACCACCACCGCAGTTCAGCTTCGGCTAGCTGGCGGTCGGAGTTTGCGTAAATGGCTTGGAGAGTCTCACGCAGACTCATCGCACGGCCAAGTTGAGTGTAGTGGCGACAGAGGTCTTTACGATGCGCTTGACGCTCTGGACTGAGATTCCAGGGGTTGCCGCGTAAAGTCCACATCGCCCCTTTGAGCTGGGCTCCCTCGCGCTGCAATTGGAGGCGCACCTCCTCGAGGGCTTTGCCAGCCAGCACCATGACGTGGAACTTGTCAAAGACGATCCTGGCCTGAGGGAAGTATTGGCTGGCCCCTTTCATATAGGAGGTGCTCATATCCATCGCGATCGCCTCGATTTGGGAGGGGTCCCCGCCGTGCAAGCGTAGCGCCTCGGCAAAAGCTCCCAGGGCCTGGACACCGCGTCCCTCGACCATCAGGAGCAGACGTGAGTTCTCAGCGTCCAGCACGTTGGTCACGTAGCGGCGTCCGCGCCGGGCACTGGTCTCATCGACGGCGACCCTTCGTACGGCGCTCCAGTCGCTCTTTGAGTGAGCTTGTTCAACGTAATGCATCAAGACCCGCCACAGCCGGGTATCGTGCTCATCGATTAAATCAGCCATCGCATCGACGGGCATCTCCGCGCTGAGCAGCATCATGAGCGCTTCCATCAAGAGGGTGAAACCGCTGCCTTCCCGGGCCCAGGGGGCTGGCACCTGATGGACCCCATCGGTGCGACACCAAGTGCGCGGGACCTTGGCTACCAGCTCACAGCGGTACTGGAAAAAGTTCATATGCCGCCAGCGTCTTTCGATGGTGTCGTGGACTCCACACGAAGCTTTGCAGACCGGGCACTGGAAATGTTCCCCGGGCACGTGCTCGAGTCGTAATTCCAAGCGTTTGGGTTCACCCTCAAAGCGGCATTCGGCCACTCGCCATTGCCGACCCAATCCCAGTGCTGCGGTAAAAAGCTCCTCCGGTGTCATCCCTTCTTATTGAGTCCACGGTCACCCAAATGCAAATCCAACCCCCTCCTGTTTGGCTTCCAGGATAACAGACCAAGAGCTTTTGCGCTTCAGAGGCCCGTAGCGAGGAACGAGCGCAGAGGCTCTCGAACGCAAAAGACAGTAACCTTCCCAGCGCGGAGCGAAGTCTGCTCAAGCGAGAAACGGAATAAATCGAGGGGGAGCAGGCCGTTTATGCCGGATTCGACCTTGAACAGGCGTAGCGTAGCGCTATCACGTGGCCAAACCTAACGAATTTAGTTATCCACAGAAAATAGCGGAGAGCCACAAAAGAGAGCCTGTCGCTAGCGCAGAGAGAAAGGGACAGGTCAAATGTGGGTTGATCAAATATCGGTTCCTGTGTTTGGAGCCGCCATGTGGAAATTAAGAGAAAAAAGGAGACAGGCCGATGAGAGAACGAGGATGGGAAAGGGATCGAACTATCAGCTGCAACTCTTCGCGTGCCCCACGGTTGGTAAAGATGTAGAGTTGAGCTCTTGATTAGAGAACTTTTCACTATGATCACGAAAACAATTGGCTAGCCTGTGGACCTGAACCGCTTAGGTCCTGGATTATTACATGCCTTCTTGGTTGTTGCCGAGGTCGGCAAAATTTCGGAAGCAGCTCGGCGACTCCATCTCTCTCAACCGGCCGTCACTGCCCAAATCCGGCGACTGGAGGCTGAGCTGGACATGCCACTGTTCATTCGGTCTGTCCGTGGGGTGACTTTGACGCCCCGTGGAGTTCATTTACAAGAACGGCTTCAGCGCGTTTTCGCCGACCTGGAAGAGGCTTTGAGTGAACTCGATCAGCCCGGGGAACTGAAGGGAGTCTTGAAATTTGCCGCCAGCACGACCAGTGCCGCCCATTTTGTACCAAACATTTTCGCTCGATTTCGTCGTTACCATTCTGCGGTCGGGCTTCATCTCATCGTTGGGAATGCAAAGGATGTGCTCGAGCTTGTTCGAGAGCAACATGTTGGGCTTGGTCTCCTAGGGGGTCATGAGCGAAGTCCAGGGGTTCGTCTTGAGCAGTTCATGCCCGATGAAATTGTCGCTGTTTGTGCGCCCCGAATTCGGGATCCAAAGTTTCGACGTGCAATCGGGAATCTGAAGTCCGCTCGAGATCTTGAGCATCTGCCGTTGATTTGGCGCGAGCGGGGAGCTGGTACACGGGCTGTGGTGGAGCAGGTCCTCAAAGAGCATGGACTGAACGTGCGGAAGTTAGATCAGCAGCTGGAAATTGGGAGCACCGAAGCTATCAAATCACTGGTTGTCGCCGAGATTGGCATCGCTTTCTTCTCTTGTTGGGAGATTCAAAACGAACTCGCCACGGGAACGCTGCGGGAAATTAACATTCCCGGCCTGCGAATTCACCGAGTGTTTTCCTGGGCCCTTCCAAGCGGGGATCTAGGCGGTCTCCCTGGCGAGTTCTATCGGTTCGCCAATTCGATCCGAACCGAGCTATCTGCCGTAAGCATACGGAGATGGAAGGGATTGGCTTAAACGCACCAATCCGCCTGACCGATGAGCGACAAACTGAAACGCATAGTGTGATTGTGTTAGAGAATTGCAAGCATCAGAGGTCGTGATAGGACATAAAAAAGGACAATTATCTCTTAACGGTTGGATAACAGATGGTGTCAATCGAAAGGAAAATAATAGTTATGAAATTAAACAGAGTTTTTCGTGCGGGTCTGGTCTCGATTGGCCTTCTGACGATTGGCGCAGGCAGCACTTCCGCACGCGGTTACTTCTCGGCGGGGAACCCCGGCGGACTGCCAGCGGCGTCGGGATATCGCCTGGCACACACGCCGGCTAACCAAGCTTGGGAGACAAACAATGCTTGGGCCAATTTCAAGGCGCAGAGCGGTAAGGTCCAGGTAGGGAATGTCTCAACCGCAATTTCCGGTTCGACGCTTCAACATAGCGCGGTTACTCCGTAACCATCAGGCCAATACTCCGGATGGTTTCTGAATTTCCATTCAACGAAATGATCCGCCAAAGCAATCTAAACAATTGTCTCAGGCGGATCTTCGTAGGGTGGCGTCTATCACATGAGTCCAATTGCTGGAGACCCCGATGAACGTTCCTACAGCAATGCCAGGCCGGAACGCGAGTTGGAGCAAGCCCAGTGGGCGATATACACAAACGATTGATCCCGCGGCTAACGGAAGCCTTCGCAGCGCGCAGCCCGCAGAATATTGAACGCACGCATTCCGATTTTCTGGTGGAATTCTCTACATCAATCGCTCGATCACAGGTGCAATCGTCGGGCGGCACCCATTCGGCGGATTAAAAATGTCCGGTGGAGGAACCAGGGCCGGTGGTTCGGATTACCTTTTCAATTTCATAATTCCGCGTGTCGTCACGGAAAACACTCTCCGCCATGGCTTCGCGCCGGAGACGCCGACCGGTGGGGAGAAACGTGTCGGCGTGTCGGCGTGTCGGCGTGTCGGCGTATCGGCGTATCGGCGTGTCGGCGTGTCGGCGTATCGGCGTGTCGGCGTATCGGCGTGTCGGCGTGTCGGCGTGTCGGCGTATCGGTATCGGCGTATCGGCGTGTCGGCGTGTCGGCGTGTCGGCGTGTCGGCGTGATCGGCGTATCGGCGTATCGGCGTATCGGCGTATCGGCGTATCGGCGTGTCGGCGTGTCGGCGTATCGGCGTGCCGGCGTAGCGTATCGGCGTGTCGGCGTGTCGGCGTGCCGGCGTGCCGGCGTGTCGGCGTATCGGCGTATCGGCGTGTCGGCGTGATCGGCGTATCGGCGTGTCGGCGTATCGGCGTGTCGGCGTGTCGGCGTGTCGGCGTGTCGGCGTGTCGGCGTGTCGGCGTGTCGGCGTGTCGGCGGTAGGGTCACGCTCCAGCGTGACCGGCGCGGCAGGCCGCAACTTCACCAACCGGCGCAAAGACGCATCCATGTTGTACGGCGTCTTGTTGAATGACCGGCCCGGGTAAGTCGGTCATTATCGCGACCTTTTGGCATCGATTGGACACCGCTTTCGGCTTCCAGTTGATCATTGAGGAAGCCTTCTCGCAGGCGGTTTCCGACGCGGACGCAAGGCAATGAACCTGTGTTGAGGATTATAATTTCAAGGAATTCAATAATTGCTGTAAAGATCGGCCGGGTTTGACCGTAGTACAATGTATGCCCCAGGAAGTCCGTCGCCGTCACAAACCGCGTCTCCCTATTCTTGGGTGCTTCGCGCTCCTTCACGCAGTTCGATCGGCTACGACGCAGAATCGATCGCGGGTGCGCCGGGATCGAATATGAGCGCCCTCTTGTTAAAACGCTTCGGGATTTTCATCAGGATCTTGATAATAGCAGCGTCGTCTCTCCGCCTGCCCGTAATGGCACAGGAGCAGCACGGATGGCAATTTGATTCGCTCCGTGCGAATTCAGCCGTTTCCAAGCCCGACGCTCAGCAGGTTTACGACGTTATGCTAAAGATGCTGGATCGTTGGAATTCACACGATATTGAGGGATACCTCGAAGTGTATTGGAAATCGCCAGAACTGGTGGTGGTGGTCGATTCTGAGCAGTTTAGCGGATGGCAACAACTCCATGATTCCTACCTTAATGGCTACCCGGATCGCAACGCGATGGGTTTCATCGAACCCCAGCGCATCCAAGTCAAGCTGCTGAAACCCGATATCGCACTGGCCCTCACCTGGTGGTCGATCTCATTCCCCACCTCCAAGCAAAAGGTGGTGGGCAATACAACCATGAACCTCCAAAAGTTCGACGACGGTTGGAGGGTAGTCGCCGCTCATTCTAGCACTGCCGATATGTAATTCGGGTTCCCAATTCCCGTTAACTCAGAACTGATTCAAACGCTTAATTACTTGTCATATTTGTTACCGCTAGCCGGGGATGGGTCAGTTCCCGGTTTATGAAAAGCGACTGCCGGAGAACAGCTCTAATGGTCGCGATAATTTATGTCCGAGATTTCTCGTAAAGTTGTGGGCGAAACTCCATTTCACAATCTGCTTACCGTCAAAGAGACAGCGGAGTACCTCCGGGTTCCTCCTTCGACTGTCTACTATCTCGTACAACGCGATAAAATTCCGGCCATTCAAATCGGCGGCCGCTGGCGAATCAAGAAATCCTCTCTGGACCGCGATATTCTGCGCCAAGATAAACAAGGTCAGCCAACGGTGTTAGTGGTCGACGACGACTTGGGTCTGCGGGATCTCTTTCAAACATTTTTGAAACAAATCAGCTATAGTCGAGTGGTGGTCGGGACGGCTAAAGAGGCCATTAAAAGCCTCCGGAAGCAGAAATTCGATCTCGTGTTTTTGGACCTGCAATTGCCTGAAGCTCCTGGTGGTCAGGTGCATAAAACAGCCAAGCAGATTGATCCGGTCCCCAAAGTAATCGTGATTACAGGCAACCTGGATAGAGAAATCCTCAATCAAATTCTTCGAGTCAGTCCGGTCACGGTCCTGAAGAAGCCACTGCCCTAGTCTTAGCATGATCGAGAATGCACCGGTGTGTGACTTTGCGGGGAAGGCGGGACGAAGAAGCGGGGGACGAAGAAGCGGTGACAGGTCAGATAGGCCGATGGGTCAGATACGCGGATGGACAAACGCAACGCCGTCCGAAGATTGTTAATAACACACCACTTACGTTTTCATGGATTCTCTGCTGCCAGAATGTTGCCTCACTTTGGTGCCGCGGCTACGATTCCGGCAGTCTTTTCGGCTCGCATGGCTCGCATTGTAGGATGGATGTGTTGTTCGGCAACGGCGTTTGCGCAGAGCAGCCGGTTACGGGCGCAAGAACTCCGCAATTATCGCGATCTGCGCCGGGTCCATGAGGGCCGGCGCATGGCCGATTTTCGGATATTCGTGCAGCTCCGCGCGCGGCCCGCGCTGGGTCATTTCATGTGCAACCGGTGCAGGCAGGACGTCCGATTTCAAGCCGTGCAACAACAGAACGGGGCAACGGATACGATCGTAAATCGACCATAAATCCAGGTCCTGATCTACCGCGAGGAATGCTTGTGCGATGGCCGGATCATACGCAAGGCCCAGTTTGCCATCCAGCACGGGTCGCGTGCCATAGCGCACCAGATGGCCCCAGTTCTCGTCGCTTAGATCGCCGAACGAGGCATAGATTTCGCGCATATATTTTTCGACCTGATCGACAGAGTCGAAAGCAGGATTCTGACCCACATAATCGCCGATGCGCTTGAACGCTATAAGCGGGATGAACGGCCCGATATCGTTGATGACGAGGCGCCGAATCGGCGTATTCGCCTCCGCCGCAAGCAGCATGCCGATGAGGCCGCCCATCGACGTGCCGACCCAATCGATTTTTTCGCCGCCGGTGCGTGCAATAAGCGCCATCATGTCGGAAAGATATTGCAGGTAGTTATAATCGGCAGGATTGGCCAGCCAGTCGCTGCGGCCGCGGCCGGCAATGTCGGGACAGAAAACATGCCGGTCGGCCTCAAGCGAGCGTGCAAGATAATCGAAATCGCGCCCGTTGCGCGTGAGGCCATGCACGCAGATGACCGGCGGCTGCGCCGACGCGCGGCCCCATTCGGTATAGGAGACGCGATGAAAGCCGCCGAGACCGCGACCGTAAAATTGTTTTTCTTGCATGCGGTTTCAATGAAGAAGGGTTGAATCATTCGGCTATCACGAACGCGGCCGTAAGAGAATCGCCAAAATCGCAGAGCTGATTCGAGCTGTAGTCGCCCATCTGGCCGATCTCTATATAATCGCCGGCGCGCATCTCGCCGGCCAGCGCAAATTTTTCAAATTGTGTCCGTTGATTGCAAACAGCTCGCAGCGAAGCGTTGACATCGATTGAATGCGTAGTTGATCGCCTAGCATCTTAAACGTTACAGCATTGCGTTCTCCATTTTGCGTCGGTCGGTGCCCGGATGGTCTGGTCGATCTCCAGACTCACGCTTCAGCCAAAAAAAAACTCTCTGCGAAACCGGAAAGGCGACCGCAAACGAATCCTGAAGAAAACCCGAAGAAGGTGGCGCTATACCGAAAACACTTATAGAAGATCCCAAGAAGTCGGCCATGGCTGCAGGTCTGCGTTATGTTTCAGACGACTCTGCGGGAATCACGCGGAAGAATAGAGGCGACGGTTTTGCCTATTACGATATCGATGGCAGAATGGTCAAAGACTCCACCGAGTTGAAGCGGATACGATTATTAGCGATTCCGCCTGCTTGGAAAAACGTTTGGATTTGCAAGCAAGCGAATGGGCACCTGCAGGCCACCGGAATTGATGCCAAAGGGCGCAAACAATACAAATATCATCCGGACTGGAGGACGGTACGCGACGAGGCGAAGTATGAAAGGGTAATGGCGTTTGCTCGAACGCTCCCCAAAATTCGAGCACAGGTGGCCGCAGACTTGAACCGTCCGGGGCTTTGCCGGGAGAAGGTCCTCGCCACGGTTGTTAAATTTCTTGAAGTCTCGCTGATTCGAATCGGTAACGATGAGTATGCACAGGAAAACGGGTCGTTTGGCTTAACGACCATGCGAAATCGTCACGTCGAGGTGGAGGGTTCAACCGTAACGTTCGAATTTCGCGGCAAAAGTGGAAAAAAACATAAGATTGCCGTCTCCGATCGGCGCCTCGCAAATATTGTCCGTAGGTGCCAGGATCTCCCTGGGCAACGCCTCTTTGAGTATACCAACGCAGACGGTACGATCACAAAAATCGGCTCCGAGGATGTAAACGAATATTTGAATGATATAAGCGGTCAGCCCTTCACGGCCAAGGATTTTAGGACCTGGGCGGGTACTGTCCTGGCGGCCATTGCCTTGGGTCAAATGGAAGAGGTGGATAGCAAAGCTGCCGCCAAAAAAAATGTCATTACCGCAGTCGAAGCGGTGGCGCGGATGTTGGGGAACACCGCCGCAATTTGCCGCAAGTGCTATATCCATCCCGCGGTCATCACTCGCTACTTGGATGGCAAACTAGCTCAGACGCTCCGAGTCAAGGCGGATTCAGAAATCTCTGACCACCTGCCTGAGTTGAAACCAGAGGAGGCAGCAGTGTTGAGCCTCTTGCGAGGGGAGTTGGACCGTCGCTCCCAATCATGACCATCGAGCGATGTCTTGTTTGCTAATGCGGAGATGAAATCGGATCGAGTGACGCTAAGCCATGAGGAACTTTCGCTCTTGTTAGGGGGGATAGATCCAACGCAGACGCATCAGAAGAACTGGTATCGAGTAACGGCATCCGAGAGCGGAAAAGAGTCAGAAAATGCCACGAAAGTAACTGCATTTTTGTTAGTTATTTTCATTAGTTGAGCAGCAGTATTACTCCCCTTCAAACGCAGGATCGCGAGCTGGTGAACCAGCTCAAGGAAAGACTTCCGGAAGCGCTGTTTGAAAAGCTCAAGGGCTCTTTGTCCATTGCCGGGGATCGCCTCAAGTTCGCAGAGTACAAGGTGTGGGTACTGGAAGAAAGACTGCGCCTGGTACGGATCGGGAAGTACGGCCCGGGAGCGAAAAACTTTCCGACGACCAACTGGAACTCTTGGAGCCTGGGGTCAGCAGCCACCACAGTCGAAGATCGGCTTGTGTTCGGACCTCTTTGCATTCTAGTCTGGGTGCGACGTAAAATGCATTTCATCTTCTCGGAAAAGGCAAAGGCATTTCCTCGACGTGGATCTCAGCCGGTCGCCGACGTCGCGCGTCCGACCAATAGAAGTTCAACGAATTGGTTACCCCGTATTATCCAAGCCAAACTGCGCATCGCCGCCCCGAACGATAAGTATGAGCAGGAGGCCAATCGCGTCGCCGACCGGATTATGCGTATGCCGGAGGAAAGAATAGGCCAGCCAATGCAGGCCCAGAAAACTCCTGGAAAGATACCGTTCGAAAACATCCAGGTTCCCGGCGAAGACGGCTCACTGGGCCCAGGGGGGTTACCTTTGTCCGATTCGGCGCGAAGCTTCTTCGAGCCGCGATTTGGCTTCGATTTTAGCCGAGTGCGGATTCATGCTGACGCCGAAGCCGGTCGCTTAAATCGCGCGCTTAACGCCAAAGCATTCACTTGTGGCTCGGATGTCTACTTTAACAGCAACAATTTTAATCCCGATAGTATTTCCGCCAAGTGGTTGCTCGCTCATGAATTGACTCATGTGGTTCAGCAGAACGGCCGCCGAAGCGGACTCATCCAACGGCTACCGAATCCGGTTGACGAATTCGCTCCGAAAGGTCCCCTTGGTCAGGCAAGGGAGGACGTCAGCAATGCCCTGCTCACTGCCAGTCGGAAGCTCGATCAGTCGATCAAAAACCGTGACAACAACGGGCCACTCCCCCCGGATGTTTATAAGGCCTACACCCGCTTCTTTGCGGGTCCGGTCTGGACAAACTGGATTTTTTGAAGACCCGCATCGATCTGGCGGCGCAATGGATTCAAAAGATGCCCTTTGATCCGATCCCGGATCCAGTGCCTCCCGGATACCGGGATGAGCGTATACATCAGACGGCGCTTAGTCATATGAAGGGTATTGTTGCGGACGCGGCAGCCATTGAGCCTCCCTGGTCTAGGGACAGTTACATCGCAATTTATCCTGCCTGGTACACGGAAGGATCCTTACAAGCGCCCAGACTGCTCCACGAGCTGTTTCACTTCTTTCCTAATGTGACACACGCCAAGTCTGCGGCTTGGGAAAATGCGTTGGCGTATCAAGGGTTTGTGGGAACCGTCGCGGGGTTAGCCGAAGGCCCACAGGTCACTAAGATGTTTCCGCCTTAATTAGCCCCAAACTGCGAACGCACCGCCACAAGGGAGCCATTGAAGGCCAAGAACGGAATCATGCCCGAGCCCATAGGTGGCCCGACAACAAGTTTGACGGAACCAGAGGTTTCCATGCTCGTGATCTATTTTCCGCTCGCTCGACCGATTCTCCTTTGGACCTCCCCGTGCGGGCCGCAGCCGATCCGGACCTATTTCGAAGGCCAGGCCGGGGATTTTATTCATGAGACCCGGGGCTTCGAACACGGAATCCCTACACGACCCTCCAAGCCCTGGTGCCATTTTCTTCGTTATCGCACCGTCGCTCATTCATCACGTGAGGCCGATCCACATACCAGATCGGGGGATCTTCATCATAAAGTCCGATAACCCGTTCCGTAACGGTTGGGAAGCTGCCAAGGGCCGCCCTTCTCGCCAGTTCAAGAACGATCGCCTTCTCTCTTGAAGTCTGGCGTGTATTTTCTGATTGCTTGAGCTGAACGAGATTCTTCGGAACTTCAACAACCGCTTCGTGCTGTTTAGTCACTGGCACTCTGTCACTTCCGATTTTTGGGTTGAACTTCAATTGGACGTAGAAAAACTGGTTGCTCATATTGCGGAAATTCTTTCTATAATTAGACGCATTACCCTTATCCGGCTTCATGCGGAATCCACTGCCTTGTAATGTCCAACCTCTTCCGTGATCAGACAATTGATTTCTGAATCCCGAAGTCTTGCCTCAAGGTGGAAATCACAGGCTTGTCGGACAGTCAGGAGTTCAACCTTCATTAATGGAAATTCCACGCAAGAGTCGTCCCAAAATATCCGACCCGGTAATAATTCGCTTTTGCTTTCCCCAGACCAGAATCAGGTCATTATCGATGACATCATCTTCAGGGTGTTCTGGTCTGACTTTCATACGTCCTAATACGTCGCCTAACCGCGCATTCGCGTCCGACACGATGACAGGGCGATGCCAATAGACCTCCAAATCATGCGCTACTTCATTGAACAGCGCGTCGCGCAGAAAGCGATCGGCATCCATTACCCGACTCGGTTGGCCCGCATCATCGACAATGATGACCCACTTCTTTCTGGACGCGTCCAATTGTCGCAAGAAAGGGTCAGTCGATCCGCACTCAAACTTCGGCAATGCCGGTCGTTGGTTTATGGAAGGGAGAGTTACAATGCTCAGGGGATCGATCAATTCCCCCTCTTTCAGCACCGAGATATCGTCGAGATCGAGAAAGTTCAGCGCGCCGATGGCCTCCAATTTGCTTACCTCGGCTCCCTTTGTTTCGCCATGCCTGGCGAGAAGCGCTCGAAGTCCTGTTCCCGAAGAAGTGTGATTCCCTCGTGGCCGAGCCACCAGTTGAGAAGCGCTGCCGTGGGCTTTGCTACTGGAAAAAGCAACACCTCGTAGACATTTAGCAGGGGTTTGAGTCGAGATGCCATTCGCAATGCGTGGCGTGAAAAATAGGCTTGCGGAGCAATTTCGCCAAAAATGGTGATGACAATGGTGGAGAACACAAATGCCCCAAGACCGGCTAGGACAGAATCGGATAGAAGGGTAAGAAGTACATTGGTGACAACATTGCCCCAGATGATCGTGCACAATGTGAAATTCGAATCTTTGCGAAGGTCGAGGACTCTGATTGCGTCCACATTTCCGGCGGCAGCCGCAACTTCCAGTCGGAGCTTGCTGACACTGAAAATTGCTAGGTTTAATCCAGAAAAAACGGCACACTGAACTACACACATGGCAATACTCATCCAAATTAAAGCTGAGTAGGTCATAGAATTTAACTATGTTGATTAATCACAACGGATTTCAGGTCAACGGTATCTTGGGATAAAAAAGCTTCTCTGATCTTCTGAAATCCTACAGATAGCGCGGGATTCATGGATGCGGCGACTGGTCGCAGAGCAATCTGCCGGTCATCCTGGGTGGCAAATCGAATCTCACTCTTTCTTTGCTCACGTGAGCTACTGATCGAGCGACGCGATTATATAACGGCCTTGAACATCCACCACGCGATCGCTAACAGCATACCTTCTTTGCTTTCACCTGAGTTTACGTTCTACCGCCTGCGGAGAGTCACCACAGTTCCGATCGGGTGCCAGCCTGACTGTCCCGGATCTCACCGATAGGATCGGCAGCAGTCGCACTAACCGCCGCGCGGTAAATTTTCGATTGGTTTCAGGAACTTAAATCCGGGATGAATTCGCTTCGCTTTTAGCGGACAAGATCCATGCTGATTTGTGAAGCTCGAAGCCAATATGCCCGTAGTAAACTTCTGCGGCAGGAGCTGCCAACAGAATGATTTTTGCTTTATCACCGAGTCTGATCGCGTCAGACGAATCAAACCTTTTCCTATGCCGATCCTTTGATATTCTTTATCGACGGCTAAATCCGAAAGGTAACAGCAGTATTCGAAATCTGTGATCGAACGTGCCACCCCGACGAGCTTAAAGTCGTCCCACGCCGTACAAAGTAAGTTAGTATGCTTTAACATCGCTTTGATGCAATTCGGATCATCGATTGGCCGACGTTCTGCTAATGTCGAACGTTTTAGCAGATCAACGAACTCCGCGTCGGCAATTTCGCGTAAATGCTGATAAAGAATATTCACTTCGAATTTCCAACTTGAGCTACGACAATAAGGAAATCACGCCAATTTTCTTCGCCATTCAACGCTGGGCCGGGCTAACCATGGGTCGGCAAAAGTGGAGTGTAGCCGGTGATAAGTGGCATTTCGGCTTTGGCGCCTTTTGAGTTGGCGCTCCAAGGTGCTCAACGCCAAACCGTGATTGCGGCAAAACTCGTTCTGGCGCAATCCACTCGCTTCAAATTCACTATCATTTTGCCGAAAATGA
>CAVTQD010000059.1:0-110328 GCA_963736745.1 uncultured Verrucomicrobiae bacterium | reverse complement strand
AGAAGGTTTCCATTCATTTCGAATAGACTCTTCCAACACATCGAGGTCGAACGATGGTCTTCCGTGCTAAAGGACGGAACCTAAACGATGGCTGTATTTCGGCGTAGCATTGAGAGCCCTTTTTCCCCTACTGCATCTGCGGCGTGGTGCTCCGGCTATGATCATTCTCGGCGTGCTCACCGCGCTCCAGAGGGTCTTTCCCTTTCGCTCTTCATCCCGCTGCTACAAAGTCAGATTGGCACGGAAAACGCCGGAATTATCGGGAGCATGACCGCGCTCTTCTAATGAGATTTGGCCGATAGGCGGCTTTTATGGCAGTATAAGCCTGCTTTTGTGCGTGGTGCTTAACATGCTCATTTACAGCTTTCACTGCTTTTGCAGCGGGTGAACGTGTCTATCAGCGACAAGTCCGCTGCGGAATTTTGAAGCAATTGCTCAATGTGGGCCAAAGCTACTTGGACACCCACGATTCCGGAAAATTGCTGAATACCCTGAGCAGCGACACATGGCGAGTAACCTCCGCGTTCCAGGTATTCGCCAGCATGATCATCAACGTGTGTATCACGCTGATTTTCAGCATGATGCTGTTGCTGATTTCTTGGAAGCTGACTCTGATTACCGGTTTTCTCCTGCTGCTAATCTCTCGAATAATACAAGCCGTAACCCAACGTGTGAAGCGGCTTAGCTCAGGCCACGGCAACAAACGAAATGCTTGGTCAGCGCATGCTCGAGAAGTTTGAGGGTCTGCGCCTGATTCGAGCCTTTGGACGGGAAACTTACGAGGAGAACAGGTTCAAGGTGGCATCGCGGAGGTGAGCAAGGTCTTCTTAAGCTGGATAGCATAACCGGACTCATCTACCCGTTGTCCGAAGTTCTTACAGCGCCGTTGTTGCTGGTATCCTGGTGGTCATGGCCGCGGGTGCGCCCGGACAAATGGCAGTCTCGTTGACTTTTCTTATTCTGCTGTATCGACTAGCCCGCATCAAACAATTCGACGCCAACCGGGTTGCCCTTGATGCCCTGTCAGCGTCCGTTGAGGAAGTGCGGTGTCTCCTCGATGAGACCAACAAACCTTATCTGCGCAATGGTACCCGGGTGCTTGTCTCAATCCATGAGGGGATTGTTTTCGAAAATGTGTCACTTCATTACGACTCCAGAAAAACTGCGGCACTCGAACAGGTCACCTGCTCGATTAAGATGGGCGAAACCACGGCCTTTGTCGGTCCATCCGGCGCCGGTAAGTCCAGTCTGATCAGTTTGATCTGTCGTTTTTACGATCCTTCATCAGGGCGTTTACTGATTGATGGGCTCCCGCTCCAGGAGCTTGATCTGACATGGTGGCGCAATCAGATCGCGGTTGTAAGCCAGGATGTCTACCTCTTCAATGCAAGCGTGGCCGAGAACATCATCTACGGAAAGCTCAATGCTACCGACGAAGAATTAATGGAGGCCGCTCGCAAAGCACACGCACTGGAGTTCATTCAAGATCTGCCAGACGGCTTCGCAACGGTGCTTGGGGATCGGGGCATTCGGCTTTCGGGCGGCCAGCGGCAAAGACTTGCCCTGGCTCGCGCGTTCATTCGTAATCCGCAGATCCTGATTCTGGACGAGGCGACAAACTCGCTCGACCTCATCTCGGAAAAAGTGGTTCACGATGCCCTTGAGCAATTCGGACGAAACCGCACCGTATTGATAATCGCACATCGGATCAGCACCATTGAACACGCCGACAAAGTTATCGTGCTCGACGCCGGACGAGTGGTCGAAAGCGGGGCTGTAGCGGATCTTTTGGCAACCGGTGGCCTTTTCTCACGTTTATATGCGCTTCAATTTCGGAAAAAGCATCCTGAAGAGAAGTCGCGCACTCATGCATTACCAGCTTAGCGAGATCGAGATAACTCGACCTCTTCCGACCATCGAATTCGCAGCCGGTGAGACAGGGGCGGCTCTTCTGCTGCGCTATCGAGGGCGTCCGATCGGCTTTCTCATGCAAGAAAACGGGGGCAAACGGACGTGGGCTCCTGAAGACCTGGATCCATGGATCGCCGGTGAGCTGAAAACAAAAATCATGGAGCGACTAATCCTTGATGAACTTACCTCTCGCCGGACAAATGTTCCTTTTCCCTTGCTCTCGGTTGCCATCTGCACCAGGAGTCGCGCTGCGAGCCTCGAACGCTGTCTCCAATCGGTTTTGCCCCTGCGGCAGAAGAATGGTTTCGAGCTTCTCGTTATCGATAATGCACCTTCTGACGACCTAACCGCGAAACTTGTAAAGCAGTTCCCAGAGGTGAGGTACTTTTTGGAACCAAGGCCGGGTCTGGACTTCGCACGGAATCGAGCCTGTATAGAAGCGACCGGCGATTTGATTGCCTATCTCGATGACGACGTCGTAGTGGACCCGGGTTGGCTCTCGGGTTTGCAGGAGGCATGGGCCGAGAATCCGGACGCGGCTGCCTTCACTGGGTTGGTGATGCCGCTGAGGCTGGATACTTCAGCACAAGTGCTGTTTGAGAAAAGGAATGGGTTTCGGCGTGGATTCGACAAGAAAAGATTTGCCGAGGAAATGCCTGGCAATCGGCTTTATCCTTGTGGCGCCGGCATCTTCGGTGCCGGTTGCAATATGACGTTCCGTCGCGAGGTGCTGCATGCAATCGGCGGTTTCGATGAAGCGCTTGACACCGGCACTCCTCTAGCCGGCGGTGGCGATCTCGACGTTTTTTATCGAGTTATCCGTGCTGGATACGTGCTGGTCTACGAGCCGGGTTATATGGTTTTCCATGAACATCGCGCCTCGGAATCAGCGCTGCGACGCCAGTACTACACCTGGGGCCTGGGGTTCATGGCTTTCGTGGAGAAGAGCTACCGCAACGACCCTCCCAAGCGCGCCCAATTCCGCCGATTGGTGATGTGGTGGATCGGTGACCAACTTTCGCAGCTGATCAGAGCGTTGCGCCGTAAGCATGTGCTGCCATTCTCGATGGTATGCGCGGAATTCTTCGGGGGAATCATCGGTATTTGTGGCGAATACTCCCGCTCCCTGAGACGGATCGCCCCAGTTCGAAAGGATCTCGCGTGAGCGCATGAGCATAAATGAAACCATCACGGCTACGCCGCTCACCTCCCCGGCGGATACCAGACCCGACGCCAGGAGAGACGTTTCGGTCATTGTCCCGGCACACAATGCCGCGGCGACCCTCGAGGCGACTCTGAATTCAGTGGTTCATCAGACCCATGCGCATTGGGAGGTGGTCCTTGTCGATGACGGATCCACCGATAGCACCCGGGCCATGGCAGAACACTGGGCCCGCAAGGACGTGCGCTTCCGTGTACTACACCAGGAAAGATTGGGCGTCAGCGCGGCACGTAACCGCGGACTGCGGGAAGCAAGATGTCAATTCGTTCTGTTTCTGGACGCCGACGATCGGATTGCGCCCACACACCTGGAGCGCATGGTCGGCAAGCTTTCGGCTGATGCCACTCTCGATGCCGTACACTGTGGCTCGCAACACGTTTTACCGTCTGGCGCCACTGGGCGCCCCCGCTTGGGTTCCGACGAGGCGGACCTATTTCGATATTTCGCGTTCCAGTGCGTTTTTGATATTCACGCCTGCGTTCTCCGCCGCGAACTGGCAATTGCTGTCGGCGGATTCGACCTGGCACTCACTACCTGTGAGGATTGGGACTTTTTTCAGCGGGTCGCCCGTACAGGGGCGCGCTTCGGACGCGTGCCGGAGGTATTGGCCTTTTACCACATCCGGCCGGGTTCTGCCAGTCAGAACAGCCGCCGCTGCGTAACCGATGCGCGAGTAGTCGTGAATCGTGGGCATGGACCGGATCCGCGCCTGCAAATTTCAGCCAAAGCCCATCGGCGAGGAGAGATCCCTACCTGCCGAGATCTCGCGTTCTATTATACGCTAACGGCTTTCGCAGCCCAGGAAATCGGCGCGGGGCGCGACGGCCTGGATTTGGTGGACGCCGATCTCTCCCCGGCGCCGGGCCTTTCGGCTGCTGCGATCGCCGATACTATTCAAGAGCTATTACCGATTGCTGCGAACTGTTCAGAGGAAGACTGGCTCGTTCTCTGGTGCCGGGTGAGCGCTCCACTCGCCGCGTTTCTTACCAAATTGGAAGTTCAGGCTCGCGCGCCGGCGGTGGCATTCGCCACGCTGCGATACCTGGAAAAGAAGATCCTGCTGGCCCACCCTGGCGACGCCCCGCTCCTGCTGGGGAGCGCGTACAGGGTGAACGTGGAATTGACGAGAAAAATCCCTGACGTTTTTCTTCCTCCGGAGGCTGACCGGGTCATTTGTCGGCTGACCCTGAAGGGCGAGCCGATCGGAGCGGTGGAATTGCCCGGCGCAAGTGTGGTCACCGGCCGGAAGATCGCGGAGGCGGCATTGGAAGGACGAGGACGCCTGGTGCTCAGTAAAGCGTTGACGCCCGGCCGAGGCCCTGCAACTTGGCCTGCGGACGGCGCAAGGCCTGCTGTGGAGCCGGACATTGGGGCTGCTGTACGGCCTGCTGGCGGCAAAGTCTACTGAAAGGTTGGCCGCAACAAGGCGACTCAAACACGAAACTGCCCGGGTGATAAAAGCCAATCTGTCACAGATCCTCGGCACACGGCCAAGCCTGGCCGCCCGACAGGCCGACCAGCGATGGCATGAACACCTCGAGTCAATGGCCGCCTCAGGCCGGGCGCAGGTGCGAGGAAGGCTCGGAACAGCCCGGGCTCGGGTCAAGCCGGAAGCCGGGAAGGCTACCAGATCGCCGAGCCGCCCGCCAATCAAGTTCCTACCGGAAAGGGCATGCTCCGTGCCAATCCTCATGTACCACCGAATTGCGACCGACGGTCCGGCTGCACTGGGACGATATCGCGTGTCGCCCGATCTCTTTGTCCTCCAAATGACGGCCTTACACCGAGCTGGATACCATACGGTCAGTCTTGGAGATTGGGTCAGCGCCATGGCCCGACTCGAATCCTTGCCCGGAAAACCGGCCATACTGACCTTCGACGATGGTTATCGGGACTTTCTGCTGGCAGCCGCGCCCGTCCTGCGCGCGCATGGCTTTTCTGCGACGGTCTTTCTTGTGGCGGAGCGGATCGGCGGTTCAGCCGATTGGGATGCAGCCTACGGCGAGACCGCCCCGCTGCTGTCATGGGAGGAGGTGCGTACTCTCCAGGAGACCGGAATTGAGTTCGGCTGCCACTCGTTGGTACATCGACCAATGACCGGGATGCATCTAAAGGAGTTGGCTGGGGATACCGTGCGGGCCCGCGCGATACTGGAGGAAGGGCTCGCGGCACCTGTGGCCACCCTCGCCTACCCTTACGGCGCAGAGAACGATTTTGTCCGTGGCGTCATCGCCAATCTGGATTTCCGAGCAGCCGTGAGTTGTGAGCCGGGCATCAGCCAGTTTGGCGACGACTTATGGAGGCTTCGCCGCATTGAGGTTCCAGGAGGTTGTACGCCTGAACAATTGCTCACACTGATCGATCAAACCTCGGGAAAGACATGAGCCCGCAGCCCGGTCGATGGGAGGTCATCCAGATGAGCCTCGAAAAACCGCTGGACCCGATGGGCGCGCTCGAGAACTCCGCGGGCGCATACCTTGTGTTCTGGTGGAAAGATATACCGCTCGGCCAGGCCAAAATTCCCGCCGGGGAGTTTCCGCTAAACGAAGCAGATCTTCAACGCAGAGTATCGTGTGCAATTGCTCCCGCGCTGGGTAATTATTTATTAGAAAATGGCTTCAAGGCACCCCTTCCCACCCTGGCGCTCCTGCAACAGCACCCAGTTTTCCGCATTCCGCCGCCACTCGAATCGCTCGCTGCTCTCCGTCGGCCGCTGGAGTGTCTGGCCATCAAGGCTTTGGAAGAAGGCCCTGAAACCGCAATCTCGGTGCTCGTGTGCACCTGCCGGCGCCCTGAGCGGCTGAGGCGGTGCCTGGACGCTCTCCGGCTACTGGATCCGCCCGCGGCGGAGATTATTGTGGTGGATAATGCACCGGAAGAACACTTTAGCCGCGATGTGGTCGAAGCATTCAAAGGGGTCATTTACCTGCACGAACCAATTGCCGGGATCAGCCGGGCACGGAACAGAGGCATTTTGCGAGCGTCCGGTGAAATTGTGGTGTTTACAGACGATGACGTCGTGGTACATCCACGCTGGTTGCTTGGCGTAAGACAAGCATTCTCGCAGCCCAACGTCTTCGGGATGACAGGATTGGTGCTCGCGGCGGAATTGGAAACCGCATCTCAAATTCAATTCGAATTTGACTTCGGCGGATTCAATCGTGGGTTTCGCCCGATCACTTTCGACTCGTTTTTCTTTAACAGCATGCTGAGCCGTGGGGTGCCAGTTTGGCGTATCGGAGCAGGTGCGAACATGGCGTTCCGTCGGGAAGTATTCAATCGGATTGGGCTTTTTGATGAACGCCTTGGTGCAGGCGCTTCTGGTTGCAGCGAAGACTCAGAATTATTGGTATCGGATGCTGGCAGCCGGAATGTCGATTGCCTACGAGCCGCGCGCCGTTGTTTGGCATGCACATCGTCTGGATCCGAGCGCCCTGCGAAAGCAGATGAAGCATTATATGCGGGGCCATGTCGCCGCACTGTTCGTCCAGTTTGAAAAACACCGGCATTTTGGAAATATCCGGAGACTGTTGATCACTCTTCCCCATCACTACTGCCAACGGCTGAAACGGATGCCGGTCCATGGCGACTGGAGCCTTCTTTGCGCCGAACTGCTCGGCTATGCGTCGGGGATTCTCAGTTATCTCCGAACATCCCTGCTGGCCCATTTGATTCCCTCGCGTCGCATCCATCTTTCCACATCGATCTACTCTGTCAGGTCCCACAAGTACAAACGCAGGCTTGCGGACTTGCTGCGCGCCAATCCGTATCCAAATCCGTACACGGAAGGTTTGTTTTATCGCGAAAAAATGCGGGCGATCCATCGAATTGCACCCGATGTTCCCATGAAAAGTATTCTGGAGGTGGGTGGCGGCCGCAGCGGACTCACGTCACTGCTCTATCCAGATGCCCAGATCGTAAATATCGACCTTAACGGCGAATACGCATCGTCCCCGTGTAATAAGCGACCCGGCGTCCGCTTTGTCTGCGGAGATGCGACGAATATTCCGTTCGAAGCCGAAAGTTTCGATGCGGTTACAATGTTTGATCTGTTGGAACATGTACCGGATGATCGCAAGGCGGTGCGGGAAGCATTTCGCGTCTTGCGTCCCGGAGGATTTCTGCTGGTCAGCACGCCCAACGAAAACTGGCGATTTCCCTATTACGGATTCATGAGCGCGGTTTGTCCTCCCGAGCAGAAGCTGTTCGCCAGAATGGGGGCATGTTCGTCGAGGCTATTCGCGCACGGAACTCGAGAAGCTCGTCGGGTACCCGGCCAACCGGACAGCCAGTTTTATCAACCCGCTGACGGTCATTTGCCACGACATTGGCTTCTCGAACCTGACGGGGCGTAGAAAGCGGCTCTGCTGGGCTCTGCTCAGCCCAATTACGCTAGTCGGGTATACCTTGCATCTGGCCGAAAGCAAAGGGACAGAAACCGCTTATGGATGGATCAAACCGTGCGCCGTGCGTCGACCCGAGCTGCGGCGAATCACCACAGGGGGATCGGTACAGGCCGGTCGTTAGCCGGCACGTCGCGCTGCTACCTTGGGGTCACACCCTCGAGGATTTTCTCGATGGGATAGGCGTGTCTTTTGATCAATTCTGCGGTGAGATGAGCGGTGGCTGGCTTTTCGGCTATGTTCAGGCGCTTCAGTGTGTGAATATTCAAGTCACCATTTTCTGTTTCTCGAGCCAGACCCGCATCACGGCTTCGAGACGGCATCGGCCGACCGGCGCGGAGATCTGCGTAATTCCCGCAAATCGGTCCTACCGTTGGATGCGGAGATTTTTTTCAAATCCGTATGCCTGGGAGACCGACGAAATGTTTTCAGGAAGTAAATTGCCGAAGGCCGCCAAAAGATTATTTCGTCACCTCATCCCTTATCTCGCCACGCCGTGGAGTCTCGGAGGAGAACTTCGCCGAAGGCGTGTAGACATCATCCTGTGCCAAGAATACGAATACGCACGCTTCGACGTTGTAACGGCCCTCGGCAGCCTTCTCCGCCTTCCAGTCTTTGCCACTTTTCAAGGCGGTGATTGGCAGAGCAGCCGGCTTGAAAAAATAACACGCCCGTGGGCGGTGAGGCATTGTGCAGGGCTGATCATTGGCCCCGGCAGCGAAGCCATGAGAGTGCAGGCCGTATATGGGGTTGCCCCTGGCAAAATCGCGCGATTCCCCAACCCTCTTGATCTCACCAAGTGGCAGCCGATGCCCTGGGTGGAAGCCCGAGAAAGTTTAGGTCTGCCACTCACTTCCCGAATAGCCATCTCGCACGGGCGCATCGACATCTTTCGCAAAGGTTTGGACTCCTTGCTCGATGCCTGGTCCAGGATCAAGGAGGCGAATCCCAGTCCCGACTGGCGGCTCGTCCTCATCGGCTCCGGCGAGGACGCTTCCAAACTCCGGAGCATCTTGGGTGCTCGGAGTGATTCCTCCGTTTTCTGGATCGATCGTTACCTCCGCGACCAATCGCTCATGCGCACGTGGCTTTCCGCTGCCGATGTTTACGTGATGGCTTCGCGGCACGAGGGCTTTCCCGTTGCGCCCCTGGAAGGCATGGCATGCGGGCTGCCGGTTATTGCGACAGCCGTCCCAGGTATCGCCGAAATCATGGGCGACAAGGCGCCGTTGCCGGGCATCGCAGTCCCGATTGCGGACGCAGCCGCGCTGGCGGGTGCGTTGGAAACCTTGTTGGGAGATATTGCCTTATCACGAGATTTGGGGCTTCGCGCTAAAATGCGGGCTCAGGATTTCTCCCTGATGTCTGTCGGCACGCAAATGGGGGATTTCCTGCTCGCGCGCATGCATTCCTTCCATTGCAGAGTTGCACCAGCCCTTTAATGGACGGCACCCCGCAAAAAGAAATCAACACCAGTCACTGGCTTGGTGCCTTAGTTCGGGAGAATACGCACCGATGTTCCGATATTCACGTTTCTGAAGAAAGTGACCGCATTGTTTTTAGGCATCCGGATGCAACCATGACTAGCAGGATAACCTGGCAGGTAACCCGCGTGCATGCCAAACGGCTCTCCACTTAGACGCATATAATAGGGCATCGATACATGGTAAATAGTACTAATATGCGACACATCTTTCTCCGAGACCTCAAAGTATCCGGTCGGCGTATGCATTCCCCTTTTTGCCGTAGAAACAGGAGATGCCATGAGGATGCGGTTATGGTTCACTAACCAGGCGGTCTGGTTACGGATACTAACCACAACTTGAATTTCAGCTCGCGCCGAAACCAAAAGACTGATGGCTACCAAAGCCGCTAATAGGAGTTTTTGCATAGACAGATTTCTTCGTTGCCCTGCCAAGGTTAAGCTGGGCATGAATCGACGCTCTTGGCATCTTGCTTACGATCGACAATTTTGGTCGAACCGCCTTGCCCTTACCGATAAGAACGGCACAAAAGCACGAAGCTTTACCATAAACACAAGAATTACTGTAAAAGGCTGGTAAAGTATTCGGCGGCGCGGATAGTGACTCCATGGCCACCTTCTGGTTTGGCGCCGGCAGGATTCCGAACTCAGCGCAACTGCAGGTTCCGGAGAGCCGATTTCCGCGTATTCATCGCCCAAATCGACACCCAAATAACAGGAGACCCACTTTGGGGTGAAAAGCGCAAATGATTTTTCTAATATCTATTTATTGCGTTAATGGATAACTATGGATTACAGGGGTCCATCAGACGTAATTCTTTTACCCCCCACTTAATATGTCTCATCGTCGATTCAATATCGGTCACAAAACCGTTTCTCTGGGATATCTGATCAGCATCCCAAAGGCGTTGCGCATCCTTTTGGCTCACAAGATTCGAGACACCAGGTTTCAGTTGCTGCTGATCAAGTGGGTGTGCACTCTGAGTGCCGTCCTTGGCGTCGGCATTTGCGGATTCTATCTGATGCCGTTGTTCCTTGCCGTAGGAGTTTTAGCGCAAGGGATTTGCCTTTTTGCCTTGCTGCTTTGGCTCGGAGCGGGCGACATTTTTCTGGAATTCGCCTTGGAAGATGAGTGGTTCTTCTTAACGGCTACGGGATGCCACGCTTTGAGCATCTTTGAAGACGCGGAGCTTTCATGACCTCAGCAGGAACTGAGTCTCCGGTTCCCGAAGACCGCAAAGCGGACGGGCAGATCCCGTCTCGCAGACGACCATTTGGAACTCAACGAGGCCCAAGACGGTGCACTAGGGCGTTGGAGAAGGCTCACTTTTTCCGGGCTCATGCTTTTGACCGCCCTGCGACTGTTGCGTTTGTTTAGGCGGAGGGGTTTTGTGAGCCTCCGGCTGGATAGGAGGCGTATGCATAGCCTCGGGCTGAGGAGCTGGAGTATGCACCTGCGGCGGCGCTTTGAATTCTTGCTTTGGCGGCGGGGTCGCCTTGACTTCGGCAGCCGGTTTTGAGGTGGACCCGGGTTCACGGTGTGGTGTCGGCACCGGAATTGGATTTGGTGCGGAGATTTCTTGCCGCGCTGGTTTGACCTCAGGGGCCGGTTTTGGCGTCGGCACGATCGCCGGCTCATGACGCAGCGTCGGCGCGGGTTTTGGCGCTTCCTCGCGTGGCGTTGAGCTCGGTTGTGGGGTCGTTAGATTTGCTGGTCGGCCTTGTGGAGGTGGTAGCGTAGGCTTAGGCGCTTCCCCGCGCGGCATTGAGCTCGGTTGTGGGGTCGCTAGATTTGCTGGGCCGCCCTGCCGAACGGGCGTGGGCGTGGGTGCAGTGAGCGACTTCTTCTCTTCGGTCGGCGTTGCCGCGTTGTGCGGAGTCGCAGAAACATGCGGCGTATCCTGCCCGGGCGGCAGGTCCCCTGCTGGCTTTGGCGTCGGACTTCCGGCTGGCTGGTTCCCTCGTGATTCTCGTTGGGCTGGAGTCGCCGATGGGCTTGGAGCATTCAGATTTGGCGGGGGCAATTTCGGCGCACCTGGCGACTGTTTAGATTCGGGGGATCCCGGTGTCGTCGGCTTTTCGCCAGGTGTGCCGGAAGGTTTGGCTGTTGGCGGAGCACCAGATGTTCCGGAAGGCTTTGCTCCAATCAGGTTTGGTGGAACGGGCTTTTTTCCCGCAGCCGCTGGATTGGGCGAAGCACCCGGAGTAACATTCGCGTTCGACGGACGTGCGCCGGGTTTCACTAAATTGGGGGGTGTTTTCTGCCCGGCAACCGCAGTCGGAGAGCCGGTCGCGGCAGGAGAACCGGAAACCTGTCCCTTGTTGCCAATCTGCGGATTCACAAAAGGCGTCGGTTTCGGTAGATCTTTCGGAGGCGGGTTTTGTTCAGCGATGGTTTTCTTCAGCCTCTCCGCATCCTGGGATGTGACGCCTCGCCATCCTTTTTCGGCCTGAGGATTTTCAATACGGTTTTGAACTATCGGTGCACGCGTTGCTTGCGCCTTGAGGATGACCGGGGGTGCCACCACTTGGAGCTGGTTGGCCTGCAAGGTTTGAGCGTAGTGTGCTTTAGGATCGGTCGTCGGACTAAGAGCCAGTCTAACCTGCTGGATATTTTGGTTAGTCTTCGTCGCTACCGTCTGAACAGGCGGACCGAAGTTATTGATTACATTGTTGTTCGTGACAATGTTTGTGACGTTCTTAGTCTCATTGATGATCTGAACGTTCCGCTCGGGCGGCTCGACATACCTGGCGTAACTGGGTTCGTGCCAATGAGAAAAGCTGATAAACGCGTAAGCAGCCGGTCCAACGTCGTAATACGAGTCGGACCAGGACGATATCGAACGATTCCTGGAGAAGTCTGCTTCGGGCGGAAGAGGAGCCCAGCCGACGTGTTCGTCGCTTTCCCTCCAAGAGACCCAGGCTGGTGCCCATTGATTTCCGGGGACCCAGCACCATCCGGTCCCACCGATATCGACCCATCGGCCGTAATGATAAGTTGCCCAGGCAAAACGCTCGTTCGAGTCCCAGTACCAGCCTTGGTCGGTCCAGATCCAGTGCCCGTCTCGATAAGGCCTCCAATCCTGGGAGACACGCGGTCGGAAACAGTTGCCGTAATTACCCGCGTCCACCCAACTGCCTTCGTCGGAGAGTCTCGTATAAAAAACGTCATAATCCGCCCCGTTCGATTCAGGAACATTCACTTGGCCGTGCGGCTGCGCTACGCCGGTCGTTCGCCCCTGATTGCCACGACCTTCCGGCACTGCGACAAACGCGGCGGTCAGGTTGTCGGACGTGGTTCCATATCCAACGATCCACCCTTTGTCATTGATGCCATAAGCTACATCCAATGAGTTGAATCCAACCTCCGAGAGATTTTTCGCAAGCTTGTCCAGTTCGACTAAATGGCCTTTCGTATAAAGGAATGCCCGCTTCTGATCGGCACTATCACTCTCTCCAACAATATCGCCCGAATTGTTGATCCCACGGGCGTAACTCGTGTTGTCGAAACCAGGCAACGTTCCTAAGTCTTTCAATTGCGCATGATCGAAAACGAATGCATGAGCAGCTCCCTCCGGGGTGTCGCTATCGCCTGCAACCTGGCCATTCTTGTTGATGGCGAGCGCCTCTCCGTTTGCTCCTCCTAATGTGCTCAGGTCAGTCGTTTTACCATTTTGAAATACAAAAGCGTGGAAAGCACTATTACCGGCACTGTGCCTGCCGACAATCTGACCGGCGTCGTTGATTGCATAAGCAGTCTCAAGGGCATCTGGTTCGTTTGAGCCGCCAAGGCCGAGATCCTGGATGGAGCCGTTTGAAAACAGCACCGGGCGATGATTCTGGGTGCCACTTTGGCTGTCGCCGACCACCGCCCCAGTACTGTTAATCCCAAATGCTTCGCTAGTTGAGGCGCCCTCAAGTGTGCCAAGGGACGCAATCGGCTGATTCCGCGAAAATAAGAATGCCAGAAGATTCCCGTTTTCGTCCTGGCTGTAGCCGGTCACTTGTCCGGCGTCATTGATGGCACACGCGGCATTGATCTTCCCGCCAAGTGAGCCCACATCCGTCAACGACTGATCGGAAGAGGAATAAAGAAAGGCGTGATAATCTTCTCCTTGAAAACTGTACCCGGCGACCTCGCCTTTGCTATTTATACCAAGTGCTACGCTATTGGCGCCTTCGGCCGTAGGAATCCGAGTGATCTGATAACGGTCTTGCGCGAACACTGCGGAAGCAAAACAAATCGCGCAGATCAATCCGATGGATTTGAACACCATGAAAACTCGTGAGGCTTGATCGCAGATTTCATCGGCTCGATTTAGTCGAGTTGGATATCGGTTTTTCATAGAATAAAGCTGCATATTGACAACGCCGATCCATAAAGCCGAACGAGACAAAAAAGGGGCATTAGCACATCGACTCGTAAGAGATCACCATCTGGAGACGAACCTCGGAAAGCTCTCATTCAAATTTTGCGATATTGAACACCTAGAAGGCCGGTAAATGTCCAGGGAGGTCCGTCTCGTGAGCGCCAAAGAAATTCAAGCGGTCAGCCTATGCAAAAATTGGAGGAAAGAGCTGAAGTCAACGAGGGTCATGAAATTCCAAAGATGATCACGCAGCCAGGCGAGGCGCGTGCGATTGCCTTTCAACCAGGCGGGGCATGACGGATTTTCGGATTGTGGCTGACTCACCTTCGATCAGGGAGAGCAAGCCCTGCGCAAGGCATTGCCCCAGTTCTTCGAGCCGATGGTCCACCGTCGTGAGCGATGGAATGATGCCTTCGCAAATATCATTGTTGTCATACCCCACAACCGAAACATCCTTCGGAACGCGCAGACCCGCTTCCCAGAGGCACTTGATAGCACCGGCCGCCATGTAGTCGTTGGCGCAGAACAAAGCATCCGGCTTCAGTTCTTCGAGAATGCTTTTCATCGCAAGAAATCCGCTCTGGATAAGGAAGTCTCCATACCGCTTGACAAGCGTGTGGATACCTGAGTTCGAGAGTCCTTCCAGAAAGCCTCGTTCGCGTTCAACTGCATCCACATGTGTTTCCGGACCATTGATCATTGCAATCTTATGGTGCCCGAGTCGCGCGAAGAGATCTGCAACCAGCCGTCCACCGATGGCATTCTCGATGTCGACATAGTTGACGTCGGAACCGAAACGGGCCGGGCGGAACAGGACATATGGAAAATTCCTGGTCTGCAATGTGTGCAAAAACGGATAGTCGGTAAGGAATTGCGGGACAACGATGATTCCGTCCAAACTTCGATCGCCGACAACGTGATCGAAAAATGTAATAAGATCCCGATCTTCGTGAGATTTCACTTCAAGGCGAAGGCTATATTTCGCCTGGTCTGCAACAGCGAGGACACCTTCGATCAGATAGTAAAACAAGGAAGTGTGATGAATAATATCGGCGTGTCGAGGCGAAGTCATGAATAGCAGACAGATCGTCTTCGCTCTGCCGGTGTGCAACATCCGGCCTACGCGATTGGGGACGTAGTTCAGGCGCCGGGCGATCGCAAGTACGCGTTGACGGGTTGCTTCACTGACTTTGCCGTCGTTGAGCGCCAGCGAGGCTGTCGCGGTTGATACGCCGGCCATTTCTGCGACGTCTTTAAGAGTCATCATGTTCAAGTATGAGCTGCTCTGGGTGCCCTATCCGAGTCAAACGGTGAAGCTCGAGTCAATCCGCATTTTTCCGTTGACGATTATAAGTCACTCGCCTATAGGTGTAAATCGATTTAGATCATTTGTCGCGTCAATTCCGAATAGGAAAGCTTCGACAGAACTAAAGAATGTGGCAATGAGATGAGGCTGGTCTAAATCGATTTAGTCCACCCGCTTTTGCCAAATAATCGGATGCCGTTCCCAAGTTTTAAAATGCTTTTACAATAAAAAATTCTCCCCCCAAACAACCTGCCGCGCGCCTCTTGTCATTCGGTCTCAATTCGAGTGCCGACTCCGAGTCGCTTGAGCGACCGGCTATTTCCCCTCTTCCCCTCAAAATATCTATGCCGTCGCTTGCTCTCCCCCAAGGCGACCAATTTCTTCGAACGACGTCTGAGGAATCGAGCCCGCTAAAAATGAGAACCGTCCCCAGAAGAGAATTCAACATTTCCGTTCGGTCGATCGGTCAAACCATTTTAACTAAACTCCGTTAGACGAATTATGCTAGACATCAAAAACCGTAGATTCATGCAGATCGGCTACGTCGTTAGAGAGGTTGAAAAAAGAAGATTACTGCAAACGTCTCGGAATTGGTCCGTGGGATCTCTATACGTTTTGGGCGCCGGATTTGCGAGATGAGATCTACCGAGGCAAACCAATTGATCACAAATTTGTGGTTGCCATCTTATGGAACCGTACCACGCAGTTGGAACTCATCCAACCCCTGACCGAAACTAACATTTATACTGAATTCTTAGAGCGGCATGGTGATGGTCTACATCAGGTCAAAGAGTGGGTCGACGATTGCCAGCAGGCTCTGCTGGAGTATAAGAAAAGAGCCGTTGAGATCCTCCAGAGTGGCAAGTTCGACGAGGACGAGCACTATTATCTGGATACCGAAGCGATCTTCGGATTCGTGTACGAGATCGGCGACCAAGGAAAGATTCGGGAGCCAGAGCGTCGATCGGGTTGATTCAGAGAAGGCGGCTCCGGAACAGTAAGGAACTTCCGTCTTGTCCGGGTCCACTCCTTTGAATACCTCCGAAATCAGCAGAGAGGCGGCCAAAGACGAAGGTCGGAGTTATATCTTTTTGTCGTACTCGCTTAACATGGTGAAGAACTTGAGTTCGGCGGGTTTCGTCAAGAATTCGTCGTGGCGCTTGAACCAGGCCTTTTGATAGGGCAGTTCCAAATGAACATCCAGATCCTGACGATCCCGCCAATTCTCGTAAAAATAAAATATGTTGGGATCACTCTCGCTGACGTGAAAATGATAGTCGATGCAGCCGGGCTCGGCTCGCGATCGGTCGACGAAACTGCTCAAGAGTTCAAGAAGTTCTGCGCGTTTTTCCGGCCGAGCGTTAAGAGTAGCTGTGAGGGTGCAACCTGGTTTCATATCTTTTTCCTATTACCATTTGACCATGCCGGGAACGTTCATGCAATATGGATTTTCAGGAATAAATGTATATCGAACTCGATTCCAGATTTGGCTAATGCTCCATTATCGGTGAGAACTATGGCGCTGCCTATGAAAGGGATTTGCAGTGAGTGATACCGAAGCATCTTTGCCCGCACTCCGTATCGCTGGGATCAGCAAATCCTATGGTGCGTCTCGGGCCCTGGATGATGTTTCATTCAATATATTGCAAGGCCGCGTGCATGCACTGGTCGGCGAAAATGGAGCAGGAAAATCGACACTTGTTAAGATTATTACAGGGATAGTCGAAGCGGACAGCGGAAAAATATTTGTCGGCTCCAATGCCGTAAGTTTCCGGACGCCGATCGAGGCTCGAGCGGCCGGTATCGCAGCTGTTTATCAGGATCCAAAGCTATTCGCCCATCTTGATGTGGCCGAGAACATTTTTATGGGGGCTTATCCGAAAACTGTTGTCGGAACGGTTGATCGGAAAATCATGTACGACCGGGCGGCGTCAGCCCTGCGTCAATTGGGCATAGACCTCGACCCGCGCTCGATCGTCGCGGCGCTTTCGGTCGCGGAACTGCAATTCGTGGAAATCGCGCGCGCGCTTTCGACAGATCTGCAGCTGCTGATCCTTGATGAACCAACATCGGCTCTCACCCCCGCTGAGAGCGAGCGGTTGTTTAAAATTGTTCGAACTCTCCGCGACCACGGTAAATCAGTTCTTTTCATTACCCATCGTCTCGAAGAGGTGGAAGCGATCTCCGATGACATCACCGTTTTGCGCGATGGTCGCCATGTTGCGACCCGTCCGGCGGAGTTGGTTAGTCGATCCGCCCTTGTCCAAATGATGGTTGGACGCCCAATGGAAAGCTTGTTCGCACGCCGTCAATCCACGAAGATTGGCAAGGAAGTTTTGCGGGTTGAACAGCTGAGCCTGACCGGGGAATTTGCCGACATCTCGTTTTCGTTGTCTGCCGGCGAAATCGTTGGGATGGGTGGATTGGTGGGTGCTGGTCGTTCCGAGATTGCTCAGAGCTTGTTCGGAATCAGGCCGCCGACGGCACGGACGCGTTTACCTCAATAGCCGACACAGTGGCTCCCGCGCGGTCCCAACCAGATGTTAAAGTTAGGTCTCGCTTATCTGCCGGAGGATCGTGACGCTCAGGGTCTGATTCTGCCCGAATCCATTGCTGATAACGTGACGTTGCCGATCGTCGGACACCTTGCGCGTTTAGGGGTATTGAACCGATCCAATGAACGACGGATTGCCACCGATGCCACAGCAACCTACGACGTCAAGGCAACGAGCATCGAACAAGCGGTCTCGTCGCTTTCCGGAGGTAACCGTCAGAAGGTTGCCATTCGCAAAATGGCTCGCCACGAAACCGGCGGCTTTAATTCTAGACGAACCGACCCACGGAGTGGATATCGGCAGCAAGGCGCAGATTCATCGAATCATCACGAATCTCGCCGATGCGGGTTTGGCGGTTCTGCTAATCTCGTCGGACTTGCCGGAATTACTTGCGATGAGCGACAGAATTCTGGTGATCGCTGAGGGCAGGCTGGTCGCTCAATTCAGTCGGGAAAATGCGACCCAGGAGAAGGTGATGATGGCAGCGACGCAAAACGTCAGAGAGCCAGCTCAATGAGCATTTTGGCAGAAAAGACGACCCCGCCTGTTTCGACTCAACGGCGCAGTTTCAGCAAATTCGCGTTGAAACTTCGAGTCAGCGGCGTACTGGCATTTTTAATTTTGATAGGTCTTATTTTTTCGCTACTGACACCGCAATTCCTGACTGTTCAGAATGTCACCGCTATCGCGTCGAATGCGGCAATTTTGAGCATCGTCGCGGCGGCTCAAGCGATCGTGCTGCTAACCCGGAATGTGGATGTTTCTGTCGGTTCAATGATGGGGTTTGCTGCTTATCTGACAGCTGACTATGCGGCTCGATCATCCGAACGTCGGCGCTGAATTAGTGCTCTTGGCTCTGATCATCGGATTGGGCTTGGGGGCGATTAACGGACTACTGGTCGCTTACGGACGGGTCTCGTCTCTCATCGCGACGCTTGCCACTATGTCGCTTTACAGAGGCTTCACGTATATGTACGCGCACGGCCAGGAGGTGACCTCCAATAGGCTCCCGAGATGGATGCTGCACTCGGTTGACCTCAGATTTTCGGGCCTCCCTTTGCTGGTAATCATTTGCGCGCTCGTGGTGGGACTGATCGCAATTTTCCTCAGGCACTTTCCGGTTGGACGAAGAATCTATGCGGTCGGTTCCAATCCCACTCGCCAGCGTATTTTATGGATTAAGGATCGAACGAGTCGTTCTCCTGGCATACGGACTGAGCGGGCTTCTCTGCGGGTTTGCCGGATTGCTCTATGCCGCACGCGTCGGCACGGTCACAGTGATTCTCGCTTCCGGCTGGGAGATGAGTTCGCTGGCGGCTGCGGTGATCGGCGGGGTGAGCGTCGCGGGTGGGTCCGGAACAGTGATCGGTGCCGCACTCGGAGCATTGGTCCTTGCCACGATCGACAACGGGCTGGTCCTGCTGGGCATCCCGGAATTCTGGCGGATGTTTATCCAAGGCAGCTCGATTGTTGCCGCTGCGGCGGTCGACGTATTTATCGCGTTCCGAATACGCATGGCGCTGCAGGGACAACGTTTTGGCAGGAGGACAAGATGAAACGTTTGTTGAGCTGGAGGCCATCACAATGGGAGATCATGCTCGCGGTGATGACCATCGCCGCGGGCGCATGGTCGGCAAAGCTTTCGCCTTACTATCTGAGCCTGGATCAAATAGCGCAATCAACACAACAGTTCATTTTCCCAGGTTTGCTTGCCATGGGTCTGATGGTAGTCGTTGTGCTTGGAGAAATCGATATATCGCTGCGCGTCCACATTGGCAGTGGGCTCCGTGCTGTTTTCGAAATTTTCGGCTTATCATCTTCAATTGTGGGTCGCCATTCCGATCGTAGTTGTCGATCTGTGGTCTTCTGGGCGCTTTAAATGGCGTTTTTGTGGCAACACTTCGTCTGCCATCCCTCGCGGTCACTCTTGGCACGATGGGCGCTTACCGCGGTCTGGCGTTTATTATTGGCTCGGAAAGAGGGTACACCGACTTTGACGATTCCTATCTCTGGGTAGGATCGGAACGGGTTCTTGGAGATATAGTGCCCGTCTCCTTCATACTTTTCGTCATTGCCACAATCGGTCGTCGGCTTTATCATGCACTACACCGTCTTTGGCCGACGATGCTTTGCTGTTGGCCACAATAAAGAGGCCGCCTGGTTCTCGGGGATCAACGTTCAGAACCTGAAAATTCAAGCCTACATGCTTGCAGGAGTCCTCGCTGGTTTCGCCGCCTTAGTGTGGATCGGACAATATGGGTCAGCCCGCGGCGACAACGCCGACGGCGCGATCCTTTTCGTGGTTACTGCGGTGGTCCTGGGCGGGGTGGACATCAACGGAGGCAAAGGGACAGTACTCGGCGTTGTCCTCGCGCTTTTTCTGCTTGGCACCATCCGAAATGGGATGGGCCTCGCTAACATTCCCGGGCCGACTCAGACTGTCGTACTAGGAGGCTTGCTGGTGATTGGCGTCCTGCATCCGGCTCTTTCCGGAGGGCCGACAAACTTAGGCATCTCTTGCCAATAACCGGCGATGAACAAATAGCTAAGGTGTCCATCCCTTGACTAACTATCGTCGCGCCGGCACGGACATTATATCCGTTCTATGAGGTACGATCAATTTCTCTTCCATCCTAACAACATACATAACCCCCAAAACAACGAATGAATAATAATCGCTCAGCAAAATTCGCCTCCGTAAGACAACCGTTCGATGACTCTGAAAACGAAATTCCGCGCCGACAGTCGGTTTCGGCGCAATATTAGCTCTATCCTGCTTTTTGTGGAAAGCGGGCAAGCAAAAGACTCGGGATTCAAGCTCATGATGACCCCGAAATGGACGGGTTTCCCTATTTTGAACTCGCCGCCAAGGGAGGAAAGGCAGCGGCAGACGAGCTTGGTGATACGTTTACTTATGCCGGTGCAGATCACGCGGATCCGACACTCCAGGTGGAGACTCTCAAGAATTTCCTCACCCAGAAGCCGGACGGAATAATGCTTGCTGCGATCGATCTGAATGCAGTCGCACCTGTACTGAAGGAAGCCCGTAAACGAGGCATCGTGGTGACGACTTTCGATGCGGACGCGGCGGTCCCGGCGCGCGACATGTTTTGCAACCAAATGTCCTATGAGCAAGCGGCCAAAACGATGCTTGATTGCGCCCTCATTGATTCCCCTGAAGGTGGTGAGGTCGCGTTCGTGGCGGCCTCTCCGACCGCGCCGAACCATACCGCCCACATCAAGTTCATGACTCAGTTCATACAGAACGACCCCAAATATAAGGTCTTCAAGGTGGTGGACACTCAGTATGCACAGGATGACGACTCCAAAAGCTATGATGTGGCAGTAAACCTGATGCAGGCGCACCCGAACCTCCGAGTCATCATCTCGTCTTCCGCCGTCAGCGCTCCTGCCGGTGCACGCGCGATCGTTGCCAGCGGGAAAGCGGGCAAAGTTTTTTCGACCGGCTTTGCATTGCCCAACGCTATCAAGAGTTATATCCAGGATGGATCGGAGAAAGCGTTTGCTTTGTGGGATCCGTATGAACTTGGCTATCTTGCTGTTTATGCAACCCATCTTAAGCTCGCGGGCAAACTTGAAGTCAAGTCAGGTGTATCTTTCGACGCCGGCAAAGCCGGGCAAGTACACAATCGGGGAGGATGGCGAGATCGTCTACGGAAAGCCACTGATCTTTACCAAAGAGACCATCGATAAGTTTAATTTCTAAGCACCGTTGCCACGCCATGGGAATCTCGCCAGCCAATCGCTTGCGAGATTTCCAGTCTGTCCGCCTCGTTTCAGTAGTAGCGAGCGACCTCGCACCGCGAAGGGATAGTGTGCCAAGGGAGTTTTGCCAGCGCAAGGTCCGAGGATATTTTCCCTGCTAATTCGGCCTAACCTGAACGCCCTAGAAAGCATCGCTCGGAGCGAACAAAATACAGGCTGGAAGGCTATGCTACTTTGCTCTCCAGAGTCTGGAGCGATATCTCAAGGCCATCCTGCTGGTACTCCGCGAACCCACAGCCGCTTATCACGCACCTGCCCTTTCTCCTAATTGCGTATAAAGCTCAGGGCTTCAACCTGGGTTTCAACCCTGAGCCTTATACACAATCCAATAGGCGGGGGAAGCGCTCGCATGCCGGCGAGCAATTCGATTGTCTGGAAGGCATCGCTCAGTTCAAACAAAATACAGGCTGGAAGCCTATGCTACTTTGCTCTCCGGAGTCTGGAGCGATATCTCAAGGCCATCCCGCTGGTACCTCCGCGAACCCACAGCCGCGACGCGACGGCGTAATGATAGCCATTCGGGTCTAACCTCTAATTATAAGCCAAAGGCAAGGAGATCTGGATGCTACTCTGAGCCAATCATCATCTGAATCAGCATGTGCTCATTTGTCGCCCCGGTTTGTTGTTCGCCTACGATTTTCCCTCTCCGCATCACGTACACACGATCAGTAACTTCCATTACATCCGGGAGATTGTGACTGACAAGCAGAACGGAAACTCCATGCTGCTTAAGCTCACTCATCAAATCCAACACTTTCCGTCGCTCTGCCACCCCCAATGCCGCCGTGGGCTCGTCCATTACGATGAGCTTCGCGTTCCAAAGCATTACCCGCATAATTGCTATTGCTTGACGTTGACCGCCGGAAAGAAAGGCAACTTGCTTCTTCGTCGGGATGGAAGCGTTCATTTGGAATAACAGCTCTTCGGCCTTGGCATTCATCGCCCTTTCGTCAAGGAGGCGCACCAGCCCTCCCAAGTACCTTTTCGTCAGCTCCCGCCCAAGGAAAAAATTGTTGGTGGTTGTCAGATTGTTCGCCAGTGATAGATCCTGATAAATTGTCTCTATTCCCAGTTCTCGCGCCACATTAGGAGATTCCATCTTCACTTGCCTCCCCTCCCAAAAAATATCACCTTCGCTCGGGCGCTGAAGTCCCGAAATAATCTTTATTAGCGTCGATTTCCCGGCGCCATTATCACCGATCAGCCCCACTCTTTCTCGCGCGGTGATCTGGACATTAATACCTTCAAGGGCCCTTATTCCGACAAAATGCTTTGAGACATTACGGATTTCAAGCAGTGGCGCCATTCTTATCTCCTCGAATGATTGATCATCAGAAACATCGTGTCTTAGCATCTTTGCCCTCTTTGTTGCTAAGGTGGGCCCCTACCCTGGACTTGTCCGCCTCTCACTACTCTTTAACGTCCTCCCTAGAATCCGACTCCTTTTTCGTCACCCGCGCTACCTGTTCCGGCGTCAGATCCTTCACATGACCAAGGTTATGTGCCAACGTCATGATATAGGCAATGGATTCTGCTGCCTCCGTTAGGTTGAATGCATCATACAAATCCGACCCCACCGCCAGCACTCCGTGGTTAGCTAAGAGCACGACTTTGCTCTTAGCGATATGCGGTCCCATCTCAGCAGCAATCTCGTCGGTACCAGGTGTTCCATAAGGGACCACCGGAATCTTGCCGAACAGATTAATCATTTCTGGATACGCTTTGCTTTCGATTGCCTGGTTATTTAGCGCGAAAGCGGTCAAGTAAGGTGCGTGACTATGTATTGCCGCACCGGCGTCATCGCGCAGACGATAGGCCGCTACATGCAACAGAAATTCGGATGAATATTTAAGTCTGCCTTCAAACTGTTGACCCGTTTCATCAATTACGGCAATCATATCCGTTGTCAATGACGCTTTGCTTTTTCCCGAAGGAGTTATTAATATTTTACCATCGTATTTGATCGACAAATTACCTTCGTAAGTATTAACCAGATTTTTCTGGTCCATTACCTTTGCGATATCCACTATCGTTTGCTTTAGATCTTCGTACATGTTCGCTTTGCTTCCTTATAACTCATGAAGTTCGAGTAAAGTTTATCCCATTCGTCGTCAGCGCCGTGCTTAGGCAGATACTCACGGGTTTCGGTCGATCGCCGTACCACTTCCCGAATTTCATTCAGAGAAGAGACCTCTCTTGCGGCTTGTAGCTGGACCATCACATTTCCGAGAATCGTCGCCTCAGCAGGCCCCGCACACACCGGCAAGCCAGTGCCGTCAGAAACCAATTCACAGAAGAAGTTGTCATTCGCCCCGCCCCCGATCAAATGAAGGCTTTCGATTTCTCTCCCCATGATGATCTCCAGCCCGTCGATGCACCATCTAACCTGTAACGCTAGGCTTATATAGATCGATCGTGTGTATTCTGCTCTAGTCACCGGCGGTTCTTGATGGGTCCGAAGAGAAAACAGGCGAATGCTCTCGGGCATACTGTCGGGATTTTCGAATTCAGAAGATTCCGGATCGAAAATACCGAGAACCCCTTTCGTCCCTCGCGCCTCGCTGGAAAGAGAAGCAAATGAAACTGAAGGCTGAGGTCCCCATAAACGCATACATTGCTGCAATATCCAAAAACCCGTGTTATTCCGAATCAAGAGATTTGCTCCCTCGGTCCCACGGCAATTCTTGAAGCCATAGTCGAAGCTCGCGTCGTTGATGACCGCAGACTCCGTTTCGCATCCTACCACGATCGTGGTACCGGTGCTTACGAACGCCGAACCCCTATCCGCCACGGAGATCGAGGCTAGTGCTGAGGCGGTATCGTGGCCGCTAACGGCGACGAAATCCAGATTGTCGAAGCCAGTCTCAATCTCGTAGTTAGATGAAATAGGACCCCGCCTCGTGCCGGGACGTATAATTGCCGGAAAAAGTGTTTCGGGAATGCCAAGAAGAGATAGCAGGCTCCAATTCCAGCTGTCGCCGGAAGCGCTCAGCAATTGGCTAGTAGAGGCTATGGTGATTTCCGCGGCGATCGACCCGGTAAACATGTAGGTCAGCAGGTCCGGTATGAGCAGCAATCTATGGGCAGTCTGCAGCAGCGGATCGCCGTTGATCACCTGGGAATATAACTGGGACAAGGTGTAGTGGCGTTTCAAATCGGATGCCGTTACGGCAAAGAGTTCGCGGGCCGGGATCTTCTCCAGCAATTTATCGGTGATGTGCTTAGTTCGGGAATCTCGATAGTGATAAACATTCCCGATTAGTCGCCCTCTTCGGTCGATTAAGCCATAATCGGCGCCCCAGCCATCGATTCCGACGCTGAGGTAGCACATCCCTTTATCGAGACGGGCCAAGGCGGCCTTTAACTCGTGAAATACCTTGAGGATGTCCCAATGCAGATTGTTCAAGACCCTAACAGGCTCGTTGAGGAAGCGATGCTTTTCTGCCACGACAATCTTATCGCCGTCAAAACAGCCGACACAGACTCTGCCGCTCCCGGCACCGATATCGAATGCGATAACGTTTGTCGTCTTCAATCGAGCCTTTCGGGGAATCGGCGAACGAAGGAAACCGCAAATTTGTTTCCTTCGAACGCCATCGTTTTACTTTATCAGTCCCGCTTCCTTCTCAATGTCTATCCATTTCTGAACGTTATTGTTCTCCTTGGTGACCAGTTCGCCGGGAATCTGGATGTGTCGCTCCACCTTTTCGCCTTTCAGCAGTTTTGCCGCCACATCCAGGGTGGTCTTCGCCTGGTCGACGACCTGCTGTACGACAGTTCCGGTCATCGTGCCGTTCTCGATGGCCTTCAGTGATTCCGGAAGACCGTCAACTCCAAGCACCATAACTTTTCCAGCCTTTCCCACCGCTTTCAGCGCTTCGATCGCGCCGAGGGCGGAGTCGTCGTTGTGACAGAGAATTGCGTCGATTTGAGGATACGCCTGAAGCCAGTCTTCAGTTATCGACATCGCGTTGTCGCGCCGCCAATGGCTGGTCAAATCGGCTATTACTTTGATGTCTGGCCGCGCCTTTAGTCCTTCCAGGATCCCCTTCTCTCTCGAGCCGGCAGCAAGGTTGCCAGGTTCACCTTCCAGGATGGCAACTTTCGCTCCCTGGGGCAGTTTTTTGGCTGCGTAGTCACCGATCAATCTCCCTTCAAGAATCGGATCAGACTCCAGAGATATACTGTTTTTATCATCAATTTTCAGGGCCAGGTTGATAACCGGTATGGGCGGATTCATGGCGTACGCCTTATCGATAGCCGGAATCAACGCCTGACCGTCGAGCGGTTGTACGATCACCAGATCCACTTTCTGCGATAAGAAATTCTCAACCAGATTTGTCTGCTTCTCGACGGCACCCTCCGAATCCAACAGCTTGATATCGAAATTCGGATAAGACTCCTCGGCAAACTTCTTGACCGTCTGTGCTTGCCATGAGGTGAATGGATCTTGAAATGACTTCGCGGCGAAACCGATAATATATGCCTTCTTTTGCTGAGTACCGCTGTCCTCACCACTAAGGCCAAGCATGCTAAATGCCAAAACACAGCCAACTGCAATTTTAATTTTCATGGAACGCTTCTGGGGTTGTTTTATACTGTCGAATCGCTCCTGTTTTTCAGGAGGATTCTGCCGGATTGAAGAGAGGGATACGGACTTCTATTAACATGGTGCAACTCTTAAGATCTTTGCTTTTCAGGAATAGTTCATCGCAACCTGCTTCGGAGTCGTCGTTTATCTAACTAGATTGTCGGTTTTTACCGTTCGAGTCCGTAAATCCAAGACAACCGCGACAACGATAATAACCCCTTTCAACACCTGTTGGTAGTACGAGGGCACGCTGAGCAGGTTCAGGACATTGTTAATGACTCCCACGATCAAGGAACCGGCCAACGTTCCCCAAATGGTGCCGACGCCGCCCGTGAAGCTCGTCCCGCCTATGATCGCTCCAGTAATTGCATCAAATTCGTACCCGACGCCGGCCGCGGGCTGTCCGGAATTTAATCGCGCCATCAAGAGAACTCCACCGATCGCCGAAAAAACACCGCAAACGACAAAGGCGGTAATTTTGATCCTGTTAACCTTTATTCCCGCCGCGACAGCCGCATCCTCGCTCCCTCCGATTGCGTAGAGGTATCTTCCATACCTTGTTTTACTGAGAAGCACTCCCGAGAAACCAGCCAGGATGATCATAACGCCGACGGGAATCGGGACGCCCAAGAGGCTGCCCTTGCCAATAAAATTAATAGCCCCGATGTCGTAAATCGGAAATCCCTTTGTATAAATATAAGTAAATCCGCGAGCGATGGTCATCATCGCCAGAGTCATAATGAAAGAAGGTACACGGTATTTGGTGACAATGAATCCGCTGGTTAAGCCTGTCACGGTGCCGATGAGAACAGCGCTAATGAGAGCAAGCAGGATGGAATGAGTTGCTAGATACGTACCAATGGCAATGCATCCGGCCAAGGCGGCAACCGACCCGGGCGCTAGATCGACCATGCCGCCAATAATTAACATTGTTTCGCCAAATGCGATTATCGTTATGATACTTACCTGACGAATTACGTTGGTAAGATTCTCACTATTGAGAAATGTTGGCGTGAGGAGCGCCGAAATGCCGCAGATAATGAAGAGTACGATGACAATAGCATAAGCCTGCGCAGCCTTTGCCAGCGCCCCGCCCTCGAGCGACGGAGGCCGCCGGATGCCCAAATCAGATGCAAATCGCTGGCCCTTCATTTTGTTCTTTTGTGTTTGGGGGAACCACTAATGGTCGAGGAAAGGTCGGAACGTATGTTAGGATGGCTTCCTGTTTTGCCGGCGATAACTGACACGCTTCTTGCGTAGCTCCTCTTCGATTCGTTCGCTACCGCCGCGAAGTTCGGTCTTCCGGCGTAACGCGATGATCGCGGCGATGACGTCGACGACGGCAAGTTGCGCTACCCGAGAGGCGACTGTTTCTGCAGCGCGAGGTCTGCTGCTCACTGCTGAAACAAGGACGATGTCCGATAAAGCTGCCGCAGATGAACGCGGAACGCTGGTCAGGGTGATGGTCACGGCCTTGCGGCCCTTTGCGGTTTCCAGTGCTTCGATAATATCGCGAGTTTCGCCGCTGTACGTCACGCAGAATAGCAAATCGGTAGGACTTAAATTAGCTGCGATACTGGCCAGAACATGTGGATCTGCGCAAGCTGACGATGGTATCTGCAGCCTTAGGAAGCGCTGATAAGTGTCTTGCGCGACAGGTGCAGAACTACCAAATCCAGTCAAGAATACATGTTTAGCGGCCAGGATGCGATCTGCCGTCTCGCGCAATGCAGTTTTATCCAGCAGGGTTAAGGTTTCCTGAAGAACTTCGAGATTAATTTTTATGACGGCTCGCGCAACGTCCAGGATGTCATTGCTGGCAGTTATGTCGGATGGGACGTCAAAACCGAACAGTTCCGCGCCACGGATCAGACCCCGATTTTCCAAAAGTGCCGCCCGCAATTCCCGATATCCTTTATAGCCGCTGAGTTTACAGACGCGCACAACGGTAGTCTTGTTTGATTCAGTGAGTTTCGCTAACTCGCCAATCGAGAAGGACGCCACCCGTTGAGGATTATCGACAATAAATTGAGCGACGTTTCGACAACTCTCGGGCATTTGGCCTACGGCTGCCGAAAGATTATGCAGAGGATGCAGGTCAAAGTCGGGGTGCGCTTCGAATTCTGCGCCGTTCTTGCCCAATGCATTTTTCACGCTGCTGATTTAATCGGAAACTAGGTTCCGATGTCAAACAATTTCATGTAACTAAGTTCCACAATTGGTGAACCTTTAAAATCGAAGATCAGAAGAAGTAGTCGCCTCCGCGATCTCCGCGGTTCCCTGCGACAATTGGTTCGTCTTTCGATGGGTCTCGCAAAGGGGTCGCGGTATTCAGACAGCTCGTCTACACGACTCACCCTCAAGTCATATAGGCGCCTCCGTTGACACTGAGGGTTTGGCCGGTGATAAAACCGTTTGAGACTGCCAACATCACGACGTCGGCCACCTCTTGGACTCGCCCGAGGCGGCCGATGGGGATCAGATCAGGGGTTGCAGCGGGATTGTCTGCAACCATGTCGGTATCGATCAGAGCCGGTGCGATGGAATTCACTGTTATTCCCTCTTTGGCCAGTGCTCGGGCATAAAAATGGGTTAGTCCGTGTAAGCCAGCCTTCGAAGCCGCATAGTGTGGTCCCACGATTCCGCCAAGCTGAGCGGCAACTGAGGATATGTTGACAATTCGGCCCCACTTTTGCCGACGAAGTTCCGGTAAACATGCCTGAATCATCAGGAAAGCAGACTTCAGATTCACAGCGATCACTTCATCCCAATCAGACTCGGCAATCTCCTCGAGTTGTTGCCGGCGAGAAATGCCCGCGTTATTGACAAGGACCGAGACCGTTCCGAGTTCAGATCGTACCAGGGAAACCAGTCGTTCAACATCGGGGGCCTTTGAAACATCTGCTTGGACAATCAGGCAACGCCGACCTATTCGGTTAATCTCGTCAGCTAACGAATCCGCCTCCTTCTTTGCGACACGGAAGTTGACGACGACATCTGCGCCGGAGGCAGCAAGCGAAAGCGCTACGGCACGTCCTATGCCTCTGCTGGCGCCAGTCACAAGAGCAATTTTCCCGATAAGTTGAGCAGTATTCATTGTGGCCGGAATATACGCTTTGGAGATCGCGTCGGGCTTGCGTGCGCGTTAGTGTCGCTCCCCTTGTGCGGGCGGGCAGCTCGGACCGCGGCTCACTGCCACATTCGTTTGGTTAAGATCCTTGCAGGAGGGAGGAGTTTTACTCTATTCTAGTCCTTAAGGAAGCGTGATTTAAAGGCGCGATGGGAAGAAAAAGACTCGAAATGCTCTTAAATACTTGGTTCGCTGGGAAGTGACCAAACTACCGCAACCAAGAAAAAACAGCATTTCGAGTGAACAGAACTTACCCCAAAATCCTGCGAAACCGCAAGCGTCGAATCGAACGCCGTTTGGATCCCGAGCGTCGGTGGACTGCCACAGAGGCGCCGATGATGAGCGCCACCAACATCCATTTTGAGATGGCCGAACGGAGCCGGTCGCTCAACTATGGTGGCATCGGTGCCATGCACCTGATGGGCCAGAAATTGGGCTTGGCCGAAGAGATTGATGCGCGGGTGCAGCTGCTCAAGAGACATCTGCCCTATCACGAAAGCGACCACGTGTTGAATTTGGCCTATAACTCCCTGCTGGATGGCGTGCGGCTCGAAGACATCGAGTTACGTCGCAACGATGAAGCTTTTCTGGATGGACTGGGAGCCCAGCGCATTCCTGATCCGACCACCAGCGGAGATTTTACCCGACGCTTCGATCAAGACTCTGTGGTGGCGCTGATGGAAGCCATCAATGCTACGCGACAACGGGTCTGGAAAGAACAGCCTCGGGGTTTTCTGTCGCACGCCTTTATTGATACAGACGGTACGATGGCTCCGACGCTGGGAGAGTGCAAAGGAGGCATGGCGCTTTCTTACAAAGGGATCTGGGGTTATGCGCCCTTGATAATCTCCTTAGCCAACAGCCGTGAGGTCCTTTATCTGGTGAACCGACCGGGCAATGTGGTCAGTCATGAAGGCTGTGTGCCCTGGATCGATCGGGCCATCGAGTTAGTGCGCCCGCATGCCGGTGAAATTACTTTGCGTGGGGACACCGATTTCACGTTGAGCGCCCAGTTGGACCGCTGGGATAGCCAAGGGATCAAATTTATCTTTGGCATGGATGCTCATCCTAAAGTAGTCAAACTGGCTGAAGCCTTGCCGCCAGAGTCCTGGAAGCCCCTTGAACGGCTGGCTCGCTATGAAATTGCCACTGAGCCCCGACGCAAGCCCCATCGGATCAAGGAGGGGATTGTGCGTTTTAAAGGCTATCCGAATAAAAAGCTGGTCGGCGAAACTGTCGCGGAGTTCGAATATGAGCCGCTCAAATGCGGGCGCAGCTATCGGCTGGTGGTGGTGCGCAAAAACATCAGCGTCCAGAAAGGGGAACTGGTGCTCTTTGAAGACCTTAAATACTTCTTCTACATCACTAACCACACCGATTGTCGCGCGGAACAGATCGTGGCTCTGGCCAACGAGCGTTGCGAGCAGGAAAATGTCATCGAGCAACTCAAAAACGGCGTTAACGCCATGCGCATGCCAGTCGACGACCTAATGAGTAATTGGGCCTATATGGTCATGAGTGCCCTGGCGTGGAATCTTAAATCCTGGTATGGATTGCTGATGCCCAATCGGCAGCGGGGTCTGGAGTTAGTCCGGATGGAATTTCGTCGCTTTCTGCACGCCATTGTATTGTTGCCCGCACAGATCGTGCGCAGCGGTCGAAAAATCATTTATCGGCTCATGGGTTACAACAGCTGGCTAAAAGACTTCTTTACGGCCTGGGAAAATCTTCGTCGGATGGCACCTGCTTGAGGCAGGCCTAATCGACCAATGCGCGATGATCGAGGCAGAACACGACGTTCCAAAGGCAGAGCTACGCCTTGGCGAGCTAAATCGGCCCTCCAAAATAATTATAACTCAAAACGTTTTAGTTATTTTGGCCCGTCGGAACCAACTCTCGACCTCCGGTCGCTCCAACCGCCGGATTTGCACCATTTTTTTTAGGAAATTGCCCTGGCCGAAGCCAGAAGTTCGTCGCGCCGCATTCGGAACACGCTTATTTTGGGTCTAGTCTAGTGCACCGTCTCCCAAATCCCTTGGGCTTTGTTGAGTTCAAAATGGGTCGTCTGCGAGGCGCCAGGAAGGAGCAAATCCAGATCGATAGGTGACTGACGAGCAACCAACCAGCCGACCCGTTTTCAAACTCAACCCTGCGGCAAAGCCCAAAGGCTTTGGGAGACGGTGCACTAGATCCCGGGAAAGCTGACAGCATCCCCCAGAAGCGAATCAACCTGAGCTACGAATTCAAAGGAGTCGATCAATGAATCGAAGAGAAGCCTTTATCGCCGGGATGGCCGGCGTTGCGGCGGCAGTCGCGGTCGCACCCACGGAGGATGCACGAGCGTCCCAGGCCGCCGACCCCGAGTTGGAACAGATCCGCGCGCTCTTGTATGCGCACGATGAAGCCTTTACCAACAAGGACTTAAAAGGGGTTATGGCATGCCTGACAGAGAAGAGCTCGATCATGGGAACCGGTCCTGGGGAAATCTGGTCGGGACCGGACGAAATCAAGGTGGCCTACGAGCACTTTTTCGAGAGTTTCGACAAGGGAGAACAGAAATTCGAATACCAGTTCAGGATTGGCGGAATCACATCAGAAATGGGCTGGCTGATGACGGCAGGAAATGTGACGGGAAAAAAGGACGGAAAGGAATTCGCCTTTCCACTCAATCTCTCCCTGACCGTGGCTAAAAAGGGCGGTAAGTGGCGGATTGCCGCCATGCACTTTTCAACGTTGACCGGCGATGCGACGCCGGGCAGCAAAGCTGCGCAATAGGCAGCCATTGATTTTCTCGCTTATGAATGACGATAGATCTAAGGAGGCGACAGACACCGAGGAAGCGAGAGAGCTCCTGAATCGGCGCCTATTTCTCCAGAGCATGGGGAAGTGGTCCGGTGCGGCGATTGCGGCCGCAGTATTTGGAGGCACCTGGCTTGCATTCCAATCTGAGGCGAACGCCGGCGCCTGGGTTAACCGGCGCGGCGGTTACGGCGGTGGATGGATCAACCACCGAGGCTACGGCGGCGGCGGGTGGATAAACGGCGGCGGCGGGGGTGGATGGGTCAACCGCCGAGGCTACGGCGGCGGCGGTTCATGGATCAATCGCCGATAGTAACCCGACAGGACAATTTGCGTGTCGGGTCGTTGAGATCTAATGCCGGAGAAAAAGAAAACCGGCGCCTCCTGATAGGAGAACAAGCAACCAAGGTGCGCATTTCCAGAATTGCAGCAAGCCAAAAGCAGCTAAGGCAATGATCAACGCGACGGACGAATCAACTCCGGCCGTCCAAATAGGATTGTAAAGGGCTGCAAGCAAAATTCCGACCACCGCTGCGTTCGCTCCTCGCAGCGCCGCTTGAGCGCCGGCGTTTTGCCGCAGATTGCTCCAAAACGGCAGCGCAGCGAGTAGCAAAAGAAAGGAAGGAAGAAAAATCCACAGAAGGCACCACAATCCGGGGAGCCAGTTGTGTCCGATCGCAGTTCCAAGGTAGGCTGAAAATGTGAACAGTGGCCCGGGCATTGCTTGTGCGGCTCCATAGCCGGTCATAAATGCATTTTGATCTAACCAACCCCGAGCTACGGTTTCTGACTGCAATAAAGGCAACACGACATGGCCGCCGCCGAAGACCAGCGCCCCAGAGCGGTAAAATGCGTCTGCCCACTGAAGCCAACGCTCCCGGAATAGGGCAGAAAGCAAGGGCAGACCTGCCAAAAGAAGAAAATACATAGCGAGATTGGACCAGGCGAACCATCCCCCATGAAGACCATTTCCATTTTCTGCGGGCCGATTATCATTCGATCCCGCCTTTTCCCTTAAAAAGATCCATCCGAACAGTGCACCGGTCGCAATCACAACCACTTGTAGCCACGCCACTTGAGAGCCGAGCACGAAACAGGCCGCTACGATTGCGAGCGTCGCTCGCTGGCGATCTGGGCAGAACTTGACCGCCATACTCCAGACCGCCTGGGCAACCACCGCCACAGCGGCAAGTTTCAGCCCATGTAAAAATCCTGACTGCGCGCTGATGACTTGGAAACCATACGCGATCGCAATCATCAAAATCGCCGAAGGAGCAGTAAAGCCTGCGCTCGCAGCAAACGCTCCGCCAATCCCGGCACGCAAGTAACCCAACGCGAAAGCCACCTGACTACTGGCGGGCCCTGGCAGAAACTGGCATAAAGCGACCAGATCACCGTAAGCGCTTTGCGTAATCCATTTGCGCCGCTCAATGATTTCGCGCTGAAAATAACCCAGATGAGCGATTGGCCCGCCAAATGCAGTTAATCCAAGTTTTAAAAAGACCTGGAAAACCTCCAGGGGTTCCCCTGCCCTAAAACTCGCATTCGGCGGACGATTTATGGACACGTATGATCCTTGCAAGTTTTCACGAAGCAGCGGAAGTAAACAAAAACCAAACCTGGAATCCGTACCACGCTTACTGCTGCTTCGCGTCCGGACAATCCGTACTCAGGTTAGAAAGCCCTTCGTAATCCTGCGTGAACGAGGCGGACTTGATTGCGCCGCGAGTAGTGATCCGCACGATGTAAAGGCTGTCAAAGTCTTTGCCTTTCCAATGGGGAACTTTGCTGGAATCCCCATGAAAATCGCTGACAAGCTCTTTCACGATGTTTTCCAGCTCGTGGTGTTCCCACGCGACAAATACCAAGGCATTTTGATATTTTTGCTCCGTCAATTCGGACCGAAGACCGTCGATATCGGAATACCCGAAGTCCGTATTGACCGGCATCCCGAGTTCAATTGCAGTCGGCTCGATCGTCGCAAGGGGCCGGATGTAATTGTACCCGACGCCGCCCGCTATCTTTGACATTCTGGTAGCCGCCGGAGCGAAAATGTAATCGGGCTTGCCGAATTTGGACGTCAATATCCGAGGCAAAGCCAGCGCCCGATTGAGGCCCTGACAGCTCAACTGACCGATTTCTTTATCCGGCTTCTCGCCGTGCCGCAAAAAGACGATCGTCTCAACCGCCGTCGCAGACGGAGCGGGCGAATCAGCCTGCTGCGGATCCGCCCCCTCCAATTTCAAACTACCAAACACCACCAGAAACGCCGCCGCATAGAGGAAAATTCTCATGAACTCAAATCTCAAAAGAGGTGATACCTGTTGGAGTAGTTTGTGCCAGTTTATGAAATAATGTCTCTCAAGAAATGTGTCGCTTCTGGAAGCAGAATAGTCATTGAATACGCGGACTCGAAAATGAATGAAATCCGCTCGCTCGGAATAGTGCTCGTCGCAGTTGCAGCTGCAACCGGTTTATCGTCATGTCATGTGGTACCTCCTGGCTACCGGGGCGTGAAGGTTACTCTCGGCCAGGTCGATCAAAATCCACTCAGTGAAGGGGTGGCGTTCTACATTCCGATGCTTCAGACGGTCCGGGACCAAAGCGTGCAACAGCATACAGAGGGTGACAAAACGGTTTGTTACTCATCGGATCTGCAAACCATTTCCGTCAACTACAAGATCTTGTTCAGAACTTCGGCAGATCAGGTTGTGAATCTTTTTCGGAACTACAATGGCGATCCATACGACACTTTGATCGTGCCCCGTTTTCAGGAAAGCTTGAAAGAGGTTGCTTCTCATTATACTGCTGAAAATTTCGTCAAATCACGCGAGGAAGTTAAGAAACAAATCCTGGATGCCCTGAAGGCGCGGCTGGCTGGTTTACAGGAGATCGACGATCTGGCGATTACCAACATCGATCTATCCGCACAACTGGAAAAGGCGATCGAAACTAAAATGACGATGCAGCAGGAGGCGCTTCAGAAGGAGTTCGAACTTCAGAAAGCGCAAAAAGACGCCGAAATTACTGTTGTCCGAGCGAATGCAGAGGCTCAGGCCATTCAAACTCAGGGTAACGCAATCAAGCAAAACCCGGAGATTATTTCCCTTGAGATTGCCCGGCGCTGGAATGGACAGAGCCCACAGTCTGTTGTCGTTGGTCAGGGCGGAGCCAACGTTCTGTTGCCGTTGAAATGATGGCGTTCGACCTTCCAAGTTCTGCGGGGATGAACAGAAGAAGAAAAGAGGGTTTGAACAGAAGGCAGCAAAGGAAGCAAAGCCTTGAGAATTGGTTGGGGCCTAGGTTCGGTCCTGGTTTGCGATTTGATCACGGTTGCGACTAAACCGGCTCAATGGAGTCGAACCAGCTGAATCTCGCACTGGCGGAAGGACTTTAATGAGTAGCCAAATTCTCGGAAGCCCAATACCCGATCCATCTTTGCTTTCTTTGCTGCCTTCTGTTCAAAATTCTCTTCCGTCCTGATGTTGTTGGCTGCCTTTCGGCATTCGACATTCGGCGGCGCAGTCAGGGGTAGGTGTCTCGCTTTGCCTCTTCGAAACCCGACTCCCGTGAACTGAATCCGTTACAGTTTTACCTATGTCCTGATTGCGCCGGCGAACGGTGAACGTCGAACGTTAATCGCTCCAAGCGGCCAGAAACGCTTCCACCAAAATCGGCAAATCGTTACTGTATCCCCCTTCCAAGATGGGGGCTACGGGCAACCCAGTTTCCTTGAGCCATCGCCCGAAGTTTGTAAAATCTTTCTGCTCCAAAGTCATCTCTGTGAGCGGATCTCCGGCGTAGGCATCAAACCCCGCCGATACCAGCACGATATCAGGATCGAACTCGATCAGACAATCAAGCGCCAGGCGAACCGCCGAAGCATGGCGTTCCGAGTCGCCGCGCGGCGGAATCGGCCAGTTAAAGACATTCCCCCGCGACGAGGTTCCGGTGCCCGGATAACAAGGATGCTGATGAACCGACGCCAACCGCATGCGGCGATTGCCAAAGACTATTTCTTCTGTGCCGTTCCCATGATGCGCGTCGAAATCCCAAATCGCAACGCGTCCACATCCCGCTTCGAGCGCATGGTGAGCAGCGATCGCAATCGAGTTCAGATAACAAAAACCCATTGCCCGGATCGGAGTCGCATGGTGCCCAGGCGGACGCATGAGCGAAAAGCCCTTCTGACCTCGGAGCGCCAGGTCGACCGCAACAATCGCAGCCCCAGCAGCGCGCAAGGCGTGCTGTTCAATTCCTGGATAGTAGGGAGTATCGTCGTCAAAATCGACGGGTTGTCGCAGCCGCTCCAGATGTTTCGGGTGATGCACCCTTAAAACTTCCTGTTCTGTTGCGAGTCGTGGTTGTATCCAGCCCCAATCGGGATGGGCTTTAACAAGGTGCGCCTCGGTCATGATTAGCCGGGCCGGTCGCTCCGGATGATAATCCGCGCTAAAGCTAGTCGCGTTCTTGTCGAAAATCATAGTGGGCATAGTGATTATCCCAATCTTTTTTTGTGGTTTGGGGATCAGACCGGCGCATCACTCTTCTACATGAAATCAAGAAGTTTGTCGCGAGGGCGATCTATTCTTTGGGCCGAAACGCGCAGGCTGAAGGAGTTGAATCCGCCATGAACATCATCTTGCTCATGCTGCTCCTTGCACAGTTTGAGCCTGATCCGGGATTCTGTCTTGCGACTCTCGCAGCGCGACAAAACGCGCGCAACGATCTCGTCCATGCCATCCTTTCAAACAATAGCTCCCTCGCGCAGATCTCCCTCAGCGAGAAAGCCGACCCTGACAAACCCATTATTCTCGCGCAAGACGAAAGCGCGATGCTCCGATCGCTCAGCGCCAAGACCTTCTATTACTATAGCAACGGAACGGATTTCCGTGCGCTCCATCTGGCTGCCGGTCTCGGCGAAACAACGATCTGCCAGTTGCTGCTCGCCGGAGGTGCAAAACCATTTGCTGTCAGCAAGGGCTACGACTGGGTGCCGGCCCAGTACGCCGCTAAGGCAGGTCACCCCGAGCTGGCTAAAATCCTCCTGGGGATCGACCCGAAGGACGATCACTACAGGATAGAAATCTCTCTTCGTGATCAGAAGCTCATCGTTTACCGGGACAAAATATCCTTCCTGACAGCGAAAATTTCGACTGGCCGCGAGGATAAGCCGACGCCGCCCGGAAATTATCTTGTGACCGACAAAATCAGGCTCGAGCGCTCGACCCTGTATAAAGTTCGCATGCCTTATTTCCTCCGGTTATCATTCTCTGAGTACGGCATCCACTACGGCGTTAACCCGGGGCACCCGGCAAGCCACGGATGTATCCGGGTAGGCTCAGAGGAAAAGGCTCAGAAGATTTTCGAAACGTGCCCGATTGGAACTTTCGTTCGGATAGAATAGCGGGAGAAACGGATCGGCGGCCGCCGATCCGTTTCTCCTCTTCCCACGCCGATCCGCCGACACCCCGACCCGTCTCTCCCCACGCCGATCCGCCGACCCGCCGATCCGTTTCTCCCCCCACGCCGACCCGCCGACCCGCCGATCCGTTTCCCCCGCCGACCCGCCGAAACGTCTCTTTTGGGGGTTGCATTTTTACCATGCTGAGTTAGTTGTTGCACCCTTCCATTCAGCCTGGAGCATCGTATGACCATCATTCAGAAAATTGAGCAAGAACAACTGAAGCCGAATATTTCGTCGTTTAAGGTTGGCGACACGGTCAGAGTTCACACACGCGTGGTAGAGGGCGATAAAGAGCGGATCCAAATCTTTACGGGCATTGTGATAGGCCGACGCGGCGTCGGACTTAATTCCACATTCACTGTCCGCCGCATCTCCTACGGGGAAGGCGTGGAACGTGTTTTTCCTTTACATTCCCCGCGTATTGCCAAGGTCGAAGTCGAGCGAGCCGGGAGTGTGCGCCGTTCCAAGCTCAATTACCTTCGCGATCGCAAAGGCAAGCAAGCAATGACGGTGAAAGAGAAATCTCAGAATTGAAAATTGTCCCATGGCTTGCGGCCTTAGATTCGAGAAGCATCTCTGGTCTACGGGCGTTCCTCTCATTGCCGGCATCGACGAAGCAGGGCGCGGCCCGCTCGCAGGACCTGTCGTTGCAGCGGCGGCCGTTCTGCCAGCCGAATTCTCGCTTGCCGGCCTGAACGATTCAAAACAGCTTACGGAAATCGTTCGTGAACGCCTCTTTGAAGGGCTCACTGCGCCCGGAAAACTCGTCTGTTTCGCTATCGGCATCGCTGAACCCGCAGAGATCGACCGGCTCAACATTCTCCGGGCGACCTTTCTGGCAATGCAGAGAGCGGTAACAGCTTTAGCGGTTCAGCCGGACCACCTTCTGATCGACGGTCTGCCGGTTCCGGGTTTCCAACAACTGCAAACCGCGGTTATCGGTGGGGACGGAAAATCAATGAGCATCGCTGCCGCCAGTGTCATTGCGAAGGTTACGCGAGATCGTATGATGAAGACATGGCACCGCGAGTTCCCGCAGTACGATTTTGACCAGAACAAAGGCTATGGAACGCCGGCGCACCTTGAAAGCTTACAGATTCACGGACCTTGTCCGATACATCGGCGCTCATTCGCGCCGGTTACTCAGACATATTTTCTTTTCCATTAAATTGTGGCCACGAGTGATTGGCCGACGACTTGCCCCATCCCATTTGGCGCTCGGTCGAAAGGGCGAAAAAATGGCCGCCGACCATCTCCGCCGTAATGGATTTCGTGTGCTCTACAGAAACTTCCGGTCGAGACGAGGCGGCGAAATCGATCTGGTTTGCCGCGATCGACGCGCCGAGACGCTGGTATTCGTTGAAGTAAAAACGCGCACAACCGATGCATTCGGTCCACCGCACACCGCAGTAACACTAGCCCAGCAGGACCGGATCATTCGCGGCGCAAAGGAATGGCTCAGATTGTTGAATGACCCTCGGGTCCCCTATCGATTCGATGTTGTGGAGGTACTGATGAAACCCACTCCGAAGGTTAACCTGGTCCGAGGCGCGTTCCAAATGCCGAACGACATTTACTTTTAAGCAGGAGTTCAAGAGTTGCAGAAGGCAAAATCTACCGAGACGATAAGATCCACGAAATGAAAGCCGCCCGTCCATTCCGACTCCCGACTCCCGACTCCTGCCTTCTGACTCCTGACTCCTGACTCCTGACTTCTGACTTCCGACTTCTGACTTCTGACTTCTGTGTGTAACGAAGTGGATTACCTCATCGTTGGGCAAGGATTGGCCGGTTCATTGTTGGCCTGCCTGTTGCAGATGAAACGAAAGAAGGTTCTGGTAATCGACAACGCACATCGCACGGCGGCGTCGCTTTCAGCGGCGGGGATTTTGAATCCGATCACCGGGAAACGGCTGAATCGGCCTTTTCTGATCGATCGCCTGCTGGAGCATGCATTCACAATCTATCCATCGATCGAGCAATTTCTGGGCGCTTCATTTTTCCGCCGGCGAAAAATATTGCGACTCTTGCAGTCCGCTGACGAACTACGTCACTGGAAAGACCGGCTCGCTTCGGGCGACTACTCCAAATATCTAGGTTCAATCGATTGCCCTCGATTCACGTCTGTCGAGAATTGGTTTGGTGGATTTGAAATCGCCGTGGCGGGCCAATTGGATGTGGCGGATTTCATTCGGCATGCGCGTGACAAGTTTGCGGCGACCGGCCGGCTGATTGAGAGCGAATTTGACTATGATGAGCTGCGATTCTCCGAGCACGGTGTGGGCTGGCGCTTTTACACCGCAAAGGCGGTGGTATTTTGCGAGGGCTATAAATTGCGCGAAAATCCGTTCTTCAAATCGATCCAGCTTAACCCGGCAAAAGGAGAAATGCTGACATTACGGGCTCGGAACTTTTCCGATGACCGCATCATCCAGCGCGGGAAATGGTTATTTCGCTCCACGATGGATGAGATCAAAGCGGGAACCACCTACACTTGGGATCAACTGAACGAGACACCCACGCAAATCGCACGAAATGAGATCGAACAGTCGATTCGTCAGTTCACCAATTTTGATTTTGAAGTGATTGACCAGACCGCCGGCGTGCGGCCTGTGATTCGCGTGGATAACCGCCCGATTGTCGGTACTCATCCAGAAAACAGGCGAGTAGCTGTCTTAAACGGTTTCGGATCGAAGGGGGTTTTGCAGGCCCCCTTTGCGTCGATGCAACTGATCGGTAACTTGGAAAGGGGTGAACCGGTTCACCCGGAATTTGATGTATGCCGAAAATCTTTGTGGCAGTAACTGAGGAACGACTGACCGCCGCGGCCGCTTCCTGGATCGAGATTGCGCTGTTTGACGGGGCGCTGGCAGTTGATGCCACCGTCGGAAACGGGTACGACTCACTGTTTCTCGCACATCGTGTCGGCCCGAAAGGAAAGGTCCTTGGTTTTGATGTGCAAAAGGCAGCGCTTGCCGGTGCCCGAGAGATTTTGAAATTTGTTGGCTCGAACGATCGCGTTTCACTGATCCACGATTCTCACTCACGGTTGGCCGCCTATCTGCCGGCCGGGGCAGCCATTGCCGCTGCCATGTTTAATCTGGGTTATTTGCCACGCGGCAATCGCCAAATCATCACGAAGCCAGAAACCACGATTATGGCCTTGCGCTCCGTTCTCGAACATCTGGCCGAACGGGGGCATGTGACGCTGCTCGTGTATCGCGGACACGAAGGCGGCGTTCCAGAGTATCAGGAGGTCCGGCACTTCCTTGAGCAATTACCCGAGGAAGAATGGATTGTTGAAGAGCTTGCCAGTACGAGCGATTCCCCGATCGCTCCACGATTATTTCGGATCCAGAAGAAAATAGATTGACGTCTGAGTCGCTCACGGCGCACCCCGAAAAGAGGACCTATCGGCGTGTCGATAAGTTTGGAGACGCCAAAGCGTCCCGCTTTACCTCGTGAAAGCCGTGCATGGCGGGCGCGCTGCTCTACTCGCCGCACGCCCACGCCGCTTCGCGAAGCTGCCGATACTCCAACACGCCGGCACCCCGATACGCTTCTCCCGCCGGGACATCAGTTGCTTGATGCGTGCAATGAGCATTATAATGGCGTCCAATCTCGTCCAGACTATGCTCCTTTTTCGTTTACTCCTTGGGCTAAGTACTATTTTCGTGTGCAGCGTTTTCGCTGAACAGATCCTCGAAGGGTACAGCGTGGTGCGGGGAAAAGACTACGCGTTTGAAATTAAGGCTCCGCGAAGCTGGGTTCTCGATAACGATGCCGCCAAGGACCAGGGAATTAACCTGGTCTTCTATCCCACTGGGACGAATTGGGAAACCAGTAAAGCAGTCATCTATGTCCGGGTTCGTACGAACGCGGCAGCGGTTCGGAATATCGCTGACCAGGTCAATGATACGATGCGCAATCTGCGGGAAACGGGGAGTCCGAATGTGACTGTCAAACACGTCAAAACGCTCACTACCCAGGACTCGAGCAAGGCGGAAATCTACTATTTTGCAGGTGATAAATTCGGTAACTTCGAAGCAACCGCTTATATTCAGGCCAAGGGCTCGATCCACTTCATCACCTTATCCGCCCGGGACCAGGATTCATTCCGGCAAGCTACTCCCGCCTTCGACGCGGTGGTGACATCGTATGAGGATTTAACAAAGCCGCCCCCCACCAATTCGTGAACAGGGAGAGGGGGGTAATGAGCCCATGATTGATTGGGATTCAGAACTTTATCTGCGCTACGAGAAGGAAAGAACCCAACCCTCTCTCGATTTGACATGGAGGATCCCGCTGGAGTCACCACAGGAAATCATTGATCTCGGTTGCGGACCTGGAAACAGCACACGAGCACTCCGGCGGAGATGGCCCAATGCCCGTATTGTGGGGCTTGACTCGTCGCCAGCGATGATCGAACGAGCCCGCCAAAGCTCGACCGATATTGAGTGGAGAGTCGCAGACATTCAAACGTGGTTCGAACCCAATCGGTTCGACCTCATATTCGCGAATGCCTCTCTTCATTGGGTCGCGGATCACGAAACACTCACTCCCCGGCTGATCAATGCGCTCAAACCGCAGGGCGTTCTCGCATTTCAGATGCCGGCCCTCTATAACCAACCCGCTTCGCAATCGGTCAATGAATTGGCAGACGCTCCGCGTTGGCGACCCTACCGCTTGCAGGAGCGATACACCCCCTGCGTCCACAATCCCAGCGCCTATTATGATTGGCTGTCTCCGTTATCGAAACATCTGCAGATTTGGGAGACCGTTTACTTTCACGAACTGGAGAATCCTCATCAAATTATCGAATTTTACTCCAGCACCGGGCTTAAACCTTATCTCGAGGGTTTGCCTTCAGAGGAACTTCGAGACCAATTCAAGGCCGATGTGCAGGATATCTACCGAACTCTCTTTCCAGCACAAAAAAACGGCAAGATCCTTTTTCCCTTTCGAAGGCTCTTCGTGATCGCCGGTCGCTTAGGGCACCAAGTCTGAGCCTCGTATAGCAGCGTTGGGAGCGTCGCCGGATGACTCGCAAGGCGCTGGCAAGGCGAATTGCTGAGCTCCTGTTCAACGAGCCGACGCCGCCCCAACCCAAAGGCTGCGCGTCAGCTCAAGTCCTTCTTCAAATAGCTGAGACGCAACAAACAGTTTGAACTGTTCTCCCCAAAAGTCTCACTTCAAAAGCGCCTCATGAAAGCATTTCCAGTCATCGATCCGATTGAGCGTTACCGCATCGCGAATCCCGAGGTCCGAAGGTAGCCCGTTTTCTCCGAGAACAGATTGAACTGTGCCATCGTCATGATTGTAACCCCGGATCGCCTGATTGAGTTTTTCAATTGAGACGGCATCGAGTCGAGTGCCCGGTTGCTGCTTGATCCAGGTCTCGAACTCGGGGTACGTCGGCTTGTTCTTCGTAATGTAGTCGACGACCGCATCCTTCTGCAGTCCTAATCCGTCGAGCACCATTTGATCAAAGCCTGTGCCTACGGCTGGATATCCGTCTGCCAGCAATCCTTTCGCGTTGAGGGAGACCTTAAGCCAAAGACGCGGCAGATGAAGTACACCAAGCGGCCCGACCTCGGCCGAGCCAATCAGGGGAACAATTTTATTCATATGTTTTGGGGGTAGATAAGTCCATGAACAATAGTTTCAGATGGTCAGTAAGGAAACGAAGAATTTTGGGGATGTAAAAAAGCGTCTGCCCCTGCTGCTTAAGCTTTGCGGTTTTGAACAGAAGAAAACAAAGAGGATTTGAACAGAAGGTAGCGAAGGAAGCAAAGATTTGAGTTTTGTTAAGCTTACGTTCGATCCTGATTTGCGATTTGATCACCATCGCGACAAGTCAGCGCGCTGGGACTGTACGGCTGAACCGTTACACTCGCAGAAGAACTTCACCGTATAGTCATCCGAGACCCGATTCCTAATCCATCTTTGCTTGCTTTGCTGCCTTTTGTTCAAATGCTCTTCCGTCCTTCTGTTACTCGCTGCACCGTACGGCTGAACCTTACACTCGCAGAAGAACTTCACCGTATAGTCATCCGAGACCCGATTCCTAATCCATCTTTGCTTGCTTTGCTGCCTTTTGTTCAAATGCTCTTCCGTCCTTCTGTTGCTCGCTGCACCGTACGGCTGAACCTCACACTCGCAGAAGAACTTCACCGTATAGTCATCCGAGATCCGATTCCTAATCCATCTTTGCCTCTTTGCTGCCTTTTGTTCAAATGCTCTTCCGTCCTTCTGTTGCTCGCTGCACCGTACGGCTGAACCTTACACTCGCAGAAGAACTTCACCGTATAGTCATCCGAGACCCGATTCCTAATCCATCTTTGCTTGCTTTGCTGCCTTTTGTTCAAATGCTCTTCCGTCCTTCTGTTGCTCGCTGCACCTCTAACTCAAACTTGTCATACTTTGGTTGAGGCGAAAATGGCTGCGGCCCGAAGTCGCGCGCCAGAGCCTCAAATTGCAGAAGAGCGCGTTTGCGATCGAGACCTCCGCCATAGCCAACCAGACGGCCGTCAGCTCCAATGACACGATGGCAGGGGACGATGATGCACACAGGATTCTGACCGTTGGCCAATCCAACCGCGCGTGGCACGCTTCCAATTTTTTCCGCCTGCATTTTGTACGAGATTGTTTCACCGTAAGGGATCCTCCTGAGTTCGTTCCACGCTCGGATCTGAAAGTCGCTCCCATGAAGCACAATCGGGAGGTCGAACTCCTCGAGTAAACCCGCGAAGTATTTGTCCAACTGTTCCCTGGTTTCAGGGAATGGAGCTACCCTCGGATCGTCCGCGGACGTGGCCGCGAACTTGCGTTTGCTGAAACGCAGACCAATCAGCGAAGAACCATCCGAGACCATTTGAAGCGGCCCGACCGGGCTATCGTAAACGTAGTAATAATTCATTTGTTTTTCTCCAGGGACTTCCATAAATGCATCGCCGCATATGCGCGCCAAGGACGCCAACTCTCGGCCGCAGCCAAAGCCTTGCGCGGATTGCTCGTTTTGAGCGCCTTCAAGATGCCTAGATCGCTGTACGGGAATGCGTCGGGCCATCCAAAGACCCGCATCGCAAAGTAATGGACGGTCCAGTCACCAATTCCCGGAAGCTCTCTCAGCTTGGCTAACACCTTATCAATCGATACCGCAATATCGAGCGTTATGAACCCGCTGGCGACCGCTTGCGCCATCGCAAGAATCGACCCTGCGCGCGACCGGGTTATACCAATTTGAGTCAGTTCGTCTATCGAGGCAGCTGCGATCGCGGAAGCCGTTGGGGACAGGTGTGTCAGACCCGGAAAAGGAGTCACAATCGGTTGCCCAAATCGATTGGTCAGCCTTGCGGCAAATGTGGTCGCGGCCTTGACGCTGACCTGTTGCCCAAGGATTGCTCGGACTGCCATCTCAAATCCATCGAACGCTCCTGGCACCCGCAGGCCGGGATTGCTCTCTGCGAGCAAGCCAAGGTGCGTTGTGATTTGTTGAGGGGTTGCCTCAAGATCAAACAATCTCCGAACCCGGGCCAACACTTGCATCAAAGCGGGCAGAAGAGAGATCGACACCTCGACACGGAGCGCCGATTGCGCTGGATCGTTTTCCACAGAAATCCATCCCTTGTGCGATCCGATCTCAACCGTTCGTTGGTACCTTTCATCAACGACCTGCTCGACGCCGCCAAAAACGCGCATGGCAAAAAACGTCAGTAACGAACTCCAATCAAAGGGAGATCGGTAAAACAACCGACAGACGCAGGATGTCAAATCCTTCGCTCTCCGATTTTTCTTTCGAAGTGTCTTTGGGGGAAAAGAATATCTTTCCCGGAATAGAGCATTAAATCGCCTGAGACTGGTAAACCCACTCGCGAATGCGACATCGATGATCGGTAATGCCGTATCTGTCAGGAGCTGCTTAGCCAAAAGAAGCTTGTGAGTTTGCGCCAACTGGACTGGGGTCACGCCGAGGTTCTCCACCAAGACCCGCCTGAGATGCCGATCACTTACCCCGAGCCTGAGCGCCAGATTCGAAATGCTCTGCTCTTGCAGGATGCCGGCTTCGATCTGCTGAACGGCAGCCGATGTCAAGCGGTCTGCAGAATCTGCCGGCGCCTGGCCAGGCGCAAGCTCCGGCCTGCAACGAAGACAGGGACGAAATCCCGCCGCCTCGGCGGCTGCCGCCAGTTGATAAAACTCGCATTGCTCGAGAGCAGGCCGCCTGGAACGGCAGATCGGCCGGCAGTAAATGCGGGTGGATTTCACAGCGACAAAGAAATGTCCATCAAATCGCGGATCATGCGTTAGCATCGCTTGATAACATTGGTCTCGGTTTAGTCGCACATCACGACAATCATCCGAAACCAAAGATGTGTCTCGCCGTTTTCGGACATGAAAATTCCAGGGAACAGGAGTCAGGAGTCAGAATTCAGGAGTTGCAGGAGTGGAATCGGGGAAAGACTGGCTCACGCCACTGACTCCTGACTCCGACTCCTGACTCCTGAATCCTGAATTCTGAATCCATTGACGTCCATTCTCCTTCGACGACGTTCGTTGTCATGTCACAAGAACCGAAATGGGTCGGCTGGGCTCGGGAATTGCAGGCCATTGCGCAAACCGGATTGCATTTTTCGGAATCAGAGTATGATCGCGAGCGTTATCGAAGGATTTTAGCGGTCTCGATCGAGATTTTTGCCAATTATTCAGGCGAATCACCGGTATTGATCCGTCAGCTCTTCGAAAATCAAACCGGATATGCGACGCCCAAGGTCGATGTGCGCGGCGTGGTCTTCCGAGAAGATAAACTGCTGCTCGTGCAAGAGCGGTCAGACGGACTCTGGACCTTGCCCGGAGGTTGGGCAGACGTGAACGATTCTCCTTCCGACGCCGTGGAAAGGGAGATCGTCGAAGAATCGGGGTTCCAGGCGAAGGCTGAAAGAATGCTCGCCGTCTTCGACCGTGCCAGGCATGGCCACGAGCCACCCTTTCCGTTTCATGTTTATAAGTTATTCATACTTTGCCGGCTGGAGGGAGGCGAAGCCAGGACGGCAATGGAAACAACCGGCGTCGAATTCTTCGGCGAAGACGAGATCCCGCCCTTATCCATCTCAAGGGTCACTCGCGAACAGATCCAATTTTGCTTTGAGACTCAAAATAATTCTGTTGGCCCCTGCCGATTTGATTAGCTTGGCGCCGTCAATTCAGAGATCCTGCCGGCCCGAGAGAATTTGACGCGGTATAAAATGACAGCTGAAAATCTGAGGTGAAGGATGGCCACTTGTTTATGAAGGAGGATTACCAAGCTCGATGATTCCCCTGGTTCTGCTCATCGCGCTTGCGTCCATCGCGGCCTCCAGTTTGATTCTGCGCATCGTAATCGGATACTTGGTGCGCCCTCCCGGCGCACCTCGAATTTCGCTTCGTCTACCGTCCATCAATCCCCGTTGGATCGGCCGCCGCCTCGCTGAGATTCTTTATCGGCGCAAATCAAGGAAGTGACGAGCGGGAATCACTTGTCGGCGTCAGTCGGCAGTTGCCAGTGCCAGTTGTCAGTGGAACGGAGCTTCTCGCCGTGGGATTGAACTTTCGAATCCGCGTCTTGTCTCTCACTGACAACTAACAACTGACACTGACAACTGACATCCACAACTGCCCTCCCTACCCTTGCAGAAGCAAACGAGCAGGAGCTTCGACACAATCTTTTACCCGTACGAGAAACGTGACCGCCTCTTTGCCGTCTACCACGCGATGGTCATAGCTGAGCGCAAGATACATCATCGGCCGCACCTCGATTTTATCGCCGATCGCCATAGGTCGGCTCTGGATTTTATGCATTCCAAGAATACCGCTCTGCGGAGGATTCAATATCGGCGTACTGAGAAGAGACCCGTAGATGCCACCGTTCGTTATCGTAAAAACTCCGCCGGTCAGATCGTCCAGGCCCAATTTGCCATCGCGAGCTTTGCCAGCAAAAACCGTGACCTCCTTTTCAAGCTCCGCAAAACTCTTTTTATCGGCATCTCGAACAACCGGGACAACTAATCCGCGTTCCGTTCCAACGGCGACACCGATATCGTAGTAATGATTTTCGATCAGGTCGTCACCATCAATTCTGGCGTTCATTGCCGGCACGGACTGAAGCGCATCGACCACGGCCTTGATGAAAAAGGACATGAAACCGAGCTTGACACCGTGCCGCTTCTGGAAGGTTTCCTGGTATTGCGATCGAAGCTGCATCACAACGGACATGTCGCATTCGTTGAACGTGGTCAACATCGCAGCATTCTGCTGAGCCAATACCAATTGAGCCGCAATTTTCTTCCGCAACGGAGTCATTTTCCGCCGGCTGGTCCGCGGGGGTGATTCCATCTGCGGAGCGGCCGAACGGGCGCGGCAGGCGGTGCAGGCGCAGGCTGGGTACTCGGTTGCCCGAGACCCGGAGAAGCACCTTTCGTCTCCAGATATTGAACCAGATCCGATTTTGTGACCTGCCCATGTTTCCCGGTGCCGATGACTTCGCTCGGGTTGACCTTCTCTTCTTCAACGATTCGCCGCGCCGCGGGCGACAAGGTCTCGTTCGATTCCCGTCTGATCTGTGGTCCGGACGACCTCGACGGGCGTAGTAGGCGGTTTCGCATTCTGGGCCGGCGCCTTAACGTTGTCATCCAGTAATCCAACTGTCTGACCAATTTTAACCTCCTGGCCAGCATCGATCTGGATTTGAAGCTTGCCGGTACCGATCGCAGGGACCTCGGTTGAAATTTTGTCGGTCTCCAAGGTGAACAGAGCCTCACCTTCGCTGACGACGTCCCCGGTCTGCTTGTGCCACACAGATAGAATGCCGGAGGTAATGGATTCGCCGACAGCAGGGATTTTGACTTCGATGCTCATGGATGATTGAGATGCTCGATCAAAAGCCACCGATTACACGGTAAAAGCGTGGTGAACAAGCTCCTTCTGCTGCTGATCATGCCACGCCTTTGATCCGACTGCCGGGCTTGCCGCAGACGGCCGACCGGCATACTCAATCTCCCGTCCGAAGACGCCGCCGAACAACGGCGCGATGTAAGTCCACGCTCCCATGTTCCTGGGTTCCTCCTGGCACCAAACCAATTTGGCGGCCTGACGCACATCGCGGATCGTTTCTTTGAGCCCTTCGGAGTCCAACGGATAAAGTTGCTCGATGCGGACAAGCGCCGTATCACCGATCCGGTTCGACTCCAGGTAACCGAGTAAATCGTAGTAAACCTTGCCGCTGCAAAAGATGATCCGGTTGACGTTGCTGGCTTCGCCAATCAAGGTCGGCCCGAGTACCGGCTGAAAGGCAGACTGCGTGAGATCTTCGATCCGGGAAGTGGCTCGCTCGTTCCGCAACAACGATTTCGGCGTCATGACGACGAGCGGTTTACGAAAATCTCGCCGAACCTGCCGCCGTAAGACGTGAAAATACTGACTGGGCGTCGTGAGATTGCAGACCTGAATATTATCTTCAGCGCAAAGCTGCAGGAAACGCTCCAACCGCGCGCTCGAATGTTCCGGTCCCTGACCTTCGTAACCGTGCGGCAGCAAAAGGACGATCCCGCTGGGTCGCTGCCATTTGGATTCAGAACTCACGATGAATTGGTCAATGACAACCTGGGCACCGTTTACAAAATCTCCGAATTGCGCCTCCCAAAGGCAAAGCATGTCCGGAAAATCGAGCGAATAACCATAGTCAAATCCCAAGACAGCCGCTTCAGACAGCATGCTGTTGTAGACGCAAAATCGCGCCTGTCCCTCTTTCAGATTTCCGAGCGGGATGTAGCGTTTGCGGCTTGCGGTATCGTACAGAACGCAATGGCGCTGACTGAAGGTGCCGCGCCGGCTATCCTGCCCAGACAATCGAACCGGCGTTCCCTCGACCAAAAGAGATCCAAAGGCGAGCGCTTCACAGAACGACCAGTCGTACGGGCCTCCTCCCTGATGCTGATTTCTCCGCCGATCTAAAAACAACTTTTTGACCTGCGGCTGGATCATAAAACCATCCGGTACCCGAGTAATCCGATCCACGATCAAATCGATCAGCTCCTTTGAAATACGGGTCTCCGGTTCCCGGTGGCTGTAAGGAGGTTGAAAGATCGCAGTCGACTCTTCGAAGCCGCGATGAAAATCTTTTTTCGACGCCACTCCGGAGGTTCGGACCTCGCCGAGGGCCGCCTCGAGGTGGCTTCTGAACTCCCTTTCGAGAGTCACAGCCTCCTCCGCGGTGAGCACACCTGATTGTAACATCCGATCTTTGAAAAGTTTCGTCACCGCGGGGTGCGCGTTGATTCTTTTGTACAATCTGGGCTGCGTAAAGCTGGGTTCGTCGGTTTCGTTGTGTCCGTACCGGCGATAACAGTACATATCCAGAACGACATCGCGGGAAAAGGTCTGCCGAAACTCCAAAACCAGTTTAGAGACAAACTCAACCGCGATCGGATCATCTCCGTTCACGTGAAAGATTGGCGCCTCGATCATTTTTGCAACATCAGTGCAATACATGGTCGAACGTGCATCGGCAGGAAGGGTCGTAAACCCGATCTGATTGTTCACGATCACATGCACCGTTCCCCCGGTCTCATAGCCCGGCAGCTGGGACAGGTTGAAGACTTCCGCTACGATCCCCTGCCCCGCAAACGCTGCATCCCCATGGATCAGCAGCGGCAAAACCTTTTCTCGTTTATCGGTATCCTCCAAAATTCGTTGGCGCGCGCGCGCCTTGCCTTCAACGACCGGATCGACGATTTCGAGATGGCTGGGATTGGCTGCGAGCTGAATACTTACTTCCGCTCCCGATCCAGTTTTCCTCACACTCTCGTAGCCCAAATGATATTTTACATCGCCATCGCCGGCGACAAGATCAGGAATGTAATTTTCGGAAAATTCCTTAAAGATGATGTTGTAGGATTTGCGCAAAAAATTTGCCAGTACCGTCAATCGACCCCGATGCGCCATACCCATGACGATCTCGCGGATTCCTGCTTCCGGAGTCCCGGCGAGAATCGTCTCCAGGATCACCATCAAACTTTCGCCACCTTGGAGCGAGAAGCGTTTTTGACCGATGAACTTCGTGTGGACAAATTGCTCAAATGTCTCGGTCTCCATCAAGCAGCGCAGCAATCTTTTTTGGGAAGCAGCATCGGGCGGCGCCAAGGCGATCCTGGCTTCCATCCGGTCTCGGACCCAATGACGCACCGCTTCGTTCTGAATATGCATGAACTCAATACCGATCGGCCCGCAGTAGATGGCCCGGAGCGCGTCGATCATCTCCCCGAGGGTCATCGGGCGCCCTTGCTGGAAATAACGGGATGAAACGACCGTATCGAGCGACACGTCCTCCAAACCAAGAAAGCCAAGGGTTAACGCTGGTGTTTCGGGACGGCCTTCCCCAAGCGGATCGATCTGGGCCTGCGTATGGCCAAGAATACGATAACTGTGTACGAGACCGTCGATGCGATCTTGAAGGCGGTCGAACTCGGCGGTTTGACCCTCCCGGTCCGGCAAAACCTCCGATTTGCCATTGCGACTGGCAGAGGACCCTAGTTCGAAACCTTCAAAAAAAGCAGACCAACTCGAGTCCACAGATGCCGGATCTTGCTTCCAGCGTTCATAGTATTCATCTAGAAGATCGGCATTCCAATCGTTCAAATACGAAGTCTTCATGATGTCGCTCGGGAACGAGCAGTGGATTAAAAATCTAAACGAACTTTGGCTCGACCCAAACGGAAATTACCACAAATTTGTGCAGAAGCAGATGGTCGGCTGCATTCGGAGCCATGCGCTGATCGTTTCCAGGGAGAGGAAGCGCGTAGAAGCCGTCCAGCTGCTGCCAGGTAGATCGAATGATTAGAGTTGAACAGCTCACCAAGAAGTATCAGGGAGTAATCGCCATCCAAAGTCTGAGCTTTGAGGTCGACAAAGGAGAGATTGTTGGCTTCCTGGGACCGAATGGAGCCGGTAAAAGCACGACTATGCGCATTCTTTCAAGCTTTATGCCCGCCACATCGGGCCGCGCCTATATTGCGGGGCATGACGTTTTCAGGGACTCGCTTAAGGCGCGCAGGCATCTGGGCTACCTTCCTGAGAGTGTCCCCTTGTATGGTGACATGCGGGTGAATGAATATCTTCGATACCGCGGATCGTTGAAGGGGCTCAGCGGCAAAAAACTTCGCAACCGGGCAGAGGCAGTCAAAGAGCTCTGCAGCGTGAAAGAGGTCGAGAACAAACTGATTGCGAGCTTGTCAAAAGGGTATCGTCAGCGTGTTGGCCTGGCAGAAGCATTGATCCATGAACCGGACCTTTTAATCCTCGACGAACCGACGATCGGATTGGACCCCAATCAGATCCGCCATGTTCGCGAGCTCATCAAATCCTTGGGCAAACGCCACACCATTCTGCTCTCCACCCATATCTTGTCAGAAGTTGAGGTCACCTGTTCGCGAGTGATCATTATCCACCGCGGACAAATCGAAGCCTCCGATACGCCTGAAAATCTCGTTAGACGGATCCGGACCTCCGGCACAGTGAGAGTGGAAGCCAATACCGGCAGTGACGATCCAGCAGAGATGCTCGAAAAGATCGTGGGGGTAAAAAGTGTTGCTGCCAACCAGGAAGATGGATGGCATCACTGTTTGATTCGCGTCGAAGCGAATTCGGATCTGCGGGAAGATATATTTCGCCTGGCAGTTGAGCGGCGTTGGACCATCAGGGAACTAACTCAAGAGCGAGCGACACTGGAAGATGTATTTGTCGAACTAACCCACGCCGATAACTAGTAGAATGCCGAAGGACACACTGCAACCATAGCGAGATGAGACGCCTCTTCACTTTGCTCCAGAGAGAGTTGTCGGTTTTTTACTATTCGGCAATAGCCTACATCGTCCTATTCCTTTTTCTGATCCTCAACGGATTGTCTTTCTGGTTCGCGATCGCTTTGCTGAACAGGGCCCCGTCTGAAAATACCGTTGTCCAGGTCTTTTTTAACTCCGCATTTTTCTGGATTGCTTACCTCCTGGTGTTTCCTGTGATCACCATGCGGTCATTTGCCGAAGAATTTAAACTCGGAACCATCGAGACGTTGATGACCGCTCCGGTTCGGGATTGGGAGGTCGTCGTATCTAAATTCATGGCGGCACTGGTATTCTACATCAGCCTCTGGTTGCCTAGTTTATTGTATTTTCTAATATTCAGCTGGCTCGGCAATCGTTCCGCCATCGGGTCCGCCGCCCAGCTTTGGGCTCCGTATCTGCTATTGCTAGTGATGGGAATGTTCAATGTTGCTTTGGGCTGCCTGGCTTCTGCTATGACTTCGAACCAGATCGTTGCCGCGATGATTTCCTTGGTGCTGACGATCGGGTTTTTTTTTGTGACGCTTATAAACTATGTCGTGAACAGCTCGTCACCGATTCTTCGGGAAATGACGGCTTACGTGGCTCAACTGGACCACATGGACTCCTTTTCGCGCGGTGTCGTGGATTCCCGAGTGTTTGTCTTTTATCCGAGCATGACTCTATTCCTGTTGGTGATCACCTACCATGTATTCCAGTACCGGCGCTGGAGGGCGTAACGATTTACGGAGCTGCATGGCGAATCCATCCTCCAGGCCGGTCGGCATCCAACGATTGCGGATCGGCGCAAACGTGGCCCTCCAGATCATCGCAGTTGCCCTGATTGTTCTGATGATTAATTACCTCGGGTTCAACCGATACAAACGCTGGGATCTCTCCCGTTATAACAAGTACGAGCTTTCGGAGCTGACTAAAAAATTCCTGAAATCTCTTAAGAAAGAGGTCAAGATTTATGTTTTTTTTGCTCCGACGTCTCAGAGTGCAGGCTCAGAACTCTATTACGATCTTCAGAACTTATTAAAGGAATACGAATTCGCTGGTAAAAGGAAGGTCCAGATTGAGACCGTCGACCCTTATCGCAGCCTCACGCGCACCCGGGAATTGCAGGTCAAATATAATTTCGGAGCAGACGAAAATCTGGTCATTCTCGACTATCAGAATCGCAAGAAAATGCTCCGCGTGGCAGACATGGCTGAATATGATCCTCCAGGGATGTTTAGTGAAACTCCTCAGGTCAGAGCCTTTCGCGGCGAGCAAATCATTACGAGCGCATTGATTGAACTCACGGAAGATAAGGAAACCAAGATCGGATTTATCACCGGGCATGGTGAACCGGGCCTCGAAAGCGGCTCGCCTCTGACCCGATTCAAAGAGTACGTCGACCGCCAAAATATCAAACTCGAACCTTTGATCCTGACTAACTTGGAAAGAGTTCCAACCGATTACGCGGCCGTGATCCTGGTCGGGCCAAAATATGATCTTGGCGAAAGAGACTTTTCTTTGCTTCGCGACTATTGGAATGAACAAGGCCGAATACTCATTTTGCTGGATCCGAAAGTTAAAACGCCAAAACTGGATCAATTTATCACTGAATTTGGCATCCAGCCTGAACCGGATCTAATTGTCACGCAATTCAAGACCGGCATCGAAGAACAATCTGTAACGCTCGATGTGTACGCCCAATTCCTGCCGGAGACGAGTTTTCTGAGGGCCTTAAGCCAAGCAACCGGCTATTTTCCCGGAGGCACCTGCTCGCTATCGATCGACGAATCGAAGATTGCTCAGGAAGGATTGACCATGACGAGGGCCTTAACCCCGGCTGCGCCAGACTATTGGGGTGACAAGGACGAAATTCTCAATTCTCAGAAGACCCCGACCTACGCCCAGGGGATTGATCTGCCTCCTCCACTCTATTTTGGAGTCGCGCTCGAAAGAGGAGCGATCAAAGACGCGCGGGTGCAGCTGCATTCCTCATCCCGGATGTTCATTGTCGGGAACGCTGATTTTCTGCGCAATGAATCCCTGAGTGAATCTCCCCCAGATGTCGATTTCATATTGATGAGCATCAACTGGCTCGCGGACCGGGAACAACTGCTGGCAATCGCTCCGAAGGCAGCCAGAACTTTCACACTGAACCTTTCAGATGCACAAATGAATGAAATCGTTCTGCTGACGGTGGCAGGGATCCCGATGCTGGTGGCCCTCCTCGGACTGGGCGTCTGGTCGCTCCGACGGCGATAGTGTCCGGCTGGAGAAGCGTATTGCCGGGTCGGCGTGTGACGAATATGGTGAATCTTCGGCAACGCCGACACGCCGATAAGCCCAGACGCCGATACGCTTCCCCTGGCTTCCGGCAAAATACCTGTATTTCGGGGACAGGACACTGGTGTATCGTCGGGCACCAAATGAGGATTTCCTTGTATTCAAATTGGCCTGCCTGCGAAAGGGAACAGTAGAATCATGAAGCCGAGAACCACGCTCGTTCTGCTGGCCATCGCGATCGCGCTTGCCGCTTTCATTTTTGGTCTAGACCGATTTTCGCAAAATACGCGGGACCGCCGGGAGCGCGCTGCGCACGTCGTAGAGGTCAACAGGACGGACGTCGAAGGGGTCACCATCCACAACGGTAATGGACTGATTAAAGTCAAAGCGGAAGAAGACGCCTGGAAGATGGTTTCTCCATGGCAGGACGACGCGGATTCCAGCGTCATTGACCAGCTTCTCGATGCAATACAAAACCTCCGTCCCGAAGACGTTATTACCGATTTGGGCAAGGGAGACAAGAAACGTCAAATGCTGAAGGATTTCGGACTGAACAAATCAAAGCTTCGACTGAAGCTGGACGGCAAGCGAATGCCGCCGGAGCTCGAGTTTGGACAGGATACTGCTGTGCCAGGCAGGGGTTATCTTCGTGTTGCGAACGACGACGCCGTTTATGTTGTCACCAACGATCTGAAAAATATTATCACTAAAACACCGGAAGATTATCGTGACCATCGGATGACGCCGTTTCTCACGACGTTGATCAATCGGGCAGTATTTCAAGTGAGCGGCGGTGAAATCGAACTTGCCAAACAACAGGATAACTGGCAACTCGTGCGCCCAATCAAAGCGCGGGCCAGCAACGACGCTGTGGTTGACATATCTGACCAAGATGAACAAGACGCAGATCTCGAAGTTTGTGTCCGAAAACAAATCCACTCCGGGATCGTTCGGTCTGGATTCACCCGCCGATGTTGTCACCCTGTATGGCGGGGAAGGAAAAAAATTCGAGATTGAAATCGGAAGCGCCGTCCCATCCGATTCCCAGTCGCTTTATGCGGGTCTTCCGGAACGAAATACGATCGTTGAAGTGAGTAAAGGATTCGCTAGCCTGTTTAACATCACCCCGAACGACTTCCGAGATCGAAAGATCGCGCGGTTAAATACCGATTTCATCGATCGGATCGCCATCGAAAATGCAGGCCAGCCGAAAATCGTCCTTGCTAGAGAGGAGAATCGCTGGCGCTTCCTGAGTCCGGCGAATGCGCCGGCCAACGCAAGTAATATTAATCGGTTGATTCAAGAACTTAATGAAGGTGAAGTCACCGAATTTGTCTCAGATACCGCGACCGATCTCGCTAAGTACGGGCTAGACCAGCCGAAACTGAAGATCACTTTCAGCTCCTTTTCGTCCGAAAACACCGCTGAGTCGAACGCCGGCGAAGTCGTCCTCTCCAGCGTGGAATTTGGAACTTCGGCCAACGGCGTGACTTACGCACGCCTGGAGGAAGAACCGTACATCTTTTCGATTGCGGACCAGGTATTTGACAATCTGCCAAAGTCAAAATTCAGTTTCCGGAGTCTGGATATATTCGATCTGAAACGAGACGAATTGATAAGCTTGAAAATCGAAAAAGCGGGCGAGGAACCGCTTGACCTGGTCAGAGGTGCGAAAGGCAAATGGGTACTGAAAGGCCAAGAAACCCGACAAAACGACGGTCAGATTCAGCTATTCTTGACAGCGTTGACGGGTCTGCGCGCAGCGGCCTGGGCGGAAGACTCGGATCCGGATTTCGGATTCGGCCAGCCTTCTCTGGCGATCAAGATCTCTTACCAGACCGGGGAACAGAAACGCGAGGCAGAGATCAAGTTCGGCAAATCCAACTCCGGTAACCAGCACTACGGAATGTGCACAGAGGAAGAGGGCATTTTTCTCGTCGATGACGAGCAGTTCAACCAACTGAAGACGTCACTTAAACGGTAGAAGAAGGAGTCCGGAGTTGCAGATGTTCAGGGGGTGCAGAATCGGGCAATGCATTTTGCCGAGATGTAGGGATTTGCCTTGACTGACAGGCCGTTATTCCAAGCGCGAGCTCAAGCTATGAACTCCTGGACTCATCCCTTTTCGCCAATATAAACTGTCACGATACCCAGCGTGAGCGGTGTCGCTTCGCAATTCAGAAACCCGCAGCGGCGCAAGAGGTCCAGCATCGCATCCCCTTTTGGAAAACCTTCAATCGTTCCGGCGAAATAATGATAAGCGTCTGGTTCGCCAGTCAGCCAACCGGCTATAACCGGCAAGACGTGATGCAGATAAATGCGGTAGAGAGTTCGAAGGGGCGGGTTCGGAAGAGGAAAAATCCAAGATCACCAAATGGCCTCGCGACCGTAAAACTCTCCCCGCCTCGTTGAGTGCAGTGTCGTAAGAAGCCATATTCCGTAAGCCGAACGCAATAGTCACGACGTCGAACCGGCCATCCTGAAACGGCAACGCCAGGCCATCGGCAACAACCAACTCGGTAATTCCACGGCGGCGCGCAAAAGTTAGCATCGGTGCGCAAAAATCTGCTCCGACAACTCGCGCAGCAGGGATCTTTTTCTTGAGTTCGTGGGCCAGGACACCGCTCCCGGTCGCCAGGTCCAAAATTGCGGCGGGCGTCCAGCTCTTCACCCTCGCGCCTACGTTTGCCCGCCAAAGCGAGTCGCAACCAAGGCTTAAGAGAGTGTTCGCCAAGTCATACCGATGGGCGATCCGAGCAAATAAATGCCGGATGGTGTTTGGTTCATTCTGCGTAAAGACGGATTCCATGGACAGAAATGCTCACGAGAGGACTCGAACCTCCACGGGTTGCCCCATACGGTCCTGAGCCGTACGCGTCTGCCAATTCCGCCACGTGAGCGAGGAAGACCGGAAACTATCGGAGAAAGAAGCGTTGTAAAGGGAATTGAAAAGGCCGCAGAGGGAGAAGGAGGTCACTGAGATGATTAGTTTCACCACACCACAGAGACACAGAGAACACGGAGCTCCGGAGGAAATCGAACTTCAATCAGAATCCTCTTCAACTCCGTGTTCTCTGTGTCTCTGTGGTGTATTTAATTATCATCTCTGTGCCCTCCCGCCCCTCTGCGGCCTCAATTAAGCCGCATCGGCATCAAGACATACAGGAACGGACCGGGAATTTTAATAACGCCGGGGCTCATTTCGTCGATCAGATCGAGGTAGACCTCATCGTTCGTCAGGTTCCGAAGCGGTGCCATGAGAAATTCCGGATTGAAGGCAATCGAGAATTCGCGCCCTTTATATATGACCGGTAACGATTCCTTGGCCTCGCCGACATCCGGGGTGGTCGCCACGATGTCGATGTTGCTCTTGGAGAAGATGAGTTTGACGGAGTTGGACTTTTCGCTCGCGAGCAGTGACACGCGGCGCACTGCGGTTAAAAATGTCTCCCTTTCCAAGGTAATCCGCTCTTTTGCTTCGGCCGGGATGACTTGGCGATAATTTGGATAATTGCCCTCGATCAATTTTGAAACGAGCAGAGTCCGATTCAGCTCCAACGCGATCTGGTTCTCTCCGATGCTAAGTTTTGCTTCGCCCTCTTCGCGCACCAGGCGTTGCAATTCCGCGACTGCTTTTGTCGGAATAATAATGTCGAGCTCCTGGCTGCGTGGAAACTCCAGCTCGAGATCAACCAAAGCAAGCCGTCGACCGTCCGTCGCAACCAGGGTGAGCTTATTGTCTTTGAACGAAAAAAGGATGCCGTTCAGCACGTACCGGGTTTCATCCGTCGAAATGGCATAGGAAGTCTTTTTCAACCCATCCTTCAGCTCCTTTTGACTGATGGTGAATTCTTTCGCGTTATCGAAGCGGGCCAGCGGCGGAAACTCTTCTTCAGGCAAGCCAAGAATCTTGAAATAACTCGACCCACTTCGGATCGATGCATAATTCTTGGAATCGACGTCGAAATAGATTTCGGACGCCGGTAACTCGCGGACGATCGCAAAGAGTCTGCGAGCCGGCAGAGTCGTGGCACCCGTGCGCTCCACTTGCGCTTCTACGGTCCCGCGAACACCGACATCCAGATCAGTCGTGGTCAGCCGAACCTCCCCATCGCTCGCTTGCAGCAGCACATTTGATAAGATCGGAAGAGTCGTCCGGGTGCTGACTACATTTTGGACGGTAGAGAGACCTTCCAGTAATTTGTCCTTACTGACGCTGAATTTCATTTTGTAGGAATATCAAATCATGTGCCCGAAATCTCCGCAAGTCGCTGGATGCGAAGCAAAGAAGCTATCTCCACTCCCAGGCTAACGATCTGCCGGGATGCGGTTGAGCGCATTCCTAATCGGTGATTAGAGAAAATTCCCGACAAGGTCAAGAGGAACGCCAAGAAGAAGAGAAGTCAGGAGTCAGGAGTTCCGGAGCAAATACCAATGGCCGGGAGCCTCGGGCTGGGTAAAGATGCAGGGCTCCTGCAACTCCTGACTCTGGAATTAGCGCTCCAACTGGGTATCTAGCAGAAGTATCAGTTGTCGAACCTGATCTTCCTTTTTCATCCGCGCCGACACGGCTTTAAAGGCGTGCAGAACCGTGCCATGATCGCGTCCACCAAATGCGTCTCCGATTTCATTCAGCGAAGATTTCGTATGACGACGGGCGAGGTACATCGCGATCTGGCGCGGAAAAGCGATATTTGCCGGCCGCCGTTTGCTCGTCATATCGGCAAGCCGGACATCAAAATGCTCCGCGACTTTCTTCTGGATCTGATCGATTGTCACAACCTTCTTCGCTTCCTCCTGCAAAATATCGCGCAGTAGCTGCTCCACAGTCTCGCGTGAAATCTCGCGGCCGCTCAAGGAAACGTAGGAAGCAACTCTCATCAGAGCCCCTTCCAGCCGGCGTACATTCGTGCGAACGCGCTGCGCCAGAAACTCAAGGATTTCCTGACTAAGCTGGACATGCAGGATCTGTACCTTCTTCCGCAAAATCGCCATGCGCGTCTCGATATCCGGCGGCTGGAGTTCAGCCGTGAGACCCCATTCAAAGCGCGATACCAGTCGCTGTTCCAAATTAGTTATCTCACTTGCTGGACGATCGCTTGACATGACGATCTGCTTCCGGCCGTCGAACAGAGTATTGAAGGTATGAAAAAATTCCTCCTGCGAGCGCTCTTTGCCCGCAAGAAAGTGAATATCATCGATGAGAAGGAGATCGGACTGACGGTAGCGTTTTCGGAATTTGACCAGCGTATTGTGTTGGATTGCATCGATAAACTCGTTCGTGAATCTTTCGCTGGAAAGATACATAACCTTGAAGTTTTTTTTTCGGTCCGTCACCTGCTGCCCGATCGCCTGCATCAAATGCGTTTTTCCCAGACCCACCCCACCATAGATGAACAATGGATTATAAGTCTTGGCTGGAGACTGCGCGACAGCCAGGGCGGCAGCATGGGCAAACTGGTTGTTCGATCCAACGACAAAAGTCTCAAAACTATTGCGCGGATTCATCCCATGGTTGCTTGCGGGCTCAGCCTCTTTCTCTTGGATTCTGGCGTGAAGCTGGTCACCCGCCGGCTCCAACTTTGATTCAGGCGGTCTAACTGTTTTTCCGTTCTCAGATACGCGAAACTTGATGTCTCGCGGACTGCCGAGCACGGCCAGCGCCGCCGCCTCAACCAGGTTCAGGTAATTGCTCTCGATCCAAAGCTGGTAGATCGTATTCGGCACCTCGAAGGTGAGCGCCAATTCGTCCGCATGGACCAGATCTATCGGCAGCAAACCATCTCTGGAAGGCATCGGCGCTGACGTGCGGGCGGATGCCTGATGCTATCTCATCCCAAATCCTGCGATAACTGTCTTCCATAGCTGGTTTATACACAGCCCCAATTCGGGCATCGGTCACGATCTACGCGTCTCGCAAAAACGCGACGCAAAGACAATCTATCAATCAGGTATTCTCGGATTCCGGGGTTACTTTGAAAACGACAATCTAAGTCGTTCGATTCTAGCTACTTATAATTCCAGGGTTTTTTGGGCGGCAGTGGATCGACAAACCACCATTTGTATCACTTCCTGCCGACAAATATTTCCTGACCAATCGACGCGCTTCCTTAACATATATTATTCACAAGTTATTCACATGCACCCAATACGCTCCCCGGCGAGCGGAGGACAGCTTAGTTTTCGGCTCCAAGAATCGGCAAGCAAAAAAGTCCGCGAAACCCGCTAAATTATTTGCCTATCAAAGGATCTTCTCCTTGACGGACCGGAAATCGTCTGATTGATGGCTATACTGCTTCTTTGTCACAGTCGGTCCCGCGCTTTTCCGCTTTCTCCACCCGTTCCGCAGGCGTCGAAAAAATGAAACTAACCGTGAAGCATACCAGGCACCCGACAAAAACCCACCATGGAAATGCGATTACCGGCCACCATTGCGGCAGCCATCCCCCGAAGGTCCAATCTTGCGGCTCCAACCGGCCGGCAAACACTAGCGCGGGTACCTCAAATGCCGGCAGCTTAACTTTACATAGCACCAACACCGAGATAACGCCTAACAACATTGCTAGGACATTGGTCTCATCGCGGCCTCTTCGCTTTGTTAGCATCCCGAGCAAAAATACGGCCAGCAGCGAACCATACGCGTACCCGAAACTCTGCAACGCCAACGGTATAATCGTGAGCTTTGAATCCTGTAACACCGCGTAAGCCGCCAGCGTTGCCACCACCACCATCAAGACGCCAAAAACAACTGTGGCCACCCGAGCGGCATGAACAGGCGATCTGCGGGTTTCTCGACGCCTGAAATAGGGCAAATAAAAATCCTTGGTAAAGCTTGTTGCCAGCGCATTCAGGGCCGCTGAAGTCGAACCCATCATCGTTGCGAAAACGCCGGCAATAATCAGCCCGCGAACGCCGACCGGCATTTGTGTGACAATATAATAGGCAAAGATTTCGTTGTCCGCCGCGGGCAAATGTTGGTCCGGCAGTACCTCGTAGTAAACCGACAGCAAAATCCCCACTAACAAAAACCCGAAAGCAATCGGCAAATCTGCCAACCCACTTAATATTAGAGACAGTCTGGATTTTTTGAAATCTTTTGCGGTTAACATTCGCTGGACGTTATCCTGGTCCGTACCGTGGGTCGCCATCGTTAAAAATGTCGAAGCAATGAATGCTGAGAAGAGAGTATATGGTTCCTCAAACATCTCTTTCAAACCGATCCAGAAGCCTTTTCTGAAATCGAACCCTGTCTGAAAGAAGGTCGGCACGCCGCCTAACCGCTCCTTAACTGCTGCCAGTCCTCCGGGGGTATGATGAACTAACAACCACATTGCGAACACCATGGAACCCATCATCAGACTAGCTTGGATAAAGTCGGTCCAGACAACCGCCTTGATACCGCCAATGGCCGTGTAGAGTGTCGTCAGCAGGGTGACGAATAAAATTCCCCAGAAATAGATCCAGATATTGACGGTGAGCCCGGGAAAGAGATACTGCCAGATAACCTTGATGATGACGCCGCCGAGATACAGGCGGACTCCAATGCCGAGTACCCGCGTGAAGAGAAAAATGCCGCTGGCCAGATTTTTCGTCCAAGGGCCGAAACGGATTTCCAGGAATTCGTAGATGCTCTGGACGCGATAGCGGTAGTAGGGGCGGATAAAGGTGAACGCGATCAGAACCCGAGCCAGGATGGTGCCGATCGTTAACTGCGCATAAACAAAGCTTCGTGTCTTGAATCCCTCCGCCGGCGTTCCGAGAAAAGTGGCCGCGCTCGTCTCGGCTGCGATAATGGACGCAAGCACTGCCCACCAGGGAATTGATCGTCCGCCGAGGGCGAACTCGGTCAGATTACTGTTTCTTCTTCCCGCCCACAGGCCGATTCCAACGATACCCGAGAAATAAAGCAAAAGTACGACCGCATCGAACCAAAGGTGCGCGGGTTGATTGGATGAATTGAGCATCGCATCCCCGGTCAATGACTCAACGCCGCCACAGGCACAGGCACGGAGACCGGGGTCAGATTCTTAACCAGAATCCGAGAGTTTCGACCGCTTGACTCGTATCTTGCGCGCCGGGCGGGAGGCAATATTTCTGGCCCGGCTTCAACAAAGCCGCCCTTCAGTTGCAGATACACGAAAGCTTGCGTCGACAATGCGATCAATTTGGAAAAGCCGTGCTCCCTCGCGAGGTTCTCGACAAACGACATTAGTTTGCGGCCCAGTCCCTGATTTTCGTTGGCTCGACTGACGTAAAGGCATGCCAGCTCAGCCATCTTATGTTCCGGATACGGATACATCGCCGCGCACCCGACAATGTGTCGGTCAATCTCCAGGACCCAGTAGTCATCAATATCAGCCAAAATTTCGGCACGCGTACGGCGCACCAGTTCCTCGCTTCGGACGGATTGCTGAATAAGCGACATCACTTCCCGAATATCTTTCTTGTAGAGATGTCGAACCTGCTCGTACTCGTTCGAGTAGACCATCGTTCCGACCCCGCCATTGCTGAATATCTCGGCCAGAAGCGCCTCGTTGACGTTTCCATTGAGCAGATGGACCCGAGGCACCCCGTAGCGACATGCCTGCGCCGCGTGCTCCAGTTTTGAAAGAAGACCTCTTGGCAGGTTATCCGTCTGCTTTTTGAGAACTTCTTCCAACTCTGGGGCAACCAGATGGCCGATTCGTTGCCCATCCAGGACCAACCCGTCGAAGGCTGAAAGGTAAATCAACTTTGCGGCGTGCAACGCTTCGGCAACTTCGAGAGCCACCAAATCAGAGTTCACCCGAAATGTCCTGCCTTCTCCGTCAAATCCCAATGGAGGAATCACCGGAACGATCTCCTCGTCCAGGAAACGCTCCAGGAGCTTCACATCGACGCGTTCGACCTTACCGGAATATTGAAAATCGACTCCGCGCACGATACCGGAAGGATGGGCGATGATGCAGTTGGAATAAGCTGCGCGGAGATCCACCTGGGTCAGGCCCTCCATGATCTGGTTGGTCAACCGGATCGCAACATTGATTGAAATCTCGAGGGTAGTTTCGTCCACCAATCCGGTCCCATCGGAATTTGAGGGCCTGACCCCCTGGTCCTGCGCAGCCTGTTCAATCTGGAGACCGGCGCCATGAACCAGAACAACTTTAATGTTTAGAGAGCGAAGGACGGCTATATCGAGGAGAATATTCGAAAAATTCTCGGACCGAAGAATCTCGCCATCGATAGCGACGACAAAGATCTTGTCCCTAAAACGAGTGACATACTGCAGAATTTCGCGGAGCTCAGGTAGTTTCATGAGGGCGTCAGCAATTCGCAGTGGTTAGATACAAGCACGAACATTCGGAGGCAAGGAGAGACGTACTGGCATGTCGACGTTTGAAATGTCGTCAACTCGGTGAGACCTCCCGATCATTGACAGCTGTGTCCAATACCAATCTTCCTTCCCCGGATGCCGATACGCCGACCAGTTTCCCTACCCTCGCTCTCCGGCCACCAGAGCCGCCAGGCGGTCGAAGGACAATTCCGTAGCGCTTTTTACAATAAGATCAGCAACCGTTAAGTCCTGGCGCTCGCTGAATCGATTCGGAATGGCTACGGCCTTCAATCCTGCGTTCTTGGCTGCCCGACATCCAGGCTCAGAGTCCTCCAGAGCCACGGCCTGACTGGGTTGCACCTGCAATGTCTGGACCGTCTTGAGGTAGATGTCAGGAGCAGGCTTGGGATTCACCACCATATCGCGCGTAACAACAGTGTCCACATACTCGCGCAGCCCGAGTCGCCGCAATCCGCCTTCGACCCAACCATTCTCTGAGTTGCTGGCAACACCGATCCGTAGCTGTCGTTCCCTGGCACCGCGAAAGAGAGCTTCGATGCCAGGCAAAACGCTGGCCTGAATCGTCAATTCCCAGTTCCGGGCTTCTCGTTTCGGCATGAGTTGCGACCAGTCCAGCCCGCGGCCAAGGATCTGTTCGAGGTGCATCCCAGGATCAAAGCCTCCCACGTAACCGGTGGCATGTCTCCAATCGTCGATAGTAAGTGTCGCGCCAAATTCCCGATAAATCTCCTGCCAACTGATGAAGCCGGGATTTTCGGTATCGACAATCAACCCGTCAAAATCAAAAACGATTGCAGTTATTGTCATCGCTCAAGCGCGGATTCGATGTGGCAAATGACTCGAGTCAACGTTTGACGGTGAATTCGAAAAGCTCGCTATCGTCAAAAAAGCGCTTCAACTCCAGGGCAGCGTTCTCGAGGCTGTCAGATCCATGGGCCACATTGACCATCGTATCTCTGCCGAAATCGCCGCGGATGGTTCCCTTCGGCGCTTTACGGGAATCAGTTGGGCCCATCAGCTCGCGAACGAGCGTCACGGCATTTTCGCCTGACAAAGCCAAGGCGACGACTGGGCTGGATTGCATAAAGGACTTCAGTTCGGGATAAAAAGGCCTGTCCATGACATGGGCATAGTGTTCGGCAAGGACATCATCGGTGAGGAGCATCATCTTGCAGCCGACAATATCTAATCCGGATGCCTCAAATCGCTTGATCACATCGCCGCAACGGCGATCCGCAAGACAATCCGGCTTCAGCAGTACAAGGGTCGTTTCGATCATATTTGACCATCTCGTTTCGCACGAAGCCAGACTTTTTCAAGGACCATCGCTGTTGCAGAGCGTATCGGCGCATGGGGAAAGACGTATCGGCGGGTCGGCGTGTCGGCATATTGGTGATGCGCGAGACCGCGTGAAAGCGCGAACAAGAATGCAGCAAAGAGCGTCTACTATGTTCCTAGATCGGCACGTCTCTCCCCCCACGCCGGCCCGCTGCTATGCCGGTGCGCCGATACGCTCTGCTCAAAGCCGCGATATCAACAGTTCGCGCTGGAAATGCAGCTCGATCGGCAATTCGCTGTGCAGCTTGATGAACAGCTCGTCCTGCGCCAGCACTTCCTTTTTCCAGTCTTCGATGTCGATCTTAAGCGCCTCCGAAAGCTTCGCTTTATCGTATTCAAGCCCCTCAAGATCGATATCCGAGGGATCCGGCATCCACCCAAGCGGCGTTTCTTCCGCACCAACCCGGCCGCGACAGCGATCGACGATCCATTTCAAAACGCGCATATTTTCACCGAACCCAGGCCATAGAAACTCGCCGGAAGCCGATTTTCTAAACCAGTTGACATGGAAAATCTTTGGCGGCTTCTGCAGGACTTTCCGCATTTTAAGCCAATGCCCTAAGTAATCGCCCATGTTGTACCCGCAGAAAGGGAGCATCGCCATCGGGTCGCGACGCACTTGGCCAACTGTCCCAGCCGCTGCCGCGGTCATTTCGGATCCCATTGTCGCTCCAACATAGACGCCGTGGATCCAGTTGAAAGCCTGAAAGACTAGCGGCATCGTCGTCGCGCGACGGCCGCCAAATATGATTGCACTTATCGGCACGCCGTTCGGGTTTTCGATCTCGGGGTCCAGCACAGGATTGTTGGCCATCGGCGCGCAAAACCGGCTGTTCGGGTGCGCCGCCTTTTCCCCTTTCGTCCATGGCCGGCCTTGCCAATCAATCAAACCTGCCGGGGGTTCCTCCTCTTTGCCTTCCCACCAGATATCGCCACCGGCGGTAATCGAGACGTTGGTGAAAATTGTGTCCTTTTGAATCGAACGCATCGCGTTCGGGTTGGACTTGAAATTTGTTCCAGGAACAACTCCAAAATAGCCGGCTTCCGGGTTGATGGCGAAGAGCTTTCCATCCAACCCAGGTTTCATCCAGGCGATATCGTCGCCGATCGTCCAAATCTTCCAACCGTCAAAGCGCTTGGGCGGAATCAACATCGCGAAGTTAGTCTTTCCGCAAGCGCTCGGAAAAGCCGCCGCAACATAGGTTTTTTCGCCGTCCGGATCTTCGACCCCAAGGATCAGCATATGCTCCGCCATCCAACCTTCCCTGCGTCCCAGATACGAACCGATCCTGAGGGCCAGGCATTTTTTGCCCAGGAGCACGTTTCCCCCATAGTTCGAGCCGACGGAGATGATCGCATTATCCTGAGGAAAATGAGCGATAAACCGCCTCTCAGGATTGATATCCAACATACAGTGAAGGCCTCGATTAAAATCATTTCTCTGGCCCAACTCTTCGTACGCGACAGCACCCATGCGGGTCATCACTCGCATGCTCAGCACCACATAGACCGAGTCAGTCAGCTCAATTCCAACCTTCGTAAGCGATGACCCCGCCGGGCCCATGAGGTAAGGAACGACGTACATCGTTCTGCCTCGCATACCGCCTTCGGCTAGCCGATTCAGTTTGTCGTACATTTCAGCCGGTGGCGCCCAGTTGTTCGTCGGACCGGCTTCTTCTTTCGAGGCCGTACAGATAAAGGTGAATTGTTCGACTCGCGCAACGTCATTCGGGCTAGACCGATGATGATAGCAACCCGGCCATTTCTTTTGATCCAATGGACTTAGCGTTCCTTGCCGAACGGCAAGGTCAGTGAGAAATTGCTTTTCGGCTTCAGAGCCAGAACACCAAAATATCTGGTCCGGTTTGCACAGCTCCGCGCTTTGATCCACCCACGCGGAAATCGCCGGGTGTTCCGTATTTTTCTTCCCGAGCGTGAGATCACTCATATCAATGTTAAGATTGAGTCTGCCATGGTAAGCATTTATCCTCGTTCCGGCCAACAACTTTCGGAATAGCCTTCCACGGTGAGACGCTTACCATCGCAAACCGCATCACCTCAGTCGGTCGGACTAGAAATTCATGACATCGCGTTTGGAGGTGCCGGCGTCGGACGGGTCGACGGAAAAATCATTTTCGTCCCATTCACAATCGATGGAGAGCGAGTCGAAGCCGAAGTGGTCGAACACAGGAAAAGCTTCGATCGAGCACAGCTGCTGAACGTAATCGTTCGCTCGGCTCAGCGGGTTAATCCGACCTGCCCTTATTTTGGTCATTGCGGAGGCTGCGATTACCAGCATATCGCCTACCATCATCAGCTGGAATTAAAGCGCCGTCAGGTGGTTCAACTTCTTGAAAGGATCGGGCGCATCACCGATGTCGAAGTCTTGCCGGCATTCGCGTCGGCCAACCCTTATGCATATCGAAACCGGGTTACCGTTCACGCAGTCCAAGGAAGGATCGGATTCTATGCGAAAAACAGCCGAGAGGTTGTTGACATTGAGCATTGTGCGATTGCAATTCCGGCTGTGAATGACGCGCTGCAAAAGCTTCGCGCAACCGGTCTCGCGGATGAAAGGCACAGGACTCTGCGCGGAGCGGAAGTGCCTCGCACGTTCACCCAAACCAACGATTTCGTTGCCGCGGCGCTCCTCGATTTTGTCGTCAGCCGAATTGTCGGTGAGGTGCTGATCGACGCCTATTGCGGGTCCGGTTTTTTTGGACACGCTCTGGCCAAACGGCTGAGAACGGTCATCGGTATCGATTGGAACGAAGCGGCTATCAACGCCGCACGTGAAGCGGCGAGTTCGAACGAGACATACATCTGCGGCGACGTGGCCGAAATTATTGAATCCCTTCTTGTAAGGCATCAGCCCCAGACGGTCATTCTCGATCCCTCCGCGGACGGCATTGACGATCGGGTCACCAACGCGCTGGTGCTGAATTCCACCAACCGGTTGATCTATGTCTCCTGCAATCCAGCCACGCTTGCCCGCGATCTGGCACGGCTGCGAAATAAATACCGGATAGTCGCCGTCCAGCCATTCGATATGTTCCCGCAGACTGCGGAGATCGAGGCAGTCGCTGTGCTCGAGGTCATTGGAAAGACAGACTAATGATCGTGCGGAGTCCCGGGAAGATCGCGGAGTTTATGGAAACAGCGCGTCGATTTTCGCACGCACTTTCTCGTCCATCCGCACGAGTTCGGGCCAGCCGCGGCCGTACCCTTCCGACGGCAATTTCCCGGTCGCATCAAATCCCATGTGTGATCCGATGTTCGGGGCAGTTGGCGCATGGTCGAGACTATCACTCGGGTTCTTGATAAAGGTCGTGTCCCGCTGCGGATCGGTGTTCGCACAAAGCCGGAAAAGCACCTCGCTGGTGTTGTGCACGTCGCAGTCTTCATCCAGGACCACGATGTACTTGGAAAACATCATTTGGCCCATTCCCCAAAGACCGTGCATGATCTTGTACGCTTGATATGGGTATTGTTTGCGGATGCTGACGAAAACGAGATTATGGAAATACTCCTTCGGCCGGCAGTGCCATGTCCACGATTTCGGGAAAATTCATTTTAAAAACCGGGAGAAAAATGCGGACGCTCGCGCTTCCCATATAAAAGTCTTCCATGGGCGGCACCCCAACGATCGTTGCAGGATAGATCGCATCTTTCCGACGGGTCATGGCAGTCAGATGAAACACCGGGTATTGGTCGACCGGAGTATAAAAACCGGTGTGATCACCAAACGGTCCTTCGTCGCGCAGCTCACCAGGCTGCACGTATCCCTCCAGGACAAAATCCACGTCCGCGGGGACCTCCAGATCGCAGGTTTCGCACTTCACCAATTCGACTGATTTTTTTCGGACAAACCCGGCGAAAAGCACTTCGTCGAGACCATCCGGCAACGGCGCGGTTGCCGCGAAAGTATACGCCGGATCGCCGCCAAGACACACGGCCACCGGCATCGGTTCATTTCTTTCATAGTAACGTTTTCCGTGGCGGGCCCCGACCTTGTGTATCTGCCAATGCATCCCGGTCGTCCGACCATCGTATACTTGCATCCGGTACATGCCGATATTCCGCTCCCGAGTGTCCGGATCTCTCGTGTACACGGTCGGCAACGTGATAAAACGGCCACCATCCTTCGGCCAGCAGAGTAAGATCGGCAGATCTTTCAGAGAAAAATTGCTCGTGTCGTCAAATCGATGAATGACCTCTTTGCATGGGCCATCGGCGACGCGCTTAGGACGGGCATGCAGAAGGTCAATTCCTTGTTTCAGCAGTGACCAACCCTGCCGCATCGAGGTGGGAGGTTTCGCTTTGAGGATGAGTTGCATCTGGTAAGCGATTTCATCGACCGACTCTAAACCGAGCGCACGCGCCATTCTGCGTTCAGATCCCATCGTATTGATGGCAACAGGGAACTGCGAAATTTTACCATCAATTGTCGGCTTCTCGAACAAAAGGGCTTTCCCGCCTCCGGGTGCCTTCATCTGCCGGTCTGCGAGTTCCGTTATCTCCAACTCGGTGGCAACCGGCTCGGAAATCCGCACGAGTTCCGACATGCGGTCTAGTTCTTCGATGAAATGAGAAAATGAACGATAGGCCATATCTACTTAAGATGAAGCGATCCTTTCAAACCGCTCCTGGTTAGTCAGCGAATGTACTCCCAGCCGGTGCAGAGGCCTCTTTCAAAGAACGCAGTTTTATACGGTATCTCATAACTGACTATATCGTCGCTCAGGTACGGGCTGAACGGGTAACCATAAAAGCCGTGATGCCCGTAGAAAGGCCGGTTCCACCCGTACCGATAATATCCGAAACCAGAGAAGGATGGATAATAGCCTGGCACGATCTCGCTACGCGTCGTCGTGTAAATCCAAACCTCGAAAGGAATTCCCGCCCGGCTACCGTACCGAACCCGATCAGGGCGCCCCCAAGCCAGAAAGACCGCCGCTCTCGGCATCCCTTCGCGAATAGCGCCTCGCCGGACCAGGTCCTGATCCGCCGGTGACAATGCGGCAAAAGTTTGCGGATTTCCCTGAATGCGCGAGTCGACAGTCGAGCAACCGGCAAGAAATCCAAAAAGAAGTGCCGCGATTTCGATGACGAGTGTGCGATCCATAGGTCTGCTTCAAACCGCAATATCTTAAACCTAGCCCGCAAAAATCTCACGAAAGTTGTCTCTGAGGATTTGTGCGAGGCGAGCTGCACGGTTTTTAGGCGGTAAAGCGGGACGTTTCGCCTGCGGTCGCCGACACGCCGATCCGCCGACACCGCGTCTTTCGGACTCTGTCGGGTTGCACAAGAGATCGACGCTGAGTAGCTTCCCAAAATGGAGGATCGATTTGGACATCGAATCAACTACCTGAGAGTGTCGATCACAGACCGATGCAATGAACGATGTCTTTATTGCATGCCTCACGAGCTGCAGGAATGGCTTCCGCGTTCGGAGATCCTGAATTTTGAGGAGATTACGAGGTTGGTGCGGATCGCTTCCGATCTCGGAGTGACTAAGATCCGAGTCACCGGTGGGGAACCGCTCGTGCGACACAATGTTCTCCAGCTTTTTCGTCAGCTCAGCGAAGTGCCGAAAATCACCGATATCGGGATATCAACCAACGGCTCGCTTCTAGCCAAGAGGGTCGAAAACGGTGAGACCGTGGCCCGGACTCTGATGAAATGCCGCGTGCGTACCGCAAATATCTCGCTCGATACGCTTGATCGGGAGATGTACGAATCGATCACAGGGCGCGACTTTCTTCCGCAAACTCTCCAGGGCATTGCGGCCGCAAAAGAAGCTGGGTTCGAAAAAGTCAAACTCAACACGGTGCTGATGCGCGGCCGCAACGAGGATGTTCTTGCCGATCTGGTGCGCTTCGCTCGAACGGAAGGTTTGTTGCTCCGGTTTATTGAATTGATGCCCGTGACCACCACCGACGTTTTGACTGAAGCGAATTTTCTCTCGATCGGGGAGGCGCGGCGGCGGTTGGAATCTGAGTTCGGTCCGCTCATTCCGGATCCGGATTTCAAGACGAATGGACCTGCGTCATACTTTCGGTTCGCATCTTCGGAGCAGCGGATCGGTTTTATCGGAGCGATGACCAACCTGCATTTCTGCGAGAGTTGTAATAAGTTGCGGCTCACCTGTGAGGGAAAACTGCGGCCCTGTCTTGGCAGCCATCTCGAATTCGATATCAAGACGCCTATGCGCCAAGGTGCAAGCGATGATCAGCTACTCCGATTCTTCGGTGAAGTGGTTGAACGCAAGCCGGAGCAGCATGATTTCCGAGACAATTACCAGCCCGGTCGCCGGATGGTCGCAATCGGGGGGTAACGTGTGACGAACAATTTTTCTCATATTTCCGAGGACGGATCTGTCAGAATGGTGGACGTTTCCGCCAAACCGATCTCCAAACGAGTGGCCACGGCGGAAGCCATGATCTCGCTTCGGCCGGAGACGATAGCGAAAATAGACTCGAATCAGGTGGCAAAGGGTAACGTGCTGGCGACGGCCCGTATCGCAGCTATCCAGGCTGTTAAACGAACTGGAGAATTGATCCCGCTCTGTCATCCACTTCCTGTCCACCATGCCCAGGTCGAGTTTGAGAGCCGCGGAGAAGGAATTCGGATCGAGTGCCGTGTAACCACAGCAGCCCGGACAGGAGTCGAAATGGAGGCTCTCACCGGTGCAAGTATTGCTGCGCTCACGATCTATGATATGTGCAAAGCCATTGACAAAGTGATGGTCGTCTCCGGTATTCGCCTTGTCTCCAAGTCCAAAGAATCTCTATGAACCAGATCACAGTCGGGGTGATTACAGTTTCCGATCGGGCATCACAGGGTTTCTACGACGATCTCGGCGGACCTGCCTTAAAGGACGCCGCCACGCGATACGGCTGGCAAATACTTGCCGAAGCCATTGTTCCAGACGAAATCGACCGCATCCGGAATACCGTCCGATCATTCTCTGCGCAAGGTTGCGCTTTAATCTTGACCACCGGAGGAACGGGCGCGGCAGCTCGGGACGTAACGCCGGAAGCGATTCGTTCAATTATGCGCGTCGAATTGCCCGGGTTTGGCGAAGTGATGCGCGCCGGGTCGCTGAAACTAACGCCGAACGCCATTTTGTCGCGGTGTCTGGCCGCAATCGTTGATCGATCGCTGGTAATCGCTCTGCCGGGCAAACCGCAGGGAGCGGTAGATTGCCTGGGGTTTGTCGCAGGCGCAATTCCGCATTCGGTGAATATCGCGCAGGAGATACCGACTTCCTGCTGAGACGCACAAATCTGGTGCCAGGAGTTGCAGGAGTTCAGGAGCACCCCACGGGCGAGCGCACGTGAAGATTTCAGAGAAGAATCTGCTCGGCGGACCTCGCTGTTTCAGAGAAGTTGCAGAACGGGACGGCGGCTCAAATCGGCCAGCGGTCGATTCGATGCCAGCTTTTGTTTGACTTCTGAATCAGTCGTTCTGACTTCTAACTGAACAGCTCCCCGACGACTGGCAGGAACAAGAGGACGTCTGCCAGCACACTCAGGAGAGTCGGATGCAGTCGCCATCGCAATGAATGAAGCAAAACGGCGCAACCAACAGTCAGCACAACCGGCATGAGCGGTCTGGCCAGACGAAGCCAAGAGAGCACGATGCTCATGAAAACGAGAGCGCCTGCCAAAAGCACCAGCAATTCACGAGTTCGGCGATGACCAAGCAGTACAGGTATTGTTTTGGTCCCGGTAAGTCTGTCCCCCAGGATATCTCGATAATCGAAGACCAGCGCATTGATGGTTAGGATCAGAAAGATCCAGAAAAAGACCAGCCACTCTTTCTGTTGCGGTATGTTTCCGGATTCAAAAGCGGGCCACGGGACCAGGACAACGGCAATAGTCAGGGGCGCCAGGAGAGATTTCAGGTACGGAAGATCTTTAAGACGAAAACGTGCACCGGGAATCGGGCGTGAATAGAAACACAGTATTCCGAATACAAGGGCGAGCGGAAACAAAAGCCAGAATCGCCCAGTCACCAGCGGCCATGCCCCCAGGATTCCTGCGGATAGCCAGACAAGCACTACGCGGCACCCGCGTAATCTCGCGCCCCAATTGGATCTCAGCGGCGTGTTCAGACGATCGGCAGGGTCCAAGTAAAGGCGATCAGCGTTGTACACGAACAAATACCCGGCGAACCAGAGCGGCGCGGATCGGCTCCAGTCGATTTGCAAGATAGCGCATGCGACACAACCGAGGGCCGTTATCGCTGAAGCCCCGATCATTTCGAGGAGATAAATAGATATCAGAATAGATTTTAACCAATTTGGACTATCGGTTTTGCGAGACACGTCAATCTTCTCCCAAAATGAAATAAACGGACAATTTGGTTTGGGAGCAAGGAGGGAGAACGTTTACCATTCACCGTTCGCGGGCATAGGGCCTCAAAGTCTGAGCTAAGTCCCTGACAGTGTTACCTATGTCCTGACTGCGCCGGCAAACGGTGAACGGCAAACGGTGACCGTTTAACTGCAGTGGAAAGAGGCTCCGTCCACTGCTAAAATGCGGGGGCTAGCAGCTGATTCTCCCGACGGGCTTATTCGGATTGTTTCCTTGACGACCATGATCACCATACCTAGATACAGGCTGGCTGTCGGGAGGCAGGTCGCCGGAGAAGGTGAGGATCAGAATCTCGCACGCGAGGTCACCTGTGCAGCAATGGACTGAAGCAAACATACGTAAGATAAAGGCGATTTTGAATGTTTAACGGCCTTCTCGGATTATTTTCGAACGATATCGGCATCGATCTAGGTACAGCCAACACTCTTGTATTCGTTAAGGACCAAGGAATAGTCCTCCGAGAACCATCGGTGGTAGCCGTACGAGCCGGTACCAGCCAGGTTTTGGCAGTTGGCGACGAGGCGAAGCGGATGCTCGGGCGCACACCTGGCAATATTGTCGCGGTGCGACCATTGAAAGACGGCGTCATCGCCGACTTTGAAATGACCGAATCGATGCTGCGCCACTTCATCACAAAAGTTAACAGTCGCAAATGGGTACGTCCGCGGGTCGTGATCGCGGTGCCATCGGGAATCACCGAGGTTGAAAAACGCGCCGTGAAAGAATCTGCGGCACACGCAGGGGCGCGCGAAGTTTATCTGATCGAGGAGCCGATGGCGGCGGCTATCGGGGTCGGTCTGCCGGTGCAGGATGCAGCCGGCAACATGATCATCGATATCGGAGGAGGCACGACGGAGGTCGCCCTGATCTCGCTCTCAGGCATCGTATTTAGCCGAAGCGTTCGAGTAGCCGGCGATGAACTCGATGAAGCCATAGCGGGCTACATGAAGAGAGCCTACAATCTCATGATCGGGGAGCGGACCGCGGAAGAAATCAAGATCAAGATCGGCAGCGCTTACCCGATGGAAAAGGAAGTAGGGATGGAGGTCAAAGGTCGGGACTTGGTAGCCGGCCTTCCCAAAACGTTAACAATCACCTCCCAGGAAGTACGAGAAGCTCTTCTTGAGCCAATCTCGACCATCGTTGAATCGGTTCGCGTCACTTTGGAACGGTGTCCTCCGGAGCTCTCGGCCGATCTAGTCGATCGCGGCCTCGTGCTGGCCGGGGGCGGCGCGTTGCTTCGAGGTCTTGACAAACTGCTCCAGGAAGAAACGGGCTTGCCCGTACACATCGCCGAAGACCCGCTCAGCGCCGTGGCGGAAGGCACGGGCCGGGCTCTCAGCGAAATTAGGTTCCTTCGCCAGGTCGCGTCCTCAGACAGACCGGTACGCTAGTGTCCTGTCCCCGAAATACGAGGTATTTTGTTGCGATCAAAATGGGCCGCCGGCAAGGAGTGAGGAGGGAGCATATCTGAACCGATACGTGACCGACGAACGACGCAGCCGCCGACCCATTTTCATCGCAACCCTCTGGGCCGGGGCCAGTTGGCTGTTTTTCCGCGTTGCTCGCTCGACCCGTATGACTCAGATATGGGCGCTTTATCGCCAGTCCGGCTCGGACCGCCTTGAAAAACAGCCAATTGACCTCCGGCAAAATACCTCGTATTTCGGGGACAGGACACTAGAGCCAACTGCGCATCTGCGGCTCTCATGAAGAGCACTTCCATAGCTGTCATCGGCATCTTCGCACTCCTCGTTATACTGGTCCTTTTGTTGCCTCAATCGACAAAGCAGCAAATGCAGGGCGCCCTGTTTCAATGGATCTCGCCTATTCTGCGCACCGGGGCATCAGTAGGTCATGAGCTTGGAGGTGTTAGAGGCGGCCTAAAACGCCTCGATGAACTCCAACGCGAGAATGAGCGGTTGAAATCCGAAAACGAACAGCTCCGCGCTGCAAATTCTCTGTCGAAGAACCTTGAAACAGAGGTGAGCCGCCTGAACCGGGCGCTGGGCTTTCGGGAACAATCGCCATTCCGATTGCTTCCTGCGCGCATTATCTCCCGCGAGAGCGCGACTTGGTGGAATACCTGCACGATCGGATCCGGGTCGAAGGATGGGATTGCGCCGGATATGGCCGTGGTGACAGAAAATGGACTGGTTGGCAAGGTTACCACCGTCGGCAAAGATGTTGCTGTCGTTCTATTAGTGTCGGACGAAAGCTTGCGGGTATCGGTCTCGATCGAAGGAACCCAGGAACAAGGTATCGTCAGCGGCACTCGCGCTTCTTCGACATATTCGCCTGATTTACGGATTCGTTTCTTGAGTAAGACGGCAAAATTGCAACCTGGAATGAAAGTCCTGACTGCAGGGGCGGGCGGCGTCTTCCCCTCCGGCCTCGTGATTGGCACTGTGAAAGACTTTTCCGCAAAGGAGTTGGAAGGTATTGCTACGGTGACGCCGGCGGTGGATCTGGCGGAGATTCAAGACGTGTTTGTAATAATTCGCCAAAAATGATCCCGTTCTTTCTTGCCCTCGTCGTTCTGGTCTTCGGGTCGTTTGTCTTTCAATTTTTTCTTCCTCCGGTACTTCTGCTCAATGGAGCGGCCATTTTGTTCACACCGACTCTTTATTTTTACGGATGCCTCTCGCTCCCTTTTCCATTGATGCTGACTTTGACGTTCATCACCGGTCTTCTGAACGATCTTTTCATGGTGCCGCAGATAAAAGGTCACGTAGATTACGCAGCGGGTGTGTCGATACTGGTTTATCTGGTGCCCGGATTGATCATGCACGGGTTGCGACCGCTGTTTCTCAGGCACCGCTGGGAACTCCATTTGCTGCTCGCAGAAATCGGTGCGGCGCTGACTCCGTTTCTTTTATTGGCGCAATACGCTATCCTGAGCATTGAACGCACAAACTTCTTTTTTAACGAGGTGATTCTATGGCGGATCTTTGGTCCCGGCTTGATTTCTCTTTTGATTGCGCCATGTGTCTTCTTTATTCTCACGCCGCTATCGCACGTGCTAGGGTATCGACCAGGCTTGCCTTTAGCGAGATGAGCTAGATCTATGGCACGACCAAAGAAATCGTCTGTTCTCGATTTTAGAATTTTATTTCTGGCCGTTTTCATTCTCGCTGCTTTGTTCGCGATCGGGGTGCGTCTCTGGTTTGTCCAGGTGAAGATGGCCGATTATTATCGGGGACGAATTCAGGGCAGCTCAGAAGTCACCGTGCGGATCCCCTCGATCAGGGGAGAAATCAGGGACCGGAATGGCATACCGCTTGTCACGAACCGGCCGAGTTATGAAGTCGACTTTTATCTCCCGGACCTGGTCAGCGGCTACAAGAAACAGTATGGGCAACCACCCATGGTTGAGTTCCGGGCTAAGGATGCGAACGGCATGCTGCACGATCGCAAGGAAGCCGACATCGTCCAGATCGTGGACAAGACAATCATTCCACGCCTGGAGGAGCTCAAAGTTGCCGAGCCGTACAATTCGCAACGGCTCCGCACGCATTATCGCAATAATACCCTCGTACCGTTCACCTACCGGGAAGACCTGGATTTCTCCACATTCTCAAAGTTCGCGGAGAAAGATCTCGGTTTGCCTGGCGTTCAAGTCAATGTCAGGCCGGTGCGCAAGTACGTCTATAACGCGCTAGCCGCTCATCTTCTTGGGTATGTTGGGACAGCTCGTGACATCAATAAGCTTTCCGACATCAAAGACTTCAATTTTTACGAACCGGACATCCAGGGAAAGACCAATGTCGAATTCTACCTGGATGACGCACTGCGCGGAAAGCCCGGAAAACGTATACTGAAAAAGAATGCCAAAAATCAGCTTGAAGGAGAAAAGGAGGTCATTCAACCGACGCCTGGAGCGAACGTTTATCTGACAATCGATGCCCGGATACAGTACATCACAGAGCGCGCGCTGCGCGCCGTTGGCCGAGCCGCTGCAGTTGTCGTTGACCCGAACAATGGACAGATTCTCGCCATGGCTTCAGTGCCTTCCTACGACCCGAACAAGTTCATCCCCGCAATCTCGGCGAGAGATTGGGCGGAGATCAAGGATGCAGACGCCGATCCGCTGACGAATCGGGCCATCAGCGCGTATGCTCCGGGTTCGACGTACAAGATTGCAACCTCGCTTGCCGGGTTGACCAAAGGTCTGGCTAAAGCAGTGTTCACCTGCAATGGAGGCGTGACGTACGGAAACACCTATATGCGCTGCTGGATTCAGGCGGAGCATGGCGGAACGCATGGCCCGCAAACCTTGACGGAAGCAATCAAGAATTCATGCGACGCCTTCTTTTATCAATATGGAAACGCGGCCGGCATCGATGCAATTGACGCGGTCGGCAAAAGTCTGGGGCTCGGAGAACCTTCCGGCATTGAACTCACGAACGAAGCGTCCGGCATCCTCCCTTCACCCGAATGGTTGCGAACAACACATAACGAACGATGGAGCCAGGGCCAGACTGCGAACTCTTCCATTGGACAGGGATACGTTCTGGCGACTCCGCTGCAAATGGCGATGATTACCGCGACCGTGGCAAACGGCGGAAGTTCGTACCAGCCAAGCTTAATTTACCAGATTCAGGAACCGGATGGCACATCAGTGCGCCGGCCGGATAAAGTCCGAGGGGACCTGACGAAAATGAATAACCTGACGCCCGACCAGATCGAGATCGTTCGCAAAGGGATGTGGCGCGTGGTAAACGACTCAGGAACCGGCGCGCGAGCCAAAGTGCCCGGAGTTACGGTTGCCGGCAAGACGGGGACCGCCCAGGCCTGGACTGATGGGAAAAAGGACGACAATGCCTGGTTCATTGCTTTCGCACCGTACGACCACCCGAAACTCGCCCTGGCAGTGATTGTCCAAGGCGGCAAAGCGGGAGGTGAAGTCGCGGCGCCCATTGCCTCAAAGATCATCGAGGAAAGCCTGGCCCTCGAGCACGGATATGATCCTGATCTTAAACCGATCGATCCAGGTATTGGTAACTTTAAATCAGTTGATCGCGTAGACTTTAAAAACAGCACTGTGCCTGCGCAGTTCGCGTCGACAGACGACGAGACCTCAGACAATGCCCCGGTTGATGAAGAGACAAAGCATTCCAAAAGCAGCCGGGCTGAGGTCGCCGAACCGGACATACGTCCGGACGCAGACAACCACCGCGTCGTTGCGCGGGCTGAGCCGACCCCGGAAAAACGGCACAGCTTTTTCGATTTTTTCAGGAGAAAGCCAAAGGAAGATTCCCAGGGTCAACAACCAGCGCAGCAACAGCAGAAGAAACATCACTTTCTGTTCTTCTAATTTCTTCGGCTCCAACTTTCTCCAATTTTAAACATGCTTGACAAAGTTAAACAATTTCTCGGCCTATCAAATCGCAAGACCGGCAATCAAATAGTCATCAGTTGTGAAAAACTCGAGAGGCGCGTCGCGCTCCTCGAAGATGGCGTGCTCGAAGAATACAACATTGAACGGGATACTGATCGAAACATCGTTGGCAGTATCTTCAAGGGAAAAGTCAAAAACATCGAACATGGGCTGAAGGCCATGTTTGTTGATATCGGCTTCGAGAAAAACGCTTTCCTTCATTTCTGGGATGCGCTTCCCGGCCTGGACAGCAGCGTGGAGGAGGTCAACCGCGCCACCGAACGCAAGTCTAAGAAGAAGATCACTGCCAAGGATGTGCCCGAGATTTATCCAATCGGCTCCGAAGTGATGGTACAAGTCACCAAGGGCCCCATCAGCAACAAGGGTCCGCGTATCACGACCAATATCAGTCTGGCCGGACGTTATCTGGTCCTCATGCCACACAGCGATCAGAGCGGTATATCACGCAAGATAGAGGATCCGAAAGAGCGTGAGCGATTGCGGACGATCCTGCAAAAACTAGATATACCGGAGGGGATGGGAGTCATCATCCGGACCATTGGTGAGGGCCAGCGGGCGCGCTATTTCGTCCGGGACCTTGGCTTGCTGATCGAACAGTGGCGCCAGATCGAAGACGCGTTCAAGACGAAGCCTGCAGCGGCTGTCCTGTTCCAAGAACCGGACCTCGTTGATCGAACCGTGCGCGATTTCTTAACAGAAGAAATAAACGTTGTTTACTGCGACGATGAATCGGCTGTCGAGCGGATGCAAAGCCTCGTCGGCCAGATTTCCAAACGGTCGAAGAAACGCATCTTTTTTTATAGCGATTCAATTCCAATCTTTGAAAAGTTCGGAGTCCAGAAACAGATCGACGACGCGTTTCATCGCCAGGTCTGGCTACGATGCGGGGGGTATATTGTGATCGACGAAACAGAAGCCCTGATCGCGATCGACGTTAACACCGGCCGCAACAAGGGCGCTCGAGATGTCGAAAAAACCATTCTTCAGACGAACCTGGAGGCGGCGGATGAAATCGCGCGCCAGTTGCGCCTGCGCAACATCGGCGGACTGATCATCAGCGACTTCATTGATATGAAGAACCGTAAAGATCAGCAAATGGTCTACAACCGGATGAAAGATCGATTGAAGCGGGACAAAGCAAAGACGCACGTCCTGGCGATCTCGCAGCTGGGCCTGATGGAGATGACCCGGCAACGCGCGCAGGAAAGTTTGACCGGTTCAATGTTCATCACCTGTCCCTACTGCAACGGTCGAGCGGTTGTGAAAAGCCCGATGACAATGAGTGTTGAAATTCAAAGGGCGTTGCACGCGGTATTGCGTCAGAAGCAGGATGTTCATGACATTCGAGTCATCGTTAACCCGGAAGTGCTCAATCGCCTGAAAACTGAAGATGAGGAATTGCTGGTCGACATTGAGCGCAAATACGCCGGTCGTCTGACCTTCCGCACGGACCCCACTTTCCACCACGAAAAATTCCTCATTCTGGACGGCACGAACAATCAGGAACTGAAAGCATAGTGGCCGGTGTTTTTCCAAGTTGACGGCAATCGTACTCGTTGCTCCCCCCCTCAGTCGTTCCCCAATCGTTCCTGGTCCTCGTCGTCGTCCTCGTTCGCGATCTTTGACCGCTGCCGTCAAAAGTCGCTTCCGCTGAGAGAAAGCCGCGAACGAGCGTGCCACGCAACCGCGTTTTCCCACCAAAAAGAAACCGAGGACGACGACGACGATTGACAGAGGGAGGCGGTTGACCGCCGAACGACAAGCTCCGGGGCAAATACATGGGGCTGCGCTGTCTTCAAGATGCACGTAAATCCATTATTACTGTGCGGGTTTTCCCCCCTCAATCGTTCCTCGTCCTTATAGTCGGTCCCGTCCTTATAGTCGGTTTCGTCGTCGTCCTCGTTCGCGATCTTTGACCGCTGCCGTCAAAAGTCGCTTCCGCTGAGAGAAAGCCGCGAACGAGCGAGCCACGCAACTCCGTTATCCCCACCCACGCCAAAAGAAACCGAGGACGACAACGAGGAGGATCGTAATTAAGAGCGAGACCGAAGAACCGGGCTACTCGTCTATGGCTCTCAGAAGGTAAGAGGCACCCGCGCAGGTCACAATTGCGCCCACCGCGAGAAAAGCCAGATCGCCGGCGATCGAGCTGATATGGCTGTGATGAAGATTCACATTCCGAAAGGCCCGGCAAAAGTGCGTGAGAGGAAAAAGCTCGGAACAAATGCGGACCGGTCTCGGAAGCTGGCTCAACGGGGCAAATGCTCCCGACAACAACATGACCGGCAAGAGAAAGAAAATCGAAATCTGGATGGCCTGAGTCTGAGTGCGCGAGAACGCTGAAATCAGCAATCCAAGTCCCAGAGAGAATAGCAGAAACAAAAAACAGGTGATCGAGAGTAACAACGGCTGCTGGAATTTCACGCCAAAATGCAGGTTGCCCACCGCGATGGTGCTGGCGATCAAAAACATCGAAATCACCAGATAGGGCAGCACTTTGCCGATGACGATCTCTGTCTGGCGCAACGGCGTAACCATTAATTGCGACAATGTTCCAACTTCGCGCTCTCGAGTGATCGTGCTGGCAATCAATGTCACCGTAATCAACTGCAAGATGAGACCGACAATGCCCGGCATCACGTAATCGATGAATGACAGCTTCGGATTGTAAAGCATTTCGATCTTGACGTCCCAGGGAGCCATCATCGAAGCGAATTCATGCCGAATATCCACTGGGAGCTGCTTGCCGAGTTCTATCACCTCATCCGGTAGATTCTCGATGAGCGCATCCCTCTGTTTGCTCTGGTAATCGCCGAGCGTTTCCTGCAGAACTCCCTGCACCGAAGGCGCGGTGTTCGTGTCCGTTCCGTCCAATACAGCGCGGATTGGTTTCGGCTCACCGTCACGCAATCCTTTACTCCAACCCGCCGGAACCACGATGGCCGCGTCGACGCCGGCTGGCAAAAGGTCGATCTTGCCTTCCGGGTCGCCACGCCACGGTTTCCAATCGAAGATGTCTTTCGCTTTAAGGAGTGCCAGAAACTCCTGGCTCTGCTGACTGTGGTCGGAATCGATGCACATCGTGGGCACATCGCGGATAGTCGAATTCTCAAAGGCATGCCCGAACAGAAACGTAAAAAACGGCGGCAACACCACGATCAGAAACATCACGCGCCGATCGCGCCACACGTGGACGAACTCTTTATAGGCGATGGCCAGGATTGCGTTCCAAGAGATCATACTTTGTATGCCAATTGTGCCGGTTCCTCGTGTTCCTCGGCCTGCTGATAGTAGCCTCGGGAATAAGCCTGAAAAACATCCTCCATGTCAGCTTCAACCAAGTTGAACCCCAAAAATTTCAAGTCAGGAAATGGCCAATGGATCTGCCATGAATGCAGCAGTGCATCCGGGTCCTCTGCCTGAAGACGTAAATTTCCGCTCCGAAGATCGACTCCGTACACCCCAGGTAATTTGCGGAGTTCAAACATCGCCGTCATGGCCGGTTCGATCTGCACTTCCAGGAGATGTCCCTTGAGACTCTCTTTCAGATCGCGCGGCGATCCCTTCGCGATCAGTCGACCTCCGTCGATGAATCCGACATCTGTGCAACGCTCAGCTTCGTCCATGTAATGCGTCGTAACGAAAATTGTCGTTCCAGTCTGGCTCAATTCATAAATCAAATCCCAGATCGCCTGACGATGCGTTGGATCCAAGCCCGCAGTTGGTTCGTCCAGGAAAAGCAGCGTCGGCTCGTGAATCAGCGCGCATGCGATTGCCAGAAGCTGTTTATAACCGCCGGACAGTCTTCCGGCTCTCTCTGATTCGCGCGTTTCCAGGTCTAAGTCGCAGAGCACTTTGTGCGTTCGATCTCTTATTTTGTTGGCGGGAACTCGATAAGCACCGGCAAAAAAACGAAGGTTCTCGCCCACCGTAAGGTCCGAATAAAGGCTGAATTTCTGCGGCACATAGCCAAAACGCGACCGGATTCTAAATCGATCTCTCCAGATTTTCAGACCGCCGATAGTACTGCTGCCAGCGGTCGGCTTGGTCAACCCACAAAGCATGCGGATCGTTGTTGTTTTGCCTGCACCATTGGCTCCCAGAAATCCGAAAATCTCACCGACCGAGATCGACATCGTGATCCTGTTTACGGCCTTCTTTTTGCCAAACCTCTTCGAGAGGTTCTTCAGGACGATGAGCGGTTCGGGCATGAAATTGCAAAAAGGATCTCTCTCTCCTTGAATCCTTTGGAGATGGATACCTCAGAACTGCTGGTCAGGTCAAAACTTTGCTGAGAGTCCGATCCGAATGTACGGCACCAGGTCCTCAGACTTGACTTTGTACCCATCCGCCCGCGGATACTCGAAGCGCCGATAGGGAGTGCAACCTCCCTCCAGGTCGAGGTTGACGTTCTTGAAGACTTTCCAGGTTAGACCGGCTCCGGCCCGAATTTCAAAATAGTCCAGTATCGCGTCGTTGAGCTTCGGAATTCCTCGAGTCTGTCCAAACTGGCTGTCCACCCGAAAAGTCGCCTCGCGCAAATCGGCGCCCGCGAACAGCGTGACACGATCGGACAGGAGATACTGAATTTGCGGACGCGGCGCGATGCCCTCGAGTACCCATTTGTCGGAGACTTTCCAGTGGATGCCAACGATGGGAAATACAGGAAGGTTACTGTTCACGTCGACGTAGATCCCTCCGATAAAAAGGAGATCCGAACTCACAAAATACGTGGCGGCCACTTCGAAAGGCACATTGAAATCCTGCCAGGAAACGTTACGAAACTCGCTGTAGATCCCAGGATGGGCCTCAATCCGCAGAAGAACCGCCGGCGAAACTTGCAGATCCGCGCCAATTGCCAAATCCAGCCCTTGGATCGAATCGGGAACCGGGGCGAGCGCCTCCGGATCAAAAGAATAACGCTGCCATTCAATCCCAAGTCGCAGCAACACCGTGTCTCGGACTTGTGCAGACAATACGAAGCTGGCCGAACTGCTGATCTCGGTAATATCCCCAAAATTCGTTGAGCCAGCGTTGGCGGCCCCACTTCCGAAAAAAGAACTTTCCGCGTCTAATTCATAAGAAAGCGCCGACGCGGAAGATCCACTAACAGTTTTGAAAGCGCCTTGGGCATTTAACGTCGCTTTGCCCAGGCCAAAAAAAAACAAGCACGCACAGACTTGTGCTGCATAAAGCGGTCGTACGCGAGTTTTCATGAGCCGTCACAAATAACCGTCGCGAAATCATCTACCACGCGAGTTGTCGTGAAGAAAAGCTTTAACGCTTTTCTGGATTTCTCTCATCATCGCAGCGCCGGAACCCAGTCGTTCGACTCCGCGCAGTTCACCGAGCTGCGCAGCCGATGTCATATCGACTCTCCAAACTAGCGTTGCATCCTGATTATCCACCTTTACAGGCCAGAGCTGATAAAACGTTATCACCCCGTAGACTGCTCCGCTTGCGTAATATTGGAGATCTGCCGATTGCCAGCCGTCGCCCGCAGGCTTCCCATAGGAAGCCGTCAGACTGACCGCCGCCAACCCGTCGGCATCGAATATCTGCCAGGATTGTGATGACGGCAGGGAACCGCGCCCGCCGCCGATCGATGTCGAAGAAATCAGGGAACCAAAATTAGATCGCACGTTGCCGCTTTCCCGGATCAATCGCGATACTTCCTCGTCCACTCGAACGGGAGATCCAGAAGTTTCATATGGCGCTTCAGCGCTCAGACCGCCGGAAGCGAAACTTTGGGCCCGCTCCGCGAGGACCTTACTCCAGAATGCCACTACACTGCCCGGCATTGCGCCGTCGCTCGCACCCCCGGCGGTAAATGATTTTGCCTCGGCATTGCTGAGCTGAAGTTTGGAAGCCTCCTGCGGCAATTTCAGCGTGGCGTCGACGAACGCTTTTACCGAGGTTGAGCGAGCCGACGCGAGACCTTGAAAATCTGCGGGGGTCGCTTTCCCGGAAAAATCCCCTTGAGCGTAGACCCTCAACTCCGGATGTCGGCTCGGATTCCATTGCTGCTGAAGGCTAACGGTGGTCTTTACGGGCGCCCGAACAATATAGGCGCTTTGAACCGATAAACCACGGGCGAAACCCATCGCCGGCCCCTTGGACGCCAAGATGTCGCCACTGGCCAATTTGTTCAGATCCGCGTCTTTGAATACCGATAGGGATCGAAGATCGCTGATAGGGTCAGCTTTGACTGAGATGAGTGGACCCAGCAAACTGGTTGCGGCTGCAATCACCGTCCAAAACAAACTGAGGTTGGCAACACCTCGTCCAACGGGGAGATTTACGGTTCTCAAGGTGCCAAATCGTACCCTTGTCCATTCGGAGCGTCAAGGTGGGCATTCGCCGTTCGGCGTTCAGAGTTCTCCGATTTGGATAAAATTCTATTCCGCAACCTTTGTTGGAAATTAAACCGTTGTGTTGGACAATGTTTGTTGTTTCGCTGCAGGCGGGGATTGATTCCGGAAACGGCGGTTTGCTGTCACGACAGGAGACTGCGCTTATCAAGGCGCAAATTTCATCTTAGAGAAGAGGAACACCGTGGATTTCAAACGAAAACTCAAAAAAGCATTTCAACTTGATACTTACGCGACGGGAGCCGGCATGCGGAATGTTAACCGGCTACGCTGGTTTTTTAAAAGCGCTCCTGGCCGTTTGCGATCGGTCGCAAAAATCTATTCCGATCGCGCGTTGCGTCGCGATCTTCGTGCACGGAAACAGAGGCTGAAGGTCGATAATCTGCTCGCTCAAATTGACGCGCGGGAGCTTAACGAGTTCGCACGCACCTACGCCGGCGGCGAGCAATCAAAATGGACAAAATACCTGGACACACGCAAATGGCTGGTACGAAGCACCGAGCAGGTGAGAAAGCTTGGTCTGGTACTTAACCCGCCACGCGAGGTTCTCGATCTCGGTTGCGGCTGCGGCTATTTTCTGTTCGTGGTGAAACAGGTTGGTGCACGGGTACTGGGCATTGATCTTGAGGGCGACCCGATCTTCGAACAGATGATTCGACTGCTGGCGATCGAACGCATCCCCTGCGCTGTGATCAAGCAGGTCCCGCTCCCGAATTTTGACGGTCGCAGATTCGATCTGATTACGGCTTGGATGATCTGCTTCAACCATCAAGATCAGCCGGAAATGATCTGGGGCCCGGACGACTGGGATTTTCTGCTTGACGATTTAGCGGGGCACCTCACACCGAATGGCCGGATCGTCTTTAGCCTGAACGCCCAGTGGGACGGGAAATTTTATAACGAGCAACTAGAAAAGCTCTTTAAAACGCGATCCGACTTCATGGATGGAAGACTGGTCTTGTTCAGCAAGTCACGTCTTGACGCGACGACCGTGCGGAGGCCAGGATCGATCGCAATGCAGCGGGAAGTGCCGTTTTGATTGCGGCCAATTGAAGGGACAGGCTAGCTAGACCTTCTCCGAAAAGGGTTAACGGGCTTTTGGTCATGAACTGCTAGGCAGCGCGGAGGGCCCAGTTTGTTGTGCCGCCGCCGCACTTTCACAGCATTTATTTTTGATTTAGGTTAGCGTGACCATACTTTGTTTGACTCGACTAGACATTGTTCCCTTCACACTGCCGCCTGGCAGTAATTGATCTTAATTAAGCCGCTGCCCGCTCCATCTGTTCGGGCTCTGAAAGCTTTTTCCGCACTCGGATGATCTGAGAGACATTGTAAGCGAGCACTTTTTCCAACATCTCGGCCAGCACGTTCTCATGGGTCCGCCGCGCCATCTCTCCGAATTCAAAGCCCTCTTTCAAAGTGAAGACCAGTGACTCGATCGCGCTGCGCTCGGCTCGTGCCTGTCGGTAAGCTCGACTCTTCCATTGCTGCGCCTGGAGGAGCTTCTTGCCTTTGGCTCCGCTGATGCTGACCACTTTGACCCCAAGGTGCAGCACTTCCTCTAGTCCCTCTTGACTGCTGTAGCCGTCATCGGCGCTGGCCATCCTAGGGATGACTCCGGTGTTAGTGATCTGTTCCTTAACCATCGCAACAAGGTGCCGGCTGTCGGCGGCGTTGCCCCGAGGCAACACCAGTGCAGTGACAAAGCCGCTCCCGCTGCGTGCCAGTTGCGGCCGGTAACCCACCACGGTGTTCCATCCTCCTTTAACGATAAAGGAGGCATCCGAGTCGCTTAGGCTGATGATCTTTTCTGCGACCGGCACTTTCTCCTGCGCCATGATCCGTCTTTCGCAAACGTTGGCGGTTTGATCCAACGCCGCCAGATCGTCGGCAATAAGGCACAGGGCTTCTTCGCCCAGCAGACGCCGACTCGGTGGCAGATCGCAACGGCCCTCCAGATTCTGGCGAACCAACTCCAGATCGCGCAGCAGACGTTTGCGCAATCTGCGCACCCGCCGGATTAACTGGAAGTACAACTTCTTGCGCTTGGCTTCTCCTCGCGCTTTGCCAGTAAGGAAATGAATCTGTTGGCTCAGGCGTAGGAGCTCTTGCCGCTGTTCCAAGAGTCCGATCGGATTCATGTCCGGTAGATCCAATCGATGCAGGTTGCCGCCAGTGGTGCAGACCCGAGCGATCAATCTAACCAAGATGGTCGAGTCAGTGGGCCGCTCGGTGTTGGCTTCTACCGCGGTACTGTCGATGAAACACTTCTGAAAATCATCCAGACCCTGTTGCAGAATATAACGCAATTGCACCTGATGAATCAGAGCGCGGGTCTGGTTGCTTACCGCATTCAGGTTGTCGCTGAGAGTACTGGCGGGCGGCAATTGGAGCCCCAGATGTTCGAGCCAAAGTCTGAGCGTGACAGATTCCTCCAGCAACAGACGGGCGTGCTGGTCTTTGCAGCCACCGTTGAAACCGCGCAGCATCAGGAAAAGATAGACGATATAGGCATCGGTGCGGGGCCGGCCTGTCTCCAATTCGATCTTATCGATTTCGAGCTCGCGCAACTGAAGCTGCAGTTTGGGCAGATCAAGGGTCTCGCCGGCGAGAAACTCTGCGTCGGCGAGGCGCAATAGCTTTTTCTTTTTGGCATGCAGGTCGAGATCTTCGTCGATGCGCTCCACGATCGAGGGTTCGAAGCGGGCGATTTGGTGAATCTCGTTCAGAAAATCGTTCAACTGGCTGTCGATGGGGGTCAAAAAGACTAACTGTCGAGGTCGGTTGGCCAGATCAGGAACGATGGCCAAAAGTTTTCCGCAGCTCGCTAATGTACTCACAGTCTGAGAGTTACAAAACTGCAAGCACCGCGCCAGAATTAACGCCTCGCCCGCTAAAAAAGACTGACTACCTTTTCGGAGAACCTCTAGCTATTCCGCAGCGCGATCGCAGTTCGGTACGCTCGTCGAATCCGTTCACGGAAGTGGTCCCATGTGAATTGCTCGACCACACGTCGACGTCCCCGCGTCGCCCATCTCCCGGACAAGTTCCGGGTCTTGATAGAGCTTGAGGATTGCGCTGCAGAGAGAGATCGAGGTCATGAGGGGGGATCAATAGGCCGTTTAAACCGTCAACGACGTCGCCCGATTCTCTGGTGGTGATCTGCGCAAGACCAGAGGCAGCGGCTAATTATGGCTCGCCAGACCGTAATTCTTGAGATTTGTTTCCAAGTAAGCGTACCCGCACAGCAGCGCAAGCTCGTCCATCTGGGATTTCTTGTTCCGAGTTGAGTTGCTGTCGAAACGCACTGAGTTGGTTGTCGAGATCCCTAGCCTTCAGGTACTGCGGGACAAAACCCAGTAGAAACGCTCCTACAACAAGGGCTCCGCCAGCGATCAAAAGCGTTTTTCGGTTCATACGATTCGACTCCTTTAGGATTGGTCCAAGGCGATTGCCGTGTTCGAGACGGGAAACATAGCATGCTTGCTTTTATTCTGAGCTTACAAGTGGCGCTGCACAATGGGAGACGCACAAAACGCGCTGTTCCGACGCATTTTTGAGGCTGTTTTGACAACGATTCCCTTAGAGTGAACTTGGCGGCCATCTCTGGACGGCACGCGAGAGACGAAAGCATGGCCGGGCGGATCGCGGCAGTGGCCGGACTCGCTGAAGGTAGGCCGGGCCAGCCGCAAGACGGTGGCGATCAAATGAACGAAAAAAATGACGACCTCACGCATCCTGGCATGCTGTCAAACCTGAAAAAACACCTGATTTTGCCCCAAATAGCAATTCGCCATGCACAGGTTTGGCCAGAACGAGCATAATCACATAATCGGTGTTAACAAACTTGTCGTCGACCTTGGGGGAAGTGGCATGCGAACCGTTCTGGCATTCCTGTTGGTTATCGGCCCCCTGGCTGGCCGGCCTGTTCAACGATCGGACCGCGAGGGGCCGAACGCGCTTCAGGCGCCGTATTCGTCGGATGTGGCCGACAAGAAGAATCGACTTTGTTCGCCGAGGGCAACCATGCGGCCAGTTCAAGGTAGTGAAGTCTCCTCGCCCGAATGTCAAGAGACCGCCATACGGAATTGTGCGGCACCCAGTCGTTCGCGAACGCTGACGGAAATCGAATTCGGCGGTAAAACATATGAATACAACTTTCACCGGTAAACACATGCTCACTAGAATGGACCTCAAGCCGGCCTCGCCGGCGAAGGATGCCACCCTACGCTACTCAGGGACCCATTCGGGATCTCGGGCTCGCCCCTGTCGTGCTGTCCGTGCTCTTGGTCGCAGCGCCGTCGTTGGCTGTCTCGCCGCAGAACCTCGGATTGCAGGCAATGGACGCGCGCGTGACGTCCTGGGAACGCGGCGTTCCCATCGTTCTCGAGCATGAACCGGATCGAGCCAATGACGGCAGCCTCCACACCTACTGGGAGGTGCGGCCGGAAGACTTGCCTGCCGACCTCGGCCTGGAATGGCCACAAACGCAGTCGCTTTCGAGCGTGGTGGTACGCTACTTCGACGGCAAAATGGTGCGTGGACCCGCTACCGCCCGCACTCAGCAGTGGGCCCGCCTCCAATACTGGCACGGCTCGGGTTGGAAAGACATCAACGCCGAGTTGGTCGGCACCGAGACAAGCACCGTGCGGTACGTCTTCCCACCCGTCTCGACGACGCGCATCCGTCTGCTATTCACCGAACCGCCGGACCCGGAAGGGCGCCGCTCGCCGGGCAGGCTCGGCATTTACGTGAGCGAACTCGAAGCTTACAAGGATGTGCCCTTCCAGTGGGTCGGTGCTCCGAACCGCATCGCCCGGCCTCTTTTGACCGAGTCTCACGCCTACACCCGGTTTTATAACGAACCGCCGAGCGGAGACAATGCCTACGAGCCAGTGGGCCCGCTGGTGATTGAGCCGAAGCAGACGCGCGTCTTCTCGGATACGCTTGCGCCGACGCTCATCGTGGCTGAGAGCCGCTGGGCGAAGGAGGCGTGCGCCATGGAGAACCCGTCGGCGGGCTCCTACCAGCTGCGTAATGGCTTCCTGCAACTGGACGTCTCCGCTACCGGCACGCTCTCCGAGACCCGGCTTACCAATAGAGTGACCGGAGAGAGCGCGGACGCCCCGGACTCCACCGCCTTTGTTATCAGGACCGGCGCCGGCACGCTGACGCCATCGTCCTTCAAGATCGCCAAATCGGATACCGCCGGCTCCGACGGGAGCGCCACCCGTCTCCGCGTCGATCTCACATCAGACACACTCGATGTCACCGTGCACTACGAGCTCGCGAAACTCGACCACTTCTATCACAAATGGCTCAGGCTCAAGAATAAGAGCGGCGGCATCCTGCAAGTGCTGGATGTCACACTTTCTTCCCTGCAACTTCCCCACCCCGCTGACCTCATGGCGGGTCAAGAACTCACGTATCCCGTAACCCGCATGGAGAAGGGCGGCTTCTTCTCAGCGATCGAGACGGTCTACTGGGATCACGCCGGCGACGCGCTCACGTACTACCCCGGCGCTGCACTGGACGCGGGCAAGTCCCTCGAAACCGAAAAAGCCGCGGTCGGCATTTACAAGAAACGCGGCGAATTCATGCGCGGTTGGGACCGCGGCATCCGCGAATGGATCACCGAGTATCACGCCCGCGTCTCGCCGACGTCGGACACCTGGCCGGACGTCTACTGTGAGGGCTGGTCCGCGAAAGTCGGTCTACAGAAACTGGTGGAGCGGCCCGAATGGACTGCCCATATCATGGAGACCGCCCAGAAGATGGGAATTCGGTATATGGACGGGTACGAGGGAATGCACCAGATCGTTGGCGCGCCGCCCGATCTGGTGCAACGTTTCGTCGAACTGGCGGACCGCCACCTGATCAACACCGGCTGGTGGACCGACTTCGGGTCCGACACTGCCTGGGCCGGGGGCGAGCCTTTCAAGCCGTTCTCCTGTCTGCTGTCACCGCAGGCCGAGGTCTATTTCCAGAAAATGGTGGGGTTGGCCCGCACGTACCACCTTCGTGCGATGCATTGGGCCGATTTCTTCGCCACCTATCCGTGTTATGACACCAGCCACGGCCACCTTCCCGGGAAGTACTCCATCTACGCGCAGGGCATGCGGATGCTGAAGTACGGTCGCCAGTTGAGAGAGGCCAGCCCCGGGATCATGCTCGGTGCCGACGGAGGATTCACCAACCCGCAATTCGTGCGCTACCTGGACAGCCGGGCGCACGGCACATTTTACGGAGGCTACCTGGGCGACCACTGGTCGGCTACCGAGCCAGACCTTCACATCGACCGCCTCTACGCCGAAATGAACCGCGTCTACGCCTTCGGCAGTTATGTTGTATTTCTCCGCCCCTGGTTCCGCATGCTGAACTGTCCGAACCACTACGGGCAGGAGTCGCTGAACCACGATCGCGCCGGGTTCCGCTACGGGCTGCTGAGTGCCATCGCAATGGCGGGCCAGGTGACGTTCAATTCCATACCGGACAACATCCCGGAAAGCGAGACGGAATTCTCCCGCCACTGGCTCAAGTGGGCGCGTGACAACAAGGACTACCTGAAGCAGACCGACAAGCTGTTCAACCGGACACTCCACTATGGGGATGTCTGGCAGGGCGATGCGGACGCCCTTTCCGGATTCGCCCATATTCGAGGCGACCGTGGTTATGTCTTCTTGCTCAACCCCTCAGCCGTGGAACAGGTAGCTGAGTTGGCGCTTGCCCTGGATGCGCCGCGGACGGCAAGCTTCGGCGTGGAGGAGGTTTTCCCGGGCGGTATGACACTGCAAGGTCCCGGCGGCGGGCTTTATCCGCAGGGCGGCAAGCTGCGCATCACTGTGCCCGCCAAACAGGTCCGCATCGTTTGGATCGCGCCGGTCCAGGCCACCGATCCAAAGCGCCACGCTCAGCCGGAGGATACCCGCGTTGCGGAGGCCCGCCGGTACGTGGGCAATTGGAGTGTCGTGAAATCGAACGCGGACAGCGCTACGCTACGAGCCGACTTCGACTTCCCGGCGAATGGCCAGCCTTATTTGACCAACTCCGCATCGGAATCCGAGTGGTCATCTGAGCCGTGGGCCCATGATAAGGCCTACCTCGTTCTCCTGATGAAGAACGAAATGGAGGATGCCAACAACAACTGGCTTCCGGACCGCATGCTCGGCCTGAGCGCGGACAACCGTCCGGTTCCCCCGGGCTCCTTCGCGGTGCTGGTGAATGGCGTATCCCGGTCGGTGCATGAATTCAAGACCAAACGGCACCAGCCCGACAAGGTGACGCGGTGCTACTTCGTGAACCTGACGGGCGAAACGAAAGCAGGCCAGCAAAATGTGGTGGAGGTAACGCTGCCGATATATAAAGGCCTGACCTTCAGTGGCGCGTACCTGGACCTGCCCGATCAGATGAGCCCTATGACTCACGACTTTGGCCGGTAATTTTCGGCATACCCCGAAAGTCCTTTACAGGAAGGGGATATTTCCCCCTTGCGCGAGATCAGCAGGGCCACGTGTACGTGTTACGCCGGTGATCCTCTCTACCTCACGTCCCTCTTGAAAACGGGGGCTAGCCTTCACCGTGAGGTTGTCAGTTCTTGGTCCGCCTGGAGCCAATCCACATCAGGAGATCTGTCTGGACAGCCTCTTGGTTGCCACAGCGCATAAGCTTCCCACGATGACAGCGGCCTCTGAAGTCCGCATGCTACATGGCAGGCAAAGACTTTCGCCGAGCCTGGTAGATCATCTTCTTCTTTGGGCCGCGTGAGCTGAGCTTTGTCGGCTTCTGAACCGCAGCCTTCTCCAAATGCGACCTTCTTTTTCGTGCCAACGGCGGTCTTCCTGGCCACCGTCTTGGCGGTCGACACACTCCTCCGACTCAACCTCTTCCTCCCCCGCCTTCTTCGCAGCCGCCCATCGGCGCTTCATGCTCAAGGCCAATCGTCTCCTGCCAGTCGATGAAGTTCGATCACGCTAACTTTGGTCTATGGCTGAGGTAGCCTTGGCTGCCAGAAGCCATCGTATTTTCAAACCGGGAATGTTTACTATGGACATACGCTCGATGACAATCTTGGTATTTTTGCCCTGGAATGGGACGATAAGACTTGTAGGCACCACATGGATGTTGTGATCATCGGCGGGGCAGTCGGTTTCATCCTTCCAGCCATCGGTCTTTGTGTCGTCTTCGCGAAACTGATATCGCGGCACAGCACTCCCTCAACGCCATGGGACCCTCAAACGATCTTCTCACCCACTCGCTACCGCCCAATGGAGCGCCTGTTGGCAGAAGGGGATCAGAACTTCCTTGCTTCTCACCCTGGTAGTACACGCGAGATGGAAAGAAGCTTTCGCCGGGCGCGGGTGAGAATTTTTCGCGGCTACATGCAGCAGTTGTCCGGCGACTTCAACGGGATCTGCAAAGCGATCAAGTTGCTCATTATCACTTCTAAGGTGGATCGAACAGACTTGGCCACGGTGGTGTTCAAGGCGCAATTTCGGTTTGCGGTGAACACCATGCAGGTGGAGGTGAAGTTGATGCTTTACCGATTCGGCTGGAGTAGCGTGGAGGCAACCAGCGTGGTCCGCCACTTCGATGCGCTGCGGACCCAGCTTCAATACTTGATGCTCATACCCCAGCGGTCCGCAGCATAACGCCTTAGGAACTTGTTGAAAAAGGCTGGCCTGGTGTAGCCAAGAACATATAGAAAGCGTCTTGTTGTAATGCGCGGAAACGAGAAGCAGCAAGGCGGGATGTTCAGCTACGTGTCGATGGAGGAGCGGGTGCCGGCAGATCACCCATTGCGGCCAATCCGGCAGCTGGTGGACCAGATTCTGACGACGATGTCGAAGCGCTTCGACGAGCTGTACGCGGAGAACGGCCGGCCATCGGTCCCGCCCGAGCGTCTGCTACGGGCGCTGTTGCTGCAGATTTTCTACTCGATCCGCAGTGAACGGATGCTGATGGAGCATCTGGATTACAACCTGCTGTTCCGGTGGTTCGTCGGTCTGGAAATGGACGAGGCGGTGTGGAACCACGCGGTGTTCAGCAAGAACCGGGAGCGGTTGCTGAACGAAGTGGTGGCGCGGCAGTTCTTCGGTGAGGTGCTGAAGCAAGCACAGCGGCATCTATCAAAGGAGCACTTCACGGTGGACGGTACGCTGATCGAGGCGTGGGCTAGCCAGAAGAGCTTCCAGCGCAAAGACGGTGGTGACGATGATACCGGCAGCGGCGCGAACTTCCATGGTGAGAAGCGGACCAATGAAACACACGCCTCCAAGACCGATCCGGATGCCCGGCTCTACAAGAAGTCGCGTGGCAGCGAAGCGAAGTTGAGTTACCTGGGCCATGTGATGGTGGAGAACCGGCACGGGTTCATCGTGGAGGCGATGCTGACACAGGCCGACGGAACAGCCGAAGCCGACGCGGCGATCTTGATGGCCGATGCGATGCGGAAGAAAAAGTGTGGGAACCGCTTCACCGTGGGAGCAGACAAGGCCTACGACAGCCGGGATCTGGTGACCACCTTGCAAGCCATGAATATTACGCCGCACGTGGCCCAAAATAACAAGAACCGGCGCAGTGCCATCGACGGCCGGACCACAAAACGCAGCGGCTATGCCCTGAGCCAAGCGCGGCGGCCGATTATCGAGCGGACGTTTGGGTGGCTCAAATCGGTGGCCGGGATGAGGAAGGTAAAACTGCGCGGTCTGGAGAAGGTGAGCTGGCTGTTTCAGTACGCGGTGGCGGCATACAACCTGTGGAGAATCCCGCGACTCGCTTTGGCCGGAGCGTAGTTGCGAGCGCCATGGGGCAGTTGCACGGCGTGACAGAGGCCAAAAGGACCAGAAAATGTCGCAGCAACGTGATCGGAAATGCTCAGACTGAAACCGGGCGACCGGCGCGAAGGCTAATTCAACAAGTTCTTAAACCGGCGAAGGCAGGCGGTCGAGGTCATGTCGGACAAGCTGGTTACTGCGGTCGTGGGCAGCGTCAATTGAAGCGTTTTGACACTTAATGACACTAAACTGGCTGATGGCGCTGGAAGAAATGTTTTAGAATGAGAAGATTCGGCCATGGGCGGTTAGCTCAGTTGGTTAGAGCGTCTGCCTTACAAGCAGAAGGTCCGCGGTTCGAGCCCGCGACCGCCCACCACGCAATTCGTTTCGCTTCAACGGTTCCAGCTTTTTCATGGCCGCCTCAACTGCTGTTCTTGCACCAAAACTGTTCAAAAATTCGCCTGATTCATGCTGAGCGTCGCCTGGCTGTAACCCTTAAGAACGCCCGCATCCTCCTGCCGCAACATCTGAATGACGAAATGGTCGGTGGCACCACCCGAGCTCAGCCGGGTTGCGAACGTGTGGCGCAACTTGTACAGCGAGAAATAGGTCACACGAGCGCGCTGCAGCGCTTTAGCCCAAACGTTCTTCAGATTGGTAATGTACGGTTTTGACCCAAAACCCGAAAACGAGACAACTGGAAAGTTGAGACGGACGGCCGGATGTGGTCCTCTGAACGGAAGCGGAAGGAGGACGAATGCCAAGAAAAGGCCACACCGAAGAGCAGATCATTTACGCGTTGCGCCAGGCGGAAGCGGGCAAGAAGGCGGGTGACATTTGCCGGGAGATGGGCGTGTCGCAACAAGCCTTTTACAGTTGGAAGCGGCGATACGCCGGGCTAGGCTTGAACGAACTGCGCGAGCTGCGCCAGTTGCGCGAAGAAAATCGCAAACTGAAGACCTTAGTGGCGGACCTGACGCTGGACAAGCACATTCTGCAGGAGGTGCTATCAAAAAAGGCTTGAAGCCCGCGAGGCGGCGCGAGCTGGTACGCAAGGTGCGCCAGGCGTATCGGCTCAGTGAGCGGCGAGCCTGCGGGCTGATGGGAATCACGCGTTGGATCAATCGGTATCAGAGTCGGCGCGATGGGCAGGCGGAACTGCGCATGCGCTTGCGGGATCTGGCGGGTAGCCGGGTTCGGTACGGATATCGCCGGCTCACCATCCTGCTGCGGCGCGAGGGGTGGAAGGTAAATGCGAAGCGGGTCTACCGCCTGTATCGGGAAGAAGGTCTGCAGGTGCAAAAAGTGAGACGTGCGAAACGCGCAGCGCGCGTGCGGGTTCCGTTGAGCGGAGCTGTGAAGCCGAACCAGCGCTGGAGCATGGATTTTGTGAGTGATCGATTGATGGATGGCCGTTGGTTCCGCATCCTGACGGTGGTAGATCAGTACACGCGGGAGTGCCTGTGCGCGTATGCGGATCGTTCGCAGACGGGAGAGAAAGTCGTCGAGCGAATGAGACATCTGGTGGCAGCCCGCGGCGTGCCGGAGTCGATCACTACCGATAACGGGCTAAATGCAAGCATTTTTTCGGTGGTAAGACACAACACTCGTGGGGCCTCGCTTTCGCGCGGTCGAGCGCCCGAACGAGCGATTACGAATACCGAGAGTACCAGTGGTCTCCACGTGAAAAGGACCCCGCTCAACATAATGCACACAAGATCTGCGCTCAGCGGCGCAGTCTTCACCGCGCTTGAAATAGCGTAGGGCCCCAGTGGAAGGTCCAACCATTATCTACGAGGTCGAAAACGCCTCAACGGCCCGTGTGAGAGGGATCGATCCACTGGGAAGTCGGTGCTCGAAAAAGCATTGGTAATCCGAACCGTGTTTAACGACGGCGTAAGCAACTCTGGCCATCTTGGCCGCTACCGCTGTTAGCGCCTTACGCTTGCGGTCGGCGTCGAACGGAGTAGCACTCAGATACCGTTCATACTTGTCGCGGAATGCATTCTCGCGCTGGTGAACGGCTACCAAACCCGCCATCCAGAAGGCCAATCGCAAGCGCTTGTTGCCCCGCTTGGATAGAACTTCGTGTCCTTTGCCTTGGCCCGACTGGCTCTTGGAGAGATCCAAGCCGCAGTACTTCAGAAACTGCCGGTGATGATGGAACCGCCGGAGATCGCCGGCCTCCGCCAATATGGTCAACGCGGTGATGGCGCCGATGCCGGGCAGTGTCTTGAGACGCTGAAAGTCTACATTGCCAGCTAGGAGCTCTTGAGCGCGAAGATCCAGTTGGTCACGTTGACGATTGAGCTCCAGATACCTGGCCAGTTGCAGCTGGAAGGTCTCGATGGCCGGCGAATCGAGCGCGACGGGAAGACCGATGCTTTCGCTCGCCAGCGTATACATCTCTTGGAGCTTAGCCCGCTTGGAGACCTTGCGACCCACCAGATCCCAGGCCTCGGCGATGAAGGCTTCGCGATCGAGCGCGCGAATCGCAGCAGGAGTTGGAAAGCGCAGTAGGAAGCGAATGAACCATTCCGACCGGGTGGAATACCAGTAGCGTGCGAACTCCGGAAAGTATAGCGGTAAGTGGTGCAACAGGAGACTGTGCTGTAGCCGTGTCCGCGCCAGAGTGATCTGGAAATACGTATTGGAAAGCTCCTGCCAGTCGTGGGAACCGGAGAATAGTGGGTCCCAGTAGACCTGCACCAAACCCTGCGCCATCATCGCCAGCATCACCTGGGCGTCTTTGGGATCGTTCTTGTCCCAGGTGCCGAAGCGGGCTTCCCGAAAACGAGCCAACGCCAGTGAGGAGATCGAAACGACCTGGAACCCTTCGCTGAGAAGTCGATACGCTATGGTCCGGTGATAATCGCCCGTGGGTTCCATTCCGATGCACACCGTCCCTGAAAGCGAGTGCAGGTACTGAACGAAATCATTGTGATCCGCGGACCGATTGGCGAACTTGAAACGGCAACGTCGACCCGATGTTTCCTGGATCAAGGCGACGTTCCAGTCCTTGGCAATATCGATTGCAACCAGATTCGAAGCTGCTGTAGAGTGCAAGTGGTCAATCATAGAAGTCTGCTCCTTGGAGAAATGCCTATTCCAAGAATGCTCAGTACTTCCGTGGTTGACCACTCACCCGACCAATCGCCAGGTCGGGCGTCACTTTTAAATGGGGACTCCGTCCCCACACCCCTGGGATTTAGCGCTTTTTGGCCAGAATCGACTGGCTTCCGGGGCGGCTTATGCCGCCCCACGCCATTCCGGCGCTTGGCCCGGCGCTCCGGTCGCATCCCTGCGTTGCCGTACCCTCCGGCCAAGTGCCTCCAGCGTATCAGTTCCCGCATGCGTCCATTCTGCAGGTACTACGGCAGCGAATTTGCCGGCCAAGCCATGGACGCCTGGGCCCATCAAGCTGGCGTGAAGCTCGACTTCATCCGGCCGGGCCGGCCTGTGCAGAACGGCTACATCGAGAGCTTCAACGGCCGGCTGCGGGACGAATGTCTGAACGGAGAAGTCTTCTTCGATCTCACCGACGCTCGGGAAAAACTGGAACGCTGGCGCCGCGACTACAACCAAAAACGTCCGCACAGCGCCCTGGACGATCGTACGCCGGAAGAATTCGCCCGGACTGTCGAGTGCCAGCCCTTCGCCCTCCCCATCGTCGATAAAGCAGATCCACTGCCGTGTCAAGGGTTCGCGGTCGCCGGGCAAAAACAGCCCGCCCTTGACACAACAGTGGATCTGCCTTCTGATCCTGAGATGAGGGCGAAGGGCTTTTCTGAACGGCTGGTTTTGATTGAGAGGCTCAATTGAGCTACTTTAGCCGACGGAATACCGGAAGGACGGGGATCCGGACCACCTCCGACGGCTGGGTCTCAACTTACCCCCTGTCTCATTTTCCGGGTCGGGTCAGAACGGTCAACAGTGTCTTAACTGTTTGTCTCAGCCCAGGGGACCACCCCATTTTGACCCTTGCAACCGGGCTTGGAAAAAGTATTCTGAGCGCCCTTACCTCCTCGATTTGTTCTTTAAAAGCTTGTCAGGCTAGTTCCATCGGCTGTCAGACTGATTCGCGGCCTCAAGCCTGGCGAGGGACCCCGACGGTGCACTTAACCTGATACGGATGCGGCGCTCGCGAGCACGAGTTCGCGGCTGGCAACGGTGGCTGAACTGATAGAAGTCCCCGGCGTTGGAGTTATAATCTGGTGACCACTCGCCACACAAAAATCCCAAGGATGAAGCCAATGTATAGATTCGAAGCGCACACTCGGAGACGAGGCATGCCCGAGCTAGCCGCTGTGTTTTTGCTTTTTGGGTTCCATCCCCTGCCGGCCGAAGCTGTTTCCCCCTGACCTCTCGCGGCTATACCGTTCTCCCGATTCCGCAAAAAGTAACGCTTGGACAACGCGATTTTGCCCTGACGGACGGATGGCAGGTTGTGCTGGAACGCGGTGTGAAGGCCGACGACATCGCGGTTCAGTCTTTGAAAGAACTGTTGAGTGAGCGATTTGGCCTGCATCTTGCCGACGCGGGTGCGGGCCGAAGCGCGATCCGGCTGGCCGTGGCCCCTAAATCAGTGGCCATCGACGGAGCCACCGACAAGAACAAGGATGCTATTGCAGAACAGGCGTACCGGCTTACACTTGGGCCGCAGGAGATCCGTGTGACGGCCAACGCCGGGCCCGGCCTGTTCTATGGGGTGCAGACGCTCATTCAATTGCTGAAGCCGCGCGGGGGCCGCTGGCTTCTGCCGGAGGGTGAGATCGCCGATTGGCCCGATCTTGAGCTGCGCGTCATCTACTGGGACGACGCACATCACCTCGAGCCTTTGCCCATCCTGAAGCAAGCGGTGCGCCAGGCCTCTTTCTATAAAATCAACGCATTCTCCATCAAACTCGAAGGCCATTTTCAGTACAAGAGCGCGGCGCCGCTGGTCGAACCCTATGCCCTTTCCGCCGCCGAGTTCCAGGAGCTGACCGATTACGGCCTGAAATACCATATCCAGGTCATGCCCTACCTGGACGGGCCTGCGCACATCGCATTCATCTTGAAGCACCCGGAATATGTGGCTCTTCGTGAGTACCCGGAGAGCAACTACGAGGCCTGCGTAACCAATCCGGAAACCTACAAGCTGTACGCCGGAATGTTCCAGGATCTGCTGGATGCCAACAAAGGCGGGAAGTACTTTGTGCTTTCCACTGACGAGCCCTACTATGTTGGGCTCGCGAAAAATGACCAGTGCAATGAGGCGGACGCCGCGAAAGAAAAAGGCAGTGTTGGCAAACTGCTGGCGGAGTTCGTGACCAAGACGGCGAGTTACCTGCATGACCGGGGCCGCACGGTGCTGTTCTGGGGCGAATACCCGATGAAGCCTGACGACATCGCTTCTCTACCCAGCTACATGGTGAACAGCGAGGTCTATGGGCCGGATTTTGATCCGGTATTCAAGGCGCACGGCATCCGGCAAATGATCTTCACTTCCACGGTGGGCTGGAAAGAGTTCCTCTTCTCGAACTATTACCTGCTGCCCCCGGGAGACCACATCCCTAGCCGGTCCGGCGGCGCCTACGAGGCGGTGGATCACGGCCCCGGTTATGTGGGCCAGATGCTCGACACCATCGAGAACACGCCCGCGCGGAAAAACGCCGACCTGATGGGGACTTTTGTCGCCGGCTGGGCAGACACGGGAATTCATCCCGAAGTGATGTGGCTGGGCTATGCCACCGGTTCAGCGGCGGGCTGGCACCCCAAGGCCGCCGGCGAGCAGGAGCTTATGAATCTGTTCTATCCGCTCTTCTACGGACCCGGCGCCAGCAATATGGGCCGTATTTACCAGCTCCTGAGCGAACAGGGCCAGTTTTGGAAGGAAAGCTGGGAGACCGTGGCTTCTGATGCGCGCACGCCCATCTGGGGTGACTGGGATCGCATCAACCATCCGCCGCAACCCGCCACGGACCAGACGCTGCCGTTGCCTGCCGTGCCTTCGGCGGGAGTCCTCGCCCTGAGTTACGACTGGACTTCGCTGAGCCACCGGCGTTTGCAGCTGGCTGGCCGTTTCCTGGCCGAGAACGACGAACTGCTGGATCTGCTGCACCAGGATCTCCGGCAGGCCGAGTTTAACGGCTACAATCTGGAGCTTTATATCGCAATCGCCCAGCTTTACCGGCAGAACATCGAGATGCTGCTCGACCTCGCGCGCATCAACACGGCTTTGCAGGCGGCAGAGGCCGCGGCGGCGAAGGCAGACGGCAAACGCGCCGTGGCGGCTCTCGACCGTGCGCTCGATATCGCCGAGAACATTCGTCAGCAGCGGAACCAGGCACTCTCAGATGCCGTTGCAACTTGGTACAAAAGCTGGTACCCGCGCGTGGCTGAGGCCAACGGCCGGCGGTTTGTCAACAAGGTGGATGACGTCAAAGATCATCTCCCGGTCCGCACTGTGGACATGACCTACCTGATTTATCGCCAGCTCCTGTATCCGCTCGGCGATTGGGCAGCGAAAACGCAGGCCGTTCGCAACCAGTACGCCGGCGCTAACAGCCTGCCCGCACGGCCGGGTCAATGGGATTGGAAGGACACGTCAGGAATGATCACGACGGCTCGCGCTGGGGATGGCGAGTGATCTGAGGAGATCGCGGTGACGCTTCGGCAACCGGGACGCAGCGCTTTGATGGCCGGTAGAGTCGGGGAGATTGTCGCGCCGGAATCCTTTCCCACCGCCAACATCACGACGGCGCCCGATAAGTACGATTACGAAGGAAACTGGTTGTTTTGCAGCTTTGATAACTCGGTAATGCGCGCCGCGCGCATCGGATTTGGGCAGGGCAGATTTCGGTGGGAAGATTACGGCCTGGAACCCCACCGAGGGTACCAGCATTCCTCTGGCATATCGTATTGAGGTAATTAGCCAGTCGGGCGTACAAGCCTGCCTCTTCTCCCATAGTTACGACCGGACACCGGTCGAATCCGGCGCCAATCCGACGCACCTCAGTCTTGGCGAGGACCACATGGAGCTTTTCCGCATTGAAGGCTGGCCGGAAATGCTCTGGCGTTTCCAGTCGCCTTGCGGCTCTTTGGCCGTGGAACTGCAGGTCTTGCCGCACGGCCTGGTGCTCTGGCCCGACTCGCTCCTGCCACACAACACGTTTTCCATGTGTGTCGGCGCGTGCACCGTGCGCGGCGTCGTGCGTACAGCCGGGCAAGAGATCCGAGTAGCCGGTGGAGGCTTCTACGATCATCCGAGAGTACTGGCAGAAACGAATGATGTGGCGCCCTTCGGCTGGTATCTGTATGCGCCGGTTCGATTCTCTAACGGAACCATGATCGTCGGCTATCACGCCGAAGATGGCGCCGGACGGATCGATGAAGAATATTCGGCCGCATTCCTCGCAGCTTCGGGCGGAGCCCGGCGTTGGCTGCCGAGGCTGCGCATCCGCCAGCTGCGATTCGATGTCCATGAGGGCGTGCGCAGTTGGGAGGCCGAGATGCATGGACCGGGGGTGGACATCCGGTACTCCGTCCGGACCGAGCCACTGACTATGACCTGGTCGTGGACATCGGAACCCGGCCCATCGGCCTCGGATCGATATCTCGCCTTTCCGTTGTTGATGGTGGCCGAAGGCGAGTGCACACTCGACGGAGTCACTACGCGCCTCGAACAAGGTTCGGGCGTTGCAGAATTCCTGGTTCGGAGGGGATACCGGCCAGAATATCCATGAGGCACCCTCGCGCCTGATGCTGCCTCGGAGCACGGTTCTCAGGTATTTGGCATCCGTGGCGGCCGGCGCGTTTCGGTGATCCACTTGCGCTCCAGCCAGCGCGCATCACGTTGTCCTTCGGAAGCTGTTCCGCGAAATAGAACGGAATTAGGAAATTGAGGTTCTACTTTGAAGGGAAGGCACATCCCCCAGAGTTTTATGCAAGGTTCTACAGACTAAGGGTTGAACTTCAAATAAAACCGTGAAGCAGTTAATTAGGCGGCAACGACGCGCACACCGCCGGGGCCGCCCACATGGATTTCCGAGGTCATCCCGATGAACAGCCCGTGCTCCACTGCGCCCACCACGTGATCGAGCTCTTGAGACAGTGATTCAGCTGAGGCGATCGGGCCGAATTTGCAATCAAGAATGTAATGACCGCCATCGCTCTTAAAAGGCTCGCCGCCAGTCTCCTTCCGGAGAAGGGGATTTGCGCCCAGATCTCCGAGCCTGAGTGCCGCGACCTGCCAACCAAAGGGGATGACTTCTACCGGCACGGATTCGCGGGCGCCAAGACGCTCAACCATCTTGGTCTGGTCGATGACAATCACCAGCCGCTTGCTCACCGAGGCCACAATCTTTTCCCGCAATAGCGCGCCGCCGCGGCCTTTGATCAAGTTGAGACTGCCGGCCTCGACTTCGTCCGCGCCATCAATGGTGACGTCGATTTGAGAGTGCTCCGCCAGCGTGGACAATGGGATTTCCAATGCTCGCGCCTGCGCGGCTGTGCGCTCGGACGTCGGAATACCCGTGATGCGCAACCCTTCCCGGACGCGCCTCCCCAGCGCGCGCACGGCGAAGGCGGCCGTAGACCCGGAGCCCAGGCCGACGATCATCCCGTTGCTTACCTGCGCCGCCGCTGATTCGGCGGCGGCTTGTTTCCATCGATCCAGGTCGTCAGTCATCGCGATCCACTTCCGCTCAGTTGAGCTTTGGGCACGAGCAGCACCACGGATTGTCTGTCACCAAGCCGACTTTGGTCAATAGCCGCGGACATGATCGAGGTAGGATGGAAAGGTCGGCTGGACAATCCACCACCGTTGGAGGCACGCGTGAACCTGGAACCGGACAGAGAACTCCAAAACCTGTGCATCAACACGATCCGCATCCTGTCGGCGGACGCCGTACAGAACGCGAATGCCGGTCATCCCGGGATGCCGATGGGCGCCGCTGCTATGGCCTACACTCTTTGGACCCAGTTTCTGAAACATAATCCTCGGAATCCGCAATGGTTCGACCGCGATCGTTTCGTATTGCTCGGCGGGACATGGGTCGATGCTGTTATACAGCCTGCTGTACCTGTCCGGTTACGACCTGCCGCTCGAGGAGATCAAACATTTCAGGAAATGGGGCAGCAAAACGCCAGGCCACCCGGAGCGCGGCCTGACGCCCGGCGTGGAGGTCACCACGGGACCGCTGGGGCAGGGTTTCGCCAACGGCGTCGGGCTGGCGATTGCGGAGGCGTGGCTCGCGGCGCGTTATAACCGGCCGGGACATAAGATCGTCGATCACTACACGTACGCGATCTGCGGCGATGGCGATCTGATGGAGGGCGTCAGTCAGGAAGCCGCCTCGCTGGCCGGACATCTGCAATTGGGGAAACTCATTTATCTGTACGATCAGAATCACATTTCGCTCGCTGGCGCCACCGGATATCGATTTTACCGAAGACGTCGCCAAGCGCTTCGAGGCATCCGGCTGGCACACGCGCAGCGTCGCGGATGGCAATGACACCGAAGACGTAGCATGCGCATTCGCGAAGCCGCAGGCCGAGGAGCAAAGGCCATCATTGATCTTGTCGCGGACTCACATCGGCTATGGAAGCCCTCATAAGCAAGACAACTTCACCGCGCATGGGGATCCGCTGGGGGAAGAGGAACTACAAGCGACCAAGAAAGCCCTGGGTTGGCCGACCATGGAGAAATTCTATCTGCCCCAGGACTCGGTGGAATATTTTCGGCAGGCGGTTCCCCGCGGCGCGCAAGTGGAGAACGAGTGGCGGAAGAAGTTCGACGCGTACAAGCAGGCGTTTCCGAAGGAAGCCGCCGAGTTCGAGCAGCATCGTGAGCGGCAGGCTCCCGCAAAACTGGTCCGCAGATCTTCCCAAATGGAAGCCCACCGATAAACCGATCGCAACACGCGCGGCGGGCGGCGAGGCGATCAATGCTCTGGCCAAACACATCCCCAACCTGATCGGCGGATCGGCGGACCTGAACCCATCCACCAGGACGGCCCTTAAGGGTCTGGGAGATTTCCAATCGCCGGAATGTGTCGGGGCCGGGAACGCTGGGCGCAGTCGGCGGGGAGTGGAGCTATGCCGGGCGGAACATTGCTTTCGGTGTTCGCGAGCACGCCATGGGAGCTGCCGTGAATGGAATGGCCGCACACGGCGGTGTGCTTCCCTTCAGCGCAACGTTTTTCACATTTTCCGACTACATGAAGCCTGCCATCCGACTGGGAGCATTGAGTCATCTCAAAGCGATCTACGTTTTCACGCACGACAGCATCGGACTCGGGGAGGATGGCCCGACTCACCAGCCAATCGAGCAACTCGCCGGCTTGCGTGGACTTCCGGGGCTTACGGTCATCCGTCCCGCCGACCCGAACGAAACCGCGGAAGCGTGGGCTTTTGCAGTTCAACATGACGGTCCGACGGCTGTTAGTGCTGACGCGGCAGACGGTCGCGCATCTTGACCGCAGCGGGGCGAAAGATCCCGGTGTCGCACGCGGCGCCTATGTGCTCGCGGAGCCGACGACGGGCCGCCGGATGTGATCCTCATCGGCACCGGCTCCGAAGTTAATCTCTGTGTGATAGCGCGGGAGAAGCTGAAGAATTTCGGCGTAAAGGCACGCGTAGTCAGTATGCCGAGTTGGAGCCTGTTCGAGGCTCAGGATGCCTCCTATCGGGAAAGCGTCCTGCCGCGAGGATCAAGAAACGCGTCACGGTGGAGGCCGCCTCACCGATAGGATGGCATCGCTGGGCGGGCGACGAGGGCATGGTCATTGGTGTGGAGCGTTTCGGGGCGTCGGCGCCTGGCCAGGACGTTCTTGCCCATTTCGGATTCACGGCGGATCACGTAGCGGCCGCCGCTCTTCGCCTCTTGGGCAAGAATAACGAAGCCGATCAGGAATATAGTCCTGACACTACGCTTGTTCCGGCGTAGTGATGCTGCAGTTTAGTTCTACCCTTCGCTCGCCGGTACGTTTCATCCTACTTCCACAGCGGCCCTGGCGTTCACGACGCTGATTGCTGTAAGAATCACCGCATTCTCCGCAATCATCGGCCCATAGTGATTCGTGTTGTCCGCATCGGCACCCCGGAAGCCTGCCGTGCCTTTCAGCCGCACCTCCGCAATTACTTTGCCCGACCGGGTATTTACCCACTCAAACGCAAACATGGAGATCTGTTTCAGCCCGCGCTCACTGATGACCACCGGGTCGGCTCCGTAAACGTAGTCCCGGTCCGAGTCTCGCGACTGCCAGTCCCATTCCGCGATGTTGACGCCATAGCGGATGGGAACCGTCTCCGTATACCGATCCTCATAAACGATTTCGTACCAACCCAGTACGTCGGCGGAATCGAACACGTCCCATAGCAGCCGGTCGGGCTCCCGGTTCGCCGCCGGTTTCGCCGAAGCATGCAAGAAAAGTAAGCTCGATACGTCAGATCCGATTCGGATCCCGTTTACTGAGGACGGCAGAGTCGCGGGTTTTGCACCCGTGGTGGCGACCGCAACTGCCACCTTCTCCCCGGAAACCGCTAGCTCGAACGGTACACGCCCGAAGTGAATCCGACCCCTCTTCATCTCGCGAAGATTGCATCCGATGACCGCTTCGCGACCCGCCGTATTGAAACTTCCCGAGATGTCCACTGGAGCCATGGAAGACTCCGTCCTGCTGGGAGGCAGACAGCCACGGAAGCGGCTGCGAATGTCGGGCATGCGGGATTGCGCGAGGCCGGACAGCTGCCTCCCGTTCACCACCTCGCCACGCCACAGAATATTACTGCACGAGAGGAAGTCTGTAAGCATGATTTTCCCGAAGTTGAATTCGTTAGTGGCACACCACGCGGAGGGAGCGCCACCGAGGATGGTCGGCCTCGCACTCCGCGCCGTGTAGTTTTCGATCACCGGGCCGAAGTTACCGTAGATCTCCTCAAAGCCCATCTGAACGAGCGTGGCCTCGTTGTTCTCAGCCTGTTCTTCCGTCCATTCCCCCTCCGCCGTGTTCCAGAACCAGTTGAAGATCAGAATGTCTTTGGGGATATATTTCTCGACTTGCGCTCGGGTCATCCCGCCAGCGACCTTGTACTTCCATCCGTCCGGCGCTCGCTTATCCTGGAGCCCCTTGCCGCGCACGCTTTCGAGCAGTATGTCTCCCCACATTGCGCTGCGGATGCTTTTCTTTTTCAGATACGCGTGGACTCGGGCGACATCCTCGCCATAGCGATCGCCAATATCGCGATCCCCGCACCGTGGGCACAAACCTACGGGTGCGAACAGCTCATCACGGCCGATGTGAACCATGCGCGGCTTGAGCAGATCGATGTACTCTTCATACACATCAAAAAGCAGGCGGTACGTGTCGGGATTGGACGGGCAGTAGGTGTCGGGCCACTCGTCCCAGGCACTTCTGACAGTTCTTTGTGGCGGGTCAGAAGATAGTAGCTGTGGGTAAAGGATGGCATTTCCGGAATCAATCGATTCCTTGAGATCTGACGAAATCCGCCAACTCCGCCACTTCCCGCCTGTCGATGAACCCACCATCGGCAGTATCCTGGTGGCACGAATTCTGCTCTCGGTTGTGCAGAGTTCCGGGCGGGTAATTGCGCCTGGAATAATTCGTGTCGAGGACCAGTTCGCGCCAACCGGCGTTCAGCTCCGGATGACTTTCAAGCCGCATCCCCGCATTGAGCTCCATGATCAGCGTGTTGTATTTGTGCGCCGCAACGAAATCAGCGATGAAGCGCTTGAAGAACGGAATGTTCTGGCGCCGGGAAGATACAGCTTCAACCCGCGAAACGGCTTCTGCGGACCGTCGTGAACATCTATGCAGGGCCAGTTGACTGCGTCGGTCTCTTCAATCAGCAACTGCCGGAGCGATTGAAATCCGTGAAATGCGCCGCGGTGATCGGCGCCGGACACGACAACGAGGTCGGGTCTGACATGCAGGGCATAGCTTTCGGGAGTGGCACGCTGATTGTCGACGCGGGCGCCGGCTCTGCCTAGGGACGCGCGGACGAGCGGGCGGTCCGAGATTCCCATCACAATGGCCCGCCGGTTTTGTTGGACATCTGGAGGTCGCTCGATTTTCAGGATCAGCCCGAACCAGTCGCAAATTCATTGCGTAGCGAGCGCGCGAGAAGCAGTTCGTGTGCGGTTGACTCTGGTGGAACGAGAATGACAACTTCGGCGGTGACATTGAACTGGCCCTGCCGGCTGGAAATGTTGGCAGGAAAGGGAAAGATGCGCGATGCGTTTTCACGCGCGGTTGCAGGGATTTCGGACTGCGCCGATCGTGTTTGCCCAGGGAGCCCGTGCCTGCCACGCCAGCGGTAGAAGCCAAAAGAAACTCGCGACGCTTCATGATCCTATATTCTCATCCGTGATGGCCGGCTATTGTTTTCCGAGAATCCCTGGAACCCAATGAGCCGCATTTTCGTGATACAGCTTCCGCAGAACCGGCTCGGGCAGCTTCAGTCCGTGATATTTTTGGCCGTTATACTCCACCGATGAATCAGTAGCGAAGTATTTCCAGTCGCGCAGATACTCTTCTTGCGATCCCGCAGCGTGGTTGATGTGTCGGACCAGGCCATAAGATTCAGATCCGTGCCATAAATGACGCGGTATCGGATTCCGGGTCAGGAAGGCGCGCACCTTTTCCGGAGACTGCATCATCAGGTAGATGACGCGCGCCGCTGTATCCACGGCGAAGTTGGGATAGCGATCCAAACGCTGGGCGATATCGTTGACGTCAACTTCCATGCTGCCCAAATGACAACCGATAACGCGCAGCTGGGGATTGTTCGCCAGCATGCACGATGGCGTGCCGCCAGGATCGTCTCCTTGGAAGGATGATCGGGATGAAGATACATGAACCAGTCGGGGTTGTCCTTATAGTAGCTGTAATCCGGATTCGCGGGGTCCAGCGGACGCCAGCTCGAAGTGGGCTCGGCAATGTGTGCCAGGACCGTGCGGCCGTGCGCTGAGATGTCCGCAAATATTGGATTGAACACAGGGTCATCCGGCATCAGGTAGGAGCCATCATGCTTTTTCAGCTCCATGCCGATGTTCTTATATATTTTCACCGCCACCGCTTCCTGCGCGAACGTGTCGTTCAGAACCTTGATCGACCGCGAAGCGAACCCAGGCTTTTCGAAATCCTGCGGATTCGAAAGTCGAGCACCAGGCGGGACGGCCCCCGGTGCTATGCATAATCTCTCTGGCCATCCGGTTCTGAAGCATTTCTCGTAGCCACGATCATGTTTGTCCACCACGCAGACATCGAGGATTCGAAGGTTCGGCGCTTCAGCATCGCGGCGAAAGCCGGTACCGTTCTTGAAGACGTGCGCGTGCACATCAATCGGTGCAAGAGCGGAGAACCCTGTCAGATTGATCGCCGGCTGCGGTCCGCTCTCTGCGCCGCTCAAGAATGAAACATAGTACAGACAGGCGAGCACACAGCCCGCCCGGCCTACACTGCGGCGTGTTGCGCGGAACCTAAATCGTGCGAATCTCATCGACGTTCTCCTGTTCCCGAGCGCCTATCAGTGTGCCAAGGACGACCTTTCATCCAATATAATCTTGAAATTCACATGAACAAAATTGGTGGGCCCGGCAGAACTCGAATCTGCGGCCACTACCGTGTCAAGGTCAGTCAATTTACCTCAACCCCTTTCCGCTTCAACATCAAGGCCGCAATTGCGCCGCAAAATATGCGGCCCGGCCTCGCTGGAATTATTTCATGCTGCCGTTCACCGTTCCCGAAAATTCGCTGCTGCACTCTCAAGACCAAAGTTTGCCTGCGTGCCAAATCATCGATTGTGTACTCTACCATCATACTGCAGTATATTGTGTCCTGCCTGTGCTTGAGCCTCGGTTACTGTCCCACCTTCCTGTTGGAGCAGTGTTGGTTCTGGCGACGAAAAGCGTGCCATCCGAAGCCTTCGAAGTAAATGCCGATTGCCTTGGCTGCAGGTCGGAGGTACTGCCGTTGCAGCGTGCAATCGTTCGAGGGTTGGCCGCGGTCGTTACAAAAAACGTAGTCCTCTGGGCCACGAAACGTCGACCGCTGACGGTGATACCTGAGCCTGCCCACCATCAGCCCGAGTGGAATCGCCCGACGGGAGCGTGCGGACTTTGTTACATCCACATCGCCCCTGTAGTACCTGGAGCTTACAAAGAGGCAGCCTGCCGGGAGCAAAAAATCCTCTCCAATGTCCACTTCCTGGTCCGTGAGGTTCACCATTTCCCAGCGCAGACCCAGCAATTCGCTAATACGAAGCGCGCTGCTGATCGCGAGTTCAACGAGCAGCCGTACGTCATCCGGCAAAACATCCAAAGCAGCCCGGATCTGCTGGTCCCTGAGCAATCGTCTCCTCCGTCTGGCTTTCTTCCGTCCGATGCTCACCCGATCCACCGGATTGCGGCTCTGAACGTACTCCCAATCGTCTGCCTTAGTGAAAATTCCATGAAGCAGATTCTTGAGATCGGCTCGCTGCCACCAGCTCATTCCCTCTATATCCTTGCCGTTTAGGAACTCCTGGATCATCTCGGCGTTCATATCGCAAAGTCGCATTCCCGAGAACTT
>CAVTQD010000058.1:0-212337 GCA_963736745.1 uncultured Verrucomicrobiae bacterium | reverse complement strand
GCTTGTATCAAGCGACTTGTTATCATGTCCCCGCCGGGAATCGAACCCGGATTTAAGGTTTAGGGAACCTTCGTCCTTTGAAACTGCGAAAAAAAGTGCGCCAAAATGGCTAAGAGCGGTTTTGGTCTAATTTACGTAATTGGCGTAAGTCGCTCGATATCAACGATCTGCCTCGCATGGATTCGAACCATGACAAAGTGATCCAGAGTCATTTTGCCTGGAGCGGGATTCGGCGGTCTGACTATGCTGCGCGGAACGTCAGATTTGCCTAACGATTGCCTAAGCAAAAGCTGCTTAAGAATGCTCTCGTTCTGAACAATCTTCGGAATTACCTGTTGACAAACAATTTACAACAGCGCGCCCTGCGGGACTCGAACCCACGACCCACGGATTAGAAAAGCTTGATCCTCTAAGGGTGCGTCTGAGACGGAGTCTTCTTCGGAAAAATCCGAATCTGAAGAGTGTCTAAGCTATGCATTCTGCAGCCCTTTGCTGTTCGACGTAACTCATTGATAATTAGGCATTGCACCCGGCAGGCTCGAACCCGCAACCCTCTGATCCGAAGTCACTTGGTTGGGCTCTAGATAGAGTCGCCCGGTATGTAATTCGCTGTCAATTCGCACCCGCTGGCCAGAAGCTCACGCAACCGCCTGGCCTTCCATGAACGAGTCGATCGACTCTCTGTCAACGAGACGAACTCCACGCTGTGCGCCCTTTTGTGACCTAACACAGATCGATCGAATTCTCCCATCGGAAAGCAACTCGTAGAGCTTTGATCGAGAGAGACCGGAATACTTCACGGCGCCTGGGACTCGAAGCCATCTCGGCGCCAACGTTACGGGTCCGGTAAGCGTGTCCAACTGGATTTCTCTGGAAAACATGAGCCGAAGATAACAAATCGGCGCAGGTCATTTTTGGCCGTTTTTTGGGCCGTCGACGATTACTAATGAGTGGTTATGCACTTTTGTGACCCGGTAATTCGTCTGAAAACCGGCGGAAAAGGCGGTCAAGCGGAAATTTTCCAATCCGGATCGAAAAATCGCACCTTGCAGGTGCTTTCCAAACGCATCCGCAATGGCGCGGCTTCCTCTGGTTAGGTCTGCGCTAGTCCCGGACAGTGGAATACACAGGGTTGGCTATGCTGGTGGCTCACAATTCGCAACGCTTGAGATAGCGCACCGGCTTGAATCGGTTGTTTGACGGCCATTAAAAGGCGGATAGTGCCCCAGAAATCGCTGAACACTCGCAAATCTCGAATGTGTCGAAGCCAGTATTTATTGTACGGTTTGTGCCGGTGCTTTAAGTGAGTTGCTGGTAACATGCTGGTAACATCCAGTTGCATCCAAGGATTTCCGACCAGCGATCAGATCAAGTGTTTAAGCCAATCTAGGACGATTACGGACGTTGGTAGAACGCTCCTGGAGAAGCCAGGGGTTCGAATCCCCTTACCTCCATTCCTCCTGATCGTCCTTCATTCTCGAAGCATTCAGACATCGACAGCCGCGGGATTGCTTCGTTCACCGTCAAAAAACCGAAAACAAGGACGACGACGAAGGACGAAAGTTCTGATTTTTCCGGTCAATCTTTTGAAGGGGAAATTATTGGCATCTTTGTGGCGGGCTTTGTTGCGGTGATTTTGCGTCTGAACCGCAATTTTGGAGGGCCCGGAGAATCGAAAACACTTTAGTTCAACGTAGCCGACATGACTAGTGCCGGTTTAGGCGTGGGAAACACCACAGGCGGTGATACAACACCAATTACCCCAGTTCCTTGTCCTTGACTATTGAGCGGATTAAGCACGTTGGCACCGCCAAGAACTACGGAATAGTCCACACTGTTTTCATTGTTAATTCCCCCAACCACCACCGTTACAGACTCTGCGGAAACGTTGCTCTCCCCGCCGGCAACTGTTGAGCAAAAACCTGATGAATCATTTCTAAACCCTCCGGCAACGGTCCCGTAGAGCTGGAAAACACGGTTTTGTCCGCCTCCCACTATAGTACCTCCACCTCCTGCAAAGTTAGCCAGACCCCCTAGAACATTACTGCCTGCGTCACTTATTGAGTTGGACGCGCCTGCCACTATCCCTCCAGAAGCGCTAGTCTGAAAGGTATTATACGGGCCTATTACTAGATTGTGACAGCCGTTACGTTCTCCAGTCACCAAATCCGATGGCGCTTCATCATATCCAATGATCAGGTTTCCCAGTCCGGTTGACGTGCGATTGTTCCAAGTGTTACCTGACCCGCTAACGATGTGGATGTTAGCCCCCCTAAAGAAAATATTAGGTCCCACTACTCCTGCTTCTGGCTGTAGATCGACGCTGACGAACGGTCCCATCGCCAAGACAGGATTGTTTCTGACTGTCACCAATTGGCTTGAAAGCGTCGCTACCGTTTCCTTCAGCGCCTTTATCTCCGCTTGTAATTCTATTATTTGTTGATGGAGGCCTTCGGCTTTCACGCTAAACGCCAATGTTGTCAGCGCCAATATCGTTAGGAGTGATCGTTTCATCGTCATGCCTTGTTTTCCTTTAGCTTGGTACGTATTAGTTGGAGAATACTGCGGATCTCGCCGGAAGCCGGTGAGTCGCATGTAAAGACATTTGCTAATGTGCGGTGCGCTCCAAGATTAAGGGGCATTTCGAGGGCGGAGGATGAGCAGTGGACGCATTGCAATGAGTCTGAAAAACGGCCGATTTCGACAAGGCTTTAGGCATTACGGAGTCAGATTTCTTCTTTCCATAGGACCTATAATTACCAATAAAAAAAATTGGACGGATGACAAAGAGTGCGCTGCGGCCAGGGCGGATTGGCCGCCCTCGGCTCAACAACGCGCCCGTCAGGGCGGTCGCACGACGAAGAATGGCACGAGCAAAAGCTCAGAGTCCGGTGACGCTTACCAACCGATTGTTTTGCGATCTCGGAAGAACTTTCCGCTCAAGGCCTGTGGGGCATCTACTGCCAACCATACAGCAGTATCCGCGCCTTCTTCCACCGACCGGGAGGCGCTGGCGCCTCCCATATCGGTGCGAACCCAGCCCGGGCACATCGAATAGACCGCGACATTTTCCGGCCGAAGCGCCTGATCAAGCATGATTGTCACGCCATTCAATGTCAGTTTTGAAAGACAGTAGCTTGGAACTTTATGGGAGAGACCATCAATTTCGCCGTAGCCGCTTGAGATGTTGATTATTCGCGGCGCGTTCGACTTTTTCAGGAATGGCAGAAAGGCCTGAGTTACTCTCACCGGACCAAAACTATTCGTTTGGAAAGTTCTTACCAACTGCTCGCGTGAGATGGTTAAGATGTCGATGTTTTCGTCCGGATAAATACCGGCGTTATTGATAAGGACGTGGAGCTCATTGTTTCGTTCGCCGTATGTTCTTGCGGCATTCTCGATGCTCGCGTCGTCTGATACATCCATTTGCAGAAATTGGACGTCGCCACGCAAGCTGCTGGCGGCTTTTTTTCCAGCGGCGGCATTTCGCGCGGTCAGGAAAACTCGAAGACCGTTCGCAAGTAATTGGCGTACGATCTCATAGCCAATACCTTTATTTGCACCTGTTACCAAAGCAATCTTTTGGTCGCTCATTGCTCACGATACGCCTCGTTGCGGGCAGGCGGCAACAGGAACGGGTCGGCGGATCGGCGGATCGGCGTGTTGGCGTATTGGCGTCTCGGCGTTTGGGGTCGCAAGACTGCTTTCGAGACGTCTTTAGTGACCAGTTCTCGACGAGGTTGATGATGTTTTGCGAACGCCGACCCGCCGACCCGCCGCCACGCCGACCCTCTTCATCTATCCCGCGCCGGCAATCTTTTTCGTAAAGCCGGTGATGACCTGATCTACCGTTGGGAATCCTTCTTTGATCATTTCAATCACGATCTGACGTTGGATCAGGCGGTTCTCTTTGCTCAGGTATTCAAGAGGAGACCTGCCACAAACGCGCGCCAGAAGAGACGCGAGAGTGTGTTGCGCTGCGCGAAAGTCGAGATGCGCAATCCACGGCATCCCGCGCACTTCGGCAAGGTAGCTTCGCCAGTATAACTGGGCGGCTCCCGCCAAGGCTTGGCGTTTTTGTGGGAGGTGAAGCGCTTTGCCGAGGAAGTGTGTGAGACTAAAACCGATGTCGAACGCCGGATCACCGAAATGAAGCACTTCATGATCCAGCAGAATCAATCGCCTGTTATGCACGAGAACATTCTTGGGGCTGAAATCGCCATGCACCAACGTGTCAGAGCGACTCAGCGTCCATGCAATAAGCTCTTCCAGAAAGGGTGCCACCTCTTGGATGATCATTGCGCTATATTCATAGTACGGTTGAAGCCGCAGCGTTTTAAAAAACTGTTTGTTCTGGAAGATGGGCGCAAGTTCCTGCCGAAGACGGAAGCTTTCGCGATGAATCGATCCAAGGAGGTTCGCAAACTGGCCAAAAAACTCCGGATCGATTTCGCCGTTTAACAACTGTTGTTTCCAATTCTGATGGGGTTCCGGCACGGCCGCCATGGCAAGAATATTCTCAGTTGCATCCTCAAAGAGCAGCGGAGCGGTGCTCCCTTTCGGAGTGACTCTTGGCAGATATCGCAGACCGTTTGCTTCAACTTGGATGCGAGCAGGATCGCTGAACCAATCCGATTGCACTCTGAGCTTTGGTAACGCCTGTTTGATCACCCACGATTCACCATTGCAGCGTGTCAGCAACAGGGTCTTGTTCGATACACCCCCGCTTAGCTTCCGGATGTCGGGCGTTTCTGTTGAACCGATTCGGTCGCCGGCGCGCAGATACCCGAGAAGTTGTCCAAGATCCTCGATGTCAATCATGGGTCCGGCAGACAGAAATCAGAACTCAGGAGTCACAGGAGTTCAGGAAGCAAAGACCTGCGGTGGAAAAGATTAGATTCACGGCTTGAATCGAGTGCAATCGGTGAGAACTCATAGCCAGCGCGGAAATCCGTATATTCATTCTGCAAATTCTGAATTCTGATTCCGGCAAGGAGATCGTACGCTGCCAGAAGCGTGCACTAGAATCCTTTCTCGGCAAGTTGGCTCAAGCACTTCTCAATCGCGTCAAGCGCCTTCCCGGCGTCGACTCCTTCGGCTGTGACAAAAATCTCTGCTCCCCTACGGATGTCCGCTGTCATAATATCCATGATGCTGACACCGGAACACTTCTTGCCATTCACAAGGATTGTTATCTCGCTCTTGAAACGCATCGCGCAACGCACAAGTTCGCTCACCGGTCGCGCGTGCAATCCGCTCTCGTTCGTGATGAAAAACTTTCGAGTCTCTGCTCTTTTTGGTGGGCTTCTCCATGGCTCGATCAATTCGGTCCTTAACAAAAAATCCGAAGGTCCTGCGGCAGGAAGTGTCTGTCCGGACAGCTTCGGATATCAGGTTTAATGGACATCCTGTCGTTCGATTTGTTTAAATACGTTGCGAAAAACGGGGGTGCGGGCCGCGTCTGACACACGGTGAGATTCTTCTTTTGTGAGCCTCGATCCTCAGGGCGTGGTTTTTTCCGGCTCGTCAATGCGGGAGCAAAGTTCCGGAGCGTTCCCGACTGAGAACGGGGCGTTTCGGGCCTGACACTCTGATGCGCCGAGAAGGCGCAGATCAGGTTGACACGGAGCTGACGGCTGCGCGGATTTTCCCGTTTCGCCCTGCCCGGCGAGTGGCAACAGAGGAACCTTTTGGCATCTCGGATCGACCTCGCTGGTCTAATTCGAGTAACACGAGGCTTGCAGCGCCCCGGGCCCACACTTCGTCTCCCCAGTGATGAATCACGATCTCAAGATCTCGCTTTAGCGGCGGGATCACCATCTGCTCGGCGACCGCGCGTAAACTATCCTCGAAAAGATGAGCGCACCGTACGGCACCCTGGCAAATCACAACTCGTTGCGGGTTCAACAGATTCACCAGATTCGCGATACCCAATCCCAGATAACGGCCCATCTGTTCGAAAATCCGCCTCATCGATTTGTCGCCCGCTTCTGCTTTCGAGATAATCGCTTGGATCAGCCGCGATCGCTCATGGTAATCGAGTGGCCTTTTCGGAACGCGAAAACCGGCTTTCGCGGCTTGATGGATAATCGCAAACGCCGCAGTATGCGTTTCCATGCAGCCGCGCTCGCCGCATTGGCACGAGCGGGCCGTCAAAGACGAGTTTGGTGTGACCGAACTCAGCGGCTAATCCCTGGGCGCCCCGGTAAAGTTTTCCGTTGAAGATCAAGCCGCTGCCGGTGCCGTGCTCGATCGTTACGACAACGGCGTTTTCCAACCCTTTTGCCATCCCGAACCAGTGTTCCGCCAAGAGTGACGAGATTGGCGTCGTTTTCGACGAATACCGGAATTTCAAATTTCGTCTGGAGCAGCTCGCGGAAATTGACATTGGGGCTCTCAAAGACCGGACTCCAGTATGCGATACCGCGGTGAGAATCGATGAATCCCGGCAGCCCGACGCCAATCCCACTTACATCCTCGATGTTTTTGTTCGCCTTCTTCAGGCAAGCGCGGACACCGCGAACGATAAATGCAACCAACTGGGCAGGACTCAACTTTCGCGGTTCCACCGGGATGTTGTCGGAAGCGCCAACGTTTCCGACAAAATCGGTGACCGAAAAAACGATCTGATGAGTCGCGATCTTGACGCCGACAACATGCGTGTATTCCGGGATTCAACCGAAGCATGACCAACGGCCGGCCCCGTCCTCTGGCTCCCAAGCCGTAGGCGTCATCTTCGATGAGCGCGCCTTCTTCAATCAAGTGGCCGACAATGCTCGAGATCGTTGCCTGGCTGAGTCCGGTCAGATCCGATAATTCGGAACGTGAAATCTGATTGTCGTGCAGGCGGATCGTTTGAAGAACATCAAATCGATTGATGTTACGGATGATGGCTGGACCTCTGGCAGACATTAGAAAATGAGAACGACTCTCCCTGTTATCTCAAATTTGCGGAATTCGACAAGCTCGTACTGACATCTCAACATGGAGTAAATGGCAAACACGCCAAAAAACGCGAAACGACCGCCAGATTAAAGCTTGACGGCTGAGAGAGGCTCCTCGGAGGATAAAGGAGTTTATTTCCTCGTAGTTTTTCCCGTGTTAACCGGCTGGATCACCCAATCCCCCCCGAAAATATGAAACTTCAGATATCTTCTATCCTTCACCTTGTTAGGATTACTCTCTTTGTCGGCGTCAGCCGAAACGACCGTCAAGATTCTTCACTTGCAAAAACTGCCCAAGGTGCTGGCAATCTGGCAGGAAGCCGCTCAAAGTATGAAAAGGCGCATCCTGGGGTAAAAATCGAATTTGATTACCTCGAGAACGAAGCGTTCAAAGCAAAGTTGCCGACGCTGCTCCAATCCAAGGATCGGCCGAGCATGTTTCACAGCTGGGGTGGAGGCGTGATGTACGAGCAGATCAACTCAGGCGTTTGTCAGGATATTACGAAGGCGATTTCAGAAGGCGGGTTCAAAGATACGTTTTACCCTGCCGGGATCCAGAATTTTACTTATCAGGGCAAAACGTATGGGCTGCCGCTCGACGTTGCCCCGATGGTTTTCTGGTACAATAAGGAGTTAGTGGAAAAAGCGGGTGTCGACCCGACAAAGATCAAGTATTGGGAACGATTTCATCGATGCAGTGAAAAAATGCCAGGCTGCCGGGATCACGCCGCTAGCGGCGGGCGGAAAAGACAAATGGCCTCTCCATTTTTATCCCGCGTTGCTCATGATGCGCATCATGGGTAAGGATGGGATGCAAGCCGCATACGAAGGAAAGAACGGCGGATTCGCAAGTCCTGAAGTCGTTAAAGCGTTTCAGCTTTACAAAGATCTCGCGGCGCTGAATCCGTTTCAAAAAGGCTACTTAGCAAATACTTATGCGGAATCGGCGGGCACCTTTCACGATGGAAAGACAGCTTTTCACCTGATGGGAACCTGGGATATTACGGAGGGCCGTTCGGATGCGGCCGACCAAAAGGGGTTGCCGGACGAAAAACTCGGTTGGTTTTTCTTTCCTGAAGTCAAGGACGGCAAAGGGTCACGCAAATGATATCTTTGCGAGTCTGGATGGTATGCTTGTCGCAAAGGACGCGCCGAAAGAAACCGTCGATTTCGCGAAGGTCTGGTTCGGAAAAGAGATCCAGAACAAACTGGCTGAAGCAAGGGTGTGTACCATCCCGGTGGTGAAAGGGACAGCTGACGTGATCAAACAACCAGTTCTTCAAGCAGATCGCCCAAGAGGTCGCGAATTCGCAGTGGATTGCAATAGCGATCGATCAACTGCTGGGACCCGACACCGGTCGTGTGTTTAATGATGCAAGCGCAGATATCGCCGCGGGAAAAATGACAGCCGAACAAGCGGCCAAAACGGTCGAAAAGTCGTGGCAACAAAATAAGGAGTAGAGATTTCGGACCGAGACAAAGCGAGTGTCCGAATTCCCATATTTGAGCGCAGCCCCGCGGCGCGAATGACGACCGGCTTGCCCTTCGCAAGCCGGAGGTCTGGCGTTTGCGGACAGGCGCCTTGAAGTATGAGCACTCCAATCCGTGTTGGCATTATCGGAGCCGGATATATCAGTGCCGCTTATTTAAAGGCGGCGAAAAACTTCCCGGAATTGGCCATCGTAAACTGCGCCGACGCGCAGCAAACAAATGCCGACAAAAGGGGGGAAGAGTTTGGACTTAAGGTCCAGAGTGTGGATGAACTGTTGCAGGATAGGACGATCGATCTCGTTCTGAACCTGACAACTCCCCAGAGCCATGTTCCGATCAGCTCTCAGGCTCTGGAGGCGGGGAAACACGTTTACTCCGAAAAGCCTCTTGGGTCGAGTCGAGAAGAGACGGGTCCGTTGTTAGAGTCCGCTCGCCGCAATAACGTCAGGCTGGGTTGCGCCCCCGACACATTTCTCGGGGGCGGCCAGCAGACCGCTCGCAAGCTGATCGATGACGGCGCGATCGGCAAACCGCTTGGCGGCACCGCATTCGTTCTTACTCCCGGTCCGGAAAGCTGGCATCCCAGTCCGCAATTCTACTACCAAACAGGCGGCGGACCTGTTTTCGACATGGGACCCTTACTACATTACGGCGTTGATTAATTTGCTCGGACCGGTCACAGGGTGACGTCGATCGCCAGTCGAGGTTTTGTAGAGCGAGTTTTCGGAGCTGGCCCTAAGAAGGGCGAGAAATTTCCAGTGGAAATTCCAACGCATTTCATTGCTCTTCTGGAGTTCGAGCAGGGGGCGATCATTAGCTTTCATGCAAGTTTCGATGTGCAGGGGCACAGCCACCTGCCGATCGAGATCTATGGGACCGAGGGAAGTTTGCAGATTCCGGACCCGAATTACTTTGGCGGTCGTGTGCGATTGCTTCAGCGGGCCGGATCGATGGGCTGACATGCCGCTGACACATGGTTACAACGATCGGAATTATCGAATTCTTGGAGTTGCTGAGATGGCGGCGGCGATCCGGAAAAATCGGTTGCATCAGAGCTTCCGATCAAATTGCGTTCCATACAGTGGAAATCATGGAAGCAATTGTCACAGGGGGCGAGTCCCGGCAAACCTGTCTCCATCAATTCTCATTGCGAACGGCCTCGTGCTCTGGAACCGCTCCCGAGATTGGGGTACTCACTAGGCACCGTCGCCAAAATCCCTTGGGCGGCGGTGAGTTGAATCTATGCCTACAAGAAATGCCTTGATCGTGTGGGGAGGATGGGAAGGGCATCAGCCGGGAGAGTGCGCCTGCGTCGTCGAAAAGTTGCTGCTCGAAGAAGGATTTGTTGTGGTAAAGGAGGATGAGACCAGCGTCTTTCGCGGATCCCGATCTCGTGCGGTTCGATTTGATCGTTCCGATTATTACGATGGGGATTATCGCGGACGCGGAATCGAAGAATCTATGCGCTGCTGTCGAGTCCGGCGCGGGACTTGCCGGATTTCACGGAGGGATGGGAGACAGCTTTCGCTCGAACACGGATTACCAATTTATGACGGGGGGACAGTGGGTTGCCCATCCGGGAAATATCATCTCCTACCGGGTTAACATCGTTGACAAGACCGATCCTATCACCGCGGGTATCGAAGATTTTGACTACAAGTCGGAACAGTATTACATGCACGTCGACCCGAGCAACCATGTCTTGGCCACGACAACATTTTCCGGAGATTATTGTTCCTGGATTAATGGTGCCCAGATGCCGGTTGCGTGGAAACGGATGCACGGCCGCGGAAAGGTGTTTTACAGTTCCCTTGGCCATCTTGCATCGGAGTTCGCAGTGCCGGAAATGGCGACGCTGTTTCGCCGAGGAATGCTGTGGGCGGCACGAATGAGAACTTGAAGAGCGCGATAATCTCACGAGCCAAAGCCCTAATGAGATTGTCGTGCGATGAAGTCGCGGTACCAAAAATATGAATCTTTGGGGATTCGCCTCTGAGTTTCGAAGTCGACCTTGACGAGCCCAAACGTTGGACGATAGCCACAGGCCCACTCGAAATTGTCAAGCATTGACCAGACGAAGTACCCACGGATGTCAACGCCGCGTTCCCGGGCTTCATTCATGGCTTTGATGTAGCCATCAAGGAACGCGACACGTTTCGCGTCGTGAACTTTTCCATCCGCGGATAACACGTCGTCGAAGTACGCACCGTTTTCTGTGACGTAGATCGGAGGTGTTTTATAGCGTTCGTGGACTTCCATCAAGACATCCCGAAACTCATCGGGATTGATTTCCCATCCGAAACTGGTTCTCGGCACATGCGGAGGGGGCTCTGCGTGCTCATAACCGATCAAAGCGTCCGGCTTGGCCTGGATATAGGAACGGAAGTAGTGGTTGACGCCCAGAAAATCAATCGGTTGCTGAGTTAAGTCCAGGTCACCCGGCTGAATGTAAGGCTCCAGCTCCGGAAGAATCTGTGCTGGATAAGTGCCGGACAAAAGCGGTCCTAAAAAGCAGCCGTTCCAGAGGTCATTGTGCCGTTCGGCCATGATCGTCGAGCGCTTGGAATCATCGGCGGGCACGCCCCGATGCACATTCAGCGTGGTGCCGAGTTGCCAAGACGCGTTATTTGACCGGAGAGCCTGGAGTGCCGCTCCCTGCGCCAGGTTCAAATGGTGAGTCGTGGCAAAAAACGCTTTCAGTTCAGTAAGTCCCGGCGCATGCACACCTGTTGCGTGTCCGAGGAATGCAAAGACCGACGGCTCATTGAGCATAATCCAATGTTTTACGCGGTCTCCCAGGCGCTGGGTGGTCCGAACCGCGTAATCACTGAACCAACCGGCGATATCACGATTTGTAAACCCGCCTCGTTCCTGCAGCGCTTGGGGAAGATCCCAATGAAACAGCGTGGCAAATGGAATGATCCCTGCGGTGAGCAGGTCGTCCACTAAACGGCTGTAAAAGTCGAATCCCAGGGCATTCTCCTTTCCCGTGCCATCGGGAAGTATTCGAGTCCAGGAAATGGAAAAGCGATAGGCCTGGACGCCGAGGTCGCGCATAAGTTTGATGTCTTCGCTGTAACGATGGTAGTGGTCGCAGGCAACATCGCCGGTCTCAGAGCGCTCGACCTTGTGCGGAGTATGAGAAAAGGTGTCCCAGATCGAAGGCGCTCGTCCGTCTTCGGAAACCGCACCTTCGATTTGATAGCTGGCAGTTGCCGTTCCCCACAGGAACGGTGAAGTGGAGGGGGTAGACATAGATTGGGTAGGTAAACTACTAACTTACCGATGGCGCATCTCCAAGTAAAAAGCCTCAGCTTGCAATATAGCTGAGCAGGAGAGCCTCCGCGTTAAGAACGTCCAAATCATACGCAGCACTGACGTTTCCGAGCGGGTTCTCTTGCCGGAGCAGGTGCCCGCACCGATCCGGTTCCATGCACACTGCAACATCACAGACTGAGAAAGAAAACAGATCCGGACGAACCATCGCCAACGCCGCTAGCGGATCATGCGGATTGTTCTGGTTCCTTCCAAGGAATTTCCACCATCGCCTGATCTGCTCTTCAAGCATTGAGCCCAAACCGTTCGAAAGGTTTCGGATTTGCTTGAGGTGTGTCTCCGTTACCCAAACCTTCAAGGTGACATCCAGCCCGATCGCTGTGATTGGGATGCCTGATTCAAATACGATCTTGGCCGCAACCGTGTCCATTTCAATGTTGTGTTCCGAATAGTCCGTCCAGTACGCGCCGCACATCAGATACAATCGCTTTACGCGGGACCTGAATTCCGGGCAGAAGGTGATCGTTTGTGCAAGATTCGTCATTGGTCCGATGGCAAGAATTTCGAGTTCGTTTGAATATTTTTCTGAGAGATCGACCAAAAATTGCGGCACGGAAATGATCGTCGGGACGCGGACATGCTCTATCCCAGGAATATTCTCACCTTCGTGCCCCGGCCAGAAGATCTCGTGGCCGGAGAGTGTTTCACGGGCGCCGGCCACAACCGGAAGATCCGGAATACCGAGCATCTCGCAGGCGACTCTGGCGATCTTGGCGCGGAGGAGCGTGTCGCCGTGGACAGTCGTGACTCCTTCAAGGCATAGTTCCGGGGCTTTTGCTATGAAGATCAGAGCGAGCAGATCGTCGACATCGGTGCCGATATCTGTATCTAGAATGACGTGACGCATTCGATCTTGAAAGTGCGTTACCAGGGAAATGAGGAATCAAATGTATGACAAGCAAAATCAGGTTTGCGACTACGGCGGATGCCGCTGCAGTGCTTGAAATCTACGGTCCGTTTTGCGAAGAGTCTCCAGTCTCATTCGAAACGGAAAGACCTGCAGTTGAGGAGATCGAGGGTCGGATTCGGAATATAATTGAGCGGTTCCCGTGGTTGATCTGTGAAAATGAAAACGAGGTACTCGGCTATGCCTACGCGAGTCCACATCGGGAGCGAGCCGCGTACCGGTGGGCGGTGGATGTCGCGATCTATATTTCCGGCAAATGTCGGGGCCGGGGGATTGGAACGGCGCTTTATACCGCGCTGTTTCGATTGTTGCAAATTCAAGGTTACTTCAAGGCATACGCTGGCATAACCCTTCCAAACCTGGCCAGCCTCATGCTTCACCGGCGACTCGGCTTTGAACCAGTGGGTGTCTACAGGCAGGTCGGATACAAAGCAGGCGCCTGGCAAGATGTCGCCTGGTGGGCCTTGAACTTGCAATCAACCGACCGTCCGCCGAACGAGACGCTAACTATTCGGGATGCGATCCAGCGCGCGGACTTCTGTGCAGCGATCAAGTCAGCGGAGACTTTGCTTGGATCATGAAAATTCAAATCTCACCGTTATTTTGGGTCCTGTTATTGGCTTTTGTGGGTGTCTTGCTTGAGACCGCCGGAGTCGCTTTCCCGCAGTCGATCCCAATTTCCGATGCGCAAGCTGAGCGGATCGGACGGCAGCTTTGGCGTAACGAGTCTGGAGGCACCATCGCCGGGCTGACCGCCTGGAATTCCGGTGAAGACTTCGCCTCGTTGGGGATCGGGCACTTTATCTGGTATCCCGCGGAAAAGCGGGGACCATTTGAGGAAAGCTTTCCACCTCTTCTCAAATACCTGATTTCAAGCGGATTGTCAGTTCCGGTATGGCTACAGCATGCGGACGCCTGTCCGTGGTCGGATCGAGCGCAGTTCTTAGCCGATCAGCAAAGTCCGCGCATGAAAGAGCTGCGGTCTTTGCTGGCAGAGACGGTATCATTCCAAGCTAGGTTTGCCGCGTTAAGACTGGAGCGGGCATTACCCAAGATGTTGGAGACAGTTCAAAGTGGGGATCGCGAAAAGGTCCAGGAAAACTTCTATCGAGTCGCGGGTGAGCCGCAGGGGCTGTATGCCCTTGTCGATTATGTCAATTTCAAGGGCGAAGGCACCTTGGAAAGTGAACGCTATCGCGGTGAAGGTTGGGGATTGCTTCAGGTACTCGAAGCAATGGGAAAAGGGCCGGCCAGGGCGGAATTCAGCCGCGCAGCGGACAGAGTATTAACCCGACGCGTCGCAAATGCTCCCGTTGGGCGAAACGAAAAGCGTTGGCTGCCGGGCTGGCGAAATCGAATTCGTACGTACGCCGAGTAGCGATGGCGGAATGGCTTCCGTACGCAGAACTCGGGTTTAATGGGCAAGTATCGGTTTGATCCGATTCGGTGAGGTTGAACCTGACGCCTGGGCGCCCGGTTTTACAATTTGCCGGCTATAAAGAGGACGATAATCGCCCCAATGATCGATAAGATCAGACCGGCTGGATGAAAGGATGATCCTTCTGCCGGTTTCGAGAATAGGCGGGCGATCAATCCTCCAACGACCGATCCGACAATTCCGAGCAATGTCGTCATTAAGAATCCCAAGTGGGTGTGCATGATGGCGCTGGCGATGGCGCCCGCGATGAAGCCAAGAATAATGGACCAAATAATATGTAGCATAGGGATTGGGAGGTTCGAGTTATGAGATAACTGCCGCCAAGATCACTACCAAACAGAACGAACGATGTCGACTTAGTTCAGTTTGAGATCTTGAGGTGCGCCAAGTAAATGGATGTGGCGGTGCGGTTTCTCAAGCATAAACCAAGAGATGAATCTCTTCGGGTAAGATGCTGGAAATGTTCCGTATGATGTTCCCTCTGAGAAGGTTGACCAGCGTGTTCCTTTGTGGTGCGCCAACTATCAGGTAAGACGCACCAACCGTCGCTGCGATGTCGACGATGGTGTCCGCAGCCGAGTCGCTGATTGCGTATGCTGGCAGGAGCCGGTGTCCGGACGCCTTTTCCTTCGCATACCAAAAAATCGTCCGAGCCTCTTCGTCTTCAACCCACTTGCGCTTGCGGTCGTCTGGCGCGATGACCGGCTGTTCCCGCACAAACAGCACGTACAGAGGTCGATCGGTGTCTTTCGCTTCCTGTATGGCGAAATCGAGTGTTCGGCCGATCCCGCGCACGGCGCAGAGCATAGGCGGACCGGTCGTTTCACTAAGCGATTGCTCGAAATGCGCAGAGAGTTCGCCTCTTTTGCCGCCATTGACTGTAGCGGCGCTAAGGGCCTTTTTCTCAGCTCTCTCGCTAGCCAATCCGCGAAGGATAAGACCGATGACGAGAATCGTTGCTGCAAACAGACGGGCATTTGGTTTGTCGACAAACAGGGAGACTTCGATCGCGGCCATAACGATGAACGTGCAGAACATCAACCCCCGTTCCCATTGTTTCAGGTCGAGGCTCTTGTCTGTCGAAGAGGCACCAAGGTTGGTTGCGATGGCTCCAACGACCCCCACAGCATACAGATCAGCGAGACCGGAGACGTCTCTGACGGCAACGACCAAGATGGCCGGAATGACCGTCGCGACGATGAGCCCTGCGTTGGGAACTCCAAAAGGATTAAGTTTCTCGAACTGCTGGGGCAACTCACCATCTCTGGACATCAAAAACGAGATAGCAATCAGGGCGCCGATTGCCGTATTGACCGCGGAGAGTAAAAGGAATGCGATGACTCCCGTGACAATCCAGGCGGCAATCTGACCGATGACCGGGCCGAAAGCACTTCCAACGAATATGTCAGCCATATATCGAAGCATGTAATCCCGGACACCGGGGTTGCCAGGCGCATCGACGTCTCCGTCGTGGATGTGCAGACCGTCAAGTGCCAGCATTCCCAAGCCGAGAAGTGCGGTAAGTAAACAAACCTCGAGCATGACAATTGCGATCGCCGGGGTCGAAGTCTTGGCGACCGAGGGGTGCTCATCTGAGCTGCCTGGATCGAGCTTCATGACGTTCGTTGCGTTTGCGACTGCTTCAACACCCGACAGCGCAAGAACGATTCCAACGAAGCCTTTCCAATTTTGCGGAAGCCGCCGGAAAGAGGTTTCAGGTTTTGCAACGCCTGATGCAAGTGGAATAAACAAAATACCCCGAGTGCAATAATCACGATTGCTGTAGGGATCGAGACTACGACCGCCAACCCGCCAGTGTGCTTTGGACCGAAGTAGTTTAGAGCTCCAATTACGAGGATCGCCGCACCAGCAAATAGCTCGGGGTGACTAACCCCAAGGTACTGAAAAGCGGAAAGCGCGCTGATTGAGGCTGTTACGATGTAATCAGCGATCAAAAGGAACGCGCCGACAATCGAGAGAATCTCGGAACGGTGACGTACGCTCGCATAAACGCCGCCGCCATCCGGGTAATGCCGGCAAACGATCATGTAATTGAAACCCACCAGGGCCGTCAAAGCGCACATCGAAGCGATCAGCCAGAATGAGCTGTATCCGGCGATCGCGAAGGCCAACCCGATGACATATGCCTTGCTTGTGCCCCAATCACCGTAAAGGATTGCCGCCGCGCGGGCTGCATCTACGTTCCTCGGCCTTTTCGTCTTCCCTACAAGCATGCAATAAAACTCCGAGCCCTGGAGAGTAGTGGGCGACCGCGATAGTTACTCGGTGCGCTCGATAAGTCAATGCCTGGTCTAAGGCTGCTTGCTCACGCTTCCGGAACGGCGTTCCGCTGGAACGAGCTGGGGATGTCCTTAAGGCCCTAGCGCTACTAGGGCCGAAATTCTGTTTTCAATCGAAAACAAAAGCCCCAATAGACTATCCGAAAGCTTTTAGAGTTTCAAGAATGAAAATTGATGTCCCTCGGACTTCGACCACGCTACCCGGCTGGTCAATATGCGATCAAAACGGCGCAAACTGAATACATGGTAATTACAATAATTACCAGATTCAATGTGCATCCACGTGAAAACAGGTTACCCATAAGTTGTTATGACAAGAAATGTATTACTCATTGCTACAATGTGCGGCTTAGCTTCCGGGCTTTTATCCCCGGAGCGAGCTTCCGCTATGTTGCCTCTTGGCAACGACGCTCACCGGCGATTTTACAAAGAGCAGGAATGGATCTGGACGGCCCAAGAAAATCCGTCAACGTCGGTTGCCCCAGGCGATCAACGCGATCTTGCATCCAAAGTGCCGCCCCAACCGCAAAAGGAAAACGTTGCGTTTACGATGCCGACGCATCCCCCACAGGCTGACTTAGCGTTCACAATGCCGACCCATCCCCCACAGGCTCACTTAGCGTTTACGATGCCGACCCATCCCCCACAGGCCGATTTAGCGTTTACGATGCCGACTCATCCCCCACAGGCGATTTGGCGTTTACGATGCCGACCCATCCCCCACAGGCCGACTTAGCGTTTACGATGCCGACCCATCCCCCACAGGCCGATTTAGCGTTTACGATGCCGACCCATCCCCCACAGGCCGATTTAGCGTTTACGATGCCGACTCATCCCCCACAGGCCGATTTAGCGTTTACGATGCCGACCCATCCCCCACAGGCTGATTTAGCGTTTACGATGCCGACCCATCCCCCACAGGCCGACTTAGCGTTTACGATGCCGACCCATCCCCCACAGGCCGATTTAGCGTTTACGATGCCGACTCATCCCCCACAGGCCGATTTAGCGTTTACGATGCCGACCCATCCCCCACAGGCCGACTTAGCGTTTACAATGCCGACTCATCCCCCACAGGCCGACTTAGCGTTTACGATGCCGACCCATCCCCCACAGGCTGATTTAGCGTTTACGATGCCGACTCATCCCCCACAGGCCGATTTAGCGTTTACGATGCCGACTCATCCCCCACAGGCCGATTTGGCGTTCACGATGCCGACCCATCCCCCAAAGGCTGACTTAGCGTTTACCATGCCGACTCATCCCCCACAGGCCGATTTGGCGTTCACGATGCCGACCCATCCCCCACAGGCCGACTTAGCGTTTACGATGCCGACCCATCCCCCACAGGCCGACTTAGCGTTTACGATGCCGACTCATCCCCCACAGGCCGACTTAGCGTTCACGATGCCGACCCATCCCCCACAGGCCGACTTAGCGTTCACGATGCCGACCCATCCCCCACAGGCCGACTTAGCGTTTACGATGCCGACCCATCCCCCACAGGCCGATTTAGCGTTCACGATGCCGACCCATCCCCCACAGGCCGACTTAGCGTTCACGATGCCGACCCATCCCCCACAGGCCGATTTAGCGTTTACGATGCCGACCCATCCCCCACAGGCCGACTTAGCGTTTACGATGCCGACCCATCCCCCACAGGCCGATTTAGCGTTTACGATGCCGACCCATCCCCCACAGGCCGATTTAGCGTTTACGATGCCGACCCATCCCCCACAGGCTGATTTAGCGTTTACGATGCCGACCCATCCTCCACAGGCCGATTTAGCGTTTACGATGCCGACCCATCCTCCACAGGCCGATTTAGCGTTTACGATGCCGACCCATCCCCCACAGGCTGATTTAGCGTTTACGATGCCGACCCATCCCCCACAGGCCGATTTAGCGTTTACGATGCCGACCCATCCCCCACAGGCCGATTTAGCGTTTACAATGCCGACTCATCCCCCACAGGCCGATTTGGCGTTCACGATGCCGACCCATCCCCCACAGGCTGACTTAGCGTTTACAATGCCGACCCATCCTCCGCAGGCTGACTTAGCGTTTACAATGCCGACCCATCCTCCGCAGAAGAGCGAATCCGAACATCCTCAACTGGAGGGATTAACGACCTAAGCTAGTGCATTAATGAATATCAAAACCAGAATAATTATGGAACATGAGATGCATTCGCTTGTGCTCGCGCAGCTATTGGGTGCACTAGGAAAGGCCTCACTCTTTATCCAGAGGCAAGATCGAGGGCATTTCCTTGGATTGAAGCCCTCGGCGTGCGTTCGGTTCCCGACAAATACCTCATTCCCACGCCGAGCTGGGGAGGGGGTCCATGGTGTCGATGTCCCTAGCGCGGGCGGGCTTGGAGTTCACGACACTCGCTCGTCCAGCGGACGGAATAGTTGTCCAGTTGGTAGTGCTGAAGTCCCGATTTACCACAGCTTGCTACACTTACCGGGGCCGATTACATCTCGGCGGTACTAGAATGAGCTGCCACGATTTTCCAGGCGTCGCCAAACTTTTGAAGATTCATCGTGGTGTTGCCCACCACTTTTTGCTTGGAGTTGGGGAATGAGATTGACCACCAGGTAAGCGCAAGAGCTAAGTCCGGCTTGAGGAGTTTGACCTGGATCCGTGCGGGATTGATATATCCCATCGAATTACGGTCCGGGTAGCCGTTAATGTAGGAGTCATGAAGTTGCTGCCAGCCGTTAAACTGCTCGGAGTCAACGACAACCAACAGTTCCGGCGATTTCCAGTAGACATCCAGATGACCGTCAATATCGTGAGCGTTCCAACGATCGAGCATTTTTAGCAAAACCTCGTAGACCTGCTGGGCGTCGGATGTGGCCGCAGCCGGAGTGGAAGTCAGCGAGTCGAATAGCCACCCCCCTTGGACCTCCGCCGCCATTAGGGACAAGGAGGAACAAAGCAAGGTGATCAGAAGAACTCGGCTAATTACCCGGCAACGCATGATGTAACCACTTAAACGTATGTGATAAACTTAGCCACTCTTTTTTTTATGATATTTATAGTAAACGCAGTTGATACACCCTCGGGAGAGGCTTCGAGTCCTTCGCTCATGTCTTTTGACCCTTAAATGCGCTCCTCTTAGCGTCATTGGACGCACAATTCTACTTGCTCCACCAAAGTCCGGACATTACCTATGCCAGACAGTCATCGACTGGGCTCGGCTTGGTACTCCAAACAAGCGCAAGAAGGACAATTCAGAACGGATCGTACCACACGACGGGTGCCGCCGCTTCTCAATTTTGCTTCTTATTTCTGTTTCTGAGGCTTTTTGGCTTTATCCGCAACTTTTTCTTCCGCCCAATCCTCAGGGCGTAGCAGATCAGAGCGGAGGTGACGTTGAACGGCGGGAATGTTACGGTTGGCAGAATGATCTCTTTGCAGTTCGATAAAACCCAACCACTCAAGGGATATCGAGGGGTCCCACTCAGGGCGGAAGATCGTGACGCGTCGATAGCGATCTGTTTATTCGTACGAGTGGATCCCTCTGAATCTCCTCCTTTTATCCTGTTGAGGGAAACGATGGATGCTTCGATCTATCTCGGCTGCATTGTCGACCGCGCCGGTCATCCCAAAGCATGGACCGAGATCTGGGTCCAAAACGTGGACCGAGTCGCATTCAGCTTCCGCGCTCAACTCGAGTCGTTGACCAACTCGATCCTGGATCGCCGATGGGCCGACCGAGCTGCAATGTTCCGCACACTCAAACGAGGGACAATCCTTGAAACAGGTTCGAATTTGACCATCCTGCACCTGCACTGATCGATGGGAAAGAAGGTGTTGTTGTTCACCCGATTGAGCCAGAAACCCACCGAGCCTTTCTGCTCTGCGAGGATGAAAAAGCGCTGGAAATGGCGGGCCTGCCTTCGTATGCATCGTCGCTGCATCGGTATCTATGGAATGGACCCGGCGTTCGAGGAACCAGTATTTTCTGCGGTCACCAGCGGGGCTCCTCTGCCGCCCGGTGTTAAGCCGGCAATCGAATATTTTCAAGGGATTTTATTCGTTTAACCCCGGGGGCGGACTGTTGCTCGTGCGGCCGTTGGCGCCCCTCGCGCTGACCGAGTTTGCAGATATACTCGCCGGCAATTCCTGGCCGGGGTTTCAATGTGGCAAGGAGGTGATTCGTCTCGGGGGGCCTATGCAAAACTCGAGGATACCGAGGAAATACTCTAGCGAGGGGCGCATCTTTTCAGCGGGCGGGCGGGAAGAGGCGGGCGATTGCTCGAGGTTTTCCACCTGAAACTGAATTTGATTCTGCAGGCTCTCGAAGAAACTCGGGCGGCGATTCGATTTCAGCAGTTGCCGTTCCTGGTGCTCGGGGCAGAAAGTTTTCGCCTGCAGCTTTTCGAGATAGGAACAGGATTGCCTTTATTTTGGAGCGCCCAAGTGGATCTTGCCGAATCGATTTGTGCTTTGGCGATATCAGTTGGTGGCAGCGATGCGCGGTATTTTATTCCGCCGGAATTACCGGGACCTTCGATTTACCGCCCACAAACGCGTAGCCTGACCGGACGGGGATCGGCAATCGTGCGTATCCGGAAGGTATTTCCTCCAACGCCCGAGGGAACGAGTCTCGAAGCGACGCTAGCGACAGATGAGCGATTGAATGTTAGCGTCTAACGATCTGATCCATGTGCGCCTGCCGGCTGGCAGGCGGTCGGGTAGACCTTTACGGACGAGTGGATGAGTCCGAAGCTTTGGCGAAAGGAGAGACTCGTTTCCGCACGTTCCCGCAATTGCTACCGGGACCGATTCAGAAACGGCATAGAACAACTTGCCGGCACGCCGATCGCCCAACCAGTTTTGAAATTTTGCCATTGCTCACGTCGCCCTGCGATATGTTTGCCCTTGGAGTGCTTGCGATCAGAGTTCTGCTAGTCGACGAAGAGAATACACTTGCCATCGCCGTAGACGAGATGTTGAGTCTCGCGAGAGAGATTGCCCTCGAGCACAAGCCGACGTGGCCCTTGGCGAACGGCTCCAGGCGATTGTCGAACGTGATCGTCGCTGGGCATCGTCGCTTGGTCCCCATCGGCTGATTAGAGATGACGGAATTCGTCAAACGGCGGCCCGGATTGTGCCGGCCGACCTATGGTGGGAAACAATTGGAGTGATCGTTCGGCTCTTTCCGGGAATCGGCCCCGACAGTTTTTGCAAAGACCTCGGTGATGCCCCCGCTTCCTCGCTGGATCAGATTTTCAACGAACCAATCAGCCTGATCAACCTACTGCTATTGCGATCGAGGAGTCTTGTCGTAGCCGATTGGAACCAGAATCTTGAAATCCACGACGCCATCTATGAAGTCATCGCCAAGAAGCATGGCACAATGGCCAAGAAAGAATAGTCCCGCCGGCTCACGCAAAAATGAGAACTCCGGCAGTTTTGCACTAGGGCAAAACCGCCCAGACCTCTACGATGCGGTTTTTAGCCAGCTCCCGAGGATCCAGCAAATCAGTGCCACCCATGGGGACCACATGCATCACGTTTTGGATTCCGAGCTGATCCCGCAGCGCTTCCATCACAGCCTGCGCCCGAGCGTTTGAAATCTGGAGGTTCTTCTGGTCATCACCTTGTTTGTCTGCATAGCCAAGGATCACTAGCACGAGAGTCGGATCGTCGAGAAGCTTCTTGATCTGAGGATATTCCAGGTGAGTCCTCATGGACGCGACCTCCTCTGGTGTAACTTTGGTCAGCAGAGTTTCGAAGGAGACAGAAAACACACGTCCCATCCCTCTCGCCCTATCGACGGCACCGTAGAGTCTGTCCTTGTTTTGCGAAGAGACGTTTGGCATCAGGTCGATGCGTTTCAGCACTGCACGTTTCACTTCCGCGATCTCGGGCAAATTAATGTCGAGATCGATCGTTTTCCTTGAGCATCCGCAACTGGCGTCGGCGTGGAATTTGGACTGAGAGTAGGCGTCGGACTCGCGGTGGGCGAAGGGGTCGGCGTAGGCGTGGAAGTTGGCGTTGGAGTGGCGCTCGGAGTGGGGGATGGGTGTCGGCGACAACTCAACGACCTCGGTCACCCGTTTTTGCGAGCTGCATAGAGTCCAGAGGATGGCGGCGATAGCCAGTATGCAGGACGTTGCGACACCGATTGAAAGGACCAGTATCGGAGATACAGTCCGTTTCGGGCCAAGAGATTCAAGCGGTGAGCCGCATTCAGGACAGCGGAACTCCTTAGTAACGACGGTAATCTTTTCGTTTCGGTAGGCTAATTTACAACCTGAGTAGTTTGTGCATTTGCCGATGCGTTGCGCCATAACAAGACCAACGACTGATATAGCCCGAACGCTGCAGGGTCAATCGCCGAGACCAAAAAAGCTCGCGTTCCACGATGGGCGCAAGTACCGTCCGCTAGAATGAAGCGGGCAGCCCAGCTGAGGATCGATGAAAAAATAGATGGCCAGGATCGGATTCTCAGTTTTCAGGGCTCGGCGGATATCCTTTCTATGCCGGCGGTGCAGGAGCTGCTTTCACGATATAGCAAGGAAGACATCCGATTGCTCGTGATCGACCTTTCCGGAACCGATTTTATCAACAGTCCCGTGTGGGCTGTGATCACTCTTTACGCGCGAAAACGGCGTGATGAAACCCGTGTAGCGATTGTTGGGATGTCGCAAGAGAATCAAGGGCTCTTTTGAGATGATGGGGCTGCAGAAGGAGCTTCAGACATTTGCCGACATAGAAACGGCCCGACGAGAGTTCCTGGAGTGAAGCCGAGCGTTCTCTTGCTGGGCGAAGGATGATTAGCACCAAGATCGGTTATTTCAGGCTGGTCGTTGCAGCTTCTCGAGTCGACCGTTAGAACTTTGTTCGCCCGTCGTCCGTGACGTTCGATAATGTCATTGTTCAGATTCGTTCGATCGGGGTTGGAGCGATCCCCGCGGCGAGCTTGATCGCTTTGACCGCAGGGTTTGTTCTGGCGCTGGTGCTGGAGCTTCAACTCAGCCAGATCGGGAAAGTGGAAATCGTCCCGAGTTTGCTCTGGATCATCCTGACCGAACAAGTCGTGCCGGTAGGCGTGGCGCTGATCTTTGCCGGCCGAAGTGTCTCTGCCGTGACGGCAGAACTCGGCGCGATGCAGGTATCTGAGGAGGTCAAAGCTCTTTTCACGATGGGAATCGACGTCGTGCCCTATTTGCTCGTCCCTCGTTTTCTTGGATTTCAGATCATGCTGCCGATCGTGACATTGGTCGGCATCTACGCCGCCCTTACGGGAGGTTGGCTGCTTTGTGGCGTCGTCATGAAAATGAGTGTTGCCGATTATATTTACTATGTGTTCGACGGGGCGAGTTTCTGGAGTGTCTTGATAGCGTTGGTGAAGAGCGCGCTGTTCGCATTTCTGGTTGCAACCATCGCGTTTTACAAAGGTCTTAATGTCCGAAATGGTTCCCGGGAGATCAGTGAAGCGACGACACAGTCTGTGGTCGGCGCAGTAATTATTGTGACGATTGCTAATGCCGTTGTAACGTCGTTTCAACTGGCTTGATTATGAAGCAGCGCGGTTTTCGGAGTTGAGGAGAAGCACGCGGATGCCATGGTTCCAGAGGCAGAAGCGCCGATTCTCGAAGTGGTCGATGTCACTAAGACCTTTCCGAACGGCAGGACTGTCCTGAACGGGATCAGTTTCAAGGTTTTTCCGGAGGAGACATTCGTAATTCTTGGCGGAAGCGGGTGCGGGAAAAGTACGCTTCTGAACATTCTGATTGGGGTCTTGGAACCGACCTCCGGACAAGTTCGCATCTTCGGGCAAGACCTTCATCAAGCTGAATGGCGCAAAGTTGAAAGCAATTGCATGTCCGGTGCGGCATGCTTTTCCAATCAGGCGCCTTGATAGAGTCACTTTCGCTGCTCGGAAACATGCATCTTCCGCTCCGCGAACATTATCGCGGCATGGACCCTGCTGTCCTGTTTGAAACAGCTCGCCTCAAGCTTCGAATGGTCGGCCTTGAAGAGCACGGATCGAAGCGACCTTCGGGAATCAGTGGCGGAATGAAGAAACGTGTTGCTTTGGCGCGAGCTCTGGCGCTGGATCCAGATTTGGTCTTTGCGGACGAGCCGACTTCCGGCCTGGATCCTGTGAGCACGCAGGAAATCGATGAAATGTTTATCAGGCTGACAAGGCGAATCGGCGCCGCCGCAGTGGTAGTGACTCATGATATCGCGAGCTTCTTCAGGATAGCGCATCGGGCGATTATGCTGGGAGGTGAACGTGACGGCGCACTTCAGGGCCGTGTTATCATGCAAGGGAACCCGGAAGAGTTTCGCGCATCGGACCAGCCGGTTGTGCGAAGATTTCTTGATCCGGGAAGTCACTCTCACCGCAAACATGAGCGACGGCGATCAAAAAAAACACAGAGTTGGGTTGATCGTTGGGCAGCGGTTATCCTGCTTTTGTTTGTCGGACTTTTCTTCGGAGTTGAGGAGAATCCATTTCGGAAGCCTTTTTTGACCTTTTCAATCCGGTTCGACGATGTCTCAGGAATCCACGAACGTTCAAAAGTGACGTTTCTCGGGATTCCGGCGGGGTATGTCAAGCGACTGGAGTACGCTCCTGGAAGCGGGGAATCTGCGGTGAAGGTCGAGGTGGTCATCGATCGGAAGTTAAACATTCCAGCTGGGGTAAAGGCCTATCTGGAACCCACGTTGCTTGGCGATGCATCGATTGCGTTGCGCCTGCCTGCACCTGCCGGCGGCGATTCCGGGGCGGCCGAAGAACAGCCTGAGGCCGGTGAGAGACTTGCCGAGGGCGCCGAAATCATTGGCGTGCGCTCCACCAAGCTTGAGGCGGTGATGCCCGGCTTTGATGAAGCGATGGCAAAAATTGAGAACGTATGGCGAGATCGGCAGGCCAACGCTTGTCGAGTCATCGGCGAGGTGATCGACCGCGGAGTCGGCGCTTTGAACAGCCTGTTTCTCGATAAAAGTGCCGATGGCCAAACGAAAATCGATCAGCTCATCGCAAGCCTGCAGGGAATTATTAATGGCCCGGAAGGTCAGAAAGACCAGTCCATTCGCGGCCAGCTCGAGATCATCGTTGGCAACTTGATGGCGAGCAGCGACAGCATCCGGAAACTGGCCGATCTGCAAGGCAAGGAGCAGGGCAGCATCGGCGAGGTGTTGCGCGTGTTTGAAGAGACTGCCAAACGGCTGAGTGAAGATGCTGAAATGGCGCAAAAACTGATCGGCAAAATGGGCCATACGAGCGATGCGGTCACTCAAGCTAGCGAGCAAGTAAAAAACCTTGCCCTGATAAGCACACAAGCTGTTGAACAGTTCCATAGCCGGCCCTTTCACTATCTGACAACGACGAGATCGGCGCCCGCGACGGGTAGCCGCAGCCCTGAACCGAGTCCAAAATCCGAAAAATTGATATGGAAGAGATCTATCAGAGGAAAGAACTGGCCTATCGGTGTCTCATCGACGCCGCTAGATCTCTCAGCGGCGCTGCAGATATTGACGAGCTCGTCGGACAAATTTTGTCCTCTTCGCGAGACGTCATGCAATGCCGGGCTTGCTCGGTCTCGCTGCCCGATCCAGAGACCGGCGATCTGATTATCCGGGGCACCCAAGCTGAGCTAAAGGGCCAAGTCCTTCGAGTACCGGCCGGGAAGGGAATTTCGGGACGCGTTTTCAAAACGCGACTACGCGAAAACACGGCCAATGCTCAAATTGACTCCGACCATTATATCGGTATCGGATTGGAGACGAAGACGCCTGCGCAGGCCATGCTGACCATACCGTTAGTAGACGGAGATGTTTGTCATGGCGTGATGCAGGCGTTGAACCCGACAGATCGAGAACGGTTTGATGCGTTTGATGAAGAAGTTTTTCTCGCATTCGGCTCGTTAATCGCCACCACGTTGACCCGGATGCAGGTGCAGGAGGCAGGCAAAACAGAAGGAAATCGAAGATGCTTATCGGCAGGCCGAATTATCGATCGCGAGGCAGGCGCAATTTTCCTTCATGCCGGCTCCCAGCTTTGAGAGTGGAGACCTGAAAGATCAGGGTCTTCCAGGAACAGGCAGCGGATGTGGGAGGAGATTTTTATGCATACTATGAAGTCGACGAAGATGCCTTCTGGTCGTGGTTGGCGATGCGAGCGGAAAGGGAATTCCTGCCGCGCTTGAGTCCGCGCGGGTGTGTACCTTGATCTCCCTGACAGCGTCATCCTGCAAGGCCGAGCCGGCTATCTGAATGGCTCGCTGACCTGAACAATGTGATTCAAGCGACATGCGGAGAAGACAGGAAGCCTGACGACTTTGGCCGTGCTATTCGTGGACGCGAAACACCGTCGGGTGTTCGGCCTGCAGTTTTGGGCAATTTAGTCCTCGTTACCTGTCGGGCACGAACACTTGGGAGGAACTGGCCTGTCCGGTTCATCCGCCCTTGGGTGTCTTCACGGCTCCGTCCTTCGCGGTTGCCTGTTCCCGCTGGCCGTTGGTCGCCAATGGATTTTGCTGACTGACGGCTTTGTCGAAGCGCGCGACGCTGGCGGGGCGCAGTTCGGTGAAAGCGCGCTAGCGGAAGCCTTATCCACAAGCGCAGCCGAGCAGACGGACCCTTTGCATGTTCTGGAAGAATCGGTGGCGCGCAATTCAGCAAGCATGGAGCCGGATCGCAGACGATGCCACTGCGCTCCTGGTCACCGATTCTTCCTCTTTGCCTCCGTCAAATTATGCGATGTGATATTTCTCCCGACAACATCCCTGATTTGCGCTTTTTCTGCGAGCAATGGGCGGCATTTGCCGGTCTGGACGAGATCGACGCCTACCAGGTGGTCCTGGCGTTCGACGAGATACTGACCAACGTCTACAAGCACGCTTACAGTTCCAGGCCCGGCCCTGTTCGATGTGATGCTTGGATCGATTTGACTTCTCTCAGCTTTGTGATCACGCACTGGGGCGTCGGATTGAGTTCGGAAGCGGATATTCCGCGAGCGCCGGAAGATTCCAGGCTCGGTGGTTACGGTCTTCCATTCGTCCGCCGGGTTTTCGATGAGGTTGAATTCGAGAGTCGCGAAGGTCGCTCAACGGTTCGCCTCAGCAGGCGTATAATTCCTCCGGTTGATTCCGCAGGATAGCCAGTTCTTCCCGGTAACCCAAAAAGGGAACGAGTTTCTTTTCCTGGTGCACCAAGTCTGAGGCTCGTAGAGCACCGTTGGGAGCGCCGCCGGATGACTCGCAAGGCGCTGGCGAGCCGAATTAGCTGAGGTCCTAATTTAACGATCCAGTAACGCGGTGAGGCGCCGCCCCAACCCAAAGGCTGCGCGAATTTTGGCCGGGCGCTTTGTTGTTCGTCAGTCAAAGACCACTGCGGGTATTCTCCCTCCTCGCGCCGCTCACCCGGCGAAAATTCGCAGCGGCGCTGCTATACGAGCCTCAGACTTGGTGCGCTAGCTCACCAGCATTCCCTCCCGCGCCAGCGACTCGAGCCCTTCAAGGACGCGACGTTCAGGATGACTGCAACTTCAGACAGATTTTCGACCGGGACGCTGTTCTCAAGAACCTTGCCGCGCCCTGATCGCACAAATTCCATCAACTCGCGGACGAGCATTTCCTGGTCGCGCGTCCCGTCCAGCAGTTGCACAAGCCGACGGCTTAGCGGATCTGGAAATTTCATCGAATACGTGAAGCTGGCTGGTGGCAGACTCGCCACGCTCCAACTAAAATCGCGCCAATCTGCTGGCCGACGGCCGCTCACTGACCATGTTAGTGACTTCGGGGCGGAAAAACCTGCATTTGCAGAAAGCCGGCTCGGTAAGCTCTCGTCAAGGCATCGGCGAGGGTCTCCACATCGTCGAGTGTCGGGATGACCAACCGCTTTCGGCTGCGTTGCCGCCGCTCGCGCCGTTGCGAGCAGCGTTTCGAACGAAACTGCAGCGGGCCAATGCGACCAAAGAGTTTTCAATGCCGCGCGGATCAGAGGATGTGCCGTTTCCAATTCTGCTCCTCCCGGCCGCCGAAATAAGGTGGCTTCACTGCCCCGGTCTTCGCTCGTCTTCCTTCGGCGCTGCATCGCAGGATGCGTAAAGCTTCGGAACCCGTTCAACCAACAAATCAGGAGCAATCTCTATCTCTTTGTGGCAAAGCAAGGTCTCGCCGGAAGGCAGAGCCGCGAATGAAATCCTTGTACTGCTCCCGCACAACTTCCGGTGCTCCTTCGAGTTCCTTCATCCTTTGCAAGACTTGCGGAGCTGAATTTTCCCGGCAGTAGACTCGTTCGCTCGAGCTTCTCCGACGAACTGCAGATCATGACGCTCGGCATCAGAGATGAATTCGTGAAAGTAGAAGGGCTGATTGCACCTCGCTCAAATCATCATGGAAAAAAGCTTCGTCCACGTATTTAAGCGTTCGGTCAAATTGTGCCCGGATTGCCGCAACGTAGTAGTCGGGATTTGGCTGTGGATTCCGCCAAGAACTTCAGAAGCCCTCGTGCCTGTCCCACTTTTTCGATCGGATCCTCGAAACTTCGCCGTGTGGAAACGCATCATGCCGCGGACGAGATCGCGCAAATGATTTCCCGGGTACGCGTTGTAACTGATGTATGCGACTCCCTGCGGGTTAAGCATTTCACGACAAATTGCCAAAATACGCTCGCGCACAGGTTGCGGGACCCAGGAATACAGCCCATGGGCGATGATAAAGTCGAATCGTCCAAATCGCTCAGGACTAGCCTCACAAAGGTCCATTGAATGGAGTGTGATATTTGCCAGACCGAGCTCTTTTACGTAAGATTGCCCGGAAGCAATCGGGCGTTGCGCCAGGTCAAGACCGACAAACTCGCTCGCAGGCAGCTGGAAGGCCATTCCGATGATGTTACTGCCCACGCCGCAACCCAATTCGAGCAAACGACACCGGTCAATCGGCGCGGGGTCTATTCCACGGAGAAAGGCGATAGTCGCCAGCCGATTCGGGTGGGTCTGCGGAAATACCGCCGGCGGATACAAAACTTCATCGTACGCAGTGTAAGCGCCTCCGGGATTCTTCATACTCCGATAAAGTGGGATAGCGAAATAGCACTCGACAAGCCAAAACGGATCCTGTCTGCTGACGATCGAATAATCACATCCATGATTGTCGCAGAAGAGCTGCTGAAGCCGATTTCCGATGAATTACCGTGTGGGGAAGATTTGTCCTACGATCCAGGTCTCCAGGAACTCGAGACACTGGCTCGCGGCAAGCCGGAAACACAGTTCTCAGCGGCAGAGCCGCCGAATTGGAAAGAATTGCGGTCTCGATGTTTGGAGTTGTTCGATCGATCGAAGGATTTGCGTGTCGCGATGACGCTCGCGGTGGCTTCTCTGGAGCTTGATGGTCTGCCCGGTTTTCGGGAGAGCTTGTCGCTGGTAAAAGGGTTGCTTGAAAGATACTGGACCACCGTTTACCCACAACTTGATCCGGCCGACGACAATGATCCGCTCCAGCGGATGAATATTGTCGCTTCGATGGCGATGCCGGTCGGTACGTATGGCGATTCGTTTCGAATACTTGAACGGCTTCGTGGGATGCCGCTCTGCGACTCCGTTCAGATGGGACGATATAGCTTGGCCGATATCCTGCGGGCCGAAAGCGGAGCACCGTCGGCCGGACGACAAACCAGAAGTTAAAATGGCCCAGATCGATGCAGCCTTCCGCGACTCGAAACAGGAAGCGCTTGGCGAGATTTTTCAGATTTTGAGCGATTGCATCACGTTGGTGCAGGGCATTGATGAATCAGTCACACTTACCGTTGGCGCCAGCCGGGCGCCGGACTTAACACCCCTTTCGGATGAACTAACGGCAATACGAAATCGGGTTGCTCCGTTTTTAAGGGCCGGGGCTGCCGCAGTCGGAGGGGATGTCGCTTCGGCGGCCGGTGCCCGGGAAGGTGCCGGCCAAGAGGCCTTCTCGTTGCAAGGAGAGATCCGCTCGCGGGAAGATGTTCTGAATCTGCTGCAAAAGATTTGTCAGTATTACGAACGAATCGAGCCATCCAGCCCGGTACCGTTGATCCTGAAGCGTGCCGCGCGATTGGCGGAGATGGACTTCATGCAGATCATGCAAGATCTTTCTCCGGACGCAATCTCTCAGATTCGGATCATCACAGGCGAGAAAGAAGAATGATCTGTCTATGAATGCGAGGCCACACAATGCAATTGACAAATCATGACAGTTTTGGCGAGATTGATCATCAAATCCAGGAAGGCCGATTAAGAATGATCGACAGATGCGGAATACGGTTCCAGGCTGTCTCAGTCTGTCGGAAGAGGACTTTACGCGCCTCGAAAACAATAGGAGGGGTCAGGATTACTTTCACGTCTTTGTTGTGCACGAGTACGAAGAGCCTTTGAACGTGAGATTCTCCGCCTGCACAATTCAATGATTTAAGGTTATGGCAAAAGCTAGCAGCCAAAAATTCATTGCCCGAAATCGGGCGCCGCGGGTTCAAATCGAATACGAGGTGGAGGTTTACGGTTCGCAAAAGAAAATCGAACTGCCTTTCATCATGGGTGTGATGGCGGATCTTTCCGGTAAACCGGTCCGACCCGCTACGCGCCGGTCGCGGATCGCAAGTTTCTTGAAATCGATATCGATAATTTCGACGATCGATTGAAAGCGGCGAAGCCCCGGGTGGCTTTCAGGGTGCCGAATACACTGACCGGTGAGGGGAATCTGAGTGTCGATCTGACTTTTGAGAACATGGATGACTTCTCCCCAGGCGCGGTTGCGCGGAAAGTTGAATCTCTCAACAAGTTGCTCACCGCACGAAATCAACTTTCCAACCTGATCACTTACATGGATGGCAAAGTCGGCGCGGAAGAAGTGGTCAAAAAACTTCTCGCTGATCCTGCTCTGTTAAGTGCACTCGCTTCAGCGCCGAATCCGGAAAGCGAAAAGCAGGCGGAGAGCGCCAACTTAGGTGTAACGATTTATGGCTCAAGAGAATCCCCAAACCCAGACAGAGGTAGCGGCCGGTACGGCGACATTCGAGCCGACCGAGTTCGAGGCGCTACTTAATAAAGAATTCAAGCCGAAGACTGACCAGGCCAAGAGCGCGGTCCAGGAAGCTGTCAAGACGCTCGCCCAGCAGGCGCTGGGCGCCGCTTCTTTAATTTCAGATGATGTCCTTCTCACCATCCAATCTCTGGTGGGCGAACTGGATCGTAAGCTTACCGAACAAGTTAACCTGATCATTCACCACGAAGATTTCAGGAAGCTGGAAGGGACTTGGCGCGGGCTCTACCATCTCGTGAGTAACACCGAGACGGATGAAATGTTGAAGATACGCGTGATGAACGTGTCGAAGCAGGAGCTCGGGAAGACGCTGAAAAAATACAAGGGTGTCGCTTGGGATCAAAGTCCAATCTTCAAGCGGATTTACGAGGATGAATACGGTTCGCCCGGCGGCCAGCCGTACGGCTGCCTGATCGGCGATTACTATTTCGACCATAGCCCGCCTGACGTCGAATTGCTGGCCGGCATGGCCCAGATTGCCTCTGCGGCCCACGCCCCTTTCATCGCCGGCGCCGCGCCGACGGTAATGAACATGGACACCTGGCGTGAGCTGAGTGATCCGCGCGACTTGACCAAAATTTTTCAAACGCCCGAGTATGCACCATGGCGATCCCTCCGCGATTCCGAAGACTCAAGGTACCTCGGTCTCGCAATGCCGCGGTTTCTCTCCCGCATACCTTACGGTGCCAAGACCTCTCCGGTTGAAGATTTCGCCTTTGAGGAGGATGTAGAAGGCGCCGACCATAACAAATACGTCTGGTCGAACTCTGCGTTTGCCATGGGAACGAACATCACTCGAGCCTTTAAGCTCTATGGCTGGTGCGCGCAGATTCGCGGAACCGAAAGCGGCGGAATGCTGGAAGGCCTGCCGGTGCACACTTTCCCGACCGACGACGGAGGCGTGGACATGAAATGTCCGACGGAGATTGCTATTACCGACCGTCGTGAGGCGGAGTTGGCTAAAAACGGATTTATGCCGCTGTCGCACTACAAGAACACCGATTATGCCGTATTTATCGGTGCTCAATCGCTCCAGAAGCCGGCGGTCTATTACGATCCGGACGCGACGGCCAACGCAAACCTGGCGGCAAGGTTGCCGTACTTGTTTGCAACCTGCCGCTTCGCCCACTACCTCAAGTGCATGGTGCGCGACAAGATCGGATCGTTCAAGGAGCGTTCCGATATGGAACGCTGGCTGAACGACTGGATCAGGAATTTCTGTGTCGACGGCAGCACAGCCTCCGAAAGTCAAAAAGCGCATGCGACCCTTGGCCGATGCTTCAGTCGAGGTGACGGAAGTGGAGGGCAACCCCGGGTACTATAATTCCAAATTCTTTTTGCGACCCCATTATCAGCTTGAGGGTCTCACCGTTTCTCTCCGTCTGGTGTCGAAGCTTCCTTCGGCCAAAGGCGGCAAATAAATCGTTGGTATAAAGTTAGTCGTTGGCAAATATGTCTCCCGCTTATCGGTGGTTTCTGCTGTAGCGCCGCAGCGGACCCGCGACAGGTCGGGGGCTAATCGGTTACTGAAACAACGGCGCCAAAACACAGAAAGGATAAAGTACATTATGGCAGTAGACATGTTTATGAAGATTGACACGCGTTGATGGCGAGTCAAAGGACAAAGCACATAAGAAGGACATTGACGTTCTGGCCTGGTCTTGGGGTATGAGCAACAGCGGATCTGCCCATGTCGGAGGCGGCGCTGGAGCCGGCAAAGTCAACGTCCAGGATCTGAGTTTCACGAAATGGGTCGACAGCTCTTCTCCCGAAGCTGATGCTGGCTGCTTGCGACGGTAAGCACTTCGAGGACGCCATGCTGGTCGTGCGAAAAGCAGGCGAGAAGCCGGTCGAATACATCAAGATCAAAATGGAAGAGGTCCTCATTACCTCGATTTCGACGGGAGGGTCTGGCGGCGAGGATCGTCTGACCGAAAATGTCACTCTCAACTTTTCGAAAGTTAGCTCGACTATGTTCCTCAGGACGATAAAGGCGCTGCGGGGACGGCGATTCCATTGGCGTGGGATATCGCGGCGAATGCCACAGAATAGTCACGATCTCCTTTTCGGTTGGTAAAGTCTAGCCAGGTTCATCCGGTCTTTGTTCAAACCAGCGGGCTTAAGCTCCGGCCGATGTTTGGGCGCCGGCTAAAGAGCACGACGAACCGCTCAGGCGGGACCTGGCTTGAGCCCATTGCCGTGGACACGTTCAATTTTTTATTAACTCCTTACTGGATTCCCCTCACTTTCCCACGGCGTAGCCTTAGATGCTCAGTTTCCTTTTGCGTTCTTCGCATTTGGAGGAAACTAGGTTAGGATTGTTGGCAAGTAATACCGATGATAGCGGAGCAGCTTCTCAAAGATGGCAGGCCGGACGAGGCATTGAAGGATCTTCAAAAGGTCGTTCGCGATGATCCTGCGAATGCCAAAGTCGCGCGTTTTCCTTTTCCAACTGCTCAGCGTGCTGGGTGATTGGAAGCGGGCTGACACCCAGCTTCAGGTACTCTCCGAGATGGATTCAGACAGCATGATGCTATCCCGAATTTTTGAACCCGTCCTGGTCGTGCGAAGCGATTCGGGCGGACGTATTTGCCGGCAAACGAACGCCTATCATTTTGGCGAGCCGCCCGAGTGGATTGGATCTTTGGTGCAGGCGATGGAGCTGTTCGGAAAGGGTGAGTTCAGGGCCGGCATCGAGCTGCGTGACAAAGCATTCGACGCGGCTCCGATGACCGCTGGCAAGATCAACGGCGAGAGCTTTCGAATGGATTGCCGATGCGGATGAACGGCTGGGTCCCGTCCTCGAGGTGATTCTGGAAGGCCGGTATTATTGGATCCCTTTTTGTCGCATCCGCCAGGTATTTATCGAACCTGTAACGGATCTTAGGGATTTAGTCTGGGCACCGGCGCAGTTTGTGTGGGAGAATGGCGGTCAAGCCGCCGGCCATATTCCTGCTCGGTACGCCGGGACGGAGCGTTCCGGGGACGGTAATCTGAAGTTGGCTCGGAAGACCGAGTGGCTCGACAAGGATGGGATCCAATATCGGCCTTGGCCAAAGGATTCTTGCGACCGACGCCGGCGAATACCCTTTGTTGGAGATTAGAACTCTCGAATTTGCCGTTCCGGAGGCATCGGCGCCGTAACTCTCGTTTCAATGGCCGAAGGAATCACTCCGCTCGACAAACTACAACCCTGCTTGCTCGATCGTCTCACGGACGAGGATCCTGGAAACCGGGAGGAAAGCCGCAACCAACGGATCATCTCGCTTCAACGATATAAAGCAGGAGTTCTTCGAGATTTGGAATGGCTTTTCAATTCAATCGGCCATTACCCGGACGAGGTGGTGGGCGAGTTAACATTCGCTGATTATGAAGACGCCTATCGCTCCGTCATTAACTTCGGGATTCGCCAACTGTACGGGCGCCTGGCGCCGGATGTCGAAGAAATCGAAAAACAACTGACTGACGCACTTTTAACGTTCGAACCAAGGATAAACCGCCATTACGCTCAAGGTGAGTGTGCAGATCGAACGGAATATCCTTTCGATCGAACTAACGGGTGAATTGTGGGTGAACCCGTTGCCGGAAAAGCTTTTCATCAAGACTGAGCTCGATCTCGAGTCGAGCGCGTTCAGCATGAAGGAAGCCGGCCATGGATGAACGCTTGCTAGCCTACTACAATAGCGAATTGCGCTATGTCCGGGAGATGGCAGGGGAGTTTGCTCGCGAATTTCCTAAGATCGCCGGACGGCTGGCCTTGGATCGTGATGCGAAGGACATTTGCCCGGACCCGTATGTCGAGCGATTGCTTGAGGGTTTTGCGTTCTTGGCCGCTCGCGTCCATCTGAAGCTGGACTGCGGAATTTCCGCGTTTCACGCAGACGTTACTGGAAACCGTTTATCCTCACTATCTGTGCCCAGTACCTTCAATTGGAGTCGTACGTTTCGAGCCAGACCCACGTGACCCGGGACCTGAGGATGGCTTTTTGCTGGAGCGAGGCACCGCCCTCCGCAGCCAGAGCGATGAGACTCCCTGTCAGTTCAGGACGGCTCACGATGTTCGCCTGTGGCCCTTGAAAATAAGCGATTCGCGATACTATACTCGTACTATTGTTGAGCTTGGCGCTTCCCAGCTCAATCGAGGCGAAGGCGGCGATTGTCGATCCGCCTGCAGACAACCGGCGGTAAGAAATTAAAAGAGCTGAAGCTCGATCGCCTCCCCTTATTCATCCGCGGCGCCGATGAAATTCCGATTTGGATATACGAACAGATTTTTGCACGTGGGACGCACGTCATCCTGCAGACGCCGAAAGGGCGGGATCGATTATCACGAGATTCTGCCTGCCTCGACCATTCAGCGCGTCGGGTTTCCGTGAAAGTGAGGCACTTTTGCCGCGAGGCCCTCGCAGCTTCGAGGGTTACCGTCTGTTGAAAGAGTATTTTGCCTGTCCGCAGCGTTTCCTTTTCTTTGAGCTGACCGGGCTCGCCTCAGCCGTACAACGATGCGAAGGCGATCTGTTGGAGATTGTCATCGCGTTGCGCACCGCCGAGCCAAAGCTCGATAACCGGATCGACGCCAACAGCTTTGCGCTCTTCTGCACCCCGGTGATCAATCTTTTTCCAAAGAGGCTCGACCCGATTTTGATTTCAGATCGATTTGCCGAATTTCATATCGTGCCGGAGCGGACGCCGGCCAATCGATTTTGAAGTCTACCAAATTCGAGAATGTTGTCGGCATCCTTGCCAGAGATGAATGAAGAACAACGTTTTGAGCCGTTTTACCTTGCACGCGATGGCGACAGCCGGTCGGGCGCCTATTATACCGTCAATCGGGTGCCCAGGGTATTGACAGCGAAAGAAAAGAAATTCGGCGCCGTATCATCCTATGCGGGCAGTGAAGTTTTCATCTCACTAGTGGATGCGCAGGCTGCGCCCTACAAACGACAACTAAGCCAACTGAACGTAACTGCCCTCTGTACAAATCGTCATTTGCCTATTCAGTTGCCGATCTCCGTGGGCGATACGCGACCTCGCGACGGAACTCTACTCGCCGGTTGCCTCTATCCGCTGGGTCGCCGTTCCAACTGTCCCGATTGCTTCCACGGCCGAAGGTGATCCCTCCTGGCGAATCATCAGCCATTTGTCTCTGAATTATCTTTCGCTGCTCGATTCGAAAGATGGGCAGGGCGCGGTCGCGTTGCGCGATTTGCTTAAGCTTTATGTCAACCCAAATGATGTTTTTACGTTGCGCCAGGTCGACGGCATTCGTTCAGCTGTTTCGAATCCGATCATCCGGCGGGTGGCAAGTCGCCGGTCCGCTCACTTTTGCGCGCGGACTGGAAATCAGAATTACGCTCGATGAGGAAGCGTTTGAGGGCTCCGGAATCTTTATTCTCGGTGCCGTTCTGGCGCAGTTTTTTGCGCGTCATGTCTCGATCAATTCTTTCACCGAGACCATTATCATCTCACAACGACGCGGGGAGATCATGCGATGGCCGAGCATGATAGGCAGACGTCAGATAGCTTAGCTGGCGAAATGGCCTCTGCAGCCGTACGCTTTCAATTTCTTCCAGGCTGTTCGGAGACTGGAGGCGGCGCATACCGCACTTGGCCACGAGTCGGATCGTCGATTCGCCTGGAAGAAGATTTCTTGCGTTTTTGCCAGATTCCATCTCTCTCGTTTGCTCCTTCGACTCTTGAAAGCATCGAATGCGTGGAGGGCTGATCCGGATGTACGTCAACTTTCTGGGCATGTTTGGGCCGAACGGGCCCTTACCGCAGCATCTGACCGATTTCGCGCGCGATCGCCTGAGGAACGCTCACGATCCGACGCTGGTTCGGTTCATGGACATTTTCCATCATCGGATGCTGTCGTTCTTTTATCGTGCCTGGGCGAGCAATGAGAAGAGCGTTGATTTCGATCGTACCGACAATGCGCGCTATGCCGATTATTTCGGAAGCTGTTTGGCATTGGAACCCCGTCATTTGCAGAGATCGAGACTCGTGCTCGGATTGGGCGAAAATTCATTTTGCCGGTCGCTTGGTCGTCGCAGAGCGCGAAACGCAGAGGGACTGGAGGCAATTCTGGCGGACTATTTCGGTCTCCCCACCGAGATCCAGGAATTCGCCGGATATTGGATGAAAATTCCGAAGGAAAATCAGTGCCGGTTGGGCGAGTCACCGAAACCGGAAGCTTAGGGATCAACGCCGTGGCCGGAGAACGGAAGTATGAGGTGCAGCTGAAATTCCGCATTCGCATGGGTCCCATGGAGTTGGCGGATTTGGAAAGGCTCGTGCCGATCGGCGCCAGCTTTCAGACGTTTGAAAGACTGGGTCTTGAACTATATCAACCAGGAATTCTCTGGGATCTCCAATGTGTCCTGAAGGCCGCAGCCGTGCCTGTCGTTTCCCTAGGGCAGGGCGCAATGCTTGGCTGGACGACCTGGCTGAAAAGCAAGCCTTTCACGCGAGATGCGGACGACCCGATCTTCGATCCGGAGACTTATGTAAGCGAAGAGCACCGCGTTACCCGAGCCCAAAGGAGGCAAAACGGGACGCTTCTTCTACAACTCATTTAACATTGATCATTGCGGAAACTGAATACATGATAAGAAAAGGCTCGATTTCCTCCTGGCGCGGAACCGCCACCGGTGCGACACTCGAACCAAACCGTGGAAACGCGCAATTCGCGACTATAACGAATGGCTGAAATCAAAAGATCGATCCTGTTCGGGAAACTAAATCCGATGGCCTATAAGGCAGTCGAGAGCGCGACCATCTTCTGCAAGATGCGGGGCAATCCGTACGTGGAACTTGTACACTGGCTCTTTCAATTGTTTCAACTACCCGACTCGGATCTGCACCGAATTCTCAGGCACTTCGGACTGAATTCGTCTCGGCTCGCAACAGATCTCACGACCGCGCTGGATAAACTGCCGCGCGGTGCGACCTCGATCTCCGACTTCTCGCCGCACCTTGAAGAAGCAGTCGAACGTGGTTGGGTTTTTGGATCGCTCCTATTCGGGGAGAACCGTGTCCGAACCGGACACGTGGTCGTCGCGCTGCTGAAGACGCCAAGCCTCCGGCAACGTTTTTCTTAGTCTCTCGAAAGAATTCTCGAATATTAAGCTGGAAACACTCACCGATAACTTTGCTCAAGTCACCGCCGGTTCTCCGGAAGAATCGCTAGGTGCAGCGGACCAGGCTGGCGCAGGAGGAGTCGCTCCAGGTGAGACGAGCGGGGCGATGGCTCCTGCCGCGATGGGTAAGCAGGAAGCGCTTGGCCGATTTTCTGTCGACCTCACTGAAAAGGCTCGAAAAGGGGAGATCGATCCGATCCTGGGTCGCGATGAGGAGATTCGACAGATCGTTGATATCCTGATGCGTCGTCGGCAGAACAATCCGATCCTTACCGGCGAAGCGGGTGTGGGTAAAACCGCAGTTGTCGAAGGGTTTGCTCAGCGGATCGCGGCGGGCGATGTTCCACCGGCTCTCAAAGAAGTCAGTCTGCGAACCCTGGATCTTGGCTTGCTGCAAGCCGGCGCAAGCATGAAAGGGGAATTCGAGAATCGATTGCGCCAGGTGATTGATGAAGTTCAGGCGTCGCCAAAACCAATCATTTTGTTCATCGACGAGGCGCACACGCTGATCGGGGCGGGAGGCGCGGCGGGGCAGGGTGACGCCGCAAACCTGCTCAAACCCGCTCTTGCCCGGGGCACTCTGCGCACCATCGCGGCCACGACATGGGCGGAATACAAAAAATATTTTGAAAAAGATCCTGCGCTCACGCGCCGCTTCCAGGTGATCAAGGTGGATGAGCCGAGCGAAGAAAAAGCGGTCCTGATGATCCGCGGCCTCGCACCCGTATTGGAAAAGCATCACAAGGTGAATTTGCTTGATGAGGCTCTCGAGGCGGCTGCTCGTTTGTCGCATCGTTACATTCCTTCGCGGCAATTGCCGGACAAAGCGGTAAGCCTGATCGACACAGCTTGCGCGCGGGTCGCGATCAGCCAGCATGCGACTCCGCCGGCCCTGGAGGATTGCCAGCATCGCATCTCCGCGCTGGAGAGCGAACTCGCAATAATCGAACGGGAAGTCCGCTATCGGCATTGACCACCAGCAGCGCAAGACCGGGATCGAAGGCAAGTTTGGCCTCGGAGAAAGATCGTCTCGCTAAACTTGAATCGGATTACAAGGAGGAGAAAGGAGGTCGTCGACGAAATTCTTGAACTTCGCCGGAAACTCCGCTTAGACGGCGCCCCGGTTCCAGCGAAGGGTGGCCAGGGAAAGCCGGAAGAGGTCAAAGCAGAAGACCGCGATGCCTTACTCGCAAAACTGCGGGAATTGGAAAAGGGGCTGTCCGCGATTCAGGGCGAGGATCCGCTTATTCTGCCCAGCGTTGACGAACAGGCGGTGGCTTCGGTAGTGGCGGATTGGACCGGTATCCCGGTTGGTCGAATGGTGAAGAATGAGATTCAAGCGGTTCTGACTCTGGCAGACAGTCTCGAAAAAAGAGTGATCGGCCAGCGTCACGGTCTGGAAGCCATTGCCAAACGGATTCAGACCTCGCGCGCCGGGCTGGACAATCCCAGCAAACCGATTGGCGTTTTCCTGCTGGCCGGTCCCAGCGGCGTTGGAAAAACCGAGACTGCGCTTGGCTCTCTCCGAAACGCTCTACGGCGGCGAAAGCAATATCATCACGATTAACATGAGCGAATTTCAGGAGGCGCACACTGTCTCGACTTTAAAGGGGGCTCCGCCTGGCTACGTCGGTTACGGCGAAGGCGGTATACTGACAGAAGCCGTTCGCCGGCGCCCCTACAGTGTCGTGTTACTGGACGAGGTAGAAAAGGCGCACCCTGACGTCCACGAGATTTTCTTCCAGGTATTCGACAAAGGCATGATGGAAGATGGCGAGGGCAGACTGATCGATTTCAAGAACACGATCATCTTGCTCACGACCAACGTTGGGAGTGACCTGATCATGAACATGTGCAAGGACCCGGAGATGATGCCGGCTCCGGAAGGTGTCGCCAAAGCGCTTCGCCAGCCGCTGCTGAAAGTATTTCCGGCAGCCCTGCTTGGCCGTCTTGTGGTAATACCTTACTATCCGCTAAGCGACCCGATGTTAAGATCGATTATCCGGCTCCAGCTCAGTCGCATCCAAAAGAGAATCGGCGAGAATCGGCAAATTGCTTTCAGCTATGATGACGCAGTCGTGGACCTGATCGCGAGCCGATGCACCGAACTCGAGAGCGGCGGCCGCATGGTGGATGCGATCCTCACGCAGACCCTCCTGCCCGAGATCAGCCGCGAGCTTCTCACGCGCTTGATGGAAGGCGGTTCCACCGAGAAGGTGGAAGTCACGGTTAAGGACGCCACGTTCCATTACAGCTACACATAGTGCCCCAGGAGATTTATGTATGCCCGCAGGGCGCTCACTCGGACCACTCGGGATAGAATCCTCACCATCTTCTGGTCAGGACCAGAACAGCGGCGTGGGAATATCGGGCTTTCAACAGGGGCTTTCTTCCACGGATCCGATCGGATTGCAGGGAGATCCTGGGGCAACGCCTCTACAGCAGGGCGGAGCCGGCAAAGGAGCCGCAACTGCCACGAAAGAATTGAATATCGTAGGCGGAGCTTTCGATTGGGATCCTTCCATTACCGAGACGCAGGAGCTTGCCAAATTAAACGGTAATTTGTGGAGTCCGGGAACAAAAGACTTTGTCGCCGTCGTAAACGCGGTCGGTGCGACTGCCTCGACGGCAGACAGTTTCGGAGGATTCCTTGGCGCGATAGTTACCAGCCCCGGCGGCAGCATCAAGCGAATCAATTTGCTCACCCACGCTAACCCCGATGTCATCGCTTTCAGTGGCAAAATCAAATCCACCTCTACAGTCACCACGGAAGTACTAATGGACGTCAATGCAGGGGGCAGTACGATGGTTTCGCTAGATACCGTAAGTATCCAGGCGATCGCTGCGCCGGGCGTTTTCTTTCAACTGCCCAATAATTCGAAAAAATTTACTATCAATGATATTCGCAACCGATTTGCCTCCGATGCACTGATCCTGCTACTCGCCTGCCACAGCGGATTGCTCTCGACATTCGTTCAGGACATTGCGAATTTTTTTCAGGTTACGGTGGTTGGTTTTACTTCCGTGATTGCCTATTGCCCGCCGCAACAGACTAATCCCAAGAAATTTATCCGTACGGGCATGCAAATTGGGATTGGTAGCTGCAGCAACAAGGTGACGGACTTTCGAACGCTCAGCACTAGTTCAAATGCTGTTAAGAAAGTGCCACAGCCTTGAAACCTTCCTCTCGTTGCCGCCAAAGGCAAATAAAGCCGACAGATCTTAACCTCGTAAGATAAATTCTATGCCGCAATTTTCTCAGACAAACCGGCTCTTGCAAGTCACGACACCGCTCGGCGCAGACGCTCTCCTGGTCACCGCATTCAATGGGACGGAGCAGATAAGCAATCTTTTCAATTTCGATATAAACCTGATCGCCGAAAACTCCAAGCAGATCGATTTCGGCAAGATTGTTGGAAGTAGTATTACACTTAAAATTGCTACTCTCGGTGCCGACGGCGATACGGGCTGGCGGTACGTGAACGGCATTTGTTCCAACTTTTCGGAGGGGGATCGCAACGAAAGATTTACGAGCTTTTCCGCGGAAGTTGTCCCGAAGATTTGGCTCCTCACCCGTCGGGCACGCAGCCGGATTTTTCAGCAAAAGTCTGTGCCGGACATCCTCAAAGCCGTATTTGATGGATTCGACTGCGACTACCAACTTCGCGGCGACTATGAATACAGGGAATACTGCGTTCAATACCGCGAGACGGATTTCAATTTCGCCAGCAGGCTCATGGAGGAGGAGGGAATTTACTACTATTTCAAACATTCAGACGGCAGCCATAAAGTGATTATTGCGGACACTCCGCAATCTCACGAGACTGTCCCGGGTCGTCCGAGCGCGAGATATGATGTCGTAAAAGGGGGCCCTCAGATCGGCGACCAGATCTTCGGTTGGCAAAAAACTCAGGCCTTGCGTGCGTCAAAATACACGCTCTGGGATCACTCATTTGAACAGCCCAAGCAGAATCTTGAAGCAAAAGAAAACATAGTTGACTCGATTGAGGTTGGAACGGTCTCCCACAAGTTGAAATTGCAGGCCAATGACCCGCTCGAAATTTACGACTTTCCTGGGGGGTACGCGGTTCGTTTTGATGGAATCTCTCCGAGTGGCGGCGATCAGCCTGCCCGGCTGCAAAAGATCTTCGAGGATAACAAGCGTACCGTGAAACTGCGAATGCAGGCGGAGGCGATGCCGTCGATAACGATATCAGGAAGCTCTGGTTGCAGTAATTTTGTTGCCGGTCATAAATTTACCTTGAAGCGCCATTTTGATGCCGAGGGTGACTACGTGTTAGTTTCGGTCGCGCACCAGGCGTTCATGTCGAACGAGTTTGTCTCCGGCGGAGCGGCAAGTGGTCTCTTCTATTCAAATTCGTTCAACTGCATACCGCTCAGCCTACCCTACCGGCCGCATGGCCGGACGCCGAAACCCTTCATTGCCGGTGTCCAGAACGCTCTCGTAACCGGCCCAGGCGGGAAGGAGATTTTCACCGATAAATATGGCCGGATCAAAGTGCAGTTTTATTGGGATCGGGAAGGAAGTAATGACGAAAACAGCTCTTGTTGGATTAGGGTGGCACAATCGTTTGCCGGAAAAAGGTGGGGCGGTTCTTTTTGGCCGCGCCTCGGACAAGAGGTGCTTGTTGCCTTCGTCGAGGGAAACCCCGATGAACCCGTCATTGTCGGGAGCGTCTACAATGCCGAGCAGACGCCACCTTACCTGGGTGATGGTTTGGACTCGAAACACAAGAATGATTCGAACGTTAGCGGCATCAAATCTAACACCTCACTGGGTGGCGTCGGGTTCAACGAGTTCCGATTCGACGATACGAAGGACAAAGAACAAATCTTTTTGCACGCCGAGCGGAACTTGGAATTTACGACAAAAAACGACTCGCTCGCTCTCACTTACCACAACCGTCACCAGATCGTCGGTCAGGAAAAAGATGGATCCAAGACTGGAGATCAGCGCGAGATGGTCTACCACGACAAGCATATCAAGGTTTGCCATGACCAGGTTGAGCAAGTGGGAAACAATATGCAACTCCTCGTCGGCGGCATCGACAGTGGAGCGGGCAATCAGGATATCGTGATCAACGGAACAAGGAAGCAATCGGTCGGAAAAGACGATCATTTGCACGTCACCGGGAACCGCAATGAGAAAGTTGACGGCGGTCAGTCGCTCACTGTCGGCGGTTCTCAGCAAGAAAAAATAGGCATGAAACATGCCGTGGACGCTGGGCAGGAAATCCATTTGAAAGCCGGGATGACAGCTGTGATCGAGGCAGGTGTTCAGTTGACACTCAAAGTGGGTGGAAACTTTATCGATATCAGTCCTATGGGCGTCTCTATTCAAGGGACACTGGTGATGATTAATAGCGGAGGTGCTGCTGGTTCAGGTAGCGGAAGCAGTCCCCAATCTCCGCAAGACCCTGCTCAGGCAAACCCAACCGAACCCGACAAAGCCGATGACTCGAAGTCAGGGCAAAAATCAGCTCGCTCCTAACATAACCTCACTATCTAGAACTAGTTATGCCTCCAGCCGCAAGAATAGGTGACATGCATACTTGCCCAATGGTCACTCCAGGTCTCCCTCCGATCCCGCACGTCGGTGGCCCGATTTTACCTCCTGGTTGCCCGACAGTCCTCATCGGCGGCCAGCCCGCCGCGCGCGCGACCGATATGTGCACGTGTGTTGGTCCGCCCGACGTTATAGCGATGGGTTCGCCCACGGTACTGATCGGAAACCTCATGGCCGCGCGGATGGGTGATCCCACAGCGCACGGAGGTGTCATTGTGCTCGGTTGCCCTACGGTAATGATCGGATAACGCCGCCGTCTGAACTACTGGATATGAGCAGGGCGATTGCCTCTGCATATCCATGGAGCTTCGAACTTCTTTGCAAAGGTGGTTACCGATAACGCCCGGTAGCGATCTTCGGGGGACCGTGGTAACGATTTTCAGGGTTTAGGTCCTCGTCAATACGGGTGTACGCATATCCTTTTCCGTCTGGAATAAAATATTTGTCCTTCTTCCCTTGGTTGCATCCGCTGCATAATATTTCCGCGTTTTGTCCCTCAGCCATAATCTCGGCGGGATCCGGATATGCCTGCGGTTCTTTTCCCCAAGTTTTTTCCGTCGTTCTCGCATTCTGATACCTATTACGCCTTCCGCCCTGCGACTTTGGCAGGATGTGATCGACTTCGAAATAGCTCTGGTTAGAGCTTATAAACCCACAAAATTCGCATAAATAGTGCGGAGTCATCCCTTTGTTGAAGTGATCCGGCCACCTGTGCTGGACGTATCTCCAGTTATCTTCGAAGAACCACTCCTTGTCCTTCTCGGTAAAGTTTTTCGCCGCCATTCTCGAAACTATGGTCTCGACAAGACAATATCAATAATCCGTACGGGTGAGACGAAGCTCGTTGTGTTTTTCCGGCAAAGCCTTTTAGTACTGGCGATCCGATCATGCACCTTAGACCTTTTGTATTCGCCTTTTTGGCTGGTGTCCCATTGTTTGTCAGCGGATGTGCCGGGTGGTCCGGACCGAATAATTTAGGTCAGCTAGTCCTTGTGGTTTGTAAGAGCTCGCCGGCCCAACAGGCGGCAGCCAAGAACCTTTCGAACAAGTACTTTTCTCAGGTAGCGAGTGGCAAAAAAGCGCGAGCCAGGCGCCGTTACATTGCACTGCAGACGCTTGACCCCAATGAGAAACAGCGGGCAAAATACGTCCAAACCCGGGCCGCCGCTCAGAAGAGGGCCGAGTCAAAAGGCAAGTCGCTTGGCCCCGAGTGGCCGGCGCCCGCCGAGTTGCATTGCATCGTCGTTTTCGACGTCGTCACTCACGAGTCCGTGGGGACAAGTTGCTATGTGGTCGGCTCCCTGCCTGGCATCGGTTCCGTTACGACGTACGACACTTTCCCAGCAGAATTCGTTGCTACCTCAGCCCAGTTTGTTTCTCAGTGATTAACGTGCGCGCTGCTGATGTCAGGCTTCCGGAGTCTAGTGCACCAGTCACTGACTTGTTGTACTAGACGACTTACTGTGTAGCAGTTGGAAACTTGGCGGCAACATGAAAATCCTGAATGAATCTGCCCAGGCGATCACGCGATTCTTTCGGGAGCAAGGTTACACAGGGGAAGGCTTGAGCCGGTTGGGTTTGGCAGAACTGCCCTGGAACAGCCCGGCAAGGCGAACGGCTTCAGCATGGGCGGCTACGGGCAATTCCCGGCTCAATCTTTTGATTCGGGTCTTTTACTTGGGCGAGGCGGTCGCGATAAGCCAAGCGGAAAGCCTCATTCCGACAGAGTTGCTGCGCAGCTTGTTGACGATCGGATTCTTGGAACGTGATGACGATCGACTTCAACCGGCTTGCATGCTGACCCATTTTGGCGAATTGATCCTTGCCTCCGATTCTCGGCGCCGTGTTAAGGCATTTGCCCCAGATCTGGTTCTCGGCACGAATCAGACAACATGTCTGCTGGCAAAGTGCAGCATGCTTCGTCCTGGCGGAAAGGCGTTAGATCTCGGCACAGGTTGCGGAGCGCTCGCACTGGCCGCGGCATCCTGTGCGGAATCCGTGATAGGCACCGATATCAATCAGAGGGCCCTCGATTTTGGCGAAGTAAATGCGGCTTTGAACGGCTTGAGCAACGTCTCGTTTCTGCAGGGGGATCGCTTCGAACCGGTTGCTGGGCGCCGATTCGATTCAATCATTTGCAACCCTCCGTTCTTTATTGCGCCTGTCTCTGGAATGCTCTACAGCGACAACAGCATGGAGCTGGACGGATTCGTGAAATCGCTGGCGCTAAGCGCTCCGCAGTTTCTGGAAGAGGGCGGCGTGTTTCAAATGCTCTGCGAATGGGTGGAATTTGAATCAGAATCCTGGCAGGAGCGCCTCAGACCTTGGTTCGAGCAAGCCCATTGCGATGTCCATATTTGGCACGGCTATGAATTCGGCCCGGTGGAATATGCGCGAAAGCGGGCGCTGGAGCAGAGCCAGCTTAGTCCAGAGTCCGCCGCGACATCTTTGGGGAAGCGAATCTCCTATCTCAAGGAACGTCGTGTGAAGGGGATATTTGGCGGCTTGATCAGTATGCGCCGGCGCCCGGGAGAGAATTGGTTTTGGGTGGAAGAGATGCAGAAGCGGCCGGGCGGTCCGGTAGGCGATGCTCTGCGTGAGCGATTTGCGACACTGGATATCCTGGAATCGAATAATGAACAAACCTTGTTAGCGGCGCGGCCCAGGCTGGCCGCAGAAGTACGCCTGGTCAGCGAGGCGGCACCACAGAAGGGTGTTTGGAGCGTTGAACGGACCTACCTCGAGCGGGCGGATGATCTGCCGGCGAAGATGGGCCTGGATGCGGTCGTGGCGCAACTTGCAGCGCGTTTCGACGGAACCGAGACCTTGGAGAGGCTCCTGAAGCAACTGGCATCGGAACAAAATGCTCCGCTGGATCGGGTGATTCCAGAGGGTCTTCGGGTAGCCAGGAGGCTCGGTGAATCCGGGCTGATCGTGCTTGAGGCTGAGAGGTAGTCGACACAGCCTCCATCACTCACATTCACAAACCTCTAAGGGTTGGTGAGCGATCCAGGCGAAATCTTCGTGGTTAGAACGTGATTCGCACGCCCGCAGTAACGCTATTGTTTAGGTAGTTAGTCCGCGCGAATTCACCGTCGTAGTAGACATAGGTGGAAATGCGATCGTTCCAAATCACAGTAGCGCCGGCTCCGAAAAGGAGACTGTCGCGGCCAATATCCGGGCCCGTGACCGTAAAGCTATCACCTGCGCCAGTGGCAAAGCTTGAAACAACCGAGTACGCGGTTGCCCCGAATTCGTGCTGCCAGGCAGCGCTTAGTTGGGGTAGTAAAGTGATTTGACCTATTTTCCATTCATAGGAGGCGCGTGCCCCAAAGGCTGTGCGCTCGGATTCCGTGTTTTGATCCGGGAAACTCAGGGGCGCCAGCGAGCCGCTTTCGGTAAAAGCATTTAAGCCGGTGTAGCTATATTGGAAGCTCGCGGTTGGTCCGATGCTCAGGTTGCCCTTTTTCCAATCGTATCCTACGGCGACAAGAGCATTGACGTCCGCTCCGTCAGTGCTCCCGCTCGCGGTGCCCTGGAGCGCTGTTCGGTGCGTGTTATATCCGCTCGGGCCTCCGCTGGCGGCCACATCCAAGTAGAAACCATTGCCAAAGAGCGTGGCGTAAAGACCGATCTTTCCACCATTGACATCGATGTTGCCGCCGCCGTCAAGATTGACGGTTGTATGGGCATAGCCAGCGGTCAATCCAATCGCGAAGTTCGGAGTCAAACGATAGTCCACGCCGAAGGTAAAGCCACCGGTGTCAACGTTATATCCCGCTGCGTCGGGCGTACTATCGACGTTGGTGAACTCGCCTAAGCCGTTCACAAAGACGCCCCATCGGTTGTCTGGCGTGGGGGCGAAAACTGCTGGGCCGCTCTTACCCTCTGGCCCGCTCACTCCGGCGAAACCTCCGCCGAAACTTGCCGAACCGCCGTTGATCGAGAAACCAGCCGAACTGAAGCCGGTGCTCCCTGCGTGTACGTTGGCTAGACGCTGTGAAATATTGGAGACCTGGACTTTGCCAACCGAGACGGCCGTCGCATTGATCGAGGTGATCTGGGTAGGCGCGATCAAATTGAGATCATTGGGCAGAGCGGCCAAAGGCTGGCTATTGAGGAAAGCAAACAGCGGCGCCTCGCGGGGATCACCCCTCGCACTGTCGAGCGCCTTTGCCACCGCCAACTCATTGGGGGTGGTAGCGACTCCCGGCGTATTCGAGAAAGATCCCTGAGTCCCTTCGAGCACAACCGAATTAGGTAAAGTAGTGACTTCTACCTGCACGATGGTGCCGGTGTCGATTAAGCTATTCTGGACGTTACTGAACGATCCACTGACTCCGTCCTTTGCGGTAAGGAATGTGATCTGATCGCCCGGTTGGAGACTGAAGTTTCCCAGGCGAACAAATTGGAGAGTTCCGGCGACAGCGGCATGGCCGTTTACCGCCAGAAGGTCATGCTGGCCCGCTCCAAGGCCGGCCACGCCGATTCGCAAAGTGCCGCTCGCGTTCTGGGTGTAATTGCCACCAACTACCAGCGTCCCGGGAGAATTGCCTTGGCCGACGACTCCGCTGTTCACGAGGCTGCCTCCAATGGTGCCGTGTCCGCCTAGAAGCCCTCCGGAATTTACCAGCGTTTGCACGCTGGCAATCGACCCGTCGACGATCAAGGCGCCATTATTTACCGTCGTCGTGCCGGTGTAAGTATTGGCCCCGGTCAGGGTCAAGGTGCCAGTACCAATTTTTGTGAGCGCGAGAACGCTGGTTCCATTTTTGAGTACTCCGCCAAAAGTCGTGCTGGTGTTGTCGTTTCCAACGGTCAATGTCGCGGCTGTTTCACCATTGTTCAGGACGGTTCCAGTTCCAGAAAGCGAACCAATCGTGTTGTTGAACCCATTCAGGTTCAGAGTGGAGTTGGAGTTTACCGTAAATGCCGATTTTGGGCTGAGCGCTGTCGCAGTGTCCGCTTTGAGCGTCCCGGAGATGAGCAATGTCTCACCGCTGTAGGTATTATTACCAGACATGAACAAGGTGCCGGTCAGGTCCATAATTAACCTGCCGGATCCAGTCGTATCGACACCCGCACCCTCGTCAGGAGAACCATCGAACAATATCGTTCCGTTATCTACAATTTGAGGAGCAGCTACAGTCAGGAGCCCACCGCTAAAACGAATCGTTCCTCCCGATTCCGATTGTCACGGGGCCAGTGTTAATCTGAGTACGCCGCCAGGTAGAAGCTGAAGCGTGCTGCCAGCCACGGAGCCTCCGATAGTCAGACCGTTTGCTTGCCCAGTCTCGCGTCGGCGATTTGCGCCGTGGTGCCGTTGTCAATCAGGGCGTCTTGACCAGCTGTCGGCGGGTTTCCGAGCGTCCAATTGCTGGGGGTGAACCAACTTGAACTTGGGGAAGGGCCTTGCCAAATATCCTGCGCATGCAAGATCGAGGATCCGAGCAAAATAATATTCAGACTGAAGCCCGCTAGCCAGCAATTGGCCCTGAGATAGTTCAAACCATGAGACGTTTCACGAATGCTGATTCATATCAAATCTCGCCACCACATAGCAACAACTGCATTCGCAATTTGAAATCTTCGCGTCGCAAGGGTGCGAACCGTTGACCGAGAACGGCTTGAGCTTATCAGATCAAATCGATCAAAACGCACTGCAGCGTCTCAGCACTTTGGACCGTTACAACTTTATCGCGAATACCGCAGCGAGCTTGCGAACAAATGGGCGCAGATCCTCCGGACATCGTGCACGCCACTCCGCGAGATGCTGTGCCAGCGATTCGTCCGCACGAACGGAATAGCGATTCAAGAATGTCACTGCCTCCCATCCGCGTGGCTCTGATTCGAAAATTGGCAGAAGCTGGATCGCAATAATAGTGTTGCAATCGCGTAGATCTGGATTACGCCGAAGCGCAAATTGATGCTCGCTGAACCAATCTGAAAATGCCTTGCCGACAGGAAGCTGATGTTCCGGAAGCGTGATTCGCTGCTGCGCGTAGGCCTCGAGCCAAGGAGCATAACCTTTCCAGGCCGGATAGGGTGCAGCGGTACGCCAGGTGTGGCTCATAGCGCGCAAAGTGAATAAAGAAGCCGTTTCACAAAGACTTTCTTCCAGCCAGAAATTTGCTTGAGGTGGATAACGCACGGACCTCTGCGGTCTATTGCTGAAATTGGCCAGCGTGTGGCAGAATTCATGGGCAAACTGAAAGCTGTATTGAGCCCAATGAGTATCCTGAGCTGCCAGGCCAATCGCAATACGGCCGCTTGGCGTGCGCTTGAAATCGGTTTGCGGATGATCGGGACGACGGTAGACATCGATACCGCCAAGTTGAGTACGCGCGCAGTAGCGCCAAAGTTCAAAAGCGGTAGACTGCAGGAGTGCGGTGACATCAGCGGAACTAGCCGTCGCAAACCCGTTGGCTTGTACGTGGATATCAATCGGTTTTAAGTGATCCCGTGCTTGCAGCGCGCCGTTCAGCGTTAGAAAAAAAGCGCCCAGAGCTGTGAATTCGATCAATGCTCGAGAAGTCAGCATGAAGGCGGGACGCGATTAGGATTGGCTGGCGGTCATAAACATCTATTTACAACCGGTTGTTCATTTGCAACCATTGAACGTGTCCGCGAAAGTTCATCTTGCGATTAACAAGTGAAAGGTTTGTTTTGGCGGATTGATTGAGTGAAGAAGTCAACATCAACCAGATCATTAATTAGCTTCATGCTATGAAGAGTGGAATTTTTAAGGTCGCAGCATTCGCCTCCTGCATCGCCGTCGGCACCTCGTTAGCGCTTGCATGGGGCGAGCAAACGTTCATCCGCACGATCCAGACGCAGACGATGCTAATCCGGCACAAGGCGACCGAGGAACAACGCCGTGTCGCGGAGAGCAACGCGAAAGCCTTTTTCAGCCAACTTACACCGGCGAAAAAGTCGGAGCTTAAAAAGAAAAAAATCCAAGCCGTTCTTATTCGGACCGACTCGAAGCCGCGAGACTTCACCTTCGGCTAAAGATGTCCGGATGCGCTACAATCTCTGGAGGGCGAATCCCTGATCGATGGTTACGCTTACGAATTTGAGACCCGCTTCAAGGTGGAACAATTGCACAGGCCAAGGGGCCTTCGATCCGGAATATGTCGGACAGTGATGACTTCAGGTCTTTCTTATTGGCGGTCGTCATTGGGCCTTTTTTCGCCAAAAGCAACATTATTATCTTTGCACCATTTTATCGCCGAAGGTAAGCCCGACGTGGCTGCCCGGCTTATCAATGTTCTCAGCCTCACTGCGGCGGGCCGGCTTCTTCTCGATCATCAGACCATAGAAAAGCATGCTTAACGCATTTCCATGGTTCTACTCCTCCCTTATAACGTCTCTCTGCCTGTTCTTCACTCTTCTCAACGCCACCCCAGCCTTCTTCGATAGCATTTGCCAAGATGCGCCGCGGCATTCCAATCGTCTTTCTCGGCGCGTTCCCACCACTGTCTGGCTTGTCGATCCAGCTCATTTGCCTGTGCCGCCTAGTTGTTTTTGTATCTGTGGATTTGCACTTCCTGCAGCTTCCGATTCGTTTAAGTTCCGCTTTGTATTGAAGGATCCTGCCCGCTAACGTCATTGCGGGAACTACGTTTTGGTTGGCCAAAGGCATGATTATCTCTTCGGCTTTCTGGACATCTTGTTTTGTTCCTTTACCGCTCAGATAGCAATCCGCGACGTATGCGCCGGCCTCCAGGTTGCGGTTTGGGGCATCATAAGCCCGGTTAAGCCAATTAAATCCTTCAGCATCGTCGTTTGGCTGTTCCCTTTTTCAGGTAGAGTCGACCGAGTTTCATCATCGCATTTGAATCTCCCAGTTGTGCATCTCGAAGAAACACTTGAAACGCCTCGCGTCCGTTCTCCTGGCTCGGTTTCAGCTGCAGACTGTATTTCAGGATTCATCCCTTTGCGAACCTGAATGTCCTGCTTGATCGGCTCATAGTTATCCAGAGTGGCCGAAAGTTGATGAGGACCAAATGGAACGTGGGTGAATGTGTCTGGGGGAGCCTGCGGCGGCTTCCCGTCCAGCAGGATTGAGGCCCCGGTCGGCTCGGTTTGGATAGAGAGAGCGGCGATCTCCTGAATCTGTTGAATCTGTTTGAGTTGCAAACGGATCTCGGGACTCATCCCTCTGCGAACCTCAATATCCTGCTTGATCGGCTCATGATCATCCAGGGTGGCGGAAAGTTGATGAGGACCAAATGGAACATGAGTAAATGTGTTTGGGGGCACCTGCGGGGGCTTTCCGTCCAGCAGAATTGAGGCCCCGGACGGCTCGGTTTGAACCGAAAGAGCGGCGATTTCCTGAATCGGTTTGAGCTGCAAACGGATTTGGGGACTCATCCCTCTGCGAACCTGAATGTCCTGCTTGATCGGTTCATAGTCCTCCAGGGTGGCGGAAAGCTGATGAGGACCAAACGGAACATGAGTGAATGTGTTTGGGGGCACCTGCGGCGGCTTCCGTCCAGCAGAATTGAGGCGCCGGATGGCTCGGTTTGAACGGAAAGAGCGGCGATTTCCTGAATCGGTTTGAGCTGCAAACGGATCTGGGGACTCATCCCTCTACGAACCTGAATGTCCTGCTTGAACGGCTCATAGTCATCCAGTGTGGCCGTAAGCTGATGAGTGCCAAAGGGAACATGAGTAAAGGTGTTTGGGGGCGCCTGCGGCGGCTTTCCGTCCAGCAGAATTGACGGCGCCGGCCGGCTCGGTTTGAACCGATAGGGCGGCGATTTCCTGAATCGGTTTGAGCTGCAAACGGATTTGGGGAGTCATCCCTCTGCGAACCTGAATGTCCTGCTTGATCGGTTCATAGTCATCCAAGGTGGCGGTAAGCTGATGAGTGCCAAAAGGAACATGAGTAAAGGTGTTTGGGGGCGCCTGCGGCGGCTTGCCATCCAGCAGAATTGAGGCGCCGGCCGGCTCAGTTTGAACCGAAAGGGCGGCGATTTCCTGAATCGGTTTGAGCTGCAAACGGATTTGGGGAGTCATCCCTCTGCGAACCTGAATATCCTGCTTGATCGGCTCATAGTCGTCCAAGGTGGCGGTAAGCTGATGAGTGCCAAAAGGAACATGAGTGAAGGTGTTTGGGGGCGCCTGCGGCGGCTTGCCGTCCAGCAGAATTGAGGCGCCGGCCGGCTCAGTTTGGACTGATAGGGCGGCGATTTCCTGAATCGGTTTGAGCTGCAAACGGATTTCGGGACTCATCCCTCTACGAACCTCAATATCCTGCTTGATCGGTTCATAGTCATCCAAGGTGGCGGTCAGCTGATGAGTGCCAAAAGGAACATGAGTAAAGGTGTTTGGGGGCGCCTGCGGGGGCTTGCCGTCCAGCAGAATTGAGGCGCCGGCCGGCTCAGCTTTGAACCGATAGGGCGGCGATTTCCTGAATCGGTTTGAGCTGCAAACGGATCTGGGGAGTCATCCCTCTACGAACCTGAATATCCTGCTTGATCGGTTCATAATCATCCAAGGTGGCGGTAAGCTGATGAGTGCCAAAAGGAACATGAGTAAAGGTGTTTGGGGGCGCCTGTGGGGGCTTGCCGTCCAGGAGAATTGAGGCGCCGGCCGGCTCACTTTGGACAGAAAGGGCGGCGATTTCCTGAGTCGGTTTGAGCTGCAAACGGATTTGGGGACTCATCCCTCTACGAACCTGAATGTCCTGCTTGATCGGTTCATAGTCATCCAGGGTGGCGGTAAGTTGATGAGTGCCAAAGGAACATGAGTAAAGGTGTTTGGAGGCACCTGGGGGGCTTGCCGTCCAGCAGGATTGACGGCGCCGGCCGGCTCACTTTGAACGGAAAGAGCGGCGATTTCCTGATCGGTTTAAGCTGCAGATGGATACTCGGGAGTCATCCCTTTGCGAACCTGGATGTCCTGCTTGATCGGTTCATAATTATCCAGAGTGGCGGATAAGTTGATGAGGTCCAAACGGAACATGGGTGAAAGTGTTTGGAGGCGACCTGGGGCGACTTGCCATCGAGCAGGAATTGACGCGCCGGACGGCTCGGTTTGAACGGAAAGAGCGGCGATTTCCTGAACTTGTCGAAACAGTATTGATTCAGGTAAACGCCGATTCCCGCCAGAGCGACGAGACCCGCATTAAGGCCAAAAGCCAAGCCGCTATCCTGGGCTTGCGCTTGATTGGAACGTCTCAGGAATCTTTCGGCGGCAGGGACTCTGGGAAGCGGCTCTGGGGCGACTTGCACCTTACTTCCAGTGGCAAGGGAAGGTACGGGTGCGACTTGCACCTGACTTCCAGTGGTAGGAGAAGGTAAGGGTGCGGCTCCGACCGCGGCCGCCAACTGGCCAGCCAATTCGCCTGCAGACGGACATTCATCGACCAAAGCACGCCGCAATGCGGCGTTTCCTTCTTGCGTCAACGCCGCGATCGGCGTGTATTGACCCGTCGACTCCAGCCTGGTCCGCGGCCCCCCAAGCAACTCGTAGGCGAGCAAGCTCAACCAGCGCACGTAACTGCCACGGGGCCCGCTGGTCCGCAGCGCCCTGTATCCGGGTCGCCGAACCCGCCCAAGTACCGGTATCGGAGGGTAAGAAAGAAAAGTCGATTGCGTCGACCTTCGCCTCCAGAGGTTCCCAAGCGGTGAGGGGGCGCAGCAAAAGATCGGGTTGAATCCCGCTCCCCGGTCGACGCCCGGTCCAGGCAAATGAATCCCCGACAATGTGAGGTCGACGTGCTGCAATCCGCGGCGGCTTGCATGATCGGCAAGCGGCGCCAAAAGGCTTAGCAACCGTACGACCTCCGGCGCGCTGAGCACGCTGCGCGCTCCGAAGCACGTCCAGCAAGGACGGTCCCGGCAACATACTCCTCCACGAGAAAACTATAGTCAGTGACAGTTTCCAACGAATAGATCTCTCGCAGCATCGGGTGCGGCGCATTGCGCAACAGTCGCACCGCTTCCTCCAGACTTGCGAGACGAGTGGCGTCTGACAAAAATTCCGAACTTAAAACCAGTAGGCTGACCCGGCGATTTCGCCGAAGGTCGTCCGCTAGAAACTTCCGCCCTTGTGGAGATTCGACAAGTTCTTCGACGAGTTTGTAGTTTTGGGCAAGCACCACCCCAACGGCCAAAGGCTGGCCAGATGCGAAGCTAAGATCGAGTGTCTCAAAGGCGCTGGTTGGCTCGGCGGTTTTTGTACGCTCCTGCCGGATGAGGCACGAATCTCTTCGAGACAGGCTAAGATGGCTTTCTGCAATTCCTGGGGAGTTTGAGGCCGATTATTGCGATCCTTCTCCATCATTCGCTGAAGCAAAGAGACGACGGACCGCGGCAAGCTTGTGAGCGGCTCCATCGGGAGAGGCTTATACAAATGCTGGCTCATGACTTGGCCAACGGAACCCGAGAATGGCGACTGGCCGGTCAGCACGAAATAGAGAGTGGCTCCCAGCGAGTAGATGTCCGAGCGGATATCCACCTCGCCTTCTTCCACCTGCTCCGGGCTGGCGAAATGTGGCGTGCCGACAAATCCCCCCATCGTGAGCGCCCCTGAGTCTTCGCCTGCATCCTTTGCGACCTTCGCCAGTCCGAAGTCGATGACCTTAACTATCGATTCCCCTTCTTGGTCCACCAGCATCAAGTTGGTCGGTTTCAAGTCGCGATGAACCAGTTGCTGTCTTGGCCGCGACCGCTAATGCGCGAGCCACTTGGAGCGCAATATTCAGAGCCTCGGCAGGCTTCAGGGGCCCTTTGCGCTTCACGCGAGCCTCGAGGGTCTCGCCGTCGATGAACTCCATGACGTAAAAATAATTGTCCTGTTCGGTGCCGAGATTGAAGACCGACGCGACGTTTGGGTGTCGTAGCGCGGCGGCTGCGCGCGCTTCGCGCAGGAAGCGTTGTCGAGCGGTATCGCTTTCGAGGTAAGCGGAATTGATGACCTTCAGGGCAACCGTGAATCGCAAGTTGGTGTCGTAAGCCTTGTAGGTTATCCCCATCGCCCCCCGGCCCAACTCCCAAAGGCTGCCATCCTCCCGCCGGAGTAGTTCGTACTGGTGATAGCGCTCGGCAGTCGGCATGGCTTGGACAATTTAAGCCGAATGGAGCGGCAACCACAACCAATCGTTGACGCCGGCAGAGCCAGCGGTGCGTATTGTGGGTGCGTTGAAAGCCACGGGCACATTCCAATTAGAAATACCATGCGGAGTACAAATCACAGCCTGATCGGATACTCTCTTTTTCGACTCCAAGGCGAGCAGAAAGGCTTTATGTATATATTTGGGCCTTTTCAGATCTGCCTTGGCTTTCTGTTCACCCATGATCGGGAACAAAAGCTTCTGTTCGTTGAGAAAGGTCGATTCTGCCACTGCAGAATCAGATCGTAGGAGCGCTCTTTTATTCCACGGCACTTTGCTTGACGGCTTCGCTGGTGCACTATCAACCCGGTCAGTTCATAGCTGCCGAACGCCGAGAGATCCCCTGGGAATCAACCTTTCGGCAACATAGCTATGGATCGTTGCGGCTTTTTTTTATTTTGACTGTTTGGTTGCTGTGAACGGGGTCGGGGCCAAATGCTGCGTGGTGCGTGAAAATCGTGCCGGGGAATTAAGGTTGTTCCGGAATAAGTTGAGAGATGCGTAGCTTGAACGGGTCAGAAAGTTGGTGAATGGCTTCGACATCTATTAGTTCGATGAACGCGTTGATACCCGATAGTTCTGTGGCTGCAGCTATTACCGGTTCCGGGGGGAGAAAGGTAGGAATCTGTGACTGGATCACGACGACTGGGAGGCCGTTGAGTCCAGGATGCGCTTCCACAGCCACGTTGTAGCGAAGTTCCGCGAGCATTGAGGACAAGCCGCCGTTACGCACGATCATGGCCTGCATCACCAAGGTGTTCACGACAAATTGCCGCAACTGATCGGTTCCTCGACGGTCCTGTCTGGTTGCGAATGCCTGAATCGCTTGAGAAACCGAGTAGCCCGGTCCATAAGCCAGAATCCAACGAGTCGGCGAGGTAAGCTGAACCGTACGCTTGCCAGACTCGGTCAAAATATCTCTGGAGTATTCCCAGCGTTGCACGTCGAGCTTCGCGCCGACTTCCGTGACCCAATCCGTCTCAAATTCCTTGGGAAAATCGAAGGGCTTTCCGGGAAGCCGTCGATAGTTATCCTGCAATTCTGTCAATGCTTTGTCAGCGCCCGGTACATCAAACTTTGAGCCGGCGAGTTTTCCTAGAATTCGTTCCGGTAGTAGAAGGGAACGCAGGGTGTCCAGGTAACCAAGAAGTTTTTTCTCCAGATAATCCGAGACCGCCTGCGTGCTTTTTCGGGCTACGGCCAATTGCCCGAAAGAGATGTTTTTAGTCGGGGATGAAGATGTCTCCGCCATGTGTGTTCCTACCCAGTCGGGATAATCCAGAGAGACTAATGACGAAAGACCCAACTTTTCAATTAAAATGTTAGGAATTCCTTGACACTTTGCCGCGGTCGATCGGTCGACTGTGATCGGCGATTTTCTGGTCAATAGGTGTATGTACTCTTGCGGAGTTTTTTGATAAGGAAAACGTGTATGCGATGCTTCGCGCAGCGTTCATTAGAGTCTCTGCTCTCTATTTCCGGGCTGGCGCCAATTGGCTTCGGCCTGCTTATGATCGGACCTCTCACTCTGTACGGACAGTTTGACCAAATTTGGATTAATCCCGGGACAGGTAACTGGTTCACACCCGGTAATTGGATAGCCGAGGGCGAAATCGCCCCGCCTCCAACGGCTACCCAAAGCGCTTTGGTCAACGAAGGCACCGCCCAGATCGGCGCAGCAGACGCCGTCGCGGGCTCGTTGAGCGTCGGAATCGATATTCTAACCGACAGTGGCGGAGCACCTTTTCCCGCCGCTGCACCGGTCCTCGGTGGAAGCACGGTGGAAATCCTGAACGGAGGTTTTCTCACGATCACCGGCGATGAAACGATCGGTCCGAACGGGAATATTATCGTGGATGCCGGAGGAGGTATCCAGGCCAACGGAACAATTACGAACAATGGAAATTTCGAGGTGAGCCTGGGGACGTTTTCCGGAACATTCGAAGGAACGGGCAATGTGATCAAAATCGGGACCGGTACCGTCATATGGGGGGTGAATTTGAACAACGCAGCTCATTTGTTTGTGGACGATGGAACGCTTGTCGATTCCGCCAATTCTATTGGAATTGTCACGGTGGACGGCCCTGCCAGCGTCTTACGCGTGAGTACTGGGATCACCTTAACGACGGTACCGACCCTCATGAACGGGGGTACAATAGACAACTTCGGCAAAATTACGGCTGGCGTCGTTTCGGACACCGGTCCCGGGAATGTAATTAATGAAACCGGTGGCCAGCTAACCAATCTGAATGGGACTGCCATCTTTTTCACCGGCGGCGGCACGGTGACGAACAATGCCGGTGGCGTTATATCCGGAACGGCTGGCTCGGCCGTCGCCATTACTGGTGGCCGTTCGACACTAGTGAACAGCGGGACGATCAATGGGAGCGTAACACTTGGTAACCCGACTGCTGGTCCTGCGACATTCATAAACAGCGGGGTCATCAATGGAAGCGTCACGCTCGGCAACTCTGTTAACACCGCGCAACTGTTTACGGGAAGCAAGATAAGCGGTGATCTGAACCTGGGATCGAATGCCGGGAGCAATCTCATTCTGGACGGGCCTGGAGTGGCAACGGTGAGTCAGGCTGTAACCGGGACGATTACAAACGCTGGTTCGCTGACAAAGCAGGGCTCGGGAACCTGGACGATTGATAAGGCCTTGAACGCGCCCGTTGCAACAAACGTGATTGCCGGAGTTCTGAACGTCGATGGGCAGTTAAACTCACCTGTAGTCAACGTTCAGGCGGGCGGAACACTCAAAGGTACTGGAGTGATTGGGCCGATTGGCGGGACGGTGACCAATGCGGGGAATTTGTCCCCTGGGCATTCACCGGGAACTTTGACCATCAGCGGCAACTATACGCAAACCTCGACCGGGACCTACAATGTGCTGATAGTTTCAGCGAGCGAGTTCAGTCGGCTGATAGTAGGCGGCCACGCGACATTGGATGGTACGTTAAGGCTGACGCTGGCGAGCGGATTTGTGCCCAGAGTCGGGAGTCAGTTTTCGATATTGACCGCGACAGGAGGAATCAGCGGGACGTTTCGCACCGTCATCGGGCCGAACGGCCAGGTATTCCAAGTGATATACAAAAACGGGGTAGTCGATGTGACGAGCGTGAGCCAACGCAAAGTAGTGCCGCCTCAATTCCATTTGTCGGACGGAACACCGACCAGCACGACTGCGTTAATTGCGAATAGCACTTTCTACGATTTTGGCTCGTTGTCGGGACAGATGGCGCAGTCGGGAAAGAACAATTCGATCGGAATCACTTTCGACGCAGGAGAGTTTACCTTTGAAGGACAACATGGAGAGGTGTACGGCTTTCCAATCACGGGGGAATTCAAGATCAGTGGTCGGATGAAGCTCCAGTATCAGATACCGCTCCAGTACGTAGAAATCTCAAACACTGGATTGTTCCAGACTGGTCTGACGCTCGAGTTGCCTACAAAAGTGATTGTGGCCTCTCCAGATCAGCCCTGGGCTTGGGACGTGACGCCGGCAGCGGCATTTGCGGCTTCAGGAAGCAGAGAAATCATTGGCGCCGGCGCCTTGACCAACGTTCTTGCCTATCACTGGCCGTGGTTGACGCTGACGTACGGGAATTACATTAGCTTTTTCAAAGGGCATACTCTTAGCACCGACGACACGCAGTTTCCTACCGGGGTAGATCAGCAGATGATGAAAAACGGCCTGAAAATGGATATACCCTTTGGCAAAGGATGGATAATAGAATGTTATGGCATCTATACACAGTTTTTCCAGTCGGCCCCTGTTAGTTCCTACCTGACGGTCGGAGGAGAGCTGGGACACCATTTTACCTGGAACGTGGAAGGCCAGAACCTTGATCTGGGGTACCTGAGCTTCGGACTCTACACTGAACAAGGCAATCACTACAGTTCCGGACATCTTCGGGTCGGCTCGGCCTGGAGATTTTAGCCTGAATTCTGAATTTTGAACCACAGATTTAGCAGATTGGAGGAACGTAAGAGGCCGAAGAGCAGTAGCATAGGTTTCCAGCCTGCGTTCTGTTCGCGTTGAGTGGGGCCGTCGAAGCAGCGCGGAAGTCGTTGAGGATGTCACAGTCCATCGGCATTGCACGTCCGGTACAGGCTGGAAGCCTATGCTACATTGCTCTCCGCACAGTTGGGCCCCGGAGCGAAGTCGCTCTGCAAGCACCTTCGCGTGCTGACAGCAACCGAGCCGCGGGGCAAAGTAGCATAGGCTTCCAGCCTGTGTTCTGTTCGCGTCGAGTGGGGCCGTCGAAGCAGCGCGGAAGTCGTTGAGGAGTTGAGGATGTTAAAGTCCATTCGCATTGAACGTCCGATACAGGCTGGAAGCCTATGCTACATTACTCTCCGCACAGTTGGGCCCAGGAGCGAAGTCGCTCTGCAAGCACGTCCGCGCGCTGACAGCGACCGAGCCGCGGGGCAAAGTAGCATAGGCTTCCAGCCTGTGTTCTGTTCGCGTTGAGTGGGGCCGTCGAAGCAGCGCGGAAGTCGTTGAGGAGTTGAGGATGTTACAGTCCATTCGCATTGAACATCCGATACAGGCTGGAAGCCTATGCTACATTGCTCTCCGGACAGTTGGGCCCAGGAGCGAAGTCGCTCTGCAAGCACGTCCGCGCGCTGACAGCGACCGAGCCGCGGGGCAAGTAGCATAGGCTTCCAGCCTGTGTTCTGTTCGCGTTGAGTGGGGCCGTCGAAGCAGCGCGGAAGTCGTTGAGGAGTTGAGGATGTTACAGTCCATTCGCATTGAACGTCCGATACAGGCTGGAAGCCTATGCTACATTACTCTCCGCACAGTTGGGCCCAGGAGCGAAGGCGCTCTGCAAGCACGTCCGCGCGCTGACAGCGACCGAGCCGCGGGGCAAAGTAGCATAGGCTTCCAGCCTGTGTTCTGTTCGCGTCGAGTGGGGCCGTCGAAGCAGCGCGGAAGTCGTTGAGGAGTTGAGGATGTTAAAGTCCATTCGCATTGAACGTTCGATACAGGCTGGAAGCCTATGCTACATTACTCTCCGGACAGTTGGGCCAGGAGCGAAGGCGCTCTGCAAGCACGTCCGCGCGCTGACAGCGACCGAGCCGCGGGGCAAAGTAGCATAGGCTTCCAGCCTGTGTTCTGTTCGCGTTGAGTGGGGCCGTCGAAACAGCGCGGAAGTCGTTGAGGAGTTGAGGATGTTAAAGTCCATTCGCATTGAACGTCCGATACAGGCTGGAAGCCTATGCTACATTACTCTCCGCACAGTTGGGCCCAGGAGCGAAGGCGCTCTGCAAGCACGTCCGCGCGCTGACAGCGACCGAGCCGCGGGGCAAGTAGCATAGGCTTCCAGCCTGTGTTCTGTTCGCGTCGAGTGGGGCCGTCGAAGCAGCGCGGAAGTCGTTGAGGAGTTGAGGATGTTAAAGTCCATTCGCATTGAACGTCCGATACAGGCTGGAAGCCTATGCTACATTACTCTCCGCACAGTTGGGCCCAGGAGCGAAGGCGCTCTGCAAGCACGTCCGCGCGCTGACAGCGACCGAGCCGCGGGGCAAGTAGCATAGGCTTCCAGCCTGTGTTCTGTTCGCGTTGAGTGGGGCGGTCGAAGCAGCGCGGAAGTCGTTGAGGACATTGCTCTCCGGACAGTTGGGCCCCGGAGCGAAAGCGCTCGGCAAGCGCGTCCGCGCGCTGACAGCGACCGAGCCACGGGGCAAAGTAGTATAGGCTTCCAACCTGTATTTCTTGCACCGAGCGAAGCCTTCGAGACAATCCCAAGCCCTTTGCAGATGATCAAGCACTCTTCCATCCTACCGCTCCCTTTGGTTGCGGCTACGGCGCGCGTGTAATCTGTGGTTTACCCCTTAACTTCGGTTCTTGGGTTCAAACAGGCTTGACCACCAGGGGCGGCGCTGCGTCAATGAGTACGTCGGCCTGAGTCGGTATGTCCGCAGGTAGTCCTTGGCTTCTGATTCCAGCTTGCGCACCTCCGTCCCCTGAATTTCGGTCCAAGTGGCTGGCAGCGCGTTTTCGTTGGCCCGCAGACAAAAAAAATCGTTCTGCAGCGGTTCACCGACGATCAAGTCGACCCACCCTCTCCCCTTTGCCGCGATGACGATGTGTGGCAGACCTGAGCCGGCGGGTTGCGTATTAAGATAGGCGGACCAGAAGCTAAGATTATCTTTGGCTTGAGAAGAAATTGCATCCAACCGGAAATGCGATCCGGCCGATTCGCGAGAGCCGCGAAGCCGCTTGGTTTTCAGGCCGGCGGCGAGAGTGATCAGAGCCGGCAGAATCGAATCCTCTGCTGACTCTTTTATTTCCGAAAATAATTTGTCGTGCGGGGAAGGAAGGCCGGAGTAGTTCAATTCCCCTTGAACCTGGTTGAACGAATCACGGATCTCCTCTTTAGTCTTCGCGGTCCTGCAGAGCGTGCCGAGCCGCTCGACAGGATCAATAAACAGATCGACAGCATGGGGACCGTCAAAACCGGACTGCACGCATATCACCATCGGGAATCGGGTGCGTCCCTTGCGATCCGCTGAGGCCCAGATCGCGCCGACGATGGATTGTTGATCCCGGCCCCAAACGAACCGGTGATCGAACTCGATGGCGTTCCCTGACTTCTCAATCTGATCCCAGGCGCCCGATGCCAGCTGGGTGGCGATCCCTCCAGAATAAAGGAGCTGTTTCGTCAGAACCAAGGTCTCGGTTGCCAATCCGATATCGTCGATATGGTCGTCCCAGGCCGGATGTTTGCCGAAGCCGGCGACTTGGATCCTCGCGTTGAGCGGATCCCGCAGGAAAACCTTGAGAAATCGGCTCATGGTCCGGCAAAGTCTCGGAGACCCAGGCTGTCCACAGTCGGCCAGGCTTCCAGCGCCGGAAGCGGCGTCTCAAAGGCAATCTGGACCCAGACCGCGGTCGGCTCCCCAGGCCTGAGCGAAACACGCCAAACCTGACCGACGTCCACAGGCTTCCCGCCAAATCTGCCTAACAAGCGCAAGCGCAGACCAGTTTTCACCGCAGTCGACCACTTCAGATGCGCCACCGGTCGGGGTGTGGAAAACGAGAAAATGAAAGGCGCTATCGATTGGAAACTTTCCAAGCGCCATATCCGCGGGAGCGTCAATCGGCACCACGCCGCTTCCATGGCGGTACGGCCGCGATTTGCCACCGTCGACGAGCATGATTCCATTCCAGTTTCGGGGATTGTAAGGAAGCGTCGGTTCAGGGATCGGAGTGGGCGCGTCACCTGTAAATAGCTGACTGATGATCGAGCGGCGGGGCGGGGGAGGAAGCGGAGTCGGTGTCGCCATCGGGGCAAGATCGGGTCCCGACAATTGCCGTTGCGCCTGTCCATTGAGCAGGGTGATCGTCACCGATGAGACTGAACCGTCCGGCTTCAGGATCGTGTCGCACAATGCGTAAAGCGGATTAAGCCCCTTCGCCATGTCCGTCAATCCCTGCCGTGACTGTACCGGCATCTTGGTGAACGTATCCGATTGCAAGTCCCGGCGAATCGTGTTCAGCAAAACTTTCACCTGCCGAAGCTGGTCGACACTAATCGTCAGATTATCCGGGCCTGGAGGCCACAAAAGAGGAAATCGTACACGAGCGCGCAGTTGCGCCTTCGCCTGCTTGAAATAATTTGTCAAGAAAGCGTCGCGCTGGATCTCCTCTGCGCGTCGAAGCAGGTACCTGCAGGTCGTGAGGAAGGGCTCTTTGAGTTTGCCCTGGTAATCTTCGACTTTCGCATTCAGTGCCACGAGGGCGTTGGTCAGGAGTTCGAAATGGCTTCCAGACTGACCGATTAAATTCATCCGCTCCGAGTAATTAAACTGCGGAGCCCCGTCGCGGCACTGCTGGTAAAAATTCCAGCGGGCAAGATAGCTTGGTTTTTGATCTGCCACGGGCACGAAGATCGCGTCATCGAGGGCCTTGAACTCTTCCAATTGGGGCTGGCCGATCGCACCCGTCGATTTGTGTCTTCACTTGTTCGGAAATATCCGCCAGCTTCGCTTTGATCTCCCGAAGAAGAGCATATTTGTTGTCATCGTGCGGGATCGTTTCCAGAACTTTGGCCAATGCATTTCCGTTAGGATTGGGGGCGTAGGGATGATCTTTTCTATTTCCGCCTGGATCGCTGCGATTTGTCCGAACAGCGATTCATTTCCAGCGGTTAGGTTTTGGTACGCTGAAACGAGGGTTTCCGGCCCAGCTTCAAATACTCCGGCTCGTCGGAGAGCGGCGAGTTTTTCTTCCAGGGCAATCTTGGCCGCGTTGAGCTTGTCGAACATGATTGCGACTTCCCGATCGCTTGTTACCGGATCGTCTTTAATGCCGGCTTTCGTGGAGAGTTCGATCTCGATCGCCTGGTACTGCCGCGCAAGACCCGCTAGTTGCACCAGCAATTGAAGATTGGCCGCCCGGCTTTGAATGCGGTTTCTGGGCACCGGCTATCAAGTGGTCTAATCCAACCCTGATGGCGGTATTCTCGGCCAAGTCTGACCCGCCACTCAGCCCACTTCGACAGGCCATTTCCCATGGCCATCGGGATTTTCGGTGTAGGTCCAATTCATGATCTCGACAAGACGCGGCTCGTTTGGCCTGTCAGCGACATACTCCAGCAAAGGCGCAAGAAAATTCGCTCCAGGCGCTCCTTCCGCCGGTTGGCCAAGGTCTCGGCGAATTGCTATTTCCGCGCGGACCAGTGCAGTAAGCGCTTTTGCCTCCAGCGTGCCCACCAGTTCTCGGCGGGCCTGGGATCCGGTTTCCGATGCGCAGGTAGCAGCAGGATTGGGTTCGCTCATCTTCTGGCGGGTTGCGTCGAGAAGTGGCTTGACAACGCTGTCTTCGAAAAGAACTCGTTGCGCATGCTGGCGTTCTCTGTCCGGATTGGTGCCGGAATGTGCGAACAATCCGAAAATCCAGGGAATGTTGAGCGGTTTGCCGGCGAGTTCTCGGAGCGCCTCGTGGAAATCAGCAATTGAAAGCTTTTCGTAGTGAAAATCGGCACGTGTCTCTGCTGTGAGACCAGGACCGACCGGCTGATCTCCGCGATAATGAAAAAGTGCTCTCCCTGCAGGATCGGGCGCTACGATCGGTTGCCAGATCTTTCCCCTCCAGCCCTCTCTGGCGCGCGCCCAGAACCCGCTTTGCGCGACAACGCTTTCCTGAAGCGAACGATAACCCGAATATCCCGAACAAAATAGGCACAGCAACCCGAGCACCCCGCGCCAAAAAACAGCGAACTTTGCGGTAAAGCAACTGACTATCCGTGTTGGTTGCACGAGTTACGAGACCGTCCTCCCGGAAGACCTTGTCCAGAAACAGATCCCGCAAAAAATAGGAGTGATCTCGTTCCCACGCACGGCCGGCGGGCAACTGGTCGACTGGCAAACCCATGACTTGCGGCAAGTTCCTCGTCGAGCGCCGAACCCTCGCGCATGGACGACGTGAAATAGATTCCGCGCAGAAACAACGGGCGCGATGTCCATTCTCCAGCGACGAAGATCGTCTCCAGATATCGGCGAAGCCGTGGCGTGAGCGCGTTCAAACTTTGCGGATAATCATAAAGCCGATCGACTTCATCGGCGCGCCGGCCGCCAGACTGGCCGGCAACCGGGATCAAGCAACAGAGCCAAGCCTCCTTCTGCGGAGTCGTTGGGCGACCGTTCGCAGATGTTCTTCCAGAAGTTCAGGTCGAAATGGGGCATCCAGCGGCGCCGGATTTGACCATCCCAGCATTTGTTGCTGAGCGCGAGGATCGTCGAGCGACTTCGAAAATATTCGCGAAAGCCGTGGATCAGGTCGCATTTGGTCACCAAGACGAAAACCGGAAAACGCACATCCAGCTCGCGCTGGATCACCTCGAGCTGACGCGCGATTTTGGCGGCTTTTCGCTCCATTTCTTCCGGAGCATCCTGGACAAGACTTTCGACCGGAATTGTCAGCAGCAAGCCATTCACGGGGCAGTTGTAACGATGCTTTTTCAGGAGGCCGAGAAACTCTCGCCACTCGCTCGTGACGCCCGGTTCAACCTCCTCAAATATCAATCTGCCGGCGGTGTCCAGGATGACCGCATAGTTCGTGAACCACCAATTCATATTGATGGTTCCGCCGACTCCTTGGAATTCGTCCTGCAGTCCGGGCGGAAAGCCCGCCTGCGAGTGACGGATTGCCTCGGTTTTTCCTGAACCGGGCTCCCCGACAATCACGTACCAAGGCAATCCGTAAAAATCTTTCCCTGCCGACTCGAATTTCTCGATCCCTTTGGCGAAGTTCCGGCGCAAATCCTCCAGTCTGCCGCGCGCCGCGGCGTCGGTGATTCCGCGGTTGGCCCCACTGGTGGCGATCTCTCCTCGCATCTTGGCGGCCCGCCTGCGACGTGACCCAGAAAACGATCAAAAGATAAAATGCGAATATTAGGATCAGCGCCGCTATGCCAATCGCGACCAGGAGTGCCACCTGAAGGCCGAACATGTAGTAGGCCCCAAAAATGATCGCGGCGATCAAAAGAAAAATCACCACCTTGACCCAGAGGGCCAGGCTTGCAAACGCCTTAAAAAGATAGGCTAACTCTTTCACACAATGGTCAACATCAAGCGTTCACTTGGAAATCTCCTGAGAGCCGATCGCGGACAAAGAATCTGTCAGTGAGAGCGACGCCGCGTGGAATAAATAGGCTTCGACCGTCACAACGATCAAACAAAGCCCGGCAAAAACTATCGCGATTCCGCCAAGCCTCGAAGCGGGCGGCTGCACCAGATCTCGTGTATCGACATTCAGATATGTTTCCGGGCAAATTCTCGCTGTTTTGTCCGTTTCCATCGCTGACCGTATACGCTGGCTGATGTCCAGCATCTTGCCTCGCAGGTATTCAGGCTGGCCGGCGTACCAACCGGTAAATCCCAGGCCAATACAGGTATAAAAAACCACCAGGCGCTGACTCGCTTCATCGCTTGGATCGTTCAATGTCTCGTCGAGCAGGTCAAAAAACTTTTCATCGCCGGCAAGTTCTTTTCTGTCGTAGGCCAGCCTGTTTCGGTTCCATGTTGAAGCAACCGCGAGGCCGCTCTCCGAAATCATCGAGTCGACGAAAAAAATCATCGGGAGCTCCAGCTTTTGCCACTGCGCTCTCAGCGCGGGATCAGCTTCGGCGGAATTGCGTACTCCCGCAAAAAACTGCTCAATATCCAAACGCAACTGTTCGTGACTAAATAGATCTCCCTGTTTGCGACCCAGACGATTGAGCACGCACACCTTGGTGAATATTGGTTCGCAGAGTTCGAGAGGAGTCATACAAATTAGGTTTCCGATTTCGGGAGCGTCATGTACAAAATCAAATCATAGTCCGCCGATTCATTTCCGGTCCACCGGACCACGGCAGATTTTTCGCTTTGGATTTGTTGCCAACTGCGGGCGCTCTCTCCGCGGAGGAGGCGAAAATAATAAAGGTTTGACTGTGCAGGAAGTTCGAGCGGCGGAAAGCGCTCCTCTTTCAAGATTACTCCACGGATGGCCCGTCCGGCCATACTCTCCGGCATGAGCTTGAATCGGTCGGCATCTTCGACAAGTTGCGCGAGCGAGCGTGGGTCCTCCTTCGTTCTTATCCCCAGAAAATAATCGCTTGGCCGAAGGAAATGATCGTCTGTCAGAGCGGCCTTCAAAACCCCGTTTACCTTGATGAATTGTACCTTCAGGAAACTCGGTGCGACGCTTCCTTTGAGCAATTCGCGAATTTTGGAGGCCAGCTCGCTGAAACATGGATAAGGATTGTCGTGCAGGTACGGGGCGGAATCATAGATATCCCGGTCCGGATGAAGTGCAGCCAGTTCCCCCAGGATTTCCCGCAATTCCAGGTAAATTTCGAATGGAGCAAGGTTGGGCGTTTCAACAAGCGCCTCCAGCCTGGCACCAAAACGATTCAGAGTTCGCAAGCGCATCACCTGTTCGAACTGGATGCCTCGCATTGTGTCGATGCTGAATCCGCCGCGCGTAATTTGGACGACAAGTTCCTGACGGCTACCGAGGACCTGGCTGCTCAAGTCACGAACCAGTTCGCGAAGTGTTGCCGACCCGTTCAATATGAAGCATGGACCAACAAATTCCGGGTCGCGCCTTGGCAGACCGACTTCTTCACCTGCCGCCCTGGTGACTCGCAGCAAGGGGATCACCTCCAGGTCTGAACGATCCTCATTCTCCAACAACAGTCGCGCATTGACCCTTCGGTGGAGAATCGTTTTAATGTTTTCTCCGGTGTTCTCGTCGGCTACTTCCGTTTCTGCGATTCGGTAAAGAATTTTTGCCCGGGGATCGACTGTCTGGCCAGGGTTTACGGAATTGGCACGTGCGGCAAACCAGAGCGGCACCCCCAGATAAACGATGAACCGACCTCGCGACTCAAATGCCTGTTTGATGTCCATGGCAGGCAATTCGGCATCCGGCGGAAATAATACTTCCTGTCCGCTCGGCATAATGGCGTGTAGCCGGTCAAACCGCAGCCGCATATTCTCCAAATCATCATTAGAGAGACGCGCGTCGATCAGGCCGTAGGGATAAGCTCGGTTAAGCCGCCGTTCGAAGGCGGAGATTTCAAAAATGCTTCGCTGAATACGCTGCAGATGATGCGGTAACAAAAACAATCCTTCATGCCAATGTACTTGCATAAAATTTCGGCTTCTGGCCGGGTCCGGCGCACCGACCGGATTAACGCCCTCGGATTTCGGATCTCGAAATCAACTCCTCGGTATAAGCGACGATCCCGTCGACGATTTGCATTTCTACGGCTTGTCCGCTCAGTTCAGCAGCCAATTCGACGTATCGGCGCCAGCATTTTTGCTCAACGTTTGAGATGAACCCTGGGGACTTCGACTCGACGCCGGCCCGAATCTTCTCCGGTGCAAATTTCTCCAGATGTTTTCGGGCGAATATTTCTCCGGCCGGACCTACGGCGGAGAGCAGGCCGCCGGTAATTTGGCGCGTTTTGTCAAGCATCTGCGTAATTTGCAGCGTGGCCACTTCGCGATCGCCAGAAAGATAGCGGCCGATTGTCCGCCGGGGATTATCGCTACCCTGCTCGCGGCGCACGCTCGATTTCGGCGCAATATTCTTCCATACGTTCCAGATCAGATGGTCAAGCGTGACCACCATCTCAAGCAAAGCCGTGAAAAGCTTTATCAGTCGCTCTTCGTCCAATGGCTCTTTTGGTGTCATTCCCAATTTGCCCAAAAGCTCTAACGGCAATTCAATGCCTCTGCTCGGCGAAACAAAAAGTCCCAGTGCTTGAAGTTTCTGGACGAGCGCTGCCTTCGCTTCACTGGAAAATTCGGGTAGTCGCGCGAAAAGCTCGTCTGCGATTTCTTGCGGACCTCTCTCCACCGCTTCAGCTTCCGGTGGTTTGAAATAAGGAGCGTCGATCCGCTCCGGACCTGGAAAACGCTCCATCAGCGCAGCCAGATATTCCGAACGCCTGCTCTCCACGACATCTTTGATGGAACGTTCGATCTCTTCGACAAGGTATTCGTGGCGCGCGTTTGGTGGATCGTCCGCGAAACTGGTCTGAAGCATCCAGAGGCGTGAAGCGACTTTTTCGGCCCATAAGCGGGCTTCTGGCACAGGTTGCATAGCGACGAACGACTCAGGTCTCTCAGAAGTGCCGGGCATGCGACGTTAAAAACACAAGTTGATATACGTTGTCGATGCTTCGCAACGCAAACTAAAACGCAGAGAGACGTTCAGCGTGCACCGTTCACGGGGCGCAGGCGCAGTCAGGACATAGGTACTAGGAGCCCAGCGGCGCCCGCTGAATGTTGAAAGCCAAGCGCCCCCTGCACCCGCTGACCCCCGAACGGCGAACGCTGAGCGCTGAACGGCGATTGCTCAAACGCCCAAGGTCTCCCGGTGTCATTTGCGAACAAAATGTGCAAACATGGCATGGTTATGAACTATCGTAGACTTGGTAAAGCTGGCGTAAAGGTCAGCGAACTTTCCCTCGGATCCTGGGTCACATTCGGTGACCAAATCTCGGATGATGTCGCAGAGACTTTGATGATTAAAGCGTACGATGGCGGGATCAATTTTTTCGACAACGCCGAAGGTTATGCTTCTGGGCGGTCGGAATTGGTTATGGGTAAAATTCTTCGGAAACTTGGCTGGCCGCGTGACACCTGGCTGGTTTCGAGCAAAGTCTTTTTCGGCTCCGCCGAACATCCGCAGAAACCGAACCAGAACGGTCTCAGTCGCAAACATGTTTTTGATGCCTGTCATGCGGCCTTGAAGCGCTTGCAGGTCGATTACCTTGACTTCTTCTTTTGTCATAGGCCCGATCCGGAGACACCGGTCGGAGAAACAGTTCGTGCGATGTCCGATCTGATCGTTCAGGGCAAAGTTTTATATTGGGGAACAAGCGTGTGGAGTGCGAACGAAATCATGGAAGCTTGGGCCGATGCCCGTCAAGATCACCTGGTTTCGCCAACGATGGAGCAGCCCTACTACAATCTCCTCCAGCGAGACCGCGTTGAGGTCGAATATGCACGCCTGTATGACAGAATCGGACTCGGCACGACGGTCTGGTCTCCCTTGGCAAGCGGACTGCTGACTGGAAAATACAATGATGGCTTCCCAAAGGATGCTCGTCTGGGTCTCGGCCACTACGGTTGGCTTCGGGATTGGGTGTTAAAGCCAGAACGTCTGGAGAAGGTCCGACGACTCGGTAAGTTGGCCGCTGAACTTGGTCTTTCCCAGTCGGTGTTAGCGATCGCGTGGTGTCTAAAGAACCCGCATGTCAGTACCGTTCTTCTCGGAGCTTCGAAAGTTGCGCAATTGGAAGAGAATCTTCAAGCCTCGGCCGCGGCCGAAAAATTGACTTCGGAATTGATGAAGCAGATCGACGATATTATGGGCACTAAACCGAAGGAAGCGTCCAACGCAGATAACCATTGAGCAGAAGTTGCAGGAGTTCAGGAATTGCAGAATGAGTCCAGGGATTTCGACCTGGCGTCGGTTGCGAGCGCTCACTGTTCGTACTCGGTTCAGGACGTGAGTTTTTATTCTGCCGCCGCGGGCCCTACCTCCTGAACTTCTGCGACTCCTGACTCCTGACGCGTAATTCCTGACTCCTGCCGAGAGTTTCTTGACACTCGGTAACTGCGAGATTTACAAACCCGACTGCAAACGATCGGTTTTCAACCGCAGAACAATACCCCTTAATGAAATCAGAATGGTGGCGTGGAGCAATCATCTACCAGATCTACCCGCGAAGTTTTTTCGATTCTAACGAGGACGGTATCGGTGACCTTACCGGCATCACCCTGAAACTCGATTACATCTCAAGTTTGGGTGTGGACGCCATTTGGATCTCGCCGTTTTTCAAATCGCCGATGCGCGATTTTGGTTACGATGTCGGCGACTATCGGGCGGTGGATCCGATTTTTGGCACAAACGCAGATTTCAGTTCTCTGCTTTTAGCGGCACACGAAAGAGGCCTGAAGGTCATTATAGACATGGTCCTGGGGCACACCTCGGATCAACATCGTTGGTTTCAGGAGAGTTGCCAGAACACCACAAACCCGAAGTCGGATTGGTATGTCTGGGCTGACCCCAATCCCGATGGCACGCCGCCTAACAACTGGCTTTCAATCTTCGGAGGCTCAGCGTGGCAATGGAACGCGCGTCGCAAACAATACTATCTTCACCATTACTTGCGCGGCCAGCCGAATTTGAACTGGCACCATCAGGAAGTCGTCAATGCCATGTTTGGAGAGGTTCGCTTCTGGCTTGATGCCGGTGTCGATGGGTTGCGTCTGGACGCCATTACCACTCTTACTCACGACCCCGAATTGCGAGACAATCCTCCTCTGCATCCTGATCCGAGAGATACCAAGTGTCTTCCGGGGGCAAATAATCCGTTCAATTGGCAGAAGTTGGTCTATACGCGCGATCAGGCTCGCACGCTGGAGTTGCTTGGAGATCTGCGCGCCATTGTGAACCAGTATGAAGATCGATATCTGATCGGTGAGGTTGCAGATGTCGAGATGATCAGCGTCAGCGCCAAGTATACGCGCACAGGGGCACATCTTCACAGTTGTTACAATTTTGAGCTGATGCAACGAGAGTTCAGTGCCGCTTCCCTGAGTGAGGTCATCGCCAAAACGGAGGCGGTTCTGCTGGGAGGTTGGACCACCTGGGCAATGAGCAACCATGATAACCTGCGTGTTGTCACTCGGGCCGGGCAGAGCGCTGAATTGCAGGGAAGCGCGCCTGCACTGGCCAAGTTGCTCCTCGGCGCGCTATTGTCCTTCAGAGGAGGTGCGTGCGTTTACGAAGGGGAGGAACTCGGTCTGACTGAGGCCGAAATCGCTTTTGAGGATCTGCAAGATCCTTTTGGCATCGAGTTCTGGCCTGATTACAAGGGTCGCGACGGGTGTCGAACGCCTATGCCGTGGTCTTCCGGCTTACCGAATGGAGGCTTTAGCGTCGTCAAGCCTTGGTTGCCGGTCCCGCGCGAACATTTATCCCTTGCCGTGGATGAACAGGAAAAAGATCCGCACTCCGTTCTCCAGATGTTCCGGAGGTTTGCAACTTGGCGAAAACAGCACGCTTCCCTTGTGGTAGGTGATCTTGCACTGGTGCAAGGGAATGAACAGGTCCTGGCATTTGAGCGAAGAGGGGGCGGCGAGCGGATCCTATGTTTGTTCAACTTTTCCAACCGGAGCGTTGCACAGCCCCTTTCTGGCCCGTGGTGTCCGATCGAAGGGCACGGCTTTGACAATACCGAGTCGGATCAGGGTACGGTTTTACTTGCGCCTTTTGGCGCATGGTTTGGAATACCCACCGGAAGCTGATCTGAATGCCGTGGAAACAGATAAATCAATGATTTCACAGATACGACTGAGACCCGCTACTCTACCTCCTGATCTGCGAAATCTGGGGTGACAAATTTGGAAATGGGAAAAACTAACCACGACGGTCTCACCCTTCTGGCTGGGAAGACGGACCTGTTTGGGCCTTATAAGTGTTCCTTGTGCCGAATCCAAGGCGCCATCCAAGCGCTGCTTCCAGTTTCGGCGTGAACAAAGCAAGAAAACAGGCGGCGAAGAAAGGCTCGAACGGGAACGTAGAGCCGTAAGGTACTCGTCTGGTCGGATTTGCGAGGTTCGTCCAAATGAATGGGAATAGTTGAATGAAGAAGAAAAGCAGAAGAAACCGGTATTCGTTTGGACCCTTTTTCAGAGTTGTATAGGCTCCAGCAACGCTTAGAAGAAAAAGAATCGGAGCCTTTTCGTCCAAGATGGGGATCGTGATGCATACATTCCAGAGGCCGTGGATCACGCGGCGGATAGCATCCAAAAGGTTATGTGTGGCCACATAATCATGCCAAGTGTAAATCGGAAGCCGCTCTCCGAAATCGTGCGCCAAATGATAGGTGTCCACCCACAAAAAATTAGTCAGATACCCGTGGTATAGCGGGTCCCCAAAATAGACTAACCTCGGAATCCAGGCTGGAGTCGTAACGACAATTAGCACCAGCAAAGCACCAAGATATTTTGGGACAAGGCAAAGCGCTCTTTTTAGAAAAGGATCATTGTTTAGAAGAGGGCCATTCTGTTCTCCGGATCGCGGCCGCAGCCAGAGTTCAGCCAAAAATAAAAGACCGAGAAAGGTCGCCGCGTCGAAAATTCCGTTTGGCCGAGTGAGGTAATCAAGTCCCGCGAAAAGTGATCCAAGCAAGATCCAAAAGGTCTTCCGCTCTTGAAGATACTGTAGAAAGGCGATGATGACCCAGATCAGGATTAGAACGTAAAGTGGCTCGGTCAACAGACGGGCGCCTGCGATGCGCCACAAGAATGCATTACACGCAACGCAGATTGCCGGAATCGCTGCCACGGCATGACTCCGAAAAAAGCGAAGAATTCCGAAATAAACGGACCCAATCGCAAGCGTCATCGCGACAACGTTGATTTCCCCTAAAAAGAATAGGTTCCCGTTTCCAATCTTTGCCGCTGCAGCCAATAGAAACGGGTATAACGGTTGGCGGTGTGGTACATCCCGAATGTAATCCATCGAAAAGTTACCGAGCAGAAAACGCTGAGCAAAGGAGAGGTATTGAGCCGAATCACTGGAAACAAATGCTTCGGCTCCTTTTGCGGTACGGGCATTCAGCGCTACATGCAAAGAGTTTGCAAGAAAGTAGGCTGCCATCAGAAGGATGATGAAGCGGAATTGGCTTAGCGCTTTTTTGTGGTCGTTTTGCTCGGCGTTCGTCATTTCGGGGATTAAATTTCTGCATCTTGACATAGTCAACAAACATCAGTGACTTCAGTTTGCTGCTGTCATCGAATTGCATGAGGTTCTGCCATTTTGGCAACCTCCGACCTCCGTAAACTCTTTGCCTTTGTCGTAAATCCATTCCTCTGCTTCCTTCTCTCCCCTTGGCGTCCTCCTACCGTTTGATCGAAACCCACGTGCCGGAGCGGCTTGACTGATCGATTGCCTCGAGGATTTCCTGATTCCTCGCCCCAAATTCAAAATCGGGAAAACAGCTTTCGCCTCGGCCAATACCTTGAATGAGGTCATGGACTTCGAATACCTTGATGTCAAAGTACCCGAGGCCGCCTCCGGCAAAGTCAAAGCCGAAGAAGGCCGCATACTGCGGGACTTGTGAACCGCAATAGATGGTGGTGAAACCTCGATCGCGCTTTGCTTCCCTCATCCTGAAAACCTGAAGCTCGTTAAATCTTTCTCCGTTGTTCACAATTGTGCCCTCGGTGCCGGAAACCTCCCAGAACACCCCGAAAACCCGGCCGGCGCAAATGCGAGACGCTTCAATAACGCCGGCGGCTCCGGAGGAAAATTTTACCATGGACTGGATCTGGTCCTCGTTTTCGACGGTGCGTTTTTTTGCGTCTGCTGCGACCTTGCTCCCGTAGCCCGCATCGAAGTCGGGCACCGGACGTTCCTTGAAAATCGTCTGAGCTTGCGCCGACACCGCGGTGATGTCCCCCATAAGGAATTGAGCTACGGAAACCGTATGCGCGCCGAGATCTCCTAAGGCTCCAGTACCCGCTAGCTCCCTCGAACAGCGCCAGGACCACGGCAACGACGGGTCGTTGAAAAAGCCTTGGTCGAATCTCCCGCGGAAGCGAATCGGTTCCCCGATTTCTCCCCGCTCGATGATCTGCTTGGCCACTAGCGCGGCCGGGGTTTTGATATTATTAAAGGCTACGAGCGTTTGAACGCCCGCCTTCTTGGCTGCGGCCGCCATTCGCTGCGCATCTTCAACCTTCACCGCCATCGGCTTTTCGCAGTAAACATGTTTGCCCGCCTCGATCGCGGCCAAAGCCACATCCACGTGCAAATGATTCGGCGTAGTGATGTCGACAACGTGCACTTCAGGGTCTGCGATTAAGTGTCGCCAGTCACCGTAGGACTTTGCGAATCCCAGCTTCCGCCGGGCTTCTTCCGCTAATGATTCCTTTTGATCCGCGATGGCGTACAAAACTGGCGTGCAAGGTAGATTTCGATACAAAATCCCGGCCCGCCGATAAGCATCCGCATGGGCCTGCCCCATGAACCCGGATCCAACCAGCCCGATATTTAAAGGATTTGACATTTATTATCTTTCTGGCGGTTGATCAGAAGAGGAGCTTTTGAACGTATCGGTAAGCTTTCTCCGCATACAACCGCGGCGCTGCTTTGGCCGGGTCTTGCTCCGCTTCTACCACCACCCAGCCGCTATACCCAGATGACCGGATAAATTTCCCGATTTCCGAAAAATCGACGTCACCGTCTCCCGGAACGGTGAAAAGCCCGTCTCGCACGGCAGAATTGAAACTCTCGTCGTTTCGCCGCGCCCGCTCCAGAACTCCGCGCCGCACGTCTTTCAGATGGATGTGCACCACTCGATCTCCGAAGCGGCGGAGGATTTCGCCATAATCCGCGCCGGCAGCGTAAGCATGGCCAGTATCCAGAAGAAGCCCGACTTCCTGGCGGGTGGAGTCACAGAGCGCACTAATTTCTTCGGCTTTCTCGACTAGCATTTTTAAATGGTAGTGGTACGCCAACTTGATTCCCCGATCATTTAACCGGACGGCGAACGCACCAAGTTTTGTCGCGTAATCTGCGAGATCGATGGCCTTTAGATCGGGGCCCTGGTTCAGGGATTCATCCCAAGGGGAATCGCCTGCCATCTTTCCGCACTCTCCATAGACAAGCACCCGGCTGCCGCACTCTTCCAACAACCGGACATGGTCGGCAGCGGCGTCCCACTCAGCCTCCACAGATCGCTCGCTGAGAAACCCGGAATGCCATCCTCCGATCAGTCGAAGCCCATAACTCGACAACTTCGGCAAAAGCTCTCTCCCTGTTCGCGGGAATTTGCGCCCCAACTCCACGCCTTCGTATCCGATGTCCGCTGCGTCTTTCAAACAGACTTCCAATGGAATATCTCCCCCCAGATCCGCAAGCACGTCGTTGGTCCAACTCAGCGGACTTACTCCCAAATATATTTCCAGTCCGGAATCTCTAGAGATTGTCATCTTGATCGATCAACCCGCGATTTTTAGGGGTAGTCCCGTCTTGAGCGACTCGGTGGCCTTGTCTGCCATTAACTGTGCCCTCAGACCGTCCTCAAGCGAGGGGTTCGGTGCTGTGCCCTGATCCACCGCCTTCAAAAAAGCGTCGAGCGCCTGGTAATAGCTCGCTTCGATGCGCTCGAACCAACCGGGATGCAAACCGTCTTCAATCACCGTTCTTCCCTTATAAAGAGACATCCCTCTGAAGTTTTGTCGCCGAGACTCCGCAAGCCCTTCCGATCCGAAAACTTCAATTCTCTCATCGTACCCGTATGCGGCGCGACGCGAACTATCAATCTGGCAAAGCGCGCCCGAAGCCATTCGCAATGAAACAATCGATGTATCAACGTCGCCTGCTTCACCGATTGCCGCGCTCACGAGTGCGCCGCCGATCGCATAAATCTCGACAGGCTCGTCACTGGTCAGCCAACGCAACAAATCAAAAAAATGGATCGTCTGATCGCGCATCTGTCCCCCGGAGACCTTGACATACTCGATTGAGGGAGGCTGAGGCCCGCGGCTCGTGAGTTGGATGATCTCAATCTTTCCCACTTCACCCTGCTCGACTGCCTGTTTCACCGCAGCGTGACTTGCATCGAAGCGGCGATTGAAACCAAGCATCACAGGGACTCCGGTCTCTCGAACTGTGCTCACCGCATTCACCGCTTCTTTGTAATCGAGACCAATCGGCTTCTCGCAATAGATTGCCTTTCCTGCGCGAGCCGCACGCGTCAGGTACTCGACGTGGGTGTTTGTGGGCGTACCGATCACCACAGCTTCAATGTTCTTGTTCTCAAATATTTCTGCGACGTCGGCAACGGCTTGGGCCCCGGTGGCGGCGGCTGCCTTTTTGGCAAATTCAATATTAGCATCGTTCACCGCGACTAACTCCGCACCGGGGTGCAGGGAAATATTTCTGGCATGGACCGAACCGATGAAGCCGGTTCCGATTACGGCTATTTTCAGCATTTTCCTCCTCTTGGTTTTCGCCTTTATATGCTCTCGACAGGGGTCCAGCCGCCTCCAGCCGCGAAGGAGCGCATTGCAGATTCCACGAATGCTACCCCCCGTGCTCCGTCGGACGCGTCCGGAAATCCCAGCTCTGCTTTTGTGTACGCCTTGCCTTCTGATTTCGTCAAAACGGCTTCTGCTACCTCGGTGTACAGGTTCGCAAACGACTCAAAAAATCCTTCAGGATGCCCTAACCCGGCGCGTGTCCACCGACTGGCGTCCGCCGAGAGCCAGTCAGCCCCTTGCGCTAGTATCTGCGGTGGACCATCGATCGGGCAATACCGAAGGTGACAAGGATCCTCGTGATGCCAGGCCAGACTACCGCGAGTTCCATAAACTCGAATCCGCAGCCCATGTTCATTGCCAATCGCCGCCATCGAGGCCCAAAGCGTCCCCCGAGCTCCATTGGAAAAACGGAGCAATAAATTCGCGTTGTCCTTGATCGCTCTGCCCTCAACGATCTGGCTCAATTCCGCAGCCACTTCCGTGACTTCAAGGCTCGTCACAAATCGTGCCAGCTGATGTGCGTGCGTCCCCAAATCGAATAGCACGCTCGCATCGCCCGAAAGAACCGGGTCGGTTCTCCAGGCCGCTTGCGGGTGACCTTGTTTTTCCAGCAATTTCGCCGCCCATCCCGAAGCGTGTTCGGCCTGCACGACACACACTTTGCCGAGATCGCCGTTTCGAACCATCCGCGCCGCGTGACGAACCATCGCGTAGCCTGAGTAATTGTGCGTGAGGCAAAGAATCAAATCCCTCTCGTCGGCCAGGCGTTTTAGCTCCTTCGCTTCCGCCAAAGCAAGGCAAAGCGGCTTATCACAGATGACGTGGATACCCGATTCAAGAAACTTCTTCGTGATCTCATAATGGCTGTCGGTGCGCGTGACAATAACCGCCACGTCGATCTTGTCCTTCTCCCGCTTGGATTCAGCTTCCGCCATGAGGCTGTAATCGGGATAGACCCGGTCCAAGTCGATTCGGAGTCGTCTTGCTGCTGTCAGCGACTTCTCGCGATCTCGCGAAAAGGCGCCGGCAATAAGAACGCATTTATCATCAAGACGCATCGCGGTCCGATGGGTTTCGGCAATCCCGGCGCCCGGTCCGCCCCCGACCATTCCGACCCTGATTCTTCTCGGTTCTTCTGTCGCCATAAAATTTGCCGAATCTAGCCCGCAAGAATCACCTAAAAGCCGAAGCGACGAGCTCATTGCGGGCCGGCAAGCAGCAGAGTTACCCGGCGTATCCGGACATTTCTGCTTCCACAGCCTGCTCCACTCTCAAACCTCTACGGCTTTGGAAGCGATGGAGACTGGTCGCTTGCTTCGTCAATCATGGTTCGCTTCAGCAAATCAACTGATCGCCGTACTCCTTCCATCCGCGAAAGAACGACATCCTCGTGCTCGATCGAGAGCCAACTGTCGTAACCGTTCAATCGAAGACCATAGCAAAACTCTCGCCACCATAGCTCCCCATGGCCGTAGCCCAACGTCACATAATTCCACGACCTGTCCTTCACGTTCCGATGCTCGATCGTTTCCAAGCGGCTTGTCAGATCCTGCACCGCTTTGTTCAACGAAGTGTCCTTCGCGTGCACGTGATGAATCGCATCGCCAAGCGCACCGATCGCCGCCAACGGGTCCGCCCCCATCCAAAAAAGATGACTAGGATCCAGATTTGCTCCCACGATCGGCCCGGTCTCCCGCCTTAATTTCAGGAGCGTAGGGACGTTGTAAACCAATTGATCCCCGTGCATCTCAATACAGAACTTCTTGATGCCACATTCTTTTCCGAAGGCAGCCAGCTTTTGCCAATAGGGCAATAGCTTGTCGTTCCACTGCCAATCAAGGATTTCCCCGTTTTCCAACGGCCAGGCGCATGTGACCCAATTGGGTCTGACATCATCCGGTCCTCCAGCCGGCAAACCGGACATCAGGACAATCGTGTCAACACCAAGCAACTCGGCAACCTGGACGGTCTCGTAAACGATCTTGCTTTGGCGTTCCCCATCGACTGGATGAAGCTGATTGCCGCTGCAGTTGAGCGCCGCGAGCGACAATCCGTTCTGCTCAAGCACGGACAAAAACTTCCGCCGCTCGTCTTTGCTTTCCAACAGAGACTGGAGCTTTGCATGTGGAGCGCCGGACCAATTGCCCATGCAGATTTCCAAGCCCGCCAGGCCAAGGTCGGCCGATGCTTTGGCAGCGTCCGGAAAAGAAAGATGACCCAAACTATCAGATACAGCGCACAATTTCATTTTGGTCTGATCAGATTGATTTTGCGACGGACCTCGCGGTCTTCGGTTCGCTTCTGGCAACCACGGACATAATTATCGATAGAGTAAAGAATGCATTCTTGGCTCCGGGTTATTTCCCCAGAAACGGATTGGGAGTTGGTTCATTGGGGGCACTCCACCGTTTGTACAAATTGTGTTTGTCTTAGTCAAATTCGGATTGCAGAAGCCATGAGTTACAGGAGTTCAGGAGTTGCAGGAGTTCAGGAGCACCTCACGGGCGAGCGCACGTGAAGATTTCAGAGACAGAAACTGCTCGGCGGACCTCGCTGTTTCAGAGAAGTTACAGAATTGAGAGCTTCCATCATCCCCGCAGCAGAATGACACACGGGGAAAACAGATCGCCGCTCTTATTCTGTAACTCCTGAACTCCTGCAACTCCTGACTCCTGATTTTCACGAAAGTTTTATAGAACTTTCGTCTTTTTCGGCTGAAACTGCGCTTAACCCCTTCGCATTATTATGACGAGTTTTTCTTTGCAAGATCCGAATCTGTTTCGTTGCCAGGCCTACATTGGCGGGCATTGGTGTGATGCCGATAACGGCGCGACGTTGGAAGTCAACAATCCCGCAACCGGGGAGATTTTGGGTACAGTACCTATGATGGGCGCCGTAGAAACTCGGCGAGCAATCGAAGCGGCAAAGAACGCCTGGGGTGACTGGCGTCACAAACCTGCCAAAGATCGAAGCGCTCTTCTACGCAGGTGGTACGAATTGATGTTGGCTAACATCGAGGATCTGGGGAAGCTGATGACAGCTGAACAAGGCAAACCGCTGGCCGAAGCAAAAGGCGAAGTCGCCTACGCCGCCTCCTTTATTGAGTGGTTCGCCGAGGAAGCCAAACGCGTCTACGGAGACACCATTCCTTCGCCATGGAATGATCGTCGGCTGGTGGTGATTAAGGAGCCCATCGGAGTCTGTGCCGCCCTTACACCCTGGAATTTTCCAGCCGCCATGATCACGCGCAAAGCCGGACCGGCTTTGGCGGCGGGTTGTACCATGGTCGCAAAGCCCGCTAGTTCTACCCCGTTTTCGGCCTTGGCACTTGCGGCATTGGCAGAACGCGCTGGTTTTCCAGCCGGGGTCTTTAGTGTCTTGACGGGCAGCTCGAAAGAAATTGGCGGAGAAATGACCTCTAATCCAGACGTGCGGAAAGTGACATTTACGGGCTCGACCGAGGTGGGTCGCCTCCTGATGAAACAGAGCGCCAGCACCATCAAGAAGCTTTCGCTGGAGCTGGGTGGAAATGCGCCATTTATCGTTTTCGACGATGCAGATCTGGATGCCGCGGTCGAAGGGGCAATTATTTCCAAATATCGCAACGCCGGTCAGACCTGTGTTTGTGCCAACCGTCTCTTATGTTCAAGCAGGCGTTTATGATGCTTTTGCCGAGAAACTCGTCGCTGCGGTCAAAAAGCTTAAGGTCGGCAACGGCTTCGAGCCAGGAGTTCTCCAGGGTCCTTTGATTGACCAGGCCGCAGTGGAGAAAGTCGAGGAACATATTCAAGACGCGGTTTCGCTCGGTGCACGTGTTCTCCTGGGCGGTAATCGGCATGCTCTTGGCCAAACCTTCTTTGAACCAACCGTATTGGCGGGTGTTACTCCCCAAATGAAGGTCGCTCGAGAAGAGACCTTCGGACCCTTAGCTCCTTTATTCAGGTTCGAGACCGATGAGCAAGCAATTCAATTGGCCAATGATACCGAATTTGGTCTCGCGAGCTACTTCTACAGTCGCGATATCGGCCGCATTTGGAGAGCAGCCGAGGGGCTGGAGTCTGGAATGGTCGGTATTAACACCGGCCTCATCTCAAACGAGGTTGCACCGTTTGGCGGTGTCAAACAATCTGGGCTCGGTCGTGAAGGTTCCCGCTACGGGATCGAGGAATTCGTGGAAGTGAAATACCTCTGTTTCGGCGGGCTTAACAACTAAACCCGGACTATGGAAATCGATACCCGTTTCCCAACCAAACTCGGTACTGTTTCCGACGCGCCGGAACCATTGCGCAGTGCGCTAGTCGATAGTCTCCCATCAGGAGAACCAGTGCGTTTACTTGTGCATGCTCCGGCTTTTCCAACGGGGGACGAAAAATCCCCGGCGACCATTCTTGCGGTGACGAATACTGGTTGGCTCGTAGCTTCGGAAAGCGAAGACGGCGCCGCCACCGTGGAAAAGTCCGATTACAACGACACCCTGTTTCTTGAACTGACGTCTATTCTTCTTTTGAGCCAGCTAGGAATTTCCTTTGCCGCGGCAGACAGGTTGCACTCCGTAAAGATAAAGTTCGAGTCGGTCTGGGACGAGTTTTATCGTGAGGCAATTGATCTGATACTCGCGGGTATCGATCCGGCACGCATTGCCGTAGACGAGAAAGTTCGGAACGAGACTTCGATGTTCGAGGCTTGGCCGATGAAATTCCGGAACGAGGCGCGGCGTTATAGGCCCAGAGGGCAGCGGTTGCTGGCCGCCGTGCAATGGCCGACTATTTTCGGCGATCTCCAGCGAGAACTTGCTCCTGCCGGCGCACTGTTGATCACCGAGCGCGAGCTGGTGCTGATTTCGGAGGGAAAAAAATCGTCGGCAGAACTTGCTCCGGAAGGCCCTTCTGTAGAGGAATCGAAGGAAAGGCCACCTGATCAGGAAATCCAGCCTGCTCCCGAATCACCCGAGGAAGTAACTCCTGCTGAGTCATCCGTGGAGACCCCTTTGGTTCCGGTAATTGAAAAGGCGGAAATCAATCCCGACAAGCTTCCGGGAGACGTTTACGAATTTGCGGAAATCGTCACCTTTGTCCCTCGCGTTCGGCTGGCAAATTTTCATGTGAGCCGTCAGGAGCGTTTTGGCGTTCTTGCTCTTGAGTTACATGTGGCGCACGGGAGAGAAAAGCTGGAGATCATCTTTCATTCCGATGACGAAATCGCGATGTCGAACGCGATGGATCAGGTGTTGCTCTCGCGGGGCGCCGCGAACGAGACTATTAGCGGAAAATTGCCATTCTAATGCAGGTCTCGGCACCGTTGGGGATTCGCTTCTGTCGAAGTGGATGGAAGCCGACGTGATTGTCGATGGGCGTCTCCCGCCTGGAAAGTACTCTTCCCAAATTCGCTGCTGATATTCTCGACAGGAACTTTTCGAGAAGTAACCTTTTCGGTCGTTGCTGTCTGAAATTTCGTCTTGAACGCTCTGCGCTGCGGAGCAATCCCCCAGAAAAATAAAGAAATGAAAGAAATGAAGCTCGCAAAATTTTTCGTTCCAGCTGTTGCCATGATGGCAATGGCCATGGGCAGTTTTCCTGCCCTGGCCGACCGAAAAGATCAAAATCGGGGTTGCCATGGCGTTGTTCGACGATGTCTGGTTGACTTATGTCCGGGATGCCATGACCAAATGGGCCAAGAGCCATCCCGATGTCGAACTCACGATTGTCGATGCGGCCAATGACACCGCCAAGCAGACTGGCCAGGTTGAAAATTTCCTCGCTCAGGGAATGGACGCAATAGTCATCCTCCCAGTGGATACCGCTGCGACCGGACCGATGACCAAGTCCGTCGTCAAAGCCGGCAAGCCCTTGGTGTACGTCAACCGTAAGCCTTCAAACCTGCCGAAAGTGTTGTGTATTGTGGTTCCAACTCCATTGAAGCTGGGATCATGAATATGGAGGAACTCGGTAAAGCGATGGGCGGCAAGGGCAATGTGGTCATCCTGATGGGTGAGCTGAGCAATGAAGCCGCCATTGGCCGTACGGATGGAATAAAGAAAGTCATTAAGGAAAAGTTCCCAGACATCAAGATCGTCCGCGAACAGACCGGCAACTGGAAGCGTGAGCAGGGCAAGACTATTATGGAGAACTGGCTGGCTTCCGGCCAGGAGATCGACGGCGTGGCCTCAAACAACGACGAGATGGCGCTGGGCGCGTTGCAGGCCATCAAGGCTGCCGGAAAACTCGGCAAGATCCCTGTTGGTGGCACGGATGGCAGCCATGACGCTTTGGAGTCAATGGAAAAGGGTGAACTGAACAACACTGTGTTCCAGGATCCCGTTGGCCAAGGCGAAGAAGCGATCAATGCCGCCTATCTGCTGGTCAAGAAGGAACCCAATCCGAAAGTGGTGGACGGTAACATCTGGATTCCCTACCAGCCTATCAACAAGGAAAACTACAAGTCGTTCATGAAATGACCTCGCTTGGCCACTGTCTATCGACATGGAAGACAGTGGTCAGTGAACGAGAGAGGAGCCGGCTATGGAAAACGAATACGTGCTCAGCATGGAGGGTATTTCCAAGCAGTTCCCAGGTGTCCGTGCCCTTAACAATGTCGAGCTCCGTGCCCGCAAAGGAACAGTGCATGCGTTGATGGGCGAAAACGGCGCAGGTAAATCGACGCTGATGAAATGTCTGATTGGCATCTATACGTCCGGATTCTGGCACGATAACCTTCAAAGGTGAACGACTGATTATCACCAATACCCATTATGCCCTGTCCAAGGGTATTTCGATGATTCACCAGGAACTGAGCCCGATTCCCCAGATGACGGTCGCTGAGAACATTTACCTGGGTCGTGAACCGATCGCCTGGAATGGCCTGGTTGACATGGGCAAAATGAACCGAATGGCCACAGAACTGTTAGATCGCCTTCACATCAAGATCAAACCGACCGCCAAAATGTGCGAGCTTAGCATTGCCAGTGTTCAGCTCGCTGAAATTGCCAAAGCGGTTTCGTATAACTCAGACTTGATCATCATGGATGAACCAACCTCGGCTATCACCGAAGCGGAGGTGGAAGGGCTTTTTACGATTATCCGATCATTAAAGGCCAATGGATGCGCAGTCATCTATATCACCCATAAAATGGACGAGATTTTCAAAATTACCGATGAGGTTACGGTGTTCCGTGATGGTCAATATATGGGCACTGAGGCAACATGCTGATTTGACACGACGGCATGCTCATCGAAAAGATGGTTGGCCGGACGCTTACCGATATGTTTCACAAGGAAACGACGGATGTGGGCTCGGTCTTCCTCGATGTTCAAAACTTAAGTGGGAAAGGGTTTCGCAATGTCAGTTTCCAGGTCAAGCGAGGCGAGATCCTAGGCGTTGCGGGCCTGATGGGGGCGGGGCGCACCGAACTGATGGAAGGGGTTTTTGGGGTGACCCGATCTCATGGCGGACCATATAAGTATTAATGGGAAGGTCGTCAAAATCAAGTCACCGGCTGATGCGATCCGAGGCTGGCATGGCCTTGCTGACCGAAGACCGAAAACTGACCGGCTTGTACCTGAATGCCAGCGTTCGCGAGAATATATATCATCGCGAACATAAGTAAATACCTGTTAGGACCCTTCATTCGGTTCCGGAAAATCGAGAAGGACTGCGAAAGGATGCGAGGCCTGATGCGCATCAAGACACCTAGCCTGATGGAAATCATCAAGAACCTTTCTGGTGGGAACCAACAGAAAGTTTTGATTTCACGTTGGCTATTGACCGAACCTGATCTCCTGATCCTGGACGAGCCAACGCGCGGGATCGATGTCGGCGCCAAATCCGAAATCTACCGGCTGATGACCGAATTTGTTCGCTCCGGGAAAGCGATCATCATGATCTCCTCCGAATTGCCAGAAATCCTCGGAATGAGTGATCGAATCATGGTCATGCACGAGGGAGACAAGGTAGGTGAGCTTTCGCGCGGAGAAGCAACACAGGAAAAGATTCTTCAAATGGCTACCGGGATGAGTCTGACTGCATAAAGGAGGTGGGTTGTGGAAAATCCTGGAGTCATTACCGCAGAAAAGGCTGAGAGGCGACATCGGGCGGCTCACCTGGTCTCGAGCGTGTTCAATAAATATGGGATCTTCTTGATTTTTGCCTTGATGGTTTTGGTGGCCTCGATGCTGTCCCCAGCATTCGTGAGCAGTACCAATCTCATCAACGTGGTGCGACAGATGTCCATCGTTGGTCTGATCGCGCTTGGTGTCACCGGGGTTATCGTCAGTGCGGGCATCGATCTTTCATCCGGCTCTGTGGTTGGCTTGACGGCGGTCGTTGCGGCCAGCCTGAGTCAGGATGCCCGATTATTCAGCCGCCTTTTATCCCGGTCTTCACGTTCCCTTACTTGTGCCGGCGCTGGCGGCCTGTGTGGTGGGCGCCTTGGTAGGTTTGATCAACGGCAGCCTCGTTGCCAAAGCCCGCATTCCACCGTTCATCGCCACTTTGGGCACCTACACTGCGATTCGCGGTGCGGCCATGCTCTATACCGGCGGTCGTCCGATCTCCGATTTGACAGATGATTACAACTTTATCGGCCAGGGGGATGTGTTCGGTCTCCCAGTTCCCATAATTATACTGGCGGTCATGGCCGTTGTTACCCACGTCCTTTATGCCCATACCAAATTCGGGAAATACATCTATGCCATTGGCGGCAACGAACAGGCGGCGCGGGTTTCGGGCATCAATGCATCCCGGTACAAGATGCTTATCTACGTGTATGCCAGCTTCCTGGCGGGACTGGCCGGATTGGTGGTTTCGTCCCGCATTGGTTCGGGGCAACCGGGTCTGGGCGTTGGCTACGAACTTGATGCCATCGCGGCCGCGGTCATCGGCGGCACTTCCCTTTCGGCTGGTGGAATCGGGACAGTTGCAGGCACGATCGTCGGGGCGCTGATTATCGGTGTGTTGAACAATACCCTCGACTTGATGAATGTGTCGGCCTATTGGCAGCAGATTATCAAAGGTTGCATTATAGTTGGTGCGGTCATTATCGACCAGCTCAAGAACCGCGGCGGCAGGTAATAACCTTACTCCTGCTTGTGGGGGGGGTACCCCGATCTCAGAGAGCGCTGTTGCGGGAGTTTAGTCTAAACTCCGAAGTTTGGATCCTCGTCCTTATAGTCGGTCCGAAGTTATTCATCGAGCCGGGGACGAAAATTTTTTTCCGGCTTTTGAGCGTGAGCGGCCCCGGATTGTGAATAACTCCGCGGCAAGCGCATCGTCAGGTTACGAATTCTCGTCCATTTCAGAGAAGATGAATTCGACGAGACTTTCGAACCTGGCGGTTGTGCTTGGGTCGGGCAACGAATACTCAGATGAGGACGAATCGTCTCGTGAGACGATTACGTCTGGCTATAAGGAATTCGCATCCGGCTCGGGCCGCGACGATGCAAAAGGATTGAACAAACGGGCGACATTCCGCATGTAAATTGGGTATGACCTACAAAGATTTTTATGCGCAAGCAATGTTAAGCTCCTTGCCGATCGCTTATGCCGTGGAACGAGATCTTGTCCAGGGCCGGGAACCAACGCCGGAGAACGTCGCTTTGGGTGCCTCTCAGCTCGCAATGGCTTTAACTGAGTTGCTGGCAAATACCGTAGACAGTGTTCCAGGTGCTAACGCACAGTTTTAGCCGAAGCCTCGCGTGACCCGGTGAATTTGCAGCTGGGGGACTGAATCCTGGGACTGAATCCGCGGGTCGCGAAGGTGCAACCTCTCGGGAAAATCCGCGTTTGGCTCTACTTTCGGTTGGACGATCACGGCTCGTCCCTGATCGCCTTTACGATCTGGTAGACTATCCTGGCTGCAAGATAATTTTGCCGCGCGTCCGTCCGCTCTCGGATAATTGATGCGCCTTCCTTACCTCCGCTAGCGGTAGAACCGTTGCGACGTGTGTTTTCAGTTTGCCTGCGGCAATCAATTGGTTGATTTCGCCCAACTGTTGCGCGCTCGGTATCACGCTTACCATCGCGATGCGGACGCCAAACTTCTCCGCTTTTTCGTTCGACGGCGGGGCAACGGTCGTCACCAAAAATCCGCCTCGCTTCAAGGTTTGGAACGATCGCTCCAACGTGTCGCCGCCCACTGTGTCGTAAACGACGTCGACCCCTTTCACCACCTGCTCGAATTTCTGACGCGTGTAATCGACAAATTCGTTCGCGCCCAAACTTCTGACGAAATCCTCATTTGCGCCTGAAGCCGTGGCGATTACAAACGCCCCTTTAGCTTTGGCAAGCTGCACCGCCATCGAGCCGACTCCACCCGAGGCGCCCGTAATCAGGATTCTTTGCCCGCCTTGGAGATTCGCGATGTCAAAAATCGCCTGCCACGAAGTCAACGCGCCGACCGCAACCGCCGCCGCATTTTCAAAGTCGAGGCTTTCCGGCTTCGCCGCGATTTCATCGGTCCTGGCGATCGTGTATTCCGCATACCCGCCGTTGCGTTGCAAGCTTATGTAAGCGTAAACCGCCGCGCCTTCCTTGAAATCCTGCACGTCGCTGCCAGCTTTTTCGATCGTGCCGGCAATTTCGCAGCCGAGAACAATCGGCAATTGCAACCCAAACATCTCGCCCATTCCGTCGCGGATTTTCCAATCCACCGGATTGACTGCCGCAGCGCGAGTTTGCACCAGCACCTCATCTGATTTCGGTTCGGGACGCTCGACGTCCGTGTAGGTCAAAACACTCCGATCGCCGTATTCACCGATGGTCACTGCTTTCATTCCTAATCCTACGCTCTTAATCACGAAGGACGAAATCCGAAACAATGACGAACCAGAATTTTGAACTCAACGAAGTCCAAGGTCTTTAGGAGGCGGTTCTGCGACAGCGTGTTCTACGGCGGCGGGCGGCACTTTCATGCCGCCTTCCAAGCTTGATTAACGGTGAAGCGCCATGTAGCGAAGAATTGCCCATTCGCTATAGGAGACCCTATCCATCTTTGGTCGGAGATTCATAGGGATTCACAATTATGCTTCAGAGTTGGGCCCACTAAAGGGAGTGCGCAGCATATTGTGCACGGCAGTCCGCTAGCAAGCCGCAGTTACAATCCCAGCACCCGGCAGGTCTTGCGGAAGTGGTGGCCGTAGATGGAGAGAGTGACGGCCAGCGGGAACAGGGAGGGGCGGCGGAAGAACGTCCAGAGCAGCAAACCCCAGTAATGGAAACGTTCGCGACCAAAAACGCCGAGACGGACATTGGCCCGGAGAAACGCCATGAAATATCGGCCAGTTCAACGAGCCGGAGATTTTCGGCGCCTGGTACTCGCGCAGGAACGTGCGGATCCGCCGGTAGTACGGCCCGGGCGCATAAATGTATCCCATGAGGTTCTTGTAACCCTCGCGCAACGTCTCCCGGTTCATCCGCGGAATGAAGTTGGTGGTCCCATCCAGGTTGTTGCCGGTGGTCTGGCCGATCAGGCGGCCCTGGACGTTCAGCCGCTGGTGCAGCTTCGTGCCGGGGATGGCTTGCAGCAGGCCGACCATCGCCGTGACGATGCCGCTTTTCTGGATGAACTCGATCTGCCGCGCAAAAATCGTGGGCGTGTCGCTGTCGAACCCGACGATGAACCCGCCCTGCACCTGCAACCCCGCGCGCTGGATGCGCTTCACGTCGGCGACCAGGTCGCGCTTCTGGTTCTGGCGCTTGTTGCACTCGGCCAGGCCCGCCTCCTCCGGCGTCTCGATGCCGACGAACACCTGGTTGAACCCCGCTTCGACCATCAACCGCATCAACTCCTCATCGTCGGCCAGATTGATGGACGCCTCGGTGTAAGAACGGCGTGCCGCGCCTGCCTTTCTGCCACTGGATCAGCGCCGGCAGCAACTCCTCCTTGAGCGCCCGTTTGTTGCCGATGAAATTGTCGTCCACAAAAAAAACCGTCCCGCGCCAGCCAGCCCGGCGGAGGCCGTCCAACTCGGCGATCACCTGCGCCGTCGTCTTGGTGCGCGGCCGATGGCCGAACATCGCGGTGACGTTGCAGAACTCGCAGTCGAACGGGCAGCCGCGCGAGAACTGCACGCTCATCGAGGCGTAACGCTCGCAGGTCCGCCAACTCCCACAACGGCGCCGGCGTCTCGCGGATGTCGGGGAACTCCGGCGACGCATACACGCGCCGCGCAGCGCCGCGCGCGAAGTCGCGCAAAAACTCCGGCAGCGTCACCTCCGCCTCATTCAGCACGAAATGGTCAACTTCGGGAAACTGCTCGTGCTCGAGGGTGAACAGCGGCCCGCCCGCCACGATCGTCTTGCCCGCTGCGCGGCAACGCGCGATCAGCTCGTGCGCCGAGTCCCGCTGGGCGATCATCCCGCTGATGAACACGACATCCGCCCAGGCCAGATCCTTTTCGCGCAGCTTCCGCACGTTGACATCCACGAGGCGTTTCGCCCAATCCTCCGGCAGCATCGCGGCCACGGTGAGCAGACCCAAGCGGCGGCAGCGAAGCTTTCTTGCGGATGAATTTCAACGCGTGCTTGAAACTCCAGAACGTGTCCGGGAATTCCGGGTATAGCAGCAACACCTTCATCGGCCGGAGCGACGAAGACTTCGTGAGGACTTGAGCTTTTCCGAGGTCATCGGAGCAGTTATCTGCCGACCCCATTATCTTGTACCTTTTCAAATACCTATCTTCCCGATTAGCGATCGGTTCCTAATGACCTGGCGCCTTGCTCTCCAAATCAGAGTTAGTTACCTTTCCGACTGGCCTTAGCTTACTGAATAATTTGCATCCCCACTTTACCGATTTTGGCGAACTCTTATCCATTGTTGCGCGCGCCGTGCTCTGAGGGGTGAGGGTCGCTCCCGCGCGATCCGGCGCCGCGCGTCGAACCGAAGTTGCAAATCCAAGAATCGAAGAAGCTAATGAGCAAGATCGCGTTTGCAGAGGCAGCAAAAAGAAGCGCCGAGCCGTGGAGCGCCGGACGCGCGGGAGTGCGTCCGGTTACCAACGATTCAACGCTAACCAGAAACAAATGCCTTCCGGTCGGTCGTTTTTAGAACGTTTCTTGGATAGGGATGGTTCCTTCAGTCGCGCAGGCTTCCCGGGACTCGATCTGCGCTTTCGCATTGACAACGCTCCATCATTTGGACAGAAATGGCGACATTGCTCAACCCCCCTCCCAAAATGCCTCGATTCAGTTCCTTTCTCGCCGTCGGTTTGCTGGCTGGAATGCTCCTTTCAGCATCTGTGATTTACGCCAAAGACTTCGTAGTTGGATTATCCTGGAACGCAAAAGACAGTGAACTGGTGCAGAAATGGGAAGATTACCTCATTCTTGAAGGAAAAGCTCAAGGTGAACCGGCCGGGATAACCTTTAAGTGGGTTATTAACGTGGCTAATGCTGATCCCGCACGCCAAGCCGCGAATATTGAAGATCTAATCAACCAAGGGGTCAATCTCATCATCGCGCGGGCAGAAGATAGTGCGGCGATCGGCGCCTCCATCCGGGCGGCAAGCTCAGCTGGTATCCCTTTTATCACTTTCGATCGTGCATCTTCGTCAGATAAGCCGACTGCGCACGTTGGTGGCGACAGTTATGATCAGGCAAAGACGACGGCTGAGGCGTTTGTGGCACTCTTGAAAGCCAATAATGTGCAAGGCAAATGTATCGAGCTGCAAGGGGCGCTGACAGACATCAACGCGGTCAACCGATCCAAAGGCTGGCATGATGTGACCGATAAATCTGGAGTGGTCGTGACGTTAGTGTCGGTTCCGACCGAATGGAACCCGGATTTATTTCGTTCCGGAGCGACTAACGCTCTCCGTGCGCACCCGGAAGCCAATTGCATGTTTATTGCGAGCGATTTCGCTTTCTCGGCGGTGCAATCTGCTTTGGAAGGAGCTGGTCGTTGGGCTCCGCGGGGCGATCCCAAGCATGTCTGGCTTGCCACTCAGGATGTTTTTCCCGAAGCAGAGAAAGCCATGGAGAACGGCTTCGTTGATGTTGGCACAACCTACGACGCCTACCTCCATGCTCGGGAGGCGATTCGCATTGCTGTTCTGATAGCCAAAGGTGAAAAACCGGATTGTGGTCCGGACGGCTGTCTGGTCAAAGGACGATTGGTGACACAGGAAAATGTGAAAACCATGCCGAATCTTTGGTCCCGCCCTACTAACTGACTCTATTTTCGGGTCCTCCAAAATCATCTTGGATGATTGGTACGGTAGAAGAGGGAATGCGGGATTCCTCAAGCTGGCGCTCTTTGTTTGTACACAAAATTATCAAGCACTTTTCTTTATTGGCTGAATCGCGCTTTGCCGATCTTTGGCGGCCTAGTCGTGCTGGCCTACTTGTATTTTCACGCTCCCAGCTTCTACCGGATCAACAATCTCCTTAATATTCTAGTTCAGACCTCGTCGCTCGGTTTACTGGCGATCGGAATGACCTTTGTGCTTGTGACCGGAGGGATTGACCTATCCATGCCTGCTAACATGGCTTTCGGAGCGGTACTCGGTGGATTTGTAATGCGCGCACCTATTAACGAATCCGTCTGGTTGGGAATTCTGGTCATGTTAGCGGCGCCGACCGCAATCGGTCTCCTGAATGGATATGCGGTTGCCTACCTGCGCATGGTTCCGTTCGTGGTTACGTTGGCGACTATGACGGTCGTCGGCGGCGCAACCGTTTGGCTAACGAACTCTCGGAGCGTAACAGGATTTCCGAAGACCTACTTCGATCTGTTCATGGCTCGCGTTGGCGGATTGCCGCTTTCGGTGATTATCCTGATAGCGGTTGCGGTGATTGCTTCGCTTGTGGCTTCAGCCACGATTCTGGGGCGATGGCTTTACAGTGTTGGTATTAACTCTCGGGCGGCGCGGGCTGCTCGGGTACCTGTCGAACGGGTGACCTTAATCAGCTATCTGATTGCCGGAGTTTTGGCCGGGGTTACAGCAGTTGTGCTGACCGCGCGTTTGGGCTCGGCATCAGCCAACATGGGCAGTGACGGCGTGGTGTTAGATATCGTGAGCTCATGTGTGGTGGGCGGAGTAAGCATTTACGGTGGGGTTGGTAATCCGGTTAACGCCGTTTTTGGCGCTATTTTTATTACGCTCGTGAGCAACGCGCTTAACCTTTTGGGTATCTCTTATTTTACAAATTTGGTTATCAAAGGAACTCTGATCATCGGGTTCATTGCGCTGGAAAATCTCCGGCGGCATCTGGAGGAAAAGTTTTCTGCATGAGCGACGCTTGCCTTCAGCTCGACAAAATCTCCAAGCGTTTCCCTGGAAACTTGGCGTTGAATGAAGCGACGCTGACGGTACACGCCGGCGAAGTGCATGCGCTCATGGGTGCCAATGGTGCCGGGAAATCCACCCTGATGAACGTTCTTGGCGGACTCCTCCCGAAGGACTCGGGTCAGATTTACCTCGACGGAAAGAGTGTAGAGATCCGCAGTGCAGCGGAGGCGGACGCTCTGAAGATCGCCTTCGTCCACCAGGAGCTCAATATGCTGCTGACCATGACGGTGGCGGAGAATATTTTCATCGGGTCTTTACCTCGCCAATCGAGAGCACCTGCCTGGGTATTTGATCGAAAAAAGGCTTTGTCTGATGCCAACCATCTCCTGCGACGCTTGGGCTGTCACTTCACCTCGGAGGAGCTGGTGGAGAACCTGAGTACCGGTGATCGACAAATGGTGGAGATCGCGCGAGCGATCAAGGAAGAGCCTCGGGTTATCATTTTCGACGAGCCAACCTCCTCTTTGACCGGACAGGAAAAGCAGCGGCTTTTTGGGATAATCCGCCTCCTGAAAGCTCACGGCAGCATGATCATCTACATCACGCACTTCACGGACGAAGTCTTCGAAATTTGCGACCGGATTACAGTGATGCGTAATGGCCAGACAGTTAGCACCGGTTTGGTGGTTGAGTCTTCTCCCGCGGAGATCGTGCGCCAAATGATCGGCGATTCCATGCTGACAGAAGCGGCCTTTGGGCGCACTCGGGAACCTGTCCAAATGGCATCCCGGCAAAATCAAATTCTCGTGCAGGCCAACGGAGTCAGTCGACGCGGAGTGTTGAAGAAAATCAGTCTAACGCTCCATGTTGGTGAGATCGTGGGCCTGTGGGGGCTGCTGGGTTCGGGGCGGACCGAGCTGGCACGAGCGATCTTGGGTTTGGATGCTATTGATTCTGGCGAGTTGTTCCTCCAAAACGCCGGCACCGGGGTTCTGGAAATAGTCTCTCCGGCAAAACTGCGTGACGCAACTGGCTTCGTTACCGAAGATCGCCGAGGAGAGGGCTTGTTTTTGCCATTGAGCGTCACTGAAAACATTTCATTGCCCAGCTTAGCTCGTTTATTGGGCCGTGGGGGATTGATCGATCGAAAACGGGAACGGTTATTCAGTGCTGAAAAGGCCAAGGCTCTTAAAGTTAAGGTTGCCTCACTCGCCCAACCGGTAGGTACGCTTTCCGGTGGCAACCAACAGAAGGTAGTACTGGCTCGCTGGTTGGCGACTGAGCCGCGACTTTTCTTGCTTGATGAGCCAACTCGCGGTGTGGATGTGCTCACCAAAGCAGAGATCTTGAATTTGGCCAGCGAGCAGGCTCGTGCAGGAAAATCGGTTTTACTTATCTGCTCGGAGATTGACGAGATCATGCGGGTCAGCGACCGCTACCTAGTTATTCGACGCGGTGAAATCGTTCAAGAATTGCCCCGCACCGCTAGCCGCGAAGAACTGATGACGGCGGCCGCTGGCGGCACAGGCAGCACTCGACTGTCAGATGGTTCTTCCGTCGACACGGTCGCAGCTCAGCCTCGCCTGGACTTAGCGACATTGATCTCGCGGTTGGGTTTTTGGTTAGTCCTGATTTTCACCGGGTTGTTCTTCTCCCTCACCGCCCGTCATTTCGCCACGGTCGATAATATTTTCGCCATGCTGCATACCATGGCTCCGGTCGTGGCAATTTCCTCGGGTATGGCCTTGCTTGCCTTCTCCGGCAAATTGGACATCTCGGTTGGTTCTGTCGCATTTCTGTCCACCACGTTGGGTGTGCTCGTGGTGGTGCGGATGGGCTTGCCGATCTGGTTAGGCCTGGCGGTCTGCCTGGGCTCCGCGGCGGTCCTTGGAACATTAAACGGGTTCGTTGTGGTTGTTTTGCGAGTCAATCCTCTTATCGCGACGCTCGGCACGATGATTGCCTTGCGAGGAATTGGTCTCGATCTGACGAACGCTAGCGTCGTACCGCTTCCGGAAACGCTCAGGAGACTGGGCAATCTGACACTCGGCCCGGTCTTTGTAGACACCATTTTAATCGCTCTGCTACTCCTGGGTATGCATTTATTGCACACCCGGACGCGTTTCGGGCGGCAAGTAAACGCGATCGGCAACGGAGAGAAAGTGGCGGAACAACTTGGGGTTCCGGTCAGGCGAGTGACTTTTCTCAGCTTCATTTTGTCGGCACTTCTAGCAAGCTTGGGTGGTTTGGCCAGCCTACTTCAGGTCGGGTCGCTGAGCGGCTATTTGGGCAAGGGTCTGGAATTCACTGCCGTTGCTGTTGTCGTCGTTGGCGGAGTGAGTCTGTTCGGGGGCCGTGGTTCCTTTCTGCCTGGAGTAGTGGCCGGTGCCTTCACTTTTGAGATGATCGCAAACGGTCTGAATCAAATCGGCGCTAACCCTTACGTATACCGCTTAGTGACCGGGGCGGTAATCTTCGTGGCAATGTACGCGGACGCGCTTAGCCGCGGCGCTCTTCACGAGCGGTCCTTCGGTCGAAGGAAACGGAACATCTCTCCGGGAACTGCAGAAAATGTTAGCGGAAGCTCCTAACTAAGTGGCTGGATTAACGATAGCGGCTGGAGGTGAACCACTATCCCGGGCTGCTTGTTTCTTCTCTACGGTTCGAGAATGACTTTCATCGATCCGTGATGCGTCGCGACCCGGTTCATCGCTTCGGCGAAATCGGATAGCGGAAACCGATGAGTCACGATTGAATCCATAGGCAACGCCCGCTGTTCCAGCATGCGTATCGCTACAGGGTAGCAGTGCGGACCCAAATGGGATCCTCGGATATTGATTTCTTTGGTGTCGCCGATAATTGTCCAGTCAACCGTTGTCTTCTCACTCATGACGCTGAACTCAACGAACGTTCCCAGCTTTCGGATCATGCGTAAGCCTTGTTCCACGGCTGCTGGTTTACCGCTCCCTTCGATGTAAACGTCGCAGCCGTAACCCTCGGTCAGGTCAAGTACGCGAGCGACGGAGTCCTCTTTTTTCACGTTGATTCCAAGGTGGGCGCCGCAAAGTTTGGCCAGCTCGAGCCGATCGTCATTCGGGTCGATCGCGACTAAGAGCGCCGGTCCTTTTAATTTAGCCGCTGCGATCATGCCAAGGCCGAGCGGTCCGCAGCCTGCAACGACGACTATGTCTTGAAATCCAATTTCCGCGCGATCTACCGCATGGATCGAGCAGCTCAATGGCTCGATAAACATTGCATGATCGATCGGAATCGTCTTCGGCACCTTGTAGTTGAGCGCACCGCGAGGGAAAACCATGTAATTCGACCAGGAACCTTGGGTTCGTCTCCGAAATCCATAGATATCGTGAATCGCACACATCCAGTATTGGCCGTTCTGGCAATAGCGACACTTCCAGCACGGTACAATATTCTCGCTCACGGCGTGATCGCCGATTTCCAGGCCGTATTTTTCGCGCGCTCCTTCGCCCAAGCCAACGACTTCACCAACAAATTCGTGCCCGGGCGTAACGGGCGGTTGACACCAACCGGTGCGGTTCTCGTCGCCCCAGAACCATGGAGCGCCCTGGAAACATTTGATGTCACTGCCGCAAACACCTGTCGTTAGGACCCGAATCAAAACTTCTTCCCTGCCAGGTTGAGGCACCGGTAATTCTTCATACCGAAAGTCGCCGCGCCCATGGTTGACGACGGCGTTCATCCTCTTTGGGACATTGTCGACTGTCGAGCTCATAGGCGCCGTAGCGGGGTGTCTGGATGATGATTCGTTCGAATGGGAGTTGGGTCCGGGAATTGGTTGAACCGGTGTCGAGTAAGAGATGGTAAATGGAAGGGGGAAAGTCAATTTTGAAAAATCCCTTCACGCCAGGGCAAACACCACCACCTACGATCGACCGCTCATCCTCGACAAAGGCAACCGCAAGAGCTATGTCGGATAGAACTCGACTCTTGATATGGCGATCTTCGTGATCAAAGAGCATGTACTTCGACCGGAAGCGGGAATCGGCCGAGGCGCTCGACCGATTTCAATTCGTCCACGATGCAAACCTCGCGGCTGTCTTCTTTAGAGGGCGGCAAAGAGGGCGTTGAACCCTTCGACCATGGTCGGATGCGAGAGCACCGCGTCACGGAGCGTGGTCGCAGGCATTTGCGCCATCATTACGGCCTGCACGGTTCCAATCATCTCACCCGCCTCGGCGGCCAGGAGGGTGCAACCGAGGATTCGCTGAGTGGATTTATCGATTGTTGCTTTCAGAAGACCTTCCATTTGGCCGGTGGTCTTTGCCCGAGGCACGGTCAACGGAGTGATTGGAACCTTGAGAACTCGAATCTCAAATCCCTGGGCAAGCGCTTCCTTTTCCGTCAGGCCGACATGGGCCAGTTCAGGATCTGTGAAAAGCGTGGAAGGCACGTACCGATCACTCCTGGAGCGGTTCCCGCTCCCGAAAACGTTGTCTCGAAGAATCCGAAAATCGTCGAGAGATGCGTGGGTGAATTGGGGACCGCCGCTCACATCGCCGATTGCCCAGATGCCTGGAATATTGGTTTCCAGGCGGTCGTTGACTTTTATAAAACCGTTAGCAGTCGTTTGCACGCCTGCAGTCGGTAAGTTCAGGTCCTTGGTAACGGGCGCACGGCCCAAGGCGACCAACAGGTGGGATCCCGTCCATTCCTGTTTGCCTTTGGGGGTCCGGAAGGTGACCTCCACTTGACCGTCGGAAGTCTTACGAACCTCTTCTGTTATCGCATTGAACTCGATCTTGACCCCTTCTCTTCGCAAACAGGTTGCCAGTGCCTCGGCCATCTCTGCATCTTCATGGCTCAAGATCTGTCCACCGCGCGCAAAGACGGTAACCTCGCTTCCGAACCGATGCATCATTTGAGCAAACTCGAGGGCAATGTACCCCGCGCCCAGCACAAGCAGGTGCGAAGGAATGGCTTCCAACTGTTGGATGGAGTCACTCGTCAAAAATGGGACATCCTGTAAGCCAGGAAGATCCGGAATCGCGGGCCGAGTCCCTGTGTCAATGAATATGCGTTTGGAACTTAATTGACGGACCATGCCGTCGTTTTGCACCACTTCAATCCGTTGCGGGCCGAGAAATCGACCAGTTCCCATGATGAATTCGAGGCTGGGAATCGAGGTGAAGTTTTTGAGGTTCAAAGCGCGCATCTCTGCCACTACTTCTTCCACCCGCCTCCTGACGCCAAGCCAGTCGACCGAAATCGATCCCACTTTAATGCCGAACTCCGAGGCTCGTCGAATGGAGTGAGCAAGTCGAGCGCTGGTGATAAGCGTTTTTGTCGGGATGCACGCGACGTTGATGCAACCGCCTCCTATCATCATGGGATCGCGTTCAATCAGAACTGTTTTGTAATTATGCCGGCCCAGGTGCATCGCCAATATCTTGCCGCCCTTGCCGCTTCCAATGACGACGGCATCGTGCTCTTCTGTATTACTCATTTGGTGCCCCTGGTAGTGTATCGTGCATGATCTAACGGAATTTTTTGACCGGATTTTTAGAGTTGTCCCAAGCGCTTAATGCATTCATAACCGGATGGCTAGCTCGGCTCTTGATCCCGTTTGCCGCGGTTAGGCGTGCTCCATTGCCTTGACCGTTTGGTCCGTCGTCAAAACCGCGTGGGCCAGAAACGCGTAGTTAATGAGGGCTGCCTCATAGCCGTAGCCCCATTCGGGATGTTTTGGCGCCGCCGTCGCATCCTTTGCCACGGCTACCTCGAAACCTTGCTCTAGCAATTCGCGCAAGTGAGATTCGACGCACATGTTGGCGAGCATTCCACCGAGAATGATCTTGCTGATCTTCCGTTTGCGGAGCTGTAGAACGAGGTCGTTAGTCTCTGGTCCCCAGACGCGATGTGGGCTGGCGATGATGGTTTTGCCGTCTTGAATGTAGGGCTTGAAACGCTCCAGCCAGTCAGCCCCCGAACCTTCGAAGCCATCGAGACTTAAGACTCCTTTCCGGGCAAACATTCCAGAGGCAACCTCATCGGTTTCGAGTGGTCCATTAAATTTCCATCCTTTGTCCGTGGGATAGAAATAGTGAGGCGAGATGAAAACCTCATAGCCATGCGCCTTCGCGACCTTGAAGATGCGCTCCATGTTCTCAATGGTATCGTTTTCCTGGAGGCTTTCGTGAACTAGAGGCCACGCGGAACCCTTTTCGCTCAAGACTTCGTTTTGTGGGTCAATGAATACGATTGCCGTGTCTTCCGAATGAATGTTCATAGTTCTTTCCGGCGCGGCATCAGTACGCCAGTTTGGCCTTCTTGAGGAATTCCTCGATTCGGGTGGCGATTTCTTCCCCATGTGTTTCGAGTGCAAAGTGACCGGTATCCAGCAAGTGTGTCTCCACATTCCGGAGGTCGCGTGGATAGGGTGCGGCTCCCTCCGGCGGGAAGATGAAGTCGTTCTTGCCCCAGACGATCAAAGTCGGCGGTTGATATTTCCGGAAGAAGGCCTGGAACTCGGGATAGAGGGGCACGTTGCTCTGATAGCTGTGAAAAAGGTCCAGCTGGATCTCGGCATTCCCTGGGCGGTCCAGCCCGACCTGATCTAAGGTCCAGGTAGTCGGATCCAGCAGCGTGCGGTCACTCACACCGTTTTCATATTGCCAGCGTGTCGATTTTGGATCGACCAGAAAACGGATGGCCTCCCGATTCTCGAGCGTTGGATCGTTCCAGTATTTTTTTATTGGATCCCAGAACTTCAGGAGGCCCTCGTCGTATGCGTTGCCATTTTGCACGATCAGCGCCTGCACGCGCTCGGGATGCCGCAATGCCAGGCGGTAACCTATCGGCGCTCCGTAATCCATTACGTACAGAGAGTAGCTGATGAGTCCAAGTTTTTCGACCAGCTGTTCCACCACGTTAGTCAGGTTCTCGAAAGTGTATGCGAAATCTTTATGATCCGGCATACTGCTTTGGCCGAAGCCAGGGTAATCAGGGGCCACCACGTGGAACGATTTGGCCAGGCGCGGGATGAGATTGCGGAACATATTGGACGAAGTGGGAAATCCATGCAAGAGCAGGATCGTTGGGGCGTCTTGTGGGCCGGCCTCACGATAGAAGATATCCAGTTCATTCAAGCGAATGGTGTTGTAGCGTACCGGATATTGACTGGGAGCGAATGGGCTTTCTGTTGTCATTTTCGTGTTTTCTTAGTTGGTAGTTGCGGTGCGAGGTTAACGATTCAGTAAATGTATCGGCGTGAGATTAGGGCGCTTTGTTCCTATTTCGTGGTATGGACAGCGGAAGCGAGTCTCTGATCAGGATTCGGGCCAACTTTGCGAATTAGGAGCAACTGTCTAAAGGGTAAAGAGTTACGAAACTATTCGTCGCCTGGGATCAGGGGTTGAAAGTTCGAACGTCCAAGGAATCGTCTCCGAAAGGGCGGAAAAAGTTACCCGGGTGCATGCAACGCCTCCGGATGCAGGGGGAGGCAAAGCGGGACGCTTTGCTTACTTGACGTTCAAGCGATGCCTCTTGTAAGCAAACCGTCTCGGTTTGCATTTGAGGTAGGAAACGAGGGACAGGTCAAATATCCAAAACCGAGCCCCAGAGACAAACCGCCCCAGGTTTGCCGTGGATGCAGGAGGAGGCAAAGCGGGACGCTTTGCTTACCTGACGTTCAAGCGATGCTTCTTGTAAGCAAACCGTCTCGGTTTGCATTGGAGGTAGGAAACGAGGGACAGGTCAAATATCCAAAACCGAGCCCCAGAGACAAACCGCCCCAGGTTTGCCGCGGATGCAGGAGGAGGCAAAGCGGGACGCTTTGTTTACCTGACGTTCAAGCGATGCCTCTTGTAAGCAAACCGTCTCGGTTTGCATTGTGGGTAGGAAACGAGGGACAGGTAGGAAACGAGGGACAGGTCAAATATCCAAAACCCAGCCCCAGAGACAAACCGCCCCAGGTTTGCCGTGGATGCAGGAGGAGGCAAAGCGGGACGCTTTGCTTACTTGACGTTCAAACGATGCCTCTTGTAAGCAAACCGTCTCGGTTTGCATTGTGGGTAGGAAACGAGGGACAGGTCAAATATCTAGAACCGAGCCCCAGAGACAAACCGCCCCAGGTTTGCCCCGAATGCAGGAGCAGAATTATACTTTGATATAATAGCGGTGGAGCTTTGCATTGGTGTAGAAGAACCGAGAGTGAATAGCAGAAATATCAGTTAGGTGAAGCCGGACAAGAAATCGGGTGAACTAGATGGGCGCCCCATTGTTTTTGTAGTGGACGACGACCCATCCGTGTGCGAGGCGCTGAGCGGTCTCATTCGTTCGGTCGGCTGGGGGTTAAAACTTTCGCCTCGGCGGCCGAGTTCCTTCGACAGAAACCGCCCGGCCGAGCCCTCGTGTTTGTGCTCGATGTGGGTTTACCCGGCTTAAGCGGAATGGATCTCCAACGCGAACTAGCCGCCGCCAATCGCCATTTCCCTATCATTTTTGTTACCGGTCAAGGGGACATTCCTACCACGGTTCGCGCAATGAAAGCGGGAGCAGTGGAGTTTTTGACGAAGCCGTTCCGTGAGCAGGAACTGCTTGATGCGATCAGGCAAGCGCTAATGCGAGATCGGCAAGCCCTTGCCGTGCGCGCGGAATCAATCGAGCTGCGTGACCGCTTCGAGACGCTAACTCCACGTGAGCGCGAAGTGATGGATTTGGTCGTTCGAGGAATGATGAACAAGCAAATGGCAGCGGAACTGGGCACGCGGGAGATCACGGTTAAGACCCAGCGCGGCCGAGTGATGCGCAAGATGCACGCGGAGTCGTTCGCCGATTTGGTTCGGATGGCTCAGAAGCTCGAAAGAGAAAAATAAAGCTCGGGAAGAGGACTCACCCCGGATGCTACCAAGGTATAATAGATTCCGCGCGCGAACGGAGTCACCTTCTACTACCGAACTTCCAATGAACGATGTTTCCCTAATCTCAGTGGTTGACGATGATGAATCGCTCCGCGAATCGCTCGAGGGGTTGCTCAAGTCCTTGGGTTATGGCGTGAGGTTTTTTCATCGGCCGAGAGCTTTCTGGGTTCGGAAACTCTGGCGAAAACCCACTGCCTGATCCTCGATGTCCGGATGCCGGGAATGAGTGGGCCAGAGCTGCAGCGGGAGTTGACAGGTACAGCGGATCCGAAATCCCTACCATTTTCATCACCGCCCATGGGGATGAGGATGTGATCTCCCGCGTGATGGCCGACGGAGCAGTGGATTGCCTGCTCAAGCCTTTTAGCGAGGAATCGCTCTTGAATGCGATCACTTTGGCCCTTTCGAGCTAGATATGATCACAGCTTCAATGTGTCGAATGATGAGGAACTTCGCAGGGCGGCCCCGCCCAATAGTCGTTCCCTTGATGTTGCGTTTGTGAACTCGATTTTCAGAGACATGCCATGAATAAAATCGACGCTCCTGTTTGCGTAGTGGATGACGACTCTTCCATCCGTGAGGCCATCGAAGGTTTGCTCCGAGCGGAAGGGACTCGAGTGGAGACCTACCGGACGGCGCGAGAGTTCCTGACGCCGAGCGACGCGGGGAGCCGGCAGGCTGCCTCGTTCTGGACGTGGACTTGCCGGGATCTGAGCGGGCTGGAACTGCAGCGCGAGCTTTTCCGCACGGATGTGCATATTCCCATCATTTTTCTCACGGGCCACGGCGACATCCCCATGTCGGTTCGCGCCATCAAGGCAGGAGCATTCGAGTTTCTGACCAAGCCTTTCGACCCCGATGATCTGCTCGACGCGATTCAGGAAGGTTTGCTTACGCGTGAATATGGAGGTTCCAGAATCACCGATCATTCTTCGCCGCACTCGAATGAAATCGTTGGCGCCAGCAGCGCATACCGGACGTTGCTGAAGCAAATCGAATTGGTGGCGCCGACCGATTCGACTGTGCTGATCCAGGGAGAGACCGGCACGGGCAAAGAACTCATTGCGCGTGAGATCCACAAAATCAGCCGGCGGAAGAGCAGCCGCTCGTTCGGGTGAACTGCGCCTCAATTCCGAAAGAGTTGTACGAAAGCGAATTTTTCGGCCACGTGCGCGGTGCGTTCACCGGCGCGATCAAAGATCGCGTGGGGCGTTTTGAAGCAGCCCATGGCGGTACGCTTTTTCTCGACGAGATCGGAGAGATTCCCATCGAACTCCAGAGCAAGCTCCTGCGCGCATTGCAGGAAAAGCAATACGAGCGGGTGGGCGACGAAAGAACGAAGCGCGCGGACGTGCGGATCATCGCGGCGACGAACCGCGACCTCAAGGCAGGAGGTCGCAGCGCGGGCGGTTTCCGCGAAGATCTTTATTATCGGCTGAATGTGTTTCCCGTACAGGCCACTCCGCTTCGCGAGCGCCGGGAAGATATTCCGCTTCTCGCCAGATACTTTGTGGACTTGCTCGGCGAAGGAGCTGAAATGCCCGAAGCCGCGTCTGACGGAAGCGGGCGTGGCCAGACTGCAAAGTTATGATTGGCCGGGAAACATTCGCGAACTGCGAAATGTCATCGAACGTGCGACCATTGTTGCGCGAGGTAACGCTCTGGATTTTGACCTTCCGATCGCGGTGGTCGCGCCGCCTCCACGGCTCCCGTCTTCGAAATAGACGACGCTCCCAACGGGAGTTTCTGACGGAACCCGAGATCCAGCGTCGAGAACGCGAAAATCTATGGATCGTCCTGCAGAAGACCGGTTGGAAGATTAAGGGTGCCGATGGTGCGGCTGAACTCTTGGGAATAAAGCCGACGACCCTGATCTCGCGCATCAAGAAGATGGGCCTGAAGCGCCAGGGCGCATGATCGCCTGAACGATCCTAAAGTATCACAATGCAACCCAAAGGTACGGATGACGCCTTATCCGACAGGCTGCCCGGACGAGACTTTGTACTCGGCTGACGAGTTACTTCCCAGGCGTTCCGGTCGAGCTCGACTACACGTTTACGTTCGCCAATGATAAAATCAGCTCGCTGGAGATCCAATAATGGCTTCAGAGAGGCTAAAGCCCGGGACCGGGAGCTTTTGAAGAACGCAGAAGCGGCGAAAGACCCGTTGGACCTGAACGAGGCCATTCGTGAGGAGCAGGTCTTCGCTATGTTCCGTACGACCAAACTGGGCAGAGGGTGAGGGATGAGCCGTCTAACCGACTGCGTCATCGAGACCCTGCGGGAAGATGGCGAGTTTGTGATATCGCGGGGGAGGAAAGGAGAGGGTTTGCCCGGTTGGTTATTGATCTCGCCCGCTTTGGAGAAGCCAGCGGCGGCCAGTTTGGCGCAGATTGAGCAAGCTTATGCCCTGCGGGACGAGGTGGACCCCTCGTGGGCGACTCAGCCGGTGGAAATGATTCACCACCAGGGTAGACTGACCCTCCTCATGCGCGACCCTGGCGGCGATTTTCTGGAGAGTCTGCTCGGGCGACCGATTGAAGTGGCGCTCGGTTTGCGGATCGCCATCGCAACGGCGACGGCGCTCGCCCGCTTCCACGCACGGGGACTCATCCACCGGGACATTAAGCCGGCCAATCTCCTGGTGAATGCGGCCACCGGCGAGGTCTGGCTGACAGGTTTCGGTCTGGCGTTGCGCCTGCCCCGCCACCGCCAGTCTCCAGAGCCGCCCGAGGTCATCGCAGGGACGCTGGCTTATATGGCTCCGGAACAAACCGGACGGATGAATCGGTCGATCGATTCGCGAAGTGATCTTTACTCTCTGGGCGTCACCTTTTACGAGATGTTAACAGGGGTGCTGCCGTTCGGCGCATCCGATCCTATGGAGTGGGTGCACTGTCACATCGCCCGGCAAGCTGTCCCTCCCGCCGAGTACAGAAAGGAAATACCGGCGCCTCTCTCAGCGATCATAATGAAACTGCTGGCTAAGACCGCCGAGGAACGGTATCAGACCGCCGCTGGCGTTGCCGGCGACCTCTGGCGGTGCCTCACAGAATGGAAGGCGCAACCGCAGATCAACCAGTTTCCGCTTGGTGCTTACGATGTATCTGACCGGTTGCTGATCCCGGAGAAGCTTTACGGCCGGGAGCGCGAGATTGTCGGGCTCCTCGCTTCCTTCGACCGGGTAATGACCAGCGGTACTACCGAGCTCGTACTCTTGTCCGGCTATTCCGGAATCGGCAAGTCCTCGGTGGTGAACGAAGTGTACAAGGTGCTTGTTTCGGCGCGTGGTCTTTATGCTTCCGGAAAGTTCGACCAGTACAAGCGCAATATCCCGTATGCGACCCTTGCCCAGGCCTTCCAGACCCTTGTTCGTTCGCTGCTGATCCAGAGTGACGCGGAGCTTGGCCGGTGGCGTGATGCACTCAGCGAGGCGCTGGGTGCAAACGGTCAGCTCATCGTGAACCTCGTTCCGGAGCTGGAACTCGTGATAGGAAAGCAACCATCGGTCGCGGACCTTCCGCCGCAGGATGCGCAGAATCGCTTCCAGATGGTTTTCCGCCGCTTCCTCGGGATATTCGCACGGCAGGAGCACCCGCTTGCCCTGTTCCTCGACGATTTGCAGTGGATAGATACGGCAACGCTCGATCTTCTCGAGCATTTGTTGACCCACTCTGAGGTGCGGTTCCTTCTGGTAGTCGGGGCCTACAGGGAAAACGAGATCAGCTCCACACATCCACTTCTCCGGACCCTCAATTTAATCCGCAGGTCCGATACAAGAATGCATGAGATCGTGCTGGCGGCTCTTGGCGTGGACGATGTCAACCGTCTGTTAATGGACGCCCTGCATTGCGAACCGGAACGCGCGCGGCCCTTGGCGCAGCTGGTGCAAGAGAAGACCGGGGGCAATCCGTTTTTCGCGATCCAGTTCTTGACAGCCTTGGCCGAGGAGGAGTTGGTCGCATTTGACCGGGAAGCGGCGGCTTGGACTTGGGACCTTGCGCGGATACGAGCTAAACGGTACACCGACAACGTCGTGGAGCTCATGGCCAGGAAGCTAAACCGCCTCCCGGCCCGCACGCAGCAAGCGTTGCAACAGCTCGCCTGTCTCGGCAACGTCGCCGAGGTCTCCACCATCACCCTGGTTCACGAAGAGTTAGCGCCAGATATCCACGCGTCGCTCTGGGACGCCGTTTCAGCGGGTCTCGTCTTCTGCTTGGAGGATGCCTACACGTTCGTCCATGACCGCGTCCAAGAGGCCGCTTATGCCTTGATCCCCGAGGGCGAGCGAGCGGCGGTCCATCTTCGAATAGGTCGGGTGCTCGCCTCACGGACACCGGCGGCTGAGCTCGAGGAAGAAATATTCGAAATTGTCAATCAGCTCGACCGCGGTGTTGCATTGATCACCGCAAGTGAGGAGCGCGTGCGTGTCGCAGAGCTCAATCTCATCGCCGGCAAGCGCGCGAAGAATTCGGCCGCCTATGCATCGGCCTTGACCTACCTTGTGACCGGACGTGCACTGCTGTCAGAGGCAGCATGGGAGGAGCGTTACGCCCTTACCTTCGCGCTTGAGTTCCAGCGGGCCGAGTGTGAATTCCTGGCCGGCAATTTCGCGGTGGCTGAAGAACGGCTGTTAATCTTGTCTTGCCGTGCCGCTAACCTCGTCGACTACGCCGCTGTCACGCGCTTGCGAACTGAACTCCACACCACCCTGGATCAGAGTGATCGTGCGGTTGAGGCAGGCCTGGAATACCTCCGACGCGTAGGGGTCAACTGGTCACCCCATCCGACGGGCGAGGAGGTACGGCAGGAATACGAGCGTATCTCGCGAAAACTTGGGGACCGATCGATCGAGTCGCTAGTGGACCTGCCGCCCATGTCCGATCCGGCCTGCCGGGCGACTCTCGACGTTCTTACGGTCGTAGAGGAACCGGCCCATTTTATCGACGAGAATCTGCGGTGTCTCATCATTGCTCGCATGGTCAACCTCAGTCTGGAATACGGTAATAGCGACGGATCATGCGTCGCCTATGTCCACCTCGGCTGGCTCGTGGGACCACGTTTCGGTGACTATCAGGCCGCGTTCCGTTTCGGCAAGCTCGGTCTCGATCTTGTAGAAAACTGCGGGCTGGAGCGCTTCAGGGCCCGCGTCTCGCAGTGCTTCGGCTATTTTGTTATTCCCTGGTCAAGGCACTTGCGCACCGGACTTGAACTGCTGCGGCGTTCTTTCGCCACAGCGCAGGAGGCTGGCGACCTCAAATATGCCACTTATTCCTGCGACCGTTTGGTGACGTTGCTCCTCGCCGCCGGAGATTCGCTTAGCGATGTGCAGCGCGAAGCAGAGAAGGGCCTCGATTTCGCGCGGAAGGCAAAATTCGTTTCCATCGCCGAGATTATCGCCGGACAGCTTGCGCTAATCCGGCTGCTCCGGGGCCTGACCCCAAGCTTCAACTCCTTCAACGATATGGAGTTCGATGAGGATCGGTTTGAGCAGCACCTGGAGGCCGATCCGTCGTTGACATTTGCCTTGCGCTGGTACTGGATTCGTAAGCTGCAGGCGCGATTTTACGCCGGTGACTGCGCGGCCGCGCTGGCGGCGTCGTCGAAGGCTGTTCCGCTAATGGAAACGCGTCCGGGACTTTTCGAGGCTGCTGAATACCTTTTCTATGACGCGCTTGCAAATGCGGGACAGTATGACTCGGCAACTTTCGAAGGGAATTATCGGGATCAAGAGGCACTCGCCGCCGCCCACAAGCAGATCGTACTCTGGGCGGAAAATTGCCCCGAGAATTTCGAAAATCGAGCGGCTCTGATTGGCGCTGAGATCGCCCGCATCGAAGGGCGGGAGTTAGACGCCCAGCGCCTGTACGAAAAGGCCATCCGATCTGCGCATGAAAATGGCTTCACTCAGAACGAAGGCATTGCGAACGAACTCGCCGCGAAGTTCTATCTTGCTTGCGGCTATGAGACCAGCGCTTATGCTTATCTTCGAAACGCGCGCTATTGCTACCTTCGTTGGGGTGCGCTCGGCAAGGCGCGGCAGCTGGACCAACGCTATCCTCAACTGCGCGATGAACGAGCGTCGGCCTCTTCCTCCGCAACGATTGGCACGCCCGTTTCGCAGCTGGATTTGGAAACGGTGATAAAGGCCTCACACGCGGTCTCCGGAGAGATCGTGCTCGGGAAGCTAATTGAAACCCTTTTGGTGATTGCCGTCGAGCATGCCGGGGCCGAGCGGGGTTTGCTGTTCCTTTTCCGCGACGAGGAACCACGGATCGAGGCGGAGGCAACGATCGGTAGCGGCAAGGTTGAGGTCACGCTGAGACAGGCACTTAAGACGCCAACTGAGCTTCCCGAATCCGTGCTTCATTATGTGATCCGGACGCGGGAGAGCGTGGTCCTGGATGATGCTTCCGTCAGGAACTTGTATTCGGACGACGCGTATGTGCGAAAGAAGCGCCCTAGATCCGTCCTCTGTCTGCCTATCGTCAAACAGGCAAAGCTCGTTGGCGCACTCTATCTCGAGAACAACTTGACTTCGGGCGCCTTCACGTCGGACCGGGTGGCTGTGCTGGAGTTGCTGGCTTCGCAAGCCGCAATTTCTTTAGAAAATGCTGGGCTCTACGCCGATCTGGAACGGGAGAATCTGGAGCGCAAGCGGGCGGAGGATGAACTGCGCCGGAGCGAGGGATTGATGGCGGAAGGCCAGCGGATCAGTCGTACGGGAAGCTGGGCCTGGAATATCAAAACGGGAAAACTCTCCTGGTCTACAGAGCAACGGCGGATCTTCGGCGTCGTTCCGGACCTTCAGGAGCTGACATTCACTTCGTTTACCGAAATGATACACCCCGAAGATCGCCGTTTTGCCGTGCAGAAGATTGAGGACGCGATCAGAGTTCGGGAATCCTTCCATCGGGAGTTCCGGATCGCGATATCGGATGGAGACGTGAAGTACATTCAATGCTCAGGGCACCCAGTTGTCCAGGAGTCGGGCGAAGTAGATGAGTATATCGGAGCGGTCATGGACATCACGGAACAGAAACGAGCGGAAGAGGAGTTGCGACGTAGGGAGGCGGACTTGAGAAAGGTGCAAGGCGAGTTAGCCCATGTGACGCGGGTAACGACAATGGGAGAACTCGCCGCGTCAATTGCGCATGAAGTCAATCAGCCTATCGCCGGCGTGGTTCTCAACGCCAACGCCTGTCTTCGCTGGCTGGCCGGCGTCAAGGACGATACCGTGCACTTGGAGGAGGCCCGCGAGGCGCTGCAGCGCATCGTTCGGGACGGGAGTCGGGCGGGTGAGATCATTGCCCGGATCAGGGCTCTGTTCAAAAAGGCAGAGACAACGAAAGGGCCGCTGGATATCAATGAGGCCATCCGCGAGGTGATCGGCCTTGCCCGGAGCGAGATGGACAAGAAGCGAATCACCCGGCAGTTGCGACTGGCTCCAGACCTGCCGCGAGTCTTCGGCGACCGGGTGCAACTGCAGCAGGTGATGCTGAACCTGATCCTGAACGGGGTTGAGGCGATGAGTACGGTGGAAGGCCGCTCCCGGGAACTGATCGTTGGGACCCGCGCTAAGGAGCAGGCGGAAGTACTCGTGACGGTACGCGACTCAGGTCTCGGACTCGATCCCCGGAGTATAGAGCAGGTTTTCGTGGCGTTCCATACGACTAAACCGGGTGGCCTTGGGATGGGTCTTTCGATCAGCCGTTCCATCGTCGAGAATCACGCAGGCCGCCTCTGGGCCACGGCAAACGATGGTCCTGGAGCCACGTTTCATTTCACCCTTCCGGTGCACTATGACAGCGGACATTAGTGTCCTGCCCGGAATAGGATGTCTTTTGTTCGATCAACCGCGCCAAGTTTGTTACGAACTTGGGACTCCAAGTCCTGCTCTGCGTCATCTGAATCGCGCTCAGCAACGAACGAATCGCTCGTCAATCCCCGCTCGCTATGAAATGTCAATCGTTCGTATAGTTGGTCCGAAGTTATTCATCGAGCCGGGTCCGAAATGTATCCTTCCCGCTTTCGCGGCGTGAGCGGCCCCGGATTGTCAATAACTTCGCTCGGTCATTCTGATACACGGCGCTAACACACATAAGTGAGACGATGCCAGTAAGGTTTGCTCTCTCGAATCGAAATCTCGCAACACCTTCAGACGAATAATCGTCTGGCCGAAATATCGAACCATTGTCTCGCCCTGCCGGTCATTCCTAACCTGTTGATCTCTAGCATATTATCCTTCAGTGGCCGGTTGGCACGCAACCTGAAGTAGGGGATCGTTAATCCGGGCCTTAACAACCAACTAATTTCAAATGAAAACTATTAATCTCGACAAGGCAGCCTCACACACTGACCACTCGCGTGTGGCGACCAGCGATCTTTCCGCGGCGGCTGTGACCGAAATCTCTTACGATCTGCGGCGACTGCTCGCAGACGTGTTCGTCCTCTTTGTGAAGACAAAAAACTTCCACTGGCACATGAGTGGACGCCATTTCAGAGACTACCATTTGCTTCTTGACGAGCACGCTGAACAGCTCTTTGCCATGACTGACGAGATCGCCGAACGGGCCCGCAAGATCGGCGGAACCTCACTGCGCTCGATCGCCGACATCGCGCGCTACCAGCGACTTCAAGACAACGATGCGGAAGCGATTTCGCCAAAAGACATGCTGGCTGAACTCTGCTCCGATAACCAACAGCTTACGCGTTCACTGCGCCAAACGCATGAGGTCTGCGGCCAATCCAGCGATGTGGCGACCGCCAGTCTGATTGAAAATTGGATCGACCAGACGGAGCGAAGGACTTGGTTCTTATGGGAGATTTCCCAGGAACCCTGAACTTCTTGTCGAAGCCCGGGATAGCCAAAGTTTCACTATCAAACTATTGCCCATTATAAACTTGAGTATGACTCTTAAAGAAATTCTCGCAGATCCAGGCATCTCCTATTGGCTTAAAGATGCCATCAAAACAGCGTATGAGCGAGACCCCGTAGAGGCAATACACGACGCTCATCGGTTGCTCAAAATTCTCGGCGAACGGTACACACAAATTGTTAATCGAGATTTTGCTTACCGTAGTTAGATCATTGGACCAAGGCGATGGCGAGCGATCAGATTGCTACACTGAATATGTGTGTTATTACGACGCCGGAACTGGCGCCCCTTTCAGGGCGCTTCTCTTAGTGGGTGGTTACCTGGGTTTCAACCTGGTTTCAACCCTGGGCTTTATACACAATCCAATAAGCGGGGGAAGCGCTCGCAAGCCCGGCGACCAGTTCTGATTGTCTAGAAGGCATCGCTCGGTGCGAACAAAATACAGGCTGGAAGCCTATGCTACTTTGCTCTCCGGAGTCTGGAGCGATATCTCAAGGCCATCCCGCGATACCTCCGCGAACCCACAGCAGCGACGCGACGGCGTAACGTAGTATAGGCTTCCAGCCTGTATCGGGGCGCAATCACTTAATGTTTGAGCGCTTATCCCGCACCTGCCCTTTCTCCAAATTGTGTATAAATCCCAGGGTTTCAGCCAGGTAGAAACCCTGGGCTGAGCCGCGTAGCCCCTGCGGGGCATTAAACCAGCCCAAACTCTGCTTATCTTCGCGCCAGTCGCAGCTGACCCCCCCTCAACGCAACTTTGTCGGCTGGGATATCCAGACGGATTCAATGAATGCAATAGCACCGGAGGAATGAAGCAAAGCTGGCAGTACGAATGTAAAACAGTTAGAACTTCTGGCCGATGAATCACGCAAACATCGAAGCGAGGCAGGCCATAGTGCGGCGCAAATTCCGGCCAGCAGACCTCCCATACTATGTGCGACGACAACGACGTGGTGCGATGCGATATCGGTGCCTTTAGGATCAAATAACTTTCACCGTCTTCCCACAAGGAGCCAAAATGGCTCTTGGGATGCTGAATTGAAGCGGGTTTGCGGGTGGTTGTCTGCGAAATTGGTTTAAGAATTTATTGATTCACGTAGGAAGATTTTCTCAGTCTGGTCGCGATGCTGTCCCATAGGATTACTGAGCGAATCCTGGGAGATAGGCATTTTGCGGAGTCGCGAGATATCGGAAATGTCCACCTGCTGTCCCACAGAATCTGAAGCAAATCCCACAGGTCAATTTTTCTCCAGAGCGCGGCTCGCAGCAGCGTGAATAGCCTGGTAAAGGAGTGATTCCAGCGACTGATCACGCAGAGAAAACGCATCAAGACGTAGAGCAACAGTGCCGTCCAGACCTGCCAGCGGACAGCGTTTGCGCTGTTGCCCAGGAAATCGCACAATTGCAAGCTCTGCTTGATCTGTTTAAAGAACACTTCGATTTGCCAGCGGCAGCGATACAGATCAGCCACACTGCCGGCACTCCACTGGAGATTGTTAGTCAAAAACTCCATCTCGCGCTCCTTGCCGTCGACTTCCACCAGAGCCCGCACTCGACGCATGGGTTGGGGATAATTGGCGCGGGAGTCTTTGTTTTTGAGCACCACAAGTTCGTCGCTCAAGATGCGTTTATCAGTTGCCTTGGGCAGTCTTTTGACCACCCGAAAGCAGAGCGACTCCTTACTGCGCGTCACCCAAAAGACGCCATCGTCATTGAGCACGCCCAGGTGGATGAAATCAACGTAAGCGCGGTCAAAAATAATGATTTCGCCCGGTTTGACTCCGGCGCAGACTTCCGCGGCGCGAATACTATCGGCGGCCTTTGCCGATTCGACCAAGACAAAGCGTGGCAGTAGACTGTGCAAGTCCAGACGCACATGAAGCTTGGCGGCGGCCTTGCGCCGACGGTGCTGCGCCCAGTCGATGCAGGAGGCTATCAGCGCAATCGTGCTGGAGTCCACCACATGAATGACCCGACGAAAACGCCGTGCTAATCCTTTGCCCCGACCGCTCGCAGCAAATCCCGGAGAAATCTTTTGCAGGTGTTCGAGCACCGCCCAGAATAGCCCTTCAGCCAGCGCAGCGTCGCGGCGCTTATTGGCGTGAGAAAGATTGTTGCGGCTTGGAGCAGTCGCCCCGCGTAAGGCTGAAAGTGGGCCGCTGTGTAGTCGCAGCGCGTCACAGACGTCGTTGAGACCGATGGCATGGGTCAGTTGCGCGAACAGCATGCTGACCACATGACTCCATGCACTGAAGGATCGCGTCATGGAAGCCACGCCGGTCTCGCGTGCAAGTTTACAGACCAGATGCGGCGGAATGAGATTGCAAAGCTGCCCCAGTACACTGAGCTTTGATGCGGTTGGTTTGGAATTCTTTTTTTATCACCTCTGTCGAGTGACAGAGCCAAAGAGCCATTCCAACCACTTTTTTTCTGCTTTCACCGAAGAGCCTATGGGACGGCTGTGAATAACTTTTGCGTTGATTTCAGAGCCTCTCGAAGCTGCTCGGCACTTTCCAGTACCGGTTGCCCAGTCGGATAAAGAAAGAACCATGGCTGACAATGTTCGAGAATTGCTGGGGTCTGCGCAAAGATCGTTCTGCAGGTTTTGCCAGGAGACTGGAGAAGAGATCAGACCATGAACAAACAGGATCGGGATCTTGTTCGGATCATAGGGATGAATCAGATAAATGCCCGTTGCGAACCTCGGGGAATCGGGCCGGAGAAATGATCCGCCAGCGCTACCGGCCAATTTTCAGGCGTGCGAGTAGAGTACGGCCAAAGTGGCAGTGTAGTTGGCGGCGACGGGATGCGTACCATAGATGGATCTGACGACGCTAGGATCTAGCGAATCATACAGTTTTAGGAGAGGCAACTGCTCTGGCCGGTCCTCTTTTACCGCGGTTAAACCAAGAACAATTCCGGAATGCGGGTAATGTTTTTCTTTCGGGCGACTCCGGATTCCTGAATAGACGACGAGCGGTGTGCCTATGCCGCTCGTTTTGTATACATGGCGAAGGCCGCGTTCCCGCAGCGAGTTGGCGAGAAATACTTCTTCACTATTCGCTAAATATTTCAGCGACTCGCCTCGCAACGAAGGCGTCAAAACGATCTGCACGCGTTCGCCTTCCCAATTGGCAGTCGGTTGAACCAAGGCCGTATGAAGGACCGCTCCTGACGTGGAAGAGATCTTGACCAGATGTGAGCATCCGGAAAACAGGGCACAAAATAAAATGACCGGGAGAAGAATGAGCCGTTGCACGAATTGCGGCATCGCTACGGAGTCTGAGAACGAGAACAAGTATTGAGTCGATGGTCGTCGTCATGGCGAAAACTCGGTGGGCACACCCGTTGTGATCAGAATACGGGCCAAGCTTGCGAATTAAGCGAAAGTGTCTAAGAGACAGCAGGTTAAGAGCCGGTAATTAGGACCCGAAGAGGGGGGTCGAAAGTTCGAACGTCCAAGGAATCGTCCCGCGGGTTGAATGTTCACAACCTCCTGGTGCAACGACTTTGTCAAACTGGCCGGATCGCTGGCCGGAAACACAGACGGAGCGTCGCACAAACTCGGGATGACTATTTGGACGTCCAAGTTTTCGTCTCGATCGATGTTTCTATTCCGAGGTCGATAATCCCTTTTGCAGCAGCTACTTACAGTGCCGGTAGCGGTTGGCACGGGATGTGTTCTATACAGGCTCTGCAAACCTGAGGCGATGCCAAAAGGCCAATGATCTCTTTATCGAAGTCTTTCGGCGAAGCAACAAGAACAGAAATGATCTATGAATAGTTTAGGAATCACAGGAAATCCTCTCGCCCACCTTTCTAGCCTTCCCATCAGGAAGGGCAGGCGGCCAATCACAGTCCGGGGGCCCCTCCACGTCCAGTGCAGCGACAATAGCGATGAAACGCTACTGTGCGACCTCGTAGAAGAGGCTGCAGCCTGGTCGGGTGTCGAAGCGACTCCCTGGCCTGTTGGCAGCGGAATGCTGGTGTCTCTCCGGACCGCCGAAGATCTCGCGAGCAACGATTCGGCCAACTTTATAAGCGGAAACGAATTTGCGAGAGTGCTTTTCGGCGCTCCAACTATCTATCTTACTTTGCCATTGAGCTGCGCCCACTGGGCTATTGTTCGAGGATGGGCCGAGCCCCATTACTCCGGAAGCTTTGGCTTGATGCCACCTGGGGTGATGGTTGTTTACACGCCGCGTGACGAAATCGAGAGGGGCGTGTGCCGTTCGCTACTTCTGATTTCCTACAACTGTGCGCTTGGTGGCAGAAGCAGTAATAGCACAGAATCGTATTTGCTCCGCCAGGGCGTGAAGCGAAGCCGAATATTTGAGGAATCGGTCGCGGTGGCAGTATAAAATTTGCTAACCTATCAGAGGGATACATTCGCCATGCCATGCCGAGGGTACATTATCACTGCATCGCCATTCCCCTCGAGGAATTACGGAGCTCGGAGACGCAGTAGCCAATGTTTGATGAAGCGATCGCTGGCTCTTCTGTGTGTGCCCTGCGTCTTCGTGCTCTATATGACATATTTTTCAGCACACAGTCCAAACAGCATCGCCCAAAGAGGAGATTTTTCTCGGGATATCCTCAAAGAGGATCGCAAGTTCCTGGATGATCTCTTCCAGAAGATGAACCACGACGATCGCACAGGGTGGGAATTTTCTCGGCCTCCAATTCAGAAGATCGACAGTGCTGACAAATTGGAATCGAGCCCTAAATCTGTTCCGAGGGCGGTGTTGGTCGTCAATAGCGAAATTGTTAGGCGTGGTCAATTGGTCGTCCATAGTGAAGCAGTGAGGCGTAAACGTCAGAACATCGCCCCTTGGCGGCGCCATCCTGAGGTGCTTTAACGCAGTGGCATTCTCAGTCGATACAATACTCGGGACTGCGAGTCTCGAAGCCGCCAAAGATCCTGGGCTCCTTTCGTTTCGGTGTTCGACCTGAGATGATTCAACTCCGACGCGGGCTGCCGGCCACGAAGTGGCAATCGCCCTCGGGTTTCAATCCTGGGAAATAATGTTATAGGTGCACTAGGGCGGTTACCTCTTATCTTTGATTTGTATGTTACTTGACACTGCCGCCAGCAAACCAACCTTCTTTTGCAATTTGGCCGGGCTAAGAACTTTGCAATCTCTTCCCCAGGACAGAACCCAAGGAAGGATCTCCTCAAGCGAATTCAGTTTCAGTCTCAGTTCGAGAGTCCCGTCGGCTAACTCTTGTATTCGTTGGCTGGGATGCCAGTTCCGTTCGCGAACCAGTTGTGCTGGGCGCCCAGAAAAGTACAACACGATCTGCTGGAGCTTCTTGTCTTCGCTTTGCCAGATCTTAAAGCTGTTCTGGAAGAGCTTTTGAATTTCGGCATCGCCCGGTCTGCGGCCGGAAAAGCCACGCTTGGATGCAGAGACGTTCTGCATCCGGGCGAGGACAAAGATCCTGCGAGCTTCGCGGATTTGGTCATAGCCGAGCAAATACCATTGACCTGAAACGCACGCCAAGTGCCAGGGCTCAACCGTTCGTTTTTCATAGGCATTAGCATCGAGCTTCTTATAGTCGAACTCCAAGACCTCCTCTTTCTGGATGGCCTTGGTCGTCTCAGTAAAAATTTTCGCATCCGGCAAATAGGCATCGAAATGTCGGAAAGAGATGGCGGAGTCCAAATCCTCCCAACTGATACTAACTTTGGAACCGGGGCTATTAGTCGCAGCTTGAAGTTTCTGGAACGCGGTCCGGAGCGGCTGAACGTCAGGTAAGTAAAGCGTCCCCGCTTTACCTCTTCCCGCATCTGGGGCAAACCTGGGCCGGTTTGTCTCTGCGGTTCGGTTTGACATATTTGACCCGTCCCTCGTTTCCTACTTCCAAAGCAAACCGAGACGGTTTGCTTACAAGAGGGACCGCTTGAACGTCAGGTAAGTAAAGCGTCCCCGCTTTACCTCCTCCTGCATCCGGGGCAAACCTGGGTGGTTTGTCTCTGGGGCTCGGTTTTGGCATATTTGACCCGTCCCTCGTTTCCTACTTCCAAAGCAAACCGAGACGGTTTGCCTACAAGAGGGACCGCTTGAACGTCAGGTAAGTAAAGCGTCCCCGCTTTACCTCTTCCCGCATCTGAGGCAAACCTGGGCCGGTTTGTCTCTGGGGTTCGGTTTGACATATTTGACCCGTCCCTCGTTTCCTACTTCCAAAGCAAACCGAGACGGTTTGCTTACAAAAGGCACCGCGTGAACGTCAGGTAAGTAAAGCGTCCCCGCTTTACCTCCTCCTGCATCCGGGGCAAACCTGGGCGGTTTGTCTCTGGGGCTCGGTTTTGGCATATTTGACCCGTCCCTCGTTTCCTACTTCCAAAGCAAACCGAGACGGTTTGCTTACAAGAGGGACCGCTTGAACGTCAGGTAAGTAAAGCGTCCCCGCTTTACCTCTTCCCGCATCCGGGGCAAACGTGGGGCGGTTTGTCTCTGCATTTCGGTTTGGCATATTTGACCCGTCCCTCGTTTCCTACTTCCAAAGCAAACCGAGACGGTTTGCTTACAAGAGGGACCGCGTGAACGTCAGGTAAGTAAAGCGTCCCCGCTTTACCTCTTCCCGCATTCGGGGCAAACCTGGGCGGTTTGTCTCTGGGGCTCGGTTTTGGATATTTGACCTGTCCCTCGTTTCCTACCTCCATATCAACGGTCGCGTAAAATTGACCCACTAACGGTCGTTTAAAAATGACCCACCTTATGCAGCGAAGCTGCGACTTCTAATCGCTGGAAAAAGGCTCTGAAGCGTAGCGAAAGAGGCTTTTTCCAGCGTCGGCCGGGTGGCCGGATGCAGCCTTAAGGGGGTTGAGTGGAGCGAGGGAATGGCAATGAGGAGCAGAAGTCGATCAAATGGGTGTTTTGCCAACACTTCAATTGATCGCCCGATGCTCGATATCGACCAATTCATGAACATCCAACTCTTAAAAAGGGAAGGTCACTCCGTCCGGGAGATAGCCCGTCTCAGCGGCCATTCACGCAATACCGTTCGCAAGGTGCTCAAGACCCGAGCTCCGCGGCAGGCCGCCCCACGCCAACGCGCCAGCTTAGTCGATGCCTTCGAGCCGTACCTGCGCGAGCGTTACCTCCAACATCAACTTTCCGCTGTGCGATTGACTCAGGAGATCCGCGCAATGGGCTTTAAAGGCGGCGAGAGGATCGTGCGACGCTTTGTGGCCCAGTTGCGTCAAAGCACCCAGGTTTCTAAAAAACTCACGGTTCGCTTCGAGACCCCGCCGGGCAAACAGGCCCAATGCGATTGGACCGAGGTGGGCCGTTACCCTCTGGCCGATGGAACCCGGCTCTATGTCTACGCATTTGTCATGGTCCTTTCCTACAGCCGGATGTGTTATGTCGAGTTTACTCTCTCCATGCGCCAGGAGCTGCTCATCGGCGCTCACCAGCGCGCTTTCGAGTTCTTTGGCGGGGTCCCTGAGACCATTCTCTACGACAACATGAAGCAAATCCGGCTCCATGCGGGTCAGATCCATCCACTCTTTGGCGATTTCGCCGCTCACTACGGTTTTGGCGTCAAATGCCACAGACCCTGGCGCCCCCGAACCAAGGGCAAGGTGGAACGTTGTGCCGCCTATGTGAAAGATAGTTTTTTACGCGGGCGTCATTTCGCAGGGCTAGAGGACCTCAACGCTCAGCGTTGGGCCTGGATGCAAACGGCCAACTCCAGGATCCACGGCACCACCGGCAAAATTCCTGCCGATCTATTGGCTCAGGAAGCTCTTCAGAGTCTCAAAGACTTAAAGCCCTGGACCGGGACTCGGACTTTGAGCCGGCGCGTTAACGCTGAAGCCATGGTGCAAGTTCAAGGGGTTCAATATTCGGTTCCGGCCCTTTACTGCAATCGTCGGGTGGAGATCCAGACTCTCTCAGGCAACGTGACGATCCGCTGCGCGGGTCAGCTCATCGCTTCCCATCCCGAAGGCTCTAAAGCGGCAGGAACCAGCCGCGTCGAATCGGCCCAACATATCAGTGAACGTTGGGAGTTGTCCCGTCCTTCTCCAGGCGGCAACCACAACACGACTTCAAGGCCGTTATGCGAAATCGATTTTCAAACCGAAGTCCAACAACGTCCTCTGTCGGTTTACGAACAGGAGGTTCAAGCCGCTTAAGCCATGAGTGCAACCAGTTACGAACATCTGGCAAAAGAAGGCCTCGAGTCCCTGGGTCACGCAAACGCCGCGGCGCTGCTCGATCAGCTTGCTCAGCAAGCGGCCGCTGAAAACTGGAGCTATAGCCATTTCCTGGGCAGGCTCCTGGAAGTCGAACTGGCGGCGCGCAAACAGCGCTCGATCGACACCTGCTTGCGCTTCAGTAATTTTCCTTATCTCAAACGCCTGGCCGATTTTGATTTCGCTTCCCAACCCAGTATTGATCGAACTTTGTTCGAAGAACTCGCTACCGGTCGCTTCCTGGCTGAAGCGCGCAACGTCATCCTGCTGGGTCCTCCCGGAGTCGGAAAAACCCATTTAGCGATCGCTCTGGGCGTCATTGCTGTCGAGTTCGGTTACCGGATCTACTTCAGCAGCGCTTTAGAACTGGCCCGTAAACTCGCCACCGCTTTCGCCCAAAATCACTTGCCCCATACCATGAAGATGCTCGCCCAACCTAAACTGCTCATCATCGACGAGATCGGATACCTCCCTCTGGATCCTCATCAAGCGTCGATGCTGTTCGAACTCATCGCCAAACGTTACGAAAGAGCCCTTCCGACTATTATTACTTCCAACAAAGCCTTCGGCCAGTGGGGGCAGGTCTTCGCCAACGATTCGGTTCTGGCCAGCGCCGCTCTAGACAGACTTCTGCACCATTCCACCGTCATTTCCATTAAGGGCGACAGTTATCGCCTCCGCGAAAAACGCAAATCAGGCCTCGTCAGCCTTCAACCAAACCTAACCCAAACAACCATCAAATAACTCCATTCCTTCCCATCCATACCACAACCCCCCGGGTCAATTTTATACGACCGAAAGTGGGTCAATTCCGAACGACCGTTGACACTCCAAAGCAAACCGAGACGGTTTGCTTACGAGAGGCACCGCTTGAACGTCAGGTAAGTAAAGCGTCCCCGCTTTACCTCTTCCCGCATCCGGGGCAAACCTGGGGCCGGTTTGTCTCCGGGGGTTCGGTTTGGCATATTTGAGCTGTCCCTCGTTTCCTACCTCCAAAGCAAACCGAGACGGTTTGCTTACAAGAGGCACCCGCTTGAAAGTCAGGTAAGTAAAGCGTCCCCGCTTTACCTCTTCAACCCGAGGAATCGCATGATTCTCTCCGTGCTTTTTTCGAACTCGACAAAAATAAACACCTAAAATTCTACGGTCGGGACAGCAATTGTCCCAGCCCCTGTCGTAATTTGCGCCTCTTAGATGAATGAACCTTTGACGCACTCGATCACCAAACCAGTTTCTGGAGCCCTGCCGGAATCCCTTGAGTCCGGCCAAGCGATGGCCACCTCCACATTTTAAGTTCAGAGCACATCGTGACCGAAGAACTCAATAGGCAAACCGCCTAGTGCAGCAGTGCCCCGCGTACCGCCAAATGGCATACTCCGCCGCAACTGTAACTCGTTGAAAAAAGTATGTGTCCCACCAATAAACCAAACGCAATTTGTCACGGTAGCCGCGTGTGAAAGCACCACTAATAAACTTCCGGTGATAGTCCTGACTGACAACAGGCAAGGCGATCGATATCACAATAGTTCGGGACGGGTGTGAAAAATGTCCAAACACGGGCAAGACGATAGGAGCAGGGAAGTTTGAAGATCATTTTCGGATTGGATCTTGACGGCTATCAAGATTTGGAGGCGCGAGACAGATTCAACCAGTCGATCTGCGGGCCGCAGGGATTTCTTAGATCTTCTTGAGCTTAGGCTTGGCTTGTCATCGAGACCTCCGTCGGCTGCGAGTCGTATTGTGCAATATCGCGACTTTTTGCAGAATGCGGCGTCGATCAAAGCGGCGTTTCTACACCGAATCGTTTACGAAGGATCCGCTTGCAGTGGCGGAGACGTTATTGCGCTGGCGAGATGAATTGGTACTCGCCGGGTGGGATGGCTCTGCGGACCCAGAAGGCAGTCAACGAATTCGGGACCTTGCCGAAGTGGAACAATTGGCTGGTACGCGACAAATTACCTGGTTTTGGCGATCGTATTCGGAACAGTGCTGGCTGAACTCGATCGGCGTGATCCTAAGTTTGACCACCGTTGAAGTCGTCGAAAATCGAGAAAACCTCCCTCTGTTGTTGCGGAAGGTGTTCGTAAAACTAAGAGCCACCTTTCGATCTGCCGGTGCTGAAACGTTCAGGCCCGCGGGTTCCCCTGGAACGGATCTGCACAAAATCCAGGAGGCTTTAGTTAACCCCTGCGAACACCGTCCAATCAAACTTGACTATGACGGCTCCGTCACCTTTATAACCGCGTATTCTGAGATCACCCTTGCGCAACTGGCCGCACAGCTTTTCCAAAGGAGCCGTGACCAAAATCATTCCGCCACGTTGGTCGCGCAGAGCGAATGTTCGCATCTCGATATTGCTTTGCGATCTCTTGATGAACCGGTGCTCGGGCTTTCCGTGCGCTCCACTCAGCGGCCGGTGCTGCAAACGCTGGCGCTCGCATTGGCCTTGCGTTGGGAGCCGCTTGATCCGCGTGACCTGCTCGCGTTCTTGATTCATCCGGTCAGTCCTATGAATGGCGGGCTCCGAGCTAGACTCGCGCGACGTTGTTGCGGAACGTCCGGGCATCGGAGGAGCGGAATGGAACCGAGTTATCGAAGAACATCGAGACGTTTCTGGCGAAGAAATTCGCCTCTGACGCAAGCGGCTTGAAAAAGGCTCTGAAACAGGTCGAAGAGAGTTTAAGCAAATGGATCGTGGTCCCCCGCTTCGATGCGCAAACCGGGGCGCCGGGCAGCGAATTAGCGGAGACATGCGCGGCCATGGTACCTTGGGCGATGGGTCGAACAGCAAAGGAAGATCTGCCGGACCGCGATGAAGGAGCAATATGCGCAATTGGCGTCTCAGGCGAGTGAACTGGCGGCGATTTTGCGATCAGTTTCAGCGGTCTCGCGAGCGCAGTTGGACCGGCTTGTCGACCAAGTCATTGGTAACGGGGTTCGTGGCAATCATACCGTGGCTGAGTCCGGGCATGTCCACAGGCTCACTGCGCCGGGAGCTTTTCTGGAACCTGCCGAAACCGTGTTGTGGTGGGATTTTCGAGGATTCGGTCTCTTCGCCGGGAACGCCGTGGACAAATGCGGAGATCGAGCAGCTCAAACGATCGGGAGTCGAGCTTTTGCTGCCAACCACCCGTCATGCAGGCGAAAACCTGGCGACTTTGCGCGCCGTTCTCGGGGCGAAGAAACAACTTGTTTTCATGTCTCCACGGATGGTCGGAAACGAACCGGCGCCACATCATCCGTTCCGTGACCGGATCCAATCTCTGATCGATGGCAATCTGCCGATATTCGATCTCGACCGGCATCTGGCTGATCCAGTTAGGCCGCTCCAGCCTGGCCAGCTTGTTGCACCGAATCTCCACGCGTTTCCTCGCCTGAGATTGCCCGGGATCCGCCGATGGTGGAAACTGAACGGCGGACAATACCTCGACTCAAGAGATCTCGAATCATTTACCAGTGCGGAGAATGTTTATCTTCAATCCCGTCGCCTGGGTACTTCAGGTACAAGGCTAAATTGATGGACGGGACGCCTCTTCGGAAATGAACTCGTCTGCGGGGCTCGCCAGCGAGGCAATCTTCTGCATCGTCTTAACGAGTTCGTTTTCGTGTCGGGCTCATCCGTTGATTGGAAGACTGGCGTCACGGATGCAGGTGGATTGGTGGTTGGAAGACGAATGGCAAAAACTACTCCCGACGGAAGGCGCCAATCTGCGGCTGCCGGGAAACAAGGTCGTTGCGGAGACAGCCTGCTTGGATCAAGCGAAGCGTTCGATCTGGCGGTTGATCGAGCATCTGCGGGTGGCCGGAGTTACCAAGACAACGGCGAACGTTAGCGCCACCCCACGCACCGTTCGTCGGCGGGAAGATTTACGGCTTCATCGATCTGCTGGTGGAAAATAACGCCGGGCGCATGGCGGTGATCGATTTGAAATATGGCGGATACTCGAAGAAGAGGAACGAACTCGCCGAAAACCTGCATCTTCAGCTTGCGATTTACGCCTCGTTGATCAAAGCCTCTGCTTGGCCAGAGGCCGCTTTTCTTAATCCTAGGAAAGCGCGCTTTACTTGCGCAACAGACAACAGGTTTTTCCCGATGCGGAAGTCGTTTCTTCGAAGTCATTGCCATCTGGGCTCCAGGCATGCTGGAAAGAATTTGAAACAGCTTTGGAAATGGCGGCGCGAGTTGCTCGACCAAGGTTGGATCGAATGTGCTGTCTCTGGATCTGATCCTGCTGACGGAAGCGGTTCTGGACCGAACTCACCCGCGCCGAGCGAACGCTGGCAGCTATTAGAATGCGATCGACCAGTACAACGATTTCGATGCTCTCACCGGCTGGGAGGAAAACGCATGAAAGTTCGCAGCATCGCAGCGGGCGCCGGCACCGGCAAAACCACCGAGCTTACCCGCGTCATTCGAGAAAGCATCATCAATGGGGAGTGCCGGCCCCATGCCATCATCGGTACCACTTTCACTAATAAGGCCGCGGGCGAATTGGTTGAACGTGTGCGCCAGGAGTTCTTCAAAAGCGGCGAGATCGATGCTTGCGGAACGTCTGGCTGAATCGTTGCTCGGCACCGTTGACAGCGTTTGTGTGCGGTTGCTGACACGATTTGCCTTTGAGGCGGGTATCTCGCCCGACATCCAAATTATCGCCGAGACGGAGGCCGCAGCCTTGCAGAGCAGCGCAATCGAAGACTCGTGTTCGCTTTCGGAGATGCAAACGATCCGGATGCATCGGTGAACGGCTCTGTCAAAAAGAAGGCAACGAGCTGAATTGGAAAACGCGGATCGGCGTGATCGCTGAGAAAGCGCGCGAAAACGCGATTTCTCCAAGTCGATTGCGGGCGATGGCTGGGCAGAGCAGCAATGAATTGTTGAGTTATTTTCCGGCGCCAGCACCTGTTGGCGCTCTACTTGACTCGGCGCTCGCCCAAGCGATCAATACTGCCCTCCAGAAAATTCCAGCGGCAAAGACCTGACCAAGAAAACTGCAGAGTACATGCAGTTGCTCCGAGAGTGTGGCCGCGACTTGGCGGAGGGGCGATTAACATGGAGTCAGTGGGTTAAACTTACCAAAGAAGCGCCGGCAAAAGCTAGCTTGGCCGAAGCACAGCCAGTCTTGCGCGCCGCCCAGCGCTATGAAGAACATCCACGGCTTCGTGCCGATATTGAGCAGTACACCCAGTTGTTGTTTGAGTTCGCTGCCCGAGCGCTAACACTGTACCAGGAACGAAAGGAAGAACGTGGATTGCTCGACTTCGTCGATCTGGAACAGCGCACGCTTGATCTGTTGCAACAGCCCAGCGTGGCGGATGTGATCAGCGAGGAGTTTGACCTGTTGGTAGTCGATGAGTTTCAAGATACCAATCCTATTCAACTTTCGCTGTTTATTCGGTTGGCTGCCCTGGTCAAGCGCGGCGCGGTCTGGGTAGGCGATGTCAAGCAGGCCATTTACGGTTTTCGCGGCAGTGACCCCACGTTGATGGATGCAGTTTTGGCCAGTGTCACCTCCGAAAGGATGCAAACACTAGGCATCACCTATCGGGCGAGACCTGAGCTGGTCCAAATCTTCAATGACCTGTTTATTCCCGCTTTTGCACGGGACTTGGGCCTGACAAAAAAAGATGTAGAACTGCGGGCAAATCGGCCCCTCAACGCGGCGCTTCCCGTGCCGCTGGAGTTTTGGGTCCTGTCGAGCGGTGAAGTCAAAAAAAATGGCATGCCCAGGCGGCCTACAAATGCGCAGGCGGCCCAGGCACTGGCCGAAGGCGTTGTTCAGCTTCTGGCCAATTCCAACCGGATCGAAGATCGCGGTTCGGGCCAATTGCGCCCCTTGCAATTGCGAGATATCGCCATCCTCTGCCGGACAAATGAGGGAGCAGCGACGGTAGCTGAGGCGCTCCAAGAGCGAGGTTTGCCGGTTACATTGGGTACCAGCGGTTTGTTATCGACTCCGGAAGCCCGTCTGGCGATGGCCTGCCTTCGGCGGATGGCTGATCCGGACGATACGTTGGCCACGGCTGAAATCATTGCCCTCGAGGCCGAATACACGCCAGAACAATGGCTCGAAGATCGCCTGAAGTATCTGGCCGCTCACCCGGAAGATAAGTCCGGTTCTCGCTGGGGATTGGAACCTCCGCTGATCAATGGCTCCGTGACCGCCTTGCATCAAGCGCATTTGGCACCTGGATCAAATGACGCCCGCCGAGGCACTCGACGTCGCGCTCGGCGCCGGAAATGTCTTCGCCACCATCTCGCGTTGGGGACCGTCGGAAAACCAATCCGCGCAGCGGCGGGCCAATCTGGAAGCGCTCCGCGGCTTTGCCCTGCAATATGAACGGAGCTGTGCCGCGACCCACAGTCCCACCACCATCGCGGGTTTTGTTTTCTGGTGTGACGAACTCGCCGCGCGAAACCTGGATTTGAAGGCGACCGATGAACGCGCCGACTCGATCCATGTCATGACTTATCATACGGCCAAAGGTCTGGAGTGGCCGGTAGTCATCTGTGACGACCTGGATCACGAACACAGAACCAATCTGTGGGATCCGACCGTGAGACAAGAACGCGCGTTTGATGCGCGTGATCCGCTGGCCAACCGACGAATTGCTTTTTTTCCCTGGCCATTCGGTAGCCATACGGCGGGCATTCCGCTGACTTCAACGAATTGAAAACGCAACGCTAGGTCGGGAGGCGCTTAACGCTGCAGCCCGCGAGGAATTGAGATTGCTCTATGTTGGGTTCACCCGTGCTCGAGATATGTTGGTCTTAGTCACCCGGAACGGTCAACCCAGCGCCTGGCTCGATCTGCTCCGGGCACCGTGGCTTACCCCGCTCGAGGGTGCTGACAATCCGAGGTATGGATTGCTCGGGCCGGCGCATAGTTCGGTATTGCACCCGAACAATTAAACCACCTGCAGTCGATCGCGAGGCCGGAGGCTGCAACCAGTTATCGCTGGTTTCCTGCGCCAGTAAAGCCGACGCCGAAGCTACCCGCATTGATAGTGCCCTCGAAGCAACTTGCGATTGCCTCGGCCAAAGTGGTGCAAACGATCGATCTGGGCAATCGCTTACCTATCAGCGGCGCTGTTGACGAGAATGTTTTAGGGGATGCACTCCACGCCATCTTTGCCGCTGAGTTTGTTAATCCGCAGCATCCCGAGCGCTTGGTCGCGATCGAACGCATCCTGCGCGCTTATAGCCTGGATCAGAATATTAAGCGCAGACGATGTCGCTCTGACATGCTCGATCGTTTTGCCGCGCTTCTAGACAAGCTTTTCCAGCCGAAAACAATTCTGGTCGAGACGCCGTTTCTTAGCGTCAACAGCCACGGCCAACGAACTTCCGGCTACATTGACCTGCTGCTCGAGACGAGCAAAGGCGCCGTGATTATCGATCACAAATCGTTCCTCGGGAGGAGCGCAGATTGGCCGGCCAAAGCGCTATCTTATTCCGGCCAACTAGCAGCTTATCGGGACGCCCGGCGTAACCAGGCGATTGCGTCCGCGTGGATCCATTTCGCGGCTGGAGGCGGGCTCGTGCAGGTCGGATGGTGACTGCGAATCCGGCAAGGCCGCGGTCGCTTTTGACGAAGAGCCTAAACAGTGCGCAATGTTTTTCCAGGCAGCGAAAGCCAAAGAAACGAAAAGGTGTTCCCTTGGGACGCTTCGAAAGTGTAGATTCCCGAGCTTTCTATGATGACTACACCGAGCGCAACGGAGGTCGCCCCTTCAGATTTTATTCGTGATGTCGTGGCCGCAGATCTGCGTACCGATAATTTCCCGCAAATCCGTACCCGGTTTCCACCGGAACCGAATGGTTATCTCCATATCGGCCACGCGAAATCGATTTGTCTCAACTTTGGTATCGCCAGAGAATTCGCCGGCGTTTGCAACCTGAGAATGGATGACACGAATCCTACGAAGGAGGAAAGCGAGTATGTCGAATCAATTAAGGCGGATGTAAATTGGCTGATCCGCGACTGGGCAGACCATGTCCTGGGCCTCAAGACGAACGGACAAACGCGCGCTGAGGGTGCGCGCGAGGCGGAACCATTCTACGCGTCTGATTACTTTGACCAGATGTTCGAATATGCACTGGAACTGATCGACAAGGGAAAAGCTTATGTCGACGACCTTTCGCCGAAGGATACCGATAGCTATCGAATTGCCGGCAAGGAGAGCCCGTTTCGAGGACGTTCACCGAATGAGAACCGGGCGCTCTTCGATCAGATGCGCTCAGGCGCGTTCCCGGATGGGACTCGGACTTTGCGGGCAAAAATCGATATGCAGGCGCCGAACGTTTGGCTGCGAGATCCGATCCTTTACCGGATCCGGCACGCTTTTCATCATCGGACGGGCAATCGGTGGTGCATCTATCCCATGTACGATTTCGCTCATTGCCTGAGCGACTACATTGAAGGCATCACCCACTCAATATGCACTCTGGAATTCGAAGTGCATCGGCCTTTGTACGACTGGATTCTGCAAAACCTCGACCTGCCTCGTCGGATCCCGCAACAATATGAATTCGCCCGTCTGAATCTCACTTATACTGTCCTCAGTAAACGGAAACTCATGCAGCTGGTGGACGAGGGGTTCGTTTCCGGATGGGACGATCCGCGCATGCCGACCATTTCGGGCATGAGACGCCGCGGAGTAACCGCGAGCGCACTTCGTACCTTCGCTTACCACATCGGCATCACGAAATACGACGGGGTCACTGACGTCGCAGTCCTTGAGCACACGATGAGAGACGAGTTGAACAAAACTGCACTTCGACGTCTGGTGGTATTGCGACCAATCAAAGTCGTTCTGACCAATTATCCGGACTTCAAACCGAGGAACTGATCGCCGTCAACAATCCTGAAAACCCAGCCGCGGGAACGCGTAAAATAGAATTCAGTCGCGAGATCTATATTGAAAACGACGACTTCATGGAGAATCCCCCGCCGAAATATTTCCGCCTGCGACCGGGCGGTGAAGTACGGCTTAAATACGGGTACATCATCAGGTGTGACGAGGTCGTCAAGAATCCAGCCGGCGAAATCTTGGAACTGCGCTGTACGGCAGATCTGGAAAGCAAAAGCGGCGGCGCAAACGCCAATCGAAAGATAAAAGGCACGATTCACTGGGTAAGCGCCAAACATTCGCTCGAGGCGGAGGTGCGCCTTCACGATCGGCTTTTTACGGAACCAGAACCCGAAGGCGCCATCGACTTCAAATCTTGTTTGAATCCTCGCTCGCTAGAAATCGTGCGGGCCCGTTGTGAGGCGAGTCTCGTTGATGCGCAGAGCGAGCTGCGTTATCAATTCGAGCGTCTGGGTTATTTTGCGGTGGATCAAGAAAGCCGACCCGGATATTTGATCTTCAATCGCACGATTTCATTGAGGGATTCCTGGGCGAAACTGACGAATAAAGTGTGATACAAAATCCGATTTCGCGCATGCGAAACATGTCTCCCGGGAAATTCGCGGTGAACAACTGAACCCGAGTTCTCGCTTAGGGACGGTCATCCAGCGCTCCTGAGGAGATGGAGACGTTGTCTCCAGCTACTTCCCCGGCGGCGAATGCATCGAAATCGAAAGCAGTGGATTTGCTTTTACGGGTCTTCCTAAAACGAAGATTGAGGTCTCCCAAAGCCTTTTCCACGATCTCCTCTTTCAAAACCACGATTTCTCGAGACTCGGAAAGAACCGGACCGGATTTGGCTGCCTCAATCAAGTCGAAAAGTCTGGCCTGAAGTCGTTTGGTCATTCCCAGCATGAAGCTTCGCCGAACCGTTCTACTGTTAACGTGTTGCTCCACTCCATGGCAGGCCCAATACAGAGTCCACTCCGTTTCCATCGCGGCGCGAAAGACATTGAAAAGGCAGGAGGCAATTTGCACGTCAGCCTTTAGTCCGAAAAAGGTCATTTGCACTTCGCTACTGGTTCGAGATAGCCAGGTTTTTGTTTTCGTAAATTTCGCGATAACTGGTGCAAGGAATTGCACCTCATGGGTATAGCGAGGACGTCCGCAATTAATCGAATTCTGGTCGCAGAGCTGGTTTGGAGCAGCCGCTTTCAGCTCCTGCATCGAGAGTCCATAACGCTCCAGGAGTTCAGCCGCCTTGCTGGCGGCAACGAGTGCTTCACTTTCTGTACACCCGTTTGCCATTGTCATATTTTGTAACGCCTGGAGCTTTTGGACCAAGCCGTCTTTCGCTGCGGGATTATCTTTCATGGAAGGTTCTCTGAACATTTGCAATTCGGTCGAGATCGGGGGAGGCGGCCTAGTTTGATCGCAACAAAAGACATGCTATTTCTTGGACAGAAAACTAGTGTCTATTGCCGAGTAACCCTGCCAATTCGAGATCGGCGGGACGTTTGCCGAACCATTTCAAGCCAACCATGTTCTTACAGCCGAATATTTTCGCAAGCGATAATTCGGTTCATCGAAATTCGGGTTTCACAGCTGCTGACTCTTCGCCAGCCTGACCAAAGGAGCTGAAGGATTATTGGGGAACCACAAGATAGCGATTGAAGAATTCGAGTGTCTCGAATGCGAGTTGCCGCCGAGCTTCAGGAGTATGGAAAGTGTGACCACCGTCAATCTTGATAAATGAGACGGGTACCCCTGCCGCCTGCAATCTCTCAAAAAGCTCTTGGGCTTGCGAAAGTGGAACGCTTTGGTCCCGCGTACCATGCACAATCAAGAACGGCGCGTCTTCCTTTGAGACATGAAAAGCGGGCGATGCTTCACGCCAAACTTCCGGATGCGTTGCGTAGTCGGTCCCGAGTAGATTTGCCAGAAACGCGAGGCTCTCGGAATTGTTGTCGGCAGTGAAATCGGTGGGTCCGCTGACGTCCACCACCGCCTCCAGTTTGCTGGAAAAACTGGCGAGAGCAGGATCAGAATTGTCCCGCGTTTCTTCCATCCCTAAAAGCGCGGCTAATTGTGCCCCGGCGGAGTGTCCGAAGGCGCCAATGCGCCCAGGATTCACGCCATATTTTGCCGCATTAGCTCTCACCCAGCGAACGGCACGCTGCACGTCGTCGAGTTGTGCCGGCCAGCGGTTCTCCGTTCCTTGCAAAAGACGATAGTCCACTGAGAAGGCAACAAATCCGGAGCGCGCGAGAAATTCTCCCATCCCATGCATGGTGCTCTTGTCCAAAGTGGTCCATCCACCTCCGTGGAGGAGAAGCACAGCTGGGCGAAGCACAGTGCCGCGGTCGGCAGGTTCAAAAATATCGAGACGCAGCTCGGAACCATTCACCGAAGCATAGGGAATATTCTCCTCGACGGTATCGGCCCCGCCTCCGGACGGTGAAGGAGCGGCAGATCCCTGCGGTACAACGCTCCCTCCCTGTGCCGGAGGGGTAAAGAGGACCGTCGTGCTTAACAATGCAGCCAAAAGCGAAGAGATTCCTTTGTTCATCGATAGAAACCCTTTTTGCCTCCAGTCTCCGGTACCTGCGATAGGTCGTCCACCGCGAATGTCGCCGCGGCAGTCAACGTTGGGCAATCAATTGCCAGCTGCCGAAATGATCATGGCCAAGATCGGATTTGGAAAGAGAGCGCAGCTGACTGACCTTTTTGGCGAATAGAGGACCGGACGATTTAGCGTTCGTATCCGCCCGCCTAACAACTAATAACTAACAAATAGTAACTGGTCGCTTGAACGTCAGGTAAGTAAAGCGTCCCCGCTTACCTCCTCCAGGGACAAACCTCGGCAGTTTTCTCCAGGGTTCGGTTTGCATATTTGAGCTGTCCTTTCTTTCCTCCCTCCAAAGCAAACCGACGGTTTGTTACAAGAGGCACCACTTGAACGTCAGGTAAGTAAAGCGTCCCCGCTTTACCTCCTCCTGGATCCAGGATAAACCTGATTGGTTTGTCTTCGGGGCTCGGTTTGGCATATTTGAGCTGTCCTTTCTTTCTTACCTGCAAAGCAAACCGAGACGGTTTGCTTACAAGAGGCACCGCTTGAGCGTCAGGTAAGTAAAGCGTCCCCGCTTTACCTCCTCCTGGATCCAGGATAAACCTGATTGGTTTGTCTCCGGGGCTCGGTTTGGCATATTTGAGCTGTCCTTTCTTTCCTACCTGCAAAGCAAACCGAGACGGTTTGCTTACAAGAGGCACCGCTTGAACGTCAGGTAAGTAAAGCGTCCCCGCTTTACAAGAGGCACCGCTTGAACGTCAGGTAAGTAAAGCGTCCCCGCTTTACCTCCTCCTGGATCCGGGACAAACCTGGGCCGGTTTGTCTCCGGGGCTCGGTTTGGCATATTTGAGCTGTCCTTTCTTTCTTACCTGCAAAGCAAACCGAGACGGTTTGCTTACAAGAGGCACCGCTGATCCATGATTCTTGACCTGTCCCTCGTTTTCCCGCTCGTCTGCAAGATACCTAAAGCAGCACGGGTTCGAGGCGGTGGTCGGCTGGCCGCTGAGTGCGGGCGCGGCCGAGTTCCTTAAGCGGCGAACGCTGACGCGATTATCCCCAGCCGATATATCGCGCGAGGTAAGGCCCGAATCGCGCCACAGTTCCGCGCGGCGGAGTGTCAACAGAGATGTAGCCCTGATTACTGACGAAGTGCCCCGTTCTGGTGTCAAAGATCATCACCCCAAGGAGCTGCAAATTGCTGTAGGTGTTATTCTTAATTCCGTGAGAAAAGAAGCTGGCCGTCGTCTCGGAATTGATCAGTTTCGTCCAAAGGTCTTGAACCTCGCCCGGAAAAACCTTCGAGGTCTCGACGGCCAAAAACCTGGGTTCTGCTCCAAAGCGCGATGCGTATTTCGCCCAGTAGGCCCTCGTTCGGTCTTCAGCGAGCAGAATTGAATTTGCGTTAGGGTAACAAATGTCGATAGCGAAATCACGATGATCGATTCGCTCGGCATGGAGTGCCGGGAGAATCGTGAGAAACAAAGCAAAAAAAAGCGAATAATTTCGGCTCATAAGGAATTCCTCGCAGACGTTTCGTCGACAATTGATCGGTCGGATTTAATTTCTCACTACTCTACCAGGAGATCTCGCATTGCGCTCTGCTCAAGCTTCAAAATTTGAAATCTCGCCGCCGGGAAATCGACGACTGATTTTCCAAACCGCTGAAAAAGGCCAAGATGCCCGCCCATTTAGAGCGAGTCTTCGCGGGTCGAAACGTCAGCGGCCTGGCTCAGCCGATAGTCGAGTCGGTCGTCAAATTCGCCGCTGGGCGCATTTGAGGAACGGATTAGGCTCATCGCCATTATGGAGAAACGAGTCGGTGGGGAAACGGGTCGGCGGAACGGCGCGGCGGCGGGTCGGCGCCGGAAGAAATCGTAACGTTGAACGTTGAACGTTGAACCGCGAACGGTGAGACGTCAGTGTCGCCTGGCGCCCCTCTACTGCTGGCACTGGCACTGAACACTAAACACTGACAGCTTCCGACGATGTCTCTGGAAATAGCCATTTCTCCCGCGGGCCGACTTTTTGTTGAGCGGGCTGCGGAGATTCTGCCGGTGGTGAATGAGAAATGGGCCTCGCGGTTGAAGGCGACCTTTGAGGCGTCGGCCGCAGAAGGTCTTCTGCTGCTGGTGACCGATGGCTTGACGCTTTCTATGCCGCCGTCGCCGGGTTATTGGCGGGATTTCGCTCGTGGTTATTTGCAGCGGCTTTGTCAGACCGGAGGAATGGATGGCGGTCCCGCACCGTTGCTGCCGTTCGAGGGCGGCCAGCTTTCGGAATTCGTCCAGGAGGCGCCGCCGATGCGCGGCGGCGAATTTCTCACCTCCGATTTGCTGGAGAAACTCTGGCGAGATTTCGGCGCATTGGTGATTCGCGAGAGCGCGAAGGCCGGGTTGTCCGAATGGCTGAAATCGAAGAATCCGCTGTGGCACACGGTTGGCCGGGTGACTTTTCATCTGGCCGAAAACAAGCGGGACCCGGACCGTCCATTCGCGTTTCTAGCCACCTACACGCACCGCCTTTCCGACCAGGGTAAACCGCAACATTTGCCGCTGGCGCGCGCTTTGCAGGAGTATGCCGGATCCAAAAATAAGGCCGCTCTGACCAGCTTGCTGGCGCCGGTCCAACGCGCCGCAGAGAAAAGCGACTTGGCACGCGGACTGGTCGAGAGCCGTCGGATATTTCAGCCGATGGCCTGGACACCGCAGGAGGCGCATCGTTTTTTGCGCGACATTCCCCTGTACGAAGAAAGCGGTCTGCTGGTGCGGGTGCCCGATTGGTGGAAAGGTGGGAGGCCCGCCCGTCCACAGGTCAATGTCCGGATTGGCGAGAAACCGGGCAGTCTCCTGGGCTTGGAGAGCCTGATGGATTTTTCGGTCGAGATCGCCCTGGAAGGCGAACGGCTCACGGCCGCCGAGTGCCGCCAGTTGATGGCCGCGAAGGAAGGGCTCGTGTTGCTGAAAGGCAAATGGGTTGAAATCGACGGCGACCGGCTCAACCAGGTACTCGAACATTGGCAGCGCATCGAAGGCAATGATGGCGTCTCTTTCCTGGAAGGGATGCGGCTGCTGGCCGGCCTCGGCCGCGGCGATGATGGCGATCCGCTGGCGCAGCCTGAGAGCCGCGAATGGTCGCAGGTGGTGCCCGGCGAATGGCTGCGCAAAACCCTGGGCGCGATGCGGGATCCTTCGGTCATCGAGGGGTTTGATCCGGAGCGCGATCTGCAGGCGCAATTGCGCGGTTACCAGCGCGAGGGTGTGCGCTGGCTCTGGTTCATGACTCGGCTCGGGCCTGGGGGCCTGTCTGGCAGACGACATGGGCCTTGGCAAGACGATTCAGACTCTCGCGCTGCTGCTCCAGCTCAAGCGCGAGACCGCCGGTGCGCAAACTCTGCTACCGTCACTGCTCATTGCGCCGGCTTCGCTGCTGGCCAACTGGAAAAGCGAGATCGCGCGATTCGCGCCGACTTTAAGCGTTTTCTTTGCTCATCCGTCTGAAACCCTGGCGCAAACGCTCAAAGACGCGGCCGATGATCCGGGCACGTACTCTGTCCGGGAAAGACCTCGTGATAACGACTTACGGTTTGCTGACCCGTCTGCCATGGCTGCGGAAAACCGATTGGCGGCTGGTCGTGCTCGACGAGGCGCAGGCGATCAAAAATCCGGCGTCCCGCCAGACCTCGGCAGTCAAGGAGCTACGGGCGCAGGCACGGATTGCACTCACTGGCACACCGGTTGAAAACCGGGTGGGTGATCTCTGGTCGCTGTTCAGTTTCATTTGTCCCGGTCTGCTGGGCAGCGCCGCCGAGTTTGGGCGGACGATCAAGCGTCTGAGCGATGATCAAGGTCGTCATTTCGCGCCGTTGCGCAACCTTACTCGGCCTTATATCCTGCGCCGGCTCAAAACGGATAAGAGCATCATTGACGATCTGCCAGAGAAGACGGAGTTGGCGGCGTGGTGTGTGTTGAGCAAAGCGCAGGCTGCGCTTTACCAGCAGTCGGTCAAGGAACTGGCCGAAAAGCTGGAAATCGCCGCAGGTATCCAGCGGCGCGGGCTGGTTCTGGCCTTTCTGATGCGGTTCAAGCAGATTTGCAATCATCCTTCGCATTGGCTCGGTGACGGCGCATACGTTCCTGGCGAGAGCGGGAAGTTTGTGCGGCTACGCGAGTTGGGTGAAGAGATCGCTGCGCGCCAGGAGAAGGCGCTGGTTTTCACCCAGTTCAGAGAAATGACCGGTCCGCTGGCGACCCATCTGGAAGGCATTTTTGGCCAACCCGGACTGATCCTGCATGGCGCTACCCCGGTGAAAGAGCGGCAACGGTTGGTCGAGCAGTTCCAGCAGGATGGCGGGCCGCCGTTTTTTATCCTCTCCTTGAAAGCGGGTGGCACCGGGTTGAACCTGACCGCGGCTTCCCACGTCGTCCACTTCGATCGCTGGTGGAATCCGGCGGTCGAAAATCAAGCCACTGACCGCGCTTTCCGCATCGGACAGAAGAAAAACGTCCTGGTCCACAAATTCGTTTGCCGTGGAACCATTGAGGAGCGCATCAACGGCCTTCTGGAAGAAAAGAAGAACCTGGCCACAGAGCTTCTTGAAGGCGGCGGCGAAAACCTGCTAACTGAGATGCCAGACGACGAATTGCTGCGGTTCGTAGCTCTTGACCTCAAAAGCGCCGTGCAAGAGTGATTTGAGTCGAGCCAAAATTTTATGAGCTGGGAGATGGAGACTTCGAGACCTTATATGAGCGCGGCCAAAAAACGTGTTCGCGCGCAGAAAGCGGTTAAGGCCCTCGAAAAAAGCGGCCAGAAACTGAACCCGGTCCGCATCGATGGGCGTTCTATTGCCCGGAGTTTCTGGGGCAAAGCCTGGTGCGAGAATTTGGAATCCTACAGTGATTATGCCAACCGTCTCCCGCGTGGTCGCACTTACGTGCGAAACGGTTCGGTCGTCGATTTTGTGGTCGCTCCGGGCGAAATTCGTGCGCTGGTGAGTGGAAGTGACCTTTACCGGATCACGATCAAAATTCAGCCGGTGAAAAAGGCCGAGTGGAAGGCATTGAAAACCGATTGTGCCGGTCGGGTCGGTTCGCTGATGGATTTGTTGCAGGGCAAATTGTCCGCGCAGGTTATGGAAATCATTACCCGCCGCGAGACGGGCCTTTTCCCCAGGCCGGCCGAAATCGGGCTGAGTTGCTCATGCCCCGATTGGGCCGGGATGTGCAAGCATGTCGCGGCAACGCTCTACGCGGTCGGGGCGCGTCTCGACCAGAACCCGGAACTGCTCTTTGTGCTCCGCGGAGCTGATCACCTTGAGCTCGTCACCGAGGTGACGGAGAGTGTGACGGTTGGCGTCTCGTCACCTGTGGACGGTTCGGGAGCGCTGACTGGCGAGAATCTCGCGGAAATCTTCGGCATTGAGATCGAGCCTGACGTCCTGCAGGCAGCAAGTTCCGCGGTATCGAAATTGCCGAAATCGTCTAAGCCGAAAAAAGCTGTAGTGCCAGCTGAATCGAAAAGATCTAAAAGAGCGGGTTCTCGAAACGCGAAAGTCCCTGCGACGGGGGAAACGGAGGAAACGAATCGGCGAGACGGCGGCAGGAATGGATCGGCGAAACGGCGGGTCGCCTTCAGCTAGCCTGAACACTTGACGTCGATATTCCACAAACGTCTACGATCACGCAACCTTCGGACTCGACAACGGTTTATTCGAATATGCAAAGGCAGTCGCAGAGTCGCTCAAAATCTCATCTGGTCGGAATTCTCACCGCATTGTTGTTTGCCTGGACTGTACTGGCAGTGCCGCTGAAGTCTTGGGCACAAGAGGTCGTTGTCAGGGTTGCTCCTCCGCCGGTCAGGGTTGAGACAGCACCACCTCCTCCAAGTCACTATCACATCTGGGATCCGGGTCACTGGAGATGGAACGGACGCCAATACGTCTGGGTTCCTGGCCACTACATTCATAATCCGCACCATTACGCCAACTGGATTCCTGGCCATTGGGTTGAGCGTCACGGTGGGTGGTACTGGGTTGAAGGCCATTGGCGGCATTAGCGTTTGGTGTTAAATCTGCCGCTATAGCGATCTGGCCCCTTGCGGGCTTGATTCCTATAACATTATTTCCGAGGGTTGAAACCCTGCTCTAAGGGCTATAGCCACTTCTTGGCAGGATTCCATCCCACGCATTCTGCGCTGATCCCAATTACTTCACGGCTGGGCAAAAACGATCCACGAGTTCCTTCCACGAAGCTATGATTTTAACGTTCGTGTTCAGGGCGCTGTGGACGTTGACCCGCAGGGTGTTCAGCGAGCTTTCGATCAGATCCTGCACGCGGCGCTGCGCATCGGGCACCGAGGTGGCCTGGTAAACGCCCAGAGTCTTCTCGAACAGATCAATCTTCTGATTGCTCATGCGGTTGAACGTCTCGACAAACTCCTCCATACCCGCGCGAGCTTTCGGGAAAGCATCCGCCGTCACCGACTCGAGCTTAGCCTGGAACTCCTCGGGGGAGCCGAACTTGGTGAGCTGGTCTTTCCAGAGGTTCACTGATTCCTCCTGCAGTTGAATGCCCGACTTCAGGGCCTTCTCGTAACTGCGCATGGCCCCGTGAAAGACCTCGTTAGTGGTCTCCGACGTTGCCGCGGTTGTCTTCTTGGTATTTGTAGCACTCATGTTTTCTTCCTTGTGAGAGCTCCGGGTAATTCCTGAGCTTCTAAAGGGAACATCGCACGGATTTCCGAAACATGTCAACAAGTTTTTTGCGAATGCACAAATCGAATTGATCGTGCACCCAAAGAACGATTCGCCTATTTCTTTCTAGGCAATTACCCGACAATCGGGGCGATCTGCTCTACCAGTAAAAACTTTTAATGCAATTGCAAAAGCAAATCGATGTATATTGTGTGCATGGAGGAATGGAAGATGAACTTCATTCACATATTGGAACAAGACGAAGAAACGACCCTAGACGCTCTTGGCGAGCTTGGGCAAGAAGACAGCATTGAAGCTACCCACGAGGAAGAGGCCATGGAAGCGTGGTCAACTCTGCAGCAAGATTGGGCTCTGGCCGAATTATAGCCGATCAGCGGAGGCAAAGGGAAGCTGGGGGTGGGGCGGGGCCGGATGAATCGGAGGGGGGCTCACAGTCGGTTGTTCGAAGCAATCGCTCGGTTGCCGAATTAGAAAGGTGGAAGAAGGGCCGCTTCCACCGCCTGCCGTCCCGGAGATGGCCTATCAATGCGGCACAGGCAGTATCGACATGCGGGCCGTTTCAACTTTAGTCGATGCATCAAATCGTGCATTGTGATCAAGGGGTCCCCGTGCTACGGAATAAGGGCATGGGGATCCATGGTTTTCGTACGCGCATCCTGCGCCTGACGCAATTGGCAGCCGAAATCCGGCCACCTCCCTGGCGATCGGCGAGGAAATCTGAATCCGGTGTCTGAAGAAGCGAATCCTTTGTGAACATAAAAGGTCAAATTGCGGTGATCACCGGCGCCGGCAGTGGCATCGGCCAGGCCGTTGCTGTAAGTCTTGCCAAACGGGGCGTCAAGGCGCTCGGGCTGGTGGACCGCAACGAGTCCGTCCGGACGGTTGCCGAGATGATCAATGAGGAGAACGGGGATGGAAAAAAGATCGCCGAGCCTTTCCTCGGGGACACCACCGACGAAGTCTTCCAGAAGCAAACCTTCGACCGGATAGGCGGCGAGTACGGTACTCCCACCATCTGCGTCCCAGCCGCAGGGATCACGCGCGACGAAATCGCGGCCAAGATAGACAAGGCGACCGGGCGCGCTATTCTTTACCCACGAGACACGTTCCGTCTTGTGGTCGAGGTCAACTTGATCGCTCCCATCTATTGGGCACTGGAGATGGTTGGGCGAATCGCGGAGGCGCGCCACCGCAGTGGACTTGGCCGTTGGAAGCCCGAGGAAGGGATACAGGGGTCGGTTGTCTTCATCGGCTCAATCTCCTCGCAAGGCATACCCGGCCAGATCGCTTATTCCTCTACCAAAGCGGGGCTCGAAGGCGCCGAGGCGACGCTGACCAAAGAGGCGATCTTCCACGGAGTGCATGCCGCTATGGTACACCCGGGGTTCACCAACACGCCGATGGTCCGGGTGCTGGGCGAAGAATACATCAAGAAGAACATCCTGCCTTACACACGGCTGGGCCGACTGATCGAGCCATCCGAAATCGCCGAGGCAATCTGCTTCCTGATCAGCAACTCGGAGGTCAGCGGGCAGCTTTGGGCAGACGCGGGCTGGCATCCACCCTTCTGAATTCAACCTAAACTCCGAATTTTGGATCCTCGTCCTGTCGTCGTGGTCTTCCTGGATCACTCGGCATTTTCTGTAGCTGGTTCCGAATCAGCGGAGGTTGTCGATTCGAGCCGTTTATGCTCTCAGTGCGCTCCAAGCGATCCCCTTCGCCACGATCTCAAAGCCCAGTGCTCGATTACCGCACGTTCGGATACGGGTTATTGTTGACATCAGGCGCGATTTCTGGAAACGATTCCACATGGTGCTGATATTTTCGGCCTCAACCCCAGATAATTCGATTTCCAACGGAATCGTTTCCGGGCGAAGCGGATCGTATCGGCCGGTAAGCCGCACGTTCGCATACTGTTCCAAACCGGAAATCCACGTTCACAGAAAGTCTGTTATGCCAACCAAAAACAAGTTAGCTTTACTCTTGCTGGGTGTATTTGCCTTCGGCGTCGGCGTAAACGCTGCCGACAACCCGGCAAAAGCCAAAATCGGAGCGTCTTACATGACGCTCAACAATATCTTCTTCGATCCGATGAACGCCGGCGCATCCGAAGCCGCCAAGAAGGCCGGCGCAGATTATATCGTCGTAGACGCTCGCTTGGACATCTCGCGTCAAATTGACGGTGTTGAGAATCTGATTTCGCAATCGGTTTCAGCAATCATCCTGAATCCAGTCGACTCCGACGCGATCGTTCCGGCTGTCCTCAGTGCGAACAAAGCAAACATTCCGGTATTTACTATCGACGTAAAGAGTCGCGGCGGAACTGTCACCTCACATATAACGTCGGACAACGTCGAGGCAGGGCGTTTGGCCGGTGACTATGTCGCACAAAAGCTTCCCCAAGGAGCCAAGGTCGGAATTGTTGATGGGCCTCCTATCAACACGTTTCAGCAACGCGTGGAGGGATTTACGAAAGCGATCGCAGGCAAACTGGTGATCGAAGCTCATCAAAATGCGCTTCAAAATACGCCCGAAGCATTTACTGCGATCACGGAGAATCTGATAACAGGCAATCCAGACATGAAGGCCGTTTTCGCCGTGAATGACAATGCTGCGGAAGCAGCGGCGGCCGCCATCGAAAGTACCGGTCGCAAAGACGTTTGGGTTGTCGGCGTCGACGGAATACCATCAACGGTCAAGACCATTTCACAAGACGGAATAATTAAGGCTACCGTCGGGCAACAGCCTGGACAAATGGGTCGACTGGCAGTAGATGCTGCCTTGCGCTATCTAAATGGCGAGAAGATTCCCGCCGAGATCAAAGCCCCTTTGCAGCTCGTGACCAAAGAGAATGCCGATAGCTTTCATTGGTAACATCCGGCAAATGCTCGTGACGTTGTGAGAGGCCAATAACGGTCTTCCTATCTGCGTTTCAAGTCTGTTTCAGGCGTGACTGTGGCGCATAAACTTGGTCCATCGATTGCATCGCGTCTGTACGCGTCTGGCGGAGCGGCTCTGGTTGGTGTTTTAGGCGCGAGTCTTATTTTCGCACTTTTGTCTTCGGTGTTTCTTTCGAGCGCGAATCTGCTGAACATCGGTCGCCAGACCGCGGTTGTCGCGTTGGTGTCGGTCGGAATGACATTCGTAATAATCACCGGCGGAATCGATCTTTCTGTTGGTTCGGTTGTCGGTCTCTCGGGGACTTTAGCAGCCGCGGCAATTGCTCAACTGCACTTGATTCCGATTTCCGGGATGTTAATTGGAATGGCTGTGGGCACAGTCGTGGGGGCCATCAACGGCATATTCATAGCGCTTCTTCGGGTGCCGCCGATCGTCGCTACCCTTGCGCTCCTCAGCGTTGCCCGTGGTATTGCGTTGCAGTCGACCAACGGCCGCCCAATATCTGGTCTGACGACCTCGTTTTCGTTTCTGGGCCGAGGAGAGATTTTCGGCGCCCCGGCCGCCTTTATGCTGACGGTCTTCGTTTATATTCTTGGGACGCTAATCTTGCGCTTCACGATTGTCGGCAAGCACATCGTGGGGATAGGAGGAAACGAAGAGGCCGCCAGATTGGCCGGGCTGAGAGTCAGAGCCTACAGACTCGGCGTTTACGCGGCGACCGGTCTCATCTCTGGCTTTGCCGGCGTGGTGCTAATGTCTCGTCTCGGATCTGGCCAACCTACAGCAGGGGCGGGCCTCGAACTGAGCTCGATTGCCGCTGTCGTTCTGGGCGGCACTCGGATTACAGGCGGCCAGGGCACCTTGATCGGAACATTTCTCGGCGCCCTTTTAATAACCATTCTTGGAAATGGTTTGGATTTACTCAACGTGGGAAGCTTTTATCAGCTGGTGTTTGTGGGTGCGATTCTTCTGGCTGCGGTTGTGATTTCCAAATTCATTGAGCGCTAAAGTTATGCCCTCCTTGTTAAGCGCCCAAAATATATCGAAATCTTACGGAGGGGTCAGAGCGGTGCAGGAAGTGTCTCTGCACGTTGAAGTCCGCGAGATTGTCGCGGTCGTAGGAGACAATGGTGCCGGGAAAAGCACCCTGACGAAAATATTAGCCGGTGCGGTGCACCCGGATTCCGGATCTCTTAGCTTTGAGAGTCGTGCCGTTGCTTTCCGCACTCCAAAGGATGCGCAGCGCTTGGGTATAGAAATGCTGCAGCAAGACCTCGCACTCGTCGCCGACTTCAATGCCGTCGAAAATCTCTTCTTCGGCCGGGAATTATCGATATTTGGCTTTCTGCGTGTCAAGAAAATGCTTCGCGCCACGCAGGATGTTTTGAACGAACTTGGTGTAACCCTTCCGGACCACAGAGTACCGGTGCGGTTTCTCTCGGGCGGGCAACGTCAGGCGGTCGCGATCGGCCGAGTTTTGGCTTGGGGAAGCAAACTGATCATTCTTGATGAACCCACAGCCGCCTTGGGCGTGCAAGAGTCCAGACAAGTTCTTGACATGATCAAGCGAATGCGCGCTGACGGTCGAACGATAATTTTAATTACTCATAATATGGATAACGTGATGGAAGTGGCTGACCGTGTGATCGTGATGCGAAGAGGCAAGAAAGTTGGTGATCTTGCTACTAACGATATCCGGATCGCCGATATCGTTCACTTGATTGTCGCCGGATAGCCTACGGCAAGTTAATGATTACGATCAATGACATAGCGGATCGGGCTGGGGTGGCACCATCTACAGTGTCCAGAGTTCTGAGCGGGAACGGGTATTCCGGAAAAAAAACGCGCGACCGGGTGCTGCGTGCGGCGGACGATCTAGCCTATACTCCGAATAGCGTGGCCCAGAGTCTCCGCCTGAACCAAACAAGGACAATCGGATTGGTAATTGCCGACGTTGAAAACAGTTTCTATTCGCGAATCGCGAAAACGGTAGAACTGGTTGCAAAACATGCCGGCTTCCACGTAGTTCTCTGTAACAGCAACGATGATCCTCAAGAGGAAAGGGATTGTCTGGAGCTTTTAGTAAGATTGAGAGTTGACGGTATCCTGATTACCCCGACGGGCCAAAACGCAGCGTACCTTCGTTCTTTGTTGTCGCGAGACGCGAAAATCGTTCAACTCGACCGTAAAGTCTCGAACCTTCGATGTGATTGCGTTGTTGTAAACAATCGACAAGGAGCCGAAGCGGCTGTTGAGCATCTGATCTTCAATGGTCATCGCCGGATCGGATTACTGGCGGGCGAGATCCATGTAACAACCGGCCAGCAGCGACTCGAAGGGTACCGTCTCGCGTTAACACGGCATCAAATTCCGTTCGACTCATCTCTCGTTCGCGAGAGCAATTTCCTGAGAGAAACGGCAGTGGATGCCGCCCGTTCGTTGTTTAACATGGCCGAGGTTCCTACGGCAGTCTTTGCTGCCAACAACGTGCTTGCGGAGTCTTGTTTGTTCGTCTTAAAGGAGCTTGGCCTTTCTCGGGACGTCTCTCTGGTCGTGTTCGATGATGCCCCGTGGATGCAATTGATCGAGCGTCCTCTGACCGTCGTGGTGCAGCCTGTCGAGGAACTTGCGAAAACTGCCGCCACACTTGTATTACAACGAATACAGGAAACGGAACCGCTGAATCCGCTTAAAATCGTCCTGGAGCCAACGTTGATTGTCAGAGACTCTAGTGACCTTGTTGGAAGATAATGAAGAAAGGCTATTGCCGTGCCGAAACTGCTTGAGGAAAACTATCTAGACAAACGTATTCCTGATCTCGAATACGAGGATCGCGGGAAAAAGATCAGACGGGCGCTCGCCGAAGAAGGCTTGGAAGTGGCGATCGCCTATGCGACAGAACACATGCCTGGCGACGTTCAGTATTTGACAGGGTACGATCCGCATCTCGAGAATGTTGCGTTGCTTGTCACGCCTGATCAAACGATCGCCTTGGGAGGCGCGGAGGGAGCAAAAATGTTTGAAGACGGTGCGCGTTTTGGAGAGTGGCGAAATTTGACTTTGTTTGAGATCCCGTTTCAAGACTACGGTGACACAAGATTTTGGAGCCTGCCTGAAATCCTGAGGGATGTCTTGGGTGAGATACCCGGTGAAATCGGTATTTTGTCGGCTAGCAATGTGATGAGTGCCGAAATGATGGAATTAATAGGGCAGGAAGGCATGCGAGTAAAGGCCAGGAATGTCAGTCATATTTTGGCAAAGGCTCGCTACGAGAAAAGTCCGGCGGAACTTGAGATGTACCAAATCGCCAGTGGTATCGCGACTGAAGCGATGCAGGTAATCCTTGACGCTCTCCGCCCGGGAGTGCGGGAATTAGAGCTCGCCGCGGAGGCAGATCGCGTGATGAAGCAACTGGGGGCGTACAGTTACGGATTCGACGCCATGGTCTGCTCCGGACCGAGAATCAACACGATAATAGGAAGGTCATCGAATCGACTAATCGGCGAAGGAGAACTTGTGATGTTGGGAGTAAGTCCTCGCTACGAGGGCTACACGTCGGCCTTGGGACGCACGGTCGTCGCAGGGACTGCTTCGCCGGAGCAAAGCGAGTTCCTGGACCGTGGGATAGAGGCCTATGACCGAGCTGCAAAAGAGTTTAGAGTCAATGGACCAGCTAAGGCCGTCGACAGGGCGGCTCGTGATTATTTGACTAGCGTCGGACTCGGCCAATACCACGCCTATGGAGTGGGTCACGGCATCGGTTTTACCGAATGTTTGGAGGGCAAGACCGCCACTAGCGCGAGCGATTACGATCTTCCGGCCGGTATTTCAATGATGCTCGACGTGGGGCTTTTCGGCGTACCAAAACATTTCGGTGCCAGACATGAGAATCCGCATATGATCGATCACGAAGGACAGACAAAAGTTCTGACCAATCTCCCGATGAAGGTCTACAACTGACCCGCGGCGACATCACCATTGTATGGAAGACGGTACACCAGTCACTGACTTGGTGCACTAGAGCTGGCGAGAAGATGCGGTCGTCGCATCGATGACATTTTGTTAGTTTCTAATGAATATTGATGAAATAAAGGCTCGATCTTTCGAGATCATTGATTCCACTCGAGAGGAATTCATCTCCTTTCTTCGCGAGTATATTCAGCATCCGTCGATTAACCCAGAACGGCAAATCTCCGCAGTCGAAAACGGAGAGACAACGACATGTCAAAAGTGGCTGCATAAAGCTTTGCAGTCTTTAGACTGTTTCGAAAATGTAAAACTGTGGAGTGTCAGTTCAGGCGAGCTGAATATCGCCGCGCTGCTACCTGCGACTGAACCGGAAGGTTATCAGTCTGCGTTGTTTAACGGTCATTCCGATGTCGTGCCGGTAACAGCTGCCGAGTACGCTGCCTGGCGAGGAAGAAATCCTTGGAGCGGGGAAGTGCACGACGGTGCGATATATGGGCGAGGCGCTTGCGACATGAAAGGCAGTAACTCGTCAGTGATCTGGGCCGCCCGTTGTTTGAACAAGGCAGGATTTGTTCCTAAGGGCCGGGTGACGCTAACTTTTACAATCGGGGAAGAATCTGGGAACGCTGATCTCGGACCTTACAGCGTGAAGCAACAGGGATATTCGGGCGACGTGATAGTGGTGACCGAACCGACAAACCTCAATGTCTGTCCCGCGGCTGTAGGTTGGTTTTTCTTTCGCGTGGATGCAATTGGTAAGGCTTCCCACGCCGCCAGCCGCGGCGCTTGTATTTATCCTTCGGCTGCGCCATTACCCCCTGGCGTTAACGCGATTGAAGTCAATGCTGCCGATCGTCGAACGGCTGAGATGCCTTGAACGAGACTGGGGAATCTACGAAAAGCATCCGTTGATGCAGCCAGGTAACGCGACCATGAATATTGTGAAGCTTTGTGGCGGAGCCGAGCAGGCAACCACGCCGACCTCATGTCACGCTGTCTGGGCGGTCGTCGTTAGCCCGAATCGCCGATGCGCTGACATTCGCGATCAGATTGCACGCGTCATCGAGAACGAAAATAATACGAACACTTGGTTGCGGCAGAACCCGGCTCAAATGACTTCGCCTTATTTACAGGGATACTTTGACCCGGTTAACACTCCTCTAAATCATCCCGCTTGCGCATCGATGCTCGAGGCCGTTCGCGCTACCGGGCTTGAAGCCGTTGAATTCTCGTGCATGCCAACTCCCTCAGACGCCAATTTCTTTGCTGAGCATGGGCAACCGGTTATCATTTGCGGTCCTGGAAACCTGCTTGGTAACGGAGTTCATGGTCTAAACGAACACATCGAGATCGATTCGCTGTTAAGGCCGCGAAAGCGTATGCGGGTTTCATCATCGATTATTGCTCTCTTCCAAAGTCAATACTCCCATTTAACAATCTGGGGTAACGACATGAAAGTGTCAGAATTGTCCGGTCCGCAAGAACCAAAAATGGATAAATCTAGGCGTCTCACGACTGACCCAACGGCTGAACTTAAACCTTGGTCTTCTCGTGAACGAAATCTCTGGTGGATTCTCCGATCACGATTTCGGGCCTCAAAATGATTCTCCGCGGCGTTTCCACCGGAACACCTTCGAGTTTTTCCAATAGTAACTGAGTTGCGATGGTCCCGAAGTTATACGCCGGCTGGATCGCCATAGTCACCGTTGGCTTGACCAGATCCATGGGCTCGATCTTATCAAAGCAGGCCAGCGCGAAATGCCTCGGAATGTCCATACCACGCTTTCGCACGGCCCGAATGAAGCCGATAGCGATGAAATTATTCGCCCCAAGTACTGCGGTCGGCGGATCGATCAAAGCTAAAAACTGGTCAAGCGCTGCAACTGCGGTATTTGGATCAAAATTTTTACCTGTATATACAAGTTCGGGATCAAAGTTCATCCCATGCTGCTCAAGTCCAAACTTGTATCCAAAAAACCTGTCGCGAGCGGTCGAGATACTTGTAGGACCATTAATGAAGGCGATTCGGCGATGCCCGCCGGAGACGAATAACCCTACCAGATCCACTGCCCCATTGAAGCTGTCACCTGCAACATAGTCTCCTGCGTAAGCACTGGGATGGCGATCTATGAGGACGGAGGGACAATTGTGGTCAGCAAGGAGCCGCATGGACTTCTTTGTCTTGTCGCCAGATGGGATGAGTAAACAACCGTCGACCTTCAGCGAAAGCAGAGTACGGAAATATTCCAATTCTTTCTCCGCGTCGTCATCGTGATTGCAGATGATCAGCGTGTAATTGTTCTTGCGAGCCGTATCCTCTACACCTCGTGCAACGCTCGTGTAAAAAGGGTTTACGATGTCCGGCATGATGAGTGCCAGGATGCTGGCTCCGCTTTGAGATACCATGCTTCTGGCCAGTCGATTTGGGAGATAGTTTAGACTCTCGATTGCCTCTTCAACCCGCTGTCTCGTCTCGTCCTTGACCGGAGCAGAATTGTTTAACACTCGGGACACGGTCATTGGAGAAACTCGGGCCACACGGGCAACATCTTGAATACTCGGCATACGCTACAAAATTTTCCAGAACCTCGATGGTATCGGTATCATAATAGGTCGTCAAATCAGATCCGAATCGGAGCGGACTATCGCGTGCCGGTCGCTCCAGGTTGGTCAAGAAGAACATTCGAATGCAACTAACCGCCCAGTCTCGACTCCTCTTGGTGATTCTTAGCGCCTTGGATGCTTGAAGACGACATTTCGGTGCAAGGCGCAAAAAATCTATTGAAGAGTGGACGCTCGATATGATAAGGAATGATCACGTTAACATTATTGGGCCATCCAGGGTGGAAACAAGATCGGTCGGTCGCGCCAGAACGATGAACGAAATGAACCTGAATCCTCATCGAGGTGCGCCTCGTTGAATCGGGTTGGTAGACCGGCGTTGAGATCGGGGTATTCACTTCTGGTCCAGTCGTGTCAACTATCAGTGTTTGTGGGACCATAACTCGCAGAAGAATGAGCAATACTCAAAAAGTTCTGTTTGCTGGGGAATCCTGGACGATTCAGACAACCCACGTAAAGGGCATCGACTCTTTCACCCAGTGGGGATACGGGACGGGGGAGAAGTGGGTAAAGCGAGCCTTAGAGAGATCCGGTATCGAAGTTCGGCACCTGCCCAGCCATGAAGCCATCGAGAATTTTCCTTCGAGTGTTAAGGAGCTCTGTGAATATGACTGCTTAATTCTCAGCGATATTGGAACTAACACGTTGCTGTTGCATCCGGATACGACTTCGCGGTCCCTTGAGACGCCGAACCGGCTGGAAGTCATTGAGCACTACGTTCGACAGGGCGGCGCGCTCATCATGATCGGCGGATATATGACTTTTCAGGGGATCGAAGCGAAGGCGCGCTACGCTGGCACTCCTGTTGAGCGAGCCTTGCCAGTTTCCATGATGCGGACCGACGACCGAGTAGAAATGCCACAGGGATATTCGCCAACTGTTGTGCATGCGGATCATCCGATTATGTCTGGCCTGCCAAAGGAAAACTGGCCGTATTTGCTATTTTACAACAAGGTAACAGCCAAGCCCGAAGCGGAGGTTTTGATGGAGTATCAGGGCGATCCCATTCTTGCCGTCTGGGATTTTGGTGAGGGCCGAGCAGCTGCTTTTACGCCTGATGCAGCTCCGCACGGAGCGCCTCCGCAATTTTTGGAGTGGGAATACTTTCCAAGGCTGTGGCAGCAGCTCGTCTGTTGGCTCACAAAGTCAAACCCTGCCCAATAGCAGAAAAACCTGCGATGGCCAGAATCGAGATCCGAAACCTGAGTAAAGTGTTCCAGACGCAGGGTGGAGACAGATTTACTGCGCTCAAGGACGTCCAGTTGGATATCGAAGACGGCGAATTCATCGTGGTAGTCGGACCGTCTGGGGGAGGGAAGACTACTCTTTTGAGTCTAATCGCCGGACTACTACAACCGAGCGCAGGGTCAATCGTTCTCGAGGGAAAAGCGATTCAGGGACCGGGGCGCGACCGGGGCGTCGTGTTCCAGCAGGACTGTGTCTTTATGTGGCGGACTGTCATAAAGAACGTGGAATATGGCTTGGAAATTGCCCATGTGCCCAAAGCCGATCGCCGGGTGCGAGCCCTTCACTATCTGCGGATGGTAGGCCTTGAAAAGTTTGCCAACTTTTATCCAAAAGAACTATCAGGTGGGATGAAAAAGCGGGTGCAGATCGCAACGGTGTTCGCCAACAATCCGGAAGTCCTGCTTATGGACGAACCGTATGGTGCATTGGACTATCCGACGAAGTGCGCCTTACAGGTAGAGCTGCTCCAAGTTCTGAATCAAGAACCTAAAACCACAGTTTTTGTTACACATGATATCGAAGAAGCAATTTATTTGGGGCACCGAATTGTCTGTATGAAGCGCGCACAGGTCAGCGGCGAGTTCATCGTCCCATTTTCAGGCCGCCGATCAAACGAGATTAGACTTTCCGCCGAATTTACCGAGCTGAAGCGGGAGATCTGGAACCACCTGGAATTTCGAGTGGAGGAAGAAAGATTTGCAAACAGCTGATGACAAACAGGTGTGGCTTTATCGGGCAATCGGGCTCGGCATCTTTCTGCTTGTCTGGTTAGTAATCTCGTCGTCTTTGCAACGAATTAATCCACGCGCCAGTACAATTCTGCCCTCGCCAATTGAGGTGTTTACCACAGATCTCTCGGGATTGTCTGTCTTTGCGGATGGCCGTTCGATGAACGACTGGGTAAAAGCGACTGGAGTTATTGTCCAACAGAGTGCAATTAGCCTGCTCCGCTTGGTCAGCGGTGGATTGCTCGGTGTGACCGCCGGGATCGTGACTGGCATGTTAATCGGTTACAGGCCTTGGATCCGCGCCCTGACGGAACCGGTTCTCCTTTTCATTCGCACCATTCCGATCCTGGCGCTGATCCCACTCTTTCTTGTCTGGTTCGGCGGAAGCGAAACCGGAAATATTATCTATATTGCGTTTGCTGTGTTTGCCATGGTCGTAATAAATACGATTGAGGCCATCCGGAATGTGCCCCCTGTGTACGTCCAGTACGCGCGAACGCTGGGAGCGAGCCGTTACCAGGCATACCGAACCGTCATTCTGCCGGCCATGCTTCCTGAGCTCATAGGCGGTATCCGGGTGGTCCTTGGTCTCTCGTGGGCCATTGTGCTCGCGGCCGAGTATTTGGCCTCGCAGTCCGGCCTCGGGCGTATTTTGATTATGGCTGAGAAATGGCTCTATACCGGGCGAATGATCGTCGTGATCTTTTTAATAGTCGTCTATTCGTTGCTGTTGAACTGGCTATTTCTCAAGGTGGCCAGATATATCACGCGATGGATGCCATGATAGAAGCTAGTTTTTGTAGTAGATGAGTGTAACCCGCATTGCGGGTTCGGGAAGTTCAAGGGAGCGCCCTATTGGTACGCGGTGTAAAGCGGGTAATCTAACCATGAAGTGCAAAAGAAGAAAATAAGGATATGAAAATCCGATGTGTTGGATATAGGACACCGATCTTGATCGGTTTGGTTCTACTGTTTGTCACGGGTTCAAAGAATTCATCGGCGGCAGGGCCGGCAATTCCAGAGATTCCTAGAGTGGACGTCAGATTCGGTCACGAGCCGTACGGCGACCATACACAAGCCAGTATTGGTGTGAAGATGGGATGGTTCGACCAAGTGGGCATTAACTTGGTTGATGGAGGAAAAGTCATCGCGAATGAGAACACAATTCCGGTGTTCGCGTCGGGCCAGGTGGACGTCATGTCCGGATCCGTGCCCCTGTTTTTGGGAGCAACGAGACAGTTGCCTGCTTTCAAATATTTCTTTTACGCGGACATGTTTCTCGGATATGCCCTGATGGCGCAGCCCGACAAGGGATACAAGTCAGTAGAAGAGTTCGTGGCGGCGGGTGCTTCACCAGACCAGGCGATCAAACAAGCCGTTCAACAGATGCGGGGTAAAAAATTCGGATACCCGGCTGAAATGGCAATTAAAGGTTTTATTAATCTGGCACTTGAACGCGGGGGGTTGTCGTTAAGCGATCTACATGGCGTGGTCGCAGAGGATTCCAGGACCGCTGCGATGATGATATCCGGGGACTTGGACTTTGAGGTAGGGGGAGTCCCTGCACACCTTACGCTCCAGTCGAAAGGCTTTAAGCCGATCATTACGTCGGCCGATCTGGCTTCTTCGGCCAAGCCCAGTGCAGACTCGGAAGAACTGCGAGCTGTTTTTCACGACGGCTGGGGCGCGCTGGACAAATGGGTTAAGGAGCACTATGAGACGGTTTTGCGGCTTTCAAGTGTCGGATGGCGCATCAATCAGTTCATACACGATCACGAAGACGAAGCCATGGACATTCACATACCGTTCTTGAACCAGGCGGCCGGCACGAATTTTGATAAGAATACTTTCCGTGTGGTTTATTCTTCGCTGGATCCGTTTGTTCCATTTGATCAGCAGAGCGATTGGTACAATAACGACAGCAGCCCGATGAATGAGAAATACGTTATTGGATCACATATCCACGGTTTCGAGCAAAAAGGATTCTTTAAGCCTGGCGAATTCAAAGTCGAAGATTTCTCCATCGCGGGAAAGGTGTACAACGAGATGGTCGCCCATAAGAAGGCCGCCGACAATCAGATCAAACAGGCGCAAGGGCTTGTAGGAGACGCCACCCCAAAAGCCAAAGAACTTCTCGACGAGGCAACCAAGTTCTATAGCGCCTTTGACTTCTTTGATGCCGATCGATTCTCGAGCGCCGCTGTCGAGTGGGCTCAGTTCGAAAAGCACTAGTGCAGTGAGTCTGGAGGTTGTATAGCAGTTCAGAGCAAAGACGTTTTTTATCTGTCCTGCATAACCCCGACCCACGTTCAGATTTATTGCATTGGAACGACAGCAGAACACCGACTTTGAGGACCGTCGAATATCGTCCAGCGCGTGTTAGGTAAATGGAAAGGGACCTAAAGAGGTGGCAGAAAGTGTTGTTATGGGTCTGCGGGGTCTTGCTTGCCCTGACGGTCTGGAAGGGTCTGGCTCTCTGGCTTGGAGAATTTAAATTGCCTTCCACTGAAACTATCTTGCGCGCGATGATGATTGACCTCACTCAAAATCCAATTCTGGAAATGCAGGGCGGTGGGTCCAACGGGATATGGCCACATCTACTATACACCTTTGAGCGCACACTTCTGGGTAGCACGATCGGGGTAATTCTCGGCGTGGTCTTTGGCCTGCTTATTGGGTATAGCCGGTTGCTGAGGCTGTTGCTGGAGGCCCCTATTGAGACGATGCGTACGGTGCCGCCGCTCGCGGCGATTCCATTTTTTCTCATGTGGTTTGGACCAACCCAGACCGCTCAGCTTACGATGATGGCCTTCTACTGCTTTTTCATGTTGCTGATTAACACAGTTTCCGCGATTGCTAATATTAACCCAGTTTACATTCATTATGCTGAAACACTTGGTGCCAGCAAGGCTCAAGTTTACCGCACCGTGATTCTGCCGGCCATCATCCCGGAGTTGATAGGTGGTGTTCGTGTTGTTATCGGCGTTTCATGGGGCATTCAAATCGTTACGGAATTAATGGGGGCGCAGCAGGGAATGGGACAGGTATTTTCGATGGCTATGCCGATGCAGGCCTTGGATCTAATCATCGCCGGCATATTGTGGATTACATTGTTAGCGGCAACAACAGATCTGTTATTCGTCTGGGCGGCTCGAGCAGTAACTCGCTGGGTGCCCAGCTTATAGGACGAGCAAAAACCTAAAACTATACTAAGGACTATATGTGGTATCCTTCCAAATACGGGGCCGATGATATTCTTGGGGCAATGAATTTGATTACTCCGAAGACGATCGTGGAGGCGGTTTCTCTGATTAAGAAGGGGATCGTTTACGATCTTTCTCATATTCTGGATCAGGAGATGCCTATTCCGGGGTTTCATGGCGCTTTCTTTGCCAATACGCAGTTTACCCTGGAGAATGGGCTGAATGGCACGATAAATATCTGGGCGTGATGAAGAATGGTTATTCAGCTCAGAATCTTCGGATTGCCATGAGCGACCATTCCGGCACGCATATCGACCAGCTTAACCATGTCGGTATCAAACAGGAAAATGGTGAGTATTTGATATACAATGGGATTCGAAATCGAGAGGCCATAGATACCTTTGGGACAAAAAGCTCGGAATTGAAACGATGCCTCCGCTCATTACACGTGGGATTTTAATCGACGTCGCTGGTTTCAAAGGTGTTGAGTACCTGGAAGCGGGCTATGCGATTCAGCCTGCTGAACTGGACAGTGCTCTTGCAGCACAGGGAACCGAGGTCAAAAAGGGCGACACGGTGCTTGTGCACACCGGCTGGGGTCGGTTTTGGAGTGACGCGGCAAAGACTTTGTCCGGGAACCGGGTCTCGGTCGTGCGTGTGCAGAATGGGCAGTCGACCACGATATCATTTGCTGGGGTTGCGACCAGTTTGCAATCGATGCTCTACCCTTCGAAACGGAAGGCGAGGCGCTGCCAATGCATCTCGAAATGCTTACGAAGGCTGGAATTCGGCTAATGGAAAACATCTACATGGACGAGATTGTGGAAAAAAAGGTGTATGAATTTTGTCTCTTTGCAGCGCCATTAAAGATCAAGGGTGGAACCGGTTCGCCAATCCGGTTACTGGCACTTGCGTAAAGGACCAGTGCATCGGTCCGTGGCGGAGATCAGTGATGTTTTCTCTGCTCGGCCAAGCGTGCGATCCACGGCATTTTCGAAGCATGGGCTTCGTTTTCTGACACTAAGGCTAAGACCTTGCGGCGAAATACTTCGAAGTCCTGATTGTTCTTTTCTATAGCGTGGGTCAGCAGGTTGGCGATCATGAATTCCAACATCAGGTCCGATACCTTCTGCAGAAAAGCGGTTTCGGGAGCGTCCTGCTGCCGTAAGATCTCGAGGTAACGGTTCAGTTCGGCCCAGAGATTGCCGAAAGCAGCTTGCCGGGAAATCTCGGCTGCTGCCTGAGTCGTTCGCCACAATTGTATGGAGCAAATCGTGTAAACAATCGTCGAGATCGTCACGATCGTAGTCAGAATCAGCGGGATATAGGTATTCATGAGCCACCTTTTAGTGAAAGTGGGGCGGGCTTACTCCCGAAGCAGCTTGAACGTTCAGGAAAGGTCAAGGCAAAACCGGAGACAAGAAGCCTGCTCGTCCACCGAGCGGGGGGGGAATCGTTCGCAACTTTCGTTGGAAATTTCAGGCGTTTGCCAAATCCACCGAATTTAGTCCGTGGCCAAAAGATTGTCTCCGGCACAGCTACGCCTCGTATCACCTCGCCGTCCCGGCAAGCCAAAACGTGTGACGAGCGCGTCCTTTCGGGGCGGATCTTAAGCCGCTGTAGTGTAAGTGTCAGAGCAATCCACCTGGTTGCACCGCGATTGAATGCTGTGATGTTGGGATGACTGAAGTCCAAAAGGTTTCCTGGCGTAGGCGGCGGAACCGAGAGGAATTCAGCGGCTGATGAACGAGTTCGAACTCCTGCATTGAAAATGACGTGAAGTGTCCTGATCGTGTGGACTGGTTCGTCGCATCCTTAATGAAAATGCAGAAGTCAAGCATGTGACACGACTATGAACGCAAATATGACAACGTCGGAATACCTGTTGGTTTTCCGAAATACCAGTTGGCACAGGGATCTCTCCCCAGAAGAAATTCAAAAAAACATGGCTCGATTCACGGAGTGGTTTGAGGAACTAAATAATTCTGGAAAGTTCAAAGGTGGTGGGCCATTAGGGCATTACGGTAAAATTCTCGCGGGCAGGAATCCAGTGACGGACGGTCCGTTTGCGGAATCCAAGGAAGCAATTGCAGGTTTCTTTCTAATTCGAGCGGACAGTCTCGAGCAAGCCGTTGAGGTAGCCAGAGGCTGCCCAGGCCTTGAATTCGGTCAAACTGTTGAAGTGAGGGCCATGGTCTCGGAACCATATGAGCTCCAGATCGCACGAGAAAAAATGGCCGATAAACAAACCTCTTCGCCGTCAACTTAGGAAGTTGTCAGTTGCCAGTGTCAGTTGTTAGTGCCGGAGGGAGTGCCTCGTTGTGAAAGCTCTCACGTCGCGACTTCAGGATGCCAGGGGCGAAAAGCCTTTTCCGTGATCGCCAGCTTCCGCTGGTAAAGTGCTCGGCGTTCGCGTATTGGCCTTTGGCACGGTAAAGCTTCGCCAGGTTATTAAGGCTCGGTGAGCGTGTCCGGGTGGCCAGCCCCAAGCACGCGTTTGCGACCTTCCAGCGCCAGTCGGTAGAGCCGCTCGGCCCCGGCCAAATCTCCTTCCGCTTGCAGCATCTGGGCCAGGTTGAGCATCGACGTCAGTGTGTTCGGGTGCTCCTTACCCAGCAGCCGAGTCATGGCCTCGAGCACCTGCTCCTGGAGCTTGCGTGCCCCGGCCAGATCTCCTTGAGCTTTCAACGTCTGGGCCAGGTTGTTCATCGACGTCAGTGTGTTCGGGTGCTCCTTACCCAGCAGCCGAGCCCTGGCCTCGAGCACCTGCTCCTGGAGCTTGCGTGCCCCAGCCAGATCTCCTTGTGCGTACAGCGTCTGGGCCAGGTTGTTCATCGACGTCAGTGTGTTCGGGTGCTCCTTACCCAGCAGCCGAGCCATGGCCTCGAGCACCTGCTCCTGGAGCTCGTGTGCCCTGGCCAGATCTCCTTGAGCTTTCAGCGTCTGGGCCAGGTTGTTCATCGACGTCAGTGTGTCCGGGTGCTCCTTACCCAGCAGCCGAGCCCTGGCCTCGAGCACCTGCTCCTGGAGCTCGTGTGCCCTGGCCAGATCTCCTTGAGCTTTCAGCGTCTGAGCCAGGTTGTTCATCGACATCAGTGTGTCTGGGTGCTCCTTACCCAGCAGCCGAGCCCTGGCCTCGAGCACCTGCTTCTCGAGCTCGTGCGCCCTGGCCAGATCTCCTTGAGCTTTCAACGTCTGGGCCAGGTTGTTCATCGACGTCAGTGTGTCCGGGTGCTCCTTACCCAGCAGCCGAGCCATGGCCTCGACCACCTGCTCCTGGAGTTCGTATGCCCTGGCCAGATCCCCTTGTGCGTACAGCGTCTGGGCCAGGTTGTTCATCGACGACAGAGTGTCCGGGTGGTCGGACCCAAGCACGCGCTCAGAGCTTTGAAGGATCTGACGTTCCACATCTTCCGCCTCTCCATACCGGCCTTGGGCATGGAGCATTGCGGCAAGACCAGACAAGGTGTCTAGCGACCGCTCACCCTCTGGCTGATGGCGCTTCCACAGATCGGCCAGCTTGCGCCACCAATCGATTCGCGCACTGACGAAGGCCGTGAAATCAAATGGCTCTTCCAGTCCGAGGAAGAACGCATCCAAAGACGGAAAATCTAATAAACGGTCATGATGCCTGTCGAACGCTATCGTCATCCCTTTCTGGTATGCACTGAGATGCCGCGGAGAACACTCGGCGAGTTTCGAAAACCCGGCCTTTTTTTTGAAATAGTCCAAGATCACATCAATACGCTCGCGAGCCACGGGCCGATCCTCTGCCTTTGCTGACTGGTTTTTAATGAGGGCGAGTTCCATCAATCGATGGAACCGGAAAGTTCCGGGAAGATCGCGAATTTCCTCCACGTAAGAGTAATCCTCTCCGGTGAGGGCCGCGAAATGGAAGCCGGCTGGAATCAAGCGTATCTCAACAAGATGATCGAAAAGCGCTTCATCGAAGCTGCCAGCTAGTGCCAGGCAACGAAAGGTTTCGAACACCCCTCGCTGCCCTGTTTGTAGATAGCGAAGAAAGCGGATTTGCAGTTCAGCCGGCGTTTGGCCTAAGTCAGCGGGTTGGAAGTGAACTCCCTGCTCATAGACAATGCCATAGGCGAGGTCGAGGTAATAAGGGTGGAATGACGACTGTTTGTCCTGGCTACGCTGCTCGCGAGTGACCGCAAGGATCGCGTCCGCATGTTTTCGCAAATTGTCGGCCGTAGTCAGGTCTCCGCGTTCTTTATGATAAGTCGCTGCCGATTCTAGAAATCTCAGCGCGTCTTCTTTTCCGAGTCCGCCAACGCAGTGTTCACTGATTCGCGTCTGCCATTCCGTGTCGTAAAGCTCATCCCAACGGTTCTTATTTCGCCCGAGCAACACGCAGCCAAAGCGTCCGGAGAACGCCCCGTCGGGATCCGTCAGTATCCCGCACCAGTCGGCCAAATATTTTTGGATGTCCTCTGCTAGAGTGGTTGATTGAATGCGTTCAAAACCGTCGATCGCGACGCAAAGCGCGTCATTGGGATGGTCCTCCAGCCATTGCTCGACATCCGCGGCTAAGACGGGCGCCAACTCCGCCTCCATGTCCTTTTCGGTCATGGACTCAGGGTTTAGTCCGCGTTTATTCAACAAGCCCTTGCGATCTCGGTTGCGCAAGTAAGTCAGGGCTTTACCGAGCAACTGAAACAGACCACCCACGGCAGAACCTGCAGTAGCGACATCGTAAACTCCCGCGGCAAGCTTCGCGGATGCTTCGGCGAGGATCGTGGTGCCTAGCGTGGAAGTGCTTAGGAGATCCTTTAACACGCTGTCACTCAAAGCAAAATTCTCACCTGGATGCTGCGCTCGCCAGAGAGCGAAATAGAGATAATCGAAAAGCGGTGTTTCAATGCCGGCTCCGCCTCCTATGCCGCGCGGTTTTGCCTCCCATAGCCTAGAACGCAAATGCCAGAAGAACTCGGCCACAGAGGAAGATGGTGTCCACCGGTCATGATCCAGATCGAGAGCAATCAACCGTAGCCCGGCAAGCCTCTGGCCAAGTTCTTCTGTGGCTTTCTCCAGCAGTTTAGTTTTGCCGATCCCACCGACTCCCCAAATACTCAGGATTGGCTTTTCGGACCGTACGTCGTGCACCCAGTGGACCCTGGCCAATCGTTCGAAGAAATGGCGCAGAAGCTCCCGCTCATGGTTTCGATCGGTAAAGAGTTTTAAGGCGGATTGTCGTGCTACACGATGGCTGGCGGCACTGACGGATTTGCGGATTGGCATAGACGCTATAAAACGTACCACTTTGCCTTAAGCGGACAATTTTGTCCGCCATTTGGCATAACTGACCCAGTGCATGTGCCTGCACCACGATCGCACAAGTTCGAGACCTGGACGATCAACGAGTGACTAGAAAGGTACGCTAGGCGCACTTGCCGCTGGCCGATATCAGGGTGTGACCCGTGCTCTTCCGGTCTCGAATTAATTAAAGACGACAATACCCGTGTCCTGGGACGGCCCAGCTCGTTCGTCGTTCTCTTGAGAACCGAACCGCTATGAACGAAAATTAGTTTCAGGGATCCGAAAAATGGCCAGCGCGTCAAGGGTTGACGTAAACGCAATCCCGGCTACTGGCTAGGTTAAAATGGAAGGAAGAAAATGATGAGCGAGCAGCCTCCAACAGCCGAATACCTGGTAATTTGCCGGGGACAATGGGACGAAACCCTCTCGAGGGATGAAATCCAGCACGCAATCGACCAATTCTACATCTGGTATGATCGATTGATTAACGAAGGAAAAATGAAGCGGGGGCAACGGCTCATGTATGAAGGTAAAACGGTCGGCAGGGCCAATGTGGTAACAGACGGCCCTTTCGGTGAATCCAAAGAAGCGATTGGCGGCTACTGGTTCATTCTCGCTCAGAGTCTCGACGAAGCCGTACAGATCGCCAAAGGCAACCCGTGTTTGGACTGCGGCCTTCTGCTCGAAATCAGGCCCATTGATCCGCAACCTGGAACCCCCGACAATACCCGCCATTCGTGACAACCGCTAATCGGCAAAAATCACCCAAAAGCCGATACGCTTTTGTTTCTTTTCACGAATTGTCGCTCTAAGCAAAGGCAAGCACTTTTGCCCACAATTGCGGTGGTGGCTAGGGGCGGAATCGAACCGCCGACACGAGGATTTTCAGTCCTCTGCTCTGCCAACTGAGCTACCTAGCCTTAATACCTGGTGGTAAGGAGCTTACGGAGAAATCTTTCGGAAGTAATGTCACGGCTTCCCAAGTTCTACCCAGTTTGATGGGTTCTATTTCTTGCTTCCCCTGAGGCTCGACTTAAGAAGAGTTCATTTCCCCGAATAATTTGACCGGATTGCACTGTTAAACGGTAACGATTGTGTTGTCAAAATAAACGCGGATTTCGCTCAATATGCGTGTGGAAAGCGCTTATCAATGGCCTCTTTCGCCAGAGAAACAGATGTCCTGAATCGCCCGCTCCCTTCGTCGTAGTAATGAAAATCAAGACCCAAGAAAATTATGCTGACAAACGAAGTAAACACCATCCGACTCCACCGTGTGCTCCGGGCGACGCCGGAGAGAATTTATCGGGCGTTCCTCGATGCGGACGCAATGGCCAAATGGCTTCCGCCGAATGGATTTACGGGCAAGGTTCATCACCTGGACGCGAAAGTCGGCGGCGCCTACAAGATGTCGTTCACTAATTTCACCACCGGCAATAGCCACTCCTTCGGCGGAACCTATCACGAACTGACGCCCGACGAACGCATCCGCTACACGGACAAATTCGACGATCCGAACCTGCCCGGAGAAATGCAAACGACGATTGCGTTGAAGCAGGTATTCTGCGGAACCGAATTGAACATCACGCAAGAAGGGGTGCCCGCAGCCATACCAGCGGAGGCTTGCTACCTCGGCTGGCAGGAATCGCTGACGCTGTTGGCGAAACTTGTCGAGGCCGAAATTCCCGACCAGCCATGAACCGTGCCGTTCGATCGCCCAGTCGTTCTCACCGCCGGTACGCTGGCCTCTTCCCTTCCGGACCGTCGGAGACAGAAATGACACTTCAATGGAAACAGCGCGCGGGGATTTCGGGGTCCGCCTCTATTTCTGCTCTTCACTTCCTCCTTTCAATCGATTATGCCACGGTCCGCGATATGCAAATTTGCGGAAACCGATTACCGCCCTTCATTATATCGCGGTACGAGCTAATGTCCAAATAACCCACTGGAGTCTCTGTGGTACTTTAAGTCACGACACTAGCGAAAAAGGGAGCGAGGACCAAGTAAGTAAACCGTCCCGGTTTACCCCGCCTTGAAGGAGCAAAGCGAGACGCTTTGCCTACTGTCTCGTTGATTTTTTTAGATTGGTTGTCGATGCGGCTCCCCCGCGCTTGTGCCAGGTAATATAAATCCAGCGGTCGCCATTTGTGCGAACAATGGAAGTGCAAGGAGGTGATAATGAAAACAATTCTCTTTGATTCTCTCGACGAGGTGGAGGCGCGAGAGCTAACTGGATGCACTGTGATCGACGAACGCGGTGAATCGGTTGGCACTGTCGAGGGACTCTGGATGGATTCGACTTCGCATTGTGTGGAGTTTGTTGGTATAAAGAGCAGCTCGTTTTCAGAAAAAGTGCACGTCATACCCGCGAGGGACGCGCAGATTATCGAAGAGGGAAATTCTATACGGCTTCGTTATCCTGCCGGACTGATCAAAAAGGCGCCCTCTTTTTCTCCCGGCGCTGCACTTGTTCAAACGGAAAGAGAGCAGATCAACAAGCACCGCGACAGGATTACAGCTTCTCCGAGGATTAGTTCGATCGATGAGATGCGACCGGAGGAAGCGATTGGACGGCCAAGTCCTGATCAAGATGCTGAAGCGCGCGGCCGATCTGAGGGTTCGACTGATCGACGCGACCTTGAAAATGGCGAACAAGCTTTTTTCAATCAGAAGGGATTTGTCACGGATTCGATGTCTGAGGTGGATGCCTCACAAGAGCTTTTGCGCGTCCAAAATGAAGCTAAAATCCGGAATCGCGAAGACCGGATCAAGAGCGGTTCACTGGATTAAGGAAGTCCGTGCTCCTATCGGCCGGAAGAAAGCGCTCGCGCAGAGCGCCGCTTATTCCGGCAACGCAGTCAGTTCAACGGTCAGCTGCTTTGCCGGATCCCCCTGGGCCGGGGCTTCAACCTGGTATACGCCTGGCTGTAGGTTAACGGTCATTTTCTCACTCTCACCGGGCGGCAGTGGCGCGGTAAGAGAGCGCTCCAGGCCAGGCCCGGAGATTTTGAATCCGCGATCCTCAGCCCCCTCATTGGTCACCGTAAAGATGACCTCCCCGGCCTCCACGCTGGTGGGCATCTCCAAGTGCCACTCGCCCACGGACACTTTGACATCGCGCCCGACAACCGCCTGCTTGACGTCGTGTGCTGCGTCTTTGAAACCTTGGCGGATGCCTCGGAATACGTCTTCAGCTTTATCGGCGATGGAGTCATCGGCGCGACCGATGGCAGGCATCAAGAGTAATGCTCCAGTTGCCAAAAAAGATAATGTTCGTTTCATGTAGAAACATCGGAATTCGAGACGCGAACGGATCTGCAGCTTTGCTATAAATCGGTTCGGACAGAGTCAGAATATCTGACGAACGGTATCGGGCAAACGCGATGGGTAATCGCCGAAGGTTACCTTCCTCCATGAATTCGTTTTGCGCCGCTTGTGCCGTAACGGAGGGATCACACAGTTCGGCGGTGTGATTTCGGCAGGCCCACTCGTCCAGCGCATGCAAAACGAGTTGTAATTTGGTAATGCCAGGAAACTGGCATTGCTTTGTTAACCACTCGAATTCCGGGTGGGAGAAGTAAGGTGCGACAGCCACAGGCCTCTTTTCGTTCGCTGCTGTTCGCACGAGAAAGGCGAATCGCTTTCCTTCTTTCCAAGATTGTCTCGGAAAATAAAATCCATCGAATCGGCTGCGTGCGATTTACACCTGCAAACAAATGGTTCATTCTCAAATCGCTTCAGAGATGTCTTATTCGCCAAGTCTGGAGGTTACGTTCGAATTCATTTTGCGAAATTCCTCCATTTCCAACAGTCGGGAAACGCCATCGTTCCAATTCATCACGACTGCGCGATTTCTGAAAAACAACGCTCCGCACCTGTTCCAGATTCGCGAAATGGGGGCCAAGTCGGAGAACCGCATGGATCGCTGGTTGTGGGACCTGTTGAACTAGTGGCTGCCGATACGTCCAGTTCGATTCTTCGATTCGAACTCACTTGCCTGATCCAGAATCTGGGCCTCGCAGAAACCGATCGGTCAGGCCCCACAATCGCGTCAACTAAGGTGCCGAGAGGGTCTTAAGGATTGTAATTGAAAAGCCGGTTGATAGCCTAGGAACACGATGACGACCTCGATCGCGAACACCCTCCTCAATCGGCGAAATGAAATTCTTCAGGAATGGTTACGCCAACAACTTTCCACGCCGAGTTTGCGGGCAGACCTGACCAGTGAAGCGGAGCTGCGAACCGAGTCGGGTCATTTCTTGAACGTCCTTTCGGATGCCGTCCAGTCCGGCAATCTAAGTGACATTCTACTCCCTGAATACAAACCTGTGTTGGAGATGCTGGAAGGCTTTTCGCGTACGCGGGGGCTCCAGGGCTTCACTCCTTCGGAAACGGCGAGTTTCGTTTTCTCGCTCAAGCAGCCGCTTTTTTCGGCGCTCCGCAAGTCTGTCGAGAAGGACCCTGCCGAACTGGTTGAAAGCATGTTGGCCGCAGATCTCCTCCTGGACAGTCTTGGCCTCTACACGACGGAAGTCTACCAGCGTTCCCGTGAAGAAGTGATCCGCCGCCAGCAAGAGGAAATGCTTGAGCTGTCAACGCCGGTTGTCCAGCTATGGGAAGGAATCGTGGCCTTGCCGGTGATCGGTACCCTTGACAGCGCGCGGACGAGTGTCGTGATGGAGAGTCTCCTCCAGACGATTGTCGCTACTCGATCCGAAATCGCGATTATTGACATCACCGGCGTGGCAACCGTTGACACGCTGGTCGCGCAACATCTTCTCAAGACCGTCGCTGCCGCCCGGCTAATGGGCGCAGACTGCATCATTTCGGGGATTCGTCCTCAAATCGCACAGACGATGGTGCATTTGCAGATCGATTTGAGCAACGTGACAACCAAGGCCACGATGGCGGAGGCGCTACGCTTTGCGTTGAAGCGTACCGGGCGCAACGTTTCTGGGCACTTTAAGAATCACTCCTCGATAGAGTAAGCCCGTTTTCCGGTTTGAACCATGGATCGGATTCCAATTCTCAAAATGGGGGAGTTCCTGCTGGTGACTATTCAGGTTGACATGCATGACCAATTGGCGTCGGCACTGCAAGATGACCTTACGAGTAAAATCGCCACGACTAACGCGAAGGGCGTACTAATCGACATCTCATCGCTGGACATCGTAGATTCTTTTATCGGGCGCATGCTGGCCAACACCTCGGCAATGGCGCGGGTTTTGGGCGCTCAAACAGTCGTGGTGGGAATGCAACCCGCGGTGGCAATTACATTAGTCGAGCTCGGGCTCAACTTGAGCGGGGTGCATACCGCTCTCGATGTAGAAAAAGGGATGGAAATGTTGCGCCGCCACATCGACATCCCGGAACTAGATGTGGATACCGGTGCTCAAGACTGAGATTATTGCTGTTGCCTGTTCGGCAGATATTGTTGCGGTCCGCCATGCAGTTCGCCGGCAAGCGGTGATGATCAACCTATCGCTGGTTGATCAGACGAAGATCGTCACCGCTGCGAGCGAGTTAGCGCGAAACATGCTGGTTTATGGCGGCGGCGGTGAAGTCACTCTCGAGGTGCTTCAACGAGGAGGTCGTCAGGGGTTGCGGGCGGATTTCGTGGACACCGGCCCGGGGATTCCGGACGTTCATTTGGCGCTGCGCGATGGATTTACCACAGGAAACGGGATGGGACTTGGCCTGGGGGGTGCGAAGCGCCTTGTCAACGAATTTAATATCGAGTCCGCGCCCGGCAAAGGCACACACGTGACAATTATCCGCTGGAGATAGGCCGCCATGACTTCCGGCCGCCACATTTCCGTCGTTGAGGAAAGCCAGGTCGGCGTTGCCAGACGCTTGGTGGTTGAAATGTGCCAGCGTCTTGGCAGCGACGAGATTTTCTGCGGAAAAGCTGCGATTGTCGTAACGGAGATGGCTCGCAATCTCGTGCGGCATGGCAAAGGAGGCGGAATTCTCGTGCGCGAGGTCGTAGCAGACCCCGCTTCCAGTCTGGAATTGCTGGCGTTAGATCGCGGCCCGGGAATGCGGAACGTTGGGGAGTGCCTTCGTGACGGCTTCTCCAGTGCCGGCACTGCCGGCACCGGGTTTGGCGCGATCAAACGTCTCTCGGACCGGTTCGACGTCTTTAGTCAGCCCGGACGTGGAACCGTGCTTTGGGCACGTTTATCGTTTTCTCCTGATCCTGGCCCCGCGTCTATTTTCCAAGCCAGTGGCGTGAGTATTGCCGTTGAGCGTGAAGAAGTCTGTGGTGATGCGTGGGAAGTTACCGAAACGGGCGGAGTTCTGCGCGCACTGGTGGTCGATGGTCTGGGACACGGCCTGTTCGCCGGAGAAGCGGCTCGGGAAGCGGTGGCCGTCTTTCGCTCACAGGGAAAAAAAACGGGAGTGGCATCAACGCTGAAGCTGATTGATCAGGCTCTGACCAAGACCCGGGGCGCTGCGGGCGCTATCGTGGAGCTTTGTCCTGCAAAAGGGCAGGTAACAATTGCCGGCGTGGGCAACATCTCGATGCGCCTCCTGAACAATGGAGAATCGAAAAGCTTCGGCTGCGACAACGGAACACTCGGAACCGGTTTGTCGAGGATTCGTGAGTCGACGCAGCCATGGAGTTATGGAAGCGTGCTGGTGATGCATTCCGACGGTCTAAAGCCCCAATGGAATCCTGAGGAATATCCCGGAATTGCCCGGCGACATCCCGGTCTCGTCGCCGGATTGCTTTACCGCGATTTTCGAAGAGAGTGTGACGATGTTACGGTAATTGTCGCCCGTCATTCCGCATGAACTCTGAGGCAACTGAGAAAAGCACGCGACTGCTGTCAATGGCCCTCCGACGGGAGCAGGACGTTGTCCTCTGCCGGAACCGTGCACGCATGATCGCCGCCGCCTTCCACTTTGATCGACAACTGCAGGTTCGTATCGCGACAGCCGTCTCCGAGATTGCCCGGAACGCCTTTTGCTATGCCACGGACGCCACGGCTGAATTTTCGTTTGCGCAAATTCGCACCACAGCTAAAAGGCGAAACAGCCAGAGTTTCGTCACGACCGTACGGGACCGAGGTCCCGGCATTAGCGATTTGGCCTCCATATTGGCCGGGACATATCAATCGAAGAGCGGCATGGGCATGGGTATTCTTGCCGCCAAGCGCCTGATGGATCGCGTGCTGATCGAAAGCGCAGCGAGTGGCACCACTGTCCGCTTGGAGCAGGAACTGCCAAAAGGCACAGATCTCCAGGGGCTCGATTTGCAGAGCATCGTGCGCGAGATGAGTCGGCCGTCGGAAGTCGAAATGCTCGACGAGATTGCGGCCCAGAACCAGGAACTCATTGCGACGATCGACCAACTGAATGCCCAGGGTCGCGAGTTGCAAAAGATTAATGAAGAACTCGAGGAAACAAACCGTGGTGTCGTCGCGCTCTTCGATGAACTCGATACGGTGCAGCGAGTCGGTCGGGTCGTCGCGAGCAAGCTTGATCTTTCCGCCTTCCTCCAAGCGATCACCGATGCCACGGTCGAAGTGAGCGGTGCGGAATGTGGGGGGTTCTTTCGAAAGGAACCACAGATGGCGAAATTTACCTGTCAAACCGTGGCTGGTCCGCTCGGGATAGCCTTGCAGAATTGTGCCATCGTCAATGTCGACGAACTGATCGCGTCCGAGACGGATCAACCTATCATTCGTATCGACGATCTTGCGGCTGAGGTCCGTCCTTCTCCTCTTAGTCCTCATTTGCCTGTGCGCAGCTTTCTTGCCCTCAGCGTTCGCAATTCCACTGGTGAAATTGCCGGGGCTCTAGCCTTCGCTCACCGCTCCCCGGCGGTGTTCACCGAGCGCACCGAAAGGATCTTGGCCATTGTGGCGCTGCAAGTCTCGATTGGGCTGGAGAACGCGCAACTTTACCGCAGCGCTCGTGCGGCCAGCGCGGCTAAGGATCAATTTCTGGCGATCTTGAGCCATGAATTGCGCACCCCTCTCACGCCGATCTTTGCAGTTCTTGCTTCGATTGAGCGATATCCTGATGTGCCAGAAAAGATCCGTTCTGACTTGCTGGTCATTAGCCGTAATCTCCAGCTAGAAGCGCGCTTAATTGATGACCTCCTGGACCTCACGCGGATTAGCAAGGGCAAAATGTTGCTGATGAGGGAAATAATCGACGTCCACGACCTTATACGTTCCGTTCGAGAGCTTTGCCAAATTGCAATCGACGCCCAGCAAGTTCGCTTTGAAATGCATCTCGAAGCCCCTTTTTTTCGTGTGCTTGGGGACGCCGGTCGGCTCCAACAGGTACTTTGGAACCTTTTTAGTAATGCAATAAAGTTCACTCCTGCCGGGGGTACGATTGAATTGCGGACGTCCGTCGAAGCAGTCAATGAATTGGGTATTCGCCTAACGGACAACGGCCGCGGGATTGGCCAAGAATCGCTTGAAACAATCTTTCAGCCTTTTGAACAGGGAGATCTTTCCGTGCCGCCACAGTACGGCGGCCTCGGTCTTGGATTAGCGATCGCCAAAGCCATTGTCGATGCACACGGAGGGCATATTCAAGCGGAGAGTCTTGGCGCCGGCCGGGGCGCGACGTTTACCGTCACTCTGCCATTGGCTGAAACTCAGCAGAGTGTGAACGCACAGTTTGCACCGGCGAAGTCACCAGGTGCTAAGAAAGCCGTTCGCATTCTTCTGGTAGACGATCACCAAGACACTTTGGAATTCATGAGTCGGTTCCTTACACTTTGTGGTCACCAAGTTGTCCACGCCACCGACTATCGGACCGCGCTGAGCGTGGCTCGCGAACAGAAATTTGACCTCGTGCTCAGCGACCTTGGTTTGCCGGATGGCAGTGGGCATCAGCTTATACGCGCGCTACAGGCTCTATCACCGGTCAAGGGGATCGCCCTCAGCGGTTATGGTATGAAAGCAGATGTCGAGGACAGCCTCTCAGCAGGGTTCTCCGCACATCTAACCAAGCCTTGCGACTTAACCGTACTCAGCGCGACCATAGAGCGGATTTTTTCCTAGTTCGCGCTGTCCGCATTAACCCACCGGAGAATACCGCCAGGCGGTTGCAGGTTTTGGCCTACTGTTGCTGCGGAAAAATGGAGCAAGGATTCGGGCTTCCGGCGAGCGGTTAGGAGCGGAGAAAAGAAGAACCTCCAGAACGTCACGCAACAACGATCCGTTTTCCGCGGCTTCTTGTTCACTACCTGTCAAAGTCTGCTGACCCCAATGTTTTATGAGCGTTCATCGTAAGTGGCTAAATGCTATCGTCTTCCGAGGAAAAGTATCCTTAAGCAGATATCTCTTTGAAGTCGCAGACAGGTAGATCTTCAGTTCTCTGCTCTGCCAACTGAGCTACCTAGCCGCAAGGGCAGCGAGAGCACCGAATTTGGGATGCCGGGGTTCCTGCGCAAGCAAATTCTTCACGCACGATCGAATTCGACCGAATCGATCTCGCCGCAGTGACAGTGCACGTTAAACTCGATGGGACGGCAACAGACTTCGCAATCCTCAATCGTGGAAAATGTGCCTGACGACGTGTCGACAATCGTGGTGAAGACCGCTCCGCAGTAGGGGCAAACAACGCGCGACTCTACTTCAAGGTCCATCGGACAATCTAACCGCAAAGGAAGATCAGAACACGGATTTTTTTGCGCAAAATATCAGCGGAAAACTGAAATTTTCAGGAGGGCCGCTGAAACGACGAGGCTGAAAGTCCGCTTACAGATTTTCCGCGGGATGCGCGCGGGGTTCCCGGTCTTCAATGTGTCCCGGACTGGATAACGTGACGAACGGACCGCCAGCAAGCGGCGCGGGCTGGCTGAAAGCGACATCCGGCATTTCACTCGGTTTACCTGCGAGCGGGAAGTCCTTCCTCAATGGATAGTATGGGTATCCTTCCCACATCAGAATCCGGCGAAGGTCAGGATGACCGGAAAAACGAATACCCATCATGTCGTAAATTTCGCGCTCGTGCCAGTTGGCGGTGGCCCAGAGGTGAACGACGGATGGCACCTCAAGGTGATCCTCAGAGACGCGGGTTTTCAGCCGGAGGTGGATGCCCGAGTCCAGAGAATAAAGTTCATAGACGACCTCAAACCGAGGTTCATCACCGAAGTTATCGACACTGGAAATGTCGGTGAGAAAGTTAAAACCGAGCTGTTCCTTGGCAAACTTGCAGGCTGCCTCTATTTCGGCGAGGGCCAGTTCGAGAGTGATTTCGCCGCGAAAATCGTTTCGCTGAACGATCTGGAACTGTTCTTGCAGCTTGGAAGCGACTGCCTCGAGGCTCATGAAAAGACCTCCATCATCTCCTTTTTCTGATCTGACGTTGATGTCTCAAGTTCGATCTTGTGCTGCAGTTTCATCAGGCCTTCTAGAAGCGCTTCCGGACGAGGAGGACAGCCACTGACGTAAACGTCCACCGGGAGGAGGTGATCTATCCCCTGAAGTACCGAATAGCTGCGATACATCCCGCCGGACGAGGCGCAGGCGCCCATGGCAATCACCCATTTCGGCTCCGGCATCTGATCGTAGATTCGTTTGACAGCATAAGCCATCTTGTAGGTCACGGTGCCGGCGACGATCATGACGTCGGACTGCCTTGGGGAAAACCGCATCACTTCTGCACCGAAGCGCGCAATATCGAACCGAGCGCAGGCGGCGGCCATCATCTCGATCGCGCAACAGGCAAGACCCATGGGCATGGGCCAAAGCGAATTCTTTCTCATCCAGTTGATGCACGCATCAAGGCGGGAAAAAATGATATTTCCCTCAACTTTGGAATCGTAGACTGCCGGGGCAATAGTCGCCATAGGAACAGCTTAAGGGCCAGCGATTCTGGGGCAAGCGAAAAACAACGCTTCGGCGCGTCTCCCAGTCGCCGCCCCCTCGATCCACCGACCCGCCCGATCCATGTCTCCCTCTCACCGCCCCCCGATCCGTGTCGCCCGACCCCCGATCCACCGACCCCCCCGATCCGTGTCTCCCAGTCGCCGACCCGCCGATCCACCGACCCGCCGATCCATGTCCCCCAGTCGCCGCCCCGCCGCCCCCCGATCCGTGTCTCCCCGTCGCCGACCCGCCGACCCGCCGATCCCCCGATCCATGTCCCCCAGTCGCCGACACGTTCCCCTTTGACGCCGTCGCGCGACTAGAGAATAGTGCGCTTCCAGATGGGAGGCCGGCTCACTCGCAATTTTTGTATTATCGCGCATATCGATCACGGGAAAACAACGTTATCGGACCGACTGCTCGAAATGACCGGAACTATCGAAGAGCGAGACAAGCAGGATCAGTTGCTCGACTCGATGGATCTGGAGCGGGAGAGGGGTATCACGATCAAGGCGCACCCGGTGGCGATGAAGTATCTGGCCAAGGACGGAAATACTTACCGGCTGAATCTCCTTGATACACCGGGTCATGTCGATTTTGCGTACGAAGTTTCTCGCAGTCTCGCGGCTTGCGAGGGCGCGGTACTGGTAGTGGATGCGGCGCAAGGCGTGGAAGCCCAGACTGTGGCGAACGTGCATCTCGCGATGAAACAGAACCTGACGATCATTCCAGTGATTAACAAGGTCGATCTGCCGAACGCCGATGTTCCAACGGTGAAGAAGCAGCTGGAAGATATCCTGACGATTTCAGCCGATGAGGCAATTCTGGCCAGCGCAAAGACCGGACTTGGTGTCGAAGATATTCTGGAAGCGATTGTACAGCGGGTCCCTGCGCCGAAACCGTTGGCTGATGGAAAATTGAGAGCGCTGGTCTTTGATTCGATATTCGATGTCTATCGAGGGGTAGTTGCTTACGCGCGAGTTTTCTCGGGAAGCCTGGTCGCGGGTCAGGCAGTCAAACTGATGAGAACCTCCAATCATTACGAAATCAAGGAGGTGGGCATATTTACGCCTAAGCCGCTTGCCCAGCCCAAGCTCGAAGCGGGCCACGTTGGTTATTTCATCGCGAATATCAAGTCGACGACCGAGATCAAGATTGGAGACACTTTAACCGACCAGCGAAACCCTGCCCTGGAGCCGTTGCCCGGATTTCAGGAGATTCATCCCATGGTGTTCAGCGGAATTTATCCGATTAACACTGCGGATTTCGAGCATTTGAAGACTGCGTTGGGTAAACTGCAGATCAACGATTCGGCTTTTATCTATCAAGCGGAGAGTTCGGTTGCCCTTGGGTACGGTTTCAGATGCGGGTTCCTTGGCTTGCTGCATATGGAAATCGTGCAGGAGCGGCTAAGGCGCGAATTTGATATGGACATCATCGCGACCTATCCGAGCGTCGTTTATCACGTTGTGAAGGCGAATGGGACCCAGGTCGAAGTCGATAATCCCTCTTTTTTGCCCGATCCGAGCATTATAGAGGAGATTCGCGAGCCGGTTGTAAAATGCTTTGTCATGTGTCCGAACGAAAATATCGGCGACATGATGCAATTGATAATGGAAAAGCGGGGAGAAGTCGAACACACCGAGTCGATCGACACCCGTCGGGTGATGTTGACTGCCGTGATGCCGCTCAATGAGATCCTGGTCGATTTTAACGACAAGATTAAATCCCTGACGCACGGCTACGGTTCGATGGATTATGAGCAGAGCGGCTACCGCGCGGCGGATCTGGTCAAGCTCGATCTGCTGGTCAACGGGGAACCCGTGGATGCTTTCTCGAGTATCGTGCATCGGGACAAGGCCGAAGGACGCGGCCGGGTTCTTGCGGCCAAGCTGAAGGAGGTTATTCCCCAGCAACTCTTCCAGGTCGCGATCCAGGCTGCCATAGGTGGGAAAGTCATTGCTCGTGAGAACGTTGCCGCGTTGCGGAAGAACGTGACCGCAAAATGTTACGGCGGCGATATCACCCGAAAAAGGAAACTATTGGAGAAGCAGAAAGAGGGTAAAAAACGGATGAAAGCGATCGGAAGAGTGAATATTCCGCAGGAAGCATTTATTGAAGTTTTAAAGACCAACTAATGTTTACGCCTAAGTACATTGAAGAGGGGCGCGCTCTGGCGAAGGCGGCGCGAAAAGTAATTAATTACCGCAAAGATGTTGCCCGACCTGAAGACCTCGACCGAGTTCGGCAGAATCTCGCGGGGCTGAACGACGCGCTGAAAAAGCGGTCGAGCGAAGGTGTGCAAAAAGCCGAAAAAGACCTCCTTCCTTCGTTGGGGAAACTGCAACCTCTGCGGGATCAAAGCGGGATTCGGGAGAATGTGGAACTGATTGTTGTCGCGATCGTTCTGGCGCTTGGGATCAGGGCCTACTATCTCCAGCCATTCAAGATTCCGACCGGTTCCATGCAACCGACTCTCAACGGGGTGATCGGGCACCGTACCCAAGCGCCACCGCCCAATATCATCGTAAGGGCGTTTCAATTTATTACACTTGGCCGCACTTACGAGGATGTGGTGTGCGAGGAACCGACGGACACGATCGATTCGATCTCACCGACAAAGGTGAACGCATTCTGGGATGGCTCGGTGATCAGAATGTCTTCCGGAAAAACCTACCGCGTTGGAATCGATCCGAGGTCCCTGGAGGACCAGATGCGGGTTGGACCGGGCCAAAGTTTTAAAAAAGGAGAACCGATAGTGCGCGGGTATGCCGACCTCGGCGACCAACTCTTTGTCGATAAATTCAGCTATAACCTCATAGGGCCGCATCGCGCAGACGTTTTTGTCTTTCGCACGAATGGAATCCTCGGAATTCCTCCTGGGCCTAACCTTGAGAGTGAGCACTATATCAAGCGCCTTGCAGGCACGCCGGGTGACACATTGAGAATTCAGCAGCCAAAGTTGTTCGTGAACGGACACGAAGCCACGGAGTATCCATTCGAGCGTGTAGCCTCTCAGCAAAATGGGTACACAGGGTATCGAAACATTCCAAGAGATACCATGTATTTAGGTGATCCCAACCTGACCGTAACGATTCCAAAGGGGAGCTATTTCGCGTTGGGCGACAACAGTGCAAACAGCTATGACAGCCGCTACTGGGGATTCGTCCCCTGGCAGAACGTTGTGGGACGGGGAATGTTCGTTTATTGGCCGTTCTCGAGCCATTGGGGATTTGTTAGGTAAGGGGTCAGGAGTTAGGAGTTCACGAGTTGCAGAATTTATGAGTGGCTCATCGGCTGGAGTCCATGGCGCTCGCATAGGCAACAAGCAGCTTGGAAAATTCTTTCGGGAGGGCCTCCAGATCTTCTGCGGTACCGTGACCCAATGTTGCTCGATGCGGCAGCGAACACCCGACACGGGCTGGAAGCCTATGCTACATTGCTTTCCGGATAGTTGGGCCCAGAAGCGAAAGCGCTCTTCAAGCAAGTCCGCGTGCCCACGGCGCAAAGTAGCATCGGCTTCCAGCCTGTAGTCGCGACAAATTCGATCTCCTTCCATTCCGCAACTCCTGAACTTCTGAACTCCTTTTTCGCCCCAGTCGCCGCTTCGCAGTCGGTCGTGCTCGCGATCGCAGGCGCTCTCATCGGCTACCTGCTCCTGATATTTGCGAACCCAGTCTCTCGATTTTTCCGGGACGGTTTGCGATGCCTGCAGCGTCATCCTCGTATGTGGATCTGGCTTTCGGTTTTGGGATTGGTCTACACGATTTTTCAGGTTTTACAGGCTTATCAAATGGGAGAAAGAGAGTTTTCGCTGATGAGTTTGCTCTATTGGCCCCCCTTTAAGCCTCGCGGTTTGGGAGAATCGGCCAGCCATGCATGGTTGGCGGCGCTGGAATTGCTTGCCGGGTTGTTCAACCAAGCCGTGGTCAGCTATCCTGCTTCGGCGGTTGCCGCTCTACTATTTCTGACGAATTGGCGAGGATACCAGATGCAATTTCTGCGTGTGGCGAAGAGTCGTCTGGGCCGATGGTGGTTGGGCGTTTATTTTGGCTTGCTATTGTGCGCTCTGTCGGCGTTTTGCAAGCCGATCTTTTCGCTTTCGATCTATTGGCTGAACCAATATTTCGACGGGATCTTTTTACTGCGCGTCGGAGCGATCATCGATTGGCTATCCTTTCAGTTCGAATATTTGTTCGGTCTGCTGATCCAGATTTTTTTAGTGTTGCTTACCTTCATCTGGATCCGAGGTTTGAATTCTGACCCAGGACGAATATTCAAATTTGCTCTGAAACGCGCGGTGTTTGCCGCCAAATGGGCCGGCGTCGTTTTGCTTGCGACTCTTCTTCTGATCCATCTGCCATTGCTAATCAGTTATTTCTGGATCACGCAGCAAACCGATTTTACAAATGCAGTGATCCAGTATGTCGAGCAAACCGCTCGCCCTTTAATTGCCGTTGCCTTGATTTTGTTTTGTTCGATTCAGATAACGCTGATCCTGCACAATGAGACGCTGCGTGACGCTGTGCACGAGCACGCCCAACTCGCTCGACGACAGTGGCTTAGAATTATCTGGTTTCTGGTCGTGGCCGGAATTCATCTTTTTGCGATCAGCTGGCTGGCTGAATTCATTGCGGGAGCTTTTCCGAAATATTCTGTGCCAAGCTTGTTGTTTTCCGCTTTGTTTACGCTTGGCAGGGCGTTTCTGGCCGCATGGTTCCTGGCGAGCTGGGTTTGCCTTTACCGCGCTTCGCAAACGTTGCCCAAGGAGATTCGATTTTAATCCATCCGTTAACCCTATGGCGATCGATCCTCTCAGGACTCGGAATCTATGTGCAGAATCTGCGAATGAGTGGGGGCGCGCGGAAATGGTCCGCAATTTCAGCTACCGATTTCGAGCGGGATCATTTTACCATCTCTCGGGACCGGAGTTCGGCGGTAAAGGTCTGTTGCTGCAACTTCTCGGTCTTCTTCTGCCGCCTCTCTCGGGAGAAATCATGGTAGACGGATCCCTGGTCAGCGGTCTCGACATCGACGAACTGAGCGAAATTCGAAACCGAAAATACGGGTTTCTATTTTCCTCACCATTCTTGCTACCTGCGTTTACTGTTCTCGAAAATGTCGCAATGCCTCTTTTTAAGATTGCGCAAGTAGAAGCTTCCGAGGCGAAAGTGATCACTGAAGAGATCCTGGAAATCGTCGGCATATCGCGAATTGCTACGACTTCGGTGGACCAGTTGGACGAGCCCGAGGAGATGTTGGCTGCGTTGGCCCGGGCACTGGTCCATCATCCGCGTGTTTTAATTGCCGAACTTGTGGGGAACAACATGCGAAATGACGACGCGGAAATGCTTTTATCGACACTCCGCGTGAGTGGCCAGCGGCTTGGCCTGGCAGTGATCGCCACCTTGGCCCCGCACATCTCCTGGGCACGGGCCGATGTTCGGCTGGAAATCGGACCGCAAGGCGTGGAAGAATTCATCGATGGAGACCTGAACGGATGAGCGAAGCAAAGGAAATCACCAAAAAAAGTCATTCGAATCTGGCTTTTGCTTTCTTCTCATTACCCAAAGTAACGCGTCAAGATATCACCACGTTCTATGCGTTCTGTCGGCAGGTGGACGATGCTGCCGATGATCCTGATGTGTCGTTGTCCGAACGTAGGAGATGGCTGCAAGGTTGGCGGCGCTGGCTAGTTCAGGCCGAAGCGGAGGAGCCGGAATTTGCCTCAGAGCTCAGAACCTTGATCAGCAAATACCAGATCGATCGCCGGCTTTTTGAAGATATTCTGCTTGGTGTGGAAATGGACTTGGAGCCGGTCAGGTTCGACGATTTCGAAGCGCTCCACCGATACTGTTACCGCGTCGCCAGCGCGGTGGGGCTCGTCAGTATTGAGATTTTCGGCTACCGCAATCCGCAGTCCAAAGAGTATGCGCACAAACTGGGACTTGCGCTTCAACTCACGAATATCATTCGAGATGTCGAAAAAGACATGCTGAACGGAGGGCGGATTTATTTGCCATTGAGCGAGTTGAGGATGTTTGGGTACTCGGAAGAAGCACTGCAGAAACGAACCTACAACGATGCGTTTGTTCGCTTGATGCAATTTCAAGCGGAACGTGCGCATTCTTTTTTCCGGGAGGCAAAGCGAGTACTACCGTCGGAAGACCGCCGATCGATGGTTGCAGCGGAAGGAATGGGAGCAATATATCACGCGTTGTTGCGGAGGATCGAAAAGGATCGATTCAGGCTGTTTGGGAAGACATATCGTCTGAACCATCTTGAAAAGGCGATCATCATGTCAGGTCAAATCGCGTCGAACTCGCTTCGATAAGAGGAAGTTGTCAGTGTCGGTCAAGAAAAGGTGGGCCTGCCACCCAAGGGCTCTGGCTTTGTCATCTGCGCAATCTGTGGTTGGCCTCTTATCATCGGCTGATCGGTTTCACCGAAAGAGCAGGCGGCAAGCAAGTACAGAGGCGATCACGCCGACCAAATCAGCGAAAAGTCCGGCCGGAATTGCGTGGCGTGTCTTGGTGATGCCTACAGAGCCAAAATAGACGGCAACCACGTAGAAGGTTGTTTCTGCGCTGCCATAAATCGTTGCCGCGGTATAGCTGAGGATGTTGTCCGGGCCGAGCTGTTTCACCAGATCGGTCAGGACCGCGGTTGAACCGCTGCCGCTCAGCGGCCGGATCAATACCATCGGAAGGAGATCGGACGGGAATCGAAACCAGCTCAGAACGGGATTCAGAAGATCCCGCAAAAGATTCAAGGCGCCGGAATCGCGAAAGACCGCGATAGCCACCAGCATTCCAACGAGATAAGGAATTATTCGCACGGTGATTGTGAAGCCTTCTTTGGCGCCCTCGATGAATTCCGCATAGACTGGTATTCTCCGACCGGCGGCATACAATGGAAAAAAGGTCAGCAGAAACGGAATCGCGAGGGGAGAGAGAGCATTGAAGAATGTGGCGATAGCTCCGAGAAAACCAAGGGGCGCAGCGCCACGAAACCAGTAGGGGAATGCATTCGGGACAAATAGTGCGAGAAAAAACAGAAAAACAGCTGCCAGTGCCCACGGAGCCCAAGGAGCCATCGGCAATACGCTGGTCACGTTTTCATTTGATTGAACCGGTGGCGGAACGGTTGTGGCTATCGAGTTGCCCGTCTGTCTTTCCCAACGAAACGGACCAAGTTGCTGCAGGAGTTTGACGGTTGTGATTGCGGACAAGGTTGCGAAAAAAGTCGCGATCAAAGTGGAGCCTACTATGCCTGTAGGGTTCTTCGAACCGTTGATCGCGAGGATATTGATGGCGGTAGCGGGGACAAGCTGAATGGAACTTGTATTGATCGCCAGGAAGGTGCACATCGCGTTCGTTGCGACGCCTTGCTTCGTGTTCAGCTCATTCAGTTGACTCATTGCGCGCAGACCGAGCGGTGTTGCAGCGTTGCTGACACCCAGCATATTGGCCGCCATGTTCATAACGATAGAACCCATGGCTGGATGATCCGGCGGCACATCGGAAAACAGGCGAACCAAAATGGGTCGGATGAATCGGGCGATGTGCTGAATCAGTCCGGCCTTTTCGGCGAGCCGCACCATGCCCAGCCAGAGGGTCATGGCTCCGCAGAGCGGCAGCGCGACATCCATAACAGCGGACTTGGCGGCGTTAAGCGCGCCTTGGTTGATGGCCGCAAACTGTCCTGTGATCCCGGCCACCAGTACGCCAAACAACAAGAGGCCGAGCCAGATCAGATTCAGCATGAGATGGAGAGTATTCGGAGAAGTCCTTAAAATCCAGCCGGTTGGGTCACTCTCCTGCGCAGCCGGATTCTGGTTGAACCATTCTTGTCGGATGATAGGAATTCTGCGATTTAGTACTTCACCATGAAACTCATCGGGAAAAAGGCCTTAGTCACCGGCAGCAATCAAGGGATCGGGCAGGCAATCGCATTGAGGCTCGCGGAAGAAGGAGCCGACGTTATCATCGACTATGTCACGCATCCGGATGCAGCGGCGGAGACCGTGCAACGCGTTCAAAAACTTGGCCGCCGAGCGGTTGCCGTCAAGGGGGATATCAGCAACTTGGCCGACATCCAGCGAATGGTGGGTGAATCGGTCGAGGCGCTCGGAGGATTGGATGTCTTGGTCAATAACGCCGGCGTCGAAAAGAGGGATCCATTCTGGGAAGTCAAAGAGGCAGACTATGACCTGGTGCTCAACATCAACTTGAAAGGCGCATTTTTTGTTACGCAAGCTTTTGTCAGGCATCGGATGGAAGTCAAACAGCCTGGGAAAGTGATCAATGTGAGTTCGGTGCATGAGGATCTACCGTTTCCTCACTTCACCTCCTATTGCGCGAGTAAAGGTGCCATGAAAATGGTCATGCGAAATCTCTCGATCGAGCTGGCGCCTTTCGGTATCACCGTCAACAATATCGCGCCCGGTGCAATCGAGACACCAATAAACACCGCCCTTTTGAATGATCCCGTGAAATTGAAGGCTCTCATGGAGAACATCCCACTGGCTCGGCTTGGCAAAACATCTGATGTGGCCGGCGTGGCGGCATTTCTGGCATCGGCGGACGCGGATTATATTACCGGCGCAACAATCGTCGTCGATGGTGGACTGACCTGGAACTACAGCGAACAATAAGGAAACAATGCAAATAGGCATCGTTGGTTTGGGCCGGATGGGCGCGAACATGGCGCGTCGTCTAATGCGCAAGCAGCACAAAGTGGTCGTATACGATCTGGTAAAAGAATCGGTAGCGGCATTGGCGAAAGAAGGTGCGATTGGAGCCACAGATTTTGCGGATCTGGCCCAGAAGCTCGTGAAGCCACGGGCGGTTTGGCTAATGGTGCCGGCGGGCACTGCTACGGAGGAAACGATAGAGCATCTCCGGACTTTTCTGGAAAGAGGAGACTCGATTATTGATGGCGGGAATTCATTTTACAAAGATGATGTCCGGCGCAGCCTGCACCTTAAGAAAGAGGGGATTGATTATCTGGATGCTGGCACGAGTGGAGGAGTCTGGGGTCTCGAACGTGGGTACTGCCTGATGATTGGCGGTGATGAAACGGCGGCAAAACGCTTAGAGCCTATTTTCGAAGCCCTTGCTCCGGGCCAAGGAGATATCCCGCCTTCGACTGGGCGCGAAAAGTTCAAGAGTACGGCCGAGAAAGGCTTTCTGTACTGTGGACCCTCTGGAGCCGGTCACTTCGTCAAGATGATCCACAACGGAATCGAATACGGGCTGATGCAGGCCTACGCCGAGGGATTCGATATTATGCGGGGGGCCGCCTCGGAATCACTTCCTGAAGGGTATAAGTATCACTTCAACGCGGCGGACATCGCAGAGCTTTGGCGCCGCGGGAGTGTCGTCGGTTCCTGGCTTCTGGATTTGACCGCGATGGCTTTGGCCGAAGACGGCGAATTGAAACGCTTCGCCGGCGCGGTCCAGGACTCCGGCGAGGGTCGCTGGACGGTGCAGGCCGCGATTGAAGAAGCTGTCTCGGCCGAAGTTCTAACTGCGGCGCTCTTCGCGCGTTTTCGTTCCCGCCAGGAGCATACATTCGCGGAGAAGATGCTATCGGCGATGCGGAATAAATTTGGCGGGCACGTGGAAATTTACCCAGGAAATTAAACTTTTATGGATGCATGCCCAATTCCTCAAGCGGTTGAACCCTGCGCGCTGGTCATCTTTGGCGCTTCCGGGGATTTAACAAAGCGAAAGCTGCTGCCTTCGCTCTACAATCTGTCGTCCTACCATCTTCTTCCCACGGACTTCAGTATCATCGGCGTTGCCCGCCGTCCGCTTTCGGATGACGTGTTTCGTGACCAGCTCGGAAAAGCTCTGGCGGAACTTGGGACTCAACCGGTTGATCCGAAACTCTGGAGCGGGTTCCGCGGTCGCATTTCGTACTGTGCGGGCCAATTCGACGATCCGGAGACCTACAAGAAACTTAAGGAGGCACTTGACGCATCCGAGAAGCAATTCAAGACCTCCGGTAACGTGGTGTTCTATCTCTCGGTACAACCGGATTACTTCGCGACAATTGCAAAGCGATTGTCGGAAGCGGGCCTGTTAAGAGAGGAGAATGGCCAATGGCGCCGGGTAATAATCGAAAAGCCGTTCGGACATGATTTGGCTTCGGCACGTACATTGAACGGGCAGTTGACGTCTGTCCTGCAGGAGCATCAGATCTACCGAATCGATCACTATCTTGGTAAAGAGACGGCGCAGAACCTTTTGGTGTTTCGTCTCGGCAACGCGATTTTTGAGCCGATCTGGAATCGGCGTTACGTCGATCATGTGCAGCTGACTGTGGCGGAAACCATAGGCGTGGAAGGCAGAGGCGCATTCTACGAGAGCGCTGGCGCGTTCCGCGATGTGATGCAGAATCACATGTTTATGCTCCTTGCGTTGATTGCGATGGAGCCGCCGACGTCGCTGGAGGGGGAGGCGATCCGCAACGAAAAGGTCAAATTGCTCCGTTCCATCCGGCAGACGACCCCTGAGGAAGCCCTGATGAACAGCGTTCGCGGGCAGTACGGAGAAGGGATTGTGGACGGCAAGAAAGTGCCGGCATATCGTCAGGAACCGAATGTGGACCCGAAGTCGGGCGTGGAAACCTTTGCCGCGATCAAGCTTCGGATCGACAATTGGCGCTGGGCGGGTGTGCCTTTTTATTTGCGTTCCGGAAAGCGATTGCCGAAACGCACCACAAGTATCGTCTTTCGGTTTAAGACGCCGCCTCTGTCGCTCTTTGCAACCAATGAATCGGATCCGATTGCACCCAACTATTTGATTTTCCACATCCAGCCCGAGGAAGGAATCACCCTTCAGGTGCGCGCGAAAATTCCAGGCCCGACCATTTGTACTCGTTCCGTTCGTTTGGAGTTTGACTATAACCAATTTGGAGATCGTCAGCCGACGACGGGTTATGAGAAACTCCTTTACGATTGCATGGTTGGAGACTCGAGTTTATTCCATCGTTCCGACATGGTCGAAGCGGCCTGGGAAGCGGCTTCACCAATTCTGGAAGCATGGAACAACAACCCGCCGACCGACTTTCCAAATTACACGGCCGGGACCTGGGGGCCAGATACGGCGACGCGCTTGATCGAGCGAGACGCCCACCAATGGTGGGCGCCGGATAAACATTAATTGATAGCGATATCCGTGTGTAAAACTTGCTTGACCGAAAATTCGGCCGAGCGCTGTGGAGGTCGTTAAACGAGAATTATCGACGATGGTAGATTGACTACCTATGGATCCGGATTTTTCCCTGATTCAGGCTCGATTATCCCATGAAGATGATCTGGTAAACCAGCGTGTCTCCTGGTTGGTCAATTCGCAGTCTTTTCTTCTCACAGCCTACGCGATCACGCTGAATGGGTTGGCCGCAGACGCGAGCAAACCCTTGGCGAACGTTCAACGGAAGCTGCTTGAATTGTTGCCGGTAGTCGGGGTCGCCTGCGTGCTGCTGGTCTGCCTGGCGCTGATAGGCGGCCTCTGGGCGATCGCCGAGCTCAGGCGTTTCGCCGCGACGACATACCCGAAAGATCGCCTGTTTCTCATTTCCAAACCGACTACTCAGTTTCTCGGAGTCAGCGCGCCGGTTCTGATTCCACTTGTTTTTCTTGTGATCTGGTCAGCTGTATTGTTCTAGTGTCCTGTCCCCGAAATACCTCTTATTCGGGGACAGGACACTAGGCCCAAAACCTAGGATAAGATGCTTCATCTGCGACGGGCTTGAGGTCGTCTCGAAGACTTTGCTCGGTCCAAAAAATCTCCTTCACTTGTCGGTGTTTCGAGTCCTTGGACGAGCTCGCATCATGCGCCCGACTATTCCCGTCCAGCCCGTCTGATGAGAGGCACCGCAGCCGCGCCCGGTTTCCCCATGAAAATATTCGTAGAACAGGACCAGATTGTTCCAGTGCGGATCGGAGGCATAGCGCGAATCTCCTGCATGGCACGGCCTGCTGCCTTGATCATTCGGCAGAAAAAGACTGACAAGGCGGCGGACAATTTCGTCTGCCACTTGCTGTAGATTCATGAAAATGCCTGAACCGGTCGGACATTCGACTTTGAGGTCATTTCCATAGAAATGATAGTACCGCTCCAGAGCCTCAACGATCAGGTAGTTGATCGGAAACCAGACCGGCCCTCTCCAATTTGAGTTTCCACCGAACAGATGGGTGTTTCCTTCCCCAGGAACATAGTCCACGCGGTACTCTCGGCCATCGGCACGAAATATATAGGGCCTTGTGGCATGAATCTTGGAGAGGGAACGGATGCCGAACGGGGAAAGGAACTCATTCTCATCCAGCAGATATCCTAGAATTCGGCACAACCGCTCCCTCGTGGGGACGGCGAGAAGGCGATGGTTGTGGCCCAGTTTGTTGTCTATCGTAATCAGTTTAGCCAGATCTCGCCTGTATTTCAGAAACCAATCCATGCGGCTCCTGAACCCCTTGAATCGCTCTAACCGCTCCTCTTCGAGAATCTCTACGGCGACGAGCGGAAGCAATCCTACCAGGGACCGGGTCTTCAGAGGGATCGATTTTCCGTCAATCTTCAACTGATCGTAATAAAACCCGTCTTCTTCGTCCCAGAGCCCGGTTCCGCCGAATGTGTTCGTGGATTCGCAGATCGCGACGAAATGTTCAAAGAACTTTGATGCCATGTCTTCATAAGCCGGCCGGGTTTGTGCGAGCTCCAGGGCCATTGACAACATGGTCAGGCAGTAAAATCCCATCCAGGCCGTCCCGTCGGCTTGCTGGAGATACCCTCCTGTTGGCAGGGGTTTCGACCGATCAAAAACGCCGATGTTGTCCAGGCCGAGAAAGCCACCGGAAAATATGTTATTCCCTTCAGTATCCTTGCGATTCACCCACCAAGTGAAATTCAACAGCAATTTGTGGAACACGCTTTCAAGGAACTTAATGTCGCGAGACCCGCGAGGGGCGCTGATCTTGTAAACTCGCCAAGCGGCCCAGGCATGCACCGGCGGATTGACGTCGGAAAAGGCGAATTCGTAGGCTGGAATCTGGCCGTTCGGGTGCATATACCATTCGCGCAGAAACAGCTCCAATTGCTGCTTCGAGAAGCTCGGAGTCGAGATGGGCAAACGGCAGCATGTGGAACGCAAGATCCCAAGCGGCAAACCAGGGATACTCCCATTTATCCGGCATCGAAATCACGTCCCGGCTGTAGACATGCACCCAATCATGGTTTCTTCCCTACCAGCGGCTCGACGGTGGCGAGGGCTGGTACTGGTCTCCGATCGAGCCAGTCCTTCACGATGTATTGATAGAACTGCTTGGTCCACAGCAATCCTGCACCGGCCTGTCTTGCGACACTTTTGCGGTCCTCATCGAGCCCACCGATCAAGCCTTCGTAGAATTCATCGGTTTCTCTTTTCCTGGCGTCGAATACGCTCGGGATCCGCCTGCGGTTTGTTATCCCACTCGGCAACAGAGACGAGTCGGAGATACACCGTCTGGGATTCCCCAGCCGCGAGCTTAATTCGATAGACAGGAGCAGACTTTGGTCCCGCGAAGCTCCCGGATTGGTCGATGACTTGTCGTCCGAAACGATGTAGTTGTGAAAGGAGTCTTTCACAAAAGGGGAGTAATTCTCCGAACCATACAGACCCTGAAAATTTGTTTCGTTTTCGGTAAAAAGAAACTCGTCGGTCGCGTCGTAGAAAAAGTACATCGGCTCGAGCATTTCATGTTCGGTCTGGATCCAGCCTGCTTTGTCGCGCCAGATACGCGGTTTCAGCGAACAGCCTTCATGTGAGCAACCCCAAACCCAGGTATTGCGGAACCAAAGGGTCGGGAGAAGGACGATCTCGGCTGGTTCGCTGGCGCGATTCGCTACGGTGATCGCGGATATGGATATCGTTTGGAGATTGTTTCGCGTACTCGGCGAACACGTCGAAATAGCGTCCTCCGTCGAAAACGCCCGTGTCGATGAGCTCATACTCGGGGAGATTCAGGCTCCGACCATCGATTCTCGCGAACCAGTTGATCGTAAGGAAAGGCCGCTTGCGGGTACTTGTAAAGCGCTTTCAGGTAAGAGTGAGTGGGCGATGAATCGAGATAGAAATAGCATTCCTTTACGTCCTCCCCGTGGTTTCCTTCCGGTCCCGTCAGTCCGAACAGACGTTCCTTCAGGATATGGTCGCGACCATTCCATAGTGCGAGTGCGAAGCAGAGCCGGCATTCGCGATCGGTGATTCCCAGTAATCCATCTTCTCCCCATCGGTAAGCCCGGCTCCGTGCATGCTCGTGCGGAAAATAGGCCCACGGATCGCCGTCGACCGAATAGTCTTCGCGAACGGTGGCCCACTGACGTTCTGAGAGGTACGGGCCCCATCTTTTCCAGTTTTTCGTCCTGGCTCGATCTTCCTCCAGACGCTGAAGTTCTTCGTTCATATTTGATCCCGGCCTCAACGCCATGTTGTCGTTTGCAACGGCGTCAGAACCGCTACTATATGTTTGGTCGCCACAATTACTAAGCGTTGCATTTTCTAAAACTCCCAGTTAGTTTCCTGGCCCTTAAATATGCCGAACAGCATTATTTCAGAAGACCGGCTTCAGAGCATTGATTTTAGTAACGATGAGATCGCGCGTTATTCCCGCCATCTCATCATGCCGGAGGTTACGCTCGATGGCCAGAAACGGATAAAAGCGGCCAGCGTCCTTTGTATCGGAACAGGGGGCCTCGGTTCGCCGATCGCACTCTATCTGGCCGCAGCCGGCATTGGCCGATTGGGCCTGGTTGATTACGATATCGTGGATTTTTCCAATCTCCAGCGTCAGATCTTGCACGGCACAGATGACGTCGGCCGCAAAAAGCTGAACTCGGCGAGAGATCGAATCAAATCCATCAATCCGAATGTCCGTGTCGACCTGCACGATATGATGTTTCGAAGTGAAAACGCGATGCAGCTCGTTCAGGACTATGACATCGTCATCGATGGAACGGACAATTTTCCGACACGCTATCTTTCGAATGACGTCTGCGTGCTGACGAAGAAGCCGAATATCTACGGATCAATTTTTCGCTTCGACGGTCAATGCACGGTATTCGCACCGCACCTGGGCGGTCCCTGTTACCGTTGCATGTTCCCTGAGCCGCCTCCGCCCGGAATGGTGCCCAGCTGTGCGGAGGGAGGGGTGCTCGGAGTGTTGCCGGGAATAATTGGCGTGATGCAGGCCATTGAGGCAATCAAAATGATCATTGGCATTGGCGATTCGCTGATTGGCCGTCTAGTCAGCTTTGACGCGCTCAAGCTGCGTTTTAAGGAATTCAAGATCCGAAAGGATCCGAATTGCCCGATCTGCGGAGACCATCCGACGATTCACGAGTTGATAGACTATGACCAGTTTTGCGGAATTCCGCAGGCCGATGCCGAAGCGGCAAAAGAATTGGAGGTTCCGACGATCACGGCGACAGAACTTAAGACTAAGATCGATCGCAAAGACAAGTTCGTCCTGGTGGATGTACGCGAGCCGTTCGAGTTTGACATTAGTCGAATACCGGGGTCGAAATTGATTCCACTGGGTGAGCTACCTGCACGACTGAGCGAGCTTGATAGCGCAGACGAAATCGTTTTGCACTGCAAGGTTGGCGGCAGGAGTGCGAAAGCATTAAGAATTCTTCAAGAAGCGGGCTTCCGAAAGCTCAATAACTTGAAGGGTGGGATTACCGCCTGGTCTGACGACGTGGATCCGAGTATCCCAAAATACTAGACGCGAACGACTAACTCAAGACGGCGATTCTTGGTTTGCCGGCCGCCGCTGGCCGGTTCCGCGTCAAGACCCTGGAAATGGAAGAGACTCTTCTTGAACTCTTGTGTGCGCCACTGAGTCACGCCGCGCTTCGCTCGGCCAGCTCAACGGAACTCGTTCAGATCAACGATCAGATTCGACAGCGCCTGATTCGAAATCGCGACGGTATTACTCTCGATGTTGAGCTCGACGGCTCTCTCGTATGCGAGTCGGAGCGAACTTGTTATCCGATTCGCGATGGTCTGCCGGTTCTGATTTCCGGGGAGGCGTTCAATTGGCCGCAAAATTCGTAGCGTCTGATGGGCAAAGACGAAAAGCTTAACCGGAGACGCATTGTTCTGGACGAATTGGATCAGAACAAATCCGTCGATCAGGAGGAATACAGAGTCAGGCTGAAGGAATACCAGTTGCGCCTTCTGAATCTTCAGCGGGCCCTGATGGAGAGCAAGCATAACCTTGTGGTCGTGGTCGAAGGTCCGGACGCTGCAGGGAAAGGAGGAGCGATCAAGCGTCTAGTCGAGAAACTCGACCCGAGAACCTTTCGCGTTTACTCGATCGTCAAGCCAACGCAGGAAGAGTATCTCCATCACTACCTTTGGCGATTCTGGGGTAAATTGCCGCCTTACAGTCAGATGGCGATTTTCGATCGGTCCTGGTATGGCAGGGTCCTTGTTGAACGCGTTGAAGGATTTGCCTCTTCGTTCGAGTGGAAACGCGCCTATCGAGAGATCAACGAGTTCGAACGGCTCCTGGTAGAGGACGGTACCTCGATCATCAAAGTTTATTTTCATATTACCAAAGAGGAGCAACTGGATCGCTTCAAACGGCGCGAAGCTGATCCGCTCAAGCATTGGAAGATTACAGAGGAGGATTGGCGCAATCGGCGAAAATGGGATGAGCACAATCAAGCCGCGGAGGAAATGTTTGAACAAACAGGAACGCCGTATGCCTCCTGGACGGTCGTAGAAGCGAATTTCAAATGGTACGCCCGCTTGAAGTTCTTAAAGACGGCCATTCGGGCTTTAGAATCGCTCGGGCTGAAAGTGTGAATCAGAATTCAGCAGTAAGGAGTCAGAATTCAGGAGTAAGGAGTCGAGCGAGCGCAATTTCGGACTGCGGATCGGGATTCATCGCCTCCGTACGATCAAGAATTGAACTTGGCAGGCAGGCGATCAGAAGTATTGTCCCCCGGCTGCAGGCGATTCCTGACTCCTGAATTCTGACTCCTGGAACTCCCTCCCTTAGCGCCGTCTTCCAGATGCTCGCCGGCATCGTGTAAACAATCTGCCGCACGTCCGGCACGCCCAGCGTAATATTGATCACCTCGGCAGCCTGTTCGAGTGACTCTCCTCTTGCGTGAATCGTGACAACGCCGGAATCGGTTTGAATCTCAAAATTTTGAGACAGCAATTGCGTTTGTGCGGCGATCTTTGATCTGACAGAAGAGGTGATGATGGCATCGGTCGTGAGAGCTGTGGGTTCAGTCGATTCTGGTGGTTCAGTCGGTTTCACAACAATCAATCCAAAGTCAAAGCGAAGCAAAATTCCGCCTTGAAGCCGCTGAGAGAAATTGGCCTCTGCCGTAGAGGGCAAGTCCGAGCGGCCAGGTGCAAATTCGTTTGCATCCGGGTAGCTCTCTTGGCTTGGCGAAACTAGCTCGGAAACTGAAGTCTGCGTTGGTCTTTCGCCGGCATATGGCTGTTGCACTGTCGCTTGTGTCATCGAGTGTCCAGTGTCGTTATCGTCGCGTGCGAAGCCGCAGAAACAAAAGATGGCTGACGCCAGGAAAAGGAGGTTGAGTGCATCTGATTTTGACATGTTCGGGTTGGAAAATGACATCAGGAGACAACGCTTTGGACGTAAAACGGGCGAGTTTGTTTACTATTATTTTCTGTTTCGCTAGTTTCTCGGGTTGCCATCTGGAGAATCCGGAGCAAAAAGGAGACGCCGAAGCGAAATCGGGGCGATTCGAATCCGCGATATACTGGTACGAGTCCGCGCTCGGCACGGAGGACCGATCAACAATTCATTGGAAGATGGCTGAGATCTTTGCCAATAAGCTGCGTGACCCCGCGAGCGCCGCCTATCATTATCGGAGAATCTTGGCATTGCATTCTACCGGGGGGCGCGCGGATGCGTCGAGAGCGGCTCTGCATCGCCTGGAGGCGGTTTCAGTCTCGACGGAGGGAGGTCATTTAAGAAGCGGTCCGACACCAAAGGCGACCTCGCCGGAGCTAGCTGCTGCCGAGGGCGAAAAAGCCGCAAAAGGCAAGGTCCGCACCTATGTCGTTCAAACCGGCGATACATTGGTGTCAATCTCGAAAAAGTTCTATCAGGCACCTTCCCGCTGGAAGGACATTCTCGATGCGAACCAGAACCAGTTGTCGAATCCAGACGAACTTAAGGCAGGTCAGACAATCATCCTCCCTTGATTCCTGGACTAACCTTAACGAAGGGGTATGCGTATGAACAAGGTCACTGGTCTAGCTCTTGCCGCACTTGTCTGGCTATCCGCTTCCTGCGCAGGTCAGGCGGAGGAGATGAGCGCCGAGCAGTACGCTGCGCGTGCCGTGCAATCTGTGAAAGACGGGAACCAGGCAGAAGCTCTGGCCGATTTCAACAAGGCCGTGGAATTGGCGCCCGATAAGCCGGTCCATTACCGGAATCGTGCGGCATTCTTCTCTCTAACAAAGCAATGGGATAAAGCGATCGCCGATTACGACACCGTGCTAAGTCTGGAAAAAAATGATCCGGCATCCACACTGAATCGGGGCTACACATACGTACAACTTGGCAAGTTGGATCAGGCGTTGAGCGATTTCGATGCTGTTCTTAAGCTCCAACCTAACAACGATCGGGCGCTCCGGTATCGAGCTTACATCTATGCGGAAAAAAAAGAGCACGCAAAGGCTGTTGAAGACTTAAGCAAGCTGATCGAAAAGAATCCCGGCGATCCGCAAAGCTACAAGGCCCGAGCTGATGCCAATGCGGCTCAGGGAAAATGGGCCGACGCCATCGCGGACTATAGCAAGGCGCTGGAACTGAATCCCAAAGACATCGAATCAGTGTCGGCTCGCGCCGTTGCGTATTTGCATGTTGGCGACAAAGACAGGGAATTGTCTGATCTTAATGCGGTGCTTGAGGCGAAGCCGGACAATCTGCAATTCCTCAACTTGCGCGCACAGGCCAATTACGACAAGAACCAGTTTGACTCGGCAATCGTCGACTATTCGAAGGCAATCGAATTGAGGTCGGATGACGCTACCTTGTATGCGGGGCGGGGATTCGCACGATTGAAGAAAGGGGACAAAAGCGGTGCGGTGGAAGACTTTACCAAGGCAATCGAGCTAAAGCCGGACGAGATTTCGTACTACCAAGCCAGGCTGTACCTCTACAACAGCACAGACAACTTTGAGAAGGCCCTCGGCGATTTGACGCATCTCATCGCACTAAAACCGGATGAGACCGACCTCTTCTTTCGACGCGCGGATATTTACCTCAAACTCAACAGGAACGACGAATCGCTGGCGGATTACGAAAAAGTTCTGGCAAAGAACCCGAAGAATGTCGCAGCCCTGGCCGGCAAAGGGGAAGTCATCGCAAAGAAAGGTGACCGCAGAGCCGGTGCTGAACAATTACAACAGGCTCTACGGCTGGCAACCGATCCGAAAGAAAAGGAAAATATTCAAGCCAAGCTGCGTGCGATCGGTGTCGGTCCACTGTAGCAAATCAGCACCCCTGGCTTTGCTTCTTCAGAACCGAGCAAAGCCAGGACTCTTCGCCTACGCCCATTTTCAATTCAATCCTCCCAGTGCGCCATCTCCTGGCTATACATAGGAGCTATCGTCGCCACCTCCGCTATCGTCCCCGCCGAAATCCGTGTTATCGGATGCATAGTCGTCGGTGGTTCCCGGATCGGGATCAGGGTCCGGATCCGCGTAGGCGGTTTGATCGGCGCCGCCCTGGTCAACCTGGCCGCGGCTTTCGTCCCCTTCGTTGTAATAGTTGTTGATGACTTCGGTGTTTTCTACGGGCATTCCTCCGCCAAATAGCCCGCCGGATGGTGCGACCGAGCCGGAAAATGGGCCGGGGTTATGCCCGATTAAACTTTCGATGCCCTGAAACAGCAAGGCTCCTCCGGCAACTCCAGCGGCAGTCGACAAAGCGCCCTGTAGAAATCCTCCGGCCCCGCCTCTCCCTGCCGTTTGCGGTACTGGCGGCGGGTAGCCGTAAGGTTGCGGTTGTGCTTGCGGTTGCACAGGCTGTACCGGCGGTGGCGTCGCTCGCGGTGGCTGTACATGAGGTTGGCCGCCTCCGAAAAGGCTGGCGACTCCTGCAAGGAAACTTCCGCCTCCTGGCTGAGTACCAGGCGCAGGCTTTATCTCGGCGAGTTGTTTTTCGAGCGCGGCGATTCGATTCTGCGCGTTCGTGACAGCTTGTTGCATCACGAGAGTACTTTGGACCAGGAGGTAGGGCGCCGCCGGATTCTCATTGACCTTGCTCCGGATCAATTGATCAGCCTCGGCATCCCTGGCCTGGCTACTGGCCTGGCTCAACCGATCGAACAGACCGGATATGAGAGTATTTTCTTCTGGTGTCATAGATAAAGGAAGACGTTGTTTTCGATTTTGACAAGTTTTCGATTCGGCTAGTTCAATCCGCTTTCAACGTTCCGCGTTCTGCCTTCGGTGGCGCATTGCAAACGCCGACCTCCGCCGACCCGCCGGCCCGCCGGCCCGACCGGCCCACCGGCCCGCCGGCCCACCGGCCCGCCGACCCGCCGGCCCACCGCCCACCGGCCCGCCTTCCTTCACCCTCCCTCGAAACTGTATTTGCCGGGACCGACAAATAAGAAAACGATCATAATGCTGAACATTTCGAGGGAGCGCGAGTATTGCGTGAAGTTGTGAGGATGCTCTCGAAACGTTGAAACAAAGGCGACGAGCATCGTGAGCGCGATCAGGGTTGCCGCCGGCCGGAAAAAAAACCCAAGAACAACCAGGATTCCGCCTGCGAATTCGGCTAGCGCAGCGACGAGGCCCCAGACATTCGGCATGAAATTGATGCCCAGGCTAGCCATTGCATGACCATAGTGTGTCCAGGCTGCTTGACCGCCAGAGAGTTTATGCCAGCCAAAAACGATGAAAATAGCACCCACGCCGAGGCGACCGATTAAAAGTCCGAGATCGGCGTGTTTGGCCAAAGAGTTGAACATGACATCGTTTAACTCAAGGTGGCGTTAACCGTCAACGGGAAGACCGCTGATCGGATTCCGATGATGGATGGACACCTATCGAGCGCAAAAGCGGCCGAATAAGCTCCATCGGTAAACCTACGACGTTGGTGAAAGATCCATCGATCCGCTCGATGATAACGTTGGGCGAGTTCTGAGCCGCATATGCACCCGCCTTATCGATAGGGTTCACGATTTTAAGGTAAGCGTCGATTTCGGCTGTGGACAGAGTACGGAATGTGACCGTGCTGCGAGCCGCCCTTAGAGTCATGCGCTCGACGTTTGGCTCTATCAATGCAATGCCGGTGATGACCTCGTGTGTCTTCCCAACGAGTTTGCGAAGAATTCTGCCGGCGTCGTCGAGGTCTCGAGGCTTTCCAAAGATCTCTGATTCGAGCGTAACAATGGTGTCAGCACCGAGTACCACCGCATCAGGGTTCAGGGCAGCCACGGCGGTCGCTTTCAATTTGGCGTTGAATCGCGCCAGTTCGCTGGGAGTGAGGAAGTCGCACGATAGCTCTGCCACCTCTGGACGAATCACTTCAGGATCGAAATTTGCCTCGCGAAGCAGTTGGATGCGCCGAGGTGAACTGGACGCCAGGATCAAGCGACTCATGGGAGAAACGTGTCGGCGGGTCGGCCTATCGGTACCTGGGCCTCCCGGCAAAATACGCATGAAAATCTCACGAGCGCTCTGACTGGTGAAAATTTCGGGCTAATCCTCAACGCTGTGGCTTTTCTTTTGAATGAGCTGTCTTCTCGATCACAGGCGGGTTGAGTTCTTTGTAATCAGCAGGAACGGCAAATTCTGCGGCAGACAGGTCCATTTCCTCTGCCGAGTCGAGCGTCATGACAATTTTTTGTCCCATAATTGTTTGTGTGGTGCGTATGGGCAATCCAGGGTATTTGTCCGGAGGAATCGACATGCTGCGGAAAGCTTCCATCGCGGGCCCATTCTGTACCTGATAGAGCGCTCCCACGATCCTTTGGTAGTTCGGATACTGTTTCGCGATAAAGATACTCATTTGGACGCCATTGAAGTTCGTGGTGTATTCCTCGGTATCGAATCCATTGATTTTCTCCTGTTTTCCGGTCTGCTTCAGCTTGACGTCTGCGGGATTATCAATGTTTTGTCCGAGAATCTCTTTCAGCGCTTTTGTCTGCTCCTTGACTTGTTCAGGGCTGACCTTGAGAAAGGCTTTGTTTGGATGGATCAAAATCGTCGTGACGCCGGTTTCCGTATCGATGAGCGCGCTGGCCTGTTCTCCGGTGTCCAATCTGACCTTCGTGTCTTTGATTTTGAGAGTAATTTGTTGGACCCCGTCGGAATGCTCGAAGTGTTCCTTAATGAGGAAGTCGGCTCTGGCAGTGAGGGCGAAAAATCCGAGGCTCGCAAAAGCGAAAATCATTCTATTCATGAGACGGGGCTACTGTATCCAAGGTATCCCGCTTTGCATCCCAAAGAGTTAGGCAAAGCGGCTCAGATGGAGCCTCGCCTTACTCATAGTGAGGCGGGACCGTGCGAGCGGCTCACTCTTTGATAATCGTAACGAGATCCAGCGGTTGAGGAATAGGCAGAACCAGACGGATGCCGAACAACTGGACCGGCGTCATTTTCCAACGGGCGAGGTTATGTCCCGATACCGCGAATGTTTTCCATTCGGAATTCAGATGAACTTTGCCGACTGATTCGTTATTGACCACACAGAGCGCGGGTCCCGGTTGATCCATGAAGTCCGAGAAGCCGGAAGAATTCAGGCGCTGGTGAAAAGGCAGCGTCTTTTCGCGCAGGTACCAAACTAAGCTTTGCTCGTCATAATTGAGCGATGCTGTTCGCGTTTCCCGGGAGATGAGAGGAAGCGCGATTTTGGCGATTTTCTTGGACAAAAACTCGGGTTCAATAGCTCGGAACCCGACGATGGCAATCAGGAGATAAAGGATAAGAGCGGTCCCCAGGAGGCCATTCCGCCATTTGCTTTCGGCAACTTGTCGGGCCACGAGGATAGCCAGCATTGGGTATGCAGGAAGGACGTAATGAGGCAACTTGGTTTGAATCAGCGTGAATACGAAAAGCACGATGAGTATTGACCCCAAAAGATAAATTTCGTCCGGTTCCCTGTGGGCGACAAGCCGTCTCACGCAGGCCGGTAGAAAAAAGCACCAGGGGAAAAAGCTGAAGAAGCTGACAACCAGATAAAATGGCAGGAACAAGAGATAGCCCGCGAGGCCTGCCCCTCCGTGGCTCTCCATCGGTTGCAGCGAACGTTGGAGAACATGTTTCCCAAGGCCAATCTGTAGATACTCGCCATTCGTCGCGATCAACGCGGGAATACCCCAGAGCCCGATCACCACTAGGACTACGAACCCTCCGAGAAGTGCGGACCGGAATTTGAATTGAAAAGGGGAGCGATTTAAAAATGATTGGAAGGGAGCGAAGAAGACAGGGAGTAACGCAACAGGACCTTTTGAGAGAAAGCCGAGACCGAGAGAGAGATAAAATATCCACCACCAGAAGGCGGATCTCGGATTTTTTAACCGTTCCCAGTCGGCCCACGTCGCGGTGAGAAAAAAGAACACCAGCGGCATATCGGCTACGGCAGCGCGCGCATGGATGAAGACCTGAAGACTGGTTGCGAATATAATTCCTGCCCAAAGACCAATGCGCTGCCCGAAAATACGGCTCGAAAAGATCCACGTTGCAATGGCCGCGAGACCGGCAAACACAGTCGAAGGAAATCGCGCGGCAAAGTCGTTCTCTCCCAATGCGTCGTATGCCATGACCTGGCACCAATAAATCAACGGCGGTTTATCGAACCGGTTGTCGCCGTTAAGCCTTGGTATCAGGAAATCGCCGCTCTGCCGCATTTCGCGGGAGGCTTCAGCAAATCGCGGTTCATCGCGATCAATCAGCGGTAAGGACCAGTTCCCGATCGAATAGAGAAGTACCGTGCCCCAAAAAAAGAGAGCCAGGTATAACGGCTTAGTCATTCAGCGTCCTGTCTCCGGGGTACCGGCGTGTCGGCTCTCCCCAGATGCCGATACGCCGAAACGCCGACCCCCCGACCCGCCGACCCGCTTTCCCCGGGGCAGCAATTAGACAAACTGTTCCGCTCGTGTAGGTAATCTCCGGCATGGGAAATCACCAGATTAACCAAGGCGGACGAAAATCAAGCGAACTTTCGGTCCCTCAACTCCTGGTTCCGTTGATTATCGGGATCATCTTATGTGCGTTGAGCTTCCTTTGTGATCAGACCGTCATTCAATGGGTGAAAATGCACGATTGGAAGTCGTTTAAGGTGTTCGCAGGCTTCCTGAGCCAGTGGGGAGATTGGCCGGAACTGATGGTTTTCAGCTGCATCGGGCTTGGTCTTGCCTTGATCGCGCGAAGCAGGGTTGTTTGCAAGATCTTGCTGTGCATCATGATTGCGGGATCGATTTCCGGCGCCGTGGTTAACTCGGCCCGCCTTCTCACCGGTAGAGCACGGCCCAACAACAAAGAAGCAACGCAAGAATGGAATGGGCTTTGGCGAAGCAGTGAATTCCTGTTGTTTAAAAACAAATATCATTCGTTTCCTTCAGGGCACACAGGTGTGGCATTTGCAGTCTTTGGCGTCCCATTATTTGCCAATCGGCGGCATGGCTGGTGGGCGTTGCTTATTGCCGCAGCAATCGCCTGGTCGCGCATCTATCTCAACGTTCACCATCTTTCCGACGTCATGGTCGGAGCCTTGGTCGGACTTGTGACGGCCTATCTTGTTTGGGAACGCCTCGGGCCGCGCGTCGATCGATCTTTGGGGAATTTTTTCGCCCCGCAAAATTAAATGCGAATGGGAGCATTTGCTCAATCAGAACTCATCAGTTGCAGAATTTAAACGACGGTTAGCTGAGTGGAATTCCTGGTCGCATGGAAGGATCAATCACCGGCCACCGACCAGCAAAACCGGCGCCCTATCCTGCCACTCCTGAGTTCTGAGTTAAATTTTTCGATCCTCTTTTTTCCTTGCGATTTCGCCTGCTGCTACAGATGAGAGGCTGCCCCTGCTTTGCAATCAAATGTCGTCCACCGCGCCCGCCTTCTTATTCGTTAGTCCTCGGAGTTTCCCTTCGATGAAGGCATCAATCTCTCCGTCCATCACAGACTGAATGTTACTGGTTTCGACCCCGGTGCGATGATCCTTTATCATCTGATAGGGTTGGAAAACATAGGAACGAATCTGGTTACCCCAGGCAATGTCCCCCTTTTCCCCGTATTGACGATCCAGTTCGGCGCGCTTTCGATCTTGCTCGATTTGGTAGATTTTTGCCTTCAGCATGTTCAAGGCCATTTGCCGATTTCTACCTTGGCTCCGTTCCGCTTGGCACGCTACTACGATACCCGTTGGAAGATGGGTTATTCGGACCGCGGTCTCAACTTTGTTGACGTTCTGGCCGCCTTTACCGCCGCTCCGAAAAGTGTCGATCGCTAGATCCTTTTCGTTGATTTCGACTTCCACATCTTCCTTCAACTCCGGTACCGCATCGACGCTGGCAAAGGAGGTATGCCGCCGTTTGTTCGCGTCAAAGGGAGAAATTCTCACAAGTCGATGCACCCCTCGTTCAGTTTGAATATAACCGTACGCGTACTCGCCGCTGACAAGCACCGTAACCGATTTGATACCGGCTTCATCACCCTCTTGGATGTCGATAATCTGGCTCTTGAATCCGTTCCGTTCAATCCAGCGTTGATACATTCGAAAGAGCATATCCGCCCAGTCGCAGGATTCCGTGCCCCCTGCGCCGGCATGAATTGTTAAGAATGCATTGTTCTTATCAAATTCGCCAGAAAGAAGCATCTTCAGCTCGAAGCCTTCCAGCTCTTTCAAGACGGCGGAATACTCCTTTTCAACCTCATGGAAGGCAGTTACCTGGCCATCCGGATCTCTTTCTTCCTCCGCGAGCGTCTTCAGGATGTCGAGATCGTCGGTCTTCTGGATAAGAGCCGCTAGCGGATGGACCTTCGCCCGAAGACCCGACGCTTCGTCGATGGCCGCCTGGGCGCGATCCTTGTTGTTCCAAAAATCTGCGTTCGCCATTTGCTGCTCAAGTTCGTGCAGCCGCGATTGTAGCTTTCGGTAGTCAAAGGTACCTCCGCAGTTCCCCGATCCGAGATCTTAATCCGTCGGTCTGAATGGCCTGAAAATCTATTTCCATAAGACAGCATCCGGAATCTAGCTCAAATCCGGAATTTGAAACTACAGATTTCGCAGATTTAACAGAGTAGGAGCAGGGAAAGGATCTTTGACCGTCAACAGCCATCTGCGAAGTCTCTGTCGTCGGCGGCTTATCCTTGGTCTTTAGCTTGGGATTGAGTGCCTGAACTCCTGTTCAAACGATTTCCTTTCGGATCATCTCGAGATCCGGATCAGTTTTTGCCATGGCTGCAAAACCTTTATCGAGTTGAATTGCTCGCCCCAGACGCCGGCGAGCTTCGTCCAGTTGACCGAGTTGCGCGGCGTAACATGCAAGGTTGAATTGAATGGTCCCACAGTTCGGAAATTTATCGCCGGCTTGCAGCAGAACTTCATGAGCGAAAGCCAGGCCTCGACCCCGCCGGATTGCATAGGCAAGAGCTACGAGCCAATTCGGCTCTTCGGGTTCCACTTCCAATAAGCGCGTGGCAACGGCTTCGGCTTCGGCCCATTTCTGCCAGCGCTGGTAGACTTCTAACCAAACCACCAGCACGGCAGGCAGTTCTTTCGAGGATTCCGGCAATTCCTCAAGTTCTTGCACGGCTTCCTGGAAAAGCGAGAGTTCGGCAAACCCGGAGGCGGCCAGAAGTCGGCGTTGAAATTGAGGATCCATCATCATGGCTGGACTCAGATCCAGGTTCCGTTGGGAATCACCGCGTTCTTAGGGATCACGACAACGCCGTCTCGTATATAATAGTTCGTACTATCCACGTTAGGCGCTTTGCCGTCGGGCGTGATAACCACGCTCTCACCGATTCTGGCGTTCTTATCGATAATCGCGCGGTCAATCACGGAGTTCCTGCCGATCCCGAGCGGCGGGCGCGGCCCTGTATCTTCAAAAGCCTCAATGACTTCGTCTTCGTAAAAATCTGCGCCCATGATCACTGAATTCCTGATCGTCGCTCCACTCTCGATAATGCTGCGGATCCCGATCACCGTCCTTTCAATATGCGCGTCGGAGATGATGCATCCTTCACCCACGATCGCGCGCCGGATCGTCGCGGCGTTGACTTTACTGGCCGGGAGAAATCGAGGCCGCGTGTAAATTGGAGATAACCGGTCAAAAAAATTGTACGGGGGCATCGTCTCTGTCAACGCCAGGTTCGCTTCGAAGAAGGCACGGATGGTGCCAATATCCTCCCAGTATCCCTGGAAAATGTAGGTCATCACCTTATGTGATTGCAGCGACGCCGGTATGATGTTTTTGCCGAAATCGTCCTCGTCGTTTTGCAAGCACTCAATCAGGACTTTTCGATTGAACACGTAGATGCCCATCGAGCCTTGGAAAAGCTCAGCGCTTTCCTGAAATCCAAGTTCACTAAGCAGGGTCGAGGGAATTCGCAACTCGTCCAGGAGAGCTGGCTCCCTGGGTTTTTCTTCAAATCTGAAAACGCGCCGATTCGAGTCGCTATGCATGATCCCAAACGAAGAAGCAGCGGTACGGTCGACAGGCGTCGTCGCAAGGGTGATATCGGCTCCGGTCTCAACATGCTGTTGCAAAAGCAGCCTGTAATCCATCCGGTAAAGCTGGTCGCCGCTGAGGATTAAATAGGACTCGTAGGGGCCTTCGAGGAAATAGCGGAGGTTCTGTCGCACTGCGTCCGCTGTGCCTTGGTACCAGCGCGCTGCTTCCGGCGTCTGCTGGGCAGCAAGTATTTCCACAAAGTTTGTCGAAAAATTATCAAATTTATAGCTGGCATTTATATGGCGATGCAGCGAGGTACTGTTGAATTGCGTCAGAACATAAACCCGTCGGAGTCCGGAATTGAGACAGTTGCTGATCGGTATATCGACCAATCGATATTTGCCAGCCAACGGCACCGCTGGTTTCGCGCGATCTTTGGTCAGCGGAAAAAGACGTGTTCCTGCTCCGCCTCCCATGATGATGGCGAGTGTTCCGTTCTGAAGGGACGTCGAGTCCATTATTTACAGAGAGGCTATGGCAGCGTAGTTGGTGTTTTTACCCATCTTGCAATCGCGCAATTTCTTTGTCACGATGGTTTTTACTTATGTGCGGGATAATCGGATATATCGGCAGCTCGGAAGCGACTCCTATCTTACTTGATGGGTTGCGCCGATTGGAGTATCGCGGCTACGACTCCGCGGGCGTTGCGACGCTCGAGAACGGCCAAATGGAGCTTCGCAAGTGCGCCGGACGAATCGCGAGCTTAACGCAGCTTATTCAACGGGAACCGACGCATGGTACGGCCGGCATTGGACACACTCGATGGGCAACGCATGGGCTGGTCACCGACGAGAACGCCCATCCTCATCTCGACCAGAGCGGGAAATTGGCCCTCATCCATAACGGGGTGATAGAGAATTTTCAACAATTGCGGGATCAACTTCTTGGCCAGGGTCATCATTTCCGTTCGGAGACCGACACGGAGGTGCTGGCTCATTTGATCGGTCATCTCTTTGATGCGTCGCCGGGGCCGCGTAACAAGAAAACTTTGCTGCAAGCATTTCGACTCGCCCTCAAGCAGGTCATCGGTACTTACGGGCTCGCGCTCTTTCATGTCGACGTACCGGACGTGTTGCTTGGGGCGCGGCGCGGCAGCCCGTTAATACTGGGCGTTGGTAAGGGTCAGAACTTTATCGTGAGCGACGTCAGCGCGATCGTGGCCCACACGAGAGACGTTGTTTATCTGGATGACTACGATGTTGTCGCAATCGAGCGAGATCATTTCGATATCATCTCTCTTGCAGGAGCTGACGCTTCGTTCCAGGTGAGCAAGGTTGAGTTCTCGACCGAGGATGTCGACAAGGGAACTTATCCCCATTTCATGCTCAAGGAGATCTTTGAGCAACCAAACGCCATCCGCGATGCGATGCGCGGACGCCTCTCGATAGAAGAGTGCACCGCCAAGCTGGGCGGGCTTAATATGTCGTCGCGGGAATTGCGTGATGTCGATCGGATTGTGCTGACCGCTTGCGGAACTGCTCTCCACGCCGCCAGAGTCGGGGAATGTTTGATCGAAAGCCTCGCTCATATCCCGACCGAGGTCGAGTTCGCCAGCGAATTTCGATACCGCAACATGCCGATGAACAAAGACACCCTCGTGTTTGCCATCAGCCAGAGCGGGGAAACAATTGATACCTTGGCGGCCCTGCGGGAAAGCAAGCGAAAGGGGCATCGGACGCTGGGCATCTGCAACAGTGTCGGCAGCACAATCGCCCGGGAAAGCGATGGCGGAGTTTATATGCATGCCGGTCCGGAGATCGGAGTCGCCGCGACCAAAAGCTTTACATCACAGGTCATAATTCTGACATTGCTCGCGCTTTTGTTGGGACGTATCCGGAATCTCTCGAGCGTTCAGGGGATCGAAGTGATTTCCGCGCTTGAAAGTCTCCCGGATTTAGCCCGTCAAATCCTTGATCAGAGCGAACAAATCGAAGTGCTGGCGGAAAAATATGTCGGTGCAGAGGGCTTTTTGTTTTTTGGACGGCAGTATAATTATCCAATCGCATTAGAAGGGGCACTAAAGCTAAAGGAAATAAGTTATAAGTTCGCTGAAGGTCATCCGAGCGCGGAGCTAAAGCATGGAGTCATCGCGCTCATCGGACCAAATGTCCCGTCGATCATGATCGCTCCCGATGACGCTGTGTATGAGAAGAACATTAATAGCATCGAGCAAATCAAAGCTCGCAAGGGAAGTGTTATTGCCGTCGCCACGGAAGGGAGAAAACAAATCGAAAGCATCGCCGACGACGTGATTTGCATTCCAAAATGTCCTGATTTTATTTCTCCAGTCCTGACTGCGATTCCGCTCCAGCTTTTCGCCTATCATATGGCCGTAAAATTAGGTTGCGACGTGGATAAGCCTCGCAATCTCGCCAAGAGCGTGACCGTCGAGTAGGATGAATCTTGTCGGTGAGTTCTTCTACTGCTGGTGCCGCCGCCGAGGTTAGTGACGGTGAACGTTGAGGTTTTTATTGTAATCATATTGCCGTTGGTACTTTAGAGGCATGTGCCGGGGTCCAGGTAATAGCGTAGCGCCCATCCTTGGTGAACGCTTCCTTGTTGGCGTTCACGTAGTCCCCGACGGTCATCGGCGTCCTGTTGCCTCGACGAGGTTGTTGGTTCCGGCGAAGATCCCGTTCTGGTAGTCGACTGCGACACTGCTGTGCAGGAACACAACCAGCGGTGCATTTTCGCTGGGCGTGTCCGATCTTCTATATTTACCGGCATGAAAACGGGTTATACCGAGGTAAGCGGCCGGTGCCTGGTATCGAGTGCGTCTAACGGGGGCAATGATATTATCCTCGTCCAGCTCGGTGGCACTCATCGGATGTTGTTTGATGACGCCCAAAAGCTGTTGCTCTGGGGATGAGAACGCAAAGAGGTTGCGCCGGCTTTCGCCACCCTCAGTGGTAGTGGCTAGTGTGGACACGTATCGGCGCGCGTGGCGCGGTAGGGTCGCGCTCACGCGCGACCGACGTTGCATGTTCATAGAACGTAAACAAGCAAAAGGAGTGAATGGAAGATAAAGGGCTCCGGCCAGCGCAATCAGCGAAAGGGAAGTGTCCAGACGTGCAACGCCGGTCGCGCAGGAGCTCAACCCTACCGCGCCACGCGCGCCCACACTAGCCACCAGCCCACTGGAGAGAGCGTGTCTCTCCGCGCGCAACGTGCAGGCTAAGCTACGGCCTTCTCACCACTTCATAGTCCATGCCGGCGCGGAAAGACCCGCCAGCGGAGCCGCGTCAGCGCCTGGCGATCTCAGAGGTGTGGCTGCTGGCGAACCGGAGAACGCTCGAATACTCGAAAGAAACGATGCCAGCCTTCAGGAAGCAGGTTCTGGTGCTGTGGTATGCTTTACAATCCGCGGCCATGAGCTCGCAGCACCAAAAGTTTCCAACTTTACAAACGTGTCGAAAACGCATGGTCCGAGGGGCAAAGTTCCCAACTTTGCAAACGAGTCGAAAACCTCTGGAGAAACGCAATGACAAGCAAACAACCCGAAACTTTCAACCTACACGTTCCAGATGCGGCTCTTGCCGACTTGCGAGAGCGCCTGTCAAGGACGCGATTTCCTGATCAAGCGCCCGGTGAGCCATGGGCTTATGGCACGGACATCAATTGGATGGCAGGATTTGTCGACTATTGGCGAGATGACTTTGACTGGCGCGCGCAAGAGGCGCGGCTGAATTCCTTTCCTCAATACAAAGTTAACTTGCAAGGCATCGACCTGCATTTTATGCACGTGCCTGGGAAGGGCCCTGATCCTCATCCGTTGCTTCTGTCCCACGGCTGGCCCGGTTCGGTCTTTGAGTTCGTTGAGCTGATTCCAAGGCTGACTGATCCAGGTCGGTTTGGAGCGGATCCTGCAGATGCGTTCTCGGTCGTCGTGCCTTCACTTCCAGGCTATGGTCTGTCCTTCACTTCAGGTCAGGCTCGCTTTGGGATCGAAGCAATTGCCGACTGTTTCGCCGAGTTGATGACAGACGTTCTGGGCTACAGGCGTTTTGGTGCGCAGGGTGGAGATTGGGGCTCGAGGATCACGGCGCGCCTTGGCCTCGCTTACCCGGAGCGTATGTCGGGATTGCACCTTAACATGATGCCGGTGGGCCATAACGCGGAGGGGTTATCCGCTCGCACGCCGGAGGAGAGCCGGTACCTTGAGGAGCTCCGGACCTGGCTGAAGGAGGAATCCGGTTATGGCTGGATTCAAGGTACTCGACCCCAGACGCTCGCCTTTGCTCTGACGGACTCCCCGGCGGGTCTTGCGGCCTGGATCGTAGAGAAATTTCGTGCGTGGTCTGACTGCGCAGGAGACATCGAAACTGTTTTCACGCGGGACCAGCTTCTCGCGAATATTGGGTTGTATTGGTTCACGGGCGCGATCGGTTCGTCCTTCTGGCCCTATTATTCGCGTAGGCATAGCTCATGGCAGATCGAGGAGACCAAAATCGTCACCGTTCCCACCGGCTATTGTGAGTTCCCTCATGAGATAGTACGGCCGCCCCGTTCTTTAGCAGAACGAGTCTTCAGGGACATCCGTCGCTGGAGTGTGATGCCACGAGGAGGACACTTCGCTGCAATGGAGCAGCCGGAGGCATTGGCCCAGGAGATCCGCGAGTTATTCAGACCTCTGCGCTCAGAATAGTCAAGGACGCCAGCGATGGCCGAGTGAGTTACCGTTGATCCTGGCTAGAGGTAACGTTGGTCGGCGGCCGGCGTCGGTAGACAAATTTCAATCTTGCCGTCACAGCCCTGAAGACGTCCTGACTACACTGCGGCTGATGGGATGACGGCACGAAAGGGGAAATAAAAGCACGCTGAGGCTTTCCCGGCCTGTTACAAAAAACTTACGGCGGTCTATCATGGAAGGGCCGTGCTCTCTATGATGATCGTTAGGTTGATATACACGTTGTCCCTTTCTGTGAGCGCCGGTAGATATGCTCACACTGGGAAGTCCGTGGTTACGCTGGTCTCCTCCTACTGCGACGTGCCCGCATGCCGGCAGCGCCGCCTTGATCAGCGTCACCGGTCCGAAGAAATTGGTGGCGAATTGCTCGTCGACGTCCCCAGAGCCGACTATGCGTCCCGAGTTTTTTTATTTTGCACGCTTCGCGCATAGCTGAACACAACCTCACGTCCGGCTCGCGCCGAGATCGTCCCCAGCTTGCCACCCATCAACCCCGATCCCAATATGCCAATTCGCCTTTATCGTTTTCCTGCGACTTTCGAGGATTACCGCAGCACAGCGGAAGATTTTCCGATCAGGCCTTCAAAGAAGCCATGTCGATGACGAAGCGGTAGTGGATATCGGCGCCGTGTTCCAGTTGCTTGAACGCGTCGTTGATCTGGTCCATTCGGATCATTTTGCAGTCGGGCAGGATGTTCTTTCGCGCGCAGAAGTCGAGCAGCTCCTGGGTTTGCGCAATGCCGCCGATCGGCGATCCCGCCAGGCGGCGGCGCCCCATGACAAAGGGGATCGTGGTCGGTTCGGCGAGCAGGCCGATCTGGCCCACAATCACCAGCGTGCCATCCACGTCCAGCAGCGGCATATAGGAATTGACGTCGTGCTTGACGGGAACCGTATCGACAATGAGCTCGAAGCCGGACTGAGCCTTCGCCATGGCCTCCGCGTCCGTCGAGGCGAGGAACCGATCCGCGCCGAGGGCCAGCGCCTTAGCCTTCTTATCGTTGGTCCGGCTCATGACGGTTACGTTGGCGCCCATGGCAACGGCGAGCTTGACCGCCATGTGGCCCAGCCCGCCGAGTCCGATGACGCCCACCCGGCTGCCTGGGCCGATATTCCAGGTGCGCAAGGGCGAATAGGTTGTGATGCCGGCGCAGAGCAGCGGAGCCGCCTGCGCGAGGTCCAAGCCGTCCGGCACCCGCAGGGCAAACTCCTCGCGGACCACCAAGTGTTTGGAGTAGCCGCCGTAGGTAATGTCCTTCGTGATCCGATCGCGGTCGTTATAAGTCTGCGTGTTGCCTTCCCGACACAGTTGTTCCTCGCCTTTGCGGCACTGGTCGCAGTGCTGACATGAATCGACCATGCATCCGACTGCGACCGCGTCCCCGACCTTGTAACGCGTGACCTTGCTGCCAACCTCAATCACGCGGCCGATGATCTCGTGGCCGGGAACGAGCGGATACATGCTCCACCCCCAGTCGTTGCGCGCTTGATGAAGGTCGGTGTGACAGACACCGCAATAGAGGACTTCCATCGCGACGTCGTTCGGGCGCAATGCCCGCCGTTCAAAGGCAAAGGGGGCGAGCGGTGCGTCGGCGGTTTGTGTTGCATAGCCAAGTGTTTTCATATCGTAAGTTCTATTGATTGGATCGAGGGATTGAATAAGTCTCTCTTAGCGACCGGTTATCTTCTCCAACTTTTCCGGATAGCGAGCCCCCTCCACCGGTGGACCGAACCACCTCGTATCGAATCCAGAGCGCATCACGTCCGCGCTGCTCAACGGATTTGAGTCTGAGGGGAACGGCTGTGTTTCTTGAAGAGCTCACACCGTCGAAGACGGCAGGAATGTCGTGGCGTCCATCGATGCCAGGGACAATCAAGAGGCTCACCTCATCGACGAGATCGGCCTGGAGGAAGGCCCCGTTGATGTGGCCGCCTCCTTCGAGCAGTAGAGTGCGGATTCCGAAGTGCTCTCCGAGCTGGTTTACGGCATTAGCGAGGTCGACAGAGGACTTTCCGGAGACGATATAGGAGACTCCCTTCTCCCGGAGCATGGCCAGGTAGTCCTCTGGGACTTGTTCACTCACCACACAGATGAGGTGATTGCCACCGAGATCACCGTCTGACCACCGCAGCTTGCCGAGCGTATCAACGGAGATGGCATAGGATTTTGCTTGTCGAGCGACAAAGACGGGCCGAGGTCCTGCCGGCGTGTTCGAGGCAGAGACGAACGGCTCATCCTCTGCGAAGTGCTGCTGCATCGTCGTGCGACCGCAAATCCAGGCATCGCCGTTCAGCTTCGCAGCCGTTGCCTCGTACTCGCCCTCGCCCGTGACTACGTCAAGAGCTGCGCCGTCGATCTTCCCGTCCACAGACGAGAGCATGTGACAAATGATATAAGGTCTCATTACGGCCCCTTTCGCCGTTAATCAGGCGGGGTATTGTTAATCGCTGGTTCGAGGTTAAGTTGCCGTGGGCCTCGCGGCGCGTTGTCGCTCAGAGACCGGTCATCTTCTCGAGCTTTTCCGGATAGCGAGTTCCTTGCACGGTGATCTTGGAGGCGGCGGTATCGATGTCACGGAGATCGTCCGGCGTAAGTTCGACGGAAACCGCCCCAATGTTCTCCTCTAAACGATGCAGCTTCGTGGTGCCTGGAATCGGCACAATCCACGGCTTCTGAGCCAATAGCCACGCCAGCGCGATCTGAGCAGGTGTCGCCTTCTTCCGTTCTGCGATGCTGCCGAGCAGATTAATCAGGACCTGATTCGCCTTGAGAGCTTCCGGCGTGAAACGAGGGAGGGTACTACGGAAGTCGGAGCTGTCGAATGTCGTATTCTCGTCCATCTTCCCTGTGAGAAAACCTTTCCCCAGGGGACTATAGGGAACGAACCCGATCCCGAGTTCCTCGAGGGTCGGTATCACTTCCTTTTCGGGGGTTCTCGTCCATAGAGAGTATTCGCTTTGGAGAGCCGTGAGCGGCTGGACGGCGTGTGCGCGACGAATTGTTTGTATTCCCGCTTCGGAAAGACCGAAGTGCCTGACCTTGCCCTGCTGAATCAGCTCCTTCACCGCTCCCGCCACGTCTTCAATTGGCACGTCCGGATCGACCCGATGCTGATAGAGCAAGTCGATGACATCGACCTTGAGCCGCTTGAGCGAGCCCTCGACGGCCCCTTTGATATGCTCCGGTCGGCTGTTCAGACCCGGCAAACCCTTCATGCCGCGGGGATCAAAATCCGGATTGAGATCGAACCCGAATTTGGTGGCGATCACCAGCTGCTTACGAAATGGAGCGAGGGCTTCGCCCACGAGTTCTTCGTTCAAGAACGGGCCGTAGACTTCGGCGGTGTCGAAGAAGGTGACGCCCCGTTCAACTGCCGCCCGTAGCACAGCGGTCATCTCCTGCTTATCTTTCGGTGGCCCGTAGGAAAAGCTCATGCCCATGCACCCGAGACCAATGGCCGAGACTTCCAGATTACTGTTTCCAAGTTTGCGCTTTTCCATTTTTGAACTCCTGTCGGTGTTATGGTGATCAAATATCCATTTCGTTGTTGTCATGTTCCTTATTCAATGTCCCAGCGCCGCAATCTCGGCGGTGCCATGCCGCGTGCGCCATTCCCCGGGCGAAGTGCCTTCCCATCCATGAAAGGCGCGAAAGAACGAGTTGGCATCCCCATAACCCAGAAGGAAGGCAACCCCGTTCAATTCAACGGTACTTTGTTTGAGATAGTGGTGCGCCAGCTCACGCCGGGCATCTTCTACAAGTTGTTGAAAGGTGATGTCCCCATCGTTAAGTCTGCGCTGTAGCGTGCGTGCGCTCATGCCGAGTTCGCGCGCGACATCGAGAAGCGTCGGGCGTTTCCCGGCCAACGAACGCTTGAGAGTGTGCTTCACCTTCTCACCCACGTCCAAACTGGCATTTCGAGCCTGGAGTTCGCTTTCCAGTTGGGCCCCGATCGCCGTTAACAATTCCACATTGTAGGTCACAAATGGCCGGTCAAGGTCGCTGCTGCGAAACACGAGCGCGTTGCGGTCGGCCCTGAATTGCACACGGCAGCCAAAGTGGGCCTCCAGCAACTCACGGTCTTGGACAGGCCGGGTGAGTTCCAGGCGCAGCGGCCTAACTTGTCCGTCGGTGCCCCGACGTCCGATAGACAAAATCCATGAAAGGCACAGATCCACCAAGACATCGGGCTGAGCTTCTTCGGCTTCGAGGTAGAAGAATTCCACGGAGGCTTCGTCCCGTATGGTGTGAATGCGGATTTCTTCCGGGCAGGTCAGTTGCTTGTAGCGGGCCATGCGTTTCAGGGCGTCGCGGAAGGACCGGCTGCAAACGGCGGCAATTGCCGTGGGATGGTAACGCTCAAGCCGTGGTTCCGCGCCCAGTTTCAGCCCAATCCCAGGATCGGGACTCATTTCCCCGATGGCCCGCCACAGCGCAAAAAGTTCGGCGGTCGTGGCGTAGATTCTTTCCTGTTGGAAGAACCCTGCCGACAATTCCGCCAGACGCAGCAATGACGGCAGCGTCAACTTATGTTCTCTCAGCTGGTCGGCGAGAAGACTGGAAATGCGGAATCGATCATTCATGATTTAAGCGAGGTCATGTCGATGCGCCTTGCGCTGCACACGCATGAGCTTTGGTCGTAGTCGTGGATTGCAGCATAACTCCGCCTGAAAGCCTGTCACTAGCAGAACACGCCAATCCACTTGCAAAACACGCCGCACCGACGCTGGCGATCAAATGGTGCCGGCTGCCAGGGCCGCCCGCACCTCCATCCGCGGTCCGAAGGTAAAGCGAGGACGCTTTACTTACGAAGCGAGGTAAAGCGAGGACGCTTTACTTGCTGGTAAGCAAAGCGTCTCGCTTTGCCCGGTTCGCGAATGGAGTTGATCAACTCCGAGTTGCCGCTCGGACGATGGTTCGAGAGGGAGTTGATACCATCAAAGTGAATATCTCCGGTGACAACGCCGTACGTAAAGACCAAGGCAAAGACTCACCTACACAGAAGAGGAGGTAAAGGCTGTGGCGGGAGTCCTGTCACGCTCGCGTCGACTATTCAGTCCGGCTTGCTCTAAAAAATAACTTTCGCTGCATCTATCATTGTGCCTACGCTCAAGGCGAGACGATCGATTTGCTCGAAGAGGCAAAGTTGATCCGCAGGCCGGGGTAGTCTCAGGTCCTGGAACAGCGGACATTCTTGACGCTGCGAGACGGGAGGGCGCAGCAGATTGACGGATCAAATTCTTTCTCTATGACGAAACTGATAACTGGAAGTGTCGTAACGGCTTTATTGTGCTCAAGTCTTAACGGCTGTAGCCGTGGAGATATAATGGAAGCTATTGCAGTCAGTAGCGCTATAGCTGGTGCTGCTATCGTAATCACAATCGTAGCAGTTCATGAAGCGACTGAACGCCAGCGCCAGGTCGCCCAGGAAGAGGGTCGCTTTGCTTACCAACAGCCGATTGAGCAACACAAAACAAGGGGCGCTAAAGAGTCACGTTACATCGCAGTTGCAACGGTACGTGAACCTGACTCCAAAGGGGCAAAAAGCCTGATGATCTTCGATACTCAGACTGACCAGGTAGTTGGCAACCATGTGTATGACGTCAAGACTGAACCGAAAACCGGCCAAGTAGGTAAGTTTGAATCCTACTCGGCTGAATATGTTGGCACCGGGCATTATTAACGCGTTGTCAAAGCCGACGCACGGACATTTTTGAAAATTAATTAGACGGATGATTCAACGTGCAGCGCCGAAGTCGTCCTGTTCGGCCAGATCGAAGCCAATTTCCATGCACTAAGCCGCTGGACGATTACCGACCCCTTCTTAACTGCGAAACTTACGCCCAGACTATCTTCTCGGATCGGATACATACGCTGGGTAATACACACCGAATCCGCTAGAAAAACTTCCAGAACTGAGCGATCCAGGTAGGCGTGAAATCGAACCACGCCATTCTGATCGGGAGCCAAATGACCCGAAAAGGTTCGCTGACGAGTGTCGGGATCAAGGCTGGATTTGCTTCCGTCAACGGTTAGCAATTTTTCTCCGCTGTTGTAAGAAATCGTAGTGCATTCCGCACCGTCGGGAGTCGCTCGGACGCTCAACTCGCAAATGGCAAATTCATCGAACGAGAGCTGCACTTCGAATTCGAGGCAGTCACCCGAGAACGTCGAAAAGGGATTCTCAGAAGAGCAGGTGAACTTCTCTCGCTGGATCATCCGGTTCTCGGTTCGGAGCGACTTTAGCTCGGCTGCCGGTTTCAGGATAAGATTATAATCATTATCCAGGCTGCACTCTTTAGGGAGGCTTAGCAGGCCCGCCCATCCGGCGGCACGGCGGATCTTCCCGGGACGTCCCTCTTTGATCCAGGTCCATAACAAGTAGCGATCGTGTCCTGTATCGTAAAAAGAGTTTGCTGCGTATGCATACGCGCCGCAGTCGAGTCTTCCGCGCCGCCGTTCGCGCAGGGCACCGTTCTCCCGATCGCCGGCGAACCAATAGATGTAAGTCGATTCCGGGTGAGGACAGACAAACAAAACGCAACGATCGCCGAAACGAAGGAGGACCGGACATTCCCACATTTTGCAATCGGTTCCGACCGCCGCGGTAAAGAACGGCTGCAAAAAGCGCCACTCGCGCAAATCGTCCGATTCGTACAAGAGCGCAGTTCCACCCTTTCCTGGCATCCCGGAGCCTATCAAAAGAAACCACCGTTCCCCTTCACGCCAAACAAACGGGTCACGAAAATCTGCCGAGGAATCTCCCGTGATAGACGGGAACCCAGCCAGCGGCAACTCGGGCGGCGCACTGATAACTGGAGCTTCTCGTTTCGTCCAGTTGATCAAATCGTCGTCACCCGTTGCCAGACAGACTGTTTGCGGTCCAGGGGCTGTGTACAGAGCCGTGGGAACCCCTTTGTCATCGACCGTGCATCCTGACCAGCATCCGTTTTTGTCCGCGCCTTCCTTCGACGGCGAGAGCGCTATCGGAAAATCCTCCCAATGCACCAGGTCAGAGCTTGCCGCATGGCCCCAATGCAGTGAGCCCCAAAATGGGCCGTTGGGGTTGTACTGGTAGAATAGATGATATTTGCCCTTCCAGAAAATTGGCCCATTTGGGTCATTCATCCAATTAGCGGGTGCGAGGAAGTGGTAAAGCGGTCTATGCCGATCACCGGCCAAGGCGTCACGCAAACCGGCTGACGTCGATGTGGTATTTGCTTCCACTTGGACTCCGCGACCGGTCGTTTTCAATGGGTGTAAAATGCTCTGAATCCAGGATTTTGATGGCCGTGAATAAGTCAAAGTGATATCGAGCACATTTTTTCATTCTATGATTCTGGATTGCAATGAATTCCATAAATGCCTTATAATAAATACTTTATACCTGCAAATAGAAGGCTATGGTAAAAAAATCTCTCGTGAAATAACAATCTAATTATTGACTAATGAAATCGAGTCGGCCTGAGGACAAGCCAATACCGGCCCCGAAGTCACTGAAACTTACATTGACTTCTTTACTGCCACGATCCGTAACCGGAACACTCGACAGGCCTCACTCGCGCTTGTTGGGAGTTTTTTGATTCACGCCTTTGCCCCGGAAACCGCGGCAGACGGGGAGGGGGCTTAAGCCCCTCTCCGAATGGCTGAAGTACGGCGAGAGGTTCGGTTTTCGTCAAACCCCATTCGTACCATGACCAAATCACTGGACGTAAAAATCGCGGACTCCGTGCCGATCCTTCCGGGAGCAAAGCCTTCATTATCGCTGACGCTAAAGACGCCGACATGGCCTTTGGCGTAACCGCGCCGGGGCCGGGACGCGGGCGCCGCCCGCGGAGGGTTGTGAGTCGGCAGCCCGCTGGAAAACGCTGGAAGAGTATCGCGCGCAAATCCGCGACGTCATTCGTCAAGGGATCGTCGACCTTGTGCTGTTGTCGGCATCGAACCTCGAGATTCTGGCGATGGAAGAGCGGCCGTTCGAGACCTCGCCGGTGACGCCGGCGGCCCGCGCCAATGACAGCTCCGAATCTGGGCCGTGCGTGGCGGCAAATATCCGCGCGAAGCTTCCGTTCGTTTCGCAGCGCCACGATCGAGCACATCATGTCGGCCGCCTCGCCCCGAGCCTGGTGAAAAGGTGATCGGCGCGGACCTTGGCCTCTACTCCATGACCTTCACCAACAATCTTGACGCGGACCATTATGCGTTGCGCGAATTCCATGATTTTCGGCTGGAAGCGGAGCGGAAAGGCTTCGGCTACTTTCTCGAAGTCTTCAATCCGAACGTCGACCCGAACATTCCCGAACCCGACGTTCCCGCGTTCCTTAACGACCACATCGCTCGGTCGCTGGCTGGCGTGACCAAACGCGGCCGACCCCTGTTCCGAAAATCCCTTACAACGGTCCGAGATCGCTCGAGGAATTAGTCAATTACGATCCTCAGTTAATCGTAGGTATCCTGGGCGGCAGCGCCGGGACAACCTACGATGCTTTCAAGATGATCGCTGATGCACAGAAGTACGGCGCCCGGGTAGCGTTGTATGGCCGTAAGATCAAACTGTCCGAACACCCGCTCACCTTCATCGAGATGCTGCGCCTGATCGTGGACCACCAACTCACCGCCGAAGAGGCGGTGAAGGTCTACCACGACGCCCTGGAGCGGCTTGGAATCAAACCCGCGCGTGATCTTGGTGCCGACATGGGCTTACTAAAACGATGATGCGTACCGTTAGCGTCATGGTAAGTCGCGCTTGTGCCTGCTGTTCCAGCTTCATCAAAACATGAATCCTGTGGAACGCCCACAATGTTTTCAGGTCGCCGCGATTCTATGAACACCAAGAATTTTCTAAGCTCGGGCCAAACCCAATCTCAGCCACGATGAGCCTCGTTCAGATATTGGTGTGTCTCGTCGAGGATTTCTGGTCAACTGCGCGGGGCTAGTGGCCGCTTCCAGCCTGCCCATGGCCAAGTTGGCCGCTGAAACCGCGACGGCAAACCTACCTCCGCCACAAACCCAGTGCCAAAACGAAAAGAAAGGTAAAACTCACATGAACATCATCCCGAGCGCCAAGGATATCGTCGGCCCTTCGCCGCTGGTCGCCATCGAGAACGAGCCGCCGGCGAAGCTGATCGTCGACCCGCCGCTTCCCGAGCAACTGGCGCAGGGGCTGGTCTTCATCCAGTACCGGGCGGAGAACCTGCGCGTCGTGCCGGTGTTCGGCAAAGGCGCACTCGATGTGTCGCCGCGCATCGGCCACGTCCACATTACCGTCGACGATGCGCCGTGGCACTTCGTCGACGCCAGCGGCGAAACGATCATCGTCGTCGGCCTGAAGCCAGGCTCGCACAAGGTGCTGGTCGAGCTGGCCGACCCCACGCACCACGTCATCACCAGCGAAAGGGTGCAATTCACGGTGCCGGATTCCAAAACCCCTAAGTCGCACGACCACTAAACCCAAACTTCGAAATTGAGGACTCGTCCTTCGTCGCTCGGAGCGCCAAGCGAAGTTTGGTTGTTCTCGCTAAATGAAAGGAATTAGCCATGTAAAGAGTCATCAAACACTAAGCGGACAGAGCAGACGGCTGGGTACCGTCTGAAGCCTCTGGCCGGCGAAGGAGTGAGCCGCAACGAAAGTGAACCGGCATATGAAAGCCTCGAAACGAGAAGATGAAAGTGGCCAAGATCCTCGAGCGAAAGGAAGCCAACACCCGGGAGGGGGAGATGACACAAACCCTAACGGGACTTTCCGGGGTAAAGTCGGGCAGCGCGCTCTGAAAGAACAACCAGGAACTTGGGAGACCCGCCCTAGCGATGGGTCAAGCTGCAAAGTCTGGAGTGGAAGGTAATAACACTTTGGGCTGCTAGGGCCGGGAGTCGGAGGGGCCCATAGTAGTGAAGAAAGCCGGTGAAAGCCGGAAGGTAGCGAAGGGGCCCTGCGTGAGGCAAGCAGACGCAGAAGGACACTGGGCCGATTGATGGAAACATCTAGGACTGGAATAAAACCGGTGGCCGAAGAGCGAAGCTGAGTGCCAAAGCCAAACAGGCGAGGAGGGCTCGACCTGTGAAAGCTCGAGGACAAGAAGTCCACGCGAAAGCCGGATGCGGGACTTGCCCGTCCCGTTTCGAGGAGGGAGAGGGAGGCGGCTTAGGCAAGGTATGCAGCCCTAAGGCACAGACGAGGAAACTCTGACCCAGGCTTTGCTGTAACCTAAACTTATCGCCGTACCCTCTCTACTCTACTCGTGGTCCTTCGTCCTCGAGAATCCGGATGTTTGACCCTCAGACTAACTGGACAAAATAATTGCGGTCAATCGGACTCTCTTCGCTGCAGAAAAACGCCGACTGATCGAGGACGACCACGACGACGAGGATCCCAACTTCGGATTTTAGGCGTGAAAGGAATGGCCCCTGCTTCCAACGGAATTAAACTAAACCGCGGAAGCTTTCTGGGAACGGCTTCGGTAACCAGCGTCAGAGCAAGCACGCTGTCATTACTCGGCGCCGCGGCGTTCAAGGCCCGTAGCGCGGCGCCGAGCACTCGCTCGGCGGCGGCGCGCAGAATTCTGACTTGGGCAGCAGTCCGCACACTCGGTATATGAGCGCTCTCAGGCTGCGTCCGGGTTGGGAAGCATGAAATCGCGACAGATCTCAGGTTGTCCAGGTCGTGGCACGCTGAGATGAACTGCCGCAGCGTAAAGCGCGGTTCGCGGGGAACTGTCGAATTCGTCGGTCGATAACCCGCCTCGTTCCGATACGCCCGTCGGAATCCTGGAACTTCTCCGAGTTCTCTTGCACGAGCGCGGCTCGACGGGCTTGTCGACACGAACCGCGACATCGATGTCGCTCGCATTGAATCGAACCTGCCACTTGTGCGGCGGCGAAATCACGACCTCGCCGCCGATCAGCTCGCTCCAGTGCATGTGATTGCGGAACGCGGCGGACAACAATCGCAGCCGGTAGCCACGGTCGCGGAAAATTTGATAAGTCTTCTTGAATACCGCGACGCCCGCCCACTCCAGAATCCCGGGATCCACCGTGATATTGCGTTTGTCGGCGACAACCTTGAGCCAATCGTCCAGTCTGCCGACCATGATCGTACACACCGGTCCCATCGTGGCGATGTCCTTGCCTTCCTTCTCGCGCCGCTTCAGTCCGCGCTCCACTGCTTCGGCCACCGCCACGCACTGCGGAAGCGTGAAGCATACCGTCGCGTTGATGCTGACGCCTCGGTAGGTTGCTTCCTCGATTGCGGGGATGCCCGCTTTCGTCACGGGGATTTTCACGATGATGTTGGGGGCGAGGCCGGCAAACTGGACGGCCTGTGCGACGATGGCCGCTGAATCCCGGTAGAAACGTGGGTCGGTCTGGACTGAAAGCCGGCCGTTCCTGCCCTGGTGTTGCTCAAAGACGGGCTGCAAGAGTTGAGCGCCCTTGACCGTGACTGCCTCCACGAGCTTCCAGGCGATCTGGTCCTCGGTCGCGGTCGGCATGTCATGGATGAGCTGGGCGATCCGGTCGCGCCAGGCAGGCATTTCCTTCTTGAGCACTTCCAGGACGATCACGGGATTGCAAGTAGCACCCACCGCGCCGTGCTCGATCGAGTAAGTGAGCTCTTGAATCGAGGCCGAATCGTTCCACAGACAGGTGGGGGTGGTCTGCGTCATTTCGTGCAACGGGCTTTTGTAGCCGTGTGAGACGGCTGCTTTGACGGTGGGTTTTTCGCCCAGGTCAACCTGATCGCGGTGCTCGGTTTTCGTCATGGTGGTTCTTTCCTCGTGCTCGTTTATACGGTTGGCATGTTGAACGATGGCGAGCTCGAGGATTTTTCGATGCTCTTTGAGTTGCTGCGGTACCAGCGTTGCATCACGCTCTTGTAACGCGTGTAAAATCGCACGCCTTCCTCGCCATAGGCGTGGTAGCCGC
>CAVTQD010000057.1:0-158415 GCA_963736745.1 uncultured Verrucomicrobiae bacterium | reverse complement strand
ACGGCGACCTGAGCGTGCTTCTGTGGTCGCTAAAACTTGAACAGGATCTTTCCGCTGCGATTCGATTTCAAAGATTGCTTGAATGCTTCCTTGAACTGGTCGAGCGGGTACACATGCTCCACTGCGGCGGAGAGCGATCCATCAGCTACGAGGTCGCCCAGCTTCTGGTAAATCTCCTCGATCTCTGCGCGCGGCGCGTTGCGTATCCAATTGATGAGCCAGAATCCGTGGAGGCTAAGACCGCGGTAGATGAAGTCTTTGGGCGAAGGGCCGGGAACTGCCCACTTTGAAGGCCGTAGACGACAATCGAGCCGCCAGGTTTGAGCGACTTGGCCAACTCGCCCACGGGAGTTCCACCCACCGTATCGAGGACGAGGCTAAGTTTCTTCCCGTCGAGCGCCTCCTCAATATCCTTGTGCAGGTTGTCACCCTGGAGGACTACGCGGTCACCTCCCAACTGCCGCACCTGTTCGGCAGCCTCTTTCCGGCGGACGACATTCAGCGTCTTGACTCCTGCGAGCTTCGCCAGTGCGATGATGTACTGCCCCATGGCCGAGTTGGCTGCGGTTTGACCGATCCAGTCGCCGGGCATCAGGGAAACGTATCGGCTCAGCAAGAGATAGGCAGTAGCGGGATTGATCCCAATCATCGAGAGTTGCAGGGGATCCGGTTCGTCGCTCATCGGCACGATGTTGCGCACCGGGACGACAACCTGGTCTGCCCACGTGCCCTGCTCGTAGGTCGGCAGAATCAGGACTCGCTTGCCCGCAGAGCGACATCAACCTTCGATCCCGTTTGGCGACTCGGCCAACGCCCTCCGCGCCAGCGAGGATGGGAAGGCCGGCCGGACGCCATAGTTGCCGCGGACAAGCAGAAAGTCCGATGGATTGAGCGGGGCCGCTTCCATCGAGATGAGAACATCCTCCTGGCCAAGAGCCGGTTCGGAGACCGTGTTGAGTTCAATGACCTCTGAAGGTTCGCCGTGAGCTAAGAGTTGCAATCGCCGCATAAGAAAACTCCTTTCATTCGAAACACTTTACGGTTTGGCCGTGCGCGCCGAAAGCCAAAGGGGTAGCGGATTGACCCGCTCCGGATAGAGTTCCAGCATCTTGTTGTAGAGTTCTCGCGCGGTCTCCGTCATCCCGGCTAGGCGGCAAAATCGCGGATGTACTGCCGGGTCTCTTCAACCGGAATTTCCATTTTGGCTTCGCGGTTTTGATCAGTATACAGCAGTCGCCTCGATTGCGACCAATTACTTTGCAGCGCATCGCCGGAAAACCTTACCAGTGCCCATGAAAAGCGGGCGGTACCCCCTTCTGGCGGGAGTCAACCGGGAGACTTGGGCGCGTTTCTGCGCAATTCTCGGACACTCCACCATCCCTCCTTCTTTTCCTCACCATCCTTCCGCCCCGGCAAGCCGCCAGCTCTTACCCCGCCGGTAAAGGCAGCGCCCAGATCCGCCGCAGAATCGCAGCGAGCACCCGCCGCGTCAGATGGCCCTCGGCCAACAGAAGCCAATAGTACCGCGCATGTTTCACCAACCGGCCACCCGTTTTCACCAGCCGCTGCCGCGGCTGCCGCAAGCTCGTCAGCGACCAGTGGTCGATCCTCTTCGGCAACACCATCCGCCTCCACAGATTCCCCAGATTGTAGGCCAGCACGCTCAACTGCAAGCGCACTTCGTTGGCCCGGAAGCGATGACATGACAGCCGCGTCATCTTCACCGCCTGCTTGCCTTCCTTGATCCACTGCTCCGCCGTCCCCCGCCGGTGAAGAACGCGTGCTGCGGCGCAACCGCTGGAGTCCGAAGCGCTGCTCGGAATATCTCGTTGCTGAGAATTGCAAATTTGGTTGAGCTCGGTGTGGCTTTGTTGAATAACGCTTTGATTCCTGAGACTGATGGACGCCGTACAGAAAGAACGTAGAGAACGCGAGATAGCCGAAATTTTAATGCGTTTTCGGACCTTCGCCGAGCGATCAAAATGGAAAAAAGCGCGAATCTCTCGAGAGCTTGGTGTATCCCTTTCAAAGGTCGACAGATGGCTCGCCGGCCATGATAAAATCTTGCTCGCTTCGATGCTCGCGATCCGGCGGTTTTTGGAGGAGTGGGAGCAAACGGCGATTGTGCTTCTGGAGGAGAAGCGCCGGTCAGATTAACCGCCGAAGATGATGACCGCCCGTTTTTCGCATTTATCTAGATCGTCGACCCTTCTCCTGTTGCTCTTGGGAGTCGCGAATATCTGTCAGGCGAGAATCGGCGATACCCTGGAAGAGGCAATCGAAAGGTATGGAAAACCTGTGCACAAAGCATCTGCTGATGAATTCGCGATGTTCAAGGAGGCGTCGTACTACATCACAGCTCATTTTCATGACGGCAAGACCGATGCGATTACCTATGTGAAGGCCGGATCCGAGTCCTCTACTAAGGGGGCCTTTTCCGATGACGAAATTGAAATGCTTCTGAAGATCAATGGGAGCGGTCAAACGTGGGAGCGATCGAAGGCCAAAGCAGGCCTACAAGAATGGAAAACGGAGGATAGAAAATTCCAGGCAGTTTACTCAGAATCAAAGTTTCTTGTGATCACAACCGCCGGCTACGTGAAACGATTACAAGAAGCTGCAAAGAAAAGAAAACGGCCCGCCAGCGGGCCGCAGGATGAAAAAATAGAAGCTAACCACTAAGCCGCAGACAAACGGTGAGCGGTAAACACTAACGAGTAAGGCGTAGAAGACGCGGTCGAGAGAGACAAAATGGCATGATCCTACCATAGATTTGTTTTTCCACCGGGTATGAGTAATCAGGCGGCGGCCTCTTCAATCTCCCCCACCCTATCCGACTAAGGTGTGTGGTCTGACGCTTAAGTTTGGTTGTCCCGTTGTGGACAACCAGTTCGCCGCGCCTGACGATTTCGGTATTGATAACCAACTCCGCCCTTGGGACCGGTTTAGGGCTTGAGACAATTGTCCCAGCTTTGCCGATGTTCTGATCAGGAGCCGAGAGAGGATTCCCATCGTGGTGATCGTCCTGGTTCTGTTTCTGGACGAGGTCATCTAGGAAGTTGCGATCTTCTTCACGGATGTTCTGAGCCAGATGCAAGGCACGAGAAGAATTCCCTCTTTGGGTGATCATGTCTCGTCTTGGTGCCACAAAAACCGTCACGTAGCCCACAAATCCGCAAACCGCAGCCACAAGGAGCAATTTCCACCATGGTTTCATCAGCGGAAGTGGCATTGCGCGTAGGAAAAAAGACAAAAGGGCTGGAAGCGTGACGTGTCTTCGGCTCGCATCGCTCATGGCTTTCGTCCTCTGGTCTTCAACAATTACGAAATTAGCTATTAAGCTGTTACCTTACAATGCACCAGAAGAGTACCTCTTGGTAGCCCAAAAGGATGCAGAGAAGCGCTCAGGCATAATCGGCATCCTCTAAGAGGGTGTTTGAAAAGTCGGAGTTTGCCTGGGAAAGATTTATCCGCGCCACTCAGGGTTTTAACAGGAAAGCTCGCCTTTCAATTGGTGGACGAAAAATACTTGCGCTTGCCGTGAGGTCGCAGGTCAACCTCCCAAAACATCTCGCCGGCGTCATTCCGACTTTTTCTTATGCGAGGCCAATCTTTCAAGAGCCCTGATTGGAAGAAAAAACGGCGAGATGTCGAGCTGAGTTGAGCTAGGTTCGGGTTTTGCTCGCTTGTTGCCCGCTAAACCCGAATTCTCCTAGGGTCGATATGTCCTGTAAATCTGCTGGCTTTACGCCTTCAGTGGTTCGAATCCACTCTGCCCACGCTTCGGCTCCAGTAAAGGATCTACGGGCGATTGGCATGATGACAAATAACCGGGTTTTCACGTTCGGATTTCAGGTCATTCGCAGAAGTGGGCTCGGCTGGAGCGCCGAGAACATTGTTCCACGAAGGCGTAGCTCAGATTCAAAAAGCTTTGGGATTTGAGCTGGTCGCGTCAGCCGAGAACAGGAGTACAGTGACATCGCCGAATTTTCGAACACTGCAAAATGGCACCCCAAAGCAAGGACTCAGGCGACGAGAACACCACCATATCACTCGATCTCAGGGGATTGAACTGATTCAGCGTCAGATTGCGACAGGCAATGAGATGCTCCAAGGATACATCGAGAAGGCCCCGTATGAATCGTGGAAGAACACGACGTGTAGCTACCTAGATAAGGCATTTGGCACAGGCGTTCCGAACACCATGAAATTTGCCGAGTATGGCATGTTCGGGTCTTTTCCATACAATGCCTCACCCGGGTGGTGGGCGCAGTACCGAGCAAAAATCCTCCGTTCTGTTGCCGGACGGGACGGTTGTTGAGCCGAGAGTGGAGAAACGGCTGTAAGGCGCTCGGGGAGCGCAGGCCGTTGGGCTTAGGCCTTCTGGGTAGTTTACAAAGTTGACAACTTCGTTCACACCAAATAGCAATAGGGTTGATGACGACGGTATCAGAGCGACTGTTTGAGGCGGAGTTGTGTCCCATCTTGAGAAACATATGGACGTGAAGTTATCGCGATCGCAAGGGCGGTCGTCAAGGTCCACTCCGAATTGGAACATCTGCCTAATAAGGCGTTGGACCGTGCCATGGCCAGAGGTGTTTTTCTGCGTGAATCCGCAAACAGGAGGATGGAGGAAGCATCTCTGCGGACGAAGCGGCTCGGAGACTAGGGATTTCCAAAACCAGCGTCCTGAAACGGCATAAAAATGGACAATTACTAGGCTGGAGAGAGACAAAACAGAAAGCGGTGCGATTTCCGGTTTGGCAGTTTCGAAGGACGGCCCCCTAAGCGGCCTTTCTCAAGTGCTCTCTATTTTGTCTGAATCGCCACAAATAGATGATTGGGGTCGCGTCATGTTCTTCCTCAATCCTCGGGATAGTCTCGGCGGAAAGCGCCCTTGACGCGCTCCGCGCAGGCAATTTTTCGCTGGTGGAGCGTCTAGCTTGGGGTGATGTCGAGCCTTAGGAACGAAGTTGCGTCGAACGACTTATCGCCCTCCCAGTAACTTTGCGGGACGACCCTTGGTTGGCGTTGCCGTCTCCACCGATTGGATTCGGGTTCATTCAATCCAATATTCCGCCATCCATTTGGGAAAAGGGCAAATAATCGATTCACGCCGAAGAACTCTCCGTTTGGCGTCCTATACGCTGGAGAGAACCTGCAGACAGCGCTCCGCGAACTGTTCGGCGATGAGATGATCAAAGACGATTGCCGTATTCGCACTTACAGGTGGATGAGCTATCAAGTCTCTAGCCTGCAGGTTCCTCAAGTCTCAATTTGCGATTTTTGCGATCCCCACACACTGAACGCTTCGGGAGTCGACGTCGCCTCTCTAATGGCAGCGAATCTTCGGGTCCCACAAGCATGGGCGCTTGCTATAATGAATCACGGCGCAAACGTGGACGGAATACAGTATCAAAGCAGATTCACCCAAGGGCATTGTTTGGCGCTTTTTATCGCCGTAACACAAATCTACGATCCAGACTACTCCATTGGGTCCTCTGTCCAGTCTACAGGAAGCAAATGCTTTCTGGATGAGTTTTATGTCGCGTTGGTGTGAATTTCGGGAACGAGCGCGAACACGGGCCGCATTTCGCCGCTTAATCCGGGCTGGATGGTAAGATCGGACCCCGCCAGAAAGTCGCCACCGAATGCCCAGCGGCGACTGGGTTGGCGTCTGGAGACGAACCTCAAGGATCATAACATGGAAAGAGAAAGTTGGGATCGACCCACCCCAGGGATCAAGAGACTTCCTGAAAAAGGAGAAGCGGACAGGTCAAATATCGGAGGCGAGCGGGTCCTTTTAGTTACACTTTTTTCTTTTGCTCTGTATAGTCGGCTTCACACCCATAAGATTCCCGCGCATCAAGGCTGAGGGGCAGAGTTTTTACCACTGCGTTTCCAGAGTGGTTGACCGTCGATTCATTTTCCAGACCGCCGGCCACGGTTCCCCCTGGGAAGTCAGTCCTTTGTGGAAGCCCACTTCTACAATCTCAAGCGCAAGCTGGGTTACAAACGTCGGCGCCCTGCCACGCGCTTAACAGCCCTGGGCTCTGCTAACACTCTCTGGGTTTTCCGCGATCTGCGAGTCCGACCGATCGGTTAAGATTTTTCCAACTCAATTTTCACCCGATCTGCTTGCACGGTATTTAGCGTTGCCTTGCAGTTTTCTGCCGGACGCCTGCCGCGCTTCGTTTTTGCCGAACCTCGTGATGCAGGATGCTGTCTATTTGTTTGCTGCCCCCTCGCCTGTCTCCGAACTCAAACTTCTTGCATTCCGCAATCCCAAATCCATCTCGTCTTCCTTCACTTTCTATCTCATTGACCTGTCCCTCTATCGCTTTTGTCCCTCTATCGCTTTTGAGGTCGAAAGTTTGATTCTGCCGTGGCCGGGCTGCGCGCAAATAACATAAAGTTTACCCTAGCTCCGTTCGAAACTCCGGTTTGCCGGATGGCCATCGTCTCGGATCCAGATGGGAATTCAATCTGCATCCATAAAAGACAGGTCCGTTAATCATTCATTGCCGATGTCTATTCTAATCGATAATAACACCAGACTCCTTGTCCAGGGTATCACTGGCAGCTCGGGTGCGTTTTCATGCCAGTGGCTGCATGGAATATGGATTGATTCTGATTGGGGAGATCGGCGGGACAGCCGAGGAAGAGGCTGCAGTCTGGATAAAGAGCACTACGACAAACCGGTTGCCGCTTTATCGCCGGACTTACAGCGCCCCCAGGGCGCCGAATGGGTCACGCCGGGGCTATTGTATCCGGTGGCAAAGGAAACTGTGGACCGCTCATTAGATTCCAGCGGCGAACGGCGTTACCGTGAGTTCATCGACTACCTGAAATAGTTACCTCCCGGTTGTAAACGTCCGGATCTGCTAACTGGATTCTGAAGCTCTTCCCTCTCCTTCGACTTCGGGATCGCAATAGTTCCAAAGCGCGAGGATCAAATTCTGTGCCGCCGAAGATCTCATGATCGCGCTCTCGGAATCGAGCGGGATTCGCCGGTCGCCGTCGCGAGTCCAATCCGCGAATGAACATCTTGTGCTGATTAGGCTTTTGTCCTACTATCCTTCGGGCTGCGTGCCTGCAATTCAGGAGAACTCCCCCCGCAATTCCGCTCATGCACAATCCTACCCAAAAGAAACCCTGGTATCGCGTTCTTTATATCCAGGTTCTCATTGCCGTCTTCCTCGGCATCGTGGTCGGCTACGTTAACCCGGGTCTAGGTAAGAACCTGAAACCTCTGGGAGATGGATTCGTGAGTTTGGTCAAGATGATCATCGCGCCGATCATCTTTTGCACGGTCGTTCACGGAATCGCCTCGATGAGCGACCTGAAAAAACTTGGCCGGGTCGGGATCAAGGCGCTGGTCTATTTCGAAATCGTCTCCACGCTCGCGCTTTTTATCGGATTAATCGTTGTCAACACTTTGCATCCTGGGGCCGGTTTCAACGTTGATCCGAAATCCCTGAATTCAATTCAGCTCCAGCAGTCCCAAGCATTTGCACAAAAGGCGCATTCACTCGATCCCGTAGACTTTTTGCTGAACATTATCCCCTCGTCATTTTTCAACGCGTTTGCATCTGGCGATATTCTTCAGGTGCTTCTGGTAGCGATCCTGAGCGGGTTCGCTATTTCGTTTATGGGCACCCGGAGTAATCCGATTCTGACCGCGGTTGACTTGGCGGCAAAAGTCTTTTTTGGGATCATACGGATCGTGGTGAAAGTTGCGCCGGTCGGAGCTTTCGGTGCGATGGCGTTCACGGTCGGAAGTCAAGGGTTGGGCGCGTTGAAGAATCTAGGCTACCTGATGTTCTGCTTCTATCTGACGGCGGGGCTGTTCGTTGTCATCGTCCTGGGATCGATCGCCGCTTTCAACGGATTCTCGATTTTCCGCTATCTCAACTACATCAAAGAAGAGCTTCTTCTGGTGCTCGGTACAAGCTCCTCGGAAACCGCGCTGCCTGGAATGCTCGAGAAAATGAAGCGCCTCGGGTGCCCCCCTTCAACCGTGGGACTGGTCATTCCGACCGGCTACAGCTTCAACCTCGACGGCACTAACATTTACATGACAATGGCAGCGGTATTCCTAGCCCAGGCGACTAACACTCATCTGGATCTTGGGCAACAACTTGTTCTTCTGGTCGTCGCGATGCTTTCATCCAAAGGTGCCACCGGTGTTACTGGCGCCGGTTTCATCACGCTCGCAGCGACACTCTCCGCAGTGCCATCTGTTCCGATCGCGTCTCTGGCTATCCTCCTCGGCATCGACCGATTCATGAGTGAATGCCGGGCGCTTACCAACCTCATCGGAAACGGAGTCGCAACAATTGTTGTCAGCCGATGGGAAAAGGAATTGGACAAGGAAGTGCTGAACGCCAATCTCCGAAAGCCGAAGAGCGTCGTTGATCTGACACAGGAAGAAGTGGCAGAGCAGGCCCCGGTCCCTCACGCCGCGTAACCTTCTCGACGCCCATATGCGCGTACGTCGACCCGCGGACACGCTCTCCTTAATCCATTCCGAAACCGATGAATCTGATTTCTCGTACCGACGACCAGCAACCAGTCTCCAGAATCCAGGACCTAACGTCACTCAACATGGTGATTCCCTTTCTGTGCGACGACCAAAGTATTCTTCCACCTGCTCGATGACTTCCTTTTTGTTGAGCGTGGTGTCGACGAGAGTGTTAATCCACTCGAGTTGTTCCGGTGGCACCTTAGCAAGCGGAATGGCCAGGTAATCGGCTATTGCCCGCTTGGCAGCCAAGACATTAAGGTAGGCGAATTCCTGGAAGGGATCCGGGTCCGTAAACATCGTTACGGGCACTTCTGTGTTACGGATAAGCAAAGCTGCACGGGGATTGCCTTCCAGTGCGGCCCGAGGTAAGGCCAATTGTTCGGCAAGCGCCTCGATTCTGTCCGCACGTTGTTGGGTGGGAGATTTCTTAAACGTGCGGTAGCGATACAAAGGGATTGGTCCGCCCACTGGCGTATAGGGGCCGAAACGCTTGTCACCATGCTCGACATACAGCTCGTTGTCGAAGATGCCCCACCAGAGTATTACCGTTTCGCCGGCGAGGTCCGGGTCGACTTCGTAATTGACCCCGGCCACCGACACCCTGGCGTCGCCGCCGACCTTGCGCCGTTCGGGTTCGCGCGCAAAGGTGCAAAAGCGCTCCCAACTGCATACGGCTCGTACACCGGAAGCAGGTAAATTTGCGAGCCAGTCTTCCATGCGCGAATGCGGCTCGGAGCGGTGCTCCATAGCGTTGTAGCGCACTAGGAAGTTCATGAGCCAGGCATTGGCTTCCTCCTCATCCTTTGGCTCGTGAAAGTGATAGAGGGTTTCGTGCATCTCCTTTACCGTGCGAAATGGCCTCTCGACCTTACCTTTCGAGCGGGCTGTCACTCGTCGGCCATCCTTGCCCTGTGGCAAGTGAGCACGCACATCAATGTCCAAGTAGCGCATGACTTGTTGAAACACGTGGCTCCTGGCGACCGGACCGTTATCCAGGTAGATCATTTTCGGAATCCCTTGAAACAGGAACCCGTCGATTTGTTTCGGCGCCATTGCGTTAAACAAGAAACGCAAGCCGGCTTCAACATCCTCACCGTAGACACAACGGTATTCCTGATAAGCCACGCCGCTGCGGTCATCGACGACGCTGAAAAGCATTAGTGTGGGCGCGCCCTTGTTAGGCTGCAGCCACAAGGGTTCCTTGATTTCCTTCAGATCGGAAGGACTCAAGTCGAATTGCCAGCAGTCGTTACTGTGTTCGGCTTGAAAGCGGACCGCTGCCGGCTGCCGGCGCAACGTCTCGTGGTCATAACCCCACTCCCGCAGATAGCGATTGACGGTGGTTGTTTTGAACATCGACTTTTGTGCCTTAATGAGACCGTCTGGTGTTTCGACGCCGAACTCTTCGATCAGCCGGATCGCTTCTCCGGTGGACAGATGCCGTCCTTTCTTATTCGATGTCCGAACCTTGATGGCAGCGATGAGTTCGCAGTAATACTCCATCTTGTCTTGCGGCAACACCCTCGGTGCACCACGATCTGACCGCCGCAATGCCCTTGGCCGTGCCCTTTGCGCTAATGCCCGATAGAGGGTCTGTTCGGATACACCGTACAAATTGGCGGTCTCCTGCATGATCATGCGACGCTCATGGCTGCGAGTGGGCAATGTGCTCAGACGGCGATGCAGATCGATCAACGCCTCCGCAACGAGCTGCTTTTTAGGCATGTCCATTCCAAGGTTTCGTCGCCGTTTGTTTCTGCCATTTTCGGCCTCTTAGATTTCGCTAGCTGGCGCGGTCTGTATCGCGTGCGTCTTGAGCACCTTAGGCGACTCTGGCCTCGCTGCATTTCGATAAAGCGTTGATCGCGAGACGCCGAATCTGTCGGCGATATCCTGCACCGGCAACTCGCCGGCGTGCATTAGTGCCTTGATTACCAGGATATCTTTGGTTCTGAGTTTCCTGGGCCGACCTCCATTCCGTCCCCGGGCGCGAGCAGCTCTAAGGCCGGCCATCGTGCGTTCACGAATGAGATTGCGTTCAAATTCAGCTAACGAAGCGAAGACATGAAAGATGAGCTTTCCTGCCGACGAGCCGGTTTCAATCTTTTCGGTCAGCGACTCGAAATCGACACCGCGAGACCGGAGTTCGGTTGTGAGATGTATGAGATCACCTAGACTGCGACCAAGTCGGTCCAGTCGCCAAACGACCATGTCACCTTTAGCAACGATTTAAGACAAGCATCTAGTTCCGGCCGAATAGTCGTTTTGCCGCTAGCGTGTTCCTCGTAGATCTGACGGCACTTCGCACGCTTAAGAGCGTCCCGTTGCAGATCGAGTGTCTGATCATCGGTCGAGACGCGAGCGTAGCCAATGCGCATGTCGCAAATCCAAAAAACAAGGGTGTTTATGAATCGTACATTTTGAGATGGCTTCTGCAACAAATTCTGCCATGAATAATGCATATTTTGCGACCGTTAAAGGACGCCGGCGTTGTGCCGTCTTCACTCCGGCACGTGCTCGCGCCACCCAATCGGTGGCCTCAGGCGTTCGAGGGTACGTGCACTTGGCCTGTCACCATGCACTGCACGGAGAATACATTATATAGGAGGTCTTCGCGCCCGTGGCGTAAGAATTCCATTCGCTCACCGAGGCAATCAACCTGCGACTGTCCACAGGCCGGGCCATGTGGCTGAGATCGGAGTGCTGGCCGCACTGGAGCGGAGTTCAATTTCCGAACGCACAGCAGTAAGTCTACCCAGAGCCATACAACGTTTTAGGAGGCCAGATGTGGCCATTTAGCAAAAAGCGGAAGGACGCAGATCGTCTCATCTATCACATCGCTAACTAACACCGTCGGCCTGGCCAGTTCAGCGGCGGTGCAGAGCCGATCAGCAAATTCGCGGCCATGGCCGTTGCAATCATCCCCGAGAAAGAGCCCATGATCCGCGCGAGAAAACCTCTGGACGTGAGCGCCAGAGCGCTGAAGTTCTAGCCCATGTTTAACACGGCGACTACCTCGGCTCTGTGCTCCCGGGCTTGGCCGATTTTCCGATCAATCGAGTCGCTGAACTCACGCCCAACGCTTGGGCGGCCAGGATCTAACCGTCGAAGTCCGGCTGGACCGCCCTGTGCGTTACCCGTACCTCCAAGTTGAGTCATTAGCTCATCGAACTTCTTAGATGGCCAGATCACACCGATGATCGCAATCCCATAAGCGCTAAGATAAGGATTGCTTTTTTGATGTCTTCTGACATACTCAAAACATGGCAGAAGATAGTTCTGGAACATCCGGGGACGCTTTGGAGCTAGACGAGGATTTTGAGTACCTGCTGCGACTTCTGCCCGATGGTTGGCAAGAAAAGGCCCGCAGTTTAGGCGCTCTGCGTCGCTGCCGTGGTGTCAGTGATGCGGAGAGCCTATTGAGGGTGTTGCTCATTCACTTAGCAGAGGGCTGCTCGTTACGGGAGACCTCTTTGCGAGTTCGACGCGGCAATATTGCCCAACTGAGCGATGTGGCCATCATGGATCGCTTGAGGCTCTCCGGAGAATGGTTTCGGTGGATGAACACCCAGTTAATGAAGAGCTTGGTCCGACGAGTGCCGCAAAGTGTCTACGGCCAGCACGCAGCAGTCAAACTGGTCGACGCCACCCGGGTGCAGGAGCCTGGCCCAACCGGCTCAAATTGGGTCCTGCATTACTGCGTCTCATTAAGTTCCCTAGCCTGCGAGCAGGTCATCGTCACCGATCAACGCGGCAACGGCGAGAGCTTTAGGCGTTTCAGAGTGCAGGCGGGTGAACTCTACCTGGCCGACCGTGCCTATGGAGTGCGACCGGGAATCTTTTATCTCCGAGAGGCTGGAGCTGACGTGTTGGTGCGTTTCGCGCTGGATAACTTGCCGCTGCAGGACGCGGCGGGGCGGCGCTGGGATCTTCTCAAACGCCTGCGCCGGCTCGGCTCAACCCAAGTTGGTGACTGGCCCGTGGAGTTGGTCTATGAAGGACAACGGCTCTCGGGCCGGGTCTGCGCGATTAAAAAGAGTCGTCAAGCTCGCTTGGCTGCGCAAAAAAAGCTCCTAGTAAAGATTGCCAAGAGTAATGCCCAAACCAAAGATTCCACTCTGGAGTCCAGCGGTTACATCTTTGTCTTTACGACGTTGCCTGCGAGCGCACTGAGTGCGGTCCAAGCCTTGGAACTCTACCGAGGTCGGTGGCAAATTGAGTTAGTCTTCAAGCGGCTTAAAAGCATCCTTTCGCTGGGTTACCTACGCAAGGTGGATCCGGATTCGGCTCGTTCCTGGCTGGAAGGAAAGCTCTTTGTCGCCATGTTAATCGAAGCCTTATTGGCTCAGACAGAGTCTTTTTTTCCCTGGGGCTATCCGCTCGAGAAAAACCCGTCCGCGCTGTGAATGGCGGGAACTCAGTTTGCTGCTTCACCTCGTCCAGCAGAGCGTTAATCCGCGCTTAAGCCTCCGAGCCGCCATAGAAGACTGGCCACAGATTGCCGAAGAACTCCGCGAAAGCACGCGCCGCCGAAAACGACAGAAAGAATTTCTATACGAGAGTTCAAAATTGGCTTTCTTATCTTAGCGCTTATGGATCGCAATCCTAAGATTGAAGATAGCCGGATCGCCCGCTGTGACATCCGCAAAGTTAGAAATAAGCTTGGTGTAAAGTTCCTCCGCTGCAGCAGCGGTATTGTTCCAACCATGCGACATGACGATTAAGTCCGTCGTACCAGGAGGGATTACCGGATGGTTCAGTCTCCGACCCTCTTTATCGAATGTGACTTCGGTATAAGGAATGCCTTTTATGTTGTACATACCTCTTTCGATGCTATTGGAAAGCTAGTGTTGCAAGCGTAAGTCTTCAATGTCGAAGGCGAGTTATCGGCTACAAGACACAAAGCTAGCCACCGGCCGATTTCTTTGCTTTTTCAAGGTCGGATTCCGCTTCATGAAGAATCCGATGTTGGTTGTTAAATTTCCGTTCATAATCCACGACGCGGGCAAAATCGTCGACCGCTTGCGAATACTCCTGCGTATTCAGATAAATTTTACCACGCTCGTAGCGTGCCAAGATGTGCCCAGCATCGCTTTTGTAAAGTCTGCTAACGCCTGCTTTGTATCCTCGATAGCTAAATATGAAAGACCGCGCTGGTAGTAGGCACTTCCGTTTTTGACATCTATCTCGATTGTTTTTGAAAAATCCGCGATCGCTTTCTTATAGTCTTTACTTTCGAAGAAGCACAAGCCTCGCTGCCAAAAGCCGGATACATTGGTCGGTTCTAGCTCAGTGAAACGGGTAAAGTCCGGAATCGCCTTTGTATACTCATGTTTGAAATACCAGCACATTCCTCGCATGAGGTAGGTCATCGCAAAGGTTGGACTCTCCGTCTCCGCAATGTCGAACTCGCTGATCGCGAGATCGTACTGGCGTGAGTCGAAGTACGCATTACCAGTGTTGTATGCAGCCGGAACCTGCGTGGATGAAGCCGTGACCTTTGGCTGCGAAGTGGGAGCTAGCGTTGCAGTAGGCGTCGTAACAGTAGAAGTCGGCGTAGAGGATGGTGACGGGTTTTGGGCCTCCCAGTGATAGCTCCAAATTTTCCAGTGGCCTTCTGAGTTTAGCCTCAAAATCACTGTTTCCGTAGCCTCCGGAAATTTTTCGAAAGAGGAATCGTACCGCATTATTGCGTATTGACCACGTGGTGCATTTTCGATGTCCAGTGGGTAAGATACATCTCTCGGCGGTAGCCTTCTTTCTTTCAAATTACCATGTTGATCTTGGTTTTTCGTGCACTGTTGTACCCAGGTCTCCTGACTCATATAACCTTTATGGAACATTCCCCAGCTTTCGCCGTAACGCCCCTTATCAAGGAGGGAAAGAAACTCTTTCGAAACGACTTCCGCATCGTCCGTTTGTGCTGGAATGTTGAAGTTGTTTCTTGCCGGAGCAAACGATTGAAACCAAACGATTCCTAACCAAGAAATACCGAGCACACACAAGAGAATCGCTAACCACTTAATTTGGATGATCGTTAACACGTGCCAACGCACTCCCGACGGCGGCGGAGCCTTTGATTTCACAAAGTTTCCGCTTCGAAACCACGGTAACCAGAAGTCGGACACGAATTTCTCTTGGAAAAAGCCTCCATGGCCAAAATCGTGATAGCGATCTCGGACGCCTGGTGTGCCAAAGCCAAAACGGCCGGATGGACCGTAGCCAAACGTTGTAGATTGGGCGAGGACCGGCCAAATATCTTTGATCCCGCAGTCGTTGATGATCTCTGTCTCAACACTGTGTTTAATCTGATCCCAGCGAAAATCGGAAGGTAAAATCGCCCCGCAAAGAACTAATCTATGTAATCGTATGCCCGGGTTCTCTCTAAGGATCTTGCCGATCGCGTAGGTGCCAAAACTGTGAGCGATCACCGACAACTTCGCGGTCGGGAATCTGTCGCGAGCGGATTGAATCCGCCACAAAAGCTTTCTTATCGGAGCCTCACGTGTCCAAATGGGAAACCAGAATCGAAAGGCGTCGAAACGTCCATAACTCAATGGGGGGACTTTAGTACCAGGTATTTCTTCCAAAATACTCGAGACCATTTGCGTCCACTCGCCAAAGTCCCGGATGCCGTGCAGGAGTAACACAACCTCGTTTATGTTAGTTTCGACTGCAGGAGCTGCGGTGTTCGCGTCGGCATTTTCTTGTCGTTCCACTGACGCGTGTGTCAAAGGGAACGGGTGCACAGCTGCCGGTCTCGATGCCGGGAGTTCACTATCGTCATTGGGCGCATCGACTGTTAATTCGTAGCGCGTTTCATCGATCTCCCAGAGTATCTTCCGCAGACCTATTTGTTGAGCGAGCCGGTGAGCGACCTGCTGCGATGATCGGATCTTTTGAATGATGATCGCTAGCGCTTCTTGCTCACCATCAATCTGAACTATCGTACTTCCAGAACGGATTGAAGCTATGCGAATCTGAGATGCATCAATGCCTGTCGCCAATTTTAACGCGATCTTGAATTTTTCCTCGTCGAACTCGGCGAATGGGCGCTCGAGGGTGAACTCTATACTGGTGATAAGGCTGAGTTTACGTTCAACCTCAACGTTCGCCGGTGCTAATTGGCCCGCCGTGCCCGGCACGGCTGGATGCGACGGGCCTACTGGGGGTTTACGATCGTGTCCAGCAATTCCTGAAGCACGGAGAGCCCACAACCGCCAGGTGCTTCAGCCCACGTCAGCAATGCGGCGGTGCGATCACCTTGCGGTGCGGGCATGGGAGGAACAAGACCAGCTGGAGGCTTACAGCAAACAACAGCATATTGAAATGCTGCGGTACGATCTCGTTTAGATGTTGGATGAATTGAAAACGCTGAGAGGCGGAGAGGCGGCGACTTTGATCGGCCTTTTCCGCTGCACCCGACAGAATCTCCGCGACAGGTGTGGAGGTCGTTTTGGTGCTCCGGATAGGCGGGTTGGGCTGGAGACGCGCCGGGAGGCTGCGGCGTGCGTGTGCCGGGGAAAGTGGGCGCTGAGGCGGGTTTATTGCGTATACTGAAGGCGCCGAGCAAAGCTGTGCGGGCGTCGTTCTCAGGTAAACCGACGAGGTCCAGGTAAACGATCGGGGCCAAGATTCCGGTCAGCTCGCAGGCCGCGATTCGAACTGGAATAAGCTTTTGTTTCTTGCCTTGCGGATCTTGGGCGAACGCGGCGGCCCATTCCGGTTGGGTAAAGCTGGATTCCAGATATTTTTGCGACAGGACCGCGATCGTGCGATTAGCCTCCGTAGCAGCCCGCTGCATCTCCAGAACGAAATTGGAGCCGGGAAGGAAATCCCAGGCTTGAATCACGGTCGAGTAGCCGGCGGCTTCCAATGTCCAGGCGATCCATTCCGCCCACGCCTGTCGGTTTTGGTGTAGCTGATGAAAAAGTCCTTCATGATGGGATCTCTAGCAAAGATTAGGTCTTCTAACTTTATTTGAGTGGGTCGGTCCACTTGTTTTGAGCGCGTGCTCTACGATGTCAGGCTGTTGAGCGACAGGCGAGGCTGAAAAAGGCCGGACTGTCACCGAGGCTGAAGCTCGGATTTTAGCTTTGGCGCTGAATGTCTTAGTGCGCTTAATCTCTGGCGGCTGACCGATTGGCAGACTTTGGAGTGCTTCAAGCAATGGATCGATCAAGCTTTCCGCGTTCTCACCCCATGCCCGGAGACGGATGCTGCCCGCACCGGCCTCGCTCTCAGCGTCGTCCCACTGGCTCTCGATTAGCACGCGGCTGTCGGTGGTCTCTTCGTAAGACCAACAGCCGTATCTCCAGTAAATGGCCGCATCCCCAGCCTGTTGACCGATCTTTGAAAGGTAGCTGCGCAGGACGCCTTCGTGGAGAAACGGGTAACGGGCTTCTGCTTCCGCCATCGGCTGACCCTTGGGTAGCCGTCCGGCGAGTAACGATTTCTGCGCGTCAGACCATTCGGGAGAAGTTCCGGAGCTATATATTCCCATTCCTTATCGTGCGAATTGTCGGCAATTCTCGAACTCGAAAGCAGATGCGGCAGTCTCCATCATTCCGAGAAAGATTTTTTGCTCTTCGGACATGTAGTCCGACCAGATGAGCTCAAGATCCTCCCGGCTAAAACGCCCGTGGAGTTTCTTGAGCTGTTTAAGGCATCTTGTCCCGATGGAATATCGAATAGATGGCTTCCAGGCCCAATTCTGGTCGAGAATGATACGATCGCCGAAATATCCCTTGCCTGATAAAAGACGACGCCATTGTGGTGCAGAAAATCAAGTAGGGCACTTGGTCGCTGATGCCGCCGACTTCGGTACAGAGGCTTTCAAATTCCTTTTGCTCGAGCAAACGATGCTGCCGCTGCGTCGGCCGTAGTGCCTGGTCGTCCGCGAACATTTGTCGCAGACGGTCGCGCACTTCTACTCGTCCTTTTCCGATCGGAGGCGGGGGGCGGCTGTCGAAGCGATCACGCACTGCTTCTTTAACGCTTTCCCTGAGCAGGCCAAGCCCAGACCTGTACGAGCGCTCACCTCCATGTGCCGAAGTAATGGGAAATCGTCCATCGCGGCGGGCGGATGCTGCACACATTTATCGCGCGTATCGCATTGGCTCTGGACGATCAGCACTGAACTCTCGTCCCGGCAAAGGCGCGCAGGTAGTCGATCCAATAGGAAAGCGGCCTATTTCGCAACGTGACACCGCTATCCTGGTAGCTAACGCCCCCTTCAACTCAGGCGTCCAGAGTATGAGAAAGATGGCCTGTCCGTGAAGGAAGAGCGCGTGCGAGCCGTGATAGATATCCTGGCCGCCGAAGTCCCAAAGGTTCAGCCGCATCGGCTCCGGAAAATCTCCAGTTCCACGGTCGTTTCGCTAAGTTGGATCCCGTGCGTAGTAGAGACTTTCGAATCAAATTCCAAGCCGCGCAGTCGTCGGCAAAGCTGCGTCTTACCCACGCCGCCGTTACCGAGGAAAAGACCTTGACCTCCGCATCACGGCTTACCCCTGATTTTAGATCGGCGTGATGGGCACGGACTTTGTCCAGCACATTTTCCCGGTCATATTTGCCGCAGACCTCGATAGGGAGATCGTAAAATGGGCAACTAAAAACGTAGAGCGTATGTAACGTGGGCAGCAGCCGTTCGAGAGGAGCGAACTGGCGGACACCGGCGAAAAAGCAATATTGAGCTCCCGGAGCGCGGTGAGGTTGGCCAGTGGCGACAGGTCGCTGAGTTGGCTGCACGAGGAGAGGTCAAGCTGTTGGAGCGCGGTGAGCTTGGCCAGTGGCGACAGGTCGCTGAGTTGGCTGGACCGGGCAAGGTCGAGCCGCTGGAGCGCAGTGAGATTGGCCAGCACTGAAAGATCACTGACTTGCTGGCACGAGGAGAGGTAGAGGTGCTGGAGCGCGGTGAGATTGGCCAGCACTGAAAGATCACTGACTTGCTGGCACCAGGAGAGTTTAAGCTGTTGGAGCGCGGTGAGCTTGGCCAGTGGTGACAGGTCGCTGAGTTGGCTGCACGAGGAGAGGTCAAGCTGTTGGAGCGCGGTGAGCTTGGCCAGTGGCGACAGGTCGCTGAGTTGGCTGCACCAGGCAAGGTCGAGCCGCTGGAGCGCAGTGAGATTGGCCAGCACTGAAAGATCACTGACTTGCTGGCACGAGGAGAGGTAGAGCTGCTGGAGCGCGGTGAGATTAGCCAATGGCGACAAGTCGCTGAGTTGGCTGCACGAGGAGAGGTGGAGCTGCTGGAGCGCGGTGAGCTTGGCCAGTGGCGACAGGTCGCTGAGTTGGCTGCACGAGAAGAGGTAGAGCTGCTGGAGCGCGGTGAGCTCGGCCAGTGGCGACAGGTCGCTGAGTTGGCTGCACTCGTAGAGGTAGAGCTGCTGGAGCGCGGTGAGCTTGGCCAGTGGCGACAGGTCGCTGAGTTGTCTGCACTCGGCGAGGTAGAGCTGCTTGAGCGAGGTAAGATTAGCCAGCTCTCGAGGAAGGCGGTCGAGAAAGATGAGACCGCTAAGATCGAGCGCGATTGCGTTGGTCTCCTTCGCTTTACGGATGAGACGCAGGGTTTCCGCGATTTCTGCGATTGCTTCATCGTCCGCTTCGGGATCGGAGTTGGCTTTCATGCGCGAGAATCCTAAGCCTTAGGTTTGGAAACCATTTTCGAAGAGACGGAATTTTCCACCATCCCTCGACGGCCTAAAAGGCCTCGATGATATCGAGGTGTTTCCCGCCAATTCAATCTTCAAAGTTTACGCGCAAGCCCGCAGCATACGCACATTTCCGAGGCATAAAGTGTGACTTCTGGAATTATTTTGCGTGATTTTTTTGTCCGGCAAATTGCGTATCTCATCCCGACCTAAAATAGAGGATAGCCCGACGGAAGCCGTGCCGAAGCATAGAAACGCCGCAGCCGCCCGGTCCTTCGGCCCAATGCTCTCATAGTTTTAGCGGGGAAAGGGACCAAAACCTCTTTCCCCGCTTGGTTTATTTAACCAGGCCTCGTGATGCTCTTCTGCCAGGATTACTGGCATCCGCGTTATGGATCTGCGCCACGAGCGGAGCGAGGTGAGGCTCGACAGGGGGGTCAGGTCGCCGCTGAGCTGTTCGCAGTTGGAGAGGTTGAGCGATTGGAGCGAGTTGAGGCGTTCCAACTCCCGAGGTAGTTGGTTCAGAGAATCGAGTCGGCTTAAGTCGAGGGTTGTAGCCCGGTCGCCTCCGCTTCGCGGATTCTGCGCAGGGCTTCCTCATAGTCTTCTTCTTGCGGAGTCATAAGATCCAAAAAACGGAATTAGGGATTTACGACATAGAAATCCTTGTAGCTCTGGCCGACGGAGAGGGCGGCTGCCCCTGGGAGGAGTTTGTGGCCGAGGATTTCTGCGATGAAGGTGTCCTCGGTCATGTTTTTGGGTTTAAAGCGGTGGCAGCAGATAGCGGCGTAGGCGCTTCGCAGGTGGCCTGGTTTCCAGGGAAGGGCGAGGGAGCCGAAGGCAGCCGAAACGTATTTGGGGAGTTGAGGGCTGGGTGGTGGTGTTGACGGCGTCTGGGGAGGCGAAGCTTTTGAGGGCTCGGAGCTTGGCGAGCTCGGCGATGATCTTCTTTGGCTCGGCCAGAACGGGGATGGGCTAGGGCTCAAAGCTGGTGCCTGTGAATTCTCACCGCTCACCCTACTGAAACAGAGCCCGCCTGGATACGCCTGGAAAAGCAAAGATCGCTACACGTTTCAAGGGAAGGATGTGTACAGCCCAGGTCACAACTGGTTTGGTACCTGCCCAGGCAAACCTGAATTGCATGCCTTCTATTACGACGCTCGTAGCAGTCATAACTTGTTTGTTGCTCTGCTCGCTGATGCTCCCGATAAAGGAGATGGCGGATTAGAACTCTGGGATGCCATTCAATGAGGCCCAGCAGCCGTGGCGTAAGGATACCGGAGTCAAAGAACCATGAGGGGCCGAAGCGATCCACGAATAAATAGGAAAACCTTTATCCGGCAGTCTTGCCATGCCAAAGCGAACGCCAAAATACCTGCTTTTGCCTGCCGCTGGCAGCGCCCATATTACGAATGACAATGCGAATCTGCCATCCGGGAGCATATTCAGGTTTTTTCTGCCAGGACTGTATTGAGAGCGCTTCCGCGCAGTTTCTCAGGTACGCTAAAGCTCGCCAGCCAGCTTCGGGTTCAACTTCTTGAGCGTAGCAAGGTCTTTTTCTGCATCGGCTTTTCTTCCCATCCTCGAAAGGAGCATCGCGCGATACTCATAGGTCTCGGCCATCTTTGGTTTGAGTTGGATCGCCTTGTTGTAATGTTCGAGTGCCTTTGAATAGCTTTGCGTTCCCTGCTGCGAAAGCGTGAATCCGAGGTTTTTCTGCGCTTCGGCAAAGCGCGGATTCGCCTGGATCGCCTGTTCGAACTTAACCTGCGCCGCGGCAAACTTTTTGGCGTGCATTAGATCGACGCCTTGGTTGTACACCTGGATAGCAGAAATGCCAACCTCCGGCTGCAGCACGCTGCCGCCGGTACTGCTGCTGCTACCGCCCGTGCCGCTGCTGCTGCCAGGGCCCATCGCAGCGGCCGTCCCCACGAGACAGCAAATACAAACACTCATAAATCGCTTCATGAATACGTTGTAAGTCTCAGAAACGTGAATCCTCGGACTTGCAGCACCTGTTATTTGAAAGATTTGCATATTGATGTTCTTTCTTGACGTGTTCTGAAATGCCGGATCCGAAACGGGTTCGCGTCGCCGCCCTGTGTGGGCTCGTAGCGGCTCAGTTCCGTCTTTAAGAGTTAATACTTATTATTTTATGAAATATTCCCTAGCGGATCCCGCAATATTACTCTTCGTCGACCGCAACGCTGCCGAGAGATTGCAACATGATTTTTGGCCAAGCGTTCTCGCGATCTGCGATCGGCAGGCTTGAACCGGAGCGATGGAAGCGGCCGATGTCGCGAGTCGGCACTGAGTTGCTCGCACCCGGAGAGATCGAGTGATTATCCAATCGCCCCATTGGGGTACAACTCCTGTGGCCATTTCATAGAGCGTCACAGATGGCAGTGACTTGGGAGGGATAGCGCGGATCAAGAAGAAATTGCCGGGATCGGACTGGAGCCGATTCTGAAATAAGCCTCGGCCTCTTGGCGGCTGACAACTTCTCGATAATTGCGACGCAAGATCCGAATGTCATGGTCCGCTTGATCGGCGGTCCACTCTAACCCTCGGAGGGCGACGCCATATGAACAGAACGAATGCCGAAGGACATTTTGCTTCCAGGTGATCCCCGCCTTCTTGGCGGCGTTTTCCATTGCGCGTTGTATTTTCTTCCGAGGCATTACCCGACCGGCTGGGCGAGCATAGGGCGCCAAGATCGCCGCGAGGTTCGCCGGAATTTCTTCCAATTTCCTTCGATTGTTTTTACTCTTCGCCGGCGGGAGGTCAATCAAGGCGCGGTCCAATTTGACTTCCATCCAATCGAGCCTCGCCACCTCTTGGCGCCTGAGCCCGCTAAAGGTCCAGATAGCGAAGAAGGGAAGCCAATCGGGGTCGAGTGCGATCAGAAATTTCTCCACTTCTGCCGGCGTCAGAATTTCGATCTTGTCCTTTCGTTTAACGCGGAATCCGTCCAGCCCCTCGAAGGGGTTCGCGGCGATCACCTTCCATTCTCGACAGGCGATATTAAAGGCAGTACGAAGGGTGCTAAAATGGCGCTGACACGACTTGGGCACTAAGGGGAGGTTTGCGAGCCACTCTTTAACCTCAACGCCGCTCAGAGAGGCGATTGACTCGTTCTCGTATTTCCCCGCGAACTTCCCGAGGGTGTCCTTTATGGATTCGAGGTAGCGCGTTGATATTTCGCCGGCTCGCATACGACGATCAAACCGAGCCACGATGCGCGACTCCAGTTCACGGGCGGAGATGGAGGATTGAAGTGCGATCAAGTGGGAGAGGTAGAAGTCGATCGCGTCCTTGAGAGTCTTCCCAAACGGCTTTAAGCGGGTCGCTCCGTCTCGCGCCGTCTCTGCTAAGACCGCGTCGAGCGCGACGGCGTTCTCCCCCAGTTTACGCATGGCGAGGTTACGCTCAGTCGCCTCGGCTTGGGCGGCTTCCTTGGTCTTAAACCATGCACGGATCCGTTTACCATTCGGCCGGCCAACAATATGCCACACTTTATCGCCGTTTGGGGCATTCGCTCGCTTGATTTGGTATTCTCTAATCGACGGTCGGGCCATATTTTCTGAACTACAACCAGAGCATAGGGCATTTTAAGGCTGAAATTAGACCATTTCAAACCGACTACGGTCATCCACGATCGTGATGCTCCCTAGGAGCGCAATCCTAAAGTGGTGCGCGATACAGGGTTCGAACCTGTGACCCCTACCGTGTCAAGGTAGTGCTCTACCACTGAGCTAACCGCGCTTTGTGATCCGAAGCGGATTTATTTAAGACTAAAGAAAGCGAGGCGCAACCCCGTTTTTGGCTCTTGGTCTTCCAGCATTCAAACAGGGGCAATGTTGCGTCGCGGCATGAATATTCTCCGACGCACCTAGTGGAAGATGTTCTTCGGAGCAAAACAGTGCCTTCTTGCTGGAATCAACGCGTACCGTAAAATGAAGTTGTGAAAATTGCAATCCTTGGCACTGGCATGGTCGGCGCCACCCTCGGCACGAAACTCATCCAACAAAAACAGGAGGTCATGATGGGCTCGCGAACGGCGAACAGTGACGCCGCCCAGAAGTGGCTGAAATCGGTCGGCGGTAACGCCCAGATCGGAACGTTTGCGGACGCAGCGGCTTTTGGTGAGATTGTTTTTGATTGTACCAATGGCGCGAATTCGATAGCCGCTTTGCACCTTGCCGGAGCTGAGAATTTGCGTCACAAGATTCTGATCCAGGTGGGCAATCCGCTCGATTTTTCGAAAGGTATGCCGCCCTCATTGACCGTGTGCAATACCGATTCGCTCGGCGAACAAACTCAACGCGAATTCCCTGATACGCGCGTCGTTAAAGCACTCAATACGGTCAATTGCGAGGTAATGATCAACCCGGCACGAGTTCCTGGCGATCATGCCCTGCCGATTTGTGGAAATGACGAAGAGGCGAAAAAGGAGGTGGCGGCGAAACTCAGCGAATGGTTTGGATGGAAGCCGTCCAATATTGTGGATCTCGGCGACATTACCGGTGCGCGCGGCACTGAGATGTATCTCCCGCTCTGGTTGAGGTTGTGGGGAACAGTCGGAACCCCGGTCTTCAATATTCAGCTCGTTCGCGAGACATAACCGGCTTCATGTTGGTCCAGCGGGGTGACACGCGAGGTCATGGGTTTAGAATTCCCTTTACGATTTTAAAAGCGTCATTTCTTCAACGACTCCGCGCCTCGAGAGGCGCAATAATAAAACCGGAAATGTTAGTACTACCGGCTTCCTAATCTCATAAGAAAGGCAGAGTTGTGCAGCTAGCCCGCAATGTGCGCATCGATTCTCATAGCGCGTGGTTTTTGCGGGCTAGGGGAGAACGAGCCTTGCGGCAGGAGAGGTCGGCACCGAGCGGGCAGCGACAAGCGCATTAAACGCCCGCTATCTGCGTTTAGCAGCGTCCTCGTCAAGGGAGGCTTTCACGGCAACTTCAATTTCATCGTACAGAGATTGATCGGCTCGCAGTGCCTCTTTTGCGGCGTCCCTCCCCTGAGCCAATTGCTGTCCTTTGTAAGAAATCCAGGAGCCACGTTTTTCGAGGATATTTTTTTCCAAGGCCAGGTCGAGCAGTGCCCCAACGTTCGAGATCCCTTCGTTGTACATAATGTCGAATTCTGCCTCCGTGAAAGGAGGAGCGACCTTGTTTTTGACAATCTTCACTTTGGTCCGGTTGCCGATCACGGTTCCGTCGGTTTGTTTGATCGCACTAATCCTGCGAATATCGATACGGACGCTGGCGTAGAACTTCAGGGCTTTCCCGCCGGGAGTAGTTTCCGGATTGCCGAACATGACGCCAATTTTTTCTCGGATCTGGTTCGTGAAAATGCAGGTGGTGCGTGCCTTGGAGATGAGGGCAGTTAGTTTACGGAGCGCAGCGCTCATGAGCCGGGCTTGCGCTCCCACGGTGGCGTCACCTATTTCGCCCTCCAGTTCCGCTTTAGTGACAAGTGCAGCAACTGAGTCAATGACAATAACATCGAGAGCATTGGAGCGAATCAAGGTCTCGCAGATGCGCAGGGCTTCTTCCCCGGAGCTTGGTTGCGAGACGAGCAGGTCATCCAGATTAACCCCAAGACGCCTCGCATACTGCGGGTCGAGCGCGTGCTCGACATCGATGAACCCGGCAAGACCTCCGCGTCTTTGCGCCTGCGCGATAACCGTCAAGGTCAATGTTGTTTTGCCGGAGGATTCCGGTCCGAAAATTTCGACGACTCGTCCCCGAGGAAATCCGCCGACCCCAAGGGCGCGATCAATCAAAATGTTTCCGGTCGGGATCACTTCGACTGGCAGGACATGGTCGTCCCCGAGTCTCATGATGGCGCCTTCGCCGTAATCTTTGGCGATTTGTTGGAGGGCCAGATCCAGGTTTTTCTTACGCGCGGCGTACGCCGGATCGGGAGAACTCACCTCAGAATTTTTGGCTGCCATGATTCCGTCATGATTAGCGAGGTCGGTACGGAAAACAAATGAGAAAAATCTTTAGCACCCAGGCGTATGGCGGCGGCTTGCATTTAAATTTTCTTCTCTTTCAGTTTATCTCCACCACGAGTTTTCCGGTAGTTCTTCTCGATTCCAAATCTCCGTTGCGCCTGGGCGAGTTCGGCTAAAGGGTAGGTCTGTTCGATCCGAAGCTTGAGCGATCCTTTCGCCACCCAGTTCAGGACTTTTGTCGCACGTTCTCTGAAACTGGCTGCGTCCGCGACGTAATGAGCTAGGCTCGGGCGAGTAAGAAACAATGAACCTTTTTGGGTGAGCACAAGCGGATCGATCGGTGGGACCGGGCCACTCGACTGACCGAACAGCACCAGCATTCCCAAAGGACGTAACACGTTCAAGCTGCCTTCGTAGGTCGTTTTGCCAACGGAATCGTAAACGACATGAACGCCCTTCCCATCGGTGAACTGTTTAACCGCTTCTACGAAATCGGTCTGAGTATAGAGGATTGTTTCATCTGCACCGGCTTCGCGGGCGAGATCGGCCTTTTCCTGAGTGGAAACCGTGGTGTAAACTGTGGCGCCCTTTTGTTTCAGGAGCTGAATGAGTAAAAGCCCGACGCCGCCGGCACCGGCATGAACCAATGCGGCTTCGCCGCTTTTAGCAGGATAGGTGGTCTCGCACAGGTACTCCGCAGTCATACCCTGGAGGAGAGCTGCCGCGCCGGAGCGGTCGTCAACCCCATCGGGAAGTGCGACCACTTTCCAGGAAGGGACCGCAGCGAACTCTGCATAAGCTCCCGGATGTTGGGTCCAGGCAACTCGGGTCCCGGGCTTCAAGGAGGTTTCTGAGCCTGCTTTCTCGATGACGCCTGCGCCCTCCATACCCGGTATGAACGGCAACGGCTTTGTAAAGGCCCGTCCGCTGATAGACATCGAGAAAGTTCACGCCTGCGGCATGAACCCGGATTAAAACTTCTCCCGATTGGATTTCGGGAGGAGGAACTCCGTCCAATTGAAGGACCTCGGGACCGCCATAGGCGTGAATTCGGATCGCTTTCATGGGGTGATTTCCCAGCCTGCGGCGGTAGTAAACGAGTCAAGCGCCGTGGGCGCAGCCTGTCGGCGCACCGGCGCGAGAGCGATTAAGAAAGGAGGCTAGCCTTCGACGCCGCCGTAGACCGGACGCTGAAGTACGCCCCCACGATCTGTTATCATTCCACCGTGATCTTGCGCGGTTTAACGCTCTCTGCCTTCGGCAGAGTCAGGGTTAACATGCCTTGGCTCGATCCGAGCGCCGATTTTGGTGGTGTCGATGGCCGGATCGAGTTCGTACACGCGCCGGAAATCATTGTTGACGTATCTCGCGATAAACTGGTTCACCCGAAGTTCTCGACTTTCCGGCGACCGACAATGGTCAGTTCACCATTGTCGACCGTGATTTCCAGGCCGGATTTATCCACGCCGGGCATTTCCGCCTGGATCGTGTATCCCTCTTCGGTGGATTCCACATCCACCAGCGGGGTGGCGTACTGGACCGCCGTTGATCCTGGGTCGCGAGATTTGCCGATTCATTTTGCTGTTGAGTTCATAATATTCATTATTTTCTCCAAGTTATTTTTGATTGCCGAGGCCATAAGCCTCGTGGTTTCGTTAGCTGAGAGAGACTTCGGAATCTGTTTTGGCTTGGCTTCTTCAGCCTTTGGTAGAACGACCGTCAGAATTCCGTCCTTGTAGGTCGCATTCACTTTTTCCGCATGCACAGACCGGCAGAGTCAGGCTTCGCTGAAATTTGCCGAAATATCGCTCGGTGCGGAAACCTTGGTCGGCTTTCCCCTGAGGTTTGCGTTCTCCGGCGATCGTCAGCGTGTCACCATGCAAGGAGATTTCAATCTCTTCTTTCTTCAAACCCGGAAGTTCGACTTGGACAGTGAACTGATCTTTGTCCTGGTAGACGTCCACTGCAGGATTCCACCGGCTAAACGAGGCGAGGGGTCGGAAGAATGAGCCGAAAGGTGACTCAAAGACGCGATCCATTTCCTCGCGCATATTGGTCAGCCGATCCAGAGCGACCGACAGATCGCTTTGGGGATAACGTTGATAACGTACGATGTTCATAGGTTTAGATTTCCTTTCAAAGATTTGTAGCACGCCAATTCAATAAGCTTAGGACATGCCAACAATTGTATCTGTCAGAATGCCTTGACGCACAGAGAGTTACAAATTTAAGACCGACGAAAAAGCTTCCATAATGCGCCATTGTGACTCACTAATAGCGCCAAAATGGCGGCAACCATTGGTGAGTCATATTTGCCCGATTGAATGGCTGGCCAGACCAGAACAGCAATCCGGAGGTGTAGTCTACCTGAGCGGGTACAACAACCGATCGCTCTGCTCCTCAAGGTGCTTTACGATGGTGCAGAGGTAAACAGTTTGATTAGTGAACCGCCGATACTTCGTGATTTCGGATTGATTCATCACTTTGAACCCGTAGCGCTCAAACAGTTTGAAACCGCGCCTGCCGTCGAAAGTCACCATCTGCGCATGGACTCTGTTTGACGCCATGATCGTACAAATGGCGCAGGTAAGTTTCGAGAAGTTGGCGACAGATTTGAATAGACTTAGCCGCCGGAAGAAGATTGATGTGGAAATGCCCGATTGTTCTGGGAGCTGCTGGCACTTCACGCCAGGCTTTCGAAATCAGCCAATGAATATATCGGCGAGATTCCCGGCTGTAGCCGGGGTAACGGCGGACAATTTTTCCACCGTAGATTAAATTTTGAAAGAGGCTGTGAAATTGGTGCTTGATGGGGTGTCGCGATCCGAGGAGATATCCCTGCAGTTTGTTGTCCTTGGTGACGACGAACGCAGAATCCGGTTCGTGCCTCAGGTAATAGTCTGTAAGAAAATCTGCGAAAAGCTCGCGATCCTCGAATACCGGGTCAATCGCGTCTCCCAGGAAGCCAGTTTCGCAGCATAGTGCCCGCACTGAGTCCCGATCGGACGAGCGATACCTCCGGACCTGAAAGTCTTTCCCCTCGAGCACTTTGGATTCCATGCAGGGTCGTATTCTGTATTTCAAAAAGAAACCGTGGACGCCGCCAGATTACATAGCGGGAAAGACCTCGCACGCAAAATCTTTTCTACAAGTTCAATGAGGGGCCTCGTCAGGCTCGAATCTTTTGATAGGTCTCAAACATCCTATCGAAGACTTTGCGCCAGGAATAACGCTGGATCACTCGCCGGCTGGCTTGGTTCCCGGCCGCCTCCAGATCGGTCTTGCTCATCGCAAGGATAGCCGTGGCCAGCGATTCCGCAGAGTTCTCTTTTGCCCAATGCGATTGGTCGGCGAAAATGATTCGATCCATGTAGCTTCCGCGGATTCCGACAACGGGCGTGCCGCACGCCTGACTTTCGAGGGCGACAAGGCCGAATGTTTCCTGAACGCCTGGGTGAACGAACAGATCAGCCGCACGATAAATCCCGGCGAGCTGCAACTGGTCCGAGCAATACCTTAGCCAGGTCAAAGCCTCTGTTGATTTCCGAAGCTCCAAGACGTCATCGCGGTAATGGCCGTCTCCGACGATAAAAAGGTGGAATCGCCCGGGCGCCTCTGCACAGAGCAGATCAAATGCTCTGAAAAGGGTTTTCACGTTTTTTTCGGCGGCCAGTCTGCCGACGTATAGGAGCACGATGCAGTCTTTTGGAATATCGAAAGCGTTACGGGTGCGAAATTTATCGCGTCCCCCGGTGAAAACCGCGGTGTCGACACCCAATTCGCACAAGACCACGTTCTCTACGCCCCAATCGCTTAAGACTTGCGCCAGACCCGCCGAGGGAACGAACGTTTTGCAAAAGTGGTTATAAAGATTGCGCACGTAATTTTTAGCCACTTCCATCATGACATTGGTTGCTGTCTCGCCCAGATACTTCATCGTGGTGCGAAGATAGGCCTCAGGAAAATGCGAATGGTAAAAGCCGACGACCGGAATGCGAAGCGCTTTGCCCGAGACGATTGCCTTCCAGGCGATCTGGTACGGATCGCTTGACTCGATAACATCGGGTTTCTCCTGTTCAAGAACTTCTTCGACGGCATTCAGGTTGAACAGGGCCCGGTAGCGAGAAGTTCGAGAGACGAGCGGGGATCCGATGAGAAACGTCTTGCCTCCCGGTGTCTCGATTTTTTCGGTTCTTTTGCCAGGGACGATCAGTAGATGCTCATGGCCCAGTGCGTTTGCGTATTTTCGCTTTTCCTCGATGTATCGCTTCACACCGCCGCTGAATGGGGAATAAAACTGCGTTAGATCGCAGACCTTCATTGGAGGGTCGGAGCGCTTCAATCGACGTTCAGCGCTTGGCGACCGGAGTGTTTCGGTTTGATGCAGATTGTGACAGAGTGCGTGTCGGGAACCGGCGAGTGCAACTGTTTTCTAGATTGTCTGATCAGCGTTCCATGTTTCGCGTTCGCCGTTCTGGCACAACGTTTGAACCGCGAACGCGGACCGCAGTTGCTGCAGGTCCGTTTTGGCGCGGCGGTCGAGCGTCGAATGATCAGTTCCGGCTCGAACATGACAGTGTTGGCTATTTTTACTCCGCTCAAACGCCCCAAAAGCAATTCAGCAGCTTTTTGTCCCATTGCTTCGGTCGGCTGAGACACGACGGTCAAGGGAGGATCCGAATACTGGGCCCACCGCGCATCGTCGAATCCGACCAGCGAAAGGTCCCGAGGTACTTTGACGCGTCGTTGCCGGATTGCGAAAAGCGCGCCGGCCATCATTTCGTTATTTGCGACGAAGATGGCGCTCGGCGGAGTCGGAAGGGACAAAAGCCGTTCGGCAGCGACGCGTCCGGACAGTTCGCGGAAATCGCCGAATTCGATGTACTCGTTCGGGACGACAATCTGTGCATAATCGCAGTGTTTTGCGAAAACCATCCAGACGTATTCGAGCGTTGGAAAGGTGCCGCGGTCCGGAAATCATAGCTACTCGTTTGTGTCCCAATTCGACGAGGTGGCGGATTGCGAGTGCGGCTCCCAGTTGGTTGTCAAGGATGACGGTATCGACGTTTTCAAGTCCCGACCGACGATCGAGATCGACGAGGGGAATGGATTTCTTGAGGAGCACTCGCAGCAAATTGAGATTAGCCCCTGCAGAACAGTGAATGACGCCGGAAACCTGGCGTTCGATGAAGAGCTCCAGAGCCACCTCTTCGTTTCGCACATCTTCATCGGCGTTACAGATCAGGACTGTGTACCCGTTGTTTCTGGCGACATCTTCCACGGATTTAACGATCGCCGAAGAAAACGGGTTTCGGATATCGGACACGATGACGCCAATTGTCCGTGTTGATTGGGTCCGGAGAGACCGGGCGATTCCGTTCATGTGGTACCCAGAGCGCTGGACGAACTCAAGAACGCGCTTTCTGGTCGAAGGTGCGACCTTTTCGGGGCGGCTTAGCGCCCGAGAAACAGTTGCCGTACTGACATTCAACTGCCGGGCGAGATCACTAAAATTCATAGCAATTCGGGGAGAAACGGAAACCATTCTGCGGCGAATAGTGTATTTGGAACGGGTTTGACGTATGAATAGTTTAAGTCGAAAAAAGGCTCCGAGGCTTGACCGTAGGAGTCTTATAACTTAGATGTAATCGATTGCAAACCAGAACTTGGATTGCGTGCCCCCCAGGTGTCGGCAAAGCAGCAATAATATCGTTGGAAACCCGTCGAACGGTGGCCGGCGATGCGCCGTTTGGAGGTACTGAACGACCGCCGCACGCGAAATCGGAAGAAATCGCCGGGGGTGCCTGTCAAAGAAAAGAACCATTATGGCCGAAACTAACTTGGAAATCAGTAGCTCAGATCAATCATCTGATGCGGCAGAAGGAATTACCCGCAGGGAACTGCTCAAAAAGGGGGGTAAGATCGCTGCCGTTGCAGCAGTCTCGTCAGTATTTTCCCCATTTTTTATTCACTCCGTGCGAGCGGCGACAAAGACCCTTTCATTTTGGCAGTTCTACGGCCCGAACGGCATTTCCAACCTCCAGAGCAAATGGTTTGTGGACTGTGCTGCTGGCTGGAACGCAACGCATGACGTGAAGGTGGAGCTGCAGTATGTCCCGAACAACGACTACATGAACGGTACGAAGCTACAGACGGCTTTCGCCTCCGGACACGGTCCAGACATCTTCATCATCAGTCCCGGCGATTTTCTTCGGTACTACAACGGCGGGGTGCTCACGGAGCTCACGCCGTACATGGAAGAAGAAGCGAAAAAGGACTTTTTTCCGAACGTGATGGAGACCCGGATGGTTGATGGCAAGATCTATGGGCTGCCGATGGAAGTTGAACCGATGGCGATGTTCTACAGCGTCAAGGCGTTCGATGAGGCGGGCCTTTCGGAGAAGGATCTACCGAAGACATGGGATCAATTCCTGGAAATTGCGCACAAACTGACCAAAGGGAACCGGTTTGGTTGTTTGTTTGAAACGACTCCCGGCTATTACCAGACATTTACCTGGTACCCGTTCATGTGGCAGGGAGGGGGAGATATTGCGACTTCGGACGGGAAGAAAAGTGCGTTCAACTCTCCTGGCACCGTGCAAGCGCTGAAATTCTGGCAAGACTCAATTAAGCAGAATGTCGCTTCGCGGAACTACCTCGGCGGAGGCGTATGGGATGTGGCTGCGAATCTGGGGTCGGGATATTGCGCCATGCAAAACGTTGGTATCTGGGCTGTGAGTGCCTTACGAGAGAATGCCAAGGATTTTCAGTATGGTGTTTTTCCGTTGCCCGTGCCGCCCGGCGGCACTCCAAAGAGCATATTGGGCGGATGGGCTTTTGTTGCAAACGCAAAAGGTCAAAATCCTGAGGAAGCCGCGAAATTCTGTGTCTGGGCGCTCGGTTCGATGCAGGAGGACTCCATTCAACGCGTGGTCGACTGGTGTACGAAGACCAAGAGCGACGTTTCGCCGCGCAAATCTGCCTTGGATAAAGGCGCAGCGGCCGGTGGCTACAGCTCCGGTCCGATGAAGATGTTCAAAGATGAGATTTTTCCAACTGGGAGAGGCGAGCCGCGCGTCCCACCGGAAGTGTACAAGACGATCTCGGATTCGATACAAGCCTGCCAGTTAAGCGGCGCAGATCCGAAGCAGACAGCCGAACAAGGAGCGCAACAGATTGATAGTTTCCTTGCCGGCTACACGGGTGCGCCATTGCGTTGAATCAAACTGTTTGAGATTCCTCTATCGCAAAGGGCAGCGGGATCTGCCGGCTAGTCGGGGAATTCTGGTGCCGCGGTCCGCATCGCTCACGAATCCCTAAGGACTTGTGAGCGTGCGGGCCAGGCATATTTTCTAAGCAACCAACGTTTCGAATCACCCCTTAAAGATTTGTAATCGCATGGAAGATCCGCCTCGATTGTCTCTCGACAACCTGGAACCTTCCTCGGGAGAACCGGGAAACGAACGAGGACAGAGGCGGAGAGCGGTGCAAAGGAGCGGCCGAGTTTATTGGACTACGTCGCGAAAGGAGGCGCTCGCTGCATGGTTGTTTATTTTACCAGACTTTATCGGGTTGCTGATTTTCGTGGCGGTGCCGATGGTGCTGTCTTTGAGCCTCGGGTTTTTCAGTGTCGACGGATTCGGCGGCTACAAGTTCATTGGGCTGGCCAACTACAACCGAATGTTTCACGATCCGTTATTCCTGAAGAGCATTGGGGTAACAATTGTGTACGTCGTGTTTCTGGTCCCCGGACTTTATGTCAGCGGCTTGGGGCTCGCGTTGTTGGTCAGGGAAAAAATCCCTTGGATTGGTGTCTGGCGGAGCCTGTTCTTCATGCCGTACGTCGTCAGTCTGGTGGTCATAGCGTTGATCTGGAAGGTGCTGCTCATCGACAAGGTCGGGTTCGTCAATCAAATGCTCGAACTTGTCGGTCTTCAGGGACGATCCTGGCTGGGTGACCCGAACTTTGCTCTGGGTGCGGTACTGGTCGTGACCGTCTGGTTCCTGATGGGGTACTACATGATCATATTCCTGTCCGGACTCCAGGAGATCCCCCGGGAATACTATGAAGCGGCAAGAATCGATGGCGCGAAACCGTGGGCAATGTTCACGAAGATCACGCTGCCTTTGCTGCGTCCGACCAGTTTCTTCGTTATCCTGGTTTCCACTGTGGGAGCGGTCTCCGGCTCCTCGGCCTTCGACCTCATTTATGTGATGACGAATGGCGGGCCGGCAAATTCGACTTCGCTCGCGGTATTCTATATCTACGAGCAGGCCTTTAAATTTAACAATTATGGATATGCCGCGGCGATGGCTTCGTCTTTGGTCGTTATCTTGCTGGCGATCACGGTGGTCTTATTTGCGCTGACGCGCGGCGGCCGATTTCATCTTGGATAAGAGGTTATGAATCGAGAAAACCCGCCAGTTTTTCGTGTTAGTCGATGGATGCTTATTTTCTCGACAGCGACGCTCGCTATCATAACTGCCTCACCATTGGTCTGGATGGTGTCGGCATCGCTCAAGGAACCCGGTGAAATCTTTAATTCAAGCCTGATTCCACAGCATCCGACGCTGGATAACTTTCGTTATGTTTTCACGCAGTTGCCATTCCTTCGTTATATATTAAACACTTTCTTCGTTGCGGGAACGATCACCGTGATCGCGCTCCTCTTCCATTCGATGGCTGGATACGCTTTTGCACGCCTTCGATTTCCGGGACGCGAAACTATCTTTCTGACGATTTTTTCAACCTTTCTCGTTTCGTTGCAGGTGATCATTGTTCCTCTGTTCATTCTCGTGCAGAAAATGGGAATGGTTAACACCTATGCCGGGCTGATTATACCAGTGACATTCAATGCATTCGGAATATTCCTGCTGCGCCAGTTCTATCTTGGAATACCCCTTGACCTTCAAGAGGCCGCTATTATTGACGGAGCGAGCTACTGGGGAATTTATTGGAATATAATGCTTCCATTAAGCCGGCCGATTTTAGCGGCTTTGGCCGTCTTCTTTTTTCTGGTGAACTGGAATGCGTTTATCTGGCCGTTGACTATTACAACGAATCAGGATCTCTGGATGGTGCAGCTGGCAATTGCGAGTTTCCAGGGACAGTATTCTGCAGCCTGGAATTATATTATGGCGGCCTCGGTGGTTGTTGCCATGCCTACGCTTATCCTCTTCTTTTTGTTTCAACGTCAGTTGGTCGAATCGATCAAGACCACGGGTATTAAATGATTTTCAGCAACTAACTATATGGAAATAACGTTTAACGGACTGGGAATGTCGCTTGGGAACTCTGTCGCTTCTATCTGCTGCGGAAACGCGATCGATCAGCGCTGAAAATTTTGATGGCAGCAAAGGGAAAGCCGGGATGGCGGCGGAAGGAACCGGATCGGTGCCCTCGCGCGAGTTGGGCCGCGGATGGAAAGTCTCGCCAAGCATCGATATCGAGGCATTTGGCAAAGTGACTTTGGCGGAGATCCAGGGAGCAGGCGCAATCCAACATATTTGGCTAACAATTCATCCGGAGTTTTGGCGGAGATTTGTCTTAAGGATGTACTGGGATGGAGAAGAACATCCCTCGGTGGAAGTGCCGTTGGGAGATTTCTTCTGCAATGGTTGGGGTGTCCGCTGCAATATCGCGTCGCTTCCTGTCGCGGTGAATCCGGCAGGCGCATTCAATTGCTATTGGGAAATGCCGTTTCGTAAAAGTGCACTCATCACGCTGGAGAACCTGAGTGCAGATCCGGTGCCCGGCTTTTATTACCAGATTACCTACGCACATAACGGAAGTGCCGGAAGACAGGGCCTATCTTCACGCGCAGTGGAGACGGACGAACCCGATACCGTACAAAGGGACTCATACGATTATCGACGGGATTAGCGGGCAGGGGCAATATGTTGGCACGTACCTTGCCTGGGGTGTGCGCAACAATGGTTGGTGGGGCGAAGGTGAAATCAAATTTTATATGGATGGCGATATCGAATGGCCCACTATTTGTGGGACAGGAACGGAGGACTATTTTTGTGGCGCTTGGAATTTTGAGCATCCGCGAGGAGAGTACGGCGTGTTTTCTACCCCCTATTCCGGGCTACCGCAGGTAATTAAGCCGGACGGCCTCTACCAGAGTCAGCAACGATTCGGAATGTATCGATGGCACATCATGGACCCGATACGGTTTCGAGAAGACTTAAAGGTAACGATTCAAGCTTTAGGCTGGAGATCCACTCTTGAGGGACAACGCCGCTATCTGCCATTGCAGGACGACATTGCATCGACTGCGTTCTGGTATCAGACGGAGCCGCATGCGACGTTCCCCACTCTGCCGGATATGAATTATCTTGAGGTGATTTAGTTAAGCGTCTGGCACGGATGCACAGAGGCAGTAAGCAAACCGTCCCCGGTTTGCTCGGTTTTAATGAGGCAATGCGGGGACGCTTTGTCTGCGCCTTGACTAGTGTACCTAAATGGCAATTCCTAAGGATTATTTGGAGAGAGTCTATGCCGGGATACTCGGGAAGATCATTGGAGTCTATCTCGGGCGCCCTTTTGAGGGATGGACCTACGAGAGAATCGTGGGTGAACTCGGTCCGATTCGGTATTACGTGAATGAGCGTCTGGGTAAACCGCTGGTTGTCACAGACGACGATATTTCCGGCACTTTCACATTCGTGCGGGCTCTGTCTGACTTTGGGAATACGGCGGGCATCACTGCAGCGCAGATTGGACAGACTTGGTTAAACTACATCATCGAGAACAGAACGATCTTGTGGTGGGGAGGGTTCGGCAATTCGACTGAGCACACCGCCTTTCTGCGTCTCAAGCACGGGGTGCCCGCGCCTCGAAGCGGCTCAGTCGCGCTTAACGGAAAAACTGTTGCCGAACAGATTGGTGCGCAAATTTTTATCGATTCCTGGGCTATGGTTGCCCCTGCAAATCCGCAGCTGGCGTTTGCTTTGGCGGGTAAAGCGGCCAGTGTCAGCCATGATGGTGAAGCGGTGCTGGCCGCCCAGTTCCTTGCGGTGATGGAGGCGCAGGCTTTTGTTGAACCGGACATCAATTCCCTGTTCGAGCTCGGGTTGTCGTTTCTTCCGCCCGCTTCTCTGGTAGCCCGTCTGGCAAAAGATATTCGAGCATGGCACGCCGAAGAGCGGGATTGGGAAGAAACGAGAGCCCGAATTGACGAATGCTATGGCTATCGAAATTACAGAGGAAATTGTCATATCATCCCCAATTGCGCGATCGTGCTTCTGAGTCTGCTCTATGGCGAAGACGACTTTGCGACTGCGCTGTTGATCGCGAACACGTCCGGCTGGGATACCGACTGCAATTCGGGGAATGTGGGTTGCTTGATGGGTATCAAAAACGGACTTAAAGGAATCGATGCCGGGCCGGATTGGAGAGGTCCAGTGGCTGATCGACTTCTGGTGTCGAGTGCTGATGGCAGTCGGTCGGTCACCGATGCGGTTTCTATGACTTATGAGGTTGCCAGCATCGGGTGCGCACTTAAAAAAATTGCGCCACCGGTTTCGCCTAAGAATAATGCTCGCTTTCACTTTGAGTTCCCTGGCTCGATGCAGGGATTCAAGATTGACCGGAGCTTTCCGTGCCCGACGATCTGTGTACTTGCGGAACGTCGAAGGACACAGCACCCTCGGAAGGCGAAGCCTGGCAATTCAATTTGAAGGGCTGGTTCCGAACGCCTTTGTCCGCGTGGCAACACGAACATTCATGTCACTTAAAGAGGCAGAAGAGAGCCACTATGCACTGATGGCCAGTCCGACGCTCTTTCCCGGTCAGACTGTTCGGGCAGGCGTCCAAGCGGATCCTTGCAATCCCGTCGCGGTCGCTTGCAGACTCTTTCTCTCCGCCTACGGGAGTCACGATTCGATTGAAATTTGCGGGGGGCCGTCTATCAAGCTTCCCTCTGGACACGGGGAGGAACTTGCCTGGACGATCGACGACTTGGGTGGCGCTCCGATTGCCAGCGTCGGCATCGAAGTAACCGCCCAAGATTCTGTCTCCGGCATCGTCTATCTGGATTATGTGGATTGGCGGGGCGTCCCGAACGCGACATTCCGGCGACTGGATGCTTCTGGTCAGATGTGGCTGCGAGCTTGGGTAAACGCAGTTGACGATGCCGGGAGTTGGTGGCCGGAGGCGTTCCATCTTTCGCAGGGCTGCGGACTCGGTTTGTTCATTATGGGGGGGAGTGCCTGGCGCGATTATGCGGTCACTTCAATAATAACGCCGCGAGTTGCCCGGTCTTTCGGTTTAGCGGTGCGCGTTCGAGGGCTGCTTCGGTGCTACGCGTTCTTGCTCACATCAAGCCAAACGGCGCGCATCGTGAGACGATTTGGTGAAACCGAGGTGTTAGCAGAGACAGGTTTCGAATGGGAATTCGAACGGCCGTACCTAATCACATTGGAGGTACATGGGACTGAGATCGCCGGGTCGGTCGATGGGAAAGAAATCCTGAGGATCGCCGATATTTCCGGAGATCTTATTGACGGCGGATTTGCTTTTGTTTGTGAAGAAGGATTGATCACGAGCGACGAGATCACGATCAAACCAATTGATGAGAGCCGTTTTTTACAAATTGAATCTGCTAAATCGACGTGGTTTAAATAGACATCTGTCTGGGCGCCTTTGCGAAATCTCATTCCAGGTCGGTGAGGTATCGTTCAGCTTCGATGGCTGCGGCGCACCCTTGGCCGGCGGCGGTAACGGCCTGCCGATAGTTAGGGTCGGCCACATCTCCAGCGGCGAATACGCCCGGAAGATTCGTTTGTGTGCCTTTCTTTTGGAGAAGGTAGCCGTTCGGATCCATGTCAATCTTCCCTTTGAACGGTTCGGTATTGGGCGTGTGACCGATCGCAACGAAAACACATTTCACTTCGAGTGTGGAAAACTTCCCGGTTTCGACGTTTTTAAGTTCGACGCCCTCGATTTCGCCTTTTTTATCTGTTAAGTAGCGGCTGACTTCGGTGTTCCAAATCGGTTTGATCTTGGGATGATTCAATGCCCGTCCGGCCATAATTTTGGTTGCCCGCAGCGAGTTGCGCCGGTGGATCAGGTAAACCTGGGATGCAAATCGAGTGAGAAAGATTGCTTCCTCGGTTGCGGTGTCGCCGCCGCCGATCACGCAAACCGGTACATTCCGGTAAAATGCCCCGTCACAGGTTGCGCAGGAGGTTACCCCGTGCCCTTTGAGCTTGCACTCGCGATCGAGACCGAGCCACTTTGCGGAGGCACCGCTGGCGATGATAACAGACTGCGAGTCGATTGATTCTCCATCGACCCTAAGACGGTAGTGGCCATTCACGGGTTCGAATTCCTGGACCTCGGCATACTTGAATTCTGCCCCGAATTTTTCAGCTTGCCGGTGCATATTCATGATTAACTGCGGACCATCGATTCCCTCAGGAAAACCAGGAAAGTTCTCCACCAGGGTGGTGCTGGTGAGCTGACCGCCAGGTTCTCGGCCTTCCAGCACGAGCGGCTCCAGGTTTGCACGCGCGGTGTAAATCGCAGCCGTCAGGCCTGCGCAACCGGTGCCGACAATGATCACCTTCTGCATGAATTGATTCCCTCCCATTAAAGTTTGGGATTGCTAAAGTCAATACGGAGCGGGCTTTTTCAATGAGTGCGAATGCGACCTGAATGATGGACCGCGTTTCCATCTTTCCTCGTTGGGCCTATACTCGTGCAAATGTTCACAGGAATTGTCGAAGGGGTTGGAGAAGTCGCGCGGATGGTTGAATCGACGCCAGGCACTTACCTGCTGGAAATCCGGACACCGCTGGCTTCGCAAATGAAGATCGGCGATAGCTTGGCCAACAATGGCGTCTGTCTGACTGTTATATCGCAAAGTCCTTCAACGCTCGGATTCGATCTGCTGGCTGAAACCGTTACTCGGAGCAACTTGATAGATTTAAACATTGGGGACCTGGTGAACCTGGAGCGTTCAATGGCTGCTTCAAGCCGGTTTGATGGGCACATCGTTCAAGGTCATGTCGATACCACGGCGAAGCTCTTGGCGGTCAAGGCCGTCGGACAGGATCACCGGCTTGAGATTGAGTTACCGAAGGGTTTTGCGCAATACATCGTTTTCAAAGGATCGATCGCGGTGAACGGAGTGAGCCTCACTGTCGCAGAATTGAACTCGGATCGATTTGTGATTTGGATTATCCCTCACACGTGGACTCTGACGAACCTTCGTCGGCTGCGGCCAGGTGATCGCGCAAACCTTGAGTTCGACTTAGTCGCGAAATATGTCGAGCGGCTTGTAGAGCGCCGATTTGCTGGCCTGTAATCGGAGGGAGGATTTGAGCGGGGCGGCCTTGGCGGGTGGCCCTGCATCCGAAGACCTTCGGCCGCAGAAGGCAGTTCGGTGATTAATCGCTGCCCGATCCTGCCCCAATCATCAAAAAGGTTGAGTCCGGCCAAATAGTTCTAGTATTTATGGGAATCATGGTTTATAAAAGGCCAGACGGATCTTTAAGGGGTCCTTTACTCCTCTTCCGAATCCGTCACTGAGCACCACCCTATTATGCCGCACAAAATGTTTATCTTCGCCTACGAAACCGGCCCTCTTGGCTATCTGATCAGCACCCGAAAAGCTTTGTGCGTCCTGCTGGCTCATAAAATCCGGGACTCAAGGCTCCAGTTATTCCTGCTCAAATGGGCAGTCGCTCTGATTTTCGTTGTCGGCGCGGGAATTTGCGGATTCAACCTCATGCCGACCTTCCTTGTCATGGGCGTAATTGCCCAAGGCATTTGCCTATTTACCTTGCTCCTTTGGCTTGGTGCGGGCGACATTTTCCTTAAGTTTGCGCTGGAAGACGAGCGGTTCTACAATCTGGCGACCGAAAGCCATGCTTTAAGCGTTTTTGAAGATTCAGATTTCTAGTGCATCGTCTCTCCTTACGTATCAATCTAGATATGCTCGTCGCTCGCGCCTTGAAAAACAGCCAACTGACCTGCGGCCATATGCCAGCTAAATAAGAGACGATGCACTAGTGTCCGCGAAATCTCGCGACTCGCCCGAAAAAAAGCGGCATAAAGCTGGCCGCTGAACATGAAAGAATCTTTCGGAATAACATCTGATGGCAGGGAAGCAGATTTGTATACCTTGAGAAACGCGTGCGGTCTGGAGGCCAGGATCACGAACTACGGGGGCATCCTCGTTTCGCTAATGGTGCCGGATCGGAACGGAGACTTCCGTGATGTGGTCCTCGGATTTGACAACCTGGAGGGATACTTGAACGAGCATCCATACTTTGGGGCGACCATTGGCCGATATGCAAACCGGATCGCGGCGGGACGCATCACTCTGGAGGGGAGAGACTATCGGCTCACAACGAACAACGAGGGAAATCATTTACATGGCGGCCTGAAAGGTTTTGACAAGATTGTCTGGGTCGCTGCGGAGCGGGAGAGCGTGAATGGTCCGGCGCTTGATTTAAGGTATGAGAGTGGGGACGGAGAAGAAGGCTATCCCGGCACCCTAAGCGTTGACGTGACCTACACCCTGTCGAATGACAATGAACTAAAAATCGATTACAGGGCCACGACGGATAAAACCACGATTGTCAATTTGACCCATCATTCATATTTCAACCTTCGAGACACCGGTTCCAGCGATATTCTTGAACATGAATTAATGATTGATGCCGACGATTTCCTGCCAATCGATGAATTCTCGATCCCAACCGGCGAAATCAGAGCCGTGATAGGGACGCCGTTCGACTTTAGGCAACTGACTTCGATCGGAGCGCAAATCTGTCAGAAGGACCTGCAACTCGTTTATGGGAACGGGTACAATCACAACTGGGTGCTGAGCAGAGCGCAGCAATCGCCGGCAGCGGTTCTTTATGACCCTGCTTCCGGTCGTGTGATGGAAGTGCTGACTACCGAGCCGGGTCTTCAGTTTTTTTCGGGGAATTTCCCGGATGGCAAATTCGGCGGGAAAGGCGGGAAGACTTATCCGTCGCGATCCGGCATTTGCCTGGAGGCCCAACACTACCCGGACTCGCCGCATCATGAGGAGTTCCCTTCCACGGTGCTGCGACCTGGCGAAACTTATGTGCAGTCGACGACCTATCGATTTCGATCGGCTCAGGCCAGAATAGTTAGATTAAACATTCAGTCTGACGATTGATGAATCTTCAGGTCTGACCCTAAAGTCTTCCCTCCGCGAGCAGTTCGATATTCGTTTACCACCAGGCTGGTCAACTCTTCGACAGATGTATCCTTTGTTCTCTGGTCGAACGCGATCTGGCCATTCTGCAGAAGATTGATCCGGTCGCAAAAGTCAAAAATTTGGGCGTAGTTGTGCGCCACAATGATTACCGAAACATCCCCCTTTTGTTTCAGGCTCCCAATCACGTCAAGGATCATAGTGCTCTCTTTCACGCCCATCGCCGCCAAAGGTTCATCGAGCAAAAGAACTTTGGCATCGGCGTACACGGAGCGCGCCACGGCAATCGCCTGCCGTTGCCCGCCCGACAGCCTTGAGATCTCAACATCGACAGACGGAATATTTACTCCCATCTGCCTTAGTTGCTCCTTTGCCTGCTTGCGCATCGCGCCGTCATTGAGGATACGCAGAAATCCGCCAAACATGATTTCCCTTCGCAGGAACATGTTGCGGTAAACACTCAATTCGTTAATAAGAGCCAGATCCTGGTAGACCGGTTCAATTCCCAGTGAGCGCGCGAAACTGACGGACCTGAGCACTTGTTCTTTGCCTTGGAAATAAGATTTTGCCGCTGCTCGGCTGGTGAAACCCGGTCAGGATCTTCAAGAGCGTGGACTTGCCGGCACCGTTGTCGCCGAGAAGTCCAAGAACTTCACCTTTGTCCAGCCGGATCGAGGTGTCCTTAAGAGCTGTGACTTGGCCGAAGGATTTGGAGAGGTGCTCGCAACGCAACATTTCCTCACTCATTTTTTACCTCCTGCCGCGCGCAGGCGGCTAAGGCGCACGTTGATGAGCATCGTTATGAGAATGGCGCCGCCCAAGATCATGTCAAAGGCATAGGCGCTGACGCCGGAAAGCGTAAATCCATCTTTTAAAATGCCAAGCACGATGGCGCCGAGGAATGCGCCTATGATTGTGCCGGAACCGCCGATCAGAAGCGTTCCGCCGATGACCGCGGACGCGATGGCCATGAACATGATCTCGGTCCCGCCGGCCAACGGATCGATAGAACCGATCCGAAAAGCATCCAATATTCCGGCCAACCCGCCCAAGAGGCTGCAGAGAACGAAATTTCCGGTCTTTACCAGACCGGTCTTGATGCCGACTTCTTTTGCGCCGACGAGATTGCCCCCGGTGGCTATGGTGTGCATTCCCCAGCGAGTCTTGACCAGTACGAACTGGAGAAGGATCATAACTCCAAGTGCCCAGATAATCTGGGACAGCGCATTCCCGCCGAAGAGGCCGGCGATGGTTGGGCCCGCGTTCGGTTGAACGGGAAAACCGCCTGAAATCGTCAGGGTCAGGCCGTTGATCAGATAGAGTGTGCCAAGTGTGGTAATAAAAGATGGAATCTCGAAAACCACGGTGATCAACCCAGTGATTAAGCCGATGATCGCGGCCGGAATCAGTCCAATCACAATCGCGAAAAAGAAAGGAATTCCCGCCTGCTGGGCGTAAAACATCACGAATGGGGACAGCGCGTATACCTGTCCAGCCGACAGGTCCACTTCACCGGAAATCAGCACGAACACCTCGCCGGCAGCTATAATGGCGGTCGTCGCGGCATACCCCGCAAGATTAGCCACGTTGCCGGCAGACAGAAATGCAGGCGCGGTGCTCTGGAAATAAATTATGAGCACAATCCCGGCGATCGCGACGCTCGATTCCCGGGAGCGGAGCACGGATGATCCCAGTCGGCGCAACCAGCCCCCGCGCTCTGCGCGCTGGGGGCTATCCTGTCGTTGCGGCAAGGTAGCCGCTTTGTCGGTCGCCATTGTGTCTTTTGATCGTTATATGGCGCCTGACCGTGTCAAAACCTTTTCTTCACTGGAATTACCCTGATAGCGGCTTTGAGTGTTAAGGAACGGGTTTACGTTGGCCTTCGTGATGAAGTTGAGGCCGGTATTGATGTCGGCCGGTCCGGTCAATCCGCCAGAAATTTTGTAAAGGAAGAGCACCAGGACGGTGTAGAACCCCTGGAGGTACGGCTGTTGATCGATCGTGAAGTCCAAGTCTCCCTTTGCTATTGCCTCCATCGTGGTCGGCAGAAGATCAAAACCTCCCGCATGAACGCCTTTGGACTGAAGTTGATGGCCCGCCATCGCCTTCGCCACCGCCGCGGTACTGCCCGCGTCCACCGCAAACATACCTTTAATGTCGGGATGACCTGCGAAGTAGGCTTCGACCGCGGAGACTTCGTCGTTCAAGGCTGCTCCAGAGGATACCTCACTCAATTTAATATTCTTGCCAGACTCCTTGATCGCGGCCTTTGCGCCGTCCAGGCGGGGTTGGATGTTCAGCTGTCCAGGGGTAGCAATAAAGCCAACGACTTCGCCTTCCGGCACTAATTCAACAATGCGTTGACCCAATCCTTTGCCCGATACAAACAGATCCTGGCCGATATAGCATAGTCGTTTGTTGCTTTGAACGTCTGCGTTGTACGACACTACGGGGATACCAGCTTTGAGGGCCTTTTCGACCGGGTCATTAAAGGCAGCCTGGTCAACCAGGCTGACAGCGATACCGTCGACACCCGCAGAGACCGCAGTATTCAGAGCATTGACCATATCGGTGGCGATTGATTTCTCGGAGCCGGCCCATTGGTAAGTACAGCCCAGAAGCGCGCAGGCGTCCTCCGCGCCGTACCGAGTTGGGACAAAGAAAGGGTTGGTGGTGACGTGATTCACGAAAGTGAATTTCCACTTTGGATGCTTCGGATATTTGCCGACGGTCTCGCCTTCAGCCGCTTCTGCGTTTGAGGGCATGCCGAGTCCGAGGGAAGAGAGGGAGAGCAACGCGCCCGCGGTAGCAGCACGTCGCAATGCTTCGCGCCGGGACAAACCTGCGCTTCCTTCTGTGTTCTGGGAGAAACGATCTAACTTTTTCATTTGGATTTTTTGTCTGGGGTTATACTTGTCGCGCCTAGCAGGAAAAATTTCCCGGGCGAGCACGTCGCTCAGGGGGATGGAATGGCAAGACAAGATTCTAATCGTTGCTGTATGCGGGGATCTCAGGGGGTTAGTGCGGTAAGGATGGTACGGGAACGGCCAGTTAGGTGGAGAGCCGTCTTTCCACCGGTCACTGCCTAACAATCAATCCTCACCTTATCGCCCCCGACATTATGACGGAGCGCGATATTAGTCAAAAAATACGAATTGTGCGGCGTAAATCCCGTTTTGGGGAGGGCGCGCCTACTTGACAAACCCGTGATCAGTCAGACGCATCCTCCGGAGGTCGAGTCCGATTTTTAGCGGGGGCTTAGCGGCCTGCTTCCGCAATTGGCGTTGTCCGCCTTCGTTATGTTTCAGTTTCAGTTCCTTCATCTGGTCGATCATCAGGACCGTGACATATTTGAAGATTTCAGAGTACCGCTGTTTGTCGGGGTCAGATAGTGCAGTGACTTTTCCTTTCTGCTTCATACGGCTCCGCACGGCCTCTCGAACCCGACGAATTCCTTCACCGTTCCCGGAGGCATCGGTGTTGTTGATGATCTCCCATGAGGCGATTAAGTAACCCGCGACTGTGTCTCCCAGGTTCTGGCTCGAAAAGCCGTACAGCGAAAACTTGCGGTCGAATCGATGCAGGAGGGCATCATCAGCAAACCGTTTTTCGACGGCGGGAATTGCCGTCATATCGTTTTGTGTCACCTTCGCAATCATGAAGCCGCGCACGCTGTCGGTCACTCTCTGGCTTGAACGGAAGGTCAGGATGTCCGAAGAGAGGGCGGGAAGGGAGACTGGCGATTTCCGTTGATGCCCATTGTTTTTCGCGGTCGGTACGGAGTTCGATCCTGCTGCGGCTGGGCTCTGCTGGTCAATATTAACGATATCCGGCCCCAAACGTTCCAGGCCGAGATCCCGATCGAAAGCATCGACAGCCTTGCTAATGTCGTCGGCCAGTATTTTAGGAGCCGGCGTAATAAAACTCAGACATATTGCTGCGGCCAGAGGTACCGGACGAAGTAATTTTTTCGAAATCATGATCAGCGAAATTGGGCGCGTCTGCCGCAACAAGTTCGCCAGAGTAGCGCAGCCAATCGCCAGAGTCGATAATCTTCCTGGTGGGGAATCCCGTTTAAGTATCCCGATCCCCGTCTTGCGGTCTGCGGACAAATCCGGCAATGTGCTGGGATTCCTTGATGCATGCACATGAAATCGCAGGCAACCATCTTACTCGCTTTGATTGCCGCTTTGGCGGTGGCAAACGCTGAAGATTCGCAATCGCCATCGCCAGGCACGGGCACAAGCGAAACGGAGGAGCCTGCTCTTCCGACGTCTGAGTCTGGTCCCTCGAATTCGGAGCCAGGTTTATTACCGGAATCGGGCGAACTTCCGGCTCGCCCGCCGGCGGGGCTGCCTGGAAAGTTGTCACCGGCCCAAGCATCGTCGCGGCAGGTGCTCGAAAAGGATGACCGATTTGAGCAGATTCGATCTTTGGCGATGAGCGACTCCCGCGCTGCTCATCTGTTGAGGCGTGCGAAGCACAGCTCGAATTCTGCCTCGCGGCGTACTTATCTCCGAGCCTACTACGTTAACGTGGCATCTCGAATGCGAAAGCTCGATCCAAAATTGAAGTCCTCGATTGATGCATACGAAGAGGCTAAAATACGCGAGGTCTATGGAGGCAGGGCTTCGGCCGTGCGGGCTTTTGCTCATGGCTCAAAGCTACACCGAAGCGCGAGCCAGGAAGCGCATCACAGATCGCATAGAGTCTCCGCTAGAACCCGGTACCGAAGAATCATTATCATTGACGATGGGTACGCGCCCGGGTTTCCTCCATACGGTCCGCCGGTGGTCTTCTATCCCTGGTAGCGTCTTGGCCTCAGCATCTTGGTTCAGGCACCGGAAGGCGTTTCAGGACAACCAGGAGAAGAATTACCAACAGAGGCAATATCCAGCCTGTCCAACCGAGAATCGTGACATGCGCGGTATCGATCGTCTGGTCCACATCCGCCACGACGTACGGAAAACCACCGACGGCATTGAGGGCGCCGTGCCCGATCGCGGCCGGCCAGATACTTCCGGTAGCCAAGCGCAGCCATCCGAGGAGAACGCCGAAGATCACGCAGAAAATGGTCATCAAAACAATACCGAACTTCGGATGAAATGGATAATCGTCCCCAAGTAAAATGACCGGCGAATGCCAGAGTCCCCACAAGACTCCGGTCAACAGCAACGCCGGCAATTGACCTAACGGCAAGAGCTTTGGCAACAAGAACCCGCGCCAACCCCATTCTTCGCCAAACGCGAATATTGCATTTATTCCAGGCGCAATAAGGAGGGATGCCAACTGGAAGAGAGCCAACGTTTGTACAGGAAATCGCGCCAACGCTGCGTCGCCGCCGGGGCGTTGCAACAAGAGGTGGTGATACCCGGAATAAGTTCCAAGGTCGAGATGGAACATTCCCAGGAGCGCTCCGATAAAGGGCGTTGCCAGGCCGATCATGGTCAGGCCAAACCAACCAAAAAGCCAGTATCCGAGACTCTGCGGCCAGCGGCCGATTCCAAGTCCCGTGGTCTGTACCATTGGTACAATGGATTTTGGCAAGAAAAGCCTGACTGCCAGCACGCCGACTGCCGGCGCAAACATCGTTGCGGTTAGAAGGATGCGCGCCGTTGGCAGGAGTAATCCCTGACCGCTTTCCCAAAGCGGTAAAGAGATAGACAAGCCCAATGCGAAGGCGACACCGTAAAATAGACAAATTGCTTTTGCGTCAATCGATTTTGAATCTGCCGCTTCGAGGCTCATAGCAAGGCCCTCCGGGAGTGTTTCCAAGTGGATGGGCAGGGAACAATACCAGACACACAAGGAGGAAAGAGAAGTGAAAAGAAGAGGACATTGAACAGAAGGTAGCATAGGAAACGAAGCGGGATCATGATTGGGCTTTCGGGTCTGTCCGCGGTAATTCAACAAACTGCCCTTTGCGGGGGTGACGTTCGACCGGCATGGTCCTTGACGACAGGACTGAAAAAAGCCGAGAAACCAAAGGTTCGATCGTCGCAGAAGCCGCTGCCGAAGCTCAACTCGGACTCGATATCTATACCTTCGTTTCCTTTGCTACCTTCTGTTCAAAGTCTTTTTTGTTTAGATGACTGAAGGCAATCCGATTCGATGGTTGACTATATCTTCCGGGAACTTGACGATACCGAAAATTCGCCATTGTTCCCCAGAGGGCCGAACAATCGCGTTTGAGGCAGCATGATTGTGATCTCATGAATAAAGATGAATTTAAGAAGTTCTATCGGGAACATTTAGCGGTGCCGGCAGCAGGCTTCGGAATGGCGGCCGTATTGCTGGTGATCTACCTTTCGTTGATGATCTGGCTTTCGGGACAGGTGCATCTCATGCAGTACAGCATTGACAGATTCAGCCATTAACCGGGTGGAAGGGCGGGCAGGACCGATAACGGCGAGTGACGCCCGCTTCGCCGCGAAAATCTATCGTTTCCCCCCGCAGAGGACGAAGGGGTCTGTTTTGAGCGACGCAGCATGCGACCGCCCTAAATCAGACCTGCATCCGTAAGCTCGTTCTTGATGTATGCGTAGTAGACCGGAGCAGCAATAAGTCCGGCTATACCGAATGCCACTTCCAGGACGATCATGGCGAGCAAGAGTTCCCAGGCGCGGGCTCGAATTCGCGTGCCAACAATTCTTGCATTAAGAAAATATTCCAGCTTGTGAATAACCACCAGGAAAGTCAGGGCTGCGATTGCGACGTAAATCGAAATAGAAAGACCCACGATGAAGATGAGAGTGTTCGAAATCAGATTGCCTATCACCGGAAGCAGGCCCGCGAGGAAAGTGAAGGCGATAAGCGTCTTTGTCAGAGGCAGATGAATCCCGAAGGCGGGGAGAATTCCTACCAGAAATACGCCAGTGAAAATGGTGTTAAGAACGGAGATTTTCACTTGGGCGAAGATTATTTGCCGGAAAGAATGGGCGAACCGGGACACGCGCAAGGTGAGAGCTGCGGCGAAGGGGCGCATTTGGCGGTCTGCCGGACCATCTTCATGCAAAGAAATCAGCGCCCCGATCACCATTCCTACCAGACCGCGGACGAAGAAATGGATGACTTCCCTTCCGGCGTGCTGAATCTCTTTGGAATGTTCGTCGGCCCATCCGCCGGCAAGCGATTTCAGGGTATCCACGTCACTGGGCAAATTTTCAACGATCCAGGGTGGCAGTTTGGTGCGCGCGTCAGTTAGGATATGGTCTGTTTTATCAAGGAGAGACTGTCGATTTCCTGTATCGCTCTTGAAGAAAGCGAATATTCCGAAAGTTAACAAAATGAGAAGAGCGACTGTGAGGATCGATAGCGCAGCCAATGCAACCAGACGAGCGGCCTTGCTGGTCAGCCGTTTTTCAACCAGAGGAGCCAGCAGACGAACCAGTTCATGCGTCAGAAGGCCAGCCAGCAAAGCCGAGAGCAAATGCAGTTTAAGCACCAGGAACAAAGCAATGGCCGCGAGGATCCAAGATGCAACCGCAGAGCGCGGCGATGTGCTGAACGATAACTTGCTGGGACTCCTGGCTTCGAGGTTCATCGTTCGCTAAGGTGTGTACAACTAAATCGTGATGTCTAACAAAATTGCTAAGAATGGCTAATCGGTTGGCCGGCAAGATTGCTGTAATTACTGCAGCCGGGCACGGCATCGGGCGCGCCACGGCAGCGATGTTTGCCCGCGAGGCTGCGAAAGTCATCGCGACCGACATTGATGAAGCGGCGCTGTCGTCGATTCCAAACGTCACCGCCTGCAGACTCGATGTCACGGATCGGGGAGCGATCCAGCGCTTGGCCGCTGAAATCGGGGCAATCGATGTGCTTTTTAATTGTGCCGGATTCGTGCATCATGGGACGATTCTTCAGTCTTCCGAGGAGGAGCTGGATAGCGCGCTTAACCTGAATGTTCGCTCAATGTACCATCTCATCCGAGCGTTCTTGCCCGCTATGCTAACTCAGGGAGGCGGATCGATCATTAACATGTCGTCTGTTGCCTCGAGTCTGAAGGGGGTACCAAACCGGTTCACCTATTCCCTGACCAAGGCAGCTGTCATTGGACTGACGAAGTCCGTCGCTGCGGATTTCGTCGGGCAGGGGATCCGGTGCAACGCGATCTGTCCTGGAACAGTCCAAACCCCATCGCTTGATAAGCGAATCCGTGCCCAGGCGGCTGCCTCGGGGCGCCAAGAAAAGGAGGTGCGTACCGATTTTATAGCTCGGCAGCCGATGGGGCGTTTGGGTGAAGCGGACGAAATAGCGTATCTAGCCACTTATCTGGCATCGGAGGAGTCGAACTACACCACCGGCCAGGTTCACGTTATTGACGGTGGTTGGTTGAACTGAGGCGAACTCGATGTACGACCCGCTCGGATGATTGGGCCGGCGTGCCGGATTGAGGGTATGGCCAAAATTGCTCACATTGATGCCGGCTCGCTCCGGCAGTTCGACTCGATAAAAACTCTAGCACTTGTTTCCGATACTCACGGGCTCTTGCGTGATTCGGTGACCGAAGCGCTGAAGCGGTCTGACCTTATCGTTCATGCCGGAGACGTCGGGCCCCGCAGCCTGCTGCAACGCCTGGAAACGATTGCACCTGTCGTCGCCGTCCGCGGAAACGTTGACGATGAGCTTGACTGCCTGCCTCCGACAGAACTGATTTCCGTGAACGAGCAACTGGTTTACATCCTTCACGATCTGAGTCAGCTGGACCTCGATCCTGCGGTTGCCGGTGTCGCGATGGTGGTTTCAGGCCACTCGCACCAACCCAAAATCGATCGCCGACGTGGCGTTCTTTACGTTAACCCTGGGAGCATTGGTCCCAGGCGATTTAGCTTGCCGGTCTCGTTCGCGAAGGTGGCTTGTAAAGAGCGAGAGTTTATTGTCGAACTCTTTCGTCTCGACGAGAGATTTTCTTGATGCTAAGGGGGTTAACACCGAATTCGTCGCCTGTTTTCCTCACGGTCGATTTGTCATGGCAGACCAGATTTCCGCGTCGGCCGAAGTATTTGAATGGGTCGACTACTGGGAATGCACGCGAGATCCGTCACATTTCATGCAGCGCACAGTCGAGCAGTGGCGCCAGGAGGTGAGAAAAGCGAGCCTACGGTGGATCGAGCATCGACTTGTTCCTTATCGCCTTGAGTTTGATTGGTGGGTTAAGCAGGCCGGTTGCTCCGACTGGGTGATATCCGCCTTGATAAAACACGCGGCGGAGGCGCCCCAACCGGTGCGCGACTCGGTACAGCTGGAGTTTGACACGACTGGCCGTGTGGCGGCCTTTCGGGAACCGACGCTGGTTGTGAGGCTGGAGCCGTAGGGCGAACGTTTCGGCGTTTGCAACGCGTCATCAACTTCGTCGAGACGCCGATGCGCCGGCCAGCCGACGGCCCATTTTGATCACAACAAAATATATACTGTTTCGGGGGCAGGCACTAACGATTAACAAGAGACATGCCCTCGGCCAGATAACGCTCACCGGCGACGGACCCGGGCGGGGACAAGGCGCTCAATTGGGAATGTTCTTCGGCCGTGAGCTGGATCTTGAGCGAACCGAAATTTTCTTCAAGGTATCGAACCTTTTTCGTCCCGGGAATCGGAACGACATCATCGCCCGCAGCGAGTACCCAGGCCAGGGCGAGCTGAGTCGTTGTGCATCCCTTGGCACGAGCGAAATCATCCAGTTTCTTAACGATTTCACGGTTTCTGGCAAAATTCGCTTCCTGGAACCGAGGAATGCTCCGTCGCCAATCATCTGCATCCAATTGATCCAAGTTGCGGAGGCCCGACGTGAGCACGCCACGGCCCAGGGGGCTATACGGCACGAAACCGATGCCAAGCTTACGGCATTCCGGCAGGACGTCAGCTTCGACTTCCCGGCTGAACAGCGAGTATTCCGTCTGCAGGGCCGCGATGGGATGAACTGCGTGAGCTTTTCTCAGGGTTTCAATGGAGACTTCGGAAAGACCCAGAAAACGAATCTTGCCTGCCAAAACGAGTTCTTTCATCGCTCCAACGGAATCCTCCACGGGCACATCGATTGCTCGCCGATGCATATAATAGAGGTCGATGACGTCAACACCGAGTCGCTGCAGGCTGCTGTCGCAAGCTTCCTTGATGTACCGCGGATCGTTGCTGACTCCGGTTCTCTCATTTCTGCTGTTCCAAGTATTCCCAAATTTCGTAGCAATGACGACCCGGTTGCGAACCGGTTTCAGAGCTTTACCTACTAACTCTTCGTTGGCTCCAAAGCCGTACATGTCAGCCGTATCAAAGAAATCAATTCCGAGTTCAATTGAGCGCTCAAGCGTTGCCAGCGACTGATTTTCATCGCGACCTCCGTAAAACGCCGACATTCCCATACAGCCAAGCCCAAGCGGAAAGACGGTGAGCTCTCCCAATTTTCTTTTTGGTACAGTTAGCATAAAAAGAATCTTTACCTGCGATAGAAGGAGTCAAGTTCTTGAAAACAAACGAGAACAAATTGTGAGCACAGAACGATTGCCACGCTTAACTGCAGCGCAGATTAGCCGATCCGGCTGGCTGGCTCTGCCGGACCCTACCCGAACGGATGAGTCGCAGTTGGTGGTCAAGCTCGCAGAACCGTGGTACAGCTGAGGCGGAACAAAGGAGAATGGCCAAGATGTTTTTGAAACGATTTCACCTGAAGGGGTTGGCTCACGAGTCTTCGAAGCCCGTGAGGATTACTGAAGACGAACTGAAAATAAGATCTGCTTCCGGAGCCGCAGTCGTCGACGTACGGGTTGGAACACAGTTTGCGGAAGGGCATTTTCCGGGCAGTTTAAGCGTTGGGCTGGCCAATCGCATGTTTGCTGCCTGCGTCGGTACGTTATTGCCCAAACAGAGCCGGATTTTACTGATTGTGGATAACCCGGAGGAAGCAAGTGGGGCTCAAGCTGATCTGGCACGTGTGGGATTCGATAACGTTCTTGGATTTGTCGAAGCCGGCGATCTCACGGTACTGCATCGGCTTACCCAATTGAGCGTCGCTGACCTGCATTCGACGCTGTCCCGGGGAGGTAAACCTGCGATTCTTGACGTCAGGTCGACCGGCGAATGGAAATCGAACGGCATCTGCGGTTCCATGAACATCCCGCTTGTGCAACTTGCAGAGCGCGTTTCAGAGCTCTCTTTTTCCAATCCACTCGTAGTGGTCTGCCAGGACGGATACCAGAGTGTCGCGGCGGCAAGTTGGCTCCAGGCAAATGGCTTCGACAGCATTCAACATTTGCTCGGGGGAATGAATGCGTATGCCAGCGCGCCTTTCAGAGAATCTATTGAATCGTTCTCGTTTTGCTGCTTGCAATCCGGCAACTCCGCCTTCCAATCGTAAGGCCGCGTTGAGACGCAGGTGGGCGGTTCAAGAATGAATGCCTTGGAGGGCTCGTTCCACTGGAGCGAGCCGTCCGCGGCTATTTGTTTCGGGTGTCATCATTCCCCGTGGCAAACAACGAATCCCCAGCTAGCTTTTTTGATGTTTATCGCGCTTTCACCTCTGGTCTCGTTGGTTGCGGGAATTTTAATTCTGATTTTTCCGCGTTTACTGAACTTCATCGTGGCAATCGATCTGATTGTCGTTGGCCTTCTGGGCTTAATGCACAGATAAGACCCGCGCACCGATTCGGATCAGTTGTCAGTGTCGGTTGGCAGTTGTCAGTGGAGAAGGCAATGTGCGAGCCTTCGTCGTCATGCATGGCATCAGCCTGGCGTGTTCGAAAGGCCCAGACTTCATTTCCGGATTCTGCTGCTGACAACTGGCAACCGACACTGACAACTGACTAACTAGGACGATTGACTTGTGGTCTTTTCCAAAGCGATTGCGAGCACTTCGTCGATCGTTTGGACCGGCCGAAAGTGAAGCCGCTCTTTTGCTTCGAGAGGGATATCGTCGAGATCTTTGACATTGCCCTTCGGAATCAGGATTTCCGCTATTCCTGCGCGCAAAGCTGCCAGGCTCTTTTCCTTGAGACCGCCAATTGGGAGTACGACCCCGCGTAGCGTGATCTCGCCGGTCATAGCCACGTCGTTACGGACCGGGCAATCACTGAAAAGGCTGGCGAGCGCGGTCGCGATTGCGACACCAGCACTGGGACCATCTTTCTGGATCGCGCCACTAGGCACATGAATATGGACATCATTTTGGGCAAACATTTCAGAATTGATCCCGAGATCCTTGGCGCGAGCTCGGACCAGGCTATATGCGGCTTGCATTGATTCCCGCATCACGTCTCCAACTTGTCCGGTCAATAAAAATCCGCCTTTGCCTGGGTATTTCGTTGCTTCGACGAACAGGATATCGCCTCCTGTCGGCGTATAGGCCAAGCCGGTCACCACGCCAATGAGGCTTCGGGGCAAACGTTGCTCATGCTCGCTACGAGCGGAATTTCCAAGAATTCCCCGGACCAGATTCGCGGAAACAGTGACGTCGGCTTGGATGCCGCGCGCAATTTCTGCAGCGATGCTTCGACAAACGGCGGCAATTTTCCGTTCCAGGTCGCGAACTCCAGCCTCGTACGTGTATTCCTGGATGATTGCCTTGATCGCATCTTCTTCGAATCTGCATTGCTCAGGCCGCAACCCATGCTCTTCGATTTGTCTCGGAACCAGGTATCGCTGAGCGATGTTCAGCTTTTCCATCTCGGTATAGCCGGCCACCGAAATCGTTTCCAGTCTGTCGCGCAGCGGGGATGGAACACCTTCCATGTAGTTGGCTGTTCCAATGAAAATCACCTGGCTCAAATCAAACGGAACATCCAGGTAGCGGTCCACGAAGGTGTTATTCTGCCGCGGATCAAGCACTTCCAGCAGTGCGCTGGCCGGATCTCCGCGGATATCGGATCCGACCTTGTCGACCTCGTCCAGCATCATTACAGGATTGCGAACACCGAGTCTGCGAATCTCCTGAATGATGCGCCCCGGCATTGCACCAATATAGGTTCTGACGATGACCCCGGATTTCCGCTTCGTCACGAATCCCTCCGAGGGATATGCGCGTAAATTTTCTGCCAAGCGCATCCGCGATAGACTGGCCGAGACTTGTTTTTCCAACCCCTGGGGGTCCGAGAAAACAAAGGATCGGGCTCCGTCCGCCTGGATTCAATTTTCGCACCGCAAGGAATTCCACGATGCGGCGTTTAACCTTTTCCAGACCGTAGTGGTCGCGGTCGAGGATTGCCTGGGCTCGTTCGAGGTCGGTATTATCCTCGGTTGACTTACTCCACGGCAGATCCGCCAACATCTCAACGTATGAAATGATCACGGAGTATTCCGGACTTGCGCTTGGAATATGGCTCAAACGCTTCAACTCCTTTTCTGCAGCAGCCAGGACGGCTTCGCTTGCCCCGGCATCCTGAAGCTTTTTGCGCAGTTGGTCCGCCTGCTCTTCTCCGTCCGCTTCCTCTTCGCCGAGTTCCCGCTGGATTGCACGGAGTTGTTCACGAAGGTAAGCGCGACGCTGCGAATCGGAAAAATGGCCCTCGACGTCTTTGCGCAGTTTTTGCTGCAACTCTGCGATCTCGAGTTGGCGTTGAAGCGCTTCTTGTGCGGCGAGCATCCGGCGCAACAAATCGGTCTCTTCGAGAATCCGTTGTTTGGTAGCCAGGTCAATTCCGAGATTGCCGGCTAACAGATCGGTCAGCTGCTCCGGATCCTCGACACCGATCAGCGCGGATCGGGCCTGATCTGGTATTTCGGGTGAAAGTTCCAACAAACGGAGAGCGCCTCGTCGCAGATTATTAAAGGAAGCTTGCAGCTGGGCGTCATCCCTTTCCGGCAGCGACCGTCTTGACTGGCCGTACGATGGCGCGGAGGTAGGGCTCCGTTTGGACGAAGGATTCCAGCGCGATGCGTCTGAGAACCTGGACGATCAAGATGATCACACCGTCCGGTTGGCGAATCAGCTTGAGGACTTGAGCCGACACACCTATCTGAAAGAGATCGGAAGGTTGGGGCCGGTCTAGCTGTTCGTCTCGCTGAGTCACCAATCCAAGTTGCTTGTTTTCCGGCAATTCGGAATCGACAAGCTTAATCGCGGTGGGGCGTCCGATTGTGAGCGGCACAACCATTCCGGGAAACATAACGATCCCGCGGACCGGCAAAATCGCTAGCGTCTCACTGGCTTCGTTCTGATGGCTGTCCGCATCCGCTCCTGCACCGGTCGAGCGGGTTGTTTCAGGTGCTTGACCGAGATCGGCGTTATTTTCAGGTGCTTTGCCCCTAACGACGTCTGGTGGATTTTGGTGCTCTTGCTGCTCTGAGCTCATGGGATGTTAAGTGAAGGGAGAGATACATATAACCTATTCCTACCGGGTGGACACAAAGAGGCTGCGACTCAGGCGTGAGCAATTCGAGGTAAGAATATCCACAAAAGTCCGTTTTCCCACTCGGTCGTGATTCTTCCTTGATCATAATCAGGAGGGATATCCACCTCGCGCTCGAACCGGCCGTGGTCGATCTCCATGGTAACAACTCGCACCGGCTTTCGGGTTGTCGAAAGGGGCATCTCCAGTTGCCGCAGGGGTTCAGGCGCTTCCCGGTATCCGCGGATCCATAACCGGCCCAACCCGACTTCAACTTCAATTTGGTCGGATTCGACGCCGGCCAATTCAACGCAGATACGAAAACAGGAAGCGCAATGGAAGACGTTGATGGGAGGACGCCACTGAACGCTGGAATCATGAAAATTTGAGAAATGGACCTTAGTGATCTGGTAGGCAACCTCACCAATCTGGCCCTCTAGAAGCCGCAGGCGAAACGTACGGGTTTTTCGGCTCACGATCCACAATGGACGCGATGGCCGAACGAAGCAACCATCAAGAGTCCGGATTTAAAAGGGGTCTTCTGAGATCAATATTGGAATCTGCGTTTCAGCCTTGATTTTGGGCTAAAGGTTCAATAGCAGGCGGCTAGCCCATCGCTACGAGGGTCGCTGGCGCCGTACTGCATTTGAGTTTGCTGGTCGATAAGGATCGCGCCGGCATGGCCCATGATTTTTGCGTAAGGTTCGACAATTGAGATGGGATGCCCCAGTCGGCGAAGAGCGTCTGCAACTTCCTCGGGAATACGCGATTCCAATTGCACGCTATTTGTTGCTGCATCCCAGGTTCGTCCATATAACCACCGCGGTGCCTCGATGGCGTCTTGAGGCGAGAGCTTGTGATCGACGATACGGGTCACGACTGCGGCCTGGGTTTGCGGTTGTCCTTCGCCGCCCATGGTTCCATAGATTAAAAATGGCTTTCCTCCTTTGAAAAGCATTGCGGGATTTAGCGTGTGAAAGGTTCGTTTGCCCGGTTCGAGCCTGTTAACGTGTTCTGGCTCAAGAGAGAAATAACAGCCCCGATTCTGCAGCAGCACCCCGGTTCCTGCGGGCACAATTGCCGAACCGAAATCGTGATAGATACTCTGGATTAGTGAAACGGCGTTTCCGGCCTGATCAACGACGCCAAGCCAAATCGTATCACCGTTTGCGTCGAGCGGTTTTAGATCGGCAACCGCCGCGGGTTGGCCAGAGCGAATACGCGCTGCCTGCATTTGTCCATGTTCAAGAGAAAGCACCTCTTTCAAGGGAATGTTTTGAAATGCAGGGTCGGTCAGATAACGGTCGCGATCGCGAAAGGCTTCCTTTGTCGCTTCGATGATCAGATGATAGTACGGAGCCGAGCCTTCAGGAGATTCGGCGGGCTCGAATTGATTGAGAATGTTTAAGATCGAAAGAGAAGCCATCCCTTGCGAGTTGGGCGGTAAATTGAACGCGATTCCATCTCGATACGGTGCCGAAATAGGTTGCACCCAGTCCGCTTGATGACGCGCGAAATCGTTGAGAGAGAGCATTCCGTCGTGGGCCTCCAGGTCAGCGACGATTTTCCGGGTGATTTCACCCTGATAAAATTCTTCTGGACCCAGTTCGGCCAGCGATCGAAGCGTTGACGACAGGTCAGGCTGCCGGAGCACTTCTCCAACCTGGTAAGGTGACCCGTCCGATTTCAGGAAAATTTGCCGAAACCCGGGAAATTGTTGCAGGTTGTTGAGTTCCAGGTTTGCGGTGTTGATGTTTATTTCCAGCCATTTGGCAAGCGAAGCGCTGACCGGGCAACCGGTCTCAGCGTATAAGATTGCGTCGGCCAAGAGATCCTTCCAGAGTAATTGTGTGCCGAGCGCATTTCTGCTGTAGCGGTACGCTTCGCCCCATCCTGATGGGCAACCAGGCACCGTATTTGCCGCATAATAGCCTCGGGGCGGGATTCGCCGTAAATGCTTGCTCGCGTAAAAGGCAATTGTCGCTTTTTGGCCTGATCGCCCGCTGGCATTCAGGCCGAGCAATTCTCCCGTCTTCGAGTTGTAGATCAGCCAGAAGTTGTCCCCGCCGAGAGCCGCCATGTGGGGATAGACAACCGATAGCGTTGAGGCGGCGGCAATTGCCGCGTCTATAGCGTTACCGCCTCGCTGCAAAATGGAGAGTCCTGCTTGTGAAGCAAGGTAGTGTGGAGAGGTAACAGTCCCATGTTGCCCCATCGGATTGAGCCAGGCGGAGGCTGTCCGAACATATTTTGGTCCGGTAAAGGGAAACGGGGCCGATACTCGCATAGCTCAGGAGTTCAGGAGTCAGGCATCGAGAAATGGACGGCATCTTTTACGTACGGTCTCGAATTGATCCAGAAACTGGACTACCAATCCGTAGTGATCAAGAAGAGGAGGAAGCCAGCACTTCTGCCTTGGCTTTTTGCTCTGCGTTTTCTTGGCGATCTGCTTGACGGCCGACTTTGCCGGGCTTTCTGGTATCTTTCATCTCTACCTGCGATTGCCAGATCTGCCAATATTCTGCCAGCCGGCGTTCAAATTGCCTCGGCTTTTCGGTGTAGATCAGCCGTGCGAGGTTGAAGGCCTCCGAGTGGAGCTTTTGCTTCCTCTCATCGAGGGATTGAAGGAAGAACCGGCGTGTCTCTCCCCATTTCTGGGTTCCCGAACGGTCGTAAGGTTCGTTCAAGATCCGCCCGTAAAGAATGGAGAGGTCATTGGCATCTCCCAGGCAATCCGTCAATTGATCGATCTCGTCCCCCAACGAGTTCAACATCCCTGGCCAGATCGGTTTCAGCAATCGCAACTGGTAGCCTAGCGCCTTGGCGCATTTCCTCAATTCGTGCCAAGCTTTGTCGTCGACTGTTTCGTGGCCAATCACCTCAAACTGCCAGACGAGGTTTTTGGCTTTCCGGTATGTTCGCCTGAGTCCGTTTCCAACGAAAGTCTCCCATTCATTCTCTGATTGTAACAGGACGCCTTCGTGCCAGAGAGTGGTGCGCCGCTTTGCTTCGCGGAGATCCCTCACGAGCTTTTTGAGTGCTCCAGGTGCAAGCCCTACAATCAGGTTCTTTTGAATATCCTCGCGGGTTTTTTCGATAAAGGCACGAATTGAGTCCTGCTTCGGTGTCGAAGGCCTCGAACTACCGGGATGTCGTTTTCGAAAGTACTCCAATGCTTCCAGAAGCGCTTCAGTATCTCGGATGGTTGAAAGTGATCTCCCGGTGTCTCGAAAAAAGCTATTCTCGCGGACTCTAACGCCGTCATCGATCGAACCGCGTGCCAGCCGCAATAGAGCGCGAAGGGATTTTAGGTTCTTCCGTGCTTCATGAATTGAATCCGCATCCGGGTGCGGTTTTGCACTGAGCGATTCGATCACATGATCGATTCGTTCCCGTGCAATTCGCGGAATCGCTTTCCGGAAGGTTTCCTGTCTATAAAATCTAAATGCCATCTCTCCGATTCTCCCCTTCTAAGATGGAACGGATCACAGGATCGATCAAAGCAAAGCGAACAAGAAAATAGCGACGGTAATTCTTGCGCTATTACCGATCCGAACCCCGCCGGCCTGAACGAGGCGTTGCCACTTACCGCTTCAAAGGGGCGACGGCGAGGAGCTTCGGATGCGCGAAAAAGCCACTAGCCTTTTACGGCGCCAGCGGTGAGGCCTGCCACGATTCGGTATTGGAAGATCATTACCAGGATTACCAGCGGGATTGTCACCACCATGGAAGCTGCCATGATAGAGCCCCAAGGCTGCTCGAATGCGCTCGTGCCGCTAAATTGGGAGATGACGACCGGAACGGTTTTCATCGTGTCCGTGACGGTAAACGTCAGGGCGAACAAAAATTCGTTCCAAGCAGCAATGAAAGCCAGAAGACCGGTAGAAATCAGGCCGGGCATCGTCAATGGCAACAAAATCTGCCAGAAAACAGTCAGCGGCGAGGCACCGTCAACGTAAGCGGCTTCCTCGAGCTCTTTCGGTAGGCTGCGGAAATACTGAGTCATCACCCAGATCGTGAACGGCATCGTAAAAATCAGGTAAGTCACGACAAGTCCTTGCCGCGTGTTGAAGAGGCTCAACGCCTTTAGCATGACGAACAAACCCGACAGCACCGAGATCGACGGAAACATCGTCATCGTGAGCACAAGGTAAAGCACCGGCGCTTTGAATCGAAAAGGAAGGCGGCCTAGCGCGTAGGCGCATATGCTCCCGAGGGCGAGCGAGATTAATACGGTAGACCCCGCTACGATAACGGAGTTAATAAGACTCCCGACAAAACGAGCATCCTTGAAGACGGCCTGGTAATGATCGAGGCCGAGAGCTTTCGGCCAGAGATCAGTTGAGAAAAGATCGTTACTGGGCCGGAACGACGAGAGGAGCGCGTAAAGAAACGGAAAGAGATTAAAAACGAGAATGACAGCCACGAGGAGATAAAACAACACTCGCAGCAAAAAGGGATGGTTATCTGGGTCTTTCATTCAAAGCTGGTCTTGCTTAAGCGAGTGTAAAGCACCACGAAAATCATGATGAATAAGAGGATAACGACAGAGGTCGCAGAACCGACCCCTGCATCCAGGAACTGGATAAGTTCTTGTTGGTTGTAGACCGCCACGGTCGCCATGTTTCCCTGGCCTCCAACCATGATGTAAAAAATGTCGAACACGCGCAACGCATCAAGGGTTCTGAAGATAAGAGCAACGAGCAATGTCGGAGTAACAAGCGGAAGCGTGATTGCAAAGAACGTACGAAGTCCGGTTGCCCCATCAATCGCCGCCGCCTCATACAGGTCGCCCGGAATCAACTGCAATCCGGCAAGTAGAAGGAGGGACATAAAGGGGGTCGTCTTCCAGACATCCACCGCGATGATCACCGGCAGCGCGGTCTCAGGCTTTGACAGCCATGCGAGCTTATGCGGGATGATGTGCAGATTCGCAAGGATCACGTTCACGACTCCATAAATGTCGTTGAACATCCAGCTCCATATCTGAGACGAAACGACGGTTGGGATCGCCCATGGAATCAAAATAGCGACCCGCAAAATGGTTCGGCCTTTGAACTTCGAGTTGGCGACCAGCGCGACTGTCAGCCCCAGAACGGCCTCAATCGTGACCGAGAAGAAGGAAAATACCAGAGTCACCCAGACCGCGTGCCAAAAATCGCCGTCTGAGAATATAAAGGCGTAATTGTCGAGCCCCACGAAGCTCGACGGGGTGACACCGTCGAGCTTGTATTTCAAAAACGAATAGTAAAAGACCTGGAAAAGGGGAAACCCGATGACCAGGAATACCACGAATACCGCGGGGAGGATCAGATACCACGCCAAGCGCCTCTGGCGCTCTAGAAGATCAATTTCTCTGGCCACGTTTCAGGATTTGTGAACCCGAAGTTTAGCGGACGATACGTTTCGCAACCTTCTCAACGGCTGCGACTGCGTCTTGTGCGGACGAGCCACCCGAGAGCACCTTGTTCACGTTTTGGAAGAAGGCGGTCGAAATCTGATTGTAGTCCGCCCCGGTGACCGTTGAAGGCCGAGCGACTGCATTCTCAAGGACCGGAAGAAGGTTTTTGAAGAATGGATTCTTCGCAAGCACATCTGAGTCAGAATAAAGCGCAGGCATGGTTGGAAGGAGACTGATGTCGACCGCGTGCTTCTTCTGGAGATCTGCGGAGGTCAAATATTTTACCAGATCCGCTGCCACATCTGGAACCTTCGAGTAGGCGGAGACCATCAGTTGCCAGCCACCCAGGCATGCAGCGTTCTTGCCATCTTCACCGCCCTTCGGGAGAACCGTGACATCAAATTTTCCGGCAATCGAGCTCTTTGGGTCTTGACCTAACGAGTAGGCATACGGCCAGTTCCGCATGAAGGCGGCGTTGCCGGCTTGCCAAATATTGCGGGCTTCTTCTTCTCCGTAGGTGGTTACACCAAGAGGTGAAATAGTTCCTACCCAGCTCTTCGCGGTGTCGAGCGCCTTGATTGCTTTTGGATTATTGATTGTGACTTTTTTGTCGGGCTCCACGATGGTGCCTCCGCCATAGCTGTAGATCCATTCGATCGCATTGCAGGTCACGCTTTCACTGGCTTTTCCTTGAAAAACAAAGCCCTGAAAATCGGCTTTACCATCTTTTCTCTCACCGTCCTGAATCTTCTTCGCCATCTCGGTGAGTTCTTCCCAAGTCTTGGGCGGCTCCTTGTAACCGTATTTCTGCAGAAGATCCGTGCGGTAGTAAAGCAATCCGGCGTCTGTGAACCATGGGATCGAAACCAACTTCCCATTCACCGTGTTGTTCTGAATAATGCGCGGAAAGAAAGCCTTGATCTCGTCGTCTTTGAAATACTTCTTCAGATCAACAGCGTGCGGGCCGGCGATGCCCTGCCAGATAACGTCGACCATGAAGACGTCGACGTCCCCGCTTTTTGCCGCCCAGTACTGTTGAAATAACTGAAGGGTTGCAGAAGCGTCATTGGGTCTGCTGATGTATTCGAGCTTGTTGCCCGTTTTTTGAGCCCACTCTTCAGCAACCTTTCTGGTCCAACGACCGCCTTCTCCAACGTCCGAGTCGCCTGCAAACCGGATGGTAGCACCGGCGCCGAAAACGGTAGGAGTAATTAATGAAGCTATGACAAGTGAGCCGAACCATCGGACGGCATTTCGACTAAGAGAATCTGTTTGGGAGCGCATCGAGGGAAACCTTTCCAGGTGGGAGTGAACTTTCTAACGATTAACAGGGCCGCGTTTTACATGTCAAGCGAACCGAGTGGTTTTTTTGGTTAGATTTTTGCAAAGCCGAAACTCTAGTGCATCGTCTCCTAAATCCCTTGGGCTTCGCCGCAGGTCAGTTGGCTGTTTTTCAAGGCGGTCCGAGCCGGACTGGCGGTAAAGCGCCGCTCTCTGGATCATAGCGGTCGAGCGAGCAACGCGGAAAAACAGCCCACCGGCCGCGGCCCACAGGGTTGCGTTGAAAATGGGTCGGCTGCTTCGTTGGTCGTCAGTCACGTATCGATCAAGATATGCTCCTTCCTCCCGCCTCGCAGACGACCCATTTTGAACGCAACGAAGCCCAAGGGATTTAGGAGACGGTGCACTAGGCTGCCGATGACCCTGTAAACACCGGAGTCGAAAGCAGGCAAGGGATTCATCTGCTGATGGAAGGCTTTTTTTCGCAGCGATACGCAGAAATTGCGATTTTTTGAACTGTTGCCAAATTGGGTCCATGCAGAGGGTATGCGGACTTAATAGTCGACGACGAAAAAAATATCAGGCGAACGATGGCCATGGCAGTCGAGTCGATGGACCACGATGCCGTCTGTGTGGCCTCCGGTGCAGAAGCTTTTAAAGAGTTGAAGAACGCAGGTTTCGACGTCGTCTTTCTGGACCTGAAACTCCATCAAGAAAGCGGGCTCGATGTGCTCGAAGAGATTTTGCGCCTCTCGCCCCAAGCCGCCGTTGTGATTGTCACGGCCTTTGCTTCCATCGATACAGCGGTGGAAGCAATGCGCCGTGGCGCTTTCGATTATCTCCCAAAGCCCTGCACTCCGGAACAGGTCCGCCAGGTGCTTGCCAGAATCGAACGTACAAAGCGGTTGGAGAATCGGGTCGTCGAACTGGAGTCGCAGCTCAACGCTGAGTCGCCGGAAGTCGATTTGACGACTGATTCGCCGGCAATGCAGGCCGTGATCGATATGGCATTTAAGGCTGCAAACAGCGACGCCACCGTTCTCATTCTTGGAGAAAGCGGCACGGGCAAAAGTGTCTTGGCTAGAGGAATGCATGCTCGCAGCCCTAGAAAGGGGCACGCTTTTGTGACGGTCAGTTGTCCGAGTCTTTCCCGTGAGCTTCTGGAGAGTGAGCTTTTCGGCCATGTCAAAGGGGCGTTTACCGGCGCTCTTACGGACACCCAAGGGAAAGTTGCCGCTGCGGATGGCGGGACGCTTTTGCTGGATGAAATTGGCGATCTGCCTTTGGAAATCCAGTCCAAGCTGCTGCGACTTTTGCAGGAGCGGGAATACGATCGCGTTGGCGAGGCTAAACCGCGCCGGGCAAACGTGCGGGTCATTTCAGCCACGAACCGGGACCTTGCGGAGGCCGTTCGTGAGGGACGATTTCGCCAGGATCTTTACTACCGCCTCAATGTGATTACCGTTCGCCTACCGCCGTTGAGGGAGCGTCTTCAAGACCTGGAACGGATTGCGAAACGGCATCTCGATTTCTTTGCTTATCGAGCAGGGAAACAATTTAGCGGCTTTTCCGCAGAGGCTCTTGAAACGATGAGATCGTACAACTGGCCTGGCAATCTTCGGGAATTGCGTAATCTCATCGAGCGTGCCGTTATCCTCGAAAGCGGAGCTGAGATTGGCGCAAACGATTTTGCCGAGATAGCCGAGGTGCGTTCCGAGCTTCGACTTGGGGGCAATGTGACTCTTGAAGAACTCGAGAACGAACACATGCGAAGAGTGATTGCCACCTCGCGGACCATCGATGAGGCAGCCGCCGTTCTCGGTGTCGATCCGGCCACGTTATACCGCCGAAAGAAAAAGTTGTAGGGATCAAGGAGTCAGGAGTCAGGAGTAGGAGCAGGAGTAGGAGTCAGGAGGGAAATAGCCATAGCGGAACGTTTTGAGCCCGCGTGCGGGCTACCTTAAGAGTTCCCCAAGGCGTTGGTGCGTGATTCCGAATATCGCCTGAAAGTCTGAAGCCTTCTGAAATAGCAGGTCGAGGTCAGCGATCTTTTGATTTTTCTCGGCACTGATCAGAAGGTTCTTTTTTGTATGCTCCAACGCGATAAACTCCTGGATCGTTGTCGAGTATCCGCTGGCCTCAAGGTACATGCATCTGAGCGCGTCGGTTATGGCTTCCGCCATTCGCTCTGCTTGTATCCCATGCCTGAACAACGGGGCGATGTTCTTCGGCGGCAACAGTTGTGGCCGGAGTTCTTTGTGGCAGCAAGGCGCCAGGAATATCAGCTGGGCATTGGCGGCGATCCCACGATAAATGGCGTCATCGGTCGCGGTATCGCACGCGTGGAGTGCGATCACCACATCGACACCCTCGAGAGTGAATCCTGAAATTTCACCAACCTCAAAGCGAAGACCGCCGAATTCGCACAGCGCAGCGACCCGATTGCACAGATCCACCAGCTCACGACGCCTCTCGATGCCGACGACCTCGGCATTGTAGCCTTCCTGAATGAGGAAAGCACAAGTCGCGAACGTCAGGTAACCTTTTCCTGAGCCCATATCGACGACCCGAATTGGTCTTCCGATTGGCAGGCTTCGGAGAGCCGGCGCCAACAATTCAACAAAATGATGAATCTGCCGGTATTTGTCACTCATCCTCGTCTTCAGGTTCCCAGCTGTGTCGAGGACCCCGAGGTGTTTCAAAAATGTTTCGTCCTTCAACAGGCGCGATTTTTCCCGATCATGCTGCAGGCAAGCTTCCACCGGTTCTGCAGAGCTGGTCGAAAGTCTTGGGTTTCCTCGCCGATTGAATAGGAGTTGTTGGCGCTGGTCGATCGTGAAAAGCGTCGCCGCCAAACTAGATTTGCCTAACCAATCTCGCACTAAAGATACGCCGTCCGGTATGAGATAGTTTTGAGTCAAATCGCGATCCGGATAACGGTGCAGAAAACTCAAATGCACTCCGCCTTTCAAGGCGACAGCACGGACATAAATATGGTCCAAGCCTTCAAGGTGACCCCGAAACTTACCCAAAGTTAATTTGCGAAACCGCTCGTTGAACAGGCTCGCTTCAAAATTCGCGAGAAATAATTGGATCGGATTCACAGGGTAGGTGGAGAATCACACCATCTCAAGCGGACAGGGAGGGAGCGCTTGCAAAAAGCTTTTGCCGTAACTCTTACTTAATATCCGATTATCCAAAATAACGATTATGCCTTCATCGGTTTTTGTCCGGATAAGGCGGCCGACTCCTTGTCGCAATTTCAGGATCGCTTCGGGGAGCGAATATTCCGTGAACGGATCGCCGCCGTTGGCCTCAATATATTCGAGCTTGGCCTCTATCAGCGGATGATCGGGAACGGCGAAAGGGAGTCTTGTGATGATAACGCTTGAAAGAGCTTCCCCGGGTACATCGACACCGGTCCAAAAACTGTCCGTCCCGAACAAAACCCCGTCTGTTGAGTTTTTGAATCGTTCCAGCATGCGGCTGCGCGATGAGCCCTGACCCTGGACCATGAAGGTATAGAGACGATCCAACTCCGGCTCCATGCGCTGAGCAAGACTAGTCATGCTTTTGTAGCTGGTGAAAAGGACGAAGGCGCGCCCGTGCGTCTTGATCAAAAAGTAGGAAATCCACTTTTCGAGCGCATCCTCGTAGTCGGGATTGCGTGGATCCGGCATTTTTTTCACCGCGTAAAGACGCATCTGCTTTTCGTAGTCAAATGGGCTGCCGATCTGCAGAGCATTGACGTCGGAAGCACCGACTCGGCTTCGAAAATAGGCTAGGTCGTCCCGACCGACCGAGAGCGTTGCGCTCGTCATCACACAGATGCGATCCTCCGGAAACAACATCCGCTGCAAAACCGCAGATATATCAACCGGCGCTGCATTCAACGTCAGGTTTTGCGCTGTTTTTCCCGTTCGCTCCACCCAGTACACGTGATTCTCCGGAGTCTGCTGCAAGAATTCGATCACTCCACGACGCGCTTCACGGATTCGCCGGCCCAAATCCTGAAGCTCAGATTTAAGCTTTTCATCCTCGACCTGTTTTACAGCGGTCACAACAGCGGATTGAACCCGCGCCAGCGCAATCGTGACGCTGTCCGGCACAAGCCCCGGTTCGCGCACCCGGCACTCCCGTCCTTTTCGAAAATCTGCAGCTTGTTCAACGGTTTGAAAAAAGCGATCCACAACCTCAATTGATTCGGCAGTCTCCCGGACCGCTCCCTCAGCTCGCAAAACCGTGAACAGACCCTTTTTCGACTTTGGATTGTAGAGCCGGTAGAGGGCCTGTTTGAGGCCATATTGCGAGACCCCGAGGCCAATCTGTCGCGCCGCGACAGATTCGATGGTGTGCGCTTCGTCCAGGATAACAAAATCATTCGGAAACAGATAACCTGACGCCCTGGTCTCGGTTAGACCCATGCTTTCCAAGGCCAGGAAAAAGAGCGTATGATTTACCACAATCAAATCCGCAGTCAGGAGCTTTTTCCGCGCTTCCTGGTAAAAACAGCGACTGCCGGACCCACAAGTTTTCGGAGTGCAGATGTGTGGCTCGCTGCAAACTTGGGCCCAGACGGATGAATCGGGTTCAACCTCAATGTCACTCAGTGTTCCCTCGGTCGTCTTCTGGCTCCAATCCTGGATTCTAAGCAACTCTTGTTGCTCCGAGCTGGTAAACAAATCTTTTTGCAATTGCAAAGCGCGCTCGAGCCGATTTGGACAAAGATAATTTTGTCTTCCTTTGAGCAGCGCAGCCTCCAACGGTCGATCCAGCAGCCGGCGAACAATCGGTATGTCCTTTTGCAGTAATTGTTCCTGGAGATTAATGGTATGCGTGGAAATGACTGCTTTGCGATTGTGTTCCAAAGCGAAGAGGGCGGCCGGTACGAGGTAGGCCAACGACTTGCCGACGCCAGTCCCGGCTTCTACGACAAGATGGTGATTCCCTTCCAGCGCATCTGCTACGGCCGCGGCCATCTGCTGTTGTTCGGGGCGGTACTCAAAGTTCTTCGCGCCGGACAATACGCCTCCTTCCCCAAACATTTCATGAATGTCTCGGGAGAACCGTTGGTCAAAATCCTTGCGGAACGCGATCACTGTTGTCCTTAGCTTAAAGCCGTGCTACCGGTTTTTGCACCGAAAACCGGGAGCGCAGTACCATGGAGAGCGCTACGCTTCGACGCAAGTTTCTCTGATTATGGTATTGCGACTTTCATGGGCTTCGCCGGCTCTGCACGACGTTCGCACAATTTGCGGTCCGACCAAGGTCGGAATGAAGTTGCGCGAAAACATCAAAAAAACATCAAAGTTAAAAAGGCCGTGTTCCGAATATTTGATCGCTACCTCATCAAGAATTTCCTGGTTCCATTCTTCTATTCGTTATTCGGAATGCTTGCGATCTGGCTGGTCTACGATCTTGGTGAGCACGCCAACGATTTTCAGGAGGCGCACCTTGGCTTTCAACCGATATCCCAATTTTACCTGGTTCAGATCCCGTTTATCATTGTTAACCAGCTGCCGCTGAGCGTTTTGCTCGGTTTGCTTTATGTGCTGACGCGCATGTCCCGTCGTAACGAAATTGTGTCCATGCTGGGTGCTGGAGTGAGCGTTCCTCGATTGCTGCTTCCGTTAATTCTGGTTGGAGTATTGCTGACCGCGGCTTGCACCCTTTTGAACTATGAGCTCGGTCCGAAAGGTCAGTGGGCGAGCGCGTACATGCTTGACGAAATCATCAAGGGCAAGTCCAAAAACGCCCGGATGGACGCCCTCGTTTTTCCCAACCGAAGAGATTTCCGCATCTGGTTTATTCAACTGCTGGATGCCAAGAACGAACAGCTTAGGAATGTCCAGGTGATCCAACAGGATGGCAACGGGGTGATTCAATCCAAAATCTACGGACAGAACGCGACCTACGACGGCTCCCGCAGAGTCTGGATCTTTTACAACGGCAAGATTGCTCATATGGACCCGCAAGGGAACGTAATCAGCGAAGAATTTTTCGCTCGAAAAGAGGTGAGCGGCTGGAGCGAAACTCCATGGCGGCTCTCGAGCGCTGCGCTCAAAGGCAAATACATGACGGTGCCGCAGCTAGAGTATTACCTGAAGGAGAACGGCGATTTTCCGGAGGCTAATCTTGCCGAGTTCAAGACCCAGATGTGGTATCGGTTCGCGTTGCCATGGAATGTGCTGGTCGTCGTGTTTGTGGCGAGCCCGCTCTGCATCGCTTTTTCTCGTCGGGGAGCGCTGGGCGGGATAGCGGGCGGCTTGTTTCTGTTTATCGGCTTATTCTCGTCCAGCAACGTTTTCCTCGCGCTTGGCCAGGGATCCAGGATTTCGCCGCTTATCGCGGCGTGGACTCCGGCGGCGGGGTTTCTCCTGCTCGGATTTGTGCTGCTGTATCTTCGCGCTACCAACCGGCCAATTCCTTTTACGGGGTAGGAGGCGGGAATCAGGAGCTGCAGTTCAGGAGTCGGGAGTCGGGAGTCAGAATGAGCTCATAGCTGTACCCGCAATGAAAATTGTAGCCTCACAAGTGAAGGGATCCTCTGAGAGTTCTTCCCTGCAGACCGAATCGTCCCCAGATTCTGCAACTCCTGAGCTCCTGCAACTTCTGAGTCCTGACTCCTGATTCCAGAATGCGATTTTTTATTCAGCATGTCGTCCGCTACGCTCTGACGCACAGGGTTCTGGCGGTAATCAACATCCTGAGCGTTGCTCTCGGAGTATCCGTCTATCTGGCTGTCCAAATCGCGAACCGGAGCGCAACTGCTGCCTTCCGGGCTGGTATTGATGTTGTCGCAGGGCGCGCAAACATCGAGGTTCGCGGGACCCTGGACGATATTTTGTTTCCAAAGCTGCGAGAAACATCAGGTGTCGCGGCGGCGACTCCACTGGTGGAGCGCATTGTGACATTGCCGGGTTGGCCGGGTGACTACCTTCACATTCTAGGAGTTGATCCGTTCACCAATTCAACGTTCGAGAACTTCAGAGTTAGCAAATCGGGCTCGGACTCATTCGATGCAGACGCCTGGTTCGGTAACCCGAGGTCACTGGCAGTCGCTAAAAAATTTGCCGACGCGCACATGTTGAAACGGGGAGACCCAATCCGCATCAGATTCGGAGAGCGTGAAATCGATCTTGTGGTGAGTTCTGTTCTGGAAGCAAGGGATGGTGATTCGCACTTTGCCGCGATGGATATCGGTTGGGCGCAAGAATTGTTTGGTCTGCAGGGACAGCTGACCGGCGTGCTGATTCAGATCAACGACCCAAATAATCCCGAGCCTGTGTGCGAGCGAATACGGCACTTGGTTCCACCGGATGCGGTGGTCCAGGAACCGGGGGAGCGGAGTGGTCAAGTTGAGCATTTGCTGTCCGGATTTGAACTAAATCTGACCGCTCTGAGCATGATATCGCTGCTTGTTGGCGTCTTTCTCATTTATAACACGGTCACGGCTTCGGTCGTGCGAAGGCGAAGCGAAGTCGGAATCCTGAGAGCGCTCGGTGCCAGCCGAGCGAAGATTCGATGGTTGTTCCTGGGGGAAGCGGCACTCTACGGAATGATAGGCAGCGCCGTGGGCTGTGTCGGAGGTGTGTGGATGGCGAATTTTCTGGTGCGCGCGGTTTCCAAGACGGTCACGAACCTTTACGTGCTCACCAGTATCGATCATTTTTATCTTCCATTTTGGCAGATACCGCTGGTGCTGTTGGCAGGCATGGGATCGGTGCTGGTCGGCGCGTTTATCCCTGCGAACGCCGGTGCGAACCTTCCACCGTTACAAGCATTGAACATGGGGGTTCTCATCGAGCGCGGCGAGAAACCGCGAGCGTTTTGGATCGTCTTGAGCGGAGGGTGCCTGCTTGCGGCATGCGGGGCCAGTGAACTTGCGCTCAGTGGTTATCCAAGCGCGGGATTCGGGGCCGCTTTCTTCACCTTGATAGGGTTTTGCTGCCTTTCACCGTACGCGACCCATCGGTTCGGTACATGGACCGGCCGGCTTTTTCATTCTCTGCTTCTCGCGCGTCTTGCCGCTCAGAATCTGGTCCGATCACTTTATAGGCATGCCATTACAATAGCGGCGCTGGCATCGGCTCTAGCGATGCTCGTCAGCGTTTCGATCATGATTTTTTCGTTCCGCAAAACCGTTGATCGGTGGCTGGAACGTCGTCTTGTCGCCGATGTGTTTGTTGCGCCGGCTGCAAACGAGATTGTTGGGTTCGAGAACTTTGTGTCTAAAGATTTTATGGAATTTTTGCAATCGCGACCAACGGTCGAGGCGATCGATACCTTCCGTTACCTGACAGCAACCGTGAGCGGTAAACCGGTCTTTCTTGGGGTCGTGACCGGAACGAATCGAAATATCCCGGAATTTGTCGGCGGGGAAAATGCCAAAAAATACGAAGCTTTCCAACTGGCAGATAGAGTGACAATATCTGAGCCGCTTTCCCGCCGTTTGAAGGTGAATCAAGGAGATTCAGTGACGATCGCGACGCCATTGGGTCCGCGCTCGTTCCGAGTGGCCGGAGTTTTTTATGACTACAGCCGGGATTCCGGTGTCATGCTGATGCAACGGGCAAATTTCGAGAAATACTGGCGCGATTCCCGGATCAACTCCGTCGCACTCTATCTGCGGCCGGGAGCGCAAGTTGAAAAAGAGATTGAGGCCATCCGGACCGGCTATGCCCACGCTCATGACTATTCAGTGTATTCGAACCGGGCGTTGCGTGCTGCGGTGGTCAACGTGTTCAATCAGACCTTTGCAGTGACGCAAATTCTTCGGCTGATCGCAGTCCTAGTGGCAGTGATCGGGATCGCCCTCAACTTTACGGTGTTAGTTAAAGAGCGCGAAAGAGAGATTGGCACACTGCGGGCGGTTGGGATTTCACGAAGACAAATTCGCGGACTCATCATCTGGGAATCGGTGTTAGTGGGAATGATGGCCCTTCTGCTTGGGATGGTGACCGGGATTGCTCTTTCGCTGGTGTTAACTGAAGTGATAAACAAGGCCTTTTTTGGCTGGACCATTCCTTTTCACATTCCGTGGGACCAGCTTCTTTGGACGCCCGTCTGGCTGTTGCCGGCGGCCATTTTGGCTAGTCTTTTGCCGGCAAACCAGGCTTCGCGGAGGAATATTATCGATGCGATTAGAATGGATGCATGAAAATTAGTATCACGTGCGTGGCTGTTTTAGCCGTCGTCGCTCCGGCTTGGACGGAGAATACCGATAACCATGGATGGGCCGTTGCCCTGCCGGGCTATCAAATAACATTGCCGCAGGATCTTTTCCCTCACTACCCTTTCCGGACCGAATGGTGGTACTTTACCGGCAACGTGAAATCGGTTGACGGCCAGGCGTTTGGCTATCAGCTCACATTTTTTCGCCATGGTTATAGACCACCGGGCAACGGGCAAGCCGTCGCTTCGAGGTTTGTCATGAACGATGTTAAGTTTGCGCACTTCGCTGTGACCGATGTTAGCGCGGGTAAATTCCATTTTGATAGTCGTGTCAGCCGCGGTGCCTATGGGGAGGCTGGCTTCGCAGACGGGAAGAGACTGGCCTGGATCGACGATTGGGAGCTGGATTTCAGCGATAACTTTCGGCTGAAGGCGGCTTCCAAAGATTATTCGATAGAGCTGGAATTGACGCCCGAGAAGCCTGTGGTGCTGCAAGGCGAGAACGGACTCAGCCAAAAGGCGGACGGTCCGGGTCATGCATCCTACTACTATTCGATCACGCGACTGAAAACGTCTGGGACGATAAAGATCGGTGACAAAGACTATGAGATTGAAGGACATTCCTGGTTTGACCGGGAATGGGCCACGAATCAATTGACACCGGAGCAGTCGGGTTGGAATTGGTTTGCGATCCAGCTATCCGATGGAAGCGATATCATGTTGTATCAGATGCGCCTTAGGCATGGTGGCTTCGACTCGCATTCGAATGGGAAATGGATTGCTGCGGATGGGGCGACTGCGGATCTGACATCCGAGGAATTTCAATTGAGTCCCGAGAAATTTTGGGTGAGTCCTGCAAGCCAGGCGAAATATCCGGTTGGGTGGAAACTAACTATTCCAAAATTGGGGCTGGATTTGGAACTGACTCCGGCAGTTGAGGATCAGGAATTAAACCTGGCGGTGGTTTACTGGGAGGGATGTATTCGGCTTAAGGGGGGCCGCGCAGGGAAGCCAGTGGATGGAGTTGGCTACATGGAGTTAACCGGATACCAAGGTGAAGCACCAGGCTTGGAGAAACGGGGCGGCCTATCGGCGGGTCGGCGTATCGGTGTGCGTGGGGACTGAAGGGCGTTCGCCGAAACGCCATTACGTCTTCCCTATTGGCACGGCTCCAAGGTAACTATGCTTTCTTCAAACTTTTCGAGTGACAACCAGTGTATCCAGGTTGCCTCTCTGCTTTTTGTGTCCAACACGATGAAGTTCGGTTCCGGGGGCAAAATCGTTGAAGGTGGAATCTGGCGGCAATTAAAGCACCAAGATTGTCCAATTCGTTGGGAAAAATGGTTCTCGGCGCCTTGTGTGAAATGAACGTGACCGCTCAATGTCCAGGTGGGTTGCTGTCTCGCAATGACTAACGCGAATTCACGGCTGCCGGCCTTAGGCTCGGCGATCAGAGTTTGAGCCGGCGGCTCATGATGAAGGATCAAGCATGGATGAGCGGCCGGGCACAGCGGCTGCACGTGGCCGTCTGCGGCGTATGGCAGGCAAACGACGGTAATTGCTTCTTCTGTACGCGTACGGATGATTTTTGAGTCATCGTCCACTGCGACAAGATGGTTCATTTTCAGCGCGTGAAGCCAGTGCCGATGTTTAGCGAACTCACCCAAGATCGAGAGCTTATCTTTTCGAATGGAAACGCCGGGAATCAGGATTGGCTGATTCCCGGGCAAATCATGATTGCCAGAGCAAAGGGCAACCGGGATCTGCAGCTTCATCAGCATCTGCATCCACTCATAGACGTAAATCAATTGCGGAACGACACCGTCCGGGTGAAACATATCCAGCAGATCTCCGGCAACGCAGATCAGGTCGTAGCGATGGGCGACGCGCAGAAGCCACTCAAACCATGGTTTGTGGAAATGAAAATCTGCCGTGAGAAGGAGCTTCACCTTGGGGTATCCTCAAGACCAAACCCAGGAACAGCGAAGAAGCCAAGAAAAAGTTCAAACGAAATTCAGTTTCGGAAAATCGCGCCCAAGAACGAGCGCTGGAGGCGCCTTCATCCATTTGGAGAGAATGGTCGAATACACAGACCGGAAGTCAACGTTGTAGAGTAAGTCTCCGGCATCGAGGCGGTTGAGGGGTGGTTGTTCGCCGTACAATCCCGGTTGGACACCGCCTCCGCAGACGAACATGGGAGCGGCTGTCCCATGGTCGGTACCTCCGTTGGCGTTTTCGCTTACACGCCTGCCGAACTCGCTGAAAGTCATGACGAGCACTCGGTCAAAAATGCCTTTTGCTTTCAAGTCATTGCAGAAAGCGGCGATTGAATCAGCTAATTCATTCAATAGTCGTTTATGAGTGGTGATTTGGCCTGCGTGTGTGTCATATCCGCCTTGGCTCGCGTAATAAACCCGAGTCGGTAGACCGCCTGATATCAGGCGTGAGATAAGTGCAAGCGAATTACCTAGCTGGTTTTTCGGGTAGGCTGTTTCGTTTTTGGATCCCTTCAGGACCTGCTTAATTTTATCAGTGCTCACCTGCGCATCGAGCGCCGTGCGCTGCAAGTATTCGAGCGCCGACATGCCGGACCTGCTCGGGCCGGACAAATTCCCGATGAAATCGCCTGACATGGAAGTGGGTTCCAGACCGTTCAACTCCGCGAACAGGCGCGCTTCATCAGGATCATTTTCACGATCGAAGCCGAGGCTACCCGGTCTGCGAACGGCGACGCCGGTTGGGTTCGCGGCATTGAAGGCTTCTGGCAATTGCTCGCCGAGGACTACGCCAACCGTGGGGTCTTCGCCCGCGCAGCAATTGTCGAAGTACCTCCCTATCCACCCTTTTGTCAGGTTCTGCTGCGCATCAGAGGCGGTCTGCCAAATCTCAGCCGATCTGAAGTGGGAGCGGTTCGGATTCGGATAACCGACGCCCTGGATTATCGCCAGGTTTCCGGCGTCATAAAGATTTTTAAGAGGAGCAAGACTCGGATTTAATCCGGTCAACCCACCGAGAGACAGCACCTGCTCCTTCGGGATCGCGAGCTTTGGGCGCAACTTGAAATAAAGATCGTCTTCGAACGGGATAATTGTATTTAGCCCATCGTTTCCCCCGGCCAATTGTATTACGATCAGAATTGGATGATCCTTTCCGGTCGCCGTCTGAATTGAGGTGTCGGCCGCTTGTGCATTCAGAGCAGTGAACGTTCGCTCTAAAAAAACTGGTATCGTCCAGCTCAGAGCTGCACCTAACATAGATGTACGCAAAAAGACTCTTCTGGTTACTAGTGCAGTGTCTCGCATACAATGGTGACTAAATCGAGATGGTGTTCCATAGACGATTCAGGTGACTTGATAGTTCGGAGATGTCATCATCAGCAGTAGCAATTCCCGGATGGCGTTATCGTCCAGCGGGAGTTCGCGCGTGGATAAAAAATCCCGGAACTTGCCTGTCAGTTCGTTTTGTGGAGCGCATTGGAATGTGCGAATAAAGAGCTTTTGGATCAGCGCATCCGGCTGTGCGCGGTCTGCCTGAGTGACGATATTGTCGACTAATAACGGTGGCGTCATGGTCGGCCGTGGGATAGTCGTTTCCAATGCCGGCGGTTTCGGAAGTCCAATTTCTTGCGGGCTAATGCCTTCGACTAACTGATGGGCGAGTTTATAGCGGAAAGTAAGGGTTGCGGTATTGATCCAACTCTTCCCACCGTCCCATCCTTTTACACTCGGAGGAAAAAAGGGAACCTGACCCATTTGACGGAATGCGAACTCCAGCAGATTTGAGTCAGGCATGGGAATTGGCAAGGTGCGCAGAGCCTGGACCAGAAACTGTATCGGGCTCTTGATCTGCGAATTGCGAGCCTGCGAGCGATAAAACTCTTCGGACAAAAAAACAGAACTCATAAATTTGGGGGGGGTTGGGTGGGCACGAAAGTTCCTATTCGCGGCCGAAATTTTCATTTGGTCTCTCTTTTTTGCTCTGGACGATGTCCAGCCAGATCATCATCGCCGGATCGCGCGATATCGCTTTGACCATAGTGCGAAAATTGCCAAGCGCGTTCTGCCGGAAAGTTTCATTCTGCAGCCACATTTTGTACGCTGGTCTCACTTTCTGACCGCTGGTGGCAAAATGGCCGTGCCAGAACAATACCATCTTTTCAATCAACGGTGAGCGGGTGTTGACCATACGGGTAACCCACCAACCTGTCAGGTCCTTCATTTCGCCGATAAATTTGTCTTGAAGGAGCTTGCGGACCATTTGCTTTTCTTTTGGTGTGGAAGCTTCCTGAAATTCTGCGCGTAGTTGGTCCTGATCGTCTGGCTTGGCCCATACGGGCGGCGGATAGTCCTCCGGCTTAGCATTGACCAGTGAATCCACCGCTTTTTTCGGTCCCAGCGCCAAAGCTTTCTGAATCTCGGTTGGATCTTCGCCGAATCCGGCGCGCACAAGGAGGTGAGCGGCGGCGTCGAAATCCCATTGACTGGATCTGATCGAAGATAACATCTTTAGATCCTAAGACGTAAGATTTGGTTTCCGGTCTGAATTCACTAGATTTGGAGACGTCGCCGCAGCTGAGAGGTTTCGGCGAAATTGGATCGTCACAAAGAAGAGAATGCGATTTATTAATCTGACCCGGCAAACGGAGATTGGCGCGAATTCGTATTTCCTGGAGCTGGACGGCAGGAAACTGGTGCTAGATGCGGGCTTACATCCTAAGCAAGAGGGCGACGCGGCTCTGCCCTTTTATAGATCGATTCCGGATGGTTCGCTCGACGCGATACTCATCTCGCATGCGCATCAGGATCATATTGGCTCGCTGCCGGTACTTATGCGCAGGCAGCCGCAAGCGAGGGTATTCATGACGCACGCGACCGCGAAGCTGTCGGATGTCATGTTGCATAACTCCGTGAACGTGATGTCGCGACAGCGGGACGAACTGAGGATCCCGAATTACCCGCTCTTTACCCACCGCGAAGCGGACCGTGCTTCCGAACTTTGGCAGAGCGTCGGTTTCCGGCAGTATTGGACGGTCGACGGAGAGCGTGTTCCTAGTCCTGATCACGATTTGACGTTCGAGATGTATGATTCAGGTCATATCCTGGGATCTGCAGGGATTCTCTTTCGAGCGGAAGGGAAAAAGGTCTTTTACACAGGCGACGTGAATTTTCTGGAGCAGACGCTGATGCGAGGCGCCGATTTTCCGGAAGGGGACATCGATATTCTAATTATAGAAACGACGCGGGGCGATCGAGCGCTCGAAGTTGGCTATTCGCGTAAAGCAGAGGAGCGACGGTTCCTCGGCGCGATCGGAGACGCTTTTGACAGAGGAGGGTCTGTCCTGGTACCGGTTTTCGCCCTGGGGAAAACCCAGGAGGTTCTGACTATGCTTCATTTGTTCAAGCGTCAAGGAGAGCTTCAGAATGTCCCCGTCTATATCGGTGGTCTGAGCACAAAAATTACCATTTTACATGATCAGCTGGCGTCTCACGCGCCGAGGCAATACGAAGGGCTGCAACTTCTGGATTCGGTCGGGCCGCATGTGCTTAGCAGCCGCGACATTCAAACCACACAAATTGGCCGGCGACGGATTTACGCACTCTCCAGCGGGATGATGACGGAGAAAACATTGTCAAACCAGTTAGCCGAGCGCTTTCTGGCTGATCCCAGGCAATCGGTGTTTTTTGTGGGCTACGCCGACCCGGAGTCACCGGGTGGCCGGCTTAAAGCGGCTCAACCAGGCGATTTGGTTCAGCTTGACGAGGGGTTGCCGAGTCAAAGATTGACGTGTCAGGTGAGTCAATTTGACTTTAGCGCCCACGCACCTCGAGAGCTGCTCTTTGACTACATCCGACAAATATCGCCTGAGATTGTGATCTTGGTGCACGGGGACGCCCCCGCCGTCTCGTGGTTTAAATCGAGGATCTCAAAGGAATTGCCTGGGGTGTCGGCGGTGGTTCCTGAGCCTGGAAAAGAGTACCAATTTTGAGATCGTCTCGATCTCTTGGAGAGCAGGCAACCGCCGGTCAAAAATCGAGAACGAGAACGAGGGAACGATTAGGAGGGGGTCGAGGGGAGCGACACCTGGGCGTATTTCTGGACTGCTTTGCGAGCAAACAACGGGATCAAAACAATCGCGCATACGGTCGCCACCATACTGATGGCGAGAACTATCAGCTCTCCCGTGCTGCGACCGAGGTGGCCCGACGCAATGGCGTCTAACCCGGCTTTTCCGGCGGAGCCAAGCTGGCAAAAGAGCAAAAGACTTGGCAAACCCCCAATCAGGCTTGCGATCAGATAGGGACGGAACCGGACCGCGGTCAAGCCGTAGAGATAATTGGCCAATCCAAACGGGATGGGACAAAGCCGCAGCAGAATCACGATTTTCCATCCTTCTTTTTCGATTGCGATATCGATCGCTCGAAATGTCGCGTGTTTTCGGAAATGGGAGGAGATTTCTTCGCGCAGGAACCAGCGGGACAAACAAAAACCGCCGGAAGCTCCCAAAGCGAGTCCAGCAACCGCTCCTACAACTCCGAGAGGAAACCCGAAAACCGCCGATCCGGCGATGATAAATGGGCTAGCTGGCAGAAAGAAAAGCGAACCAATCGCAAGGAACAGGGCAAGCAGCAAAACCCCAAGAGGACCCAGGCCGCCCACCCAGGTGCAGAGAGTCTGAAGCGCCGGGACGATCGGGAAAAAATAAGAGGCGATCGCAAGCACGATCAGAAGCGCGATCGCCACCACAAGCTTTTTAGTTAATGAGGACACGACCTATCTAGGGAGACCTCCCTGGTCCGTCGAGCGATCAAGAGACAAAGAACGCGCTCGCCCGTCTAAGCCCTATTTGACGATATGGGTATTGACGAGCCGGGTGAGTTCGAACATGTCGACCTCTTTCTTGCCGTTAAAAACGGTTTCAAGTGCGGCATCGGCTTTGATGAGCTTCTTATCCTGAAGCTTGTTCTCTTTGATATACTCCCAAAGCTTTTTGGTCAGTTCGGTCCTGGGGAGAGGATTTGCACCAACAATCTTTGCAAGCGCAGCATCGGGCTGAACCGGTTTCATAAATGCGCTTTTCGCTTTGCTTTCGTTCGACATAGGTAGGGAGTAAAGAACGACTCTCCAGGAAATCAACCAGAATTTGCCTTGGGAAGCCTTTGTCGAGGCTCGGCGCGGCTCTCACCAAAGGTGGGGATCACCTTTCTCCGCCGTTTGGGAGGTTCCCGAAGAGAACATTTGCTTCTTCTAACGTCTGATGACTGCCTATCTCGCACCAGAGCCTGCGGATGGGCAACGCGAACACATCCAGCCTCTTGAATAACCATTGGACAAAGTGACCAGGCTGATCCGGACTGTTCCCTTCTTGAATGTGCAAACTCAACAGATATGGATTTTAACGCTTTGAGCAACGGAGTTGGAGGATGTATTCAACTGGTCCTTGGAAGCTCCAGCAGAGCCGGTCAGAAGGGGCGACTTTGTGAAAAATTTCACAAAACGACTTGCATGTCTCCATGGGCATTGCTTTCATGGTTGTTCACCCTCCAATCTTCGACTTGCTTTTCCCCATCCGCCTGAGTTGCCGGAGGCGTGTCTTGATCGCTGGAGAGTGGATATGCCTATGGAACTGACATATTTACTGGCTGCGGAACAGCTCACGGTTACGGCAAACCCGCTCATCCCAAACGCGGGTTGGTTCACAGACTCGATGCTGGTCACGGTGATTGTCACAATTTTGGTCGTGATCTGGGCGCGCCGATCGACCGCAAGAATGACCCTCATTCCAAGTGGCATCCAGAATCTGTTCGAGGCGGTCGTTGAAACCCTTTACATGACTTTCGAGGGCATCGTGGGTAAGCACATGATCCCCAAGGTGTTCTCCCTGCTCGGAACGTTGTTTATCTTCATCCTTGCCGCGAACTGGTTTGGGTTGGTTCCGGGCGTGGGTACGATCGGGTTTGGAGAACCGGGCGCTCTGCCGCTGTCATTAAAGGAGGTGAGTGTACCCCTGCTGCGACCGGCCAACGCCGATCTCAACATGACGTTAGGTATGGCCCTTTTCTTCATGGCCTGGTGGCTGTTCTGGACCATTCAGGAGGTCGGGGTGATTGGGTTTCTCAAGGAAAACTTCGCGCCCAAGGGTGGTCTAAAAGGGGTCCTCTGGTTTGCTTTGTTACCGCTCTTCCTGTTCGTCGGGGTCATTGAGATGATCTCGATCGCGATTCGCCCTGTTTCACTTTCCTTCCGGTTATTCGGAAATATGTACGCTGGAGAGACTTTGTTGCACACGATGTCGGACCTGGGCGGAAAGCTCCCAGTCCCATTGAACTGGCTGTGTTCCATCCTGTTTCCCCTTCCATTTTATTTCCTCGAGCTGTTAGTGGGCTTACTTCAAGCTTTTGTTTTTGCGATGCTTTGCGCCGTCTATATCAAGTTGTCGACTGAACATCAGGAGGGAGAGGCAGCGCACTAAAATTTTTCCGCTCGAGACCATGCTGTGCGTGGGCGACTGGAAGGAAACACAAAGAAAGCGAAAGGAAATAACCATGTTAGAAACTCTTCCAATGTTGGCGGCCGAAGCCGGGAATTTCGGTCCGTTTCTGCCGTTGGCCTTTGCCGGCCTGGGTGCAGGTGTGGGTGTGGGCATAGTCGGAGGCAAAGCCGCCGAAGCCGTAGGCCGGAATCCCAGCGCATTTGGTAGCATCCTGACAATGGCGATCATCGGTATGGCGCTGGCGGAAGCGATTGCAATTTACGGATTGGTTATTGCATTCACGAAATAACGACGAAGATTGTGGAGACTGTAAGGCAAGAAAGTCCTTGCAGTTTCCGCGATCCCCCCAGATAAGGATCTCTCCCTGTTCAATTGATTTATGGACGCAGCGGGTAATGTGGCTCAACAATTTGGCGTTTACTGGCCGAACCTGATAGCTCAGGTGGTGCTTTTCACTTTTGTCTACTGGGTTCTGAAGCGCTACGCATTCAAGCCGGTTATCGCGATGCTGGAGGAACGGCGGCGCAGGATTGAAGAGGGCCAGATCAACGCTGAAAATATCAAGAAGCAACTTGCCGTGGCCCAGGCAAAATATGAGGAGATCCTGGCGAAAGCCAACGCCGAGGCGCAGCGATTGATCGAGGAGGTACGCGCGAGCGGTGACCGGTTGGCAGAGCAGAAGCGTCAGGAAGCCATTGCTGCAGCGGAGCAGGTCACCTTGAAGGCGCAGGAAGCGATGTCGTTGGAGAGAGATCGTCTGATGTCAGAGATAAAGCGGGAACTTGGTCGTCTGGTGGTCGATACAACAACCCGAGTTACCGGCAAGGTTTTAACCCCTGAAGACCACCAGCGCATTAGTGAAGAGACGGCGCGTGAAATCGCCGCCTAGACTCTTTTTGATCGGCAATGAAAGCCACCAAAGACGCCCGGAAGGTATCCCGTCAGTTGTTTCGACACAGTTTTACCTCAGGGAGATTAGATGAGGAGAAGATTTCGCAAATGGTCCAGACTGTATTAGCAACTAAACCGCGTCGCTATGTCGACGTGCTGAAAGACTATCAACGGTTGCTTCATCTGGAAGCAGAGAAACGGCACGCTGTCATCGAAAGTGCAACTCCGCTGAATAGATCTCTGGGTGATCAAATTGTCGCGAGTTTGAGGGCCAGGTATGGGGAAGATTTAACGACAGAGTTTAGAACGAACCCCGAACTTCTGGGCGGTCTTAGGATCAAGATAGGAAATGATGTCTGGGATGGATCCGTCAAGGGGCGCCTGAATCACCTTCAGGAACAACTTTAGCAATCGAATCATGAGTACAATTCTGCAGGAACTGGAAGCAACGATTTCCGGGCTGAAGGCCGATACGACTCGGTCGAATGTCGGGACAGTTCGGGAAATCGGGGATGGAGTCGCGAAAATCGAGGGGTTGAGCGACGTGATGCTCAACGAAATGATTGAGTTTCCCAGCGGGCTCTATGGAATCGCGCTAAACCTGGAAGAAACTGAGGTAGGCGCCATTATCGTGGGTGACTATACCGAGGTCAAGGAAGGGACTGAAGTTCGGACTACCGGTAGATTGCTTTCCGTACCTGTTGGGCAAAGGATTGCTTGGTCGGGCGGTGAACGCTCTGGGCCAACCGATTGACGGCAAAGGCCCGGTCAAATCGGACGAGACTTATCCGGTCGAAAAGATTGCTCCCGGGATCATCAAGCGAAAGAGCGTCTCTGTGCCGGTTCAGACCGGCATTCTGCCCGTTGACGCAATGATCCCTATCGGGCGCGGCCAGCGGGAATTAATCATTGGGGATCGCGCGACAGGGAAGACGACGATCGCCATTGACACAATTATCAATCAAGCCCGCCTGAACAAAGCCGCCGAAGAAGGAAAGATCAAGAACCATAAACCGCTCTACTGCATTTATGTCGGAATAGGGCAAAAAAACATGAGCATCGCCCGGACGATCGATGTGCTGGAAAAGGCCGGAGCACTGCCTTACACCATCGTCCTTTCGGCACCCGCCTCTGAGAGCGCGACTAACCAATACCTTGCACCGTACGCCGGTGCTGCGATGGGGGAATGGTTCATGGCCAACGGGATGGATGCTCTGATTGTTTTTGATGATCTGACCAAGCACGCAGCAGCGTACCGGCAGGTTTCCCTGGTTTTGAGACGGCCTTCCGGACGTGAAGCGTATCCGGGCGATGTGTTTTATCTGCACTCCCGTTTGTTGGAGCGCAGCGCCCGTCTCGAATGAGGCGAATGGCGGCGGATCGCTCACAGCTCTTCCGATCATCGAAACCCAGGCAGGTGACGTGTCGGCCTATATTCCGACGAATGTCATCTCGATCACGGACGGCCAGATTTATCTTGAGACGGATCTATTCTATCAGGGGGTGAGACCGGCGATTTCTGTTGGTATTTCAGTTAGTCGGGTTGGTTCTGCTGCGCAAATCAAGGCGATCAAACAGGTTGCCGGATCGACAAAACTGGACCTTGCCCAATTCCGGGATCTGCAGGCGTTTGCCCAGTTCGGCTCGGATGTGGATACCGGCACCCGCAAAAAGCTCGAGCGCGGTCAACGTATCGTCGAGCTTTTCAAGCAGGTGCAATATAATCCATTCGCGGTAGAGGTGGAGGTCGTCATCCTTTTCGCGATGCAAAAGGGTTATTTTGACGATGTGCCGGTCGACAAGATTAAGGACTGCCAGGGAAAGTTGGTGGAGTACTTCCAGACTCGGAAAGAAGATATTCTTGCCGTCATTCTTGATAAACTCGCGATCGACAAAGAGTTGGAGGAAAAGCTCCACAGTGCGATCAAGGATTTTAAAGGTTTTTACAAGCCCTAACTCATTCCGATGCCAAGCACCCTCGATTTGCGCCGGCGAATTAAGTCGGTAAAGAATACTGCTCAGATCACTAAAGCCATGCAGATGGTGGCTGCCGCCAAGATGCGCAAGGCTCAAGCAGCCGCGCTTGCCGGAAGACCGTACCAGGAAATGTTGGCGCGGGTTTTGGCCGCCATTAAAGGCCGTGTCGACCCGACCAGCCATGAGCTTCTGGCAGTCCGTCCGATCCAACGAGAGTTGATCTTGATCTTTTCGACGGACAAGGGGCTTTGTGGGCCTTTGAACACCAATCTTTTCAGAGAACTAGCCGACACCGACCGGCAAAAAACCGAATTTGCCGTGATGGGTAGAAAAGCGGTGCAATATGTCGCTCGCACCAGACGAAATCTGACCGCTGACTTCGCTTTGAAGGATTCAGTTCATTTTGCCGATATTCGGCCGATCGCAAGATTTGCAGCTGATAAGTTCATTTCCGGCGAGGTCGACCAGGTGCGAGTGTTATACCCGAGGTTTGTCAACACTTTGACTCAGCAACCTGTGTTGCGAAATTTATTGCCGGTCCCTGCCGAAGAGCTCGATGTCCAGGGGGAAGCAAACTCGTGGCGAGTATTTGTTCGAACCCGATGTGCATGGTGTTCTGGATGCGATACTTCCTCACTATATTGCTTTTCAGTTATTTCAGATGGCGCTCAATGCCAGGGCGTCTGAGCATAGCGCCCGGATGGTGGCGATGAAGAATGCGACAGATAATGCCAAAGAATTGATCAAGGACCTGACTCTCGAATACAACAAGGTTCGCCAAGAAAACATCACGACAGAGTTGCTTGAAATTACCACGGCGCAGCTCGCCGTTGGATAGCTCCGAAATATGAATACAGGTACCATTGTTCAAGTCATTGGCCCCGTTGTGGATGCCGATTTCAGTGAAAGCGATACGATGCCAGGCATCTATGACGCTTTGGAAGTCGATTTTGAGCTGGAGGGACGAGACTCGAAAAAGCTGACCCTGGAGGTACAGCAGCATCTCGGGGGAGGTTGGGTTCGGGCGATCGCGATGTCCTCCACCGATGGGCTCAAGCGCGGGATGCCAATTACCAATACGGCCGGCCCTATCTCAGTGCCGGTTGGCGAGGGCGTTCTCGGCCGAGTTTTCAATGTAACTGGAGATCCGGTCGATGAGCGCGGACCGGTGCTCACGGAAAAGAGATATCCGATCCATCGTAAGGCACCGACTCTCATCGAGCAGGATACAAGTGCCAGCATCCTTGAAACTGGGATTAAGGTCATTGACCTGATTTGTCCGTTTTCAAAAGGAGGGAAGGTTGGTGCGTTCGGTGGCGCCGGAGTGGGCAAAACGGTCGTCATCATGGAGCTGATCAACAATATCGCAAAGGGTCATGGCGGTTTTTCCTCTTTGCCGGTGTGGGGGAAAGGACACGAGAAGGCAACGATCTTTACACGGAAATGTCAGAGGCCGGGGTTATCGATCAAAAGGATCTGAGCAAGTCCAAAGTGGCGCTGGTGTACGGCCAGATGAACGAGCCTCCGGGTGCTCGTCTGCGGGTCGGGCTGTCGGCGCTAGCCATGGCCGAATATTTCCGGGACGAAAAAAATCAGGATGTATTGCTCTTCATCGACAACATCTTCCGGTTTTCACAGGCCGGTTCGGAGGTTTCGGCCCTTCTCGGGCGCACACCTTCGGCGGTTGGCTATCAGCCAACACTGGCATCAGAGATGGGTGATCTGCAGGAACGAATCACTTCGACGAATAAAGGCTCTATTACCTCGTTCCAGGCTGTCTATGTTCCGGCGGACGATTTGACCGACCCGGCGCCGGCAAACACGTTTGCGCATCTGGACTCGACGATTGTGTTGGAGCGTTCGATTGCAGAGCTTGGCATTTATCCGGCGGTCGATCCGCTTGCGTCCACTTCAAAGGCGCTTGCCCCGGAATCGTCGGCGCAGGAGCATTACGACGTTGCCCGCGGTGTCCAACGCGTCTTACAGCGCTACAAGGATCTCCAGGATATCATCGCGATTCTCGGTATGGACGAACTCAACCCGGAAGACAAGTTAGCGGTTTACCGCGCTCGGAAGATTCAACGTTTCCTGAGCCAGCCGTTCCACGTGGCGGAAGTGTTTACCGGCAAGGCTGGAAAGTACGTTTCCATCGCCGATACAATCCGGGGTTTTAAGGAAATTCTCGAAGGTAAACACGACGATGTTTCCGAGCAGAATTTCTACATGAAAGGTGGCATCGACGAAGTTCGCGAAGCCCAGGAATAGTTTCCTATGGCAAAATTGCAGCTTGAAATCGTCACTCCGGAAGCAAAGACCTTCTCGGAAGAGGTGGATATGGTCGTGCTTCCGGGTGTGGAAGGTGAACTTGGTATTTTGCCGCTGCACGTACCGCTAATGACGCGGCTCCTGCCTGGCGAAGTTCGAATTACGCAAGGTCAAAAGCATATCGAGCTGGTTGTGGGTACAGGCTTTGTGGAGGTTACTCCGACTAAGGTTTCGATTCTGACCGACATGGCCTTGGCCGATACGGAGGTTGATGAGGCTTCTGCAGAAGAAGCAATCAACCGCGCGAAAGCTGATCTCCAGAACAAGGATCTGAACTCGGAAGAAGTGTCGGAAATTGAGGGCGCGATAGCTCGTTCATTGGCACAACTGAGATTCAAACGGCGCAGGCGGTCGCAACATTAGCGCGAAAGTCTTCCGAGCCACAGCGTTCGTGCTTTGGCCATCAAACCGAAGAAAAGCCTCCTGCCGTCACTCCCCTAATTTTCGTTCGATTGGGCCACCGGCATTCATCCTTCGAAGCACCAGACTATAACGCACTCGAAGCCTTGGACTAGGATTGTGAGGGTCCCAACCTCGCGGAAAAGGGAGCATCGCAGCCAACATTGCGCATTCCGAACGGGTTAATTGTTTTGCCGGAAGCTGATAATAATGTTGGGCGGCCTCTTCGATACCGTAAATGCCGTCGCCTAGTTCGATGATATTCACGTACAGCTCAAGGATGCGTTGCTTATTTAGCAGGTGTTCCATCAAGAACGTATAGTAGGCCTCCAAACCTTTTCTGATCCAGGATCTGCCCTGCCAGAGAAATAAGGAACGAGCGCATTGATTGGAAATCGTAGAGACACCCTGTACCGGTCGATGTTTACGTTCTGCGCGCTGGATTGCCTCCTCCATCTCGATCCAGTCAAACCCGTCGTGGCTGAAGAAACGGCTATCTTCCATTTGCCAGACACCATCGAGAAAATCATCGGGAACCTTGTCGAGCGGGATCCAACGATACTGAATGTTGCCATGATACCGCTTTGTGATCATCGCCTCGACAAGTCGAAAAACCATCAGTGTGGTGATCGGCGGATTGAAAAAACGAACGTAGACAACCTCAAGGATGGGGATAAGCCCGATCAGGATAGAGAACAAGATAGCAGCGCGAACCCAAGGCCGGCCTTTTTTCCGCGTTTTGCGCGCCATCACATGCTATTTCGGGGAGGACACTATTCGAAACGAATCGATACCGATCGACCGTGTGCGTCTAGCTGTTCGACCTCGCTGAACTGTGAGATAATCGAGACGGATTTGCTGAGAGCTTCCCGATCGTATCGAACGATGCTCGTCCTTCGCTGGAATTGGTCGACTGTCAATCCGCCAAACGATTTCGCCGCGCCGCCGGTAGGAAGCTCGTGGCTCGGCCCGGCCAAAAAGTCGCCCGCGGCGACCGGTGAAAAATTGCCGATGAAGATAGCGCCGGCATTGAGTATTGCCTCAGCCATTTTTTCGCCGTGCCGGGTTACCAATGAAAGATGTTCCGGCGCAAATGCGTTTGCGATCTCTATGGCCTGCTCTTCGTCCTTGGCGAGGACGAAAAAGGCGTTGTGTGCCAGGACCTCGCTCAAAGCAGCTCCGCGCGCTAGGGATTCGATCTGTTGAGCGATCTCAAGTTGCACGGTTTCAATGATCTCGAGATCCAGAGCGACGAGGCAAATCACGCTTCCGCGACCATGCTCAGCCTGCGCGAGTAGATCGGCTGCAACCCAACGTGGGACTGCGGTGTTATCCGCGATAACCATGATTTCGCTGGGGCCTGGCACCAAATCGACCGCGACATAGCCGAAGACTTGGCGCTTTGCTTCCGTGACGTAGACATTTCCGGGGCCGAAGATCTTATAAACTGGCTGAATTGTCTTTGTACCAAAAGCAAGCGCGGCGATGGCTTGTGCCCCGCCGACCTTGTAAATCTCGGTTGCGCCGGCCAGTTGCAGAGCCGTCAGGAGGCCGGGATTCATTGCTTTATCCGGACCAACCGGAGAAACGGCGACAATTTCGGGAACACCGGCCGCCGCGGCGAGCGAGAGCGTCATGATTGCGGTAGATACCAGGGGCGCCGTTCCAGCCGGCACGTAAATGCCAACTCTAGTGAGAGGGTCGAAGCGCTCGCCGACCTCCGCTCCCTGCGCATTTTTCCAGATCCAGTCTGCACGCAGGCTGCGAGACGCAAACTCCTGCACATTCGCGTGTGCCGACTGTAAAGCGGCAACCAGTTCGGGTTTGGCGAGATCTATTGCGGTTTGGATTTCAGGCTCCGAGACAATCAGATCTTGTGGGATGAGATCGACATGGTCGAACTGTCGCGCATATTCGATCAAGGCGTTATCTCCCCGTTCCCGCACCTGCGCAAGGATCGTTGATACCTGGCTGATCAACATTTCATCGGGAGTGTATCTGCGACACAGAAGTTCTCGCCATTGACTGGTCTGCTCGGCACGGAGATCGATGACTTTCATGCGCGCCGCACTTTGCACCGCTCATGGAACGTCTGCAAGAGGGTGCGAAAATAGGTTCGCGTTGACCAATAGAAGCGGGACACTGAGAGTCTTCCGTTGATTTCCCTTTCCATCACGCGGTATCCTCTGCGCCAGACGTAAAGTGATCCGAATTTCGAAAACAGATTTGTGATGTCCTCGCAGGTCGGTCAGCTATGGTTGGCAATTAGAATAAGCTACATACCTGGAAAGGTTTTGCGAAACGACTGGATGCTCTCTTTCGGGTAGTTGCCTAAAGCAGCATTCGCCCGAGCCTATCCTCCCCAATGAAGAAAGCGATCATCCGCACGTTCCAGGCAGTCTTTACAATCGCCATCCTCATTTGGCTCTTCCACAGCCCGGAAAAGCGTGCGCAAATGGCGGACGCCATCGCAAAAGCCGATCGCGTTTGGCTCCTGATCGGCCTGCCTGTGGCATTGGTCGGCGAGGTCGCCAACATCGTGCGGTGGCAGATTCTGATGCGCGTTCAAGGCATGTATATGAGTTGGCGCCGCGCAACCATGCTTTTTTTTGTCGGTCTATTTTTTAACCTCTTCATGCCCGGATATACCGGCGGAGACTTTGCGCGGCTGTACTATCTGATGCGTGAATTTCCGGATAAAAAGAAAGAGTCGATTCTCACGGTCGTGATGGACCGTCTCATTGGAATGGCGGCATTGGTGTTGACGGCTCTCCTCACGACCGTTCTTCGCTGGCACTGGCTCCAACAGACTCCTCAAGCAACGGTTTTGCTGTGGGTTCTGATCAGCATGCTGATCGGATTCGTGCTTGTGACAGCCGGATCTTTTGCCGTGACCAGTTTCAAGCTTGTGGACAGGTTGCCGGAGCATTTTCCAATTCGTGATCGCCTGGTCGAGACCTCTGAGGCGTACCAATTGTTCGCCCGATCGAAAAAATCGTTATTGTTCGCATTTCTGCTTTCTTTCCCGGTCTTGTTTTCATTCTATGGCGCGTTCTATTGTACCTCCAAGGGGCTTGGGGCCGGGGTCTCGCTGCTGGATATGTGCTCAATCATGCCGATTGTGACGTCGATTATTTCGTTACCGATCACGCCTGCCGGCATCGGCTTTCGAGAATCTCTCCTGGGAATTCTGTTGAATGACCTCTGCAACGTCCCAAATGAGATCGGCGTTTTGATTTCGCTTCTGGGCTTCGCGTACTTCGTTTTGTTTGGTATTGCCGGCGGTATTACCTATTTGTTTTATGCGCCGAGAAAACACTCTCGCTGGCGCGAAATGCAAGACGAGGTCCGCCGGGCACATGGCTACATGGATTGAGCCGCTGCCTGAAAGAGGGTAGCATGGGAGGTATGGATTTTCTTCTTGGACATTCACCAGACCCGGATGACGCCTTCATGTTCTATGCGATGGCCCAGCACAAGATCGATACTCGCGGGCACCGGTTCGAACATATTCTGCAGGATATCGAAACGTTGAACCAGCGCGCCTTACGCGGCGAGCTGCATATCTCGGCTGTCTCGATCCACGCCTACGCTTACCTGGCAGACAAATATTCTTTGCTTCCTTGCGGCGCAAGTATGGGAGATGGCTACGGTCCGATGCTGGTCTCTCTGGAGGAACCCCCAAGCGACCCAGACGGGGTGCGGGAATGGCTCCAGGTCTAAAACGATTGCTATTCCGGGGCTAAAAACCAGTGCGTATCTGGCGCTTCGTTTATTCGCCTCGGAAGTGCATACCGTGACGATTCGATTTGACGAGATTTTTGAAGCTGTGAAAGCGGGTAAGGCGGACGTCGGACTGATCATTCATGAAGGCCAGATCACCTATGCCGATCAGGGGTTCAATCTGGCGCTCGATCTTGGGTTCTGGTGGAAATCGGTGACCGGACTTCCGCTCCCGCTGGGTGGTAATGTCATCCGGAAAGATATTCCGAGAACCATCCAGATTGAAGTTTCCGAGATACTAAAGGAGAGCATCGACTACGGACTGAAACACCGAAAAGCGGGAGTCGAACATTCGATGCCTTTGGCGCGCGGTCTGGATCGGGAAGGAGCAGATCGATTTATCGGGATGTATGTGAATGATTTTACAATCGACTATGGTCCGACAGGCAGAAACGCAATTCGCGAATTTCTAGGTCGGGCCGGCCGGCAAGGTCTCATCCCGGATAAAGTGGACCTGGAATTTGTTGGGTGACAAATCCCAAGGCAGCGCGGGAACGAGCTTTTGCACCTTCCCGCCGCGGCGGACATCATCCAGTGACAGGGCTGTCTGCGGATATGAACCCGCGCGGCCAGCCCGCTCCATGGCTGCTACTTTCTAAAAAAAACGCTCGCCTCGTGCTGTTCGGGCGGACACGGAGCATTCAGCGGAACATCGCTCGGCGCAGCGTCGGCTTGCACCAGACTGTTGGCTACGAGGTAGTGCTCTACTTCCTCGCCGCTAATATCGGCGAGCATGGTTCCGTCAATTTCTATGCACGGAGAAAGTGGTTGACCACTCTTCTGCTCCATTTCCCATCGAAACGCCGGGTTCTTGATGATGTCCTTTTCTTCGTACGGGAGACCATACTTTGCCAGGACTGCCCGTACACCGGCGCTCCAGCCGCAATGGGTTTTCAAATAGGCGACAATTTGCGGTTTATCCATATTTCTTGGGTTAGACGATCATCCGAGAAGAGATTGTTGTAAACATCTTTTGGCAAGACTACTTGCGCCGATCGCTTGGCCGGTACTCTTCCTCGGCTGCTTGGAATGCCTGTTCCAAGCCAACCATGTCTTCGCCTGGTCGCAGGCTGTCAAATGCCTCTGTTTCGCGCCGTAGTTCCTCGTCAGAATAGTTAGCCGCCTTGATGGACAAACCAATGCGACGCTCCGCTTTGTCGACCTTGATCACTCGAGCTTCGACTTCCTGTCCGACTTTCAACACGTCCTTGACCTTTGCGACATGCTCTTCGCTGAGCTGAGAAATGTGCACCAGCCCATCGATATCGTCCTGCAATTGGACGAACGCACCGAAGCTAGCGAGCTTTGTGACCTTTCCGTGAACCAGGTCGCCAATTTTATACTTTTGGTCGATTTCCTTCCAAGGATCTGAATCCAGCTGCTTCACACCCAGGCTGATGCGCTGATTCACTTTATCGATGTCCAGCACGATTGCCTCGACGTCGTCGTTCTTCTTCAGTACTTCACTTGGGTGATTGATCTTACGTGTCCAGCTTAGATCTGAAACGTGGATCATGCCGTCGATGCCTTCTTCGAGTTCAACAAAGGCACCGTAAGCAGTCATGTTTCGGATCTTGCCTTTGACGCGCGATCCAATGACATATTTGTGCTCGATTACGTCCCACGGGTTGGGCTCCAGCTGGCGAACACCCAGTGAAATCTTCTGCTCCTCTTTGTTGACCCCAAGGACGACGGCTTCAATCTGCTGGCCCTGTGTGAGCACATCGGACGGGCGGGTGATTCGCTTAGTCCAGGAGAGTTCCGAAACGTGGATCAGCCCTTCAACACCTTCCTCAATCTCCACAAACGCGCCATATGGCACCAGGTTGGTCACCTTGCCGTGTACTGTGGCGCCCACCGGGAATCGCTCTTCGATCTTATCCCATGGGTTGCGCTGCGTTTGTTTGAGCCCGAGCGATACCCGCTCTTTTTCTTTGTTGATATCGAGGACGACGACGTCGATTTCCTGGCCGATTTTGAGAAGTTCGCTCGGGTGAGTGAGTCGGCCCCAGGTCATATCGGTGATATGGAGCAAGCCATCCATTCCATCGAGATCGATAAACGCACCGAAATCGGTCAGATTTTTGACAACCCCTTTAACGGTATCTCCCAGCTTCACCGTCTCAAGAAATCGCGCTCGTTTTTCGGCTCGCTCTTGTTCGATGATTTCTCGGCGGCTGAGCACCACGTTTTTACGTTCATCGTTGATCTTGACGATCTTGAAGTCGTAGGTGTTGCCCACGAATTGCTGGAGATCCTTCGGCGGAACGATATCGATCTGGGAACCAGGGAGGAACGCTTCGACGCCGATATTTACAGTCAGGCCGCCTTTGACCACGGCTTTAACTTTACCTTTAATCAAGCCGTCGCCTTCGAAGACCTTGACAATTTTATCCCAGTTTTGCTTGTGAGCGGCCTTTTCCTTTGACAGAACGACCATTCCATCCTCGTTTTCGAGCTTTTCCAGCAGCACTTCAACTTCATCGCCGACCTCGACATCGCTCATGTCGTCGAACTCGGAGGTGGGGATCACGCCTTCGGATTTATAGCCGATATCCACCAGAACCTCTCGCGGCCGGATTTCTAGCACACGGCCTTTGACGATGCTGCCTTCTTTAAAATCGCGCAGGGACTTCGCGATTAGCTCCTGCATTTCTGTCATAACATTTACAAAAACCAACAAACCACGGTTGCCTAGATTGAACTGATTCGGGCGGTCAAAACAGACCGCCTTTACGAAATCAGAGGGAAAGAGAAGTTAGCCGGATCTTGCCTTATTCGCAAGGCGAGTCTTGCGGAAGTCGATTGAACGTTTACTTCATCAAGAGAACCGAACGAGCGCGCTTGATTTCGCGGGTTATCTTCCGATGGAGATGAGCAGGCATTCCGGTAACGCGCCGAGGCAAAATTTTGCCGCTTTCAGTGACGAATTTTTTCAGCAGGTCCGGATTTTTGTAGTCGATGGCCTCTGTGGCAATGTCGATTCGACGCCGCGGCATTATCCGGTTTGCGCGCCGGAAATTCGATCTACGTTTGGCGTTTTTCGGTTCCATGATTTATTTCACCTCCCGATGAAGGGTGCGTCGGCGCAGGAAAGGATTGTACTTCTTCTTCTCGAGTCTGCCCGGCGTATTGAGGCTTTTTTTGTTACGCGTGGTCACGTAACGAGAAACCGGTTTGCCTTCCGCCTTCGCCTCCGTGCATTCAATCGTAATGATGTCCCTTGGCATGACAGCTAATCTTTCGAATCGGTAATGGTGTCTTCTTCTTCTCCTTCACCACCTTCTTCATCGGTTAAACCGAAAAGGGAAGTGACAGGCTGCCGGACACGCATGGCCTTTTTTTGCTTTTCAATCTGGGTCTGGCATTCGACTGTAAATCTTGCAAACGGGATCGCCTCGAGCCGAGCGTGCGGAATTTGTTTTCCCGACATTTCGCAGACGCCGTAGGTTCCGGCATCCACGCGTTTGAGTGCCTCTTCGATTTCGTACAAAGCATCCTGTTCCTGCGAAAGCAAACTCAGCGCGAAATCGCGATCGTACGCGTCGCTGCCGGCGTCTGCCTGATGCATTCCGAACGCGGAAGCCTCGCTGCCTTCTGCGCGCGAGCGAAGTGTATCCCGCGAAACCCCCATCATAGAATCGAGGAGGCTGTCCCGAAGTTGAAGCAACTTGCTCTTTTGTTTGCGCAGGAACGGAGGAAGCTTTTCGTCGACATCCTCAATGCCCGAGGAAGTTAGCTCCTGCTTCTCAATTTCGGCCGAATCATCCTGGCCATTCTCCGACAATGCGTCCTTCTTTTGTGCTTTTGGTTTCGCCATACGCTTAACAAACGAATATGCTGTTTTGCCAACCGTTCCCAACTAGGAGGGCGAACATATACTGGCAATTGGATACCCGTGCAAGAGGAATTAACGTCCTTCTACGAACTTGCGCTGGAGTACCGATTCAGCGCAAATCGCCAGAGGATTCTGGTAAAAATAAGCATCAGAGCGGAAGCCAGCAAAAGATGAGCGATCAGCCACCAGGGCGTCTCAGAGGCATTCATCAAGACGCGTGCAGGGACATTTGTCACGACAATGACGGGGATTAGCCAGCTGAAGATAAATTTGATCGGTCCCTTGAATACAACGTCGGGATAACGCGCCAGATTCATTATGTTGTAATAACCCCAGATCAGTCCTTGCGACCGCACGATCCAGAAGCTGACAGTTCCAAGGGCGAACAAAATGGCGTAATGAATCGTTACCCCGACCAGCATCGTCGCCAGGTAAAGAATGATCTGGCTGATCCCCGGGATAATATGCAGCCTGTACAAGGAGTAGGTCACAATAGCGACGCCCACCAATGCGTTGACGATGCTATCGAGACCGAATTGCCGGACTGAAGTGGCAAACTGGCCGTCCAAGGGCTGCAAAAGAATGAAATCAAGTTTCCCGGTTCGGACAAGTTCGGGTAAGTTGACAAGGTTGGTATAAAAGAATCCCTGAAAGATCTGGCTGATGATCTGATGTGTCCCGACGAGTAAAACCATCTGCCACTTCGTCCAATCGCCAATCTGGTCTACGTGACTGAAAATCACCTCGATAAATACCAGTTGCCCAACAAACCAGAGCGATTCCACGATCATCCACAAAAGAAAATTCAGCTTGAAACTCATCTCCCGGATAAGGGAGTTGCGCAGCATCACCAAGTAGACCGTCCAGTATTTCCGCATGGGGAAGGTCATGGGGGGATAGGAGGCCACAGAGAAGAATGATTTACCGCGGAAACACAGAGAACACGGAGCAAAATATTCTAGCAATTGGTTTCCTAAATTCCGTCTTCTCTGTGTCTCTGTGGTAAAAATTTCTCTCCGTGACCTCCTGTTCTCTGCTATTTCGGGGACAGGGCACTAGAGTGTGCGGCAGAATTCTTCGAACCGGTCCATCCCTTTCTTGATCACATCCAGGCTTGTCGCATAGCTCAAGCGCACCGTCCGGTCGTCTCCGAAGGCTATGCCTGGAACCACCGCGACGTTCGCCTTACTGAGCAGCCGATCTGCGAAATTCTGTGAGGTAAGTCCAAGCTGACTAACGTTGACGAGAACGTAAAACGCTCCGTTTGGACGCACCACGCTGACGTGCGGCATTTTGCCCAAGCGTTCAAGCATGTATTCCCGGCGGAGATTAAACTCGTCGCGCATGTCGGCCACGGGTTGCTGATCGCCTTTCAGTGCCGCTAGCGCCCCTTTTTGCGCGAATGAGCAAGCGTTCGAAGTGCTGTGGCTTTGGATAGAGTCAATCGCCTTGGCGATTGGTTCAGGCGCGCCGAGATACCCAAGACGCCAACCGGTCATCGCATATGCTTTGCTGAATCCGTTCACCGTGATTGTCAGATCGTAATACTCCTGTCCAAGCGACGCGATGCTGAAGTGCCTGGCATCATCGTACACTAGCTTTTCGTAGATCTCGTCCGACAGGATCAGGATTTCTTCTTCGGCGGCTACTTTTCCAAGAGAATCCAGTTCTTCCTTCGTATAGACCGCTCCGGTCGGGTTGCCGGGACTGTTCAGAATGATCATCTTGGTGCGCGGAGTCATCGCGTTTTCGAACTCATCGGCGGTCAGCTTCCATCCATGTTCTTCTTTAGTGTGAACGAAGACGGGATCAGCTCCCGCGAGACGCACCATTTCTGGGTAACTCAGCCAATAAGGCGCCGGAATGATCACCTCGTCGCCAGGCTGGCAGGTGGCGAGAATCGCATTGTAGCAGGAATGTTTGGCACCGTCGCTGACGATGATCTGAGACGGCTTATAATCAATGCCGTTGTCCAGCAGGAGTTTGTCGGCAACTGCCTGACGAAGTTCAGGAATGCCGGAACTTGGAGTGTACTTGGTAAATCCCGCTTCCAGAGAGGCTATGGCGGCAGCCTTAATGTGTTCGGGAGTGTCGAAGTCCGGCTCGCCTGCTCCGAAGCCGCACACATCGATCCCTTCGGATTTCATCGCCTTGGCCTTGCTATCGATCGAAAGGGTAAGAGAAGGAGTTAAACTGGAGGCTCTAGAGGAAAGTTGCATAAAAGACTGTTTTCAGGACTACATGTGCCACTCGGTCTTTTCAACCAAGGATTTCGAAAGCACAGAGAGAGGCTGGTAAGCAGAGGCGCGGTTTCTAGCTCTCTAACCTCCGGGCCAGCAGGGTCACCCATTTACCGCGAATTCGTTTAATTTCAATTTGGCCGTGGAGTTCGTGGATTTTCTCGTGGACCTGCTCGACTTGATCACGCATCAAGCCCGAAATGATCAGACTGCCCCGCGGTTTGATCGCTGACCAAAGTCTTGATGCCGCTTTTCTAAACAGGTCGCCGTATAGGTTCGCGGCTACCACATCGAAACTTTCTTCTGGGTGGTACTTCAGGACATCCGCACGAAACAGTATGATCAGGCCGGCGGCACTATTCAGATGAGCATTCCTTTTCGCGACTCTGAGAGCGGTCGCATCAGAATCGAACGCGAGGACTCTTTTGGCCCCAAGGCGCAGAGCCGCGATCGCCAGAATCCCAGTCCCGGTGCCTGCGTCGAGGAATTTCCAATCGCCCGTTTTCGGGGCGATATCGGCTAGCAGCCGAAGGCATCCGGCTGTCGTGGCGTGCTCTCCTGTTCCGAACGCGAGGTTGGCCGGAATGTAGATCGTGCCCGAATCGCAAACCTTTCCTGGAGCCGGTTCGTCATTTATTATTCGCAATCGTCCCCGAATGGAGATCGGTTTCTTTAGAACGACGCTGCGAACCCAATCTGCGGTTGAATGATTCAGATCACGCGTCTCTCCGCCGAAACGTTTCAATAGCAGAGTTGATTCGTTTGCTGTGATGTCGAAAATTTCCAGGCGGACTCGATGCGAGCTTGCAAGCTGAGTGCTCACAAGGCGCTCCCAACCAAGGAAAGCTAACCTTTCCTGCCAGGAATCGAGCCATTTTTCGCTGCTTATTTTTCTCCAGACGAGCATTCAATCGATATTCCTTGCTTACTGCAGAACGACTTTCTAGAAGAGGACGCGCACATGATTCATCACATTGTTTTGTATAAACTCAAACCGGAGATGACCCCGGAACGCATTGAGTTACTGTTGATTCAGACGCGGATGCAGTTGTTGAAGATTCCGGTCGCGATGAACGTGCGGTGCGGACGGCGGATCGACCAGAACAATGAATGGCCTTTCTTTTTTGCCGTCGACTTCGATTCCAAAGAACGCATGGCAATGTTTGTCGCGGACCCGGTCTACATAAAATTCATTGAAGAAACCATCAAGCCGAATACGCAGAGCTCGGTGGTTCTGGACTACGAGACCGATCCCAAACGCAAATATTCGTAAATTTTGGCGCACGTGTAATCGATTTCATCGGCCTCGATACAGAAGGGTGGCGTGAAGGACAAGATGTTTCCGTTCGGTCCGCCTCCAAGAAATATGAGACCATCCTGCAGTGCCGACAGAACTGTCTGAAAGGCAAGATCTGGATCGGGGGAACCGTCCTTCCTGACGATTTCTACGCCAATCATGAGGCCCAGGCCTCGCACATGTCCGATCGCGGGCAGAGCCATTTCTTTGAGATGGTCGCGAAGACGTTTTCCAACCGTTTGAACTCGTTTTCCGACGCCGTTCTCCAGGTGCAGTTTTATGGAAGCAAGCGCAGTAGCACAGCCTATCGGATTTCCAAGGAAGGTGGTGGTATGCAGTGCTTCGCCGGTCGATCGCGGCCAGGCATCCATAATCTCTGCCCGTCCCACGCAGGCAGCCATAGGAAAACCCGTCGTCATCCCTTTACCAAGACATAGGAGGTCCGGATACACTCCGAACTGATCACTGGCAAAAAGCGCGCCGGTGCGATTGAATCCAGTATATATTTCGTCGAATACCAGCAAAATCTTGTACGCGTCACAAAGCTGGCGGAGCATTCGCAGAAAATCGAGCGGAGGCACCACTTCACCGCCCCGCCCCTGACAAGGTTCGACCACAATGCATCCAATAGGGCGCTGGCGAATGGCCTGAACGATTTGATCCTCAATTGCTTTCAGACAGGAGCTTGCGCAATTAGGGAAACGGGATCCGTCCAACCGGTAACCTTCTAGTCTTCCAAACGGACACCGATAACAGTTAGGAAAGGGAATAGAGGTGGCGAAGTCGCGGAGTTGTTGCTGGAACGGCTCTCGAAACCAACGAATACCTATCACTTCCAAGGCTCCGTATCCCAACCCGTGGTATCCGCCGGTAAACCCGATCACCCCCGGCTTTCCGCTGTGCAGCAGGGAGGTCTTGATCGCGACTTCAACTGCTTCGAAGCCGGAATTGCACAGAGTAGTTTTCCCGATCCCGAGTCCCCACCTTTCGAATGTGATCTGGCTCAGCTTCTGGCAAAGGAGAAGCTTGTTCTCGGCGGGATGAACATCTCCCATGGCGTGCAGCAATTTGGCGGATTGATCGATCATCGCCGTGCGAATCGACGGATGGGTATGGCCGTGGGCGGCAACCGCGAAACCGGCGGTGAGATCCAGAAACCGGTTTCCATCGACATCCCAGACATTCGTTCCAGAAGCCTTCTCCCAAAATACCGGAAAGCCCGGAGCAAGATAGGTTACATTCCGGTTTTCGTACTTCGAGAGCGACGATGCGAGGTCGCGCGAGCGCGGTCCTGGGATGGGAGTGACGATTTCTGGCAGCATCGGAATGGGTTTGATTTGCGGCGATCGAGTGCCGTTTGGGCGTCAGGTTCCCGCATGCCCGGCACCGGCTCTAAGCGGGAGCGGCCTGCCGATGCCGCAAAAGGTTGGCGTACAGCTTTGCGAAGGCCTTGGCCGACTCCGTCCACGAGAAATCGAGGGCTTTCGCTCGCTGTGCTAGTTTCTTCCATTCTTCCGAGTGCCGGTAAAGCTCGTTTGCGCGCCGGATGGAATCCCAAAGCGCCATGGGAGAATGATCATTATAGACGAAGCCGCAGCCACTTTCTGTGGCAGGATCATAGTCGGAAACGAGTTGATGCACACCGCCGTGAATTTTTACGATAGGCAAGGATCCGTATCGCATTGCCGCTATCGCGTTTGTACCACGGTATCCAAGCGACGAAGGCAGTAAAACCACGTCTGCACCGGCCAGTCCAAGTTTGTGCAGCTTTGCGTCCGGATCTGGGCGGTACGCGAAACGATTGGGATATTTTCTTTCGGTGATAATGATTTCCGCCAGATCCCGGTCCGTTCCTTTTCCGGTCACCACTAGACATGTATCGTCCGTTAGGACAAGATCCAGAATCGGTTGCACAGAGGCGAATGCGTCCTCATCATTCGATTCGATTGGCAGATTGAGAACAATACCGTTCGGAATTTTTTCAAGCTCGACATTGGCCAAAAGTGCTTCCCGGAAACGCAATTTTCCGTCGCCCGCTTCGGACTTGGGATGTTTTTCGACAAGCTTGTCGATCGGCGGGTTAGTTTGGGAGTAGTCGACCCCGTGAGGAATGCCGTAGAGTCGAAAGCGATTTTCAAGCAGGACAGAGTCGAGGCCGAAGCCATGCTGAGAGGTGAACGCCTCGAAAAGAACGGTTTCGCCGGGCAACGTCACCGCGTCTGAATACAGGATTCCACTTTTCAGGAAATTCATCCGTCCATAAAACTCGAGGCCGCGTGGGCCGAAGTAGCTGCCTGGCAAACCGGTTAATGAAAAATCGAAGCTCCAGAACGACCCTTGATGCTCAAGGTTATGGATTGTCAGGACAGTGCGAAATGGCAATTGGCGTTCCCGGACGAAAACCGGAACCAGCGCGGTGGTCCAGTCATGACAATGGATCAGTTCCGGAGAAGGTGAAATTCTGCGGGCCAGCTCCAATACAGCTTTTGAGAAGAATATAAATCGCTCGGCGTTATCTTCGTAGCTCCTACCGTCCGCGCCATAAATGCCGCGTCGATCGAAATACTCATCGCGGCGAACCAGGTAGACCTGAATTCCGTCCGGGCTGGTGGTTTCGACGATGTCGGATGATGCTCGTTTGCCTCCCAGGTTGACCTGGAACTCGCCGTCGGTCGGGCGGACAATGTAATTGCCTTCGCGAATGGACCGATAAAAAGGCATGACGACGCTGACGTCATGGCCAAGTTTCCTCAGTTCGATGGTCAGAATACGAACCTGATCCCCTAGATCACCGGTCGAACCGAGAGGGGAGAACTCACTGGTTGCCATTAAAATCTTCATGCAATAGAATCAGAGTATAGGTGGTTATTGGTAACACGGTCGAATCTCAACATTGAATCGAAAGGGCAGATTTGGTGTTCCGCCTTACAAATAGCGTTTGCATGTTTCAAGTGAAAGACTCTTGTCAAAGGACGGCGACTTGGTAAGGTGCGGCATTCTCGATCGAGAGCTATGACATTGGGCTCCCTTTTATCAGTAGATCAAATCATCCCCGAGATGAAGGCAACCGAAAGGTGGGCGGCAATCGTGGAGCTGATCGACCTGTTGGTGCAAAAGAACCGGGTTCGGGCGTCTGACCGAGATTCGATTTTGGCCGCCCTGCGCCAACGCGAGGAGACGATGAGCACCGGGATTGGATTCGGGATTGCGATTCCCCACGCCTCATCGAACTGTGTAAGTGAGGTGGTCGCGGCGTTTGGGCGATCTTCCTCCGGGATCGAGTTTGATTCACTCGACAATTCTCCCGTTCGCTTCATCGTCTTGTTTGTTGTGCCCAAGGATCAGTTTCAGGTTCATCTCCGTACGCTGGCCGCGATCGCTAAATTTCTGAACGACAAGTCAGTCCGTGAACAGCTTGCGAAGGCAGAATCGTCCGAAGAGATCCTGAGCATTTTCGACAATAAGGCCACCCGTTCCCAGGCAAGCTGAGAAGGAATGGCGACGGTCTCCGAAATATTGCGAGAGCGTTTGCAAAATGCTCTTCAAGCGATTGGCATCGCAATCGACGAACCGCCCCAAATAGCCCCGACGACAGATCCGCAGCATGGCGACTACCAGACAAACGTGGCGATGGTGTTAGGCAAGAAGCTTAAACAAAAACCCAGAAATCTCGCGGGCCTGATTGTCGCGAATCTATCGGTGAACGACATCGGAACGCCGCCCGAAGTCGCCGGGCCCGGGTTCATCAATTTCAGGCTTTCTCCGGAGTTTCTCGCGTATCGCCTCCACGAACTTGCTTTGGATGTCCGCCTTGGCGTGGAACGGACGGACAAGCCGAAAACTGTCGTCATCGACTTCAGCTCGCCGAATATCGCGAAGCCGATGCATGTCGGGCATATCCGATCGACGATTCTCGGGGACTCTTTGGCAAAGATCACCCGGTTTCTGGGGCACAACGTGGTTACTGATAATCACATCGGCGATTGGGGGACTCAGTTCGGGAAGGTGATCTACGGTTGGAAACATTTGTTGCGTCCGGAAAATCTCGATTTAGACCCGGTTGCGGAGCTCGTTCGGATCTATCGCGAAGCGGACACGGCGTCAAAAAAAGACGCCGAAATACTGCAAGAATGTCGCCAGGAACTGGTTAAACTCCAGCAGGGGGATGACGAAAATCGGCGGATTTGGCAACAGTGCGTTGAGCTTTCAACTGAGGAATTTTCCAAGGTCTACGGTCTCCTCAACGTCCGTTTTGACTATCAGCTTGGTGAAAGCTTTTATAACCCGGAATTGTTGCGGGTTGTGCAGGAACTCGAGGAGCGCGGACTCGCAGAGGTTAGCGACGGAGCTGTCGTTGTCTGGGATCGAGTACTGAGTGAAGATCCATTTATCATTCGGAAATCCGACGGAGGATTTGGGTACGCCACGACAGATATCGCGACGATTGAGTATCGCTTGAATCGCTGGCGGGCAGAGGCCATCTGGTATGTTGTTGGCGCGCCCCAACAGCTTCATTTTCAGCAGTTGTTCAGCCTTGCGCGTCGCTTGGGATACGACGTCGATCTTCAACACATCGCTTTCGGAAGCATATTAGGGGAGGACCGTAAGCTGATGCGTACTCGGTCAGGAGAATCGGTTCCACTCCGGGCCTTGCTGGATGAAGCAATTACCCGCGCTACAACGATCGTAGCCGAGAAAAATCCGGAATTGTCGGAGCAGGATCGTCTCGCGATTGGAAGGATTGTCGGAATCGGAGCGGTCAAGTATGCTGAACTTTCCCAGCATCGTATGAGCGACTATATATTCTCCTGGGACAAAATGCTATCGCTCCAAGGCAACACTGCGCCCTACCTCCAAAACGCTTATGTCCGGTGCCGCTCAATCTTTCGAAAGCTTCCTGCGCCGTACTCGGCAGCGAGACCGGTTCCTCTCAGAGAAAAAGCGGAACTGGATCTCGCAAAAAAAATACTTCTGTTTCCGGATGTTGTACCTGCGATCCTGGATGGATTTAAGCCGAATATCCTTGCCAATTACTTGTACGAACTCGCCGCGGAATTTCACGGGTTTTATGAATCCTGCCCGGTGCTCTCTGCGGAGCCTGCGGTGCGCGAGACCAGGCTGATGTTATGCGAGGTTTTTTCCAGGGTTTTGCAGTCCGGGCTCGAGCTGTTAGGAATTCGGGTCCCTGAAAAAATGTAGTCCGCCACTGGAAAGCGGAGATATATCGCGTTTATTTGCCACTGACAGTAGTATGTTGGACCGCGGCAGACATATAAGCACCAGTTTCGACGCAGCGCTCAATAGCCTGAAGAACGACGCTCTCATGATGTCGAGTCTTGCGGAGCGGTTGTTGGAAAATGCGATTCAAGGCCTTTTAAAGCGGGATAACGCTTTTTGTAACCTCGCGATTGCCGATGATGAAGAGGTGGACGTGCTGGAAAAGCAAATCGACAAAGAGGGGGTAGAAATAATGATCAGATTCCACCCTGTGGCCTCCGATATGCGGCAGGTGATCTCCACGATGAAGCTGAGCTCGAACCTGGAAAGAATAGCCGATCAATCGGTGGTGATCGCTCGGCGGGCGAAGAAGCTGAATTTGCGTCCGATGGTTCCCGAAACTTTTTTGCTTGAGCCTCTCTACCGGGAGGCCATTGGGATATTCCGTGATAGTCTTCGTGCTTTCGTGGACGGAGAGGCAGAACTCGCTTTGCAGCTGAAGCCACGAGACCGTTACCTGGATACCCTGAATTCAGGGCTCAACGACAAACTGGCGGAACGAATGGGGGTTGATCCGGACCAGGTACCCACGTACCTGAATATCATATTTATCGCGCGCGCTCTTGAACGCATCGGAGATCACGCGACAAACATTGGCGAAGATGCTTTCTGGCGGGAACAAGCCGAGGACATTCGCCATACCTTTGGCGCTGCCCAAGAGGAATAATAGCGGTTGGGTTGAATCGATGGTCGCTTGGAAGGGCGCCTGGCTATGCTATTACCTGAATTTTTCTCTCGACTTCTGAGACTCTCCGCTTAGAGGTGACAAAGTTTACGAATGTTCGAATCAAAGCTCTCGAAAAAGATCGCTGTGGTGACCGGAGGTGCCGGATTTCTCGGTTCTCATCTCAGCGACCGTTTACTGGCTGAAGGTTTTCGCGTCATCGCGATTGATAACCTCATCACCGGATCTCCGGATAATCTCGCGCATCTGGCCGGCAATCCGGATTTTCGCTTTATCCGGCACAACGTATCTGAATTTATCTTTGTGCCCGGCAAGGTTGACTTCGTTTTTCATTTTGCCTCTCCGGCCAGTCCGATCGATTACCTGGAACACCCGATTCCGACGTTGAAAGTCGGCGCGCTCGGAACGCACAATTCGCTGGGTTTAGCCAAGGATAAGTCCGCAAAATTCCTGCTGGCCTCCACTTCAGAATGTTACGGCGATCCGCTAGTCCATCCGCAGAGCGAAGATTATTGGGGCAACGTCAACCCGATCGGGCCGCGCGGGGTTTACGATGAGGCCAAACGATTCGCCGAGGCGATGACCATGGCTTATCACCGTTTCCATGGTATCGACACGAAGATCGTCCGGATCTTTAACACTTATGGCCCGAGGATGCGGCTGCGCGATGGTCGAGTCGTGCCGGCGTTTATCAGCCAGGCGTTGAACAATGAACCTCTGACGGTGTTTGGCGACGGCAGTCAAACCCGGAGCTTCTGCTATGTGTCGGACCTAATCGAAGGGATCTTTCGACTCGCGATGAGCGAGCATCACGGGCCGGTGAACCTTGGGAATCCGGTCGAAATGACGATCAAACAATTTGCAGAAAAGATTCTCCAGATTACGGGCGCCAAGTCCGGCATCGAGTACCGAGAACTCCCTGTGGACGATCCAAAGGTGCGCCAGCCAGATATTACGCGTGCCCGAACCCAGCTGAACAATTGGGGGCCGAAGGTTGAATTTGACGAAGGAATCCGCGTAACGATCGATTATTTCAGGACAAAATTGGCAGCATAAGGGGTCGAGGTCTGAGTTCTGGATTGGATGGTCCAGTGATGTCGTTTTCGCGGCAAACTCAATGCTCAAGACGGAAGAGCGGATGCCGAGCATCGGAATAACTGGCGGGGTTGCAACCGGGAAGTCAACGGTCGCCCGTCACCTGTTAAAGTTGCTGCAGCGGAATGTTCCGGTTGAACTTTTCAACTCAGATTTCGAAGCCAGAAGATTGACGGATAGCGATTTAGTTGTACAAGAGGAGATTAGAGCGGCCTTTGGAGTTCAAGTTTTTGACTCCGGAGGCAATCTAGTACGAGACCGGCTGCGGGATTTAGTATTTCACGATGGTACGGCGCGAAAGGTTCTGGAATCGATTCTCCATCCCCGGATACGAGAGGCGTGGATAAGCCGGACCGGAGGAGATGGGCTGCTCCTAGCGGAAATACCATTATTGTATGAGACAGGGGCCGAATCTTATTTTGATCGAATAATCGTGACTGCCTGCAGTCGCGCCTCGCAAGTTGAACGGATTGTAGTTGAACGTCGATTATTAAAAGAGCTCGCGGAACAAATCATTCAGGCCCAGATGGATCTCGAAGAAAAGATTCGTCGGGCAGATTGGGTCGTGTGGACCGATTGTCCGCCGGAAATCACCGCTCAACAAGTTAATCTGATATCTCAAGAGGTCATTGGACGTTATGGAGGAGCCAGGCGCTGAACCAACGGTATTGCCGGGTTCAGAATATTTTAACGAAAGCGGAAATGTTCTTGATCTAAACAGGCTGCACGAACTTAGCCACCCTGTTCTTCTAGAGCTGGCCCGACAGTTTAACCTTCGGGTCTCACACGAACGGACCCGTCACCAGCTAATCTTCGACCTGCTCAAGGCCTACTCAACCCGAGGGGTCCAGTTGATCGGCGAAGGGATGCTGGAAATCACCAGCGAAAGCTACGGGTTCCTTCGCTGGGAACGTTACAATTTTACACCGTGCCCCGAGGATGTGTACGTGTCGGCCGCGATTCTCAAGAAGCACGGCATTCGGCCCGGGAACAAAATCCGGGGATACATCCGGGGACCCAAGGAAAAAGAAAAGTTTATGGCCATGGAGCAGGTCATAAGCATCGAAGGTATCCCGCTGGAATCCTGGAGCGAACCAAAGCATTTCGATCAATTAACGGCTCTTTTCCCAGACAAACGGATCCTGCTCGAAAATCCGAGAAGTCGAAGCGTTAGCGCGCGAGCGGTCGATTTAATTGCTCCTCTTGGACGCGGGCAGAGGGGCTTGATTGTCGCAGCCCCCCGAACCGGCAAGACGATCCTGATCAAGGATATCGGACTCGCGATACGGGCGAATTCACCTGACGTGCATCTGATTTTGTTACTGGTGGACGAACGTCCGGAAGAGGTGACGGACCTCAGGCAATGCCTGGATTGCGAAATATTCAGTTCCACCTTTGATGAAAGCCCGACACGCCATGTCCAGGTCGCGGAATTGGTGAGCGAAAGGGCAAAGCGTCTCGTCGAACTCAAGAAGGATGTCGTGATCCTTCTGGACAGCATCACCCGGCTTGCACGCGGTTATAACGCGCTTCAACCCGGTAAAGGTCGTATCATGTCCGGTGGCGTTGAAGCCAAGGCTTTGCTCAAACCCAAACGTTTCTTCGGCGCCGCTCGAAACTGTGAGGAGGGAGGCAGCCTGACGATCTTGGCAACTGCCCTCGTTGAAACCGAGAGCCGCATGGATGAGGTCATTTTCGAGGAGTTCAAGGGTACCGGCAACATGGAGCTGCACCTGGACCGGACTCTTGTGGAAAAAAGGATTTATCCGGCGATTCATATTTTGAAATCGGGAACTCGCCGCGATGACCTGCTTTATCATCCTGACGAATTCCAGCGCGTGACCCTCTTGCGGAAAAAACTTGCGCAATTGCCTGCCCTCGAGGCGATGGAAGTACTTTTAAATACGTTGAAGGCGACCAGAACTAATGCCGAATTGCTTCTTACAGCGCTTCGTTAGTGTCCTGTCTGCGAAATAGCATGCCATGGCAAAGCCGTATCCGCTCCTTATAACCAACAATGAACACTTAGATGATTGGTGCGGCACACTGGAGAAATGCGACCCGGTAGCCGTCGATACCGAAGGAGACAGCCTGCACTGCTATTTTGAAAAGCTGTGTCTCATTCAGATTGGGTTGCCTGAACAGGACGCTTTGATCGACCCGCTTGAGCCACTCGATTTCTCTCGCTTCAACGCCGTTCTTTCTCAAAGAAAAATAATATTGCATGGCTGCGACTTCGATCTGCGTATGCTGCGGCGCGGCACGAAGTTTGCCCCGGGGGAAGTCTTCGACACTTATCTTGCTGCAAGATTGGTCGGCTTGAAAGAGGTGGGCCTTGCTTCGCTTGTGAAGGAATTCTTTGAGATAGAGCTGCCGAAATCTTCGCAAAAGGCGAATTGGGCCCGCCGGCCGCTGACGCCGGCAATGATTGAGTACGCCATCAATGATACTCTGTACTTGATCGAGTTGGCTGATCGGCTGAGTGAGGAGTTGCATGCCAAAGGCAGATGGGAATGGTTTGAGGAAAGCTGTCAGAAAGCCGTCCTGGCTGCCGGTGAGGATAGAGAGAAAGATCCAGAGCGAGTCTGGAAGATTCCTGGGAGCGCGTCCTTTCGGGGGAGAGAACTCGCCCTCTTACGCGCTCTCTGGCAGTGGAGAGATGCCGAGGCACAGAAAGCGGATCGTCCAAGTTTTCAGATACTTCGGAATGAGGAATTGATTGAGCTGGCCAAATCCGCCGATGCGGGAAGCGTGCATTTGCCGCCTGGGGTCCACGGCACACGGCGCAAACGCTTGGCGGCTCATTTGCAGGAAGCCCTGCTTTTGCCCGAAGCCGAGTGGCCGCAACGGGTCCGTTCGGTTCGCGATCGGCCGACCAGCGACCAGGAACAACGTATGGAGCAGCTCAAAAATCGACGTGACCGGGTGGCGGAAGGTTTGCAGCTCGATCCTGGAGTAATTGCTCCTCGGCAGGCGCTGGAACGGATCGCGAGGGAACCGGACACAGTCGGCTCTATTCTGATGCGTTGGCAACAGCAGTTGCTGGGACTCTAGGGGAAACGCATCGGCGGGTCGGCGGCTCGGCGGGTCGGTGTTGGAGGAGACGTATCGGGGGGTGGGCATATCAGCGTCGGGGCGTCGTCGATGTTCTTTTCGGTCTGTCTCTTCATCGGGCTTTCACTCCAAACTCGCGCATGTCTCTACCCAGGCCGATACGCCCACCCGCCGAGCCGCCGACCCGCCGATACGTTTCCCTACCGAACGCGAGCCGCCGACCCGCCGATCGTCTCGCGCGCACCGAACGCCGAGCCGCCGACCCGCCGATACGTTTCCCCCACCACCGAAACGCCGAGCCGCCGACCCGCCGATACGTTTCCCCCGACCACCGAAACGCCGAGCCGCCGACCCACCGATACGTCTCCCCCCACCACCGAAACGCCGAGCCGCCGACCCGCCGATACGTCTCCCCACCACCGAAACGCCGAGCCGCCGACCCGCCGATACGTTTCCCCCCACCCCTGTCTTCTTTTTCGTTTGGCAATTTGTAGCTCTTGAGGTAACCATTAAGCTCTCTCAACCCAATGAAACCGGTGAACGGCATCCATGATTTCGCTTCTGACTTCGGTTTCGCGGGATATTTTTTGTTTTACTGGCGCTTTAACTAGCGTCTGACCTTTCACTCTCATTTCGAGCGTCTCCTTGGTCAGAACTTGAACTTCATCGTTCTATGCAGACTTTTTTTCCTCCACCTCTGAGAGACCGGCCAAATGTCGCGGCAGAGAATCGCCGTCATCAACCCGATTCAAACAAAGCGATTTGCGGCAGAACCGCTCAGCAATTAATACCCAATTCAATAGCAATGATCATTGTCACCCGTCCCGATGCGACCGAGGAACAGATCGATCACATCGTCACTCGAATCCGTTCCTGGGGTCTGAAAACTGAGGTTAGCCGAGGCGAAATGCGTGTCGTTATCGGCGTAATCGGCCCCGAAGATAAAATTCGGGAAAAGCCACTGGGCGCCTTTCCTGGCGTTGAGTCAGTCACTCCCGTGCTGAAACCCTATAAACTCGTTGCCTACGAATTTCGTGGAAGAAATTCCCATGTTCAGATAGGGAACGTGACTGTCGGAGCCAAAGAGGTCGTGGTCATGGCTGGTCCCTGCTCGGTCGAAAGCGAAGATCAGATCACCGTCATAGCGAAGGCGGTCCGAAAATCGGGGGCCAGGATTTTGCGCGGGGGCGCTTTCAAGCCGAGAACTTCGCCGTATAGCTTTCAGGGCCTTGGCAAGATGGGATTGGAATTCCTAGCCGAAGCCAGGCGGGCTACGGGGATGCCCATCATCACCGAGGTGATGGATACGAAGGACCTGGAATTGGTCTGTGAATATGCCGATTGTCTGCAAGTTGGGGCCAGGAATATGCAAAACTTCTCTCTTCTTCGCGAGGTGGGGCGAACCAAGACTCCCCGTCATGCTAAAACGAGGGATGTCAGCGACAATTAAGGATCTCTTGATGAGCGCCGAATACATTCTGAGCGAGGGGAATTTTAACGTGCTACTCTGCGAACGTGGCATACGGACTTTTGAAAGCATGACTCGAAACACCCTTGACCTGAATGCAGTCCCGGTGCTCAAGGCCGAAACTCATTTACCGATCGTTGTGGATCCGACGCACGGGATCGGTCTTCGAGAATTTGTTCCGGCGATGTCTCTTGCAGCGGTCGCGGCAGGTGCGGATTCGCTGATGATTGAGGTCCACAACGCGCCTGAACAAGCCAAGAGCGATGGCGAGCAAGCGTTGCTCCCGGCTGATTTTGAGGATCTCGTGGCACGGGTAAGAAGTGTGGCGGTCGCCGTGGGACGCGAACTCTAAGGACCTCTTGAAACGATTCTTGGCGGCTATTTGTCTTGTTTTGCTGGCCCGGTTGAGCATCGCGGATCAGCGGACCGCGAACGCCGCTTTGGAACGGGCGACCAGTGCATTCAATCAAGGCAGATTCGAAGAAGCCGAAAAACAAATCGATGCTGCAGCGAGGGCGGACTCGAGAAAACCCGAAATCTCGAATTTGCGTGGGGCGATTTTCACGAGGCAGAAGCGGTACGACGAAGCCGCCCAGCAATTTAAACAGGCGCTCAACTTGGATCCAAAGTTCTACCCGGCCAAACTCAACCTGGCTGAAGTGCAACTGCTAAAAGGGGAATATGCAGAAGCGACCCTGGAATACCAGGCGTTAAAGGAGGTGGATCCGGGGTCGGAGTTGGTAGATTTCAAGCTCGTGCTGTGTGCGCTCCTTGAAGGAGATCCAAGCAAGGCGGGCGGGATGGCAGACGTCATGAAGTTTCCCGGCAAGACGCCTGCCTACTATTACGCCAGAGCAGCGATCGCTCTGCAGCGAGGCGAGAAAGAGGCGGCGCAGAAATATTTCGAAAACGTGAAGAAATATTACTCGGAAGAACAGTGCCGCTATTTTGCTCAGTCGTTGAAGGAAATTAATTTGACCTCCCAAAAACCGCCCCAGCAAGAAAATGCTCCCGAGCAACATTCAGCAAAGCCGGAAAGTTCCGAAGCTGGCTCCAATTGATTCAGGTCGCGGAGTTACTGAGAAGCCGACAGGGTAGCTCCAATCCGAATTCCGAAAAAATGCGAACCAAAGAACGACTTCAATGCATCATTCAAGGGCTGCGCGAAGTTTATCCGAGCGCGCATTGCGAGCTGGATTTCGAGACACCGTTTCAGTTGTTGGTTGCCACGATTCTTTCCGCTCAATGCACTGATAAGCGTGTCAACATTGTTACCCGAGATCTTTTCCCAAGATATCCGACCGCCTACGAACTTGCGACGGTTAGCCAGGATGAGCTGGAACAGAAGATCAAAACGGCTGGGTTCTATCGCAACAAAGCGAAGAATCTTAGGGCGATGGCAAAGGATTTGGTTGAAAAGCATCGAGGCGAAGTTCCGCGTACGATGGCGGAATTGACGGAACTTGCGGGGGTTGGCCGGAAGACGGCGAATGTAGTTTTGGGGAATGCATTTTCGATCGCAGAAGGAATAGTCGTGGATACGCACGTGGCTCGTTTAGCCAAACGTTTCGATCTCACGAAAAGGGAGGAACCCGAAAAAATTGAGGCGGATCTCATGCGGCTGGTTCCGAAATCGCAATGGACAAATTTCAGTCATTGGCTGATTTGGCACGGCCGACGGAGATGTTATGCGAGGAATCCGGACTGCGTGAACTGCGAAATAGGATCATGCTGTCCAAGCTACGGGAAATTCGCCAAGAATGCGGGATCGAAGCCAAAGACTACATCCAGGAAAAAAGCGATTGCCTAGAATTATCACAGAGCGGAGAATTCTGCCGCACGCGTGGATGGCGCGATAAAAGTCTCTCTGCAACAATCTTCTATGAGCTCAAAGTCCCTCGAAGGAAAAATTGGCGTCGTTTTCGGAGTAGCGAACAAGCGCAGTATCGCGTGGGCAATCGCACAAGCCTGGGCGGCGGCAGGCGCTAAGTTAATGTTCAATTATCAGGGCGAGCGGCTGAAAGACAATGTCGAGGATCTGGTTTCGACTTTTGGTTCGGATGTTCCGCTTTACCCGTGCGACGTGACCAGCGACACAGAGATCGCGGAGTTTTTCCGGCATGTTCGTCAACACACTGACCGGGTCGATCTCATGCTGCACTCGGTCGCTTTTGCACCTAAAGAAGCTCTGGAAGGCGAATTTCTAAACACCTCACGTGATGCTTTTCTGGTAGCCCACGACATCAGCGCTTATTCACTTCTTGGGCTTACCCGAGAAGCTGCTCCGTTGATGACGCACGGAGGGAGTATCCTTTCGATGACCTATTACGGCTCCACAAAGGTTGTCCCGCACTACAACGTCATGGGGGTGGCGAAAGCGAGTCTCCAGGCCACGACACGCTATCTTGCCTACGATCTGGGTCCGAGAAAGATCCGAGTGAACTGTATCAGTGCGGGGCCAGTGCAAACGCTGGCGGCCCGAGGGATTGCCGGTTTTACTTCGATGCTGAAACATTACCAGGAGCATGCGCCGCTTAAGCGAAGTTGCGATCCGGCTGAACTCGGACATACCGGAGTTTTCCTGGCAAGTGACGGCGCTACCGCGATCACAGGCCAAGTCATTTACGTCGACGGCGGGTACCAGATCATGGGGATGTAAGTTTGCGCGTCGGTCAACGCGTTCCATTGCGCCCCGCCTTAAAATGGACCTTTACCTGGAACTGGCTTCCCTGCTTGGTTCAGACAATACGTTCCAGGACCCTGCCAGACTGGAAGAAAACAGCCGAGATAAGTGGTTTGCCAGCCATCTGCCGGACGTGGTTGTCGAGCCAACGTGCACCGAACAGGTCTCGCGACTCCTTCAGTTCGCAAATCAGCGGCAAATCCCGGTGACGGCGCGCGGGGCAGGGTATGGATATGTGGGCGGTTGCGTTCCTGTGAACGGTGGGGTGGCCCTCTCGTTGGCCAGAATGACCCGGATAAAAGAGATCGCGGTCGCGGACGGCGTGGCCATCGTCGAACCTGGTGTGGTTACGGGCGATCTGCAACGCGAAGTGAGAAAATGTCGGCTTTTTTATCCACCAGATCCGGCGAGCCTGAAAAACAGCTCGATTGGCGGAAATATTGCGACCAATGCAGGCGGCCCTCGCTGCTTGAAATACGGTGTAACCCGGCATTACGTCCTTGGTCTGGAAATTGTTCTCGCCGATGGCACGGTCGTTCGAGTTGGCGGACGAACGCACAAGAACAAAACTGGATTTGACCTCGTCGGACTCTTCGTTGGATCTGAAGGAATGCTGGGTGTCGTGACGGAAGCGACGCTGCGACTGCTACCTCTTCCTCCCGCCAGAGCTTCCCTCTCTTCAAGCTTCGGCTCCATCGAAGACGCCGCAGCAGCCGTGCAGAAAATCTTGCTGGAAGGTTATTTGCCTTCCGCTTTGGAGATCGCTGACCGGTTTACACTCGAGGCTGCACGCCGCCACCTCTCGCGCCGGGTCGTGCCGGACGGTGAAGCGCATCTATTGATCGATTTAGATGGACATGAAGAGCCGGTCCGTTCATCCGTAGAGACGCTTGCGGCCCTGCTCATTCGCTGGGTGCTCTTACTCTCGAGACCGCATTTGGCGAAGAGGCGTGTGAAAAACTCTGGGATCTTCGCCGAGGTTTCTCTGAGTCCTTAAAAGCGACCGGGCTCATGAAATTAAATGAAGACGTAACGGTCCCGAGAGGAAAACTGGTCGAACTGATTCGGTTTGCGGACAACCTACAGGAGCGTTACGGATTCCCAGTGGCATGCTTCGGGCATGCCGGGGATGGCAATATCCACGTCAATGTCATGGTTGCGGAGCCGGATAGAATTGGCGTCGGCGAGAAGATGGAGCAGGCCCTGGACGATCTTTTTCAGTTATGTGATCAGCCTCCGGCGGCGCGATTACCGGTGAGCACGGATCGGATTGGCGAAAAAGCGCTGGTGGATCTCAAGCAGTCTCACCCGAGTCGATCGCGTTGCATCAGACAATCAAGCGCGCTCTCGACCCCACTGGGATTTTGAATCCTGGAAAATTCCTTTAGCGGGCAAAAGGCAAGGATTCAGAAATCAGAAATCAGGAGTCAGGAGGCAAAGCCTACCTACGGCCAAATCTGGCGTCGAATCGCATCGGTTGCTGGCCGAGCGAATTCTTCATCGCATGGGATCAGATGATTCGGAAAGCCTCGGCTCATTCTGCAACTCCTGAACTCCTGACTTCTGATGTCGACTCCTTGCTTTTACGCTGTGGACGTTGATCCGTCGCTATCTCGTTTTTTCTGTGGTGCTCCTTGCGCGGTCGGCGGCTTGAGTTTCGATTTCGGGTTCTGCCGGTTTGAAAGAGAACGTCTCGGGTTGCGTTCTCACGGGCTTTGATTCCCACTTTTTGGCCTTTAGCGCGGAAAGCGCTGCGGCTGTTTCCGCCTGTTTCTTGCTGGAGCCGTCGCCAGAACCGAGCTCAATGCCTTCCCAGATGACCTTAGCAACAAATATCTTTTGATGTTCTGGGCCGGTCTGAGAGATAATCTCATAACTGGGGCTTTTTGGGGAGATCGCTTGCAGAATCTCTTGAAGTTGCCCTTTTGGATTCACTTCAAGCGGCTGATGTGTGAGGCGCTGAATATCCTGTTGTGCTTCATCCAACACAAATCGCCGGACAACCTCAAGAGTGCTGTCCAGATACATCGCGCCAACCAGGGCTTCGAACGCATCTGCCAGAATCGAGGCTCGCTGGCGGCCGCCGCTCGCTTCTTCACCGCGACCCATCATTAGATAGGTACCCAGACCGATGTTAATGGAGTGGACTTTTAAGCCTTCGCGAGACACCAGTCGCGAACGCAATTTTGTCAGCTGTCCCTCGCTAAAATGCGGAAACAATCGGAAAAGATGTTCCGTAAAAATTAATTGCAAAACGGCGTCACCGAGAAACTCGAGACGCTGATTATCGAAATGATGCCGCTGCGTTTCGTGGCCGAGGCTCGGGTGAGTCAAAGCCTCCGCCAGCAGAAGCGAATTTCGGAATTTGTATCCGATTCGTTGTTCTAGGGGGTTCATCAACGAGTTGTCCTGGAATCCGGTCACGATCCAGGAAGGAGCATTCGCTCAGGCTTCATGCATGAGTTAGACGGTCGGGAAAATTTAGCTCTGCCCGTGTATCGACAGGACTATCCAACCGGTTGCAGTTTCGTTGCAGGCGCCTCCTTATAACCAAAGAGGTGTCGGTCCTTAATGATATCCGCTGCTTTCTCGGGCACCATGCGGTCCCAACCGGGCTCTCCAGTCTGGATCTTGTTCAGGACGTCACGGGAGAAGATGTCCATCGTTGATGCGTCAAACCCCACGATTGGGGCAATGTAATGATTTTCCAGCAGGTGCGCATACAAGTTACGCAAATGCATCTGGACCTGGAGGTTTATCGCGTTGACCCATGCATCTGTTGCCTGAGGATGCAGAGATGTGCCTGTCAATGGAATCGGACACGCCGAGGGATTGGCCATACAGTATTGGTCGTAGGCGCTCTTTCGCATCGGATAGATGTATAGCTTGATTAGATTTTTAAAAAGGCGTCCAAACGATTCGAGGATACCACCGTCAAGGTTTTCGTAATATCTCTCATTGAACACTTCGAGCAAATTATTGATGCCCATCGCGACTCCGACCATCTGTTTGGTGTACCGGCGGAAATAAGAGGTAAGCCGGTAGAACTCCAGGTAGTTGGAAATAAGCACGTTGTTTCCGATCGCGGCCAGAGTGTCGACCCGATCCAGAAAATCTTTGTGGTCGATGTTCCCGGATGCCAGCAGGTTATGCATGGTAATCTCCATGAGGACCACCACGTCCACCCCCTTGAGTGCTGGCTCCTGGAGAAATTGGGCTAACGCGCATCGCATCATATCCTCATTTACGAGAGTTACCGGCCGAAAGCTTCCGCGCTCTACGACTATTGCTTTCCTGTGAAGAACCTCTGATGGCTGCAAAACTTCACCCTTGGGACTGAACATGACGGCGTTCGTTAGCCCGTATTCGACCAACTTCAGGCTCATCAGCCGGTTGTCTACATCGGCAAAGATTGCTCCGCTGAAATTGATCATATCGACTTCGATCCGGTCGACACCGAGGTTGTCGGCCAGCGACTGGATGAATCGGTCCTGATCGTCGATATAGTAAAACGCGCCATAGACCAGGTTCACACCGATGATGCCGAGAGCTTGTTGTTGGAGAATGTTTTCCTTATCCAGCATTCTGACGTGAAGAATAACATCACTCGGCGGCGAATTGGGCGTGGGCTCAAACCGCATTCCCATCCAGCCGTGTGCCTCGTTTGTCCCTTTAAAGCTTTTGGCAGTTACCGTATCGGAAAAGACGAAGAATTCGGTCCGGTCGCCTCGCGTCTCCCGCAGCCGTTCCAGAAGCAGATTGTACTCGTGGTCCAGCATGAGCCCCAGCCGTTCCCTTGAGACGTATCTTGCCGTTTTGCCGTAGATCTCATCGCTGAATTTCATGTCATAGGCAGAGATCGACTTCGCAACCGTACCGGCGGCGCCCCCTGCTTGGAAGAAATGCCGAGCAACTTCTTGACCGGCACCGATCTCTGCGAAAGTGCCGTACTTTGCCTGGTCAAGGTTAATCGTCAGTGCTTTCCGATTGGTCGTTAACAGGTCAGATGATTCCATGACTGGCTGGAAACTAGCTCAACCCGCGAAAATTATAAAGAACAAGTCCCCGGTAGAAGACTCTCCGCAGGCAGCCTTCTGTTTGAATTTTGTCTGAGAGAATCGATATATATCTCACTCGTGCCTGCTTTTCCGGTCTCAGAGAAAAAGGCGAAAGCCTTGCGCGAACGGCTGATTGCCCTTGGTTGTTCGGAAGGAGACATTGAAGAGAGTTTTTTTCGTGGGTCCGGTGTCGACTTGCGGCATCGACCGAGCGGGATACGGATCCGCTGCACTGAGCGACGTTGCCAGGCTTTGAACAGGTTTCTCGCGCGTCGATTGCTGGCCGACGAACTGGAGGCACGCCTCCAGAACAAAACCCGACATGCCGTCAAGGCAGAAAAGATCAGGGAGTTAAAAGGCAGAACCAACCGCAGGGGCGTCGCGGACCGTCTCGCCCAATTCGTGCTTCGGCCACTGGCTCTGCCCGGCCAACAGTCGGCACCCAGGGAACTTGATAAATTATTGACTCAGCTCGAAAAGATCAAAAAGGAAGAAGCCCGTTAAAGCATTGCTCCCTTGAGCGACTGTGCCTGTTTAAGGGTAGGCGAAAGTTTTGAGACCTTTTGTCGCATCACTTTGCCAGCCTTGAACTTTACTGTTGCTCTCGGCGGGATCTTGAAACTGCTTCCTGGTTGATTTGGATTTCGGCCAACTCGTTCTTTCGTCAGTCGAACTTCAAATATCCCAAAATTCCGTAGCTCCACATCGTCGCCGCGCGCCAAGCTATCTGTAATCAAATCGAGCGTTCGCTGGACTACTTCAAACACTTGATGTTGAACCAGACCGGTGTCGTTACTGATCTTTACAACAATGTCCCGTTTTGTCAGGTTAGCCATTGCGAATCCTTTCACAGGTTCGAAAATTTATGGCACTTCCGGTGGCCCTCTGCCGTCAACGCCGTTGCTGCAAACGCCCGACGCTGAGCCTTTTCCGGACTATCGACCAGAATGCAAATGAGGCAAGGATTTAGTAGACGATATTACGACTGCTCCATCAGCCATCGGCCTCGTTGATATTCTGGCCAAGCACCTCTGCCGAAGTTCGGAAATGCATCTTTGCGATTGCGCGCAATGCGTCCGGCCCTCCTTTTTCCACGACAGCTCGGGCGGCGGATTTGACCGCTGCCGAGACGCCTTTTGGAAGGGCAATTCCCAGTACCTTGCTGCGGGTCTCCAGCCAGCGCACAAATTTGTCTCGAGCAAGGATTGACGCTGCCGCGACGGCGATATCCGTTTCGGCCTTTGTTTGCTGATCAATCTGGATCTCTTTGGCTTGCTTCAAAAGGGCTCGTTGGATCACTCGTCTCATTCGCGAATTTGTCGGAAAGTGATCTCTTACAGTCCGGTCGCTGAAGCAGCAAATTCTCAATTACTCGAGCGTGTCCCCATGCCAGCAAATCATTCAGGTTTGCGAATTTTTCGTAGAGCAAATTGTATTTCTCAGGTCCAATAAGGACGATATTGGCTGCCAGACCGCGCGTATTATCGATTTCATCGGCGAGCTGTCGGATTCTGTTGTCCGAACCGATTTTTTTGCTGTCCGTTACTCCAAGAGAAAGGAGATGGCGCGCGATCTCGCGATCGACGTAAACGCCGGCAATGACAAGAGGCCCGAAGTAGTCTCCTTTCCCGCTCTCGTCGATCCCGAAATGCGGTTCGAACATCGCTGGGTTGAGCACCTCCTCGTAGCCGATCCGCACCTCTTTCAATATTTCCGGCTCAAGATAAAACCGGACAAAGTCCTCGGTCTCCTTGCCTTGAACGACGACCTTCGGTCCCTTTTCGTACACGGCGACGGACAGTTTTGCTTTTTGGGCGAAAAAGATCGTATAAGGTCGATCGAAAAATTCGAACCCTTGGTCCTTCAAGAGATTTTTGAGCGCTTCTGCCTGGGAAGGTTGAATCGCGATCGTGTAAGAGTTCACCTGTACGGTAGGATGAAACAGATTTTCTGTGAAATCACGGAGTTTCGCGCGGAATTGGCGGACTGGTTTGAACGTCACGGACGCCGGTTACCATGGCGCACAACCTGCGATCCGTATGCGATCCTGGTGTCGGAGCTGATGCTCCAGCAGACGCAGGTTGTGACGGTTATGAATTACTACCAACGGTGGTTTGAACGGTTTCCCACACTACGCGACCTGGCCGATGCCGACGAATCCGAGGTACTCCACGCCTGGCAAGGTCTCGGTTACTACAATCGGGCCCGAAATCTGCAAAAATGCGCAAAGATCATCATGGACGAGTGGAACGGGAAGCTTCCATCCGCAGTGGACGAACTATTGAAGCTGCCCGGAATAGGACGATATACCGCCGGTGCGATCGCGAGCTTTGCCTTCGACCTGCCTGCTCCGATTGTTGACGCCAATATTGAAAGAGCCCTTAGCCGTCTTCTGAATTTGCAGGAGCCGGTGGACCAACCGCGCTGGAGGTCGGATCATCTGGAGTTTTGCGTCCCACTATGTGCAGGGGCACAATCCGCGCCTATTGAATTCGGCTTTGATGGAGCTGGGCGCGACGGTCTGTTTGCCTAGAAAACCGCTGTGCGTCATCTGCCCGGTTCGTTCCTTTTGTGCTGCCAGCGACCCTGAATCACTTCCCGAGAAAGAGAGTGCGGCAAAAAATTGAGAAAAAGACTGAATTCCATTTTCTGGCGTTAAAAGAGGGACAGATCCTGTTGCAACAGAATCTTGGCAAACGCTGGCACGGTTTGTGGATTCTGCCGGCGGTGTCACCAAATCCTGAATCGAGCCAGCATTTTGATGTCAACCTCCCGTTTCTGAGCTTGAGTTATCCGATCACCCGGTATGTGGTTCGGCTAAATGTCTTCTTGGGTGTGCCGCCCGCTACGCTGAGTGCGGGCCAGGTATGGCACAGCCTGGAGTTACTCGACTCGGTGCCGATGCCATCGCCACATCGACGCGCGGTCCGGATGGCCCTCGCGAAGAAGCGGATCGGCGTACGGGCGTGATCGTTTGTCGACGTTTCGGCGGCACCAAGAAAAAACTGAAAGCGCGTCCACACCGACACACCGATAGAAGGCTCCAAAGAATCTCTTGATTCCTGCCGCGGGGAGCAGCGATGGTCTTGTTATCCTTCTATGCAAGACTCAGTTGAGCTAAATCAGATGCCGGATGTTCAGGGTCACTTTGGACCGTATGGCGGTGTGTTTGTCCCGGAAACGTTAATGCCAGCGATCAATGAGTTAAGGGACGAGTACGAACGGGCCCGGCAAGATCCCCAATTCAAGCTCGAGCTAGATCGGTTGCTACGATCGTTCTGTGGGCGTCCAACGCCGCTTTACTATGCGGAGCGATTCACGGAAAAGCTCAAAGGGCCGCGGATTTATCTAAAAAGAGAAGACCTTTTGCATACCGGTGCACACAAGATCAATAACGCTATGGGCCAGATCCTGTTGGCTAAGCGTATGGGCAAGACCCGGGTCATCGCAGAAACGGGAGCGGGACAGCATGGCGTAGCGACAGCGACAGTTGCGGCGCGGTTCGGTTTTGAATGCGTTGTGTATATGGGGAAGGTCGATATGGAGCGTCAGTCGCTGAACGTGGCGAGAATGGAATTCCTTGGGGCGAAAGTTGTACCGGTAACCGCCGGCCAAGCGACGCTGAAAGAAGCGATCAACGAAGCCATGCGTGACTGGGTCACTAATGTTCGGTCAACGCATTATCTTCTCGGTACAGCCTACGGACCGCATCCATATCCGATGCTGGTTCGGGATCTTCACCTGGTAATTGGAGAAGAAGCAAGACGACAGATCCTTGAGCAGGAGGAACATTTGCCGGACCTTTTGGTGGCGTGTGTAGGAGGGGGCAGCAACGCCATCGGACTTTTCTACCCCTTTCTCAACGATGCGGGGGTTCGAATGGTTGGAGTGGAAGCCGGCGGTCGTGGAATTCGCACCGGCGAACATGCAGCACGTTTTCAGACTGGTAAGCTCGGTGTGTTGCAAGGGACAAAAACATGGCTGCTTGCGGACGATGATGGGCAGATTCAACTCACTCATTCCGTTTCTGCTGGTCTGGATTACGCCGCGGTCGGCCCCGAGCATAGCTATTTGCGCGATATTGGAAGAGCGGAATACGATTATGCCACCGATGAATCGGTTTTGGAGGCGTTCCTCGAATTGTCCAGGACAGAGGGAATCATACCGGCACTTGAGTCGGCGCATGCCGTCGCCTATCGTGATCAAACATGCGCGAGAAATGAATCGCGACCAGATCGTCATCATCAACTTGTCCGGCCGAGGTGACAAAGACGTGCAACAAGTAGCTCAATATCTTGCTGTCCGGCACGCGGAAGAACAGGCGACAAATGATGCGCCGCGGGGAGAAGGTGGGCCAGAGGCGGCTTCGAACGGTTCGCGGTGATCGACATTCCCACAGAAGTTCCAGTGATGGCGTTGGCGAATGCAGTACTCTTTCCGCATTCATTGATGCCTTTGCACATTTTTGAGCGGCGTTATCGCGATATGCTCGCGCATACCCTTTGCGGCGATCGCATGTTTTCTGTAGCACTGATGAAAAGGGGAATCGAAGAAGCGGGCGGCATTGAAGATCTGTGCCCTGTTGCCGGCGTTGGACTCATACGTGCGTGCGTTGGAAAGGAGGACGGCACTTCCAATCTGGTGCTGCAGGGGTTGGCGCGGGTCCGATTGGTCGCCTGGACGCAAGAGGACCCGTTCCGAATCGCGAAAATAGAAATCGCAAAATCGAATCTTGGCAATCCCGTGGAAGCGGATGCGTTAGGCGAGAAAGTAAAAGAGTTTTGCATGCGGATTGAAAAAATCGGTGTCCCACTCCCCCCGAACCTCATGGACCATCTGAAGCAGATTGATTCGCCGGAAATCCTTTCCGATGTCGTGGCTGCTGCTTTTGTGGGAGAACCGTTCCAGCGTCAAAAGCTGCTCGAGGCGTACGAAGTCTGCGAGCGCCTTCGCTTGTTGATCCAGTTTCTGCGAAGCCAGGCTGGCGGAAACTGATGAACCGGAACTGGGTTCCTACCCGGATTTCGATTGTCATTCGAACTTGGATGAATTAATGCTGGTCGATACATTTCGCTATGATTCGTCACCTCATCCTTTTGGTTCCGGTCTCTCTTTGTGTGGCGTTGGTTGCTTGTCAAACAACAAAAGGACCGAAGACAGCTGGCGCGGGGAATCGTTACGGCTATGGTGCCGTCCCGAGCCCAACCCCCCCCGTAAGCGCTGTGCCCAAAAATACACCGCAGCCTACACCGGAGGAAACTCCGCCTCCAGAAGCTTTTCCTACGCCCTCTCCTGTCGCGCCTTCGCAGCCCGAGAATTACCCCGTTGCAACCAAGGTGCCAGGTAAGACCGGACGTGTAATCAGTCCGTACGCGCCAAATGCAGGTGAAGTTGACGTGGAAGGTTATCCGCCAGGTGCGGAAGTAAAAGATCCCTACACCGGCAAGATCTTTCTCGTACCTTAAGTTTTGGGCCGCAAGTTTTCAGTTTTAGCGGGACGCGCATTTGCAGCGCGTCCCGTTTTGCTTTTGCGATTATGGAAGTAAGCAGTGTGGGTATTGTCGGTGTGGGAATGATGGGCGGTTCGATTGCGCTCGCTGCGCTGCGTGCGGGCTACCGGGTCTTCTTGTACGATCGCGTGGCCGCTGAAAAGCTCGCGGGACCGAAATTTCGAAATGCATCGGTTGTAGACGATCTTGCGGAGCTGGTATCAAATAGCCGGCTCATTATTCTGGCGACACCGATCGGCGCGCTCGCCCAGGTCGTCGAAGCCTTAAGGGAAATTGTCGGTCCTGACCATGTGGTTTCGGATGTGGCGAGCGTTAAGCGACCGGTTACCGAGGTTCTCGCGACAGCTCTGCGAAATCGCTGCGAGTACGTTCCTGCGCACCCGATGGCGGGTTCGGAAAAGTCTGGCGCTGAAGCCGCGCGAGCAGACCTGTTTGCTGGCGCGGTGACGCTGCTCTGTCCGGAACTGGCCGACGAGGCAGCCAGCGTGCTGCTCGTCAGAGGATTTTGGGAAAAACTTGGCACGCGCGTCGTTCTAGTGAGCGTCCCGGCGCATGACCAGCTGGTTGCCGTCGATGAGTCATTTGCCCCATCTGATTGCTGCGCTTCTGGTCAAACACGTTGCAGGAACAAGTAAGGAAGCGCTTGATCTTTGCGGGCCTGGGTTCCGTGATGCGACTCGAATAGCATCTGGAGCGCCTGAACTCTGGGCGGACATTCTGTTGTCGAACGCGGACGCATTGCAAGAGCATCTCCGAGTGTTCAAAGGAGAGCTTGAAGAAGCCATGACTTTGTTGGCACAAAAAGACGCGAAAAAATTGCAAGCTTTGCTCGACGACGCCAAGGAGAATCGCGATAGGTTATCGCCATAGTGCGTTATGTCAGAACTACTGGTTTTTAGGGCGCCAACGATCGAGGCGGAAATTCGAGTTCCAGGGGACAAGAGCATGTCGCATCGGGCGGTTCTGCTCTCGGCAATTTCGAATGGTACCTGCGTTGTCCGCGGTTTCCTTCCGAGCCAGGATTGTCAATGCACAGTCAATGCGATGCGAGATTTCGGGATCGCAATCGAGCAACCCGAAAGAACGACGTTGGTTATACATGGTCAACGCGGAATTTTTCATCCTCCTGCCCAGGCAATCGATTGCGGCAATTCCGGAACTTTAATGCGGTTGCTTTGCGGGCTCGCTGCGACGCAGCCCTTTGAGTCGAGGTTGGTCGGGGACGGTTCACTTTCATCACGACCGATGCGACGGGTGATTGAACCACTTACTCAGATGGGCGCATCGATCGAGGCGACCGGGACAAACGGCGCAGCCCCGCTCGTTATTCGTGGGAATCGGTTACGTCCGATCCGCTACGAGCTTCCGGTTGCGAGCGCCCAGGTCAAGAGCGCGATTTTGTTCGCCGCACTGCAGGCATCTGGCAAGACCACGGTCGTAGAGCCGTTCCCAACAAGGGACCATACCGAGAGAATGATGTCTTATTTTCTCGTTCAATCGCAACGAGAAAAGCTGGGACAGGGATACGCCATATCGTTGTATGGCGATCAGGTGCCGGAATCCAGAGACTTCACGGTTCCTGGTGATATTTCAAGCGCCGCTTTCTGGTTGGTGGCAGCCGCTGCGCAGGAAGATTCGGATCTTCTCGTACGCGACGTCGGACTGAACCAGACTCGGACGGGATTACTTTCGGTACTTTTGCGCATGGGAGCGCGAGTTCGCGAAGTAATCGAAGACTGTGACCAAGTCGAGCCGAGAGGCGAAGTTCGGATCCAGGGTGGACGGCTTCGTGGAACTATTATCGCAGGGGATGAAGTGCCGAACGTCATTGATGAGGTTCCGATCCTCGCGGTAGCGGGTGCGCTGGCCCACGGGAAGACGGTGATTTCTGACGCCAAGGAATTACGCGTAAAAGAAACAGATCGTCTGGCGGCCATCGCGACAAATTTGACTGCTATGGGAGTCGAGGTCGTTGAGTTTGAAGATGGGCTGGAAATATATGGCGGAACACCGCTCCTGGGGGCGCGCCTAAAAAGCTACGGAGATCATCGTATTGCGATGGCCTTCGCAATCGCAGGGATGTTCGCCAATGGTGAGACCGTGATCGAAGACACCGACTGCATCGCCACCTCGTATCCAGGATTCGCTGAGCAATTGCAGAAATTTTTGACGCCAGACGAGAATCCGCCCACCCATGTGATTAACCCAGCCGAAGTTTTAGAAAAGAATTGAATCCGGACACCGTCTCCGAATTTTCGGTGATTGCAATTGACGGACCTGCCGCGTCAGGGAAGAGCACGGTCGCGCGCAAGCTCGCCAGGAGGCTGGGTTTCTCTTACGTCAATAGTGGTGCCCTTTATCGAGGGGTCGCCTGGCTGGCCAATAAACATAATGTTCTGCCGACCGATGCGAGCGCGGTTTTTGGCCAAGTGCGCCAATCGATCTTCCGCTTTGATCTGCAAAGCAAAGAGTTGGTTTTTCAGATCGACGGGATTAATCCTGAGCCACATTTGCGAGATGAACAAGTGAACCGGACGGTCTCAGCCATTTCTGCGATTGCGGAGGTGCGCGAATTTCTTGTGGCGCACCTTCGAGAATTTCTGAAATGGGACAACTTGGTCATGGAAGGACGTGACATCGGGTCCATGGTATTTCCCGATACGCTCTATAAGTTTTACATCGATGCCTCGCTTGAGGTGCGGGCGCAGAGGAGAGCGGTCCAGGGGCAACGCGATGATCTCTATTTCCGGGACCGGGCCGATTCCTCCAGGCGCGCATCTCCATTGACGATCGCCGAGGATGCGCATGTGATCGATAGTTCGTCTCTGACAATAGATGGCGTCGTGGGAGAGATTGTCGGGCGATTAAAGATGAAAGGGCTTTCAGAAGCTCTCCGCATCGACTCATGAAGCCGCTCTACTGGCTATGTTATAAGCTTAGTGGGGCGATCGCCAGGATCGCGTTCCAGTATCGCGCCTATGGTCAGGAGAACATCATTGAAGAGGGCCCGGCTATAATGGCCGCAAATCACCAGAGCTACCTCGATCCGCCGCTGGTTGGTATTACGTGCAGGAATGAGCTGCACTACCTCGCGCGCAAGACACTTTTCGAAAAAAAGTTACTTGGACCACTCATTTCTAGAGTGAACGCCCTTCCAGTCGATCTTTCGCGAGGAGATCTGACGGCTTTCCGTGCTGTCTTGAACCTGCTGAAAGAGGGACATCGGACCGTTATTTTTCCGGAGGGCACACGGTCATTGACCGGACAGATTCAGAAAGCTCGTCCTGGAATCGGCATGATCATAGCCAGGACGCTCGCTCCCGTCGTTCCCGTTCGAATCTTTGGATCGTTTGAAGCTTGGCCGAAGGGCGGGAAGATCAGGCCGTACCCGATCACGGTGGTCGTCGGCAAGCCGATGCGGTTTAAGAAAGAGGACTTCGCTGCTTACAACCGTGAAATTTACCAGAAGGTCAGCGAGCAAGTGCTTGCTGCGATTGCTGCGATAGAAATGCCGGCGAGGGAACGATAATCAGTTGCGAGTGGACAGTAGTCGGTTGCCAGTTCTCAGACGGAGGGGCAATGCGATGCACGTCATGGCGTACAGAAGGTGTTGGAAGGGGAGAGTACCTCGACGCAAATCTCTGGTGCCCGCTCCAAGGCCGCCGGATGCTGTTCTTCGAGCGCCGCCGCATAGGCGGCGGAAATCCACGCAGCATCTGTTACTTTGACGCCATCGGATGTTACGACCGGCGTCTCAGGAAGCACTTTGCCCGCAGGCAAGTGAACGTGCAACAGCTCGATGATCCTGGCGACATGGCGCGTGTGATCGAAAAATGGTGGCGGACTCATAAGGATGCGGCCCAAGCGATCTGTCTCAATCTTGTACGGCAACTTGGCCAGCTTGGGATCAGCCCCGAGCTCTTCCCAGCGAGCGAGATGTTGTTCTAGCTAGCCTGGGCTGAAGTTCAATTTTGGTCCCCATGATTTTTGCCAGTGCTCAAATTTATCAAACCCGATGGTCGTGAAAAAAGCCCATTTCGTTGGAGGAGCTTTAGAAAAGTGCTGGGGTGGAGTCGAGCCGCTTCTCTGGACCCTTCTCCTGGGACGGGGGCCAGAGGGATTTTTGCCAATCGACGAGGCCAACGCTGTGACAACTGACAACCGACACTGACAACTGCTCAATGTCGCCTTCTCTGGAGAGTGATCCTCTTAATTCGCGCGTCATCGTTTGGGCTGAAACTCATCACCTCCGGATCCTCTTTCAACGTGTTGTGGACGATCCGCCGATCGTAGGAATTCATCGGCTCGAGTTTGACCGGTCGGCCCGAAATTCGTACGGTATCAGCGATTTGACGGACGCGCTGCCGAAGTTTGTCGTCTCGCATTGCCCGCCAATGGCCAATGTCTACCTGCACCCGCTGCGCATTCCGATCCTGGGCCTGAAGGATCCGGTTCAAGAGAAACTGCAAATCTTCAAGTGTTTCGCCGTCCGGACCAATCAATGCCTCGCTTTCGGCTGTAAAAACCTGGAGCTGGCGGCCGCTTTCGGTTTCGACTTCCTGGATATCCGCGACGAACCCGAGGTAACCAAGCATCGTGTCTAATATCTCCTTGGCTTCCATTTTCTCATGCGAGCAAACAATTCCGATTTATCGATAACTCTTGCGCTTGGCAACCTGGGGGGTCTTGGCAACCTTGACCAGCGGGGCATCCGCCTGTTTTCTCGTCAGGTACATCTGGGTCACGAAAAAGAGGTTTTGCACCGTCCAATACAACGCCAACCCTGAAGCATAATTATAGCAGATAAAAAGGAAAATCAGCGGCATGAAGAGAAACATCCGCTGCTGAGCCGGGTCGCCGGTCTTAGGTGTAATGCTCATCTGCCACAGCTGTGTCGCGGCCATCACCAGAGGCAAGATATTGATCGGGATACCCCCGATATGGAAAACAGTATCTGGTTGCGATAGATCATGTACCCAGAGAAACGAGCTGTTCCGAAGCTCGATAGCCTTATCGAGCATGCCGTAAAACCCGAAAAAGATCGGAATCTGGACGAGCATAGGCAGGCAACCGCCGAACGGGTTGACGCCATACTCCTTGTACAGCTTCATTGTCTCCTGATTCATCCGCTGCGGATCATCTTTGTACTTTTCGCGGAGCTCATTCATGATGGGCGAAAGCTTGGCCATCTTTCGCATCGACTTGGTCGCCGCGTTTTGAAGCGGCCACAGGAGCGACCGGATGATGATCGTCATGATGATGATGGCGAGCGCATAGCTTTTCACCCATGCGTGGAGGGTGTTCATCACCGTCAGCAGGATTTCGCTGACCCATTTCGCCCAGCCGAAATTCATGATTTCGGCCTGATCGTTCGGGAGTTTTGCCAGCCGATTGAATTCTTTTGGCCCGGCGTAGATGTGGAAAGTGACGGTTTTAACCTCTCCAGCTTGCAAGCTGAAGCCCGGGATCTCGATTGCGCCCTGGATGGCCTTGATCGGCGGCTGGCCATCCTCGGTCGGAACATTCACCGGCATTGCCCAGACCTGCTGACCGGTAATCTCCTGCGGAGCCAGGATCGTCGCAAAATATTGGTTGCTCACCGCCGCCCAGAGAATCTTGTCCGCGGTAGCGGTATAAACGTCCTTCGGGCCACTTGTTTGAAACATCCCGAACAGTTTGCCGGGATCAAAGTAATTGACGGCGATAGAGTTGAATTTGCCATCTCGGTACCAATCAAATTGAGTAGCGTAGATCCTGTCGGTTCGATGGATCGGTTCCGCCGCCCCCGTGCTCACAAAAAATCCGGGAGTTTCGAAAGAGGCGGTGCCTTCGTTCTTGAAAGTAATCGAAAGTTTGACTTCGTAATCGTCTTTGAGACCGGCCTCCTTCGCCAGACTGTAGACTTTGGTCACCTCAAGACCGCTGGCGTCTGTGCGTTTAAGAGTTGCCGTGCCGGCGGTGGAATCGGTCGAAAGAACGTATCCGCCATCTTGCCAACTATTCGGATTTTGAGTGATCGCTCCAATCGCGGGTGTGCGGTCCGTATTGAGCTGAACGAACTGCCCTTGTTCCGCCCGATGATTCAGCAGGCCTACGGCTACGAGCCCGCCTCTATTATTCGAAAAACTGAGCTCAGCGACGTTGCTCTTAAGGGTCTCGTCGTGTTCCGATTGCTCCTGCCTCTGATCGTTCAGAGCCTGGGTCGACAGGTTGGGCGAAGCTACCGGACCAGGAGGCGGAGTGACTTGAGGTGTCGGTGTGGCCCGAGCAGCCAAAACGGCTTGTTGCTGCAGAAACCTGACTCGCGCTTCGGCCGCCTGTCGTTGCTCCCAAACGATCGAAGCAACGAGGCCGATCGTGGCGAGTGCGATTGCTATCCAAGCTGTACGATCCATACCTCGATCAGATTAAGAGTCTCATTTGCACTTTGATTGCCTGCTTGGAACCGGGTCATACCCGGAATTGCCCCAAGGGTGACAGCGTAAAACTCGTTTGATGCCCAGCCAGCTCCCGACCAACCAGCCGTGCACTTCGATGGCCTCAACAAAATATTCGGAACAGGTCGGCCTGAATCGGCATCCAGTTCCGGCCCCGCCTGTCAGGGCCGCCAGGAACGGCGATAACGTTGCTTTGTACACTTTAAGTAAGATCCGGAGGATGCGAGCCATGTGAGCCAGGCGCTAAAATAGAGGCGCGCTCAATAAGCCGCAACCAGTCTCGTTGGAGCTCGTCGAATGTGGCGGTTGCCGAGGAAAGACGAGCGATTGTAACAACCCAGAACCCTCTTTGGACGCGGTATTGATTCAACCTGAATATTTCCCTGATTCTTCTCCGGACCTGGTTTCGGGCGACCGCATTTCCAAGCCGTCTTGTTGCAATGATCCCGATTCTGGACGGTTCCTCGGTTTCCCGCGTCAATATTGCCAATACGAGGTGCTTTCCGGTCCAGGATTTACCCGATGCCTTGACCAATCTGAACTCTGAGGCACGACTTAGGCGCGATGACCGTGAAAACCTAAAACGTATCCGCCCAGGGCGGATCATAGTCTTCTAGGCCTCGGTGTGCCGGGCGTAATGTAATTCCACCCCGCCCGGGACCAAACGTTTCCGGCCTCGCTGACGCCGCCGGGTCAAAGTCGCTCTTCCGCCTTTGGTTTTCATCCGGGCGCGGAAACCAAACTGACGCTTCCGGGTGCGTTTTGAAGGTTGGTAGGTTCTTTTCATGTCAATAAATCCTGGAACATCAAGGGTCGGGAAGGTTAATCAGGGGGAGGCAATTGTCAACCGTGGAGAGCGCACAGGAGGGGTAGGCCACGGAGGGATAGGTTTACGGCGAAGGCACAGAGAACACGAAGTAGATTTGATATTGCGCTGAGCTGGCTTTGTCATCATCTCTTTACAGCCGCCTCACTTCGCTGACGTTGCTCCCGATCCTTATTGCGCTCCGGCTCGATCTGGGCCAGCGTTCGGCCCTCTCACCAGTCGAACAATGGAATCACCGGAAAAGACGATAGACCTCTTAAAACGGGGTGGCTCGAAATTGATCAATGAAGCCGAGTTGAAAAAGAAATTGGAGGAGGGACGCGCGCTTCGAGTCAAATTTGGCGTCGATCCCACATCCCCTGACTTGCATTTGGGGCATTCGGTCAATCTTTTTAAGTTGAGGCAATTTCAAGATCTGGGCCACCTCGCGGTTTTGATTATTGGCGATTTCACCTCGATGGTAGGCGATCCGAGTGGCAGATCGACAACCCGTCCGATGTTGACCCGCGACCAGGTGATGGCCAACGCCGAAACTTACAAGGTCCAGGCATTCAAGATCCTCGATCCGAGCCGCACGGAGATAGTCTTTAACAGCGAATGGCTTGGGCAAATGAATTTCCTGGAAGTCATTAAGCTGAATAGCCGGGTGACCCTTCAGCAAATGCTTCAGCGTGAAGATTTCAAGTTCAGGGTGGAGCAGGGAGTGCCGGTGTTCCTCCACGAACTGCAATATCCGATCATGCAGGGCTGGGACTCCGTTGTGGTTCGCGCGGACGTGGAGTTGGGCGCAACAGATCAGCTTTTCAATATCATGGTTGGCCGAGACCTTCAGAAAGAGGAGGGGCAGCCGCAGCAGGTTGGGTGCCTGCAGCCGATCCTTGAAGGGCTGGACGGGGTGCAAAAAATGAGTAAGAGCTTGAACAATTATGTGGGCATCTGCGAGCCGCCGAAGGAGATGTTCGGCAAGCTGATGAGCATCTCGGACTTGCTAATGGCCCGGTATTACGATGTTCTTTTTGGCGAAGAACTGCCGCTGATCCACCCCATGGAGGCAAAAAAGCAACTCGCAGTTCGAGTAGTAGAAAAGTTTCATGATCGGCCGGCAGCGGATGCTGCTCTTGAAGAGTTCAACCTGCGCTTCGCGAAGCGGGATTTGGATTCCGTGGAATTGCCGAAGGTCAGTGCGGCCGAACTTGGAGATGATCTTGTTTCAGCCATTGTAACTGCCTATTCGAAGGGGTTCGGGATTGTCAGATCCCGAAGTGATGCCCGCCGACTCTTGGAGCAGGGGAGTGTTCAATGGCGCGGTGAAAAGATCACTAATCCGAAGGAACGAATCAGCTTCACTCCAGGGGAAGTCCTGAGACTGGATAAAACTCGGGCGATCCGTTTGAGCTGAATGTAAAAATCGAGGATAGCAAGTCACTCGTCGTCTTCGTCGGTGGCGGAAAGCATATCTTTGACCGATTTCCGTTTGCGTAGACGAAGCCAGTTGTTCCAAGTCTTCCGCAGGTTATCCTTCACGGAAATGTACTCCTGATTCAAGTCGTTCTGTTTCGGAATCTGATCGAGGATGCCACGCACCGAAAAGTTTTCAGTTTTAAGAATCGTATAGGCCCTGCCGATGGCGGCATGATGGTGAGCATCGCTTGCGGCCGTCATCGCGAGACCCCGTTTCATGGCATAATTAAACGCTGACTGATTGTACCGTTTCAGCGTGCTTGCGGCGTTGAAAACCTCGATGGCATCAATCGGCAGAGTATTCAGGACATTTTCACGGATCCCAGCTCGAAAAAGGTCATAAGGATGAGGAGGCACCGCCAAACCGCCCGCCTGATGAATCAGGTGACAGACTTCAAGGGCGGGTCTTCCTTTCAAGTTCGGCAGCACGGCACCGATACAGAGTAGATGGCCTTCTGCCGTGGTGATTTCGACTCCAGGAACAATCAAAAAACCATTCACCGGCATTCCATCTTCCCGCATAAGGCCCTTATCTATCAGATACGTGATTGCGTCGCACGTATTGTGATCGGTCATCGCAATGGCGTTGAGGGCTTTCTTCCGGGCGGCCTCAATAAGTTGTTCCGGACTACTGACCCCGTCGCCAGAAAAAAAGGAATGGCAATGCAGGTCGATCTTCACAGACATGACCTGCAGATTATCGAGGAAATGAAATGCGCCAACTAAAATTCCCTTTCGCAGCAGCCCCCAATTCGAGCAAGGCACAGAGACGGATGAAGGGAAGAGAGAATTTATATGCCCCCCAGAGACACGGAGGGCATGGAGAAAACTAAAACGAGCTCTGGCCTTGATCTCCGTGTTCTCTGCATCTTTGTGGCAAAAATCATTGCTCTGTGTCGATCCCGCCTCCCGCGTGGATAACAAGAGCGCGCCGGCGGTTTTGTTCTTCGTCGGTGAGGACAGGTTCCTTCCTCAAATCCGGGGGTGGGTCAGGGAGAGTAATCCAGGAGCGGCAACCGCCGTAGGAAGGATGAAACGGCAACTCCCAAACGGGATAAATCCGAAATGCACGCAGAAAAGCTACGTATAATCCCTCTTGTTGACCGCAATGGAAGCGTTCCTCCAGGACGGTCGACTGCAAAATGTGCAGAGAGTCCAACGCCCGAATAGGGTTCAAGTTCGGCAAAAAGGTGGCAAATTCGGCCTCCACAAAAACGGAGATCGCAACGCAGTCTTTTCGCGGTATTAAATCGCGTTCCCGGTTCAGGCGCGTTTGCTCAATTTGCTCGTGGAAATAGGTCGGGAATAGAAAAAAGTGCCGATGTTTGAATTGGAAGCCATTGAGACCTTCAGCGATTCCGCCCTTTCGGAAAATTAGACTCGTCTCTCCACGCTCAATCGACGAACAGACAATGGCCCATTCTTTGAAAGCCGGAACGCCGGTTTGGCGCTTCTCGTTGATCGTTTCTTGCGTGCGTAAACTCCGCTCGGTAGTCAGTCCGTCCATCGATTTTTTCTAGCACAATCGCGGTCGAATGCACTGAAACTTCCTGGTTCACATGTAAAGTATTTGAATTCGCTGGAATGTCGCGGCCACTCGATCGCGGACGCGATTGATTTCCCGCGAGTCTGTATGGCGGATTAAAGAGCTGATCAGATGGTCGAAGATAGGCCGTGCATCTTCGAGCTTCGACTTCAAAGACTCCATATAATCTTCCATGGCCTTTTTGGAGTCGGGATCATTGTCCATCGATTTCACAACTTGCGAGTCTGCAAATTGGTCCTTATTTGCATTGAATTCGTCCACGAACTTGTTGGCTTGATCGCAGAATTTGTCCGCGGCCTTGATGAGATCTGAGTCTGTTGTCACCGTGTCCAGGGCCGACCCCAGCTCGTTGATCGCGGTAAGGTAGACGGCAAACGGCTCCTTGTATCGATCAATAACGGCTTGTTTCTCCGGATCGAGTGCGAAGGTTGCAATGTTCAGAACAAGAAGAGCTGACCCGAGAGCGACTGCGGACTTCAAATTCATAAGAATGTCATACCGGGGATGCGGGACATTGTTTGAGGGTTGTGAGGGAATCAATGAAAAATTTGGATGGATGCCGTTGGAGAGATGTTCAATCGCGCGCGGTATGGCGGTTAGCGGGCAAATCGCCGCACTAGTGTATCGTCTCATATGTAGCTGGCATATGGTTGCGTTCAAAATGGGCCGCCGGCAAGGCGCGAGGAGGGCGCATATCTGAATCGATACGTAACCGACGAGCAACGCAGCCGCCGGCCCATTTTCAACGCAACCCTCCGGGCCGCGGCCAGTTGGCTGTTTTTTCGCGTTGCTCGCTCCTTACGTATCAACCTAGATATGCTCGTCGCTTGCGCCTTGAAAAACGGCCAACTGACCTGTTGCCATATGCCAGCTACATATGAGACGATGCACTAGTTTTTTGCTTTCACGACAAGGTAATTACTTACGATGGGCCTTCCTTCCGAAAAGATCGTTTGCCCTTCAGTCCTGACATAAAACGTTGTTGAGGATCCGCCATCGAAATTTAACGCGCGAACAATGCGATGGTCTGGAACCATGGTCGTTTGTGCGAGGATATCGCCCATCGCTTCCAAAGTGACCGAGCGGCAAATACCGAAGCCCCACAGAGAGGGACCGCATGAAAAGACAAATGTTCGTGCGGCGAAACGCTGGTTGTCCAATCCTGTCACGGTCCGGCCGCCATCGACGAGAAATGGACCGCATTGGATGGCTTGCTGGATCCCTTTTACTCCTGGAAATTCCCGCGTTCTAACCAGAAAAGGCCGATCGTCTCTCACACAGAATATCCCAGACAAAAGCTTCGCTCTTTGCAAACGGTGCACGACGCGATCATTGCTTATCAGTAGTCCGACTGGATCGAGATTCGCTTCAAAATAACCACCATTTACTCCAGCCAATCCCCCACTGCTTTCAATAGCCTCGCGCAAGCCTCGAATCTGGCCGCCGGTGTTCTCGATCACTTCGAGCCTTACATCCGCTATTGTGAAATAGACCAGATTGACTTCAGCCTCAGCGGCGGCGTTTGCTACGCGCAACTCGGACACAGTAAGTTTTCCGCCTGAAATAGGTGAGTCGCGACGGCTAAGCACCTTCCAATCGGCGTGCAAACATGCGGGGCTAAGAAGGAAGAGCAGAAGGAGCCTTTTCACGCGGAAGATCTAATGCATGCCGGTGCCGGTGTCAGTGCCGGTTTGCCGTCAGGTAGAATTGAAGAGCGACCACTCGTAGCAAAACCTGGTCCAGTGCGTGCGGCGTCACTCGTCGTCCCAGGTTATTTTACTCCGGTCGCCAAGACCGTTTGAAAATGTGGACTGTTAGGTTCCCTCGAAACGACCATTACGTCATTTTCTCGAAATCCGGCATTTTCCAGCAGACGTACGAGCTCGACCTCGCTGAATCCCAGCCAAAGATCCGCGTACAATTCTTTTGCCTGCTCGTAGTCGTGGGCGAGGAGATCGAGAATCACAAGGCGCCCTCCCGCGCGCAAAATTCGCCGAGCTGCTGCGATTGCTCTTTGCGGACTGTTTGCGTGGTGGAGTGCTTGGCTGAAGATTGCCAGATCAATCGAGTCATCCGAGATTGGGGGTTCTTCAAGGTCTCCGATACGATACTCGAGGTTCGTGAATCCATGGTCCTTGGCGAGCTCCGATCCAACTTCGACCATGCGCTCGGAAATATCGACAGCGATGACCTTTCTAGCCATTTTTGCGAGAATTTGGGAAAGCGTTCCTTCACCTGCTCCCAAGTCTGCAACATCAATAGGAGGCATCATGGTCAGGAAAAGATGCGCGAGAGCTTGCCAGGATCTGCCCGGGCAGTAGCTCCGTCCGAATTTGCCGGCAAGCTTATTAAAATACTCTCGGGTACGGTCCTTCCGTTTGGCAATCACGTGGTGCAGGCTTGACCGATCCGAATCCGCTTCGGACATATCCGTGACGGCTAACCGGATGAGACTGCTGAGTTCGGCCTCCTTGATAGGACCAGCGGGAGTCCAGCTGTAATAAATGTTTTTTCCGACGCGGCGATCCTGGACCAGACCGGCACGCTTCAACCGCGCCAAGTGAGTCGAGATTCGTGATTGTCCCATTCCGAGAATTTCCTGGATCTCGGCGACCGACAATTCCTCGGCTTGGAGGATATGCATCAAGCGGACGCGGGTAGGGTCGGACAACGTTCGAAGAGAATTCAGCGTTGACGGCATGGAAATAGAGTCGATATATCAGTATATCATGATTGGTCAATATACGCATCTGCTGCCGCTGTTCCGTTTATACGCTAGATCCTGAATTTAACCGATCCCTATCATTACTTATGGCGCGTCGTTACATCTTTTCCTCCGAATCTGTGGCCGAAGGGCATCCAGACAAAGTCTGCGATACCATCTCCGATCAAATCCTGGATGCTTGCTTGACTCAGGACCCGAAGAGTCGGGTGGCCTGCGAGACTCTCGTGAAGGGAAATCTGGTTGTCATAGCGGGTGAAATTACCACCAATGCACGATTCGATTATCTCGATGAGGTCCGTTCGGCTATTCGCGAAATCGGGTACATCCACGAAGATTCTCTGTTCCACGCAGATACGTGCGTGATTGTTCAAGCGCTGAGCCGGCAATCGCGTGACATCGCTCAAGGTGTCGATGCCACCGCCGCCGAGGGAAAGGAAACGGACGAACAAGGCGCAGGTGACCAAGGGCTGATGTTTGGCTTTGCCGTTCGCGAGACGCCGGAGTTGATGCCGGCACCAATCCAATTGAGCCATAAACTCGGCCGGGAATTGACCCGCCTCCGAAAATCTGGCGAACTCCCTTGGCTCCGTCCGGACGCTAAGACTCAGGTTTCGATCGAGTACGAGGGCTATCGTCCGATCCGAGTGGATACGGTCGTGATCTCAACCCAGCATGCCGCTGACGTTAAGCACAAAGAAATTCGTGAAACCTTAATTGAACGGGTCATCAAAGGAGCCATCCCGCCCAATTGGATCGATTCGTCCACCCGGTATCTAATTAATCCGACGGGCCGGTTTGTGATTGGCGGACCGGAAGGGGACTCTGGATTGACCGGACGAAAAATTATTGTCGATACCTACGGCGGAATGGGTCGCCACGGTGGTGGCGCGTTTTCCGGGAAGGACCCATCGAAAGTGGATCGTTCTGCGGCTTACATGGGAAGGTATGTCGCGAAGAACGTGGTCGCTTCTGGATTAGCGGACAGGTGCGAAGTGCAATTTGCCTACGCGATCGGCTATCCGGATCCGGTCAGCATCTCAATCGATACGTTCGGGACTTCGAGGGTGGAGGAAGCGAAGATCGAACAAGCCGTCCGGGAAGTTTTCAATTTCAAACCCGCCGCGATTATCAAACAACTCGATCTGCTTCGTCCTATTTATCGCAAAACGACCAACTACGGACATTTTGGCCGTGAAGACGATCTGGACGCTCTCCGCTGGGAACGTACAGACAGGGCCGACGCATTGAAACAATTTGTCTCCTGACACCTTTGATCCATTCGAAAACGCAGCATTCATTGCAACCAATCTCCTTCAGAATTTAATGAGTACCGTAACCACAAAACCAGCCGCAGATTATAAAGTCGCTGACCTCGGATTATCCGAGTTTGGCAGAAAAGAAATTGAGATAGCCGAGACGGAGATGCCCGGATTGATGGCATTGCGTGCCGAGTTCGGGACCGCGAGGCCGCTCGCGGGGGCTCGAATCGCGGGCTGCCTTCATATGACCATTCAAACGGCGGTATTGATAGAAACCCTCATAGAGTTGGGCGCATCGATTCGCTGGTCCAGTTGTAACATTTTTTCGACACAGGATCATGCTGCGGCCGCTCTTGCCGCGCAGGGGATACCCGTTTTCGCGTGGAAGGGTGAAACACTTGAAGAATATGACTGGTGTATCGAACAGACAATTTTTTGGCCCGATGGTCAGCCGCTCAACATGATCCTCGACGACGGCGGCGATCTGACTGCCATTGTCCACCAAAAATATCCGCAATTGTTAAAAGGCATTCGCGGGCTTTCAGAAGAGACTACGACGGGTGTGCATCGTCTCTACCAGATGATGGAGCGCGGCGAGCTTGGTTGCCCCGCGTTCAACGTCAACGATTCCTGCACCAAATCGAAGTTCGACAATCTGTATGGGTGCCGTGAGTCGCTGTTGGACGGCTTGAAGCGTGCGACGGACGTGATGATTGCCGGCAAGACCGCCGTTGTGTGCGGGTACGGGGATGTGGGAAAAGGTTGCGCGCAATCGCTGAAGGGGCAAGGGGCCCGGGTCATCGTGACGGAAATCGATCCGATATGCGCTCTGCAGGCCGCGATGGAAGGGTACCAGGTCGCGAGACTCGATGACGTCGTGCATGAAGCGGATATCTTCATTACAGCGACCGGTTGCCGGGATATCATCCGGCGTGAACATCTCGACGCGATGAAGAACCAGGCGATCGTTGCGAACATCGGGCACTTCGATCTTGAGATCGATGTGGCGAGCGTGTTTGACGACAAAAACTTGAAGCGCATCAACATCAAGCCGCAGGTTGACCAGGCGGAATGGCCGAATGGGAAACGCGTGACGATCCTCGCGGAGGGGCGCCTAATGAATTTGGGCTGCGCCACCGGGCATCCGTCTTTTGTGATGAGTGCATCGTTCACGAATCAGGTGATGGCCCAGATCGAGTTGTTCACGAACAACGGGACTTATGAAAACAAGGTCTATGTTCTGCCCAAGAAGCTCGACGAGAAGGTCGCGCGTCTGCATCTTGACAAACTCGGAGTGAAGTTGACGCTGTTAAGCGATAAACAGGCGGGCTACCTTGGGATTCCAGTTGAAGGTCCATACAAGCCAGAGTTCTATCGATACTAAGAATCGCGGTAAAACGGGATCAGAAGCACCGGAATAGTCGACGATCAGGGGCGATGTAGCTTCACCATGCGGGAGGTGGGGTGGAGCTCGGCGGCGGGCTCATCGCCTAAGCATCATGGACAATCTCTCCAGCCAGATTCGGGCGAAGATGGAAGCGGCGGGGCTCGGTGCCGCTGCGATTCGTGCATTCCTGTATCAATACGCAAAGCTTGAGAAGAACGAGGCCGGTTTGATCCCGGAGAAATCGATTTCGCCGTTAGGGCCCGTGCCATCGATTGAGGATGAAACAGTTTCGGGCGACAGGTCCAATGTCGCGTCTCAAACGGTCGTGTTAAAGCTGAACGGCGGCCTCGGCACAGGGATGGGTTTGGAAAAGGCCAAGAGTCTGCTGAAAGTCCGGGAAGATCTCACCTTCCTGGATGTCATCGCACGGCAATTCTTGCAGCTTCGTTCAGCAGTCGCTCCACAGCTCAGGCTGGTACTCATGAACAGCTTCAGCACGAGCAGCGATACCGCTGCAGCTCTGTCAGGTTATCCGGAACTAGGCGATCCCAGGCAACTGGAGTTGATGCAGAACAAGGTGCCAAAGATCGATGTGAATTCACTGCTACCCGCAGACTGGCCTCAGAATCCATCCCTGGAATGGTGTCCACCCGGGCACGGCGATATTTATCCGTCGCTCTTGGGCTCAGGTTTACTCGAATGCTTATTGAATGATGGCAAAAAATTTCTATTTGTCTCTAACTCCGACAATCTTGGGGCGACACTGGATCTACGACTACTGGACTTCTTTGCCAACTCCGGTGCGCCGTTCTTGATGGAGGTCACTGCCCGCAGCGCGGCTGATCGTAAAGGAGGCCATCTGGCGTGCAGAAATGCTGACAAGCGTCTTTTGCTTCGGGAATCCGTGCAATGTCCGGAAGAGGATATGGCGGCTTTTCAGAATATCGAGCGGCACCGCTACTTTAATACGAACAATCTCTGGATTCGTTTGGATTCATTGCGAGCCGAGTTGGATCGCGGCGACGGTTTATTACCTCTCCCTTTGATTCGGAATGAGAAGACGATAGATCCACGAGATAGTTCGACGCCAAAAGTCTTTCAGCTTGAGACCGCGATGGGCGCCGCGATTGAATGTTTTGACGGCGCAAGAGCAATCGAGGTGCAGCGTAATCGCTTTTCCCCGGTCAAGACGACCGCCGACCTTTTAGCCGTCCGATCGGACGCTTATGAATTGGATGCGGAATTCAGGCTTGTGTTACGGTCGGAGCGGAACGGCTTGCCGCCGGTGGTGAAATTAAGCGATCACTACAAACTAGTTGATCAATTTGAGCCGCTGGTTGCCGGTGGCGTGCCTTCCCTGATGCGTTGCAACAGTCTCACGATCGAGGGCAAGATGGAGTTTGAGCCGGGCGTAGAAATCGTTGGAGATGTAAAATTTGTCGCTCGAGATGAAGATGCGAAAAGGGTCCGTTCGGGCACCTACCAGGACAGGGAAATCAAGTTATAGGATTGGAAATCAACTGCACGTTAGGTCGACCCCAAGAAATCTATATCGCTGATCGACTCTCTTAGAGTCGAACAATATCCCAGAGGAACCTGAACCAGAGGTAGAACATTCCCCGCCAAGTGTAGCGAACTTTTTGCTCGTCGACCTGTGCCAGGAGCCCGGCGCGCACGTTGTGAGTGATCTGCGCAGTCAAATCCTGCTGCAACAGTGCCTGGATCTGCGGGGGATCAAGTTTTGGAATCGCATCCAAGGAAATTTTGTTTCGCGTCAACAGATGCTGGTGCGCGTCGCACATGGCAGGAAACGCGGCGGTGGGTCGAATTCGTTGAATGTGAGTATGGGGCAAAAATTTCAACGAGTATGAGAACGGATAATTCCAAGTCGTAAAGACGCGACCATCGACGGGTCGCGTCACCAGGCTGATATAATAAAAGGCGATATTGCCTTGATCGATCAGGCAAAGGGCGGCTTGTGTCTGGTCGCTGGGCCTGTGAAACAGCCTGAGAAATTGCCGCTGCGCATCCCAGTCGCAGCCAAGATCGTTGATAAGTTCGAAGCCTTCCTGCTCGATCTCTTCAGTTAAATCGTCCAGATTTGGAAACAAATCCCGGCCGGGCGGGCTTTTGTACTCAAGTTCGCGTTCCAGGGGCATACGTAACGCTCGAATCTTGGTCAGAATCTCGAGCCAAGGCAGGAAGATCCAGAGGGTAGCGACCGCGACACCGACAGCCCAGTTCCCTGATGGCAAATATCCGAGCAAAAAAGACACCGCCAATACGCAGAGGACACAGAGTCGTTGAGCAATCGGGTAGTCGAAGGACCGAAATGCCATCCCCAGGACGGCGACTCCTAATACCAATAGAATAGACGAAAGCATTGTTAAGCCTGAGCCGGCTACGGCAGGATGTTATGCTCCTTTAAGAAATCTTCAAGTTCATCAGGTCCGAAATCCGGGAGAAACAAATCTCCAATGACAAGCGTCGGCGCGCAGACCTGGCCTGAAATGCGCCTTAGTTCCTTGAACGCATCAGCGTCCCGGCGGACATCCACTGGTATATATTTATATTTGCGCTTGTCCAGGTACTCTTCCGCCATACGGCACCATGGACAACCGGATTTAACATAAAGGATCATCGAGCCTGAGCTCATTGGGTCACCCTCTCGCTGGCAACGAAGTACAGAATCAAAGATCCGGTTTTCGCAAGAGAATTTGCGTCCAGTCGATCGGCGGTATCATCCGCGGTATTCAAAAATGGAGAGTCCGCATCGAGAAGCGCAATACTGGGGACACCAGCTTGCGCTAACGGGACGTGATCCGCGAGAAGCGAACGGTTCGCCGGTTCCAGATTGACGCCAAGAACCGTCGCGGCCGTTTTCAGCGCGCCGGCCAGATTTGAGTCGCTATTCGGCAAATAATTCAGAGTGGCGCCTCCGATGTTGTCCAGAAGAATAGCGGCCCGAATATCGCGGGATTGGCGATTGATCCTGAGCATCTGGGCGTAGAAGCGGCTTCCGAAGAGACCATCGTTGAGTGTAAGCTCACGAAATGGGGCGTCGCCATCGAAAAAAAGGAGTTCTATGTTCGCAGCCAGCCGTGGATCCAATGCCAGAGCCCGCGCGAGCTCTAATAAAACGGCAGTATTTGCGCCTCCATCACTGGCGCCGGGATCTCGAAATTCCTGGGTTGGAGGCGTATCGAAGTGGGCACCAATCAGTATTCGTTGAGGCGACGCCGGGTAGCGCGAGAACCGCGCGATAAGATTACAGAATTCGATTTCGCGCCCGTCCGGTGCGCGTTCGGTGAGCCGCTGTTCAATTGTTTGCCAGCCGAACGTGGTCAAACGATCAATGAGGTGCTGGCGAACCTGTTTATTCGCATCGCTACCGGAAGGCCTGGGACCGAAGTCGGTGATCAACTTGGCTTCGGCCAGAGTTTGGCGACCGTCGAAATCGTTCCAGATTTTCTCTCGGCGGGGTGGCGTCCCGCCTGGCATAGCGGCGGTTGCCTGATTCGAATCTGCCCGAGCGTTTTGAGGGTCAACGGGCTCTGGAGCGTCGCTTGGCTTGCAACTGGAGGTCATGAAAAACATGCTGAAAAGCCAGACCGCTCCCAGAGCCGAAAGAACGTCAGGCTTTTTTTTCGACGCTCTAAGCTTACCTTGTCCGCCAACAACTGCGCTTCTCACTAAACCGAAACTCCCAATAATAAAAGAATACGGTCGAGATCGTCGTTGCCATAGTACTGGATCTCGATTCGACCCTTCTTCTCACCATGGTGGATCGTGACATGGGTAGCAAGTTTGTCACGCAGGCGATTTTCCAAATCACCGACGGCATTCTGAACAATCGCCGAGTTTCCCTGGCCCAATCGCGCCCCGGGTTTCCCGCTCTTGCCGAGACCTTGGTGAGCTAACTGGGCAGCAACGAGTCGTTCCGTCATGCGCACGGTGGCCGCTTGTCGGATTGTAAGCTCTGCCGCGACGAGCTGCTCATCGTGGTTTTGCAATGCCAGCAAAACCTTGGCGTGACCAACGCTCAGGCGGCCTTGAGCAAGGTAGGCTTGCACCTGAGAATGCAGATCAAGCAAGCGCAATGAATTCGCGACCACCGATCGGCTTTTGCCCACGCGCTGAGCAATGTCCTCCTGGCGCAAAGAGAATTCTTCCGCCAGCCGCCGGTAGGCATGAGCCTCTTCGATCGGGTTCAGGTCTTCGCGCTGCAGGTTTTCGATCAATGCCAACTCAAGCACGTCTCGATCCGAAGCCTGTCGAACGATGACCGGTGCTTCCTTTAATCCAAGCTGGTTGGCAGCTCTCCAACGTCGTTCTCCGGCAATCAGTTCAAACCTTCCTTCAACTTTTCGAACAATGAGCGGCTGGATGATTCCATGTTCGCGGATCGATTCGACGAGCTCCTGAAGTTGCTCCGAGTGAAAAGCTTTTCTAGGTTGTAACGGACTCGGCACAATATCTAACAATGCGACCCGTTCAACGCGCTCCCATGGTTCTACCGCTTGTGAGGCCGGTTTATTGGTACTAATCAGCGCACCGAGACCTTTGCCGAGAACAACCTTAGCCATTGGAATGTCGAAGCTAACGGAGGGGACGGGGGAAAGCAACGATTCTACCACTATTTGCAAAGTTCCCATGGCCTCACCATCCCCATCTGAGCAACCAGAACGGAATGTTGGGCGTCTTGCTACTCACCGTTGGATGTTATACCGTGGCAGTTGTTGCCAACCCTTTGCATCCCGGAGTTGGAGTTCTCTTGGCCTCGCTTGCGCTACAAGGATTGGGCAACGCCGGGTCGCGAGTCGCTCGGAGTACAATGGTACTTGAGACGATTCCCAATGAATTGATGGGGAGGGTAAACTTGTTTTACAGCGCTCTTGAATGCCTGTTAAGGGCCATTTTCCTGGCGGTCGTTACTTATCAAGTTGCGATGAGCGACGCCAAGTTGGGATACTGGACAATTGCCGGTGTCGGTTTGGCCGGTTGGGCTATGATCTTCTGTTGCCGTCGATTCAGACGTGTAAAAGTGATGCCGACGGACTCCACAGAAGGAGTGACATGAAGCTTGAAAAAGTTCATTTGATCCAGGAAGAGAGCCCCAGGCGGGCGGCGGAAAACATGGCTGTCGACGAAACCCTATTTCTGACCGCGGCCTGCCCGGTGTTCAGGTCCTACCGATGGGCTCGTCCCTCTGTTTCCTTTGGCTACTTCACCCCTTGGAAGGAGGTCGCTCTGCGGTTCGTTGGACGAGATCTCGTCCGCCGCTGGACCGGTGGGGGAATCGTGGAGCATGGTCAAGACTTTACTTATTCATTGATTTGCCCGAGCGGGGACAGTCTTCCGACGACGCGCGAATTTTACCGGTTTGTCCACCTGGCGATGGCAACTGTTCTGCGAAAAAGCGGGTGCCCGGTTGAAATTGCGCAACTTACCGATACAATCCGGTCGCCCGCCTGTTTTGAGAGGGCAGTTCAGTTTGATTTGAAACTACGAGGTGCGAAAATCGCGGGAGCCGCGATCCGTCGAAACCGCAAAGGCCTCTTACTCCAAGGGAGTATTCAGCGTGTTGAAGTTCCAGCGCACTTTGATGCGATGCTGGCCGGCGCGCTCGGTGAGCAAGTCGACTCGTTTGTCATTTCCGATTTGATCATCGAGCAGGCGGCGCACATTGCGAAAGAAAAGTACTCTGCTGCAGAATGGAATTGTCGACTTTAGGATTACCAGCCATGAACGAAGCGTTTCTTTCCAATCGGCTCTTTGAGGGGCTGACGCCGGAGGTGCTCCGTTCGGTCGGCATTCAGGAGGTCGAATATCAACCTGGGGACCTGATTTTTGATGAGGGCACGGCAGGATCGACACTGATGCTGATTGGGCGGGGCCGGGTGCAGATTTCGAAAACCGGGCGGCAAGGGTTGCAGGAAACGTTGGCAACAATCGAGAAGAACGACTTTTTTGGAGAATTGGCTGTCATCGATCGCGGGCCGCGGTCTGCGCGGGCGATTGCGTTAGAGCCAACGCTGTTAGGGGAGGTTGATCACAAGACGCTTACTCGGCTCATGAACAGCGCTCCTGACAAGCTTCCCCTAACTTTCACGCGAATAATGGTGCAGCGTCTGCGCTATACGAACTCGCGGTATATTGAGCAACTCCTGCAAAATGAGCGCCTGACGCTCCTTGGCACTATGGTCAGTTCAATCGTGCATGACCTGAAGAACCCGATGTCAGCGATTTTGTCTTCCGTCGATTACCTCGAAAAGGCGGCGCCCTCGGATTCTGTGCGGCAATTGGCCGAGATCATTCACTCTTCCGCGCTGAGGATCGTCGAGATGAGCGAAGAGCTTCTCGGATTTGCACAGGGAAAGGTGAACATCAGGCCGCGAGCGACCTCGGTGCGTCGGCTCATGGAACTGCTGGACGAAGAGATATTGAATCAGGTCCGCGGTACCCAGGTGCGACTCGTGATCCGGGTCACTGTAGCTGATCACCTGACTTTGGACGAAGTGCGTCTCACCCGCTGTCTCGCTAATATAATCAAGAATGCAAAAGAAGCTCTTGGGGACGAAGGAACGATCACGATCCAGTTTCGCGAAGCAGGATCTGAATTGCAGGTGTCGATTTCCGATAGCGGTCCCGGGATTCCGGAATCGATCCGGAGCCGAATTTTCGAGCCGTTTGTAACTTACGGTAAGAAACATGGAACCGGGCTCGGCATGGCGATCGCAAAATCAACTGTGGACGCCCACGGTGGACGTATTTGGCTCGAAAGCGAGACTGGAAAAGGCACAACATTTCATGTGGTGCTGCCGAAACATTTCGACCCGGCATTCGCATTGAGCAGCCATTAAACCCAAAAGCCGATCCAGCCTGCTAGAGATACCTGGAGTCCAAGGAGTTTGGCGGTGATCACCAATTCGTCCGGAACAAAAATGAAGTTGGCAGAGACCCTGCTATCCGCCTGCGATGGCGGGTACGATGCTGACTTCGTCGCCCGATTTCACCGGGGTCTCGGATTCTCTCAGAAAACGGATGTCCTCGTCGTTCAGAAAGACATTAACGAATCGGCGGATTTGATCTTGATCGTCGCAGATGCGCTCTTTCAAACCGGGATATGTGCGCTCGAGACTCTCGATCAATTCGCGGATCGTTGCGCCTTCGGCTTCAACGACTTCCTGGTTCTGGGTGAGTTTTCTTAACGGAGTAGGGATGCGAACGGGGATAGTCATAGGATTAGGTTGTCTGTATTGCAGTGCTCAAAGAGGGATTCAAATTCTTTCAGATTTGGCCGAATCAGCTTGGCTTGGCCGACTTTGTCGATAATCGCCTCCTGAGTCTTCAGGCCGTGTCCGGTGATACAAAGAACGATACTTTCGTTTCGTGGTATGCGTCCGCTTTCAATTAGTTTTTGCGCACACGCCAAGGTGACTCCGCCTGCGGTCTCAGCGAAAATGCCTTCAGTTTCTGCCAGGAGTTTGATTGCTTCAACGATCTCCTGATCCGTGCAATCTTCGGCTGTGCCGCCGGTTTCTTTCATGGTGCGGATGGCGTAGTAGCCGTCGGCGGGAGTGCCGATCGACAACGATTTTGCGATCGTCTGAGGTTTGGGAACCGGCTGAACAACCTCTGTATTGTTCTTGATCGCTGTGGTGATTGGGGAGCAGCCGGCAGCTTGAGCGCCATAGATGCTACACTCTCCGGGCTCAGCGAGTCCAAGCTTGCCAAATTCGTTAAACGATTTGTGGATCTTTGTTAGCAGAGAGCCGCTCGCCATACAGACCACTGTGTGCCGAGGCAGGCGCCATCCGAGTTGTTCGATGATCTCGAATCCCATCGTTTTTGAACCCTCGGCGTAATAAGGTCGAAGGTTTACGTTCACGAATCCCCAATGATATTTGCCGGCGACTTCGGAACAAAGGCGGTTAACCTGGTCATAGGCGCCTTGGATGCCGATCACGTTCGTTCCGAAGATCAGCGAGCCAAGAATTTTTCTCGGCTCGAGGTCCGCCGGAATCAGGACGAAACTTCGAAGGCCTGCGGCTGCTGCGTTGGCCGCTACCGAGTTCGCCAGATTCCCGGTTGAGGCGCAGGCAACGGTATCGATGCCGAATTCTTTGGCCCGGCTGAGAGCGACCGCTACGACGCGATCCTTAAAAGAAAGCGTAGGATAATTTACCGTGTCGTTCTTGATGTAAAGTTCATCGACACCGAGGCGCTGAGCTAAACGGCGAGCGCGGATCAATGGAGTGAACCCGATTTGAAGCCCGACAGTGGGTTCATTCTCGATCGGAAGGAGTTCGCGATAACGCCACATTGAATGAGGGCGAGAGAGGATTTTTTCGCGAGTTAAGGTCTTGCCTGATTGCTTCGTAATCGTAAGCCGCTTCGAGGGGACCAAAATCGAATTCGCAGACGTGAACAGCCTCCTTGGGGTATTGTCGGCCACACTCCCGACAACGAAGGTGCGAAAAGAACGGATGTTTATCCATAAATCAAGGCGGGTATCTAACTTTCTTCCATCCCACCAAGAGTCGCGATAGTTACAAGATCTACGCTCTCTCCATCTTTGTCCGAAAATTCTCCGGACCTGGAATTGGCACCTGGTCGTTCCGCATTTCGCGGAACCGGTTGCCGTGGCATCGTAGGGCCAGTCCCTCCGCCACTCTTGATGGAATGTTTCGCGAACGTATGGGATTGCGTCTGGGAGGTCAACTTATTTTTGCAGGAGGGCTGAGTAATAGGGTCAATCACAGTCGATGTTAATTGGGCAGCGGGACAACGTACGGTCTACTTTCGCCAGAGCTAAGGAGCCCGTCGGGATAATCCGATGGGCAAATCTTCGAAAAACTAATGCGAACTGCACCGGATCTCCCATTTGACCGCGCCAGGCACCGGCACCTGGATCAGAACCAGGTGCGCGGCAAGCGTCGTAAGATTGCCGCTGGCAAACGATCGGCCGGCATGCCATCGTAGCGACAGGAAATGCCCGCAAAGTTTCGTGTTAATTCCCCTGGGGGAGAACCTTTCGAACGAGAAGTTAACAATACCGCCACGATCGGTCGGACTCCGGATAATACCATACCGCTAGCGGGGAACCATGTTTCGCGCCAGCATGCCATCGTGCGTTGTCATAACGGTTTCCAGTATCAGATCATGGATCTTGGAAGTCGCAACGGAACGTTCGTGAACGATCAACGCGTGGTAATGCCCGTAACCCTCGAGCCAGGCGCCCGAGTGAGAATCGCAAATTACGAACTGGTGTTCGATCAGACTCCGGACGATGAGCCGTCCGGAAACGTCGATGCAACGCTTGCGGCAGGGAGCATGGAAGGGCACCAAGCCGTGTTGTCCGTGGCAATTCTTGTCTGCGATATCCGCGGTTTTAGTTCGATGGCTGAGAAGCTGAGCGAGCGCGAACTCGCACAAATTATAGGCAACTGGTTTCGCGACATCGGAAATGCGGTGCAATCGGCGGGAGGGATCATCGATAAATATATCGGCGACGCGTTGCTTGCCTACTGGCCGGCGAGAGATCAGCAGGGAACCGAATGCGCAGTTTGCCTGGATGTTGCGCTGACGATTCTTCAACTGGCGGCCAACCGCGTGTGGCCCGGAACCGAGACTCCTTTTCGGGTTGGAATCGCGGTCCATTTCGGCCGCGTAACGAGCAGCAATATTGGTCAAGTTGCGATGAGAGATGCGACTATCATCGGTGACACGGTTAATACGGCCTTCCGTCTCGAGGGTGTCATGAAGGAACTGGACCAGAACCTGGTTCTGTCGCAGGATGTTGTTACGGTATTGCCTGCCGGGTACGATTTCGTGAAATTTGGCGAATTCCAGTTAAAAGGAAAAAGCCAGACGGTGCGTGTCTATGGCCTGCGAGACTTAGGCGGAATTACCTCTGTTCGATCAGATAGCTGAGTCTCGGATCGGATTACCCGCGTTCTTTTCTTCCAAGTAACCAGTAGGAACACGTAAAACCGCCCATCGTCCACAAGATAAGTGACAAGACAGGCGATCCAGATCGGCCGATTTTCGCTGTAGATCATCCCTGTCTTAAGTCGTTCACCGGTCCTCGATCGATGCCAATCGTTGATGTTGAAATAGGCAATGGAATAATTTCGGGCGAGCTCACCAGATATCTTCTGATTGATCAAAAAGCTGACGTCTGCGATCCGCTCAGAGGCGAAGCTGGGCATGATCTGGCTAAGCGCGAGGACCGGCGGTGTCATGTCCTTGGCTGGCACTGTGAAACCTGAAAAGAGAATTTGCGGAATCAGCAGCAAGGGAACCAACATGACGGCCTGCATCGGTGACCGCGCGAAAGCGGACATCGTTAATCCGATGCCGGTAGCAGCAAAGGCCAGGAGAATAAGACCGACGATTTGCCACTGATAAGCTCCATGGACACCGAGCCTGCCTATCGCGATCGTCGCGAAAAGCAGGAGCGACTGAATCGCAGTGAGCCCGGCCATCCAGATAAATTTGCTGGTTAAATAACTCCAGCGGCTTAATCCAACCAGTCGCTCCCGGCGATAGATCGGCATTTCTTTCACAATTTCCTGTGCGGAATTGCTGCACCCGAACCACAAGCGTCCCGATATAAGCAAAAAATTGCTCCAGCTGGGGATCACTGGCGGCCCATGCGACTAATGCCCCGATGATGATCGGCTGCGCCAGCAGAATGATCAAATTCTTGATGTCGGCTCTGAAGATCGCGAACTGGCGTTGCAAAAGTATCGGGAGCGAAAACGCTCGTCTATTTTTTGTCAAAGGGGCAGGCGCCGGGGCATCCTGGTCCGACTCCGCTGGAAGAGTCGGCTCGAAGGAAGGGAGATGCTTTCGAATCGATGACTGAAGTGCATCGTAAAGTGAGGAAAGCCGAGTGACGCCGAATCTTGAACGCGCCTCGTCAGGAGGACCCTGGAACACGACGCGTCCATCGGAAACGATCGCGATCTGGTCCATCAGGTAGACATTCTCCATGACGTGCGTTGTGCAGATAACCGTGCAACCTGTGTCAGCAAGGCGGCGCAACAACTCCATCAGCTTGAATTCCGCCAGTGGATCCAATCCCGATGTAGGTTCGTCCAAAAATAAAAGAGGAGGACGGCTCAGCAGTTCGACTCCGACACTGACCCTCTTTCGCTGCCCGCCAGACAGTCGGCCTATCTTCAGGTGCACGCGGTCGGACAAACCAAGGCTGGCAATGGTGTGATCCACCAATTTTACAATCTCCGATCGAGGTGTTCCTGCAGGTAACCGGAGACGAGCGGCGAAAGTGAGCGCTTCTGTCACTGTAAGATCAGAGTGGACAATATCGTCCTGCGGCACGTACCCGAACATGGAGCGAAGCTGGCCGAGGTTTTTGTACAAGTCGGTTTGATCGAATCGAACCTTCCCGGTCTCGGCAGGTCGAAGACCGCTCAGAGCATCCAGGAGCGTGGTTTTCCCAGCGCCGCTTGGTCCGAGAATTCCAATGAATTGCCCAGGTTCGGCGACGAAACCTGCGCGATTCAAGATCGGACCGCTATCGCCTTGTCGGGTGAGCCCGACGGCAATGATCCGGCCGACAGAAAGACGGCGGACACGGATGAGCCGTCTTCCATCGTAGATAAAGAAAAATGGTCCCAACTGGATCTGGTCGCCGATAACGAGATCATGCTCGTCAAAACGCCGGCCATTTACGAACGAGCCTGATTTGCTATGAAGATCGAGCAACCGATATCCATTCGGTCCGGACTCGATCATTGCGTGACGTCGCGACACGACGGGGTCGCTCAAGAGGACGTCCACCTCGTCGCTGCGCCCGAAAATGAGATCCGAACCCAGCGGAATATCTGCTGTCGGCGTTCCCTTGTACAAAACCGAACCGATAGGGTTAGCCAACTCCGTTGCCCCCGGGTATTCTTCGGAGTTTACGCCAAAGGCCAGAGTGATTGGACCAATCTGGAGTTGGTCCCCGGGCTTGAGCGCGGTCCGTCCCGAAATGCGGTTTCCGTTTACTGCTGTGCCACGTTGGCTACCCAGGTCCTCAATAAACCAGGTCTCGCGTTCGAGTAGAATTCGGCAATGGCGCCGCGATACTTCGGGATGGCTCAGCACTAGATCGACCTCTGCTGCCCGGCCAACGACTACATTTTCACTGCGAAGAAACTCCGAGCGTGGTGGGAGCCCGGCAAGAATGGAGATCGGTGTTTCCAAAGCTTATTGCTACCTAATCGGACAGTGACGCGAAATTCAAGCGGCGTTGTTTCGTAGAAACGCCCTCCTTGGTTTAAACAATAAGACTCGACTTCGACCAACCGGCAGAGAATCTAAAGGAGCAGCTATGGAAGTTATCCTTGTTACCGGAGCAAACCGGGGAATCGGTTTGGCGCTCACGAGGGCATTGCTGGCGAAAGGGGATATTGTCATTGCAGGTTGCAGAAGGCCGGATGAGTCGAGCGAATTGACGCAGCTCACTCTTTTGCATCCCGAAACGATCGATCTGGTCAAATGCGACGTGGATTGCGAGGAAGTTCTGGCGGAAGCCGCGGAGGCATCGCTGCAACGACGTAAGATCCTGGATGTGATCGTCAACAATGCAGGGATCATGCCCGAAGCGGGCAACGAATCGATCCTAAACATCGAGCTGAATCTGCTTCGACAAGCCTTTGACACCAATGTGCTTGGAGCTGTCCGGGTCATTCGAGCTTTTTATACGATGTTAGCCCAAAGTCGAGCGGCCGCGCGTCGTCAATATCTCTTCCGGCCTCGGCTCGATTTCAACAAGGGAGAGCCACGACTACTACGCTTACTCGACCTCAAAAGCTGCGTTGAATATGTTGACTCGGTCTTTTGCTAATGAGCTTGCGCCAAGAGGAGTTACGACAGTCGCAATATCGCCGGGGTGGGTCCGCACAGAGATGGGTGGTGAAGACGCTACCCTTTCGCCCGAGGAATCGGCCCGATCGCTGGCCGAAACGATCAAAAAAATTGGCCCGGAATCAAATGGCGAGTTTCTCGATCGCAACGGACGGATCGGGGAGTATCTCTGGTGACCCAATCATTCTCGTCCTTCGTCGTTGTCCTCGAAAAGAGCAGGCGCGTGAGCCGATCAAGTCGCTTTGGTCCTTCGTTCGCCTCTTTGGCAAAGCTCAACCTGCCATTTAGCCGGTGACAATCAAAGACCGATAACGAGGACGACGACGACCACGAGGACGATTGAAGAACGATCCCCTCATTCGCAACGAATGATTCCTCTCTTGCTCGCCGCGAGTCGTTCATGAGCGTAACCTTCAGTCAAAGGAAAGGTCGTCAGATAACTACGTCGAAAAGAGCACTACGGATCAAGTCGCTGACCTTCTTCGCCCTGGCAAAGTTCAATGCATTAGCCGGCGACTCATAGCCGCTAACGGTGACTACGCCAGAGGACGATTAGAACATATTCGCAACGGATTCCTCTCTGCTCCATCGCTCGTCCGCGTCGTCGTCGTCCTCGAAAAGCGAGCGTAGAGCATCAAGTCGCTTTGGTCTTTCGTTCGCCTCTTGGCAAAGCTCAACCTGCCATTTAGCCGGTGACAATCAGCACGACCACGAGGACGATTGAAGAAAGATCCCCTCATTCGCAACGAATGATTCCTCTTTGACCCCTGGTCGTTAAAAGCGCATTGTGTCGCCGGGAATCTGAACAAAGGACTCAAGGGATTGCACTCGCTACGCCTGAAGGAATCGAAAACGAGAGCGATGACGAGAACGAGCACGATCAAAGAAGGGCCGTCAGAGGACTACGGCAACGATGAGCATACTACCGTTGCTGCATTCCTGCCCTGGCGGGGTTCGTAAGTCAGCGATCCATAGCCCCTGACGGTTCTATTTCAATGGACTAGTTACGCGAGGAGGGCAACGGCTTTCTTTTGCCTCGAAAGCTTGGTGGAGAGTTTTGAGTTTGGAGTTGTGCGTTTTAAGTTTTGGGTTTTCCGTTGTAGCCAGTTTGGCTGAGGCAGTTTTGCTCGCCGAGCTCGCGCAAAACTCAAAATGTTGAAGTCGACAGGGATGATAAGGTTTTTGCTGATAGTCTCGATTCTTTGCGCTTTGGGCGCGGCGGGTTGGGTTTTCTCAACCGGGCTAAGCTTGCCCGGCTCAGCCAGGAATTGATTGAATCGCGTTCAGCCGGCGACCAGACGGGCAAGAAATTGAATGATTTGCAGCAGAAGCTGAAACAAACCGAAGATCGCCTTTCCACTCAAGAGCGTTTGACCCAACAAGAGCGAGATGCGCGCACGGCGCGAATTGAATTCCACCAAGGCGAAGCTAAACCAGGCGACAGAACAGCTTACTGCTCGGGACAGCGAAAACAAAGCGTTGACCGCTGCTTTGACCGAGGCTGGCCGAAATCTGGAACAAAAACAGCGCGCAGAAGAGGATCGCCAAGCCTTGGCTCGGCGACTGATTGATGTCGAAGATGAACTGAATCAATTCCGGCTCGCGGCCAACAAAGGAAAAATAAAGCCACGTTTCCATTGGAGGGGAGCATTCTTTCGATCAACCAGGAGGCCAAAGCCTGTGACCGTCAGCCTTGGAACCGATTCTGGAGTAGCCACTAATTCCAGGTTAACGGTGGTAAGAAATGGAGAAAAGCTAACCCAGTTGCGCGTTGTATCGGTCGAGCCGAATAGTTGCGTCGCCGAATTTGCTTCCGCTTCCCCCGACAATCTTTCAAAAGTTGCTGTAGGAGATTCAGTATTACTCGCCACGAAATGAAGAAAGTAATTTTAGTCTTGAGCTTAGCTTTGTTCTTGATTGGGTGTGCGCGGCCGACGACTCCAAGTACAAGGAAGCGAATCAAACCCCTGCAATTCGGGAAGCCGGAAAGCTCGATTCCCTGGAATCAGCCGACGGACTGGGAGAAGGGCGGACAACTCGGCTCGATGCCCGCGCTTCGAGCAAGGCACATTAGACTTTCCCGAATTGAGAATTCTCGTTCTACGGGGAGGCGCGCTCGGAGATCTGATTCTAACCCTCCCGTTATTGCGGCGAAATCCGGAACAGTTATCAGTACGCCGCCAGTGGAGTTGCTGGGGTATCTATCCCCAGGCGCGGCTGGCGGCACCGGAGTTCGTTGATCGAGTCGAGCGGATTGGATGCGGCCGGACCTCGCTCCCCTTTTCGTGACCGGGCAGATGCCGCCAGTGGTCCGGAGACAGGCTGGAAGGATTCGATCTGGCAATCACTTTTTTGTCCGATCCAGATACGATCAGTCGCACGGAATCTGGCTGCGGCCGGAGTGAAAAGGGTGATCGGAGGTTCGTGCCGAGTATCGACCTGGAGTTCACGCAGTATACCAGTTGGCCGACGGTGCTCGACCAGCTCGGATTGACTCTGCACGACCCGGTCCCGAGGTTGTCTGTCGGACCGAAAACTGAAGAACCCTCATGTCTCGGTTTCCACGTGGGCAGCGGTTCTGCCATAAAGAATTGGCCAATCGATCGTTGGATCGCATTGACTCGAACGTCTGGATGGCTTGTTTGACGATTTTCTATTGGTCGGTGGCGAAGCGGACAACGAACTCGTTCGTGAATTTTGTTCCCGCTGTCGTATTCGGCGTCTTCGAAGCCTCTTGAACGCGAATCTCGTCGGAACTCTCCCAAGCGCTCAATGAATGCCGGTTTTCGTTGGTCACGACACAGGAGTTACTCACCTGGCCGCTGCGGTCGGAACCCCGACGGTCGCGTTGTTCGGCGCCACGGATCCGAGCCGTCTGGGCGCCGCTTGGTGAGCACGTGAGGGTGGTGCGGAGCGCAGACGGGTTGATGGAATCGATCGGGGTGGCGGAGGTGTGGTTGAGGAGGTGTGTGTGCAGGCGGCGTCGAGAGGGAGGCTGAGAGGCGCCAGGTGGGAGCGAGTTGCGCGCAATGCTGAACACCGCGACTTGCTCGACGACGATGCACTTCTGCCTACGCCGCTCTCCGGCGATTCTTCTCCGTTCCGAGGATCTTCCGGAGGAAGGGGGCGGTGCGGCTTACACTGTGGCGCGCAATCTCCTCCGGAGGACCAGCCGCTACGACTTCTCCGCCGGCATCGCCTGCCTCGGGGCCGATATCAAGAATGTAGTCCGCCTCGGCGATTACATCGAGGTTATGTTCGATGAGGATTACCGTATTTCCGTCGTCGACCAGGCGATGCAGGACCTCGATGAGCAGTTGTACGTCAGCAGTGTGCAAACCGATCGTCGGTTCTTCCAACAGATAGAGTGTGGACTTTGGAGTTACATTTTTCCTGAGCCGCTCGTTTAAGCCCCTTGTTACCCCGCTCTTCAATTCACTGACTAGTTTTAGACGCTGCGCCTCACCGCCACTAAGTGTCGGACTAGGTTGGCCCAGTTGGAGATATCCAAGACCGGTTTGAACCAGGAGTTCGAGTGGTTTATAGATCCGCGGTTGCGACTTGAAGAATTCTGCGGCCTCTTCGATCGTAAGCTCGAGCATATCGCCGATGCTCTTGCCATTGAATTGGACTGCCAGTGTTTGCGGATTGAACCGCTTACCGCCGCACGCTTCGCAAGGAATGTAACTGGGAGGCAGGAAATTCATTTCCAGTTTGATGACTCCCTGGCCGGCACAAATCTCGCAGCGGCCACCCTCAGTGTTAAACGAGAAGCGGCTGGGGTTGTAACCGCGGATCCGGGATTCCGGAAGTTGGGCATAACAAGGCCCGAATCGCATCAAAGATCTTGACGTAGGTCGCCGGAATCGAACGTGACGTTTTTCCTATTGGGGATTGATCCACTTCGAATACGGCACCCAGGTGCTCGATCCCTGCGACCTCTTTCCAGGCAGAATTTCCGGATCCGCTCTTCTTTCTTGCTCTCTGCAGGTGACTGCTGAACCGCGGGCAACAGAACCGATCGCAGAATCGTGCTCTTCCCCGAGCCCGAAACGCCGGTAATGACCGAGAGCCGCCCGATAGGGAACCGGACGTCGATGTGTTTCAGGTTATTTGCATGCGCTCCCTTGATTTCGAGCCAATTCACCTCCTGCAAGGATCGCCAAGAACCTCGTAAAGGGTGAGCCAAGGGCAGCGCGAGGATACTTCCCAGTCACTGATTTACTGGCACTTTTGAATCTCTCTCAATCGGGCCGAGTACAACCAGCTGACCGCCCCTGCGTCCAGCGCCAGGTCCCAGATCGACAATCAGGTCGGCGCGTCGCATCGTCTCTTCGTCATGTTCGACAACGACCAGGGTGTTGCCCTTTTCTTTCAGAGCTTTCAGTGTATCGAGAAGTCGTTCGTTATCTCGAGGGTGCAGACCGATGGTGGGCTCGTCCAGAACATACAATACACCGCGCAAATTTGAGCCGAGTTGAGCAGCAAGTCGAATTCGTTGGGACTCGCCGCCGCTCAATGTCTTGGCGGATCGGTCGAGCGTCAGATACTCCAGGCCGACCTGCCGCATGAACAAGAGCCGCTGCTTGATTTCGTTCAGAATATCCGCCGCGATCGGACGATTCGAGCCCGAGAACTTCAGGGTTTCGATGAGCGAGATGGCGTGCCTGATCGGTGTCGCGGTCATTTGATCGATCGTGTAGCCTTGCACTTTGACCGCGCGCGCGATTGCATTCAGACGGGTGCCGCGGCATCCCGGGCACTGCTCCACGCTGTCTTCGTCGATCGAATCGCTCCGCCGCTCTGCAATCAGCTCGGCTGCCAAGTTTTGACTCTGCTTTCTCCTCGTCCATGGCGAACGGGAGAACGTAGCCGAATCCGTTACAGATCGGACACCAGCCGTGCGGCGAGTTGAAGGAAAAGAGGCGGGGATCCAACTCTTCAAACGCATCTCCGCAGTTTGGACAGGTCATTTCGCTACTCAAGACGACGCGGTTTAGAATCGGGACGAGCGTCCGGCCTTGAACTTCGGCAACGTGCCATCCGACTCGTTCGCGAGGGAGCTTCGGGACGCCCGTTTCGCTTTGGCTTTTGCGGGCAATAAAAAGGCTGAGCCGTTTCCGATCCGGAGCGCCGTTTTGACCAGTTGTTGGATCTCCTGCTCATCGGGACTCTTCAGTTCGGCAATGACGACATCAATCGTATGCTCCCGGTAGCGTTCAAGGCTTGGGAATTCGGCGATTGCGCATCTTTTACCGTCGACAATCAATTCGCGGTAACCTTCGCGCTCGGCCCAGGCCGCAACTTCTTTGTGATACCCTTTTCGTGCTTTCACCAGCGGCGCCGTCAACGTCGCAGGCGCCTTCTTGATGAAATCCTGCACTAGTCTGAGGATTGCTGCGACGCTTTGTTTGGTTACCGGAATGCCGCACCGCGGACAATGTTGTGTTCCGAGCTTAGCGAACAGCAGCCGCAGGAAATGGTAAACCTCGGTAAGCGTTGCGACAGTGGATTTGCCGCCTCCCTGAGTGAGTCTCTGTTCGATCGCCACGCTTGGCGGTATTCCCTCGACGTGATCCACGTCAGGGCGTTCCAGTTGTTCGACAAACTGGCGCGCGTAAGCCGACATGCTATCCAGAAAGCGGCGCTGACCCTCGGCGAAAAGAATATCGAAGGCCAGGCTCGACTTTCCAGAACCGCTCAGGCCCGTTATCACGATGATCTTTTCGTGTGGCAGCCTGAGGGAGAGATTCTTCAGGTTGTGGTGGCGCGCTCCGTGAACCGAAATCGCAGGCTTTGCGACTATTTTGGGAAGCTCTGCGACCCGGGCGCTCGATCGAGATTGCCGATGTTGCCAACTTTTCCCGAAGGAAAATTCCGGTTTGGGAACGAGGTTTTTCGCCACTTCCTCGGGCGTTCCCTCGGCAACAATTGCACCGCCATGCGCGCCGGCTTCGGGGCCGAGATCGATGACGTAATCCGCAGACTGGATGACATCCAAGTTGTGTTCGATTACGATCAAAGTGTTGCCCCGGATCACAAGTTGATGAAAAAGATTCAAGAGAGAGGCGATATCATCGAAATGCAGGCCGGTCGTCGGTTCGTCGAAGATCAGGAGCGCGTGCCGGCTGTTTTTTTTGCTCTCAGCAAGGTGGCCGACGAGCTTCAGGCGCTGCGATTCTCCTCCGGATAGCACGTTGACCGGTTGACCGAGTCTCAAATAGCCGAGCCCGACTTGTCTGAGAAGCTCCAGCGGCTCAACCAGCGCCTCGTATGCTTTTGTGGGCCGGAAAAATGCGATTGCTTCCGTTACCGTCAGTTCCAGAACATCGTGAATGGATTTGCCCTCGCAGCTTAACAGCAAGGATGTGCGGCTTGGTACCGCTTCCCATCACATTCGCCGCAGCGGATGTATTGATCGCTGAGAAATTGCATCTCGACCTTCTCGTAGCCAAGGCCCGAGCAGCGTTCACAACGGCCGGTGCCGGAGTTGAACGAGAATGCCGATGGAGTCAAGCCCGCTGTTTTCGATTCGGGGAGGGTCGAAAACAGTTCCCTGATCCGATCGAATACTCCGACATAGACGGCTGGTGTCGATCTTGGAGATCTGGCCAGCGGCGATTGATCCACCAGGACGACCTCATCGATATCATGGGCACCAAGGATGCGGTCACAAATCCCGGGCGTTTCTTCGCTCGAACCGCCTTTCAAACGGATCAGATTCTGGTAGAGAACATCCTGCACCAATGTGCTTTTTCCCGAACCGGAAACACCAGTGACGCAACAGAATACGTTGAGAGGAAATCTGACATCGACGTTTTTCAGGTTGTGCTCGCGAGCACCAACTACTTCGAGAAACTTTTTCGGCTTTCGGCGTCGCTTTGGCGGGAGAATGCGCTTTTTGCCGGTAAGGTAGGCTGCCGTAAGTGAGTTCGGTAACGCTTCCTCTATGCGGTCAATCGGACCCTGATAAACCAGTTGCCCGCCGAGTTCGCCTCGGCCAGGTCCGATCTCGATCAGGTTATCCGCGCTTCGAATCACGGCCTCTTCGTGCTCGACGACCAGAAGCGTGTTCCCTTTGTCGCGCAAGCCATGGAGCACACTGATCAGGCGATGGACATCCCTCGGGTGAAGTCCGACACTGGGTTCGTCGAGCACAAAGAGTGTGTTGACAAGAGAGGCGCCCAGACAAGTCGTCAGATTCACTCGTTGCACTTCGCCGCCGGACAGGGAACGAGTCGCGCGGTCCAAAGTAAGGTATCCGAGTCCGACGTCGACCAGATAGTTGAGCCGGGAGACGATCTGGGAGCGGACCATCTTCGGTCGTCGTATCTCTTTCGAGAGATAGGCAGTTGTGCGAGCCGGGCTGCCAATTCCTCGACCGGCATCTGCTGCAGAGTCGGCAGAGCGTAAAGCGCTGTTCTCCGATCACTACCCGAAAATTCAGTGTCTCCGGTTTGAACCGTGTCCCGTGACATTGCGGACAAAGGGTGTACGCGCGGTAACGGCTCAGAAATACGCGGACGTGCATTCTGTAGGCGCGCGATTCCATCCAATCAAAAAAGCCACGGATCCCGTACCACCCGCCGCTTTCCCAAACTTCATCCGCGGTCAGATCAGGACGAAGATCGCCGTTGATCACCCATTCCTGGTCGGCCTTCGGCAGATCTTCGAACGGGCAATGGATATCGACTTGTCGATCCAACGCTCGGGAAACCAGATCCTTTTGGCACTCGCGCATCTGACCGGTCTGAAAAGGCTTCACGACGCCGTCGGCGATGCTCAGGCTCCGATCCGGCATAGCTCGGTTCAGGTCGATACCGATCGTCCGTCCGAATCCCCTGCAAGCCGGACAAGCTCCAAGCGGATTGTTGAACGAAAAGAGACCGGGTGCCGGCGGTCGAATGTCGATATCGCAATAGGGACAATGCCATCCGGTGGAGAAACGATGCTCTTCGATTGGGTTCAGCGCCACGATGTTTAGTTGACCCTTTCCGTATTTCAGAGCCTGTTCGATCGCTTCAGTCAGCCGCGCGTAATTCGACTCTTCGACCGTGGTGCGGTCCTGGATGACGGGTACGAGTGCGGGAAGCCGCTTTACCTGGGTTGCTATCGGTACGCGATGGGTTCCTGATTCAGCCAGACGCGCAAAAAGCCTTGCTGATTGAGGAAGGAGAAAAAATCTGCCGAGGTTTGGTGCCGATCGGCACCGGAACGCCGAACGTCACGAGGATTGCGCGAGATTTTAGAGCTTTGAGCAAAACTGCGGACGCGATGCTCGTCAGGAGTTTCGGGAACGATCTCGCGCTCGCACTCAGGACAGAAAGCGTGCGCCACACGTGGCATCAAGAGTTTCAGGTAATCGTTGATCTCCGTCATTGTTCCGACGGTGGATCGAGTCGTACGAACCCGGTTCGCCTGTTCGATCGCAATAGCAGGCGGAATACCGAGAATTTCGTCCACCAGCGGTTTGTCCATCCGCTCGAGAAACTGGCGGGTGTAAGGGCTGAAAGTTTCGACATATCGGCGCTGCCCTTCCGCATAGATCGTATCGAAGGCCAGGCTCGATTTGCCACTGCCGCTTGGACCCGTGATCACATGGAATCTATTAAGCTCCAGATCGAGGTCGATCCCTTTCAGGTTGTTCTGGCGCGCGCCACGAATAATGACCGCATTCTGCGGATACTCGGCAGACCTGGGCATAAGATGGCGAAGGTAATACGAGATGACCCCACATGCCAGTATCCCGGAGTTTGGTTTTGAGTTTTCGTGGCAAGTGGCAATAACCTCCTGCACCCTCTTGCATAATAGTGACCATTCAATGCGGGACGGTGCACTTAGCAAAGTAGCGACGGTGTAGGCCTTGCAATCAAAATGAGCCGCCACACGCCACGATAGCTCTCACCTAATGACTGCCTCCGATATCATCCGGTCCCTGGATCTGAGACCTCACCCAGAGGGCGGCCATTATCGCGAAACGCTTCGAGATCCGACGATGTACGGCGACAGGTCGGCTTCAACCGCGATCTATTTTTTGCTCGCGGCCGGCGAAATCTCCCGTTGGCACCGGATTGATTCCATCGAAGTCTGGCACTGGTACGCAGGGGCACCTCTCGCCCTTACTGTTGCGCCGACGGCGCAAAGATCGTGAACATGCTTATCGGCACGGATTTAACTCGGGTGAACGCCCTCAAGCGTTCGTTCCTGCCGGTGCGTGGCAATCGGCGCGAAGCCTTGGACCATGGACATTGGTGGCTGTACGGTGGCGCCTGGGTTTCTGTTCGACCGGTTCGAATTG